>CP070842.1:1099439-1291275 GCA_020342155.1 Dehalococcoidales bacterium
TACTCGACAGTTGATGAAGGGCAACCACAGGCAAGGGTTTCGGTCGGTTGCGCTGTAGCCAGGTGTTCCTTCACCAGTTCCTCATCGAACTCCTCGGCGACCCGCTCCTCAACGGTAATCGCCCCCTGGGGACACTCCCCGAGACAGGCACCGAGTCCATCACAGAACTTCTCGCTGATAAGCCTGGCCTTGCCATCCACAATCTGCAAAGCGCCCTCGGCACAGGACGGGATGCACAAACCGCACCCGTTGCATTTCTCCTCGTCAATATGTACTATCTTCCTTACTGTCTTGGTTGTCATCATACACCTCCTCAATATTTGCGGTGAGGGCGAGTTCCCTTTTCGCTAATCCTCACCCCGTAACTCCCTCCATCTCTCTTCTCCAAGGCACTGGCGGGCAGAAGCGCACCAATCGATGCAGGAAGGTACCTTGTCCTTATAGACCTTCTCGCCACACTTGTGGCATTTCACCTTTAGCTCATCGGAAAAGATTTCAACCTCAGTACCGCAGTTAGGGCATTTATGCAGCGACACCCTGAGATTCCTCAAATCCTGGCCGGGACACTTGGTCGTCATTTCTATCACCTCCTCAACCGGAGAACGTTCATCTCTAAGCCCTAATATAATAATACAGCCTTGCCACGTGGCACACTATGATACAAATCATAAAAGGGGGGGATTGATGGAATTGCCGTATATGGCCTGATATAATTGTTTGCACCCATAGATAAACAAGAAACTGACCAAAAAGCAGAACAGGTGACATGCAATGGCATCCGCTGATACGTTCAAACTCATGTTCAAAGGGGTATCTCTCGACGCTGAAGACCTGCTGCTTCTGGAGTCCTTTCAAATCAGTTACCTTCCAGGCTGGGTACCAGAGCAGGAATTCGCTGCTCTTCTTATAGCACATCCTGATATCAAGCGCTTTCTGGTAAATAAATGCCCCACCATTGCTTACTTCGTTGAGTGAATCCTGGCACAGCACGGGAAAGCAATCAATCAGGATAACCTAGAAGATTCGATTGACAAGGTGGTCTGGATAATTGCCGACCTTCTCGTCTACAACAAATACCCCGAAGCTTATGACTCACTGGAGTTTCATAACTGGGATTTCCAGGAGGTTACTTCGATTACACCTCTTGAACAGAGAATAGTTATCGATGGTGGAGCTGGCACGGGGAGGGTAGCACTTGAAGCCGCACTTTCTGCCAGATGGGTATTTGCTGTAGAACCAGTAACTCGTCTGAGAGAATTTATTCGAACGAAGGCCTTGAAAGCTGGATTATCCAATATCTTTGTTATCGATGGCTTCTTACATGCTATTCCTCTGCCTGATGAATTTGCAGATGTACTCATAACTTCTCATGCGTTGGGCTGGCGACTCAAGGATGAGTTGGAAGAGTTCGAACGGTTGGTTAAAAATGGTGGGGTCATAGTTCATTGTCCAGGAACACCAGAGACAGTAGATGCAGAAGAGCAACATTCCCTCCTTGTTTCACCTACCTGGGGCTACGAATACTCAAGGTATAGGGAATCAGACGGATGGAAGAGAAAGTACTGGAAGAAACTACAGTAAAGCCCATCGTAGTACTGTAATATTACCCCTGCCTGAAGGCTGTTCTACACCCGGGGATGGCCTTCGCTCAGCAGACGTAGCTTCTGCTCATCGACGATGGTCACTTTGCCACGAACGGAACTGACGATTCCACGACTCTTTAACTGGCTCATGATGCGGATGGCCGTCTCGGTGGTCGTGCCCACCATATCGGCAATCTCCTGACGCGTAAAGGGCAAAGTCGGACCGAGTTTCGCCGAAAGCATTACCAGAACGCTGGCAAGGCGCTGTTCGACCCGCTCCCCGGCCAAGTCTCGGAGACGAGTCTGGGCATCCCGGAGCCGCCCTCCCAGGATGCCGATTATCCGCAATGCCACCTGGGGACGGGCTGCCAGAAAGGTGAGGAAATCTGCCCCCTTAATCCCCAGCACCTCTGTATCGGTTGTGGCCTGGGCGGAGGCGGGATAGGGCCTGTTCTCAAAGACAGCTACCTCACCGAACATCTCCCCGGGACCAAAGAAAGAAATAATGAACTCCTTCCCTTGAGAGGAATGTTTGACTGCCTTCACGTTTCCCTCGGTGACAATGTAAAACTGCTCCGGGGCATCCCCGTCCCAGAAGATAAATTCATCGGCCTGGAAACGGCGCTGTACAGAGAGGTCAACCAACGCCTTAAGTTCATCATCGCTCAGACCCGAGAAGATAGGCGAACTACCTAGTACCTTGACTTTGCTCTCAGACAACTAACACTCCCCATCCAGATAAACCTGTGGGGGAATTATAGCACAATCCCGCGTTGCTCAAGTGTGATATAAATCATACTGCATAGGAATACTAAGCATGCTACAATAAGACTATTGACAGGCCGAGTGAGTAGGCTTAGTATTTCGCTAACAAACAGATAATTAAGGGCGTGAGTACGCAAGTGAGGTGCCAGAATGGCGGAAAAGAATGTGGTGATTTACAGCACCCCCACCTGACCTTACTGCCACCAGGCGAAGGAGTATCTTTCGCGAAAAGGCATTGCCTATACCGAGCATGACGTTTCCAAGGACCGGGACAAGGTCAAGGAGATGGTAGAGAAGTCTGGTCAGATGGGTGTCCCCGTAATCATCGTCGACGACAGCGTAGTCGTAGGGTTCAACCAGGGTAAAATAGACGAATTACTGGCCAGTTGATTACCTGACGTAAAGTAAACCCCTAAGAAGGTGGTCGGGCTACTTATTCTCCGACGCCAGGTACTTCTCCGGGGCCTGGTCAAACGCTTTCTTGCAGCCAACGGCACAGAAGTAATAGGTCTTCCCCTTGTATTCGGAAGTGGCTGCCGCCGTACTCTCCTCCACTTCCATGTGGCATACCGGGTCAATCGCCATTGCCGTACCTCCTTTTGTTATACCTGGTTCGACCGTCTCGAACCGCACCGGTTTGAATCTTCGCAGTCTTAATGAGTTGGATACCACCGTCAGCGAGCTGGCCGCCATGGCCGCCGCTGCCAGGATAGGATTCAGAAAACCATAATCGCCGAGGATAAAGCGGGCCCCGGAAGGTACCCCGGTCTGCCCGAAAACGAGGTAGAGCACCCCGGCGGCTACCGGGATAAGCAGAGTATTGTAGGCAAACGCCCAGAAAAGGTTCTGCTTTATCGTCCGCACGGTGCTCCGGCTTAGCGATATCGCGGTCACAATGCCGCTCAGGTCGCCCCGAATCAGGGTAATATCTCCGGTCTCCATGGCGACATCGCTGCCGGTACCGATGGCAATACCGACATCCGCCTGGGCGAGCGCCGGGGCGTCGTTAATGCCGTCGCCCACCATCGCCACTACCTTACCCTCCGACTGGAGCCTCTTTACTTCCTCAGCCTTGTGCTCCGGCAATACCTCAGCCAGGACCCGACTAATTCCCACCTCCCTGGCGATAGCCTCAGCGGTACGCCTGTTATCGCCAGTAAGCATCACCGTCTCGATTCCCATCTGCTTTAATCTCACCAAGGCTTCCCTGGCGTCAGGCTTAAGGGTATCGGCGACGGCGATAATGCCGATTGCCCGGCCATCTATACCCAGGAACATGACCGTCTTCCCCTGCTCACGGAGTTGTGTCGCCTGTTCTCCCAGACCATCGAGTGAGATATTTCTGTCTTCAAAAAGCCTGAGGTTACCGAGAAGGAGCTTCTTCCCTTCGACTGATGCCTCCACCCCATGCCCCGGTATGGCATTGAAATCAGTTACCGGTGATATCTTCAGGCCCATTTCCGAGGCTGCATGAACAACTGCCTCACCGAGGGGGTGCTCCGAGCCACGTTCGGCGGAAGCCGCCAGGCGCAGCACCTCCTCCCGTGAAGAGGAGGGAACAGCAATAACGTCTGTTGCCCTGGGCTTTCCTTCGGTCAAGGTGCCCGTCTTGTCGAGTAGTACGGTGTCTATTTTGTGAGCGCGCTCCAGGGCCTCAGCACTCCGGATAAGAACACCGTTCTCCGCCCCTTTGCCAGTACCGACCATGATGGCGGTCGGGGTCGCCAAGCCGAGGGCGCAGGGACAGGCAATAATTAGAACGGCCACAAAGTTGAGCAGGGCGAAGGTGAGGGCCGGCGTCGGCCCTAAAAAGAACCAGATAATAAACGTAATCAGGGCGATGGCGATAACTATCGGCACGAAGTAGCTGGCAATGACGTCGGCCAATCGCTGAATCGGTGCCTTGCTCCCCTGGGCTTCTTCCACCATCCGGATAATCTGGGCCAGGGTTGTATCTTTACCCACCCTGGTCGCCTCGAACTGAAAGCTGCCGGTCCTGTTGATGGTGGCTCCGATAACACCATCACCCACGTTCTTCTCCACCGGTATACTCTCACCGGTAACCATCGATTCATCGATGCTGGAATACCCCTGCCGGACAATTCCATCCACGGGAACGCGCTCACCCGGCCGTACAAGGATTATGTCACCTACCTGGACGTCCTCGATGGGTATCTCCGTTTCCTGCCCATCACGAATAACGAGCGCCGTCTTCGGCTGTAAGCCGATGAGCTTCTTTATGGCCGCTGAGGTCTGCCCCTTGGCCCTGGCCTCGAGGAACTTGCCCAGCGTTATCAGGGTGATAATCATGGCGGAGGTATCGAAGTAGATGTTACGCTCCAGTGTCTCGGCAGCAAAGATCCCGGGGAAGAGAACAGCGACAACACTATAGAAATAGGCCGCCGAGGTACCTATGGCAATCAGGGTGTTCATATCAGCCGTCTTGTGCCGGAGTGCCCCCCACATTCCCCTGTAGTACCGCCAGCCTGCCCAGAATTGCACCGGCGTCGCCAGCGCCCAGAGCAGATAGAGTTTTCCGGAAAAATCGGGGACCCACATCAGGACAAAGATTGTTATTGCCAGAACAGCAGCCACGATAAGCCGATTGCGTACGTGCCGGATTTCGCGCTGGGCAGCGGCAGTAACATCCTCAAGTGTTTCCGCCTCGGCACCTAATGTGTAGCCAGCCTCGGACACCGCCCGCTTGAGGTCGGCGATATCCGTCCCTTCAAGATACTCGACGGTGGTTTTCTCCGAGGCCAGATTAACATTGGCCGAAACGACCCCGGGGACACTGGAAAGGGCTTCTTCAACACGCGCCACGCAGGCGGCACAGGTCATGCCGCCCACTGGGAAGATTGATTTCTTGGTGGCGGCCCCATAGCCCAGTCCCAAGATAGTGTCCTTAATCTTGCCCAGGTCTACCTGCGAGGGGTCGTATTCGATTGAGGCCTTCTCCGAGGCGAAGTTAACCCGCACCGACTCCACCCCGGGCGTCTCTGAAAGGCCCTTCTCGATGGTGGCGGCACAGTTGGTACACGTCATTCCTGTCACCGGAATGACTGCTTTTTCTTTCTTGTTCTTTCCTTTGGCCCTGGTTGTCATTAGCAGATTAACTTTTTAAACCAATACATCAGAGTACGGTTATAGTAGGAGGATTGGATAATTATATCAAGTCCTTCTTAATTCTTTCGAACTCTTCTCGGGATATCTCACCCCTGGCATATCTCTCCTTGGCGTGGTCAAGTGGGTCCTGCTTGTGTGAAGAAACGTCCCGTCGACCGAACAGGTTCACTCCCCAGATAATAAGGGCAATCAAACCTCCCCAGAAAATAACCACCCAGATGCCACCGAATACCATCCACCAGCCCATTCCTTCATGAAAGTACCACATCACCAACCTCCTTTTCCGGATGTATCATGATAGGACTTGTCTATCATCAGAGGTTACCACATACCCCGGAAGGTGAATATGATATAGGTCACACAGGAATGAGGTATTACTGGTATATCAGCTTCTGCTGATGTGGTAAGTCCGTTACTCCACCACCAGAAATCCGGCATCTACCCAGCCAATAATACCTTCGAGGACATTATAGACCTCGTTGAAGCCCAGTTCCTCCATTACATCACGGGCACCAGCACTTCGGACACCGGTGCGGCAATAGATGACATAGGTCTTGTCTTTGTCTAGCTCGCTGATTATAGCCTCGAAATCATCTGCTCTAAAATCGATATTAACAGCATTTTCAAGGTGCCCATCGGCGTATTCTGACGGAGTCCGCACGTCAATAATGACAAAATCGGGATTGTCCTGCTCTTGCTCTATCAGGTCGAACGCCTCCTGCACGGTGATGTCCCCGACTGTCTGCGATGGTGCTTTACAGCCAACCATTAAGAGTGTTCCGACCACAAGCAAAGCCGCCAGTGCCAGACCACAAAGACACAACCTCCGCCACCGGTAGGCTACTCCTTTAACAACTACGCTCATCTCTCCCTCCCTCCACCGGATTGCTATATTATATACTATAAGTTGCGAGCAGCGTCATACAGGCTCGTTTTGCACCCATCATCATCTGTTTTACTAATACAAATACTAACACTCCTGACTAAAAACCTCGTAGCGTAGCAGTTTTGGCTATATGCTCTCTATAAAAACGGTTCCTTTATTTCCACATTGACTTCCTGCATTCACAGTGCTATCCTTTGCGCACGACATACACTCCCCCTAAAATTGATAGCGGAGGTGAGTGATGAAGAGAAAAGCCCTTTGGTTATTTCTTAGTTCTCTGATGGTATTAACTCTAGTGACCTGGTCTTGCGATGGAACACCAAGCGATGAGCAGGAAGAAGAAGAGGAGGAGGAATCAAGCTTATTAGCTGACCCGATATTAACAGATGCTGGACAAGTTTCCGGGACAGTGGTTGGTGATGCTGGCGAAGAGGTACGAGTCTACAAAGGCATCCCATTTGCCGCTCCGCCCGTGGGCGACTTACGGTGGACACCACCACAACCGGTTGAATCCTGGACTGGCGTACTCGAGTGCACTGAGTTTGCTCCAATTGCCCCACAATCAACGGACTATGCGCTGACCGAGGGTCAGGAACAAAGTGAAGACTGCCTTTACCTGAACGTGTATACGCCAGCCGAAAATACAACCGACCTTCTACCCGTATTTGTTAGTATCCATGGCGGCGCCATGACGGTGGGTTCTTCCCACTCACCCGATATGACGTACTTTGCTCGGACTAATAATGTCGTCGGCGTATCTATCGCCTACCGACTGGGCGAGATAGGTTTCATGGCCCACCCCCTGCTTTCCGATGAATCGGGAAACGGGGTCTCCGGAAATTACGGTCTGATGGATCAGGTTGCTGCCCTGGAGTGGGTGCAGGACAACATTGCCGCCTTTGGCGGGGACCCGGATAACGTGACTATTCACGGCTGCTCCTCCGGCGGTGAGTCGGTTCTTTTCCTCATGGCTTCACCTTTCAGCGAAGGCCTTTTCCATCGAGCTATTGCCGATGCCGGTGTATACGGATCCAGCCGGACCCCACCACTAGAAGACATGGAAGGGTGGGGTGAGGAACTGGCGGAGAATCTCGGTGTTTCCGACGAGCCTGATGTGCTGGCCGCACTGCGCGCCATCAGCGCTGATGAAATAGTGGAAGCCGGGGGCGATGAACTTCCGAACGTGGACGGCTGGTTCTTGCCGAACCTGCCTCTTGAAGTTTTCGAGACAGGCAATCAGCAGAATGTACCCCTGATGATAGGCAGCGGCAGTGCTGACCTTGCCGGAGTCTGGAACCAGTATGGGGACAAGAATTTCGCCTGCGCCATGAGCACAGTCTCATCCCCCGTGTATGCCTGGATTTTCGACCATGCCCCCTGTGGTAGCGGAGGCGGCACACATTGTCTTGACCTGACCTACCTGTTCGCCGATTTAAGTACACGGGAAAATATGTGCGATGTGGATTTTGAGGTCTCCGAAGCCATGGTCGCTATGTGGATTCAATTCGTCAAGACCGGGGACCCGAATGTCGATGGTCTTATCGAATGGCCGGCCTACGAAGAGGATGTTGACCAGTACCTGAAAATCGGAGACCCGCTGGAGGTAAAAACCGGGTTATACACACCACCGGAAGACGATGAAGACGATGGCGAAGATGAAACCCCGGCTGAACCAGCCACCTACACAAACGCTGACTACGGGTTCTCACTGGAGTACCCTGGTGATTGGGTAGAGAAGACGGAAGACCTTGGCCCCGGCGTTGTCTGGCGTGTTGGTTCCGGCACCTATTTCATACCGGCGGTGAGGGTCATCATTCGTGACGAGGCTGAGGGAGCTACACTGGAAGAGGTATTTACTGCTCACTTGACAGCTGACGGCGAAAAAACAATTGATACCTTTACGGCGAGTGATGTCACTATTAATGACACCGATTTCACCCAGGCCGAAATCGCCTATACCGGCGATTCGGGTGGGTACGAGAGTTTGATTATCGGGCTGGTTATAAACGGTAAGTGGGTCATCATTGAAGTATATACCGTGCTGCCTGATTATTTCCCGTTTGACTATGAAGGCCAGCAAGCAGAGATAATCGGTACCGTACAATTCCAGTAATTTTTTCATGCTCAGGTAAGAGCTGATATTTGTTCCTTTTTCTGATGCCCTAGAATGAGGATCCTATAGTCATGTTCTACCCAACAATAAGTCATTAAGTTAAATTTCAACAACTGGCTTATTTAACGCTCCCCCCTCCGGTATTTATATTGAAAACTTTTCCCCAAATTCAGCATAAGACAAAGGTGATTTGGTTATATTTAAAAACCGTGCTAGATTTTCCTCTCCCCACGAGGAGCAGTATAATAGAGAACATATGAGAATCAACTCTAGCAACTAGAAGAATGTAGTCATACATTTGGCATGCTACACAACTAAATTGAGCTGAGTATGCTAAAATAACTCTAGCTTCCTTTCTAAAGAGGTTTGATCTATCAAGGCCTAATGTAAATTGAATGAACCACTTTTAAAGACAAAACTCCATATGCCTCCTCTGCAGCCGAAGCTGGTATCCCGCCCTCGTTTGCTTGAACGGTTGAAGAAAGGACTCCAACTTAAACTAACACTTGTTGCTGCTCCACCAGGTTATGGCAAGACAACTCTGTTGAGCGAAGGGGTTCGTAATAACCAGATGCCTGTAGGCTGGCTTTCGCTAGATCAAGACGATAATGACCCGACACGTTTCTGGTCGTACATTATCACCGCTCTGCAGACAGTCCACGCTGATATAGGAAAATCTGCCCTGGGATTACTCCAATCACAACAAGCACCACCTATCGACTATATCTTAACTATAATAATTAACGAAATGAGTGAGGTGAATAAAGATTTCGCTCTTGTCCTTGATGACTATCATATGATAGAGGCTCAACCGATTCATGACTTCATGACTTTTTTGCTCAACCATTTGCCGCCACAGGTGCACTTAGTTATCGCCAGCCGAATTGACCCCTCCATATCACTAGCTAGATTGCGTGTACAGAATCAGTTAATGGAGATTCGTGCTGACGACCTGCGTTTCGTCCCTGAAGAAGCAACTGCTTTCCTGAATGACGTTATGAGTCTTGGACTTTCTGATGTAGATGTTGCTAAACTAGAGTCCCGAACTGAGGGATGGATCGCCAGTCTACAGTTGGCCGCAATCTCGATGCAGGGACGAGAGAATGTCTCCGCTTTCATTACCGAATTTAGCGGCAACAACCGTTACATCATGGACTATCTCATTGAGGAAGTAATCCATAGACAGGAAGAAGGAATTCAAACCTTTTTACTGGAGACTTCAATTCTCAATCGCTTCACCACTTCACTGTGCAATGCCGTTACCGGACATGATGACAGCCGAGAAAGACTGGCTCAATTAGAGGATACAAACCTGTTTCTCGTGCCCATGGATGATGAGCGGCAGTGGTATCGCTATCACCATCTATTCGCTGAACTGCTTCGCAACCAACTTCTACTTTCTCAACAGAAGCGTATGATCGAATTACACCTCAGGGCTAGCTGGTGGTTTGAACAGGAAGGCTTAACAGGAGAGGCTATCCACCATGCCTTTGGTGCGCAGGATTTTGAGCGGGCGGCAAACCTGGTTGAGTCAGTCGCTTTTACAACGTTCATGAATAGTCAATGCCTCACGGTTTTAGGCTGGTTGGAAAAACTACCCAGCGCTCTGATTACTGATCGCCCGTGGCTCTGTCTTTCCGGTGCTCTTGCCAACCAACTTAGCGGGCACTATGATGCTGTGGAGCCGCTTCTCCAATCCGCCGAATCAGCAATGTCCAGAGTTGAAAAGAGTCAACCATCCAAGTCTTTTCCGGACCATGCCAAAATACGCAGCTACATAATAGCAGCACACAGTACCCGATCTTTAATTGAGGGAAATACTAAACGCACCATTGAGCTCTGTCATGAAGCTTTAAAATACCTACCAGAGGACGACCTGATAGCACGTTCATCAGTATTAAAAGACCTCGGGATTACCTACTGGACAATCGGAGATACGTCGTCTACCAGACGTTATTTGGAGGAAGCCAACACACTCGGTCAATCAGGACGGCATCTGTATATTTCTCTCGCTGTTATGAGCTACCTAGCTAACATTGATCGAGTACAGGGGCATCTCCACCAAGCTGCTGAGAAGTTTCGAGAGGTAATCCGGCTCGGGTCCCAGTGGGGTGGTGCTGAACCACTACCGGTAACAGGGAATGCACATGTCGGTTTGTCTCAAATACTCTACGAGTGGAATGACATCAAAGGAGCGATTTATCATGCAGGTATCGGTACCAAATTAGCTGAAAGAGGCGGAGTAATCAGAACCTTAGTGCTTGGTTACTTATTATTAGCATGGCAGAACCAGGCCTTTGGAAACACCAAAGAGATGATGGAAGCACTCCAGCAGCTAAAAGAAATCCCTCCAAAGTCTATTGATGCCTATACTCTCGGCAAATCAGCAGGCTGGAAGGCTCGCTTATTGCTGGTACAGGGTGACCTGAGCGCCGTAAATAGCTGGGCTACCTCGCAGGAGTCAAAGGTGAACCTGTGGGATATACCCGATTTCTATTTGGAGCTATCCCATCTTACTCTCGTACGCTTACACCTCGCTCAGGATAAAGTTGATGAGATACCTGGCCTATTGGAGCGTTTAAGGCAGAAGGCGGAAGCGGAGCAACGAACAGGCAGCTTGATTGAGATTTTGGTTCTACAATCGATAGCTTTGCATTCGCAAGGGGATGAAAACCAGTCCCTTACTATTCTTGAACATGCTCTTTCTCTTGCCGAGCCAGAAGGTTACGTGCGAACCTTCATAGACGAAGGCGAGCCGATGGCTAAACTGCTACGCCTGGCAGCATCACGTGGTATTGCTACGAAATATGTCAGGAAATTGCTGGCTTCATTTCAGAAACCCAATACTAACGCCAGTGCCCAGCCTAAGATTGTATCTGCTGTGGGTGCAGTAGTTCCCTCACCTCTTGTCGAACCTTTGAGCGAGCGTGAACAAGAGGTACTACAGCTCATTATTGCAGGTATGTCGAATCACGAGATTGCAGAAAGACTTATTATCGGACAGAGTACGGTTAAGACGCATATCAACAATATTTATAGCAAATTAGATGTAAATAGCCGCTCCCAGGCTATTGCCCAAGCCAGAGAATTAAAACTGTTCTAGTAAGTCATATTAAAACAACTCACAGCTCCATTTATTCTGAATAACCATACTAGTGGTTATTATTCTCTTTGATCTATCCCCTCTCCACCCCCCTAATCCACCTTTTGGTTGATAAAATCCTCCCTGATCTGTATGTATTCTTTGTACAGGTACAACAGAAACTAATAAAAGGAGGTATCAGGACGATGACAAAATTAGGTGAGGATTTTCGCAGAGCCGACGCGGAAAAGGGCGAAAAAGATGAACGTTCCTGGGGACCATGCAAGTATTGTCCTCTGTCCCGCATAGGGTGCCCCATGTCAAGCTTCTGTGAGAAATTGTTTCGCAGATAATAAAGCAGATAATAAAAGGGTAATTACCTCAATGGTAAATGGAAATAAAGGAGGTGAAAGGAAAATGATCAACGAGGAGAAAACTTCCCAAGAGCAAACCTATTCTCAATTTGAAGATATGACATACGCTAAGACAATGTCAAAGACTGCACGGTACAAACGGAGGGGTTGGCGCCTGGGCGACAGCCTCGATGCTTTCGGCTGGGCTGTCTTTTTCATCTGGGGTGCACTGGTGGTAGCAGCTAATATAACCGATTTCTCAGAGAGTTACAACTGGTGGGATGGTTGGGGCGTGTTCTTCACAGGCGTAGCGGCGATCGTACTGGTCGGGACTGCCATTCGATGGCTGGTCCCGAAGTACAGACGCGCGGGTCTAATATGGGGGCTCGTATTCGGACTCATCCTGCTGGGCATCGGCTTGGGTGATATCGCGGTATGGATCTGGCCGCTTCTCTTAGGTGCCATAGGTATCAGTATCCTTTACCGATTATTTGTCAGAAGGCGTTAACGGATTGACCGATGTACGTAGATGTTCCACCTTGGGGAGTTAATATACGCTATACAATTCATAATTTGGAGAATAATAAAACATGTGAATATGGATTACACAATTGCTATTGGGTGACTTGAATACTGCATTAATGCCCATGTAATGAAAGGAGGCATAATTTATGAGTATATCAGGAAAAACATGTGTGGTTACCGGGGCGAGTTCTGGGTTAGGACTTGCAACAACCAAGCAGTTTGCCAGATTGGGGGCAAATGTAGTTTTAGTCTGTCGTTCCCCCAAAAAGGGTGAAAATGCTGTTGCTGAAGTCCAAAGAGAAGTACCGAATGCATCGGTTGAGCTTATGATTTGTGATTTAGCCTCAATAGAATCTGTCAGGAATTTTATTGAAAAGTTTAAAGCGAATCACCCTAAACTGCAAATCCTTTTTAATAATGCCGCTGTCATGAAGATGCAGCGTACTGTTACCGAGGACGGCTTCGAGACCATGTTTCAAACGAACTATTTGGCACCTTTTATACTTACCATGTCTTTTCTTAATCTAATGAAGAACAGTTCGCCGGCACAAGTTATCAATATAGCTGTGCCATCGCGTAAACTTCGGCTGGATTTTAATGATTTACAGTCTTCCAACCATTATGGAGCCTGGGATTCTTTCTTCAAAACGAAGCTTTGTCTTCTCCTGTTTAGTATCGAGCTTTCACGAAGAGTAGATAGTTCCGGGATTACGGTAGTTATTACCGCCCCTGGGTCATTCAAATCTAACCTTGTACGAGAAGCTCGATGGCCGATAGGCCAGATAAAGAATCTATTTTCGGGAACTGTAGAAAAGGCTGCCGAGAACATTGCTTTCCTTGCCTCTTCGTATGAAGACCATTCACGAAACGGGAAAATATATGTGAAAAAACAGGAAAAACCTATCATCCCATACTGGAATAACAGCAGTATCAGTAAGCGTCTCTGGTCAATTACCGAGTCTCTGGTTGGCGAGACTCCCTAGAAAAGACAACTTATACAAGCATGGTTTCAAATAACAAAGAAAGAGCTTTAGAAAAAGCGGACACATTAAAATAAAAGAGGCGTGCAGGATGACACAGGGTGTATACCAGATTAAAGTCAAAGGCAAACTCGATAGCAGTCGTTCGGAATGGTTTGAAGGATGGACCATTACACATGAGGAAGATGGCACCACAGTATTGTCCGGCCAAGTAGCCGACCAGTCCGCCCTACACGGAGTGCTTGTTAGAATTCGCAACCTTAACCTACCTATAGTCTCAGTCCATTGTGTAGAGCCGCAATAGGCAAAAAGCTAAATAATAAAAAGAAAGAGAAATAAAGTTGAACCACGAATATTGCAACGTATTAAAGGCTTAATAGGCGTAGACACATATCAAAATATTGAGCACGTGTATACTAAAGAACAGGTAAACAAGCTCTTAGAGGAATACCAGGTTAATTTCCCTGAAGCTATGCATAGAAATGTTAAATCCATGTTCAAGCCTGATTCAAATCCTGATTTAGTTGAAAAAGTTACCGCAGACATGTCTGCAGTTCTGCCTAGAATAGCATTAGAAATAGCTAGAGCATTCATGGAGCCAAAGCTGAATCTAGCCCAAGTATTGGATAAAGTGAAAACTCCAATACACTGCATAGCTTCTGATAGGGAGATAATTGATATTGAGGTTACACTTAGACATGTTTCATCTTTCGAAGTGTCATATATGTCAGATGTTGGACACTTTGTTATGATTGAGGATCCTGATACATTTAATCGTCTAATTAACGAGATTTTTAATGAATTCGTTAGCTAGGTTTTATTCGGCGGGATAATTTTAAGTCCAAACGAACTGATATCCCGATGTCTGCCCAGTGGTAACAAAGTAGTAAACTGTGAGGTAACTAACTACTAGGATGTCACTATCGATTTCTGTTCAGCGATGTCAGTTGCTGTAATGTCTGCATGATGATATCTTCCGTTTTGGTCAGTATATGATTTTAGCCACCATCTTGACTTAATCTGAATCGATTCTAACTGACAATAATTGAAGCATGCAAAACAGCCTTGACACTTGACCGTTTCTTGCCATATTGGCTTGCCATCAGTCATCTGTACTTTCTCAGATAGACAGATGTCTTCACATAATCCACAACCTGTGCACTTATCATCGTAGTAGAAATCAAACGTAGTTTCGACTAGCTTGCCAAAGCGTACTAGCAGCGGACTTATAGCACTAATAAGAGGTAAGAATGGAACCAGGAGTATAGGTGGTGGAGTTCCGTCACCTGTATCTTTTTCGCGACTGATTTCTTGGTCAACGTTTATCGTCTGAATCGAATCAAGTCTGGCCAGCATCTCGGATTCGAGTTTGCGTATTCTTTCCTCTGTTATCCTGCTGGCATATCGTTTAAGTATTGGGTCACTTCCGCTAGGCATTGTAATGGCAAAAGATGACTAAGATCTAGCCGGTGTTCTTAACCGGTCGCATACGGCAGGCCACCGGGTTCAGGGATGTGCTCGGGTGGTCGCACCAGTCTCATTTCACGAGCTTCCGTCGGACAGGTGAGCACACAAAGGCCACAACCGATACATTCATCGGTATCGATGTAGGCCCGTTCTTCACCGTACTCGGAATAATGCTTCATCTGGGCGGCACCGATAGGGCATCTCGAAACACAAATTTTGCAGCCACGGCACTTCTCGGGATCAACGGCAGCAATAAAACGACTCTTAGCCAGCGTTAACTGATTCAATTGCGCTTTCGTCTTGGCGCTGCTCTGGAATATGCCGCAGCAGCAACTATGGCAGTTGCAAATCAAGGGCGACATGGAATTGGTATTGCCCGTCAAATGAACAAGCGGATGCTGGTCAAGTTCATCGAACAGCTCCAACAGCTCCTCATAGGAGAGTTGTCTCCCGGCTCCCCTGTTCAAATTATACTGGCCAGACCGCCTGTTGGTAACACAGGTCTCGGTAGGTATCGTATCCTGACATTCACGGCTCCTGTCAATCTTCTTACAGGCGCAATTCACCACTACTATCGGGTCGGCCCCTTTAAATATCTCCCTGATATCCTCGCAGGGCATTACGCCGGGGATATCCTTGATAGACTTCCATCGCGGTACAACACGCATAATCTGCCTTACGGCAGACCGTTCTCCCCTTAGAACAGGATCTATCCTGTTCTTTTGATGCGTCTCCTCACTCTTGACAAATGCCAGGTCAAAGAATTCATCATTGTCATACTTGGGGTTGGAGGAGGCGGCATTATCATGCAGCGATCCCCAGCTACGAGTGAGATGCCAGCCGCTCTTACCGGGCATGACAAGACCCCTCTCGAACATGACCTGAATTTGCTTCTCGACCGTCTCTTTATCCAGGCCTAATTTCTCTACTATCTTCTCGATTGGAGATTCTATCATATTGAGTATATTGGCTTCCTCTAAATCGGCCAAGCTCTTAAATACACGTGGCATAATCGGTGAATCGGCCTCTCCAATCTTGGAGGACAACTCGACATAGACGGGTTCGACCTCTTCCCGTAATAGCTTCTGGATTTCCTCATCTGTCCTGCGCATTTTCCCAGCTACTCCTCTCAAAAATCAACTATGATTAACGGTAACCTCAACCCATTATATGACTATCACATCCAGGCTGGATACTCGGTCAGCCAGCTTTACCTATGCCCAATTGTAGCGGTAATGGCGTAAAGTAACAAGCTTATTCTTTGCTCCGTAGAGTGAATCCCCCGAATCGGACACGCCACATAAGAAGTATTATGTTGAGAAACCAGAACGCTAGCGCCGGCTCGCCACTTCCTGCAACACCTCGGGCTTATGTATGACATAGCGTCGGTTCTTCCCGCTCAAAATGTCTGACTTTCGAAAGCTTCGTAATAGCTTCCGTACATCGGCTACGGCAATCCCGGCCATGCCGGCAAGCTCCGATATAGAAAGAGAAACCGATATTGCCCACCCATCCGGCGTCTCCGTGCCGTGTGCCCGCATCAGCTCTAACAGGGTCCCAGCAAGACGGGCCGGTGGATTGTGGAAGATAACACTTTCCAGATGATAATTCAGGTCACGGATGCGCTGGGTAAGTACACCGAAGATACCGATAGCCGCCTCAGGATACCACCTCAGAAACTCAAGGAAGTCCCCACGTTCCAGGATAAATGTCTCCGTTGACTCGACTGCAGTGGCCGAAGCAGAGCGGGGTTTCTCATCCAGGAGCGACATCTCGCCGAAAAAATCGCCCGGACCAAGGTGGGCCAGCGTCATACTCTGGCCTTCTTTCCCAGGCACGCTTATCCTAACATCACCACTTCTGATTATGTAAAGAGCTGAGCCGACTTCATCCTTTCGGAATATGGTCTGCCCCTTCCGGTACCGCCTTTCCTGAAGCTTTTCCGAAAGCTCAGCCAGGTCATCGGAAGATATCGAGGCAAACAGAGGAATGCCTTTCAATGCCTCGGCCTTCCCTCGCAGAATCCGGGTATATGAGACGTGTTCCGGTACGGGAGTGCTCTCTGCATCCACCAGCTCACGCACAGAGGTCTTCAACTCGGTAAGAACCTCATCGATATCGGACGGACGGTTCGCCGGGTTCTTGGCCAGCATCTTCAGGATCAATGAGCTAAGGCGTTTCGGAATTCCCGGATTCCGCACATCCGGACTGGCCGGTGTTACCTGAATATGCTGGGAAACGAGGGATATGTCATCACTCAACGAAAAGGGAGGCTGGCCCGTTAGCGTTTCATACAAGACCACACCGAGGGAGTAGATATCACTCCTCGCGTCCACCTCCCGACCGAGGGCCTGTTCAGGAGCCATGTAAGTCGGTGTACCTCCGACCGAAGCGCCCGGCATGGTTGACTGGTCCTGCTGCATCCTGGCAATACCGAAGTCCATCAGCTTGACCTCATCGCCAACCACAATGTTCCCCGGCTTGATATCGCAGTGAATGACGCCGTGCCCGTGAGCATATGAGAGGGCAGCAGCAACCTTCGCGATAATTTCCAGCGCTTCGCTGATAGTGAGCCTCTTCTTACCATCATAGGCACCCTCTCGTATCTCCAGAATCGTGCTCAGGAGTGTCCCCGAGACGTATTCCATCACGAGATATGCCTGGTCTTCATACCAACCACAATTGTATAATGTCACTATGTTAGGATGGTTCATCCGTGCCAGTGACCTGGCCTCCCGGTAGAATTGTCCCGGGTTCTGGCGGCTGACCGTCCCCGGTTTAATTAGCTTTATAGCAACCGACCTGTCAAGCAACTCGTCTGTCGCCAGATAGACAGAGCCCATTCCTCCCTGCCCTAGGAGCTTTTCAACCCCGTACCGGTCGGCAATTGATTTGCCGACTATGCTCAAGGTTTGTAGCTCATCGTCCATTAACCACGGATTCTCTTCTTCATCCATATCCGATTCCTCGGCAATTGGGTTATGCAACTTTAACAAAGGGACCATCAGTATGGCAAGACCCAAACAGCCCAAAGGCCAGAGAAAAGCAAAAGACTCCTGAAAAAGTAGGGTGATTATCGCTAGGTATTAGCTTCTTTCACCAGATTAACGATTTGTCTTCTGGATTGGTGTTCTGAGTTTGTAACCAAAAACTAAACCGCAAACTGTTCCAAATATCAGGTGAGGGATAGTAGAGAAACCAAGAATTTCCGTAATAGGTACGTCTGTTATGATAGCAAATGGTACACAGCCAACAATCGTTAACGCCCCCGCTAGAAATCCTAGTATAACGCCCCTTCTAATGGTCGTAATACGCAATATACCGATTTTATATACTGCCATCACAAAGAGAAGGCCTAAGAACAAGCTTAATAGCATATGTAACACCACGCCTAAAGACACGCCACCTCCCAGAACTGAGCCGATGAGCTCCAGGTAAGTATTTAGTGGTTTTCCTGTTATGAGAAATTCTATAACCATCACCAGGTCCATCGCTATCATGCCCGCCAAACCACCGATTGCACCTAATATGATTATTCCGGTGAAACCATTACTCGCTGTTCTTGTGGAATTCATTGGATTTTTCCTACCTCTATGCCCTCTACTTATTTCTTCCATTATCGAGTAGTTGGTATTAATTATGGCCTTGGCAGCAGATTATGGCAAAAAACTTGAACCATCGTAATATATTCTCATTATTCAAGTCAATTGCTCTACGTCTCATTCAATAAAATGGGCACTTCTTATTGACCTATATATGAAATCCGTAATATTATCGTCAGTAATTGCCATAGTTGAACAATAGGAGGTACTGATATGGATTGGGGTGTTGTTGCTTCAGTGATAGTGGCCAATATTTTGCTGACCTTTGGACTACTGTCGCTCATAGGGTTCATGATATTTCTTATTATCAGTGGCATCAAGAAGAAGGCACAAGTAAGAATATCAACCAGTACAGAATCTACTGACAAAGAAGCAACGGACAAAGAACAACCAGGGGTTGTAAGGAGTTGCCCGATAGCTTTTTGCCCAATGAACAAGGTCGTAGAGTAGACCTTGACTGATTGCTAAAATAAATCCCATTAACCCAGAGACCAGAGAAACCAGGGATTACGTCCATCAATCACTATCCTGTGGGGAACATCATCTCATCAGCCGTAGTGTAGCGGCGAGCCTTCGGCGGGCGGACGGTCGTCATGAGGAACGCCGCAATCGCGAACAAGCCGGCGATGACCATGAACGCCGGTTTGTAAGAGCCCATTACATCGAATACGACATTCATAGCCAGCGGCCCGATAGCGCCGAATCCGAAAGCCATAAAGAAAGCAATCGAGCGGACCAAGCCCAGGCTGAAGCGGCCAAAGTAATCTGCCCATATCGTCCCCTGCATCACGCCAACCCCCGACATGCCTATACCGTAGACCGCCACCGCCATCCAGAGAAATGCCGGCTGCTCAGCCACAAGGAAGAGAATCGCTGCCACGCCCTGGATAGCAAAGGGTGTGATACGAACCAGGATTTTCTGGGAATGCTCGATGAGGAGACCCATGAATGGTAGCGATGTTGCCATGATTGCAGCACGCACCGTCATTACCGATGCCACCATTGTATCCGCATAGCCCAGGTCCTGAATGTATGGCGCCAGGCTGATATTGATTCCCTGAAAAGCCATGCTGCATGCTCCGAAGGAAACGGCAAGTATCCAGAACGTCCGCGTGGCCAGCACCTCGCGGCGACTCCATATCGGCTCTCTAAGTGGTGTATAGTTGCTGGTTGTGTTATCCTCGCTGTGGTCCCCTGCTCTGGCTTGATTGGGGTCGATTCCATCGGGGTATAGTCCCATGTCTTCTGGCCGGCGACGCATTAACAGAAGTGAAGGGATAAGTACCACCAGCCACGTGATGACCGCAAAGACGACAAACATCGTTCGCCAGCCGTGAGCACCGATTATGAAAACAGTCAAAGGCACGAAGGCCATATTGCTGATGTTGCTACCAAGGCGGGCAATGGCAACAGCCCGGCCACGCTTCTTTACGAACCAGTTGTTGATGGCCACGTCTGTCACCAGATTGCCCATCAGGGTGAACCCAAGGGCCACGACGATACCCCGTAAGAGGTAGAACTGCCAGATGGCATCGATTTGGGTTACGGCGAGCATGGCCAGGCTTACAATGACGGCCCCGACAGGCATTAATAGCCGGGAGCCGTACCGGTCGATAAACGGGCCAACGATGGGGGCAACCATCGCCTCGGCCACCCTGGCAATTGTCTGCACGGCCGCCAGAGCGCTACGGTTCCAGCCAAACTCATTCTGAAAAGGCCTGAAGAAGAACCCCAGCATGGACGAGTGATGCTCGGCGTAGGCAAGATGAGCCATGAAAGAAGCCGCGACCACATTCCAGCCGTAGAAGTAACGAGGCTTTTTCTTAGTGGCATCAACCATCTTGCCAGTCATGACCCACACTAGTACCTGTCAGGATTAACAATTCGGGGAATGCGGCCGGAATTAGGATAGTGGACGCAAGCAATTCTTCAGCGAAGTATGTCTGCCGGAAGGTTATCACACGAGGTATTATACACTATGCTGGAATATCGCTACTTACAAAAGGGGGCGGGATTACTCCAAGAAGAAAAAGACGACATCCGTACTATAGCGATTATTAGTCTTTTGCTTCGTCTATATTACCAAGAAACCATGATGATTCCGCCCAGAAAATGAGTTAATATTGCCCACTGTAAGGTGCCCGTCTTTTTAGTTAAATAACTCAGATACAATCCCATTGCTACCGGACCTATCATCATGCCCAACAGATTACCACCAAGTACTGAGACAGGTACAAAATGCCATACGCCGAACCATATGCCCGGCCATATCATCCTGTAGAAGATACTATCAGGGAATAGTGTTACATATACACCTCGCCACAGCACTTCTTCGAAGAAACCATTGCCAACAGTTGTCGAAAATATAAGAATCAAAATCCATAGGCTTGTTTTCTCGTACCCTGGCATTCCTGGTACAAGCCTGGCACCGACTGCACCTAATAAGGGAATGGCCATCAGTAAGAGCATTTTCTTACTGAGTTTCTGAGGCTTTAGTAGCGCCTTAATATTTTCTTTACCAATAATCACAAGAGGAAAGACTGCGCCCCAGATTAGCCAGTATATTGCCAGTCCGAGGTACCACGCTACCCTGTCATTAGCTAGTGCCTCTACTAATAAGTGAAAAACAGGGTACATAGAGGCCATCAATATTAGTGGTGCAATAACAGCAATTATTCGTTTTTTGTCAGTAAGACTAACCAGCATATTGGCTTTTATTCGACTCGTACATCTAAATGCAGAGTCAGACATCATTACTGCTTTCATACTGCACCTCCTCTAGCCAACTTTCTCGAAGGCTTTTGTTATATTTTGGTAAGCCTCTTCTAGGAAAGGCAGTACTTTATTCAGTTCATCGGAAGGTGTTTTATTAAGAACATATTCATACCCAGTTTGAATCAAGTCCATCGCTTGTGCACAGGCATTCCTACCACTATTAGTCAGTATCAACCTATTTACTCTCCGGTCGGTCTTATCCCGTTTGCGTATAAGCCACTCCTTCTTTTCGAGGGAGTCACAGAGTACCATTGCCGTTGTGGCATCTGTTTCCAGTAGTTCAGCCAATTCTCGCTGTGTAATGTTGTCCTTCCGAACTAAAGCCATTAGTGCACCGAACTGGGGATAGGTCATTTTGAGCGTTTTAATGCGTCGTTCAGTGAATTTTCTAGTCCTGATATGGATACCGGCAATCAGTTGAATGAATTTAAAATAGGGCTCATTCTCGAATAACATTCTAATTCTCCTGTATTATCATACCTGTTATTATTATATATATGATTATCACAATTGTCAATATATTTTGGGGAATATTTTCCTATAATTTCACGATATATATAACGTGGTGGTGAAAGGTCAAGAGCAGAGGATTCTAGCTTTTTACAGTGGTACCCTGGTGCGACTCGGACGCACGACACACGTCTTAGGAAACCGTTGCTCTATCCTACTGAGCTACAGGAGCATGTAGCCCGGTTTCGGGCAACCTCACCAGACACTCGCGTTGTACGTTGTCCACACTCACCGCACAGGTGATTACAGCACGTTCTTTCCTTGTCAGTCACCACCGTTGTTGTTATACTGAAATTCACCCGAAGCGTTGGCACCGTGACTGGCAGTCAAGTGGGATGAGAGAGTGATGAAGAACGTTACCTCCTCTGAAATCACCGTTTGCGGCCATACTTATGATGAATACATCGAGATGATAAAAGCCTTCCACGGGCATGTTGCACCGGGAATGGTTATCGGTGGATTCATGGTTGACTTAGCCAACCGAAATCTTCCGCAAGGTGAGTATTTTGATGCCATATGTGAGACCCGTGCCTGTCTTCCCGATGCCATTCAACTTCTTACCCCGTGTACGGTAGGTAATGGATGGTTAAGGGTTGTCGACCTAGGCCGGTTTGCCCTGTCGTTATTCGAAAAATATACGGGGGACGGTGTGCGGGTGTATGTGAATAGTCGGAAGCTCGATGACTGGCCCGAGATCAAAGCTTTCTTTTTCAAACTGACACCCAAGAAAGAACAGGATTCTGAGGCACTAATTGCTGAAATGAACCGCGCTCATACATCAATCCTTGGCGTTCAAAAAGTGACGATTGACCTGAATGCCATCAAATCCAGCCGCCGTGATGTTTTTACCACTTGTTGGTTGTGCGGTGAAGGTTATCCCGAAAATGACGGCGAAATCTGTTTGGGCTGTCAAGGGAAAGCGCCTTATTCGCATTTTGAAATTCTGAGTTCGGGGGAAGATTAGAGCTACCGCTCCAGTTACGAAATAACTGTAGAGGAGGTACTGAGTATGTTATGGAAGAAAACTGCCTGTGTATTGTGTGGCAATAGTTGCGGTCTGGAAGTCCAGGTTGAAGACAACCGTATCATAAAAGTCCGCCCGGACAAGGATGACCCCAGGAGTGAAGGGTATTTATGTCGGAAGGGGATGAACATTGCTTTCCATCAGCACAATGCCGACCGTGTACTCTATCCACTGAAGAGGGTGGGAGAGAAATTCGAACGGATTTCCTGGGATCAGGCAATCAGCGAGATTTCAGAAAAGCTCAAGGCGATACTCCAGCAACACGGAGTGCGCTCTTTAGCCTCACTGGTCAGTATCGGGGAGTTCGGCTATGGCAACTACGGTCTCCAGTATTGCGCTCGCCTTGTCCGTAGGCTTGGCTCACGGTACCAGTATTCAGCCGCCAACCAGGAATTTGCCGGTCGCTATTGGGCGCATGGTCTGACGCTGGGAAGTCAGGGAATGGGTCTGGCATCCGACTTTGAAAATACCGACATGCTGCTACTTGTCGGGAAGAACCCTCTGATGAGTCACAATTTCCCCCAGGCACGGAGAAGACTGACAAAGATGTCAAAGGACCCGGAGCGGCTCCTTGTGGTGGTCGACCCACGACTGTCGGAGACCGCTAAGATAGCGGATATTCATCTGGCAATCCGCCCCGGCACCGATGCTCTCCTCATCAAGTCTATGATTTCCATTATTCTCAGCGATGAGATGCATGACCAGGAATTCATAGGCAAATATACAAACGGATTCAGCGAGATACTACCGTGGTTTGCCGACTTTGATGTAAAGGCTGCGCTGAAGGTCTGTGAACTTGATTACGACCAGGTCTTCAAGGTCTGCCAGGAGTTCACCAGCCGAAAGTCGTGCCTGATTGATGACCTTGGCATACTGATGAACCGGCACAGCGCGCTCGTCTCGTACCTGCTAGTTGTGCTGCTGGCTATCTGTGGTCGTATCAGCGTACCCGGGGGGAACTACCTAGTAGGAGGTGGACCCAGCTCAGACCCGAACGACCCGCGGACGTGGCGAACACTGATAACGGATATTCCCGCCATCAATGGTCTGTTCCCTCCTAATGTGCTACCAGAAGAGATTATGAGTGACCATCCAGACCGTATCAGAGCCGTACTTACCTTTGCATCCAATCCGTTGCGTTCGTATGCCGATACAACTGCATACGAAAATGCTTTTCGCCAGCTTGAGCTACTGGTTGTCACTGAAATAGCAATGAGTGAGACGGCCGCCCTGGCCCATTATGTTCTTCCTTCCAAGACAGCCTACGAATCATGGAGCGGCACTCTTAGCTCGGGTTCCCCGGAAGTTTATGGCTGGATACGGCGACCTGTTGTAGAGGCCGAAGGAGAGCAAAAAGAAGGTGGCGAGATATTCACGCTTCTGGCCGATGCCATGGGACTGATTCCTGAGCTACCCGAATCGCTCTATCAGGCTGCCAGAAGCGGCAACATCAGGGAATACCGGGATACGTTCAGGGACTATATGACTGCTAATCCTGAGAGCGGTAGATTCATGCAGTTCATCACCGCGAAAACCCTGGGCAATGCAATGGGTTCCGCTCATTTGGCCGGTCTTTTCAGCATGTTGTTTCTACCGAGGCCCCGGGCAAGTCAGGAAGAGGCTGCAAAAGCCGGTTTTGCCGTGGGAGAAGACCAGGGCCTGGACATATATAAGGCCATCATCGACCATATAGATGACCAGGAAGGCGTGCTGGTAGGAATACGCAGCCCAGCCGATCCATACAAGAATATCGAGTCAATAGCTACAGAGAACGGGAAAATCCAGCTTTATAATTCAGAGGTTGACGATTGGGTAAAAAAGATTAATGCGGATGCTGAAGAAAAATCACTAAAGCCCGATGATGAATTCCCCCTGATTCTGATGGCAGGACGGCACATGGACATGAACGCCAATACGGAGATGCGAGACCCGGTATGGAACGAGGGCAGAAGGGCATGCACACTGGCTATGCACCCGGCGGATGCAGAGGAACTGGGGCTTGCCGACAAACAGATGGTGAAGGTTATGACTGAAGCAGGGGAAGAAACAATAGAGGTCGAAGTGACCAAAGATACCAGGAAAGGGCAGGTCATCATTCCCCACGGATTTGGCCTAATCTATGATGGGGTGAAATACGGTGCCAATGTCAATCGGTTAACCAAGAACACCCATCGAGACCATGTCGGAACGCCAATGCATCGTTATATCCCCTGTCGTGTAGAACCGGTATGACGCTAACGACAGGGTATTACTTTATCAGAAGGTATAAGGAGCAAAACATTGAAAGAAGTGAATCAAAAGAGGCTTGGTAATCTACATTTTTCGGTCCGCCTAATCATCGGGATTCTGGTATTTGGTTCTATCTGGGGATTCCTGGAGGCTACTCTGGGCGGATTTCTTCACATGGTTGTATTCCCTAACAAGGGTGCCATTATGAGCGGCATCGGTGTAGCTATTATGGCCTCGGCTTTAGCCATTTACAGGAAGCCGGTTATGCTGCCGGGAATAGGTATCGTGGCTGCCTCGTTTAAGCTACTCGACGTCTGGTTGTTCTCCTTGCCTATTGGCAGCATCCATATAATAAACCCGGCCATGGCCATTGTTTTTGAATCGCTAGCTTTCGGTCTGGTTGCGATAATTATAACGAACAGAATAGCGAGGAATGCCTTCATCGGGATTGGAGCAGGAGCTTTAGTAGGTATTATTAGCGCCATTGCCTGGGTCTATTTTGCCATATACGTAATGAATGCCCCTGCCTATGCCCGTGTGGTGTTTACAGCCGGGGAATTCATCACGAACCAGGGAGTACTACAGGCGGCCTTCTCTGCCATATTCCTGCCTCTGGGCTATCTGGCCAGTGAGAAGCTGGCGGCAAGGACTCCTCCATTGTTATCACGTCGGCCTGTCTACTTCGCTGTGTCAGCATCCGCAGTGATGTTCTGCTGGGGGATTAGTGCTCTGGCCATCGCGGCCGAGCTTTAGTCAAGGCGATGGTTATTGTTATTACCGGTGCCATAGGCATTGGTAAGACTACTGTTTGTGAGAAGGTAATTGAGATAGCCCGAAGTCAGGGATATAGCTGTGGTGGTGTCATTGCTCATAAAATACAGAATGAGGACATCATCATTGAAGACGTTCAAACCGGCGAAACAAAGGTACTGGCCAGTACGAGCAACATCTATCAGGGCACTCAGACGCCGAAGTATTCCTTCAACCCTGAGGGTATCGACTTCGGGATTCAGGCAATAGACAGGGGAACTGACTTAGACATTCTTCTGGTTGATGAGCTCGGTCATCTGGAACTACGTGGAGAGGGATTTGCCGATGTCGTTGAGAAGATAGCTGCCGGGAAGGTCAAGAACTGCATTCTGGTGATACGCAAGGAACTGCTTCCTGCTCTCCTACCTCAGCTGGGTGTAGCCACATCAGTCTTTGAGACCACCATTGGTAACCGTAACCAGCTACCCCGAGAGATAGGTATGGTATTAAGCCAAGCAGCTACAGCAGACTAGAGATCAGTAAATTGGGAGATTGTTAAGTCAAAGGTAAAATCTGGTACCCCTAGTGCGACTCGAACGCACGGCACGCGGTTTAGGTAATCACTCTATGGTTTGCCCTCTTCCGCCATTAGTCAAGAGTCTGTATAATGGCGAAGAGATGCCCAACTACCCGAGAGATATGACTGCATCCAGGGTTCATATTACCACAGCGACGATTTCAACCGGGCAATAATCGCCATAACCGAGTCAGGCAGATATAACCGAAAAGGAGTTCAGATAATGGATTATGAGGACATCATCTATACCGAAGATGACGGCATCGCCACCATGACCCTTAATCGACCGGATGAAATGAATGCCCTCACCCCCGGTATGCGGGAAAGCATGTACCAGGTAATCGAAAATATTACGAAGGATAAAACTGTGAGAGTGCTGATTATCACCGGTGCCGGTCGTGCCTTTTGCTCCGGTGCCGATGTTAAATCACTGGCTGGGAATGCTAACCGTCCAGTCAGCCAGAGAAGACCCGCTAGAACAGGCAGCGGTCGTGTCTCAGTTCATGTCCTCATGCAGAAATGTGAGAAACCGATAATTGCGGCAGTTAATGGAGTGGCCGCAGGTGCCGGGCTCGACCTTGCCCTAGCCTGTGACATCAGGATTGCTTCGGATAACGCCAGGTTCACAGAAGTCTATATACGCCGAGGACTTCTCCCTGTTGAAGGAGGTATTTATTTATTACCAAGAATTGTCGGAGTAGACAAAGCCTGTCAACTGATCTGGACAGGTGATATGATTGATGCCAGGGAAGCCGAGCGCATAGGGCTTGTAACTACGGTCATTCCCCATGACGAATTGGAAATCGCTACCAGAGAACTGGCCGAGAAGCTGGCCAAAGCAGCCCCGCTGGCGATTCAAAGGGCTAAACGTGCTATATACGCCGGGTTGGACATGAATCTGGAATCAAGTATGGAGTACATTCAGCCACTAATGAGAGAAATCATGCATTCGGAGGACCATAAAGAGGGAACGAAAGCATTTCTGGAAAAGAGAGAGCCAATATTCAGGGGAGAATAGGCAGCGATACTAAAAAATGCCTACCCCCCCCCACTCAACATTGGAGGGATAATTATCTTCGTCAGGACATGCAACAGTGGCATTTACACTTGACACCTACAGTCATGTAGTGCCTGGGTTGTAGGAGGCTGCTGCAAGAGCTTTTGATGAGAATCTCAAAATCATTACTCATTCGGGCGGAGGATAGATAAATGTCATATAAACGTTTGAATTCATATAAGGGACATCTTGGGCCTGCACAAGTCAGCGAAGGCATGAACCTTGCTCGTAAAAACGCTATTCGTTTGCTGGAGGATGCCAAAATCCTTTACGAAAATAACCGATATCCGTCCGCCACTGCCTTAGCTATTCTTTCCATTGAAGAATCTGGTAAAACGTCTATTCTCCGTCAGTTGTCTTTAGTTAAACCAGACGAAGAACTAAAAAATACTTGGAAGGAATATCGTTCTCATACCAAAAAGAACGTGCTGTGGACATTGCTTGATATGGTAAATAAAGGCGCACAACAATTGGATGACTTTAAACCTATGTTTGACCCTGCATCAGAACACCCTTATGTTTTGGATAATATTAAACAAATCAGTTTTTACACTGATTGCTTAGGGCAAGCCCACTGGTCCAATCCATCTGAAATAATAAACAGGAATCTAGCCTCAAGTTTGATATTTGTTGCAGAAGCCTTATCTGTTGGTTATGAGATAACTACAAAAGAAATCGAGTTATGGATTAAACATCTCGGCAATGCAGATATTTCTTATGAAAGTCAGAAAAAGGCAGTACTTAATTGGTATTATGATATGGAAAATAACGGTCTGTTGCCATCTGATTATAGCTTCACAGACGTAATGAAATGGCTTGGTTTCAATATCGACGATATATCCTCGGAATAGCAAAAGATTAGCAGAAACATGAAGCCCTCTAAACATCTGTAACAAAGAGGGCTTTTTAGCTTTAAAAATCTGGTACCCCTGGTGCGACTCGAACGCACGACACACGGTTTAGGAAGTAGTATTACGGTTTACCCACGAAAGCCAGTCAATTTGTGCCCGAGAGACGGTGGATATTGGCACTTTTTTCTTCAGATTAGCGTGTCAACCTCCCGGTCAATTACGGGAGATTTGCAGAAAAAATTCGGAAATAATTCAACCTTTAACAGCGAAAAAAGGCTTGTACAAAATGATAAGGAAAACTTAGTTAGTCTCGCTTACTTAGGGGGGTTTATATTCAGTCTGTATTTACTGTGAATGTCTCGTAGCATATAGGTCGGCATCGAATTTACGCCTTAATCCTTCAGAACTCATAAACCGGACGTTCCCGAATATAGGCCTTGTTGCCCACGGCCTATCGTGTTTCCCGAAGCACCACGCCACACCAGCAAACCCGTTAGGGTCTCTTCCATCAAGTTCATATTTGTTATTTAGGTAAAGCGCTGTCTGGTAAGCTTTTTCAGGTTCGGTACTCCACTCAAGGATTTTCTTGCCCCAGTACATTCGCATATAACCGTGCATTTTCCCAGTGTTCAACATTTCTTTTTGAGCAGCATTCCAATAGTAGTCGTGGGTAACTGCATTTTCTAGGTCTTGCAGCGAATATATATAGGCACGGTTATCATTTTTATGCTCTAGAAGCGTTTTCTTAGCCCACGCAGGAATCCCTTCAAACGACTCATATTTTTGATTGTAGTAGACATAGTTGATCGACAATTCTCTTCTTACAATGAGCTCTTCCAAATAAGCGTCCTTTACGCCACTACCTGATTTTATCACTTCAAGGGCGATTTCAAGTGGGGAAATCTGCCCAAAATGGAGATAAGGGCTCATATTGGAAAGGCCATCTTCATTCGGATCATTTCGTAAATCACCATATCTGTCTAGTTTCTTGCTTATGAACTCCTCAAGCCGTTTTTTCGCTTCTGAAGTACCTCCATGGAAACTGGCGACAGGTTTGACGGAGTGGTCAATATTCAGTGCTGATACGGTTCTAGTTGTGTCTGAAATACCATGACTCTCAAATTCAAGCCGTGATGAATCAATTTTTGGCGTTTCTTCTGATAAAGGAACAAGATATTTGTATAGCATGCGTAGGATTTTACGTCTTAGCGTGGCAGCAGAATATTCCTCCTTATTTGAAGCTCTCTCGATAGGAACCACAACATCACTCTCTACCTGTAATAATGGGCAATCAATATGTTCAGCAACATATTTGCGCCATTGCTTCTGTATTTTCAGATAGCCCCGGTCGCACACGACAAGAGACGCATTCTTGGCAAACTTCACAGCTCCTATCTCTGGAGAAATCTGTTCGATTACACAACCTATGCCTCTTGAATGAAAAGCTTGCTGGACTTCTTTCAAACCCTCAATCATGAAAAAATAATGTCGTTCATTTGCTTCGGGAAACCCATCAGTAAGGCCAAAATAGACTATTAGAGGCAGCTTTCTCTGGTTCGACTGTTCTATAGCAAATGCCAGTGCGTGATTATATTCTACGCGCTGGGATGCCTGCATCCAGTAGAGGACATACTTCCCTTCCGTCAGATGCTTTCTATTGAGTGGCTTAATTCTTGTCTCATCAATCATTTATTAACCAACAAGTATTATTATGTGGTTATAGTATAATAAACTGTGCTAGTCTTGCGAGTTTGAGGCATTCCAGGACGAGTAGTAGAATAATTTATGAACTGTTTCATGGTTTTGGAAGTTAATAGACAACAATGATCCAAGCCGAGGAGTTATTAGAAGAAGTATTACATACGCAATACTTCGCCGTGCTAAATACACTGGGTGAGGGCCTGCCTTATAGTAACCTGGTTTCTTTCGCCGTAACCGAAGATCTGAGATCACTGGTCTTTGTTACCAACCGGAATACCCGTAAATATAGAAACATACAGGAAAATGGAAGTATTTCATTGTTGATTGACAATAGAACGAACCGACCTTCCGATGTTTCGCATGCAATCGCGATAACGGCAATCGGCACTTCCTGTGAAGAAATAGCGAATAAAGGCCGCCTTCAAGCTATTTTTCTCTCTAGACATCCAAATCTGAAACAATTTGTAAATGCCCCAGACAATGCCATCATGCTAGTGACCGTACATGAATATATCATAGCCGGCTTCGATAAGACGCAGCGCGTTGTTATGACATAATAGTATTCATCTGATTGTTTGCCAGTATTCTTAACACTGATACACATCCTACGGCTGATTTGATATATGATAGGGATATAAAGTCATACTGATCATAATTAGAGGATTTGTGCACCATAATCTTAGAATATACGACGGGATAAAAGAATATCGGAGATAAAGGTTGTCGATCGATTTCTTTCACAAAAAACCGTCATAATGGCGGAAGATTAAGGTTCTAATATGGGGAGGCAGGGAAATGCAATTGTCTTCTCTAAATAAATCTACAAGTGTGATTACTCTTGGTGCTTTTCTAAATACCGAAAGTGAAGAACTTCTCTTTGCGCATCTTAAGGAGGTATTGCAAAGCGAAAAAGACAGAGTTATTCTGGATTTTCGTCCAGTAGATCACATGAACAGCGCTGGGGTCAGCGCCCTGGTTAAACTCGCTGCTATGGCAAAGCAGAATAGAGTAAAGCTCTTTGCATACGGGCTTAATAAGCGCTATGGGGAGATACTGGCTTTAACCGGTCTGTACGAAGGTATTCCGGCACTTGATAGTGTTTATGAAGAAGTAGAGTCATTGTCCCGGGCTAAGCTTGCCGAGCTTGAGAAGATGGATTTCAAAGCGGGCAAGCAATCTGATGCTGGCTGGGCACCGAAGGTGCACAGGCTCACGGTCACGGAGAAGCCTGAAGGCGCCTTTGCTAAAAATATGGACGGGCGTAAGATTATCGGTCAGTTTCAGGGATTTGGCCCGATGTGGGAGAAAACCTATTGGCTTAACATTAAAAAAGCAGGGATAAGGAAGGAAGACGTGGTTCTGGCTATGCAGGAACACTTCTTAGAGTTTCAGCCATCGGAAAACTCATTCTATCCGACAAGCAAGGGGATTGCTCCCGGGGAAATTATATTTGTTGATTCTAGGACCCTAGGCGGCATCGTCAGTACCGGCGTAATGGTGTTGTATATGGATGATAGAAGCTTTACCTTTATCACCCCACATGGCCACCCGGAAGCTGGCTGGGTTACCTTTAGCGTCGATGAGGGGGAAGATTCGATTTATGTTCAGATACAGGGGCTGGCTCGTGCATCCGATCCCTTTTTCGAGATCGCCTTTAGAATCGCCGGCTCGAAGTTCCAAGAGACAATTTGGAAACATGTATTATCATCACTAGCTAAATATCTAGGTGTGGAAGAAAATGTACAGATGAAGAAGTACTGTCCCGCCACTGATTTGCAATGGAGTAAAGTAAGCAACATATTGTACAACTCGCAGATAAGGTCATTCCCACTGAATATAACGACTTTGTTTAAACGGAGCCTTTAAATTGGTCGTGGGGAAAAAAGAAGCGATCGTAGTCGGCTCGGGGCCTAACGGACTGGCGGCAGCTATCGCCTTGGCGCAGGCTGGCTTAGAGGTAACCGTTTATGAGAAGCATGAGATAATCGGGGGAGGCTGCCGTTCCCTTGAACTGATACAAAAAGGTTATATCCATGACGTGTGCTCCACGGTTCATCTACAGGCAAAACTTTCACCATTTTTCCGGAAATTACCACTTGAAGAGTTCGGACTAAGGTGGGTTACACCCCCCTTTGCCCTAGCCAACCCCTTCAATGATGGCACAGCGGCAGTTGTATCCCAGTCTATGTCTGAGACGATGGCAACCCTGGATGGCATCGATGAGGAGACGTATGCAAAACTAATGTCCCCGCTAGTTAATAAATCACAAGAACTCATGGATGAAATCATGCGATTCCCTAGTATTCCCTGGCGCCACCCGTTCATAATGTTGAATTTTGGCAGAAGAGCTTTGACTTCTACTACCAAGCTTGCCCGAAGTCTTTTTAGAGGAGAGCGGGCTAGAGCATTGATTGCTGGTATGGGAGCTCATTCGGGGATGGATCTTGATCAGATAGGCAGTTTCGCATCAGGTTTTTTAATGAGCATAACGGCCCACTCTGACGGCTGGCCCTTCCCAGAGGGTGGCTCACAGAAAACTGTCAATGCCTTGGCAGGTTATCTAACCAAATTGGGTGGCAAAATCATTACCGGCTATGAAGTCAAATGCCTAGAGCAGTTACCGCCGCACGACGTGGTCTTGCTGGATATAACCCCCCGGCAGTTCCTTCAAATGGCTGAGAACAGACTACCCTACGCTTATGCCAATAAGATGAGACAGTATAAATACGGATGCGGCGCGTTCAAGTGCGATTGGATTTTAAGCGGACCTGTTCCCTGGAAAGCCAAAGAGTGTTATAAAGCTAACACCGTGCATATTGGCGGGTATCTTGAAGAAATAGCCGCCGCCGAACGAGAGGTAAATCAGCAGAAGCACCCAGAGAACCCATTTGTTATTCTAACCCAGCCGAGCCTTTTCGACCATACTCGGGCAAGCGATGATGGTCATATCGTTTATGGGTACTGTCATGTACCTAATGGCTCTACTATTGATATGACAGAGCGAATCGAAGCTCAGATAGAGCGTTTTGCTCCTGGCTTTAAGGATATGATAATCGGCCGGCATACCATGTCCACCGCAGACTTAGAGAGGTACAATCCTAACTGTGTAGGGGGGGATTTTCTAGGAGGGGCACAAAGTCTAAAGAAATTGATTCTGCCCCTATTATCCTATGAAACACCAATTAAAAATACTTTCCTTTGTTCTAGTTCGACACCCCCCAGTCCTGGCGTCCATGGTATGTGCGGTTTCCGTGCTGCACAGACGGCAATAAGAAAACTAGTAACCTCTCACTAGTAGTTGTACCATTACCGCAAATCATGGAATTTATCATTTTAAGAACAATCCCAAGATTGTAATGCTGAACAGGTTATAGAAATCGATCATGTTAGCTGCAGTAACCGGCGCCGCCGGACATCTGGGAGCGAATTTGGTTCGTTCTCTAATAAATAGAGATTGGCAAGTTAGAGCTGTTATCCATCATGATACCAAAGCTCTTGAGGGGCTTAATATTGAACGTGTTTCAGGAGACATCCTTGAGGAGGAATCTCTTAAGAGAGCATTAAACGGCGTTGATGTGGTCTTTCATCTTGCTGGACGAATATCAATTGTGAGCTGGGACCGTAAAGAGGTAGAAGCAGTCAATATTACCGGAGTGAAAAACGTGGTGGAAGTTTGTAAGTCCGCTGGAGTGAAAAGGCTAATACATACGAGTTCCTTTCATGCTCATAAACAGGAACCACTTGATGAACCACTTGACGAATCACGCCCACTCTATGACGGGAAATATCCGCCCTACAACCACTCCAAAGCTGAAGGAGAAAAAATAGTTCGGGCAGCAATCGAGCAGGGTCTTGACACAATTATCATCAATCCGGGAGGAATGCTGGGCCCAAATGACTTCAAACCTTCTCACTTCGGTTCAACACTACTTTCAATAGCTAAGGGTAAACTGCCGGCCCTGGTCAATGCTGGATTGTGCTGGGTAGATATTCGGGACGTTGCTGAGGGTATGATAATTGCCTGCGAACATGCTGAAGCCGGGTCAAAGTTCATATTGAGCGGTAACTGGGTATCACTGGTAGATATAGCTCAAAAAGTAGCCACCATGATTGGCGTTAAACCACCTCCAATGGTATTACCTATGTGGATAGCCAAATCAAGTGCACCTTTAGCAACACTCCTCGATCAAATAAGAGGCAAACGTCCCCTGTTTACTCCAATTGCCATGAAAGAACTCGAGAGTAATCATAATATTAGTTATGCGAAGGCTAATAGAGAACTGGACTATGAGCCCCGACCATTGGAGCAAACCTTATCTGACACCATAGACTGGTTTCAGAGAAACGGATTTCTAACTACATGATATTGACACAATTATGAATGACTTGGTATTGCGTTACGTATTGATTGCCTGGATTATCGTCGCGATTCTCGTGTTTATTTCCCTATTCTTCATAGACGCTCCTTACGGACGCTATTTTAGGCGTAGCTTTGGGCCATCTATCAAGGGAAGGCTCGGCTGGATGATTATGGAAGCACCTGCTCTACTGGTATTTGCTGCCATTTTTGTTGCAGATACTGGAACGGTAACTGTCGTACAGATCACTTTCCTCACTATGTGGACAACTCACTACCTAGATAGATCATTCATCTATCCAATCAAACTAAGGATTTCTCCAAAACCATTACCACTAATCATACTAATAACCGGTTTTGGATTTAACGTTACGAATGCCTACCTGAACAGTGAATACATTATTATTAATGCCCCAAAATACTCCGAAATCTGGCTATATGACGCACGCTTCATCGCCGGTCTCGCCCTCTTTGCATTGGGCTTTATTATGAATCGCCATTCTGATTACATACTGTATCGTATAAGAAAAACGTTACGACAACAATATCATATCCCGCAGGGAGGTTTATACCGATGGGTATCCTGTCCAAACTACCTTGGGGAGATTATTATGTGGTCCGGCTGGGCTATTAGTACGTGGTCGCCAGTAGCCGCCGCGTTTTCATTGTGGACCGTAGCCAATTTAGTACCACGAGCAAGGTCGCATCACCAATGGTACCAGAAACATTTCGTTGATTATCCCGGTGAAAGGCGTGTCATCATACCCTGGATATGGTAGCTAGCAGTTCACATAAGTCGCAGATTTAGGTATTATTAAGTACAGGTTTTTCTAGGGGAGGTTCGTTGAAATGGAGACTCAGCATATAATTCTTCTAATTATCAATATCGTAGGAGGTATTGCCGTAATTGGTAGCTATATCGTTGGAATCAAAACACAACCGGGTGGGGCCAATGCCCTCTGGGGTGGAGTTCCACCGAATGTTAGACCAGTATACGGTGTTTCAATGGTCCTGTCAGCTCTCGGATACTTCGCTTTTCTCTATTTTATCCTATTCGAAATCGTACCTGACGAAGTATTAATTGGTGGACGATTTGATTTCAGTGTTTTTTACGTGATATTCCTCGTTATTCTCTTGCCCTCAGCATTATGGATGCCACTTACTAACGTGTATATCGGTAATCATAGAACAGGTATCAAGATCGGAGTTCGTATTATCCTGGCACTGGTAGGCCTGGCTTCGATAGCCCTTGTGTGGTCGATTCTCAGTCTGGAAACTAGAACTCCAAACGTTCCCTACTGGCTCGCGGTCGCCGGCAGTAGTTATTTTGCTTTCCATACCGCTATTTTAGACGGTATAATCTGGTCAATACTATTTAAATAGGTTTAACCGAATAACTTGTAGTGAATCGTGAATCGAAAATGTATAGGAAGGAAAATCAAGAGATAGCCATGAAAGTCGACTTCTATTGCTGGGCAAAATGAAATACCTGTCGTAAGGCGAAGGAGTATCTTTCGCAAAAGAACCTGGAAATCAACGAGCGTGATTTCTTCAAGAATCCCTTCAACCGGACGGAGATCGAGGAGTTGCTCCAAGGGAAATCTGCTTCTGTGATGTTCAACTTCAGAAGCCCCAGCTTCAAGCAGCTCGGTCTGGAGCGAGATAAACTTAGCGATAGTGAACTAGTCGATTTTATGTTAAAAGAACCAAGACTTGTCCGCAGGCCTGTGGTTCGTATTGGTGACAGAGTATATTATAGCGCTGATAAGTCAGTTCTGGAGGGTTTAGTAGGTTAGTATGGAGCGGTTGAACCCGGAGAAACTCCATGTAACGTACTTAACCGGCACTACTCCTGAGAGTCTCGTGTTACCCAGACGTTACACGCTGACTCACTCTGATATTTCAGGCAAGCTCTTTCTCTCCATCGGTAGTGATTATGATACACGGAAGACTTCTAAATTATATACCAGACTAATGAGGGATGAAGTATTGGCAGAATTAGTAGACGAGGGAGAAGGTCCTGTATTCAGGGTGCACTGTCATGTCAGTGGAGGATTTGTTTTTGGTAGGGCTAAGTGGCGGTATGATATCTTCCAATCTGAACTACCGCTCGTGTTGGAAGCTATAAGATACGGTGATAGGACACTATTTGAATATAATCCAGAACTCGACAACAGCCTGATATTCATAAAATTCCATTCAACTGATAGCAAGTTTGATAAGGTCGAAAATTGGGGTACCATGCTCAGATACAACTGAGGTAACAAAATAGTAGATTGTTATATAACCCTAATTATCCAGCAACATGTTAGGCGGTTAGGCGAAGAGAAAACGACCGTATATCAGCGTATCAGAGCGGGCGCTCAGTCACAAGGAGATTCTGGAGGCGTAGGGTCTCTCAGTAAAGGAGAAGGACCATGCCATTCGCTAAAGTTCGTGATATTCAGATGTATTATGAAATCCACGGGGCAGGGCCTCGTCTGCTCTGCATCAGTGGTACGGGTGGTGATCTTAGACAAAAGCCAAATGTTTTTGATTCACCACTATCAGCCCACTTTGAAATCCTAGCCTATGATCAACGCGGTCTTGGTCAAACAGATAAACCAGACATCCCTTATACTATGACGGACTACGCCTTAGATGCCGACAGCCTACTAGATGTCATTGGCTGGGAAGGCTGCTTTGTAATCGGAGCATCGTTCGGTGGCATGGTGGCCCAAGAGTTCGCATTACGCAGTCCCCAACGGGTGGAGCGGTTGGTACTAGCCTGTACGAGTAGTGGTGGTGCAGGAGGGTCGTCATACCCGATTCACGAATTTGTTGATCTATCTCCACGGGAAAGGGCACTTCGTTTCCTGCAACTCAGTGACACCCGACTTGATACGGCATGGCAATCCGCAAATCCAGAACGGTTCGCTCAACTGATCGAGCAAATGGTAGAAGGATATGTGATCGGCGCAAACGAGTCAGGCCAGGAAATAGGTGCTCGCCGCCAGTTAGAAGCGCGTATCGGACACGACACTTATGATCGCCTTCCCAAACTCCAGATGCCTGTTTTTATCATTGGTGGCCGCTACGACGGTATAGCTCCAGTCTCAAATCTCGAAGCAATGCACAAGCAGATACCTCATGCCCGTCTAGAGCTGTTCGAGGGTGGGCATATGTTTATGCTTCAAGATGCCCGGGTGTATAGTCGCATTTCGGCGTTCCTGCATGATGAACTGGACCAAGCATGATATACGGAATCCCATGTGCTCGGATACCTCGACTTTGTCATCAATGAAATCCGCGAGATGGATATGCAGCCCTCACTGGAGAGGGCGCTGAGAGAAAAGGAGACTCTGGGGGCGTAGAAAGATACAACAACCGTAATTCTGAAGCTTGTAATCTCCTTGACAACACACCCTTCAAGCCCTACCATTAGCCCTGGTCACATATTACTGCTGAATGGGGGGACAATACCATGTCCAGTGGTGCAGCCATCGGACGTATCGGTATACTCTGGCGGGGTGATACAACAAAGCCACCTCCACCTCGCGAAGAGAACAGGTTAAGAGGCGTTTTCGACGCCTTGGAAGCCCGTCAAATCGTTGGGGAGCCGGTGGTGTATTCGGATGAAGCTGCTGATCAAGTGTACAAACAGCTTATCGACTTGGACGGTGTACTCGTTTGGGTGGATCCGATTGTCAGAGGCCAAGACCGGTCACGGCTGGATGCCATACTACGGGACGTGGTGTCGCAGGGTGTGTGGGTAAGTGCCCATCCCGACATCATCATGACGATGGGCACAAAGGAAGTCCTCCACCGCACACGTGACCTAGGGTGGGGAACGGATACCCACCTATATCACACTCCCGACGAGTTGACGGAGGGACTTTTCCGGCTTCTCCCGTCAGGCCCGAGGGTGGTGAAGCAGCATCGCGGTAACGGAGGTAATGGCACGTGGAAGGTGGAGTTGATACGCAGTGCCTCCCCTATAAATGAAATCGCCGTGCGGGTACTTCACGCACTGCGCGGTAGCGTGATTGAGGAGATGCGGCTTGGTGACTTCGTCCAGCGTTGTCAGCCCTACTTCGACAATTCGGGCTGTTTAATCGACCAGCCGTTCATGGAACGTTTGGGAGATGGGATGATTCGCTGCTATCTTGTACAAGACAGAGTAGCCGGTTTCGGATTTCAGTTTGTCAAAGCGCTTTTAGCTCCGCCACCAGGGGTCAACCCTGAAGATGTGGAAGTCCCGCCGCGCCTGTACTACGGGCCGCAGAAACCCGAGTTTCAGGTGATAAAAGCCATACTTGAATCGGAGTGGATTCCCCAGATGCAGCGGTTGCTTGATATTGACACAGAGTCGCTTCCGGCTATCTGGGATGCCGATTTCCTGTATGGGTTGAAGACCGCGACTGGCGAGGATACCTATGTACTGTGCGAGGTCAACGTTCAGTCGGTATACCCTTTCCCGGAGGAGGCATTGGAACCGTTGGCACAGGCTGCCATGGAGAGGATGGTCGTCGCCAAGAGTATACGCCAACGCTGAGAAAAGTCACAGGCGCTCGTACCTGATCAACCAATATAATATTGGGATTAAGATGCAACCTTCACTGGAGAGGGCACTGAGGCACAAGGAGATACTAGGGACGTAGGGCTCCGGTTATATTCAACACCTCTTCCAGATAGTTGCCGTATAGTACTAAAGAAAGAAATATTATCTATAGATATCGGGAGCCTCAACAATGGAGAATCGACGAAATAATTCCCAACAAGCCTCCCACCCTGGAGGAGATACCCAGTTCTGGCAAGATGAGAGAGTGCAGAAGTACGACTACCAGCAGCAGCTTCTCTCTGAGAAAAAGGAAGATGTACAAGCAAATATCACCAGAATAGTAAATTACTTCTGTCAGTTGCATTCGATAGGTGAGCCCAAAATACTCGATGTTGGGTGCGGCCCGGGAACCCCGATGACCCTATCCTCATATATTCTAGATAGAGTTCCGCGAAGTATCTTGGTTGGAGTAGATTCGTCAGAACAGATGGTTGAAGCTGCTAAAGGAATCCTCGTACCGAAATATGGTAACAGGTTTTCAAGTTTTGTTAGTGACTTTAACTCCGACAGTTTCTGGATGCCAGAGATTGATAGCAAGTATGACTTTATCGTATCGTCTGGCACACTTCACTACCTGTCAGATAAGAGAACACTTCCATTCATGAAGGAAATTTTCAATCATATCAAGGACAGGGGTGTATTTGTTAGTTGTATGGGAAGCCACCCCACAATTCAAGAGATTGCTGAAATGGTACATCTCTTTCGTGTAGAGTTTACCTACAATCAGCTTGAAGAAGAGAAACGCCCTAGGGAGTTCCCAGAGTTTAAGAAGATATTTGAAGAAACAGATAGAAAGGCAAATGTAAATTGGCGGAGCTCCAAAGATTGGTTAGGCGCTATACAGAGTGCCGGATTCAGGAAAGTCGATATTGTCTGGCATCTGTGGGTAAGAAGCATCTATCTGGCGCTAGCCTGATATGTAGAACGAGTTCTGCGAGATGAAGATGCAGCCCTCGCTAGAGAGGGCACGGAGGCACAAGGAGATACTGGGGGCTTAGAAAGGTACCACGAATTTAACAATTTGGTACCCCTGGTGCGACTCGAACGCACGACACACGGTTTAGGAAACCGTTGCTCTATCCTACTGAGCTACAGGGGCTTGCAGGCTCACCGCACAGGTGATTATAGCACGTTCTTTCCTTGTCAGTCACCACCGTTGTTGCTATACTAAACTTCACCCCGAGTATGCCGCGCGTCTTCCTCATCAATTGCGAACAGAAGGTATCCGTGCGAGGGGAAGGGAAGACAGATATAGTCTGGCAATCGGTTATTGCCGAACTGAAATAATGAAAATTATTAGAAATACACTGCTCGCGCTCCTGGTTTTAATAATTCTTATCGGCGGTTGTGTGCCGCAGGAGGACCCGGACACACCCCCAACAGGAGAGAAACAGCCACCACCGGAAATCCCAGAGGGCATTCTGTACAAAGAGTTTCCCGAAAGCGCCGATATCATCTTCACTTCGATAAGACACGTACTCAGTGACATCGACTGCCTGGACGACAACTATGACTTAAAAGAGAATTTCATCAATGACCCCGAATGTAACCGGAAGATTTATGCCCCTGATGGCGGGCTGGCTTCACCCCGGCAGCTTTTTGTCATTGACCTGGAAACCGGCCAGGTTATTCAGTTAACCAACAACGATTGTTTCTTCATCACCGCTCAGGTGGTGAACGTCACCACCATCATGGCCCTGGCTGCCTGCTCGGACACGGACGGTAACGGCCTGATTAACGAACAGGACGAGACGGAGCTCTACCTGCTGGACCTGACGGTTGGAGAGATGGGCTGTCTTACAGACGACCTGGAGCTAGCGGCCATAAACAACCCTGACTACTCCCCGGTACATGATAAGATTGTTTTCTCGGCACAGCAGAACGGAATATTCCATAACTATCTTTTTACCATAGACGCGGACAAAGAGCTGGTACAGATAACCGATGATGATGACTATATGGACTTTGATTGTGCCTGGTCGGAGGACGGCAGCAAAATTGTCTTCAACCGGTTACCTCTACCGCTATTCTCCAAGCCTTCGCAGGTGTGGCTGATGGATGCGGGTGGAACCGACGCTGAAAAGATAACCGACGGTGGGCCTGATACGAACCTCGAGAGTACTCACGGGCAGTATCCAATCGGCACCGATGCCGACCCAGACTTAAGCCCGGATAACAGGCAAATCGTTTTTTCCAGATTGAAAACGGGAGGGCAGAATGAACCTATTGGTGTCTGGGAACTTGTCATCGTCGATATCGATACCAAAATAGAAACAGTCCTGGATTCTCAATACGCCAACATGATACCGGAATGGAAATCCGGGGGCATCCTGTTTATCCGGCAGCAGGGCGTAGCCGATTATATCTCCAATCCTCTGGAAATAAAGCAGAGCCTGTATCAGTATAAGGACGGACAATTCACGGAACTGGAAGAGTATCCTTATAACGTATTCCCGATTGGAGCCTACGGCGGAAGCTGGATAGATATTGAATGAAAAGCAGGTAACCAATTAGCAGGGATAGAATGCATGGTGTCACATAGATAAGGGGGAATAAAAATGGTATGGCAACCAGAGATTGACGAATTAAAATACCGAAAGGAACTCGCCGCCCAGATGGGTGGCCCGGAGGGCATCGAGCGGCAGCGTAAACGGGGCAAGCTTACTGTCCGGGAACGAATCGAGACAGTGGCCGACCCCGGTTCTTTTCAGGAAATAGGTGGCCTGGCTGGTGCCGCCAAGTATGAGGATGACAAGCTGGCCTCCTTCACCCCGGCCAACTCGGTGCTGGGTCTCTGTACCATCAACGGACGTAAGGTAGTGCTCAGTGGAGGCGACTTTACTGTCCGTGGCGGTGCTTCCGATGCTGCCATCGGCGACAAGCGAGGCCGTGCTCAAAAAATGGCCGCAGAGTGGAAATTGCCCTTCGTCCGTCTCCTCGATGCTACCGGGGGCAGTGTCCGCACCTTTGAACAGATAGGGCGTACCTACATACCCATCAATCCGGGCACCTATGGCATCCAGCGAGTCCTGTGCCAGGTACCGGTCGTCTCGACAGTGCTAGGCTCAGTTGCCGGACTCCCGGCCGTCGAGGCCTGTCTCTCCCATTTCAGTGTAATGGTCAAGGGTATCAGCCAGGTCTTTCCCGGCGGCCCGCCCGTAGTTAAAGCTGCTCTGGGGTACGATATCACCAAAGAAGAGCTCGGTGACGAGCGGACACAGGCCACCAGCGGGGTGATTGACAATGTAGCCGAGACCGAGCAAGAGGCCTTCGACATGGTCCGGTGCTTTCTCAGCTACATGCCGCAAAATGTCTGGGAGTTGCCACCCCGCACCGAGCCGACCGATGACCCCAACCGCCGTGATGAGGAATTGCTCTCTATTATTCCACGAAACCGCAGACGAGGCTACGACCCCCGTGCCGTACTAGAGCATGTCCTCGACCACGACTCCTTCTTTGAGATAGGTCAGTTCTCAGGACTCTCCCGGCTCACCGGACTGGCACGGGTCAACGGTTACCCGGTAGGCGTGATGATAAACAATCCTATGTTCCTCGGTGGCTCGATGGACGTTTCCGCCGGGCTGAAGGTGATTCGTTTCATGCAACTGTGCGACACCTTCCACCTGCCCATGGTCTACTTCGCTGACGAGCCGGGGTTTCTGGTCGGCATCGAATCACAGAAACAGGGTATCGTTCGCGCCGGAGCCAAAATGGTCTGTGCCACCTACCAGACTAGAATGCCCTGGATAACGTTCGTTATCCGCCAGATATACGGTGTTGCCGGCCAGTGCCACGACCGGCCTGACGGGATGTTCAAACGCATGGCCTGGCCTTCAGCCAACTGGGGCTCGATGCATATCGAGGGCGGCGCCACCGCCGCTTACCGACGAGAGATCGACAGCGCCCCTGACCCGGAGGCAAAGCGTCAGGAGATTGAGCGTAGACTCCAGGCTTTAGCCTCACCGTTCCGTACCGCCGAGGCATTCAACATCGAGGATATTATTGATCCGCGTGATTCGCGCCCGATATTGTGCGATTTTATCGAGATGGCACAGGCGGAACTGAAGACCCAGCTCGGACCCACCAGCGGTCCGAGCTTCATGCCCTAGTCAGGTTATCACTACTAAAAAAAATAGAAGGAGGAATTTCAACAATGATAGTTCTCATAGCACAACTAAACGTTGCCGAGGGTAATGGCAACGATGTCATCGAAGCATTCAGTAAGGTCGTACCCCTGATACGGCAGGACCCGAGAACGGTCGCCTACAATATCCTCCAGGCGGCGGACAACCCAGACAAGATAACCGTCTACGAAAAGTACGAGGACCGTGAAACTCTTCAATATCATGGACAGACGGAGCATTTTAAAGAGTTCGGCCGGAGTACCCGTGATTTATTCGCAGGGCGTGCTGAAATCACGCTATATGAAGAGATCGTCTGAGAACAGGATATACTATAACCAATAATTAAGTGTTTATCATCTCAGGAGGTAATAACGTGACTGAGAGAAGAATTGGATTTAGAGTAGTTGGTACCATAAAAGCAGTCAAAGGGACCTGCAATGCCGGGCATAAAGTCGGCGACACAATAGAGCTCAGCGCCCATAACACCGGCGGCTTATGTGGATTCTTGTATCATGATGTCTTTCCTTACATCGTAATGCTTCAATTTGGTGGCGCCTTCCCGCCAGAGTGGGGAGACCCGGATAGGGTGGAGCTGGACTGCATGGACAAGTGGAGCCTGGTCACTATAGAGTTACGCCGTATTAAAGAATAAAACCGCCATCGTATCCTCATAGCAATCTATCGTCCCGCCTTGTATAATGATGTGGAAAAATCACAGGAGTACGTAACTTGGAAGACATGACTGTCGGTCGGATACAGGAGATAGGGGCCAGGGTCAAGGAGAATGTCGAGAGGGTAATCGTTGGTAAGGGCGAGGTTGTTGAGCTGGCGATAGTAACACTGCTCTGTGAAGGGCACCTTCTCCTCGAAGATGTGCCTGGCATCGGCAAGACGATGCTGGCCAAGTCGGTCGCCCGGTCACTCGGTTGCAGCTTCCGGCGTATCCAGTGCACCCCTGACCTGCTTCCCTCCGATGTTACCGGGACATATATCTACAACCAGAAAACAGCGGACTTCGAGTACCGGCCGGGACCAATTATGGCCCAGGTTATCCTAGTCGACGAAATAAATCGGGCGACCCCACGCACCCAGTCCGCCCTGCTCGAAGCGATGCAGGAACTCCAGGTCACCGCCGAGGGCGAGACCAGGCCACTGCCACGGCCTTTCATGCTGCTGGCTACCCAGAACCCGATAGAGCTCGAGGGTACCTTCCCTCTGCCCGAGGCCCAGCTCGACCGCTTTCTCCTCAAGGTCAGCATCGGCTACCCATCAGCCGAAGATGACCGGCTTATCCTGTCCCGCTTTCGAGGGGCCGACCCGCTGGAGGAACTGACACCGGTGGTCTCCTCCGAAGAGCTCCTCCAGATACAGTCGGATTGCCACATGGTCCACGTCGCCGATGACGTGGAAGACTATGTTATACGCCTTATCCATGCCACCAGGGAGCATGAGTCGCTCCAACTCGGAGCCAGCCCGCGGGCGATGCTGGCGCTGTACCGGACAGCCCAGGCTCTGGCAGCGCTTAGAGGGAGATCGTTCGTCGTCCCGGATGACGTCAAGTACCTCACCCCCTTCGTCCTGATCCACCGGATTATTCCCCGAGCCGAGAGCCACCTACGCGGCCACACCGTTGAGGAGGCGCTGAGAGAAGTTATCGACTCAGTACCGGTACCTGTCGAAGAAGAAGTCAGCTGAGGAAGGGTGAGGAATGCGAGGCAGTTACTGGCCGTGGCTAGGTGGAGGCCTTTTTCTCATCGGCGTAATTCTGAACCAGATACCACTAATGCTGGTGGCGCTGTTGCTCTTTCTGGTGTGGGGTGCTACCCGACTTTGGGAACGCTATGCCCTGATACGAATTGAGTACCACCGCCATCTCAGTGCCAGGCGCGCCTTCTTCGGAGAGGAGTTACTGCTAGAACTGGAGGTAGCCAACCGGAAGCTCCTGCCACTACCCTGGGTAGAAATCGATGACGAGATGCCGGAGGAAATAACCTTCCTCAAAGGCAAGACAAGCTCGTCACACAAGACTGCTCGCGTACACCTGACCAGTCTCCTTTCCCTTAGCTGGTACCACCGCGTGACACGACGCTACCCGATATACTGCGACCAGCGGGGCTATTTCACCTTCGGGCCAGCACGTATTCGCTCTGGCGACCTGTTCGGTTTCTCCAGGCAAGAGATTGAGGTTACCGACATCAACCGTCTCATCGTCTATCCCAAGATGGTACCGCTGGAGCAACCGGGCATACCCTCAAAGCAACCACTCGGCGACATTCTCGTTAAAAGGTATATCTTCCAGGACCCGATTCTCACCATGGGCGTCCGGGACTATCATTTCGGTGACAGCCTGAAGCGGATACACTGGAAGACCACCGCCCGCCTTGGGAAGTTACAGACCAAAGTCTACGAGCCGACCACCTCGGTAGATATGGGTATTTTCTTTGATGTCCGTACCGTAAAACCACCTATGTGGGGAACGATATCACAGCGCCTCGAACTGGGTGTTATGGCAGCAGCATCAATCGCCAATCATGCTATGACCGCCGGTTACCGCGTGGGCTTGTATGCTAATCAGCGGCGACAACCCATCGGCGAGTCGGTGAGGATACCTCCCAGCCAGCACACCGAGCAGATGGTGAATATACTCGAAGCACTGGCCCAGATTCACTCGGCGGCTGAGTCCATGCCAATATCGCGGTTCATCTCATTGGAAAGCCGGAACCTGCCGTGGGGAAGTACCCTGGTACTGATAACCGCCATGCCGACAGAGACCCTGCTGGCTACCCTGCACAGGATGAAGCGGGCTGGACGTCGGGTGGCACTGGTTATTATAGGCGGGCCAGAAACACCCAGTCTAGATGGCCTGCCTACGTACCGTATTTCTGATGACGTACCCTGGCGTGAAGTGGAAACACTGATCTTGCAGAGGGCGATACAATGAACGTCATAGCACGACGACTGACGAGGCTGAACTGGATAGCTACTGTCGTTATCCCCGTGGCGGTCATCCTCATGGAGGTGTACTGGTTCTATCCCTGGTTCCTCTGGTTGGGAAAAACGGAACTGTTCTCAGAGCCGCGTGCGCCGTTCAGTATCGGGGGTGTTATCTTCCTGCTTGGCGGTGGCTTTGTCGCTACCCGATACCTGCTCAGTCGGGAATGGTCCCTCAACCGGATTCGCTGGGGCGTCATCCTCTGCAGTCTGGTAGTGGTCTTCACCGTAGTCCGCAGCGAATACCACGCTGGGTACGGGCTGCTCGACGGCGGGTGGTTTGTCTATGCCTCAGGAGTACTGCTCGACTTCAGTCAGGCCCACGCGTTGATGGTCGCACTACCGGCCGGTGCCTACCTGTGGTGGCGAGGCATTAGATACGGACGGGCCCCCCTTTATACGACCAGTGTTTACCGCACCTTCATGGTTGGTATCGTCTCCTTCGTCCTTCTTGTTATCGTCTGGCGGGTAAGCATGGGGGAGGGCTCCCTGGAAGAGCTTGCCACAACTGTCGCTCCCCACGTAGCTGCCTTTTTCTTCTTCGCCCTGGTCTCGCTGGCCCTCATCAACCTGCAATCAATCCGGCAGCAAATGACACCTGAGGACATGGGACCATCATTCAACCGTCGCTGGTTGCCCATCCTGATAGCCGTCATTGGTGGAATCGTCCTTATCGGCATCGGCATCGCTAGCATCTTCTCACCTGAGTTCGTTGCCTTCTTATCACGCCTGCTCGGCTCTATTGGTGACGTTGTTCGCACAGTAATCGGTTTTATATTAGTACCCTTCGCATTCATCGCTGCCGGCTTGTACTGGGTAATCGAGCTGATAATAAACCTTATCCGTAGCAAAAATATCCCTGAATTCATGGGGCCGGACTTCGAATTCGAAGAAGAAGCCGCAGCCGAGGTCACACCGGGACAGCCCATCTCCGAGGTCATCATCGTGGCGCTGAAGTGGATACTCTTCGCTGCCGTCGCCATCGTTATCATCTACCTGCTCGCCAGGGCGGTATCGCGTTTCCGTGCTTCCCGGGCAAGGATTGACATCGAAGAGGTCAACGAATCACTATGGAGCTGGGGGAGCCTTATGGCGGACGTTCGTCTCTTCCTGAGTGCAATCTGGCAACGTCTCTGGCGAAGGCGAAAAGAAGCCACGCCAACCGGCACTGTACCACGCCGGTATTTGGAAGAGGATGAAACAGACACACTCGACATCCGCACGATATACCGGCGGATGCTGCGACAGGCATCCCGCTTTGGCATGGGACGCCGGGACCCCGAAACGCCTTACGAGTACCGGGGGCGGTTGGGGCAGATAGCGCCCGATAGCCATGAGCCTCTGGCGGAACTCACCGACCTCTACGTAACTGTCCGCTACGGTGAAACTGAGCCCCAACAGAGGCAGGTAAGTCGGGCTAACAGCCTGTGGCAAGTCCTGAAAAGGCTACTGAGACCACCGGCACGAAGTCAACCGCAGATATAAGGAAAGCCGTTCCAGATAAAGCCATGAAAGACAAATTGACACCAACCACGGACACACTACTCGAGGAGACATTCCAGCACTGGACGGGCGGAAAGGACGCCATCCAGTCACGAATCAGTATCTACGAGAAGATTCGAGATATCCCCTATGCAGTTCTCCCCGAGCTGGTCGATGCCGAAAGGTACACAGATATTCTTACTCTAGGTCGGGGCTCCTGCACGCCGAAGCACTTCCTGCTATGCAACCTGTTCCAGAGACTGGGACTGCTGGTCCTCTTCGCTGTCTATCCCTTTCGGTGGATTGATAACGCCGAGGTTGTGGACAGCTACCCACAGCCGCTCAAAAAACTGACCGGGGGACTACCGATGAGCCATCACCTCGCCTGCAGGGTGGAGATAGGCGGCAGGCTCGTCCTGGTGGATGCCACCCTGGACTCACCTCTGGGGAAAGCAGGCTTGCCGGTCAACCACCACTGGGATGGCTTCAGCGACACGTTGCTGCCGATGATGCCCTGCGGGGAGGAGCAGCTTTACCACCCATCCGAGGCATACCTCATGGAGCCCCGTTCCGGCAAGCCATGGCTTGAGTTCTATACCGGGCTTAACGCCTTTCTGGAAAAAGTGAGACAGTCCTGAAACCCCAAATAGTCCAGAATATCGCATAACTACGTTCACCATTCCTCCCTGGGAACCTTCCTCATACCACGGGAATCGGTGAAAGCATAGGCGAATACCGCATCCTGTGGAGCTGCCTTGAGGATGCTCTCCTTGACATCTTCGTATCGGCCGTGGTACTCAGGTAATCGGTCGCCACGACTATCAAATGTCATAACCATATTATCCTGAAAGCGTATAACGGCTCTAATCATAGCGTTGCCTGCCTCTTCTCGTTCCGCACACGGTCTTTCCTGGCTAGGCAACACCCTTCGGCAACCCCTTTTAGTCAGCACCTGCCGTCGCCTCAACTCGCCTGGTACCAAACGGATGCAGCCTGTGCAGTACGTCTCAACTTCGCCTTTATTCGAGCGACCAGTTCGACGGCACTGAAGGGCTTGGTCACGTAGTCATCAGCACCGAGATTCAGCGCCTTTCGCAGAGTAGGCCCTTCGCATCGTCCTGTAACCATAACTACAGGGATATTACTGTGCTCACGGATGAGGTCGAGCACCTGAAATCCATCTAGGTCATTCATTACGATATCGAGCAGCACTAGGTCCGGTTGCCACTCGTCTATCTCTGCCTCCGCCCTACCGAGACCCTGATAATGAAATCACGCGAAAATCCCCGTCACGTCTGCACACATGATTTACTGCGCAGACAATTCCGGAGGAATCTCCTGTCGATTACACCCTCCATTGCTACCCGCCGGAGACTGACTGGCATGCGCCAGAACTGTTCTCACCTATCATCAAGATAACTCAGTCTGGCAGAGTGTGCCATTGGTAGGTATACCTAATTAGATTCGAGACAGTTCCCTAGTTCTAACACGAAGGCTTCTGGAGATGGCCTGCCACCTAAGAATTGGAGTCCAGCTAGTCTCATCTTTCCTTTTGCAAGCAGGGTGTAAACCAAGGGGGACACCCCCTTGAATTCCCGTTCCAAAGGGGTTACACCCCTCTGGACTCCCCAAAACGGTGTGGGATCAATTCTCTAGCAGGGACCATTCGCATCTAAAAAAGAGCCCGAAGCCGGGGGCACAAATGCACTTCCCTAGAGACAAGGTCTCCAAATGCTGCTAAAGGGTAGTCAAAGAGGGGCTGTACCCTATCTGAACGAGCACATTTCCTTGACACTCGACTGGCAAAGGACTTACAATCACCGCATCAAACTACCGAGGTTCGTGGCTATCGGTAGAAACCGACCCTGTATTGGAATTTTGATTGGAGCAGGAGAAGAACATGGAGCAAGCGTTATCTGATATCAAGGTGTTGGACCTCACACATTACATAGCCGGTCCTTACTGTACCAAGCTTCTGGCTGACTATGGTGCCGATGTCCTCAAGGTAGAGAGGCCTGATGGCGGAGACTGGGCAAGAAGGATGGGTCCGTTCCTCGGGAATGAACCTCATCCTGACAAGAGCGGACTCTTTCTTCATCTTAATACTAGCAAGAGAGGCATCACTCTTAACCTGAAGGCACAAGACGGGAAGAAGATTTTCCGGGAGCTGGTGAGAGATGTTGACATCCTCGTGGAGAACTTCAGTCCCAGGGTAATGCCGTCGTTGGGGCTGTCCTACGAAGAGCTGGAGAAGATAAACCCGAAGTTGGTAATGACGTCAATATCCAATTTCGGCCAGTCGGGCCCCTACAGGGACTTCAAGGCTTCGGAGCTGATTATCTATGGGATGGGTGGTGCCATGAATGAGACCGGTATGTTCGACCGCTATCCCCTGAAGAAAGCAGGCAACGTTATACAGTACCAGGTAGGGACGATGGCAGCGGTATCAACCATGGTGGCTCTCTTTGCTAGCCAGGCTCAGAGCGCCGGTCAACACGTTGATTTGTCCATGTTTGAAAGCCAGGCAGGCACTATCGACCGCCGGATGAGCCACTTCATCACCTATCAATATAACAATGAGACCAGCTACAGACCGGACCCGGAGATAGACCCACCCGGATTTCCCTATGGAATCTATGCCTGCCAGGACGGTTTCTTCCAGCTTACCGGGGGCTTTGTTTTCTGGGACCGAATCTGCAAGATGATGGATAGGCCTGACCTGGTAGATGACCCCGGGTTCAGCACTCAGGAAGGGCAGCGTGACCCCGAAAACCTAGAGCGGTTCAGCATCATCTGGTACCCCTGGATTGCCGAACGCACTAAGCTGGAGATTATTACCGCCGGTCAGGCGGCCGGCGTGCTCTGCGGACCGATAAACGATCCCGGTGATCTGGTGAATGATCCCCACTGGAAGGCAAGGGGATTCTGGGAGGAAATAGAGCACTCCGTAGCTGGGAGACTTACCTACCCCGGAGCGCCTTTTAAGATGGACGAGACTCCCTGGCGGGCGAGCCGGCCGGCTCCCCGATTAGGTGAGCACAATAATGAGGTCTATGGTGAGTTAGGGTACTCTGGTGAAGATCTGGAGAGATTGAAGGAGCAAGGGGTAATCTGAGGTTGTTGTGGATAGTATTACGCTTTTAGAAGAGAGGAGCTAGTGATGGTTAAGTTGCCTTTAGAAGGAATTAGAGTTGTTGATATTACGGTAATCTATGCTGGGCCGTTTGCTACCATGAACCTGGCTGACTGGGGGGCTGAGGTTATTCGCGTAGAATCAATCAAGCACTTTCAGGTCCTTACCAGGGGAGGTACCGCGCACCCCAACCAGGATATAGTGTCTGATCCGGTCAGGACTGGAGGAATAGCCACTTATTGTGGTCGAGATGTTAGCTTTCGGCCGTGGAACCGTTGGACTCTTTTTAACGCCCATGCCCGGAACAAGCTTGGCTGCACCATGGACATGACACAACCGAAGGGCATTGAGATTTTCAAACGGCTTATTGCGATGAGTGATGTCTTCCTTGAGAGTAATGCTCCCCATGTCAAGGAAAACCTTGGTCTGACCTACGACGTTTTAAAAGAAATAAATCCTAAGCTGATAATGCTCTCCATGCCCGGCTTCGGTGGCTCCGGACCCTATAAGTACTACCGGGCGCTGGGTGTCCACCAGGAAGGTTTTATCGGCCACACCGCTCTCAGGGGTTATCCCGATAGCGACCCGTCGACCACGTCTACCGTTTATCATGCCGACGAAGCTGCCGGGGCAACCGCCGCCCTGGCAGTGCTGATGGCCCTGCACTATCGTAACCGCACCGGTAAGGGACAGCACATCGACATGGCCCAGGCTGAGGCCACTATGCCCCATCTCGGTGAGGCTATCATGGACTATACGATGAATAATCGTGTCCAGGAAAGTATGGCAAACCGCATGCCTGGAGCAGCCCCCTGTGGCTGCTACCGCTGTACGGGAGAAGACCGTTGGGTAAACATCACCGTTACCTCCGATGAGGAGTGGCAGGGACTACGCCGCGCTATGGGCGACCCGGAATGGGCTAAGGATGAGAAGTTTACTGACAGCCTCAGCCGCGAGAATAATCAGGACGAGCTAGACGAACATATCAGCAAGTGGACCACAAACCACAACCACTACGACCTGATGCACATGCTGCAGAAAGAGGGAGTCCCCGCCGGGCCGATAATATTCGAAGATGATGCCTATACCGACCCTCATCTCAAGGAGCGAGGGTTCTTCCAGGAAGTTACCCAAGAGGAGTGCGGCACTCATATCTACCCGGGGTACGGTTTCAAGATTTCGGGAGTGCCGAACAGTATTCGCCGGCCACCGGTCCGACTCGGTGAGCACAACGAATACGTCTATAAAGAAGTCCTTGGGGTATCCGACGAAGAGTACCAGCAGCTTGAGGAAGAAGGCCACATCGGCATGGACTTCTTGCCAGAGGTTCGTTAAAACTAACTGGCATTATTGCTGCATAGTTTGAAGGGGATTTCGTTTGAAACGAAATCCCCATTTTTATTAGCTATACATACCAGTTCACGACGGCAGTTCGGGCAATCTCAAGGAATGTTCCCAGGCCGATGTCCCCATCCACTTCAGGAATAAGGTCTTCGCGCCGGATATTAAAGGCAGACATGACGCCAACACAGGCATACAGGTTCAGTCCCAGCTCCTTGGCATCGGCAAGCAGCTTTCCCAGAGGGTTGAGGGCACCTGTCATCAGACCGAACTCGATGTCTTTCCTGGATTGTGCTGTGGTCTCTTCACCCATTTCCTCAAGGTGGCCGAGGGTAAACCGTCTCAGGCCGCCGTGGGTCAATAGCATGTGTGCCTCCATACCTGTGGCCAGGGCAACTAAAGCCATTGTCAGGGCATAGCTGGTACGGTCGTAGCTGTCACTGTGCAGGATAATAGTCACCTTTTCCGAGTCACGTTTTATGGTCACGGTTTCCCTCCCCCTGTGGACTGCATCATATTGTCGTACCTAAGGTGGTGGTCGTCTATGATACCCAATGTTTGGCGGGACGGTCAAGTACGTGTGCCCGTTCAGATAGGGCTCTGCCCCTGCTTAGTGGTGGTAGCCCTATCCCCCTGTATCCCCCTTCCCTAGCGGGGAAGGGGGAATAAACTAAAAAGAGGGGCACAGCCCCTCTTTGACTCCCCTTCAGCAGCATTTAGAGACCTTGTCTCTAGGGAAGTGCGTACCCCCGGCTTCCGGCTCTTTTTTAGGTGCGAATGGTCCCTGCTGGAGAATTGCCCCCACACCGTTTTGGGGAGTCCAGAGGGGTGTAACCCCTTTGGAACGGGGTTTCAAGGGGGTGTCCCCCTTTGGTTTCCCATTCATCTCGAAAAGATAGTGAGATAGCCAGGGAAAGAAAGCTATAATACTCTTGCTTGTTCCTGCTTGCCTGCACATGATACTATCAGGTGAAATACGGTTAGAACAGGCGGTGTCGTGAAGGGGGATAAGCTCGTAATAAACGAGGGGCATATCAGGGCAGCGCATCGGGCGCTGGAATTGCTCCTTCCCGGAATAACCAGCAGTCAGGGACGATTTGTTATTACCATCGCTGGTGAGTCCGGTAGTGGGAAATCGGAAATCGCTGCGGCTTTATCAGAGGCACTCTCACAGAAAGACATTAAAAGCATCATCCTCCAGCAGGACGACTACTTCGTTTACCCGCCGAAGACAAACGAGAACATGCGGCGTAAAGACATTGGTCACGTCGGGATGTCCGAGGTACGCCTCGATCTGATTGACCAGAACCTCAAGGTTGCCATCACAGGTCAGAGAACTATCAGCAAGCCTCTGGTAATCTTCGATGAAGACCGCATCACAGAGGAAACGGCCAACCTCGAAGGAATCAAGGTGGTCGTCGTTGAAGGGACTTACACTACGACGCTGAAACATGCTCACCAGCACATTTTTATTGACCGGAACTATATTGATACCATGGAGGCACGCCGACAGAGGGCCAGGGAAACCCAGGATGACTTTCTCAAAAAAGTACTCGAAATCGAGCATGGTATCATCCAGCCCCAGAAGAAGCGAGCCAGTATTATCATAACCAGAGACTACGAAGCAAAATGGAATGAATCAGAAGACAAGCAGTCTTAAGAACATCTGCATGCTGAGCACCCACGGTTACTTCGACCCGGTCCCCCAGCTTGGCAGGACCGACACCGGCGGTCAAGTTGTCTACGTGCTGCAACTGGCCAAAGCCCTGACCACACACGGAATTAAGGTCGATATCTATACCCGGTGGTTCGACCGGGACAAGCCCCAGATCGACCCAGTCCCTGATAATGTCGACGTCAGGATTGTCCGGATACCAGCCGGACCGTGGGAGTTTATCCCCAAGGAGGAAATTTACAATGTCCTGCCGGAACTGGCCGGGAACATGACAGGCTTCATCCGTGAGCACAATCTGGACTACAACCTTTTTCACGGCCACTATGTTGACGCCGGGATTGTCACGCTCGATGTCGCCAGAGCACTTAACAGGCCGGCCTTCTTCACAGCCCATTCCCTAGGAGCCTGGAAGAAAGAACAGATGGGCGGCGACCCGGTAGAAATGGAAAAGAAGTTCAGGTTCAGTCACCGAATAGCCGAAGAACTCCGAGTCTTCAGGTCGGTGAGGGCACAAACAGTCACTACCGACGTACAGAGAGAAAAACTCCGAGAGCTGTACGGGTTCACATCCGATGATATCACCGTTATCCCGCCAGGAGTAGACATTCATACTTTCCGCCCAATGGAAAGCGAGGAAGCAAGTATGGACATCGGGCTGGTGGACAGATATATCCTCTGCCTGAGCCGGATAGACTCCAATAAGGGGCACGACCTCCTTCTTAACGCCTTCGACCTCGTGTGTAAATCAGTCCCGGACATCCATCTTGTTATCGGCGGCGGTTCAACGAGTAAGGCCGGACCGACCGAGCTTGAGGTCCTAGCCGACATGAAAAGAATCATCGCTGAGAAAGACATGGGGCACCGTGTCCACATCACAGGTTATATCCCGGATGAACACCTGGTAGCGACCTACCGCCAGGCGGCGATGTTTGTCCTGCCATCTCTCTTCGAACCGTTCGGTATGACCGCCCTGGAGGCGATGGCCTGCGGCAGGCCGGTAGTGGCCTCCCGACTAGGCGGCATACGGGAGGTCGTTACCTCGGAAGAAAGCAGCCTGCTGGTTGACCCCGCCGACCCCAGGGAATTCTCCGCCGCCATCATAAGGCTCCTGAACGATGAGCAGCTTTCCCAGCGTATTGGTGAACAGGGACGCTACATCGTGCGCGAAAGATACAGCTGGGCTGCGATAGCAGCCCAGCACATCGAGTTCTACGAGCAATACCTGAACAGGCAAATGTAGCCGCATTCGGCTCTCCCTGCAATGACCTCAAACCCCCACTATTTGCGTAGAGTAACATCCAACGTGTAACATCTAATAAGTACGTGAGTATCGGAGGCGGTATGGAAGAAATACCCTTTACAAGACCCCTTATCGGCGAAGAGGAGGAAGCAGAAGTCGTCGCTACCCTGCGTTCCGGTCTGATTGGTACCGGAGTAAAGACCGAGCATCTGGAGCGGGAGTTTGCTGCCTACCAGGGAACCAGACACGGCATTGGTACCAACTCCTGCACGGCGGCGTTGCACCTCAGCCTCCACGCTCTTGGTATCGGTCCGGGTGACGAGGTAATAACTACCGCGATGACGTTCGTGTCAACGGCAAGCTCAATAGTATACACCGGGGCTAAACCTGTATTTGCCGATGTCGAGCCGGATACACTATGTATCGACCCGGCCCGTATCGAAGCCGCCGTAACGGAACGCACCAGGGCAATCATACCCGTACACATCTACGGACAGCCCTGCGACATGGACGGGATACTGGATATTGCCCAACGCCATAACCTGAAGGTGGTCAGCGACTGCGCCCATGCCATCGAGGCTGAATACAGGGGCAAGAAGGTCGGCAGCCTCGGGGATACTGCCTGTTACTCCTTCTATGCCACCAAGAATATGACGGCTGGTAACGGCGGGATGCTGGTGACCGATGATGACAATCTGACACAGCTTATTCAGTCACAGCGGGACCACGGGATGGCCTCCGGGGCCTGGACGCGGTACCAGACGGGAGAGTTCCAGGAGTACCCGATGATACAGCTCGGTTTCAAGTACATCTTGTGGGACCTCCCCGCTTCCATAGGGCTACACCAGCTACGAAAGATTGAACAAAGGCACCAGAAGCGTCTCGAAGTGGCTAACCGGTACGGTGCGGCGCTCAAATCCCTGTCTGACCACGTAGAGGTATTAAAGACCCGAGAAGGTGTACGGCATGCCCACCACCTTTACGTTATCAAGCTCAAGGGAGTGGATCGAAACCAGGTAGCTGCCGGAATGGAGAAAAGGGGCATCGGTGTCGGTATCCACTACCGGCCCGTTCACCTTGAACCGTACCACCGGGAGGAACACGGGCACGCCCCGGGTGAGTGTCCGGTCGCTGAGGATGCCGGAGGACGAGTGCTGTCACTACCATTCTGGCCGGAGATAAGCGAAGAGGAAGTCCTCAGGGTGGTCGAGACACTCGGAGAAGTAATCACTGAGTGCCGGGAGAGTTAAGAGGAAAGAATTGGCAGACTCAGGAAAGTTATTGAGGGTGGCTGTCATCGGCTTCGGCACGATGGGTCGTAAACATACGGGAAATTGCTCACGAATCGAGGGGGTTGAGGTGGCGGCGGTGGTCGGTGTCGACGAGGCCGAGGCAGAAATAATTAAAGCTGAGGCAAAAGTCCCTGCCTATACCGACGCAGACATGATGCTGGCTGAGGTTCCGTTGGATGCATTAATTCTGGCCACGCCACCGGGGGTACGCCGCGAGACCGTGATGGCGGCTGCCAATATGGGCAAGGCCCTCTTTCTGGAAAAACCGATTGCCCTTAACCTGCCGACCGCCAGAGAGTATTGCGACATCGTTAAGAAGCAGTCACTGGTGAACGCCGTCGGCTTCCAGCTACGGTACTCTCCGCTAACGGAGCAGGCCAGACAGATGATTAAAGGTCGGACGGTAACCCATGTCCGTACCGCCTGCACGACCTCTTACTACCTGAAGCGGGACGTGCCGGACTGGTTCCTGCAGCGTAAACACAGTGGCGGGCCGCTGCTGGAGCAGGCTATACACCCCTTCGACATTGCACGTTTGCTGGTAGGCGAGATTACTAATGTCTTCGCCCGTGCCGAGCGGTTGCTTTTCGCCGATACCGGTGAGCTTGACTCGGAGGACACGATTGTGCTGGCATACCGGTTTGCCAGTGGTACCCTCGGGACGCACGTCGATAGCTGCGCCATGACCGAGTTCAACTGGGAGGTCGAGTTACTCGGGTCGGACTGGCGACTGCTGGTTGACTATGCCCGGAAACGGCTCACCGGACACATTGGCGAGGAGACAATCGAGCAGGACTTCCCCGATATCGACCTGCACCTGTTGGAGATGCAGGCATTCATAGAAGCGGTGCGTAGCCACAAGCCGGACATGGTACGTTCCGATTTCGCCGATGCCACCAGGACACTGGCCGTCGTCCTCGCGGGCGACCGCTCCATCAAGACCGGTGCCTGGGAAGCCGTCGAGGAGGTGTGAAAAAGATGGCCGATTGGAAGTCCGCATTGAATGCCGACCCGACCAACTGGCTCCTGGAACAGGATAACCCTTCGGCGCGTTACTTCACCCTGGTCGACTTGATGGACACGCCCGAGGATGACCCAGAGGTGCAGCAGGCAAGACAGGCCATCATGGAATCCGGCGTGGTGCCCCGAATACTGGCAAAACAGGAAGAAGGCGGCAACTGGGAGCCACCTCACCGTTTTTACACAGGCAAGTACCGCAGCACCGTCTGGCAGCTTATCATCCTGGCGGAGCTGGCCGCCGACGGAAATGACGAGAGAATACGAAAGTCCTGCGACTTTATTCTTGAGATAAGCCAGGACAGGACCAGCGGGGGTTTTTCCACGCGGGGAAGTGTCCAAGACGGCGGAGACCCTTCCCGTGTTATCCCCTGCCTCACCGGGAACATGGTGTGGAGTCTGATGAGACTGGGTTGCCGGGATGCACGGGTAGAGCATGGCATCGAATGGATTGCCCGCTATCAGAGGTTCGATGACGCCGAAGGCAAACCGCCAAAGGGCTGGCCCTACGATAATCACGAGCGGTGCTGGGGACGCCATACCTGCTCGATGGGAGTAATTAAGGCGCTCAAGGCCCTCGCCGAGATACCGCCGAACACCCGCAGTACGGAGGTTGTTGCCACGATTGAGAATGGCGCTGAATATTTCCTGCGCCACCATGTACATAAACGGAGCCACAATCTGAACAGGGTCTGCAAACCAGAGTGGCGTAGGTTCAGCTTTCCCCGGATGTGGCATACAGACGCCCTGGAAATTCTACGGGTTCTCACTCGACTTGGCTATCACGACCCCCGCATGCAGGAAGCCATAGACCTGGTCATCTCGAAGCAGGACGACCAGGGGAGATGGACGCTGGATGACACCTTCAATGGAAGCTTCCAGGTAAACATCGAAATCAAGGGCCAGTCAAGCAAGTGGGTCACGCTCAATGCCCTGAGGGTGCTGAAGCGGGTACACGAACTGGCTGGTAGATAACGGGAGACGGCTGTATTAAGGCCGGCACCTTCAACCTTCCCGCTTCCCAATCATCCCGTGATGCTGTATATTCTGAATAACTATTTGGTTTGATTTGATACAGACTTAACCGGCGGAGAGACAAGGAGGTAGCTATGGCAATTACACTGATGCTGGCGGGGGTGGTCTTGTGGCTGGCCATTTTCTGGATAGGCTCTATTGCCCTGGAGGCCACCGGCCTGGAGCGTACCAAGGCCCGCTTCCAGGTGCTGTCGGCCATCACGGGGACAGGCTTCACCACCAGCGAGTCCGAGGCTATCGTCAATCACCCCAGGCGGCGCCGGATAGCTACCTGGTTGATATTCATCGGTAATACGGGTGTTATCGGTTGTATTATCGTGCTACTCGTCTTCTTGCGAGTCGGTATTAAAGCCCCAAGCCCGGTGCAAGTCATAGTAATCGTCGCCGTTGTCTTGGCCATAGTACTGTTTATCACGCTGGGGCCTATGAACAAACTCACCAATACTATCATCAGGCTGATACGCAAAGGGCGGGCCAAGTCTTACCTGCTGGCCGAAGAAGTCCTCCACCGGTCGGGTGAATACGGCGTAACCCGCGTGGCGATAGGCCAAAAGGACCTGCCGTCGGGTCTGACCGCAAAGGACACCGGTCTCGGCGAGCGGGGGGTGGTAGTCCTCGCCATCGAGAGGGGAGACACGGTACTCCCCTTCCCCATGGGCGAAGAGACTTTGTCGGCAGGGGACTACCTGCTGTGCTACGGTAAGATTTCAGGGATGCCCGGTGACACATCATAGCTGGAAGCAGGTTAACCTCAAAGACAACACGTTTACAGAAGGCAACTCATTGGATACAATGATATATCGTTATGTCGAATGGTGCTATCATGCCAGTTAGGGAGTCCTGAATGATTCGGCGTTTTTCTCTGTACGGCTTCCTGAAGAACCAGCGGTACTTTGAGCCGTTTATTATCCTGTTTTTTCTCCAGCAGGGGCTTTCCTTCACCCAGATAGGTTTCCTCATCGCCTTCCGGGAGCTTTTTATCAACCTCATGGAAATCCCCAGCGGTGCCGTTGCCGATTTATTTGGCCGTCGGCGCAGCATGATGCTGTCATTTGTTTCCTACATCATTTCATTTACCATCTTCGGCTTCAGCCAGGACTACTGGCACATGTTCCCTGCCATGTTTTTCTTCGCTATCGGCGAGGCGTTCCGCACCGGCACACACAAAGCGATGATATTCACCTGGCTCCGCATCGAAGGAAGGCTCGACGAAAAGACTAAAATCTACGGCTACACCCGCTCCTGGTCCAAGATAGGGTCAGCGGTTTCCACCGTGCTGGCAGTCGCTATTGTTTTGCTGGCCAATGACTACTCCTGGGTCTTCTTCTTCGCCATTGTCCCGTATGTTGCAGGGCTGGTTAATTTCATGTTCTATCCCAAAGAGTTGGAGGGCCAACCCGACCCCGAAGCAGGCGTCCGTGAAGTCGTGGCACATCTCTGGGAATGCATCCGTCTGGCAGTGGCAGTCCGCGAACTTCGCCGCCTAATCATAGAGTCAATGTCTTTCGAGGGAGTGTATAAGGCAGTCCATGACTATCTCCAGCCCATAGTGCAGAATATGGCGCTGTTGATTCCTCTTTTCGTCGGATTGGAGGATATAGGCCGCGGCGCTATTATGATAGGGGTTGTTTTCGTGGTTTTAAACCTCCTGTCTGCCTACGCAAGCCGGAGCTCCCATCGGCTGGCCAGTTATGCCGGAGGGGAGGAGGGAGGAAGCCGCCTGCTCTGGAAAGTGGTCTCCGTTCTCTATCTGGCACTCATTCCGCTGCTGGTGTTCGAGTATTACTACGCGGCAATAATCGGCTTCATCGTCCTTTCTCTCATCCAGAATCTCTGGCGGCCTATTTTAGTAAGTCGCTTCGACGCCTTCGCCAGCGAGACACAGGGCGCCACCATACTATCTATCGAAAGCCAGGCAAAATCAGTCGCCACAATGATAGTAGCGCCAATCCTGGGGGTGGCGGTGGACTTTATCCGGAGTCAGGGTGAAAGCTGGGGTGGAGAGTTCTGGCCGGTAGCTACAATTGCGGCAGTAATCTCACTGATTATCCTGTTTACGCCGCTTAAAGAAAAAGATAAATGAGAGACTTCGCACTTCAAGGCAAGTGTTGCAGGCGCGAAACCCACACGGGTACGCCACACACATACTGAATCTCTGCGGTGTATTCCGAGGGGATTGATTGAGCAGGGAACAGGACTGGGCTCCTAGCCAACGAGGGCGCAATCCGTCAGGACAATGTTTGTCACAAAACCTTCGTACCTGCCCTCGACCGTGAGCTCCTGGCCTACAGTGAGACGGTTAAGCTCAGCCGCATCATCCTTGCCAAACTTGCAGTAGACTTCTCCAAGGGGATGCGGTTCGTTGTCGGTCAGAGCAACACGGTACTGGCCAACAACATCCTTGTTTACCACGCTGTCGACCATGCCTCTTACCCGGAAAACACTGTCCTTGAATTCATCGTGCCCCGCCATGCCGTAGCTCTGGTAAGAGGAGCACAACTCGGCGACGGTTACTTCCTGTACCGGCTCAGGTTCCTTATCTGCTTTCGGTTCGGGCTCTTCTTCCGAGGTGGGCTCTTGCTCCATGACTGGCTCGGGTTCAGGCTCTTCCTCTAGAGCAGGTTCCGATACAGCCGTGTCATCGGTAGTCTCCTGCGCTGGTTCGGGTTCTGGTTCCGTGCTTGCCTCGATTTCGGCAACCTGATTCGTTTCTGGTTCAGGCTCTGTGGCTGGTTCGGATTCAATGAGCAGGGCGGTAGTGATCGCCTCGCCCTCTCTCTCGTGCTTAAGCTCGGCGAATGTTTTCGATGTCTTCCCGTAAATCCCTGAGACCAGCGGGTAACCACACCACTGGCAAGCCCAGTCCTTGGTCCGCACAGTAGACAGACCACAGTTTGGACAATTTGCCATTAAACACCTCCGTACGCCCCCCCTAACTGGCTCGGGAAAAACTCCCTTAGCCGGCGATGTAGTCGCACCGTCCCCCGGCACGTATCTTATTATAACATAACATTGCAATACCTGCCGTCGGCGCCAGTAACCCCACCACCGTATCGCACCTGTAGGGGCTGTAGATGTTGAATAATTGTGACTCTATTGTCAGCACCGGGGAAGTACCAAAAGTACCAATCTACTGGACAAGAGGGCCAGTTTAGTGGAACTTACATTACCTCCATAGGTTCAGGTTGCTTCTGCTTTATCAGATGGCTATACTGGACGTAATTTAATAGGCGGGGGGTGCAGGCCTATGAGAACAGCGATTATATACCGGTCTTTTCTCGGTTCGACGCGCAAGTATGCAGAGTGGATGCATGACTCTATCGAGTCCTCGGACCTTTTCAAACCACGCCAGGCACGTGATAAAAAGCTGATAGAGTACGATATCGTAATAATCTGCTCTGGCACGTATGCGGGCTGGATAAGCCTTCGGGGATATTTGAAGAAAAAATGGCCTATTCTACAGGAAAAGAAGGTTATCTTACTCGTAGTGGGCCTGGTACCCCCAGAGGACGCCGAGAGCGTAGCCGCCTATATGAAGATTCCTGAAAATATCAGGCAAGAAATCCAGTACTTCAAGGTGCCGGGTAGATGGGGGTCCAGGAATCGGGATGCCGTAAAGAAAGAAAACCTGCAGCCTGTCCTCGAATATATTCAGGGACTGGCGTCATAGAAGAAAGGTAACACCGAAATAATCCCTTCTTTCTCGTTTAAGACATCGCTAGGGCGGTCTTTATCTCTCCAATCACGTATTCAGATGTTTCCCGGGACAGGTTCGATTCCAGGGCCCTTTTTGCCTGGCTGCCACCAATCCTGCCCAGTGCCCAAGCAGCACGTCCCCGAATCAGCTCATCGGGGTCCTGCATTGCCTCAGTCAGTGCTGGCACAGCCTCCTGGCTGCCCTGATTCCCCAGAGACACCGCCGCATTTCTACGAAAGTAGCGTTTGTCACTGATGTAGTTCATCATCAGTAAATTGGACACTTTGCTAAACTGCTCATCAGTCATATTCAGTATTTTCTCCAATTGGAAATCATCAGCCATATATTCGAGAAACGCATTCGGTGGCAGCTCTGCTTTGAGCTTAGCCTGATTGCGGGGGCATACCTGCTGACAGACATCACAGCCATAAACCCAGGTACCCATGCTCTCTCTCAGCTCAAGGGGTAACACCTCTGGCCCCTCGATGGCAATTGACCCCGGCGTAGCATACGCATTGTATGCTATACAGAGGTGAGGGTTCATCCTCAGTGGCTCGTAAAGTGCTCCGGTCGGGCAGGAATCGATACAGAGAGTACACTCTTCAGGACAATTAACGTCTAATGCCGGTGTATCGTATTCAAGCTCTTTGTCTATCACCAGTGAAACGACGCTGACAAAGGAGCCGATACCTTCGACAAAGGCGAAGCAGTTTTTACCATAGTTGGTTACTCCGGCGCGGGCAGCCGAGGGGCGGCTTGGTAATCCCCACCCCACACGGCAACCCTGATTCGTTAAGAACTCAATCAGTAGGACATTGCGTGCCCGATGAATAGGATAAGGTGGATTGCCACTGCCCCAAGAGAGGTAGTACCGTCCGACCTTACCTGTCATCTCCTCGGGCAAGAGTGCCTGAAGTAGTCATAGACAAACGCCATTACCGAACGGGCCTCAGGTAGTACGTTTGTGGGGTCAGCGTTCCGCAGTAGTAGTGATACTACCCAGTCATACATATCTGAACGGTCGTTCAATTCTCTTTGTAGAACAGGAAAGCTGTCAGCGGTGGTAAAACCTACCCGGTCGTAGCCAAGGCTCAGGGCGTATTCTTTGATGTCAGTGCTTAGTGACAGTGTCTACTTACCTCCCGGATTTTACTGAACTACTGGCTTCTGTGCCTGTAATTGAACCCGCTTAAATCTTCTCAAAGGCGCTCTTAGCGGCCCCGCAGACCGGGCACACCCAATCATCCGGTACTTTATCGAACGGAGTCCCCGGAGCAATACCACCGTTCGGGTCTCCCAACTCAGGATCGTAGACCCACCCACAAACAGTGCATCGGTACTTCTCCAAGCCTGGTGCCTCTACCCTCTTCTCCTCGGCAACATAGCTGGGGGCGGTCTTGGGTGTAGTCCCACGCTTGATTTGATGATAGTAATCGTAGGTCATGCAGACATCATCGGTGAGGACTTCGGCGTCAACAACCCGACCGGCAAAGACAGTGTGGGTACCCATATCCATCTTATTAACTACTTCGGCTTCAAGGTATGAGACGGCATTATCGATAACAATCGGCGCTTTCGTCTGGCCTGTCTTATGGTTGATGCCTTCGAGTTTATCAATATCCCTGCCCGACTTGAACCCGAAGCGCCCGATGAAGTCAAGCGGCGTGTCCTGGCAGAGGACGGATACGGCAAAGACACCGCTCTCATTGATATACTCCCAGGTCAGGTTGCTCTTGTTGATGCTCACAGCGACCGTCGGCGGCTCGGAGGTTATCTGAAACACCGTATTAGCTATCTGTCCGTTGAGCTTTTCTCCCTTTCTCGAAGTAACTACATAGAGACCATAACCTATCTTGTGTAAGGCTTTAGGATCCATAATTCTTACCCCCTCGGGTATTAGTCCAGCACAGGCTGGATTAAGCCGTAGTTGCCATCTTTCCGCAGGTAAACGACGTTGAGTTCGCCGCTATCCGCGTTAGCAAACAGGAAAAACTGATGACCGAGCAGTTCCATCTGGCTTGCCGCCTCCTCAGGGGACATAGACTGGACCGGAAAGCGTTTTGTCCGGACCAGCGTGGTCGGGATTTCTTTGGACGCGAGAACCTCCTTCTTGGAACGGTTGACACGCCTCTTTGTATCGTATCTTCTGCCCTTATACCGTTCGACCTGACCCTCCATCGCATCCACAGAAGAGTTAATCGCTGTGTACAGGTCGGCGGCTCGTTGCTCGGTTCTGAGAAGGGTGTCACGTACACTGGCCGTTACCTGAGCGACGAACCTTTTATCAGCTTCCCTGGTTGGTTCGGAGGTTATCTCGACCTTCACCATATCAATGCTCCGTAGCCGTCGGGAAAGTTTCCCGACCTTCTTCTGAATGTAGCTTGAAGTTACCTCGGAAATCTCGCAATTCCTGCCTTCTACGAACACCTCCAAGACCTTACCTCCTTGTACCTGATACAGTACCCAGCCTGTCTGCCACCATTATACCACTATCCCACGGTAGACTAATGGACACGGTGTTTGCTTTACAAAGCTCTTAACCCGATTTCATGGCAGGGTGGTACCTTTGGCCATCGGCGTTGGGTCGAAAGTACTATTCAAATTCGGTGTGACCAGACCTAGAATACAAGTATGGGTATATTAGGTTCAAAAGATAAAAACAATTCATCCAATGCGCCAGAGGAAGTAAAACAGGCACGACGTAAGCACATCGAATTACTTGGCCGGGAATTCAGTATCGTCAAGGACGGACTCGACCCGGAAGAGGTCGCCAATTTCCTGGAGACGACTGCTGGCTCAAGCGAAGCTGCCTTCAAGCGACTGAACCAATTCACTGCCTTCCAGTCAGTTGCCAAAACGATGGAGGAATCGATACAGGAGGCCAGACAGCTGGCAGAGCATGCCAAGGCACAGGCTAAACTAGAAGTTCAGCGTGAGAGGACCAAAGCAACCGAGGAGGTAAGGCAGCAGGTTTCCGCGATTCTGGACCAAACAACGAGGAGCTGCGTTGCCTCTGTTGATGATATCCATTCGGTCCTTCTGGAAGCTATCGCCAGGACCGAAGAAATCCAGCGGGAAGCTTTCCAAAGAACCAGAGAAATGGTCGCTACCAATCTGGCGGAAATTCATCAGAATATCCAGGATGCAGTGGATGGAAATAACTATCAGGTAGACTCGGGTATTGAAGTTCGCGAGGAAGTGTCCGAACTGCCGGTTGAGGTGGCTGACACCATTGACACTGCCGACGAAAGTGAGATCGAAGATGCTGAGTCTGAGGAGGAACCAGCTTTCGATTTGGCAAATCTGCAAGAGAGCCTGATGAGCCTTGAGGCGAGCCTGTCAAATCTGAGCGAGAGCAAGAACGCGTTTGAGCAGACTCCTGAGATAACAACCGCAGTCCTGGAAGAATCAGACGAACAGGAACTGGATGACGTTGAGGATGGCGAAGAGGATAGTGTAGAGAGTGAAAATGATAGTCTGTTGGATACCATCCATCCATACAGCGGTGAAGTAACTGTGGAAATCACCGGTGGCGCTGAGGAATCATGGATGCAGGAACTAAGGCAGCGAATGAGTGACATACCTGGTGCCCGGATTCGGGCAGAATCCGGTGTAGATGAGAAGACAACTATGGTGAGTCTCTCGTTGGATGAGCCCATTAAGCTGTTCCCGATACTGCTGTCGCTACCAAGAGTTAACAGGGTGATACCGGGTCGGCTAAACGGGGGGTCTGCAGACAAGACAAAATTGAGGCTATGGCCAAAAGCTAAGAAGAATTCTCAACAGAACACCATTACAGTAGAGCTCACCGCGAATGGCCTCACCGAACCCTCCATGGTGGAGTCAGAGGATGACATGATAGCAGCGAGCTGAACTATCTATTTGTTTTGACATCAGGTTTTGAACCGACAGGGCCTGGCAGAAATCTGTCAGGCCTTTTAACGTTGACAACCGGACGTACAATGACTAGACTGTGAATCTGCCGGACAACGTAATCCTGGAGGAGGCTACTATGAATAATCTGGTGAAAACGTTGATTATACCCTTGGTTCTATTGGTTATCGTATTTGTAGCATGTAAATTTGAACCGATGACCTTCGACGACGAACCCGAGGACGAACCGCTTGACTTTGAGAATATAGAGTGGGTTCTGGAGTCCTTTGGCGAGCCAGGGAATATCCGGCTGGTAATAGAGGGTTCCGCAATCACAGCATCTTTTAGTAGTGCCACACACGAAGTAAGTGGGTCGGCAGGATGCAACTACTATTCCGGTGATTATGAGGCTGATAACAGCGAGCTTTCCATTCCAGCAGTGGGGAACACAGAGATGGCCTGCATGGAGCCGGAAGGTGTCATGGAGCAGGAACAACAGTATTTACGATTGCTGATATTGGTCGAGAGCTATGAAACCGATGACGGTCAATTACGCATTACATGTTCCGACGGCAGTGTAATGGTCTTTGCAGGCGACTAAAGGAGTGTATCGTGATATACCGTTTTAGCATCAGGACCGGTGGCGGGATTGAATTCCAGGATATCACCGGGACGGTCCGCGATACGATTTCGTCCAGCGGTGTCAAAAACGGTGTCTGCCACGTTTTTGTACCGCATACCACCGCCGGAATCACCATAAACGAGCATGCCGACCCATCGGTTGTCGACGATATTGTGGCACAACTGGACAAAATGGTGCCTCAGCACGGTGGTTACCGTCATCTGGAGGGTAATTCTCCCGCTCATATCAAAGCAAGCTTGACTGGTAGCTCCCAGACCCTGTTTGTGGAGGACGGCCGACTGGTACTGGGTACGTGGCAGGGAGTATTCTTCTGCGAGTTTGACGGCCCGAGAAACCGGTCGCTGCTCATCAAGATTGTGCCTGACAGCACACCTGGATGACACTGACTGCACGAGTCCTGATTAACCTCAAGGATTACTTGTCTTCGTAAGGCAGCACTACAATCCCGCCCACCGTGATCGCCAGCATAATCTTATCACCAGGAGCTGTCTGTATATCGCTGACCAGCTTATCAATCTCCCCATCAGACAGGACAGGCACAGGTGATTCCCCAAGTTGGCGTAGTAGGCGTATGCGAGTATTAAGCCTAGCTTCAATCCTGGAGACCACGTCCGCTGCCGACTCATCGGCTATCATAGTAACTCTCTTGCGCAGCTGAACTGTCTCGGCCCCGGAACGTCTATCCTGCTGTAAAATACGCCAGTGGTAGACAAGCACGGGGAGCGGTATGACAAGTGTTTGCAGACTCCACTTGGCACCTCGCAGGACTTCTACGCCAAACGTCCCCTGGAGCAGGCCATTAATTAACTGATAGACAATGTTTACCAAGTCTGCAGCCAGTGTTATCATGGCTATCCCCAAAACCACATACAGAAAAACGCGCCGTGACCTCGCTCCCCGCTCCGCCACTCCCCCTTCATCCGTCAGCCGCAGCACACCTCTCCAGTAATACATCCAGATAGGCATACCAACCAATATCAACGCCAGGGAAAGACTGAGCTGGCTCTGCCACCATTGTGACGTGACCACGGCTGGACCGCTGGCTGCCCTGATCCAGAGGTCGAGGAGTATCCCTATCAACAGTATCAGTCCCGTAATCAGCGCACCCAGGCTGAGGAAAGACATAAGATAGTGAAGAACCCGTCGGGCTGAAAGCCGCTGCTGCTGCACCTGAGCTACCTCTTCCTGCACTGCCCGCTGGTGATAGACCCAGATAACAGCCATTACAACCATGGTGGGAATTGTCCAGCTCAGGAAGAAGAAATCAGTACTAGCAATATCAACCACCCCACCGAAAGCCATTTCGAATAAGGCGAACAGGATGGTTATCAGTGCTGCCAGCCCGGCGATCGTGCTACCGGTTATGACCAGCAGATACAAGTAGACCTGGCGTAGAGTAGAATCTGCGTCACCTCTGGCCATGCGGAACCAGTGAAAATACCAACTAGAACCACCGACTAATATCCAGACCAGGGGTCCCTGGACACCCCCATCCCAGAATTCACCTATACTCCTATGTCCCCACACCGGCAGGTGATAGATGGCAGCATCGAGAAATTGGATTAGACACATGGCTAACGCCCCCAAGCTGAAAGCCGACAACCCATACACATACCAGCGCCTCAATGTCCTGGCAGCGGCTGAAGGCTGTCCTTCCTGCTCCTGGACCCGCCAGTGGTAGTACCACATGCCACCAGCTACAATCAACACGGTCAGTACCCCCGACGGGAACCCTCTGAGCGGCACACCGGCCATAATCCAGTCCAAGAAACCGGCAGCGCCGGATAGGCCTATCGGTGCTGCCACCAACAGAATTATATTCAGGTATAGCTTGCGTATCGCTGAACCTATCTCAGCGGAGTTACCGGAGACCTGTTTCTGGATGGCCCTCCAGAACAGGAACCAGAGGACTCCACCTATGATCAGCATAGCCAGACCAAGGCTGAGCTGCCCCCTGTCAAAGCTCCACCTCCCAGCCAGCGTTAAGGTGCTCTCTCTGACGATTATGTCGAGGCAGAGGCGCAGTAGGATGCCGACACCGGCGGCAAACATACCCAGAGTAACCAGGGAGACCGTATAGAAAAAGACCCTCCTGACAGTGCTCATCTGACTCTCCTTATTCTGCCATTAGATATTTAATTATTAGAAGAGGAACCACAAACCAGTAGGCGATATTATACCCCATGAGTCTCCTTCTTGCTGCAAGTGGAAAATGAGTTGTCGAGTACGTATCGGATCTACAAGGTCTAAAATAGGAGTACTGGGGTAGAAACGAGTGTATGTAACCTCCACTGTGGCCCCATAGCTCACCACCGAAGATTCTCCCAATGTGACTGTCCACGCAGGCTCTTCCTGGTACCAGCTCATCGATGGAACCCATAATTGATAGGACCTCTCTGCACGAACTGTCGAGTGTAGATAGCTGTATGCCTCCTCGTAGTCTTCGTCTTCGAGGGCCAGGAAAAATCTCTGCACCACGCCCTCGGGCGTATCTTCCGGTAACAGAGTGGTGCTTCCCCCACCCACAGTCAGGACCAACACTACGGCCACCACTACCAGAATCCCGATGGCACTCCCAGAAATGATTACAAACCGATTGGAAGCTTTCATAATCCTACTAACTCCGAGGACATCTCATGAGGAACGTCTCCGTGCTGAATCGGTGCCCATAGTCTATGGTGCAAGTCCTGGATTGTCAAGTTACCATGGTACCATGGGTAGCTGGTCTAGGTTCCTTGACAATCTCCGAGTAAGGACTTAACATAGCCAGTGGGAAACCGGTACACGCGAGCGTAGACATGAAGGTAGCTTGGCCGCTACCACAGGAGATTAAGGAAACTTTATACAATGCCCGAACCCATCGTCATTGAGAACCTGAGCAAGTACTACAACAAATTCCTCGCTGTTGATAGCCTGAGCCTGAGTGTAACCGAGAATAGTAATGTCGGACTCCTCGGCCCCAACGGTGCTGGCAAGAGCACCACCCTCAAGATAATGTGCGGCCTTATTCGTGCCTCCTCCGGTACGGTCTATATCGATGGTATCAGTGTCTCCGAGAAGCCGGTGCAGGCCCTTTCCCGAATAGGGGCCATCATCGAGACGCCGGAGTTCTATACTTACCTCACGCCTGAAGAAACACTCAGCTACCTCGGCAGACTTCGGGGAATGAATGGTGACGAGTTAAGACAGCGGATAGCGGAAGTAATCAGGCTTGTCAGGTTGGAAGAATGGAGCGCCGTAAGGATAGAGAAATTTTCGCGGGGGATGAAGCAGCGCCTTGCCCTGGCGCAGACCCTGCTGCATGACCCGCCGGTCCTTATCCTGGATGAACCGGCTTTGGGGCTCGACCCCAGGGGAGTGGTCGAATTCCGGGAGCTTATCGAAGAAGTAGGCAGGGAGAAGACGGTATTCTTTGCCTCGCATCAGCTCGTCGAGGTTGCCCAGATTTGTGAAGAGGTCGCCATTATAGACCGCGGTCATCTGCTTGCCTACGACAAGATTACCCAGCTGGAAGAGAAATACCAGTCGCTGGAGAGCGCCTACCTGCAGCTGACGGGAGAGGTTCTTTGAGCGAGTTCGAAAAGCTGAGGGTGGTTACCGGCTACGAATTCCTGAAACACATTCGGAGAAGACGGCTGTACATCATTCTTGGGCTTACGATTCTAGTGGAGGCGGCCGTCCTTATCGCTGTGCCACTGTTGATGGAGGAAGGCTACCCGGACAACGTCATGGTAATGGCTGCCATGCTTTCAATCGGGCCGAGCCTGGCGACGATCGGGGCTGTCTTCTTCGCCGGAGACGCTATCGCCGGTGAGTTTGAAGGTAAGACCGGCTTCATACTTTTCACAAATCCGGTGAGGCGAATCACGCTGGTGACAGGCAAGTATCTCGCCGGCCTGGCAGCGGTGGCATTGCTCATCGTTCTGGGATACGTGATTGTATCTATTTCCCTCCTGATAATATACGGCACTGTCCCGGTAGAGACAGCCAAGTCATTTGGACTGTGCCTCCTCTATGGTGGCAGCGTGCTGTCGGTGACCTTTTTCTTCAGTTCGATATCTAAGGGGGCAATGGGTGCTACCGTTATCACGCTCGTCTTCATCATGGTCGTCTCTGCGATTGTCGACAGTATCCTCATTATGGCCGATAAGCCACACTGGTTTCTCCTGTCGACCAACGGGGACAGCATCGCCACCGTCTACGGCGGATACGAGCTGTTCCTGGAAGGATTCCCGATGGCAGGCATGAATATCCCATCCCAATGGTTCAAAAGTCCCGATATCAGTCTTATGATTGTCTCCATGATAATCTACCTGGTGGTGGGTTTCGTCCTGAGCGTCTGGATAAGCAGAAGGCGACAGTTAGCTTAGCCCGGAATAGGCATCACCTCCCCTAAACAACAAAAAGAGCACCAGTTAAAGCCATTCACTCTGACAATTCCGGTACCCTTTACGTAATTCTCCACGCCCTCATAATCCTCATCAATAATTTATTAACCGCGAATCGAGTAAGTGCTGTGCCATCGTTTGGCAACACCCCCATAATGAGTTCAAGTCTGCAGTGTCTCTCTTGAGTATATCGTGTTGATTGTACATCACTATTACCCAACACATGTGGTCGCTGTTGGTATATATATTAATATTGTCAACTAGCGCCTTATTATATGCTAGCGAAAGGTCACCATTTAGACGGTCAATCAGTCCTGAACCCATGTCATTTCCTTTCCAACACGTCTCAGTGACAGCGCCGAATATTGGGAATGTCTTCTTGTAAAATGATTTCACTCTCAGCTTTAAGAAATCCGACGTGAGCCTGAGATCAGGCACTCCAAAGATGAAGTAGTGACTACCGCCGGGTCCCCCTTCTCCCCCACGATAAGCTACGCAGATCCACTTAATAGGGCCTTTCGAAATATCAATTATCCCTTTAGACCCACGCCCGAAGACCTTCTCTTCTGTTCGTCCTCGCTCTGATAAGCTAGCCTGTACCCCCAAAGACTGCAGCATAGTACACAAGTCTTCCCTCGTAGTGTCCCGAAGAGTCTCCTTTGCTTTTCTTAAGAGTTCCATGACAGTTACCTCCGTCTAACCAAATGTCATAACGAGGCTCTACAACAATAAGAAAAGCATTAGTCACCGTAACCAAACGGTTAACCAATGCCCTTTAATCTTCCACCACCCACCTCCCGACTTATATTCAGAGGTCGGGCATGGTCGGGTATTAGTGATGTATGTTAAGAATTGTACTGGGGGATTGATTGTAGTCCTTTGGAGGGCTGTTGTCAATACCTTATCCGGCATGACCCTAGGTGATCTTTCGGCGTGATGGCGGCCGTACGGGTATACGGCAAAAAGGCAACGCCCGAATGCCTTATGGGCTGAGCTACGAGTATCAAAAAAGGCTATGTAGTTAGCCACCCATAGAGGGTTGGAAGGCATGCTGGTAGTGACTCGATGTCAGCCAGCACCTCGTACTGCATATCACCGCATATTGTCCCGAGATAGTCGTGCCCTTCCTGGTCGAAAGTGAGACACAGGGAGGTTACCCCCTTCTGCCTGGCCTCCAGCAGTGCCATCCTCGTATCGTGGATGGCATATTCTTTCTCAAGCCCTTCCCGACCATAGCTGTGGTCCTCGGGTCGGCCGTCGCTAATGAGGAAAAGGAACTTGCCCTTGGACTCCTGCTGCTCAAGTTTCCAGGTAGCATGCCGGATAGCCGGTCCCATCCTCGTTCCCCGCTGTGGAATAATGCTGTCAATCCGGCTCTTTACCCGGTCGGAGAAGTCCTCCTCAAGGTCCTTAATCATGTAGAGTTCTACGTTTTCCCGCCCGTGACTGGAGAAACCGTAGATTCCGTAGCTGTCACCGATTGTCTCCAATGCCCTTATCAGCAGAACGATACTCTCCTTCTCGAGGTCGATGATGCGTTTGAACTCTTTTGGCCTGAGCTTACCCTGATGGTCGGACTGGAGCCACTCGAAATAGGTCCGGTAGTCGCTGGCAAATACCGGACCGATAGAATCTCTCTGTAGCCTATTGATGTATTCGACTGTGGAGGAACTCATATCCAGAAGGAAAGCCACCGATACATCCCGCTCTATCTTATTCCTCCGCCAGTAAATTTTGGCATCCGAGCCATGCCCGGCTTTCTTCCCGATAACGAAGTCCACCAACGCATCGAGGTCGAAATCCTCACCGTCGTGGAGTCGTTTAACCTTGCGACGAGCCCGGGGATTCAGTTGCTCAAATCGCCCTCTGATTTCGGCGACCAACCGGGCATACTCATCGAGGGTAGCCTCGAAAAAGTCGGGAGTACCTTCCGCTAACGGCATCTCCCGTACCCGGCACCACCTTAACCGATAATCGCTGGCCCTGAAGTCCCACTCGTCATAAAGGTAAGAGAGAGGGCTATCGACCGTAAGGGATTCACCCTCGTTACTGTCATCTTCCTGCTCTGGCTGAGCCTCACTAAATGGGGTATCCTGCTCACTCAATGCGTTCATCCCGAAGACATGAGTCTCTTCCGGATCATCAGTCGCGGCTGCCAGCTCGCCGATATCAAGAACGTCATTCATCTCTACCGTTTCCGTCGACGCCGGCCACGGTGAAGACGCATATTTTGTCTCTTCTTCTTCTACACCTGTCGACTCCGCTTCTCTGATTTCGTGAGCAGGCTCAAGCCTGAAAATGCCCCGGTACTCTACCTTCGCCGGACTAAAGTGTGGCGACCCATCAGTAGCATCCCACTGTAGCTCTCTTAGCACTTCATCGATGTCACTGAGAGTGGATGTGAAAGGCTCGTCACCATTACTGTTGAGCTCAATAGCCTCCCACCGGTCAATCCGGGAACGGCTGGCAGGTATCCTGCTGGCCAGCTGGTAAAGGTGTATCATTGCTTCGGTGCTGTCCTCTATACTCGCTTCCGGCGATATCACACGGTCCATAATCCTGCTGGCAAGTCGTAGCGGGGCGTGCAATATCGCTGGAACCAGCCATTTCCCCGAACCCTGCAGGCTGAGTCGGACCATAATCTCAAGGAAAGCCTCTCTGAGCGAGTGCGAGGTGATGGGCGGCCTCAAGCTCAGTGCTTCAGCCTGAATCCTGCTGTAATCCTGTCCGATACCTCGATACCTCTGTTTGGTGAGGAAGTCAATACGACTGTCCTCTACTATAGTGAATATATCGGTGGCCAGCTTGCTATTATCGAAGAGATTTAAAAATCTCAGCAGGTCAGTTGTGGTATCATCCCCATCAACGGGACCGTGTAAAAGACCCAGGTTATGGCAAAGCGTGGTCGCTTTGTCAATCCTGAATTCATAACTGCCGAATTCAAAGTGCCCTATCTGATGGGTAGCCATCACCTTGTACCAGGTGAAGTTCTCGGGTTTACTGGGATACCTGTCAACGAACTCCGGCAGAAAGATGGCGTGACGGTCTATCGGGAGTTCCGCAGGCAGAACGGGAGTCTTACCACCAATCAGCGCCAAACAGTAGGTTTCTATTAACTTTTTAATACTACTTAGTTCCACCCCGGGTGAAAGCTTCTCCAGCAGGTGGGCACTCCTGAACGTTCCCAGGCGGAAATACTCAATTCCGCTCCCCTCGCTCTTCCGAAGAAGTTCAAGACCTTCCTGGCACCAGGACTCTAAACCAGCGGGACCAGCCCTTTCTATCACAAAAGGACAGGTTCTCAGGAATTCTGATACTGCAGGGGAGGACAGGCCAAGTGCTTCTTCGGCCAAGTCTAAAAGGCGGATATGCACCGAACGGGGCACCAGTCGCATTACCGCGCGAAGCTCGTCGGCAATCGTTGGTGGAAAGTTCTCAAGTGTCTGCTCTATCGAGATGGTGTCTCTGTCGTCTGTCATGTGGCCTATATTCTCAGTCGTATTGGCCTACTCAAATATACTGGAAACAACCTCTTCGATACTCTGCTGGACCTCAGCTTCGTCTGAGATAGCCCAGACTACCGCCACCTGGCAAGCTCGCCGTGGTGCGACGCCCTGTACAATGAGTTTCCCGGCGTAGATTAGCAGGCGGGTGCTTGCCCCTTCCTGCAAATGGTATTCCTTGAGGTTTCTCGCCTTCTCACCAAGCCGGGCCAGGTCGTGGGCCAGCGTCTCTACAACGCCACTCTCATGCTTGATGATTTCCGTCTCCAGATCCAGTGGGGGATAGTCAAACTCAATGGCGATAAATCTCTGGCGAGTGCTCTGCTTGAGGTCTTTGAGAGTGCTTTGATAACCGGGATTATACGAAACTACCAGCAGAAAACCATCGTTAGCTTCAATCACCTCGCCCTTTTTCTCTACCGGCAGAATGCGGCGATGATCGGTGAGAGGGTGGACCAGGACCGTGGTATCTTTCCTTGCCTCAACTATCTCATCAAGATAGCAAATAGCGCCAGCCTTGACTGCCCTGGAGAGCGGGCCGTCAATCCACTTCGTAGACTCACCCTCAAGGAGATACCTGCCGACAAGGTCGCTGGCCGTCAGGTCCTCGTGGCAGGCAACAGTAATCAGGGGAATTGCCCGCTGCCCGTCAGAAGAGGCGGCTTTCCGGGAACGGGACTTTACCACAGCGAGTGGCTTACCTAGTCGATAGGCCATGTATTCCAAAAACCTTGTCTTACCACATCCTGTGGGTCCCTTAAGGAGAACCGGTATTTTTTGGGAGTAAGCAGCCTCAAACAGCTTCACCTCGTCCTTTACCGGGAGGTAGAACGGCTCTTCGGTAATAATGTATTCCTCTACCACGTGTTCCCGGTATGTTCCCTGCCCTTGAGCTGACATCACTGCCTATTCCCCTTCAAATTCACTTGCTCTAGTATACCGAATATAAGAAGTTTGAGTCCAGTAACGCCGCCTTACTGGACAGATCCCGAACTCTCATCTAAAGAGAAGACGTTTATTCCAGTCAAGCGCGCTACATTGACAAGTTACATGCAAGCGAGCTATATTGTGCCGTCTATGGGTGTAAAGAGAAAGGAGGCATCGTCAGTTTTATTTAGTTTGGTCAGAGAGACTTGTCGCACACTCACTAGAATGAGGAGGTATATATGGAATTCGGATTTTCCGAAGGGCAGAAGAAGCTAATGGCAGAGATGCGCGAATTCTGTATGAATGAAATCCCGGAGGACTATGACCCGGAATATTCGGGACGCTTCCAGGAAGCAGAAACACTGGAGTTCTGGAAGCAGTTCCACCAGAAGGGAGTGGAAAAGGGGTGGCCGACGGCGGGCTGGCCCAAGAAATACGGTGGTATGGGCCTAAGCGCCATAGAGCAGGCAGCGATTGCTTCAGAAATGTCGTACTGGGGAGCACGCTGGGGAGGCATAATGGCTATGTCACTGGTGGCACCAACGATCCTGGCTGCTGGCACTGATGAGCAGAGAGAGAAGTGGGTCCCACCGATAGCCCGGGGAGAGATAACTGCCTTCGAGGCTTTCACCGAGCCCGATGCCGGTTCGGACGAAGCCAATGTGCAGCTCCGGGCAGTACCTGACGGCGATGAATATGTTCTCAACGGGCAGAAGACGTTCATATCCGGTGGCGTAAAACCCGACTGGCTCTACACGCTGTGTAAAACCGCCGACGTTACTCCTAAGCATCGCGGGCTGAGTATTTTCATGGTACCCGGTGATGCTCCCGGTGTGTCCTACCGACCATTACCCACTATGGGCGGCTCACAGCAAAACGAGATTTTCTATGACAATGTCGGGGTACCCAAGGAGAACCTGGTAGGTGAGTTAAACCGGGGCTTCTATCTTGCCATGACTACCTTCGAGTTTGAAAGGGCAGCTGGCGGCGGACTGGGCGCCAGGCGTAGCATGGAAAAGATTATGGAATACGCCCGGCAGGAAAAGCTGAACGATAAACCGCTTTATAAAGACCCGAAGGCACGGGACATGCTGGCAAGGATGGCCGTCCACCAACATCTGGGATTCCTCTTTGGCTGGTATACCGCCTGGCACAGGAGCCAGAGAGAAAAGCTGGGCCCACAGCACTATAACTCGGGCACGCTCTGGGCTAGACTCTGGCAGGAATTTGATGGTGAGCATATGAGACGCGTTTTCGGAATGTACACGCAGCTCAAACAGAAATCGAAATATGCGAAATACCATGGGAGACCGGGACGCACCTGGGAATACATGCATGCCCACCATGCCGCGGGCAGTCCAGAGATACGCAGAGTCGTCATTGCCGATAGAGGTCTTGGTCTGCCCAGGATACCAAGACAATTCAACGTCCAGATAAACGAGGCTCTTAGACAGGGTTGATGACGTGAGACGAGGAGCAGGAAGAATTGTAGAAGGAGAAGGGTATGGATTTTGCACTTAGCGAAGACCAGGAAATGCTAAAAACTATGGCCCGCGATTTCCTGGAGAAGGAATGCCCTGAGGTCATGGTCAGGCAGATAGAGACCGATGAGAGAGGCTACTCCCCAGAGCTATGGCGCCAGATAGCAGAACTGGGCTGGCTGGGAATCAGTATTCCTGAGGAATATGGGGGTACCGGTGGTGACGCGATAGACCTGATGGTCCTTCACGAAGAAATTGGGAGAGCGTTATTCCCCAGCCCTCACCTATCCACCGTGGTGCTCTGTGGGCACACTATCCTGGATGTTGGCAGTACGGAGCAGAAGCAGGAGTTACTGCCCAAGATAGTCAACGGAGAACTGATTCTGGCAATGGCCTTGACCGAACCCGAATCCAGTTGGGACGGTAAGGCCTGGGACCCCGAAGGAGTAACTGTCAAGGCAGCTCCTGATGGCGATGACTATGTCATCGATGGTATCAAGTTGTTCGTCCATGATGCTCACATTGCTGATTACCTGCTATGTGTGGCTAGGACCAAGGATGACGGACCACCTGAGGAAGGGATAACCCTGTTTCTGGTAGACGCCAAAAGTCCTGGGATTAGCTATGAGCTACTGGATACCCTGGCCAACCGGAACAAGCAATGCGAGGTCGTTTTCGACAAGGTAAAGGTCCCCAAGTCAAACATCGTCGGTGAATTGAACGGCGGATGGGCACCCTTATTCAAGTCTATCACGACAGGGGCAGTATTGCTGTGCGCCCAGATGGTCGGTGCTGGTCATCGAATCCAGGAGTTGACGGTTGATTACGCCAAGACCAGAATACAGTTCGATATGCCTATCGGCATTAACCAGCATGTCCAGGAGCATTGTGTCCAGCTTGTTATCCGCCAGGATGCTTGCCGGTATGCGACCCAGTATGCAGCCTGGGCGCTTGGCCAGCCGGGGCAGGACATGGAGGTAGCCATGGCCAAGGCCTGGTGCAGCGAAGCCTTCGAGCATATCTGCTGGCGCGCCCACCAGGTTTTTGCCGGTGTCGGCACCATGGCAGTACTCCACATTATGCCTATGTATACCAGGAGGGGAATCGTCATGGAGCACTATCTGGGCGACACTCCATTCTGGCTGGAGAAGGTAGCACTGGAGATGGAGAAATTGCCTCTCCACCAGAAGACTAAAGGGAAACCGCTCGGTCTCTGGGACCCCGATAGGAAACAGGTGCCAGTCTGGGATATCTGGCGAGAGTACGCCGAGAGTTTATAAGGAGAAAAGCCCGGGGCTAAGCCCCGGGCTTCTTCATCTAGCACGCGAGCAACCGGTAAAAAGCATTAAGCAGGCACTTTAGCCCCGGTGGTGGAACTGGGGCATCAGGAGGAAGAATTCTCATAGTGACATCCTAGTAGTTAGTTACCTCACAGTTTACTAGAATGTCGAGTTGCTTATTAAGTCAATGTTGAATATCACCGCAAGCTTGGAAAATCAAAGTAGACGATTGAGTGATTGAACGAATAAGAGATATCTATCCAGCCGTTTTAATAGCTATTCCATGCCGTAACTCTTACTTAAATTGTCGTATTCTTTGTTTGAGCAGGTCACTAGCGAATTCCTGTATCAATCTCAATATCTAATTTAAAAGTGATACCAGACTTTATTTCCACCTGTTTAGGCACATCATCACTATAATCGATACCTATGCTGTTAATATCAACTGTATAAATACCAGGTTCCAGTTCTACTCTGTATCTGGTGTAGTTCTCTTCTTGATTGCATTCAATGTCCACTTGCATTACTAGCTCGGTACCACTCTTGTCGTAAATCATTATTTTTCTGGCATCGTAAATATCGCATCGAAGGACTGCATCCTGACCTGGTTGCTCAACCGGTGTTATGGGACCGATGAGCACATTTCCCTGCAAGAGTCCTTTTTCGTCTGTACTAGAACATCCAACAAAAAATAATCCCAGTACTATTATTGCTACTAAAAGTATATTTAGCTTCATTCGTTTAGCCAATTATTACTATGCCCATCTTTTCCAGAATATCTCGGGGTATAGTATCAAATAATCACACTTCTATTTAGTCATCGTATGTGATCAGTTCTACGTCTATTTCACTAACGTAAACAAGGTTCATACCAAGGGTGAAAAGGAAACCATCCTGAACATTCTGTATAAATCGGATCGGGCCAACTTCATCATCGAAACGGGCAATGACCTGCTGTTGCCCCTCACTAAAAAAGTTGATACCAGCCATTGGTTTTATGAGAATCATGTCGAGAGAAATGATTGCAGGGACATACTGAGGCTCGACATATGTCTTCTCCATATAGTCAGCGGCGATATAAAACTCCATTGTTTCCACGCTAGTCGGAGCGGAAGGATCAGATATATTGATAGTAAAATACGCTTTTCCATCCGTAACGTAATCTAGCTGAACTGCAAACCCGTTGTAGGCCTGACCTACAGTTAGACCGGTATTACTATCTATTATGGGTATCGCCCTCAGATCCGATGATACTACATATGCATTGTGTGTATTCTGAGAATGCAGAATCCTATCCCTATTCAGTCTCTCTATATCCGCTTCTACTAGCAAAGCTCCTCCCTGAGGAAGGATACTACCATCGTCATAGATCACCCAGGTAGGCCTGTTGAACGAAGCAAAATGCTCATCAAAATCAGCGTTAAACCACAGGGCATTATTAAATGCTTCACTGGCATTAGATGGCCACCTGTCGACTATATATTTATACGCTTCAAGATTTTCGTGACGCTCGACAAAGTCGCCTTCTGCTAAAGATGGGAACAGTATCCCTATATATTCTTTAGCCTCGGGTGTTTGAGCCATATCAATCAACCTGGCTACTACCACCAGCTGAGCCTCATCATCCGTAAAAACCACATCTGATGTATTTGTACTACAAGCTGTGGTAGACAGTACGGTCACCAGCAGCACCACTAGAACACCCAGAGCAGTGCGCCACCAGGAGCTTCGAAGATATTTGTTCATGAGTCGTCCTCTTTTCGTCAATATACTAACTCGCCTGGACCTATTACCCGCCGGCTAATTCTCAGTTTACCTTGAGTAGAGACCACGTTCTCCAACAATTCCTTTAACCTCTTACCAAACAGCTTCCGATGTCGCCGGACAATAAGCTTTAGCAGAACGGCATCAGAAGGGTTTTCTTCGAGTACATGGAAATTAGCCCCAATACCACAATCAGTAGAGTTTCCTCTTGATCGAGTTACATAAACAAGATTATTCAACTCATCCAAGTTGGACCGACACGACCAGTAATCTCCCAGGATCCATCAACATCTTCAAGGACATATGTTGTGCCACCTGCAGCTAGATTCGCTATGTAAATGCTTCCTGCCACTTGGACTGAGCCGTCTTTTTTCAGGTAGATATTTCCCAATGTAATGATCGCCCTACCACGTTTCACTTCAAGATTAGATTGTTCAAATTCGGCATCTCCAAACCTGTTAACCCATACAATATCTATGTTTAGGTCGCTTATCATTCTGGAAATCTCATCTTGCATGGTCTCTGTAATCATATGTGTATTTGATGGTTGGCCTTCAACTGTATTCCCGGCACTATCGTCCGTGCTCTTGATAACGTAAAGAGTGTCAGGATTAAGATTTCCCCCGAATGTATCATCTTCTGTCGCAAGCTGCCGTATTACAGCAGCATAGATAGCTGTTTCATCTTGTATTGGTAAACTAGTTTGAATCTGTTGACCTGCGAACTGTGTGCCTAGAACGGTCTCAAGTGCTTCTGTTACCGCCAAGTTTTCACCGACGTATAGCGCGATTATTCTACCAGCTTGATAAAAATGGGGTGGAGCAACCCAAAACGGCATACTGGTACCTATATAACTACCATCAGTTGATACAAGCACCGCCTCCTCTTCGGCTGCTGCCTGAACGCTGTACTCGAAGACCTGAACTTCCTCCCCATTCACTTTAAATACCTGTCCTGTGACCGAGAAGAAGTCCTGAACTATTACTTGCGGTAACGTTTCATGCTCAACTGTAGCTCCGGCCGAACGAAGGCTATCTACGAGGCTATCATAGTCTATCAACGATCTAACTAATACCTCTTCAGCTTTTACTTGTGCCGGATATGATTCCATGACAGGCCCTTTAAACCATACTTCTACGGTTTGCCCGTTTTGTAATGCACCAAACGCTACCGTGTAATGATCCTGCCCGTTATATTCATAGATCGGTGTATTCTTCTCAATGGTCACCCAGAATTTGTCTGAGGTGTTATTTGGTTGTTCCAGTTCCACAAGTATTCGCCCGTCTATGGTTTCACTGCAGACAGGATCGATTTCTGTGATGATCCCGGTAATATCGGATTCTTCTCGGAGTATAACATTATCAGGATCTATGGGATCGGAAAATTCCTCTTGATTTATCATATCCCATACGTTATCAATTGAGGCATACGCTATTTCTCCCTGTTCAACTGCAATAGATAATTCGTGAGGGGTTATCACTTCAGCAAGCATATTACCAGTACGGTCACCATAACCTGCGTGTGCACTCTCAAACTCAATAACAAACATCCAAGTGAGTGGAATAGAGACTTCAATACTGTCAACTAGCTCTAAAGTATCTTCAATACCATCAAATACATAGGTGGGACTACTCCTAACAAAGTCAAGGGCTATTTGTTCACTCCCTTCTTTTGTTACTTGCTCCAGAGCCCTAACCTCAGTCACAGTACCTTCAGTATCTACGTTTCCTTCCCAATACCAGCCGGATTCCATATTCAGAAGGACCACATCAAAAACCATATTCTCAGCGAGGACTATGGGATAGGAAACCTGTATCATCCACAGGTCTGAGATAAACTCTATAGTCTCTGATCCGATCAATCCTTCAGGAGTAGTGTTATATTCCTGCCATATTAAACCTGTACCTGGCACGTTATCAGTATATCGATTTTCTAGATACGACAACGCAGCGTCTCGAGCCTCACTGGCATTTTGAACATTACCAGGTTGATTGGTGAAACCTACCATGACAGATAAAGTGAGTATCGCTGCACTTAATGGTAATACTATCGAGAATAGTTTTTGCTTCAGCAATTGGCCCCCCGTTATTTACTTTCTTTCCATTTTTCCCGTAATGTCACTTCTTCTACTTATACGATACAATAGTAGAAAGTATCACAACTTCTAACTGTTGCATCACATATTTTGTGGTTATAAACAACTTTGAATAGAAGCTGGCTGTGTCGATATTGATTCTATTCTGCCTTCTACTTCAGACTAATATATTCTTGTAACCTTTTTATGTAACTCTAGTCACTCTTGTTTTGATATTTGCATTTAATTGCATGCAATTATCGTTTCTTGACAACAGTTACCGTCAGGAAATAATACTACATTTCTTTTCATCCATAGACGAATAGCGTTACAAGATAAACAAATATTCCGGTATTTAATCGATGATAACAATCTGACTTATTGTTATGTGGACTGAGGCTGCACAATACATCTTGTTGTTACTGCACAATCAGCCATAAGGTAAGATCTCAAGAACTAGCACGTGCGATTGACACTGGAAGATTCCGGCCCTAGAATTGGTACGAAGTCAAATACTCAGTATAAACAGGTTTCTTTGTTCACATTCGGTGCTGTGGCAACAAGGGGGAATGCAGATGGATATTGTACTTGGTCGACTTACAGAAGCATCTGTTGAATATCAGAATGAGTATATAGTCTCTTTTGGTACTAACGGGCGTCTCATTATTCGATACTGGGTATTCCGTAAGAGGGAAGAGCAATCGGAGGATGATTCATCAGAATATGTGGAAAAGGTTCCTCCTACGGGGCTCGCTATCACATTGAACGGACAACGCTACGCTTATCTTGAGAACTCATTCGTCAAGAATGCTATGCAGTATTACCACTTTATCCCAGATACGATGTTTGTCCAGGCGGAGTGCGGTCTTCTGTCTGAAAGACGTAGGAAAGAGCTCGTTCGTACCACTCAGTCGGGCGTTCCGATTGATAAAAAGACACTGGAACTCATTGAAACGGTGCTGCGAGATATAGTAACTGTGGATGTGGAACTATTCGGCTTGGAGCGTAAGAGGATACGTAAAACACTTGTCGAATCGACCATAAATCCATCACTTAAACGGTTGGACCGCAAGAGGGCACGAAAAGTACTTATCAAACTCAATGCTGACGAATTAGAGGCAGCACGCTGCCCGGGGGACTAACAGTTAGCATTAGCCGGTCTCTTTCCATGACGCGCTATGTCGACCACCAGGAGTTCATGATATATCCAAAGGGCATGCAATCTATTTATTTAATACAACCGAATGCAATGAATAGTATGATTGCACTTTCCGATGTTTTGTTCAGCAGCTGAGGTTATAGCCAATCGTACAGGCACCACCATATCCGCGCTGATAAACCTGCTTATAGCCAGGTCATAGTAACGGGCGTCGTAGTAGTACAGGCCGGTGCCACCAGACGGGAAAAGGAGAGAGTCGCTTGGAGTTCTGCCTATTGTCACCCCTGGTGGAGCTGGGGGGATTCGAACCCCCTACCTATTGAATGCCATTCAATCGCTCTCCCAATTGAGCTACAGCCCCGTAGGAATATTCTAACACTCAGGCACTGGCTTTGGCCACCTTTACGTTGAAAGTCAGCTGCTCATCTTGCAGGTCAACCATAACGGTATCACCGTCTTTGAACTCACCACCGAGTACCTTACTCGACAGCGGATTCTCCACGTAGCGTTCAATGGCCCGTCTCAGCGGCCGTGCCCCGTACTGTGGGTCGTAACCGGCTTTGGCCAGCCATGACTTGGCTTCATCGGTCAGTTCCAGGTCCAGCTTACGCTCGACCAGACGCTGCTGCAGGTCCTTGACCATCAGCTCGACAATCTGTCGCAGTTGCTCCTCGGTTAGTTCATGGAAGACAATAATCTCATCCAGCCGGTTAAGGAACTCGGGACGGAAGGTCTTCCTGACCTCGTTCATTACCTTCTCTTTCATGTCCTCGTAGCCCTGCTTCTGGGCAGCGGCACCACCCTTTCGGCCAGTGAACCCAATGGCAGCCTCGCGCTTGATGAGCTCGACTCCTACATTGCTCGTCATAATAATCACGGTGTTCTTGAAGTCCACCGTCCGGCCGTGGCCGTCGGTCAGCCGGCCGTCATCAAGGAGCTGAAGCATGGTGTTAAATACCTCTGGATGCGCCTTCTCGATTTCATCAAGAAGGATTACACGATAGGGACGCCTTCTCACTGCTTCGGTGAGTTGTCCGCCCTCCTCGTAACCGATATAGCCCGGTGGCGCCCCGATGAGGCGTGATACCGTGTGCCTCTCCTGATACTCCGACATATCCAGACGAACCATAGAATTCTCGTCGTCAAACATAAACTGGGCCAGGGCACGAGCCAGCTCGGTCTTACCGACGCCGGTCGGACCGAGGAAGACGAAACTGCCAATCGGCCGTCTCGGGTCTTTCAACCCCGCCCGACTCCTCCGTATTGCTTCGGAGATGGCAGTAACGGCTTCCTCCTGATCTACCAATCGCTCATGGATGCGCTCCTCCATGTGAAGCAGCTTCTCCGCCTCTCCCTCCAGCATCTGTGAAACGGGTATTCCGGTCCATTTGGAGATAAGCTCGGCAATATCATTCTCAGTCACTTCCCCGCTGATTTTCTCCTGCTGGAGCCAGTTGTCCTTGGCCGTGTTATATTCATCCTCAAGGCGAATCCGTTCGGCCTTAAGCCGGGCAGTGTTCTCATAGTCCTCCCGCTGAGAAGCGGCTTCCTCCTCATTGGTCAACTGATGCACTTGCTTCTCTAGAGACTTGACCTCAGGTGGAGCGCTTTCCGTATCAATGCGCAGCTTGCTGGCAGCCTCATCAATGAGGTCAATCGCCTTGTCCGGTAGAAACCTGTCAGAGACATAACGCTGGCTTAGCTGGGCCGCCGCCTCCAGTGCTTCATCGGTTATCTTTACTTTGTGGTGAGCTTCGTACCTCGGACGTAACCCATGAAGCATTTCAATCGTGGCCTCAACAGTTGGCTCACCAAGGAAGACCGGCTGTAAACGCCGCTCCAGGGCTTTGTCTTTCTCAATGAACTGCCGATATTCATTCAAAGTGGTGGCACCGATACACTGCAATTCGCCATGAGCCAGCGCCGGCTTAAGCATGTTGCTGGCATCGATTGCCCCCTCAGCGGCACCAGCGCCAACCACGGTGTGAATCTCATCAATAAACAGTATAATCTCACCCTGTCCCTGCCGAACCTCATCCATGACGGCCTTAAGTCTTTCCTCAAACTCACCTCGGAACTTGGTGCCAGCTACCATCGCCCCCATGTCCAGAGCCACCACCCTGTGCCCCTTGAGAGAATTCGGCACGTCATCGGCAGCAATCTTCTGTGCCAGCCCTTCGGCAATAGCAGTCTTGCCTACCCCAGCCTCACCAATAATCACCGGGTTATTCTTGGTGCGCCGGGAGAGTATCTGTGTCACCCGCTTTATCTCATCTTCCCGGCCAATAACCGGGTCGAGCTTGCCCTGTCGAGCCAGCTCGGTGAGGTCTCGGCCATACTTTTCCAGAGAACGGTACTTGCTCTCCGCCCGAGCATCGGTAACGCGATGCCCGCCCCGCAGCTTCTGTAAAGCAGAATAAACCTTCTCCCGGTCAATCCCGTAACTGTGCAGGATGGCAGCTGTTTCTCCCTTTTCTTCACCGGCCATGGCAATTAGTAAGTGCTCTGTACCGATAAACTCGTCCTGAAGCCGTCTTGACTCAGCTTCAGCAGTAGAGAAGAGGGCACCGATCCGCGGTGTCGCGTATATCTGGGATACCTCGTAAGTAACCTTAGGCATTCCCTCAAGGACAGTCATAACCTGTAGTTCCACGGCAGCAGCATCAACACCCAGTTCACGAAGAATATCCCCGACCAAGCCCTTCTCCTGACGGAGCAGGACCAGGAAAATATGCTCCACATCCCACTGGTTGTGCCGAAATTGCGCCACTAGCTGCTGTGAAGTAGTTATTGCCTCCCATGCCTGTTCTGTAAATCGCTCTTGCCTCATCGTAAACCTCCCTCGGTTTACTCCTGATCACTACCAAAATTGGCCTTCAGGAAATCAACTATCTGCCGCTGGACCTCAGGATACTCCCAGCTATAGTCATGTCCTGGTGCATTAATACAGTAAGTAAATTTCTTCGGTCTGCCTCGCAACCGAGACTCAGCCCACCGGTATGGGGCCGTGATATATGATTTGAATCCCCTCCACAGATCACGGTTACACATGGGGTCGGACATCAACCCATTACTATCAATCGCCAGCGTTCTCCCTGTAATTAGGCGACGTTTCATGTGCGGGAAAAATATACCCAACTCAATGCTGTAGACCTGCGGGGAATCATCCAGTTCGCGTATTACAGCATTGCTGAAGGCAGCCCCTTGACTAGCTCCAATCAATACTACCTTTAAGTCACGAAGATGGTCGGTGAGAAATCCCAACATGGCTGCCAGTATCCTCGCTTGCAGGGACTCTCCCTTAAAAAAGAAAAGCGTTTCTTTTTTAATATCCTGCATGTGCCGCCAGAAATTATCACCGCTCCGGAAATACTGGACTAGAGTCCAGGTCCGCTTCAGTTCATCCATGGTGTTGGTGACACCGGTGACGATGCTTCTTTCCCAATCCAGACAGTCCTTAAGAACTGTATTCCCCCAGCCCCCAGGGTTATGAATCAAGAGGAATTCTTTATCCCGAGCCTGACTGAGAGTATCCCGTAGCCAATTTACGAACTGGCTACGTTTTTTATCGTCGCGCGCCAGAAACCGCCCGGCGAGGCGGTCAATCTCTCCCTGCAAAACCGCTTCATCACTGACCATGTTCAGTTACCCTTTCAACCGTGGCATACCTCTTCGCTACCAGATACACCCCTCTGCTTGAGATACGTCTTGTCTCCCTTCTGCCATACCCAGAGGTGGTGTTCGGGTATTACCCAAGCAGCGATAGACTGCCGGTATGGATAGACAATAAAAACCGCTTCGGCCACCCGGTTGAGTTCATCCAGCGCCCGCACAGCATCCTCAGTGGTCAGCATATGCTCCAGGAGGTGGCTGACAAAAGCCGCCCCGAAGGTATTATCCGAGAAAGGGATATGGGTCACACTACCAACCACCGCACACGGATGACCATAAACCGCACGGTGGTCAATGTCAAGGCAAACGTCACCGCCACCGTGAGCCGGTTTGTTGAACCAGCGACGGGCCGGCTTCACGCCCCACGGGCTAGGGACTACCAGCAGTGGCTTGGCCCTCTCCCGGGCATAACTATTGGCCGCCCGGTATTTCCGGTTCTTGTCCTGAATCTCAATCATCCATATAACAAGCTGCCAGATGCCTATGGCTGCCAGTATCGCCAAGACTACATACAGGGCTACATGCACCACCTTGCCTCCTCCATCTTCACACTCCTATCCAAGAGAACAGAGAATTGAATCCAAAATAGCCACAAAAGGCAATCACCAGACTTTTAAGGCCGGTACCCAGGAAGGAAAAAAGTAAGAACTTGTAGGGAGGATAACGGAGGGCAGCGATGGCAATTGTCATCGGAAGGTGGATAGGATTGGGTATAAAGGACATGAGAAAGACAGCCAGCGAGCCGTGCCGCTCCGCGAACCTTATTCCCCGATCATAGAAACGGCTACTGAATTTACTGGTAATCTTCTCAGAAAAAGTCCGGCCTCCATAGCCAATCATGAAAGTAATGAACTGCCCTACGGTGGCACCCAGGCCCGCGAGTAAACCGACCCACACCGGCGATAGCACACCGTAGTCATCAACGATAAGACCCGGTAGAGTGAATACCAGCAGCCAATATGGGACTGGAATGGCGGTTACGCTGAAGGTACTGCCAGCAATAAAGGAGACTATCAGTACACCCAGCAGACCAAATCTGGCCAGGTAGTCTGTGTTCGTCAGCTCATCTTTGTATAATACAGCGGCAACACAGAGGCCAGCGGTAGCCACGATAGCCAGGGCACCCAGCCCCAGTTCCTTCTTAGACCAATGCCGCTTGACCTCTTCTTCCATAACTACGGTTTGTCTCCATGCGATGAGCCTGAACGATCTGCTACCCTCACAAAGCAGCCCCTATTATAGCAAGAATATCCCAACGAGCACAATATGTCATCTGGCACGGTAGATGTGATGGTATTGGGAGTGGAAGGTATCCAGAGACCAGAGGCGAGTGTCTACGGTTTCTCGTCTTGGGGGACGTCGGCCAAGATATCGAGGAGCTGCTTAAGTATGCGCGCGGTAGCTCCCCAGATTACTTTGTCCTGATAATGGTAGTAGTACTGGTCAATCTCCTCGCCTTCGAGGATATCCTTATCCCGCCGAACATTGCTCTCATCGAGGAGCGTCGAGATAGGGACTTCGATAATCCCCTCCGTCTCCCACTCATCCACTTTAAACTGATAAGGCCACGGTATCCCGGCAACGAAGGGAGATATCACATAATTGGAACCGATTGTACGGTAATCATCGAGCTCTCCAAGCACCTCGACATCCTCCGCCATTATCCCAACTTCTTCAGTAGATTCTCGAAGTGCGGTCTGGAGCAGATTTTCATCCCCTTCCTCGTAGGCCCCACCCGGGAAGGATATCTGGCCCTTGTGGTCTCTCACGCGGTCAGTCCTCTGGATAAAAAGAATATGGGGCTGCCCATGTTTTCGGTATATCGGTATCAGCACTGCCGATGACACCCGGTGGGGGTCGGAGATATGAAGTTTCTGCCTCCGGGTGAGGGCTTGCCTCAGTTTCTGCTCCATGCCTTCTATACTAGCACCACCAGCCAATCGAGACAAATAGGACGGTAGCCCTTAGTGGAGAGTCGTGCGTTAACAGCGAATGTGAAAGCTAATCACACATAATACTTGACAATTTCACATTTATCCTTTTATAATCAAAAAGACTTGTTGTGGCTCCACGTGCCCCGCATATATTCCTAATGCAAGGTTGCTTCTTTACCCGACATTTTATTTCCCTGTATGTCAAAGTACATCTTTGTAACTGGTGGTGTAGTTAGTGCTGTAGGTAAGGGCATCACTGTCGCTTCAATCGGCACCCTCCTCAAGAGTCGTCAGGTTACCGTGACCATACAAAAGCTTGACCCCTATCTTAATGTTGACCCCGGAACGATGTCACCCTACCAACACGGCGAGGTATTCGTCACCCAGGATGGCGCCGAGACCGACCTTGATCTGGGTAACTACGAGCGGTTTGTCGATATCAATACAACCGCCGACTCCAATGTTACTTCGGGCCAGATATATAGTGCCGTAATTGCCAAGGAAAGGCGCGGCGGTTTCCTCGGCGGTACCATCCAGGTGGTACCTCATGTCACCGGTGCCATCAAGGAGCAGTTCATGCGGCTGGCGGAGCAGTCCCAGGCAGACGTGGTCATTATCGAGGTTGGGGGTACGGTCGGCGATATCGAGGGGCAGCCTTTCCTTGAGGCTATCCGACAGATGAGAAACGATGTCGGCCGTGACAATGTTCTCTATGTCCACGTCACCCTGCTGCCTTACCTCAACTCTACCAAGGAGTTAAAGACGAAACCGACACAACACAGTGTTAACGAACTCCGACGTATCGGTATCCAGCCGGACATCATCATATGCCGTGCCGACCTACCGATACCGGAAGGGATCAGGGACAAGATATCCCTCTTCTGCGATGTCGAACGGGAGGCTGTCATCCCTCTGCCGACAGTTTCCACCATATATAAAGTGCCGCTGCACCTAGAAGAAGAAGGGCTAGGGCAACTGGTCGTCAACAAGCTGTGTATTGAAGCACAGCCGGCCGACCTGAGTCAGTGGCAGGAACTGGTCAATCGCCTCAACGAGCCCCATGAACCGGTGAATATCGCCCTGGTAGGTAAATATATCGGGTTACAGGATTCTTATTTTTCCGTGCGCGAGGCACTGCACCATGCTGCTCTGTTCCATAACAGGGACCTCAATCTCTCCTGGGTCCATTCCGAGGAACTGGAAGAGGATAATGTCCAGACGGCTTTGCGGTCCGCTCAGGGCATTATTATCCCCGGTGGCTTCGGTGTCAGGGGTATAGAAGGTATGATAAAGGCCGCCAACTACGCCCGAACTAATGATATCCCCTACCTGGGACTGTGTCTGGGGCTGCAGGTCATGGTGATTGAGTTTGCCCGCTACGTCTTTGACTCAGACGGGCCGAACTCCACGGAATTTGATGAAACCACCCCTTACCCGGTTATTGACCTGATGCCGGACCAGAATATGGAGAAAATGGGCGGGACGATGCGCCTCGGTAACTACCCCTGCCAACTGGTCGACCACAGTCGTGCCGCTAAGGCTTACGGCCAGTGCCTGGTTCAGGAACGTCATCGACACCGTTACGAATTCAACAACAGTTTTCGCGCCCCGCTACAAGAAAAGGGAATGGTCTTCAGTGGGCTGTCGCCAGACAATAGGCTGGTGGAAATCTGCGAACTAGCCGACCACCCTTGGATGGTCAGTTGCCAGTTCCATCCCGAGTTCGGTTCCCGGCCCAATCGACCCCATCCCCTGTTTCGTGATTTCGTTGGTACTGCCAAAGACGTACTACGGGAGGGGGCTCAGCCATCGCTGTCCCTTTCACAGTAATACTCAAAAGGACAAGTTAATACGTTCAGGTGAAAACGCAAATGCGCATCTTTCTAGATACAGCTAACATCAGCGAGATACGGAAAGCAGTCAGTCTGGGTATAATCAGTGGTGTTACCACCAACCCCAGCCTCGTGTCAAAGGAAGCTACGGCGGATTATGAAACGGTTATCAAGACCATCTGCTCCATCGTCAGCGGGTCTGTTTCCGCCGAGGTTCTGGCCGAAGATACTGATTCCATGATTGAGGAAGCCCGTGTCAAGGCATCCTGGGCACCCAACGTGACCATCAAGATACCAGTCACAGCCGCCGGGCTAAAGGCAACGTCAGTTCTGAGTAAGGAAAAGGTAGACATCAATATGACACTCTGCTTCTCGGTGAACCAGGCGCTGCTGGCCGCTCTTGCCGGGGCCGCCTATGTCAGCCCGTTTGTCGGCAGACTGGACGATGTCGGCCATGACGGTATGCAACTGGTACAAGAAATAGTTGAAATCTACAACCACTATGAGTTTAGCACCAAGGTAATCGCCGCCAGCATCCGCCACCCCCTACACTGTGTGGTAGCTGCCAAAGCGGGGGCACACATTGCCACGGTACCATACAGCGTATTAATGCAGATGATACGGCACCCGCTGACCGATGTTGGCATCGAGCGCTTTCTCAGTGACTGGCGGAGCGTTTCGGGACAATGAACATACAAGAAAACCCCGAGGAGGGACAGGCAGCATCAACGACAAGGGAGACTACGAGAATGGACATTACCCAACTGGAAACAAAAAGTATAGAAGAATTGACAGAGCTGGCCAAAGAAATGGAACTCTCTGACTACTCAGAGCTCAGCAAGCAGGACCTCACCATGCGGCTCCTCCAGGCGGAAGCCGAGCAGCAAGGTAATATCTTCTGCAGTGGCATCCTGGAGATAATGAACGATGGCTACGGATTTCTCCGACAGAGCTCCTTGCTGCCCAGTTCCTCCGACATCTATGTTTCGCAGTCTCAGATAAGGCGTTTCGGTCTGCGCGTTGGCGACATGGTAGCCGGGCAGGGCAGACCAGCCCGGGCTGGTGAAAAGTACTACAGTCTGCTGCGGATAGAAGCGGTCAATGATATCAATCCAGAGCTCGCCAAAGGCCGACCGTATTTCGGTTCACTCACCCCTACTTTCCCCGACCAACTTGTCAATCTTGAGGTTCCCAAAGATAACCTTTCGACTCGGCTACTCAACTTGATTGCCCCTATCGGTCGCGGACAACGCGGGCTGATTGTTTCCCCACCCAAAGCAGGTAAGACAATACTACTCAAGTCGATTGCCAACGCCGTCAATACTAACTATGATGACATTCATATCATGGTGTGTCTAATCGGTGAGCGTCCAGAAGAGGTTACGGACATGAAGCGTTCGGTCAAGGGCGATGTAATCAGCGCTACCTTTGACGAACCAGTAGAGAACCACACTCGTGTCGCCGAACTGGCCCAGGAAAGAGCCAAGCGACTGGTGGAGAGCGGACGCGATGTATTCATTCTGCTCGATGGTATTACCCGCCTTACCCGCTCCTACAACCTGGCGATGCCCTCAAGCGGTCGTACCCTCTCCGGCGGTATTGACCCGGCAGCACTATATCCCGCCAAACACTTCTTCGGTGCTGCCCGAAATACCGAGGAGAGCGGGAGTCTGACGATACTGGCCACCTGCCTGGTTGATACCGGCAGCCGGATGGACGACCTCATCTACGAAGAGTTCAAGGGTACCGGCAATATGGAGGTCCACCTCGACCGCCGGCTGGCACAGCGCCGCATTTACCCGGCAATCGACATCGAGCTAAGTGGCACCCGACGCGAGGAACTGCTTCTTGAAGAGAATACCCTGAAACAAGTATGGCTCCTGCGGCGTATGGTGGCCATGATTTCCTCTGACTCGACAAACTTCGTTGAAGGCACCGAACGCTTGCTCGACCGTCTGCGGAAGACCGAAAGTAACGCACAGTTCCTGGCCAACCTGAGTAAAGACGCCGAATAAACAAAGAATCCCTCTGACGGCACCCGAACAACATCAACGTTCCCAGGTGATCCCTTGCCAAAAACCAGAATGAGGGGTTAAGCTTGGGGGGACGGTAGTGTTAGGGGGCCGATTTGACGAGTAGCCTGATAACCGAACAGCTTAAGCAGCTACCTGCTAGCCCCGGTGTCTACCTGATAAAGGACACCGAAGGGAACATCCTTTACGTGGGCAAGGCAACCGACCTAAGCCAGCGGGTGCGGTCGTATTTCAGTCCCGGACAAAACCTCCCCTACAAGCTCCTGCAGATGGTCGCTAAGGCGCACGACATAGATTTCTACGTCACCAACCTTGACCAAGAAGCTCTTATCCTCGAGCTTAACCTGATAAAGCAGCACCACCCCCCATACAATGTCCGTCTCAAGGATGACAAGACCTTCCCCTACCTCAAGATTTCACTTAACGAAGAATGGCCCAGAGCATATTTTACCCGCCGCCTGGAAGAAGACGGGGGACGCTATTTCGGGCCTTTTGCCAGCGCCAGGTCAGTCCGCCAGACACTCAAAGCACTAAAGAGAATCTTCCCCTTCCGCTCCTGTTCCAAACCTATCATGGGTACCGACTCCCGGACCTGTCTTGAATACCATATGAACCAGTGTGTCGGGCCCTGCGTTGGTGCCGTAAGCGAGGAGGAATACGCCGATATTATCAGGCAGGTCATCCTTTTCCTCGAGGGTAAGCAGGAAGTGGTCGTTCGGGAACTGGATAACAGAATGCAGCAGGCCGCCAAGGCCCTCGAGTTCGAGAAGGCCGCGATAATAAGGGACCAAATCGAGGCGATAAACAATGTAATAGAAGGGCAAAGAATCGCCGATATCACCAGCGATGAGCAGGACGTTATCGCCTTTGCCCAGAATAGAAATCAGGCCTGTGTCCAGGTCTTCTTTGTCCGGGGCGGCAGGCTGATAGGCCGGGAGAGCTTCACCCTACAGGGCACCAGGTCCGAAGAACCTGTACACATTATGTCCAGTTTCGTCAAGCAGTTCTACTCCTCGGCCCCATATATCCCGCCGCTGCTGCTGCTTCAGCACCCGGTGGAGGACCAGGCAGCCATCGAGGAATGGCTTCAGGGAAAGCGGGCAGGCCGGGTACGCATCCGGGTACCGCACCGGGGCAACAAAAAGCGGCTGGTGAGGATAGTCGCTGAAAATGCCGCCCAGGGCCTCCAGCAGATGAAGCTCAAACAACTGGCGGCTCCGGCAGCCCTGACGGCCGCACTAAAAGAGATTGGAAAAGAGCTACACCTGCCCCACACCCCCTCCCGCCTCGAGGGATATGATATCTCCAACATTCAGGGTAAAGGGGCGGTGGGCAGCATGGTGGTCTTTGACCAGGGCAGGCCCAAACCCTCCCTCTACCGGCGTTTTCGCATCAAGACCGTCGAAGGGACAGACGACTACGCCATGCTCCAGGAAGTGCTCCAGCGCCGCTTCAAGCGGCGCGGCCTTAAGAATAACGAGACCTCAAAAACGGATACGTGGGCAGTCATGCCCGACCTTGTCCTTATCGACGGTGGCAAGGGGCAGCTCAACGCCGCCGTTTCGGCAATGGAGGAGGTCGGTGCTAAATCGGTGCCTGTGGCCAGTCTGGCCAAGGAGAACGAAGAGGTCTTTATCCCGCAACGGAAAGAGTCGATAGTCCTCGCCGCCACCTCCCCCGGTCTCCAGTTACTGCAACGTCTCCGGGACGAGGCGCACCGCTTTGCCCTGGGTTATCACCGGAAGGTCCGCCGCAAGCAGACCTTTGACTCCTCGCTTGATGCCATTCCCGGCATCGGCCCGAGGCGTAAACGCGCTCTGCTTAGACAGTTCGGTTCGGTGCGCGGCATCCGCGAGGCCTCCGTGGAAGAACTGGCCACCGCCAGGGGCATGTCACAGGGCCTGGCAAATAAGATAAAGGAGCTTTTGTAGGCGATGCCGGCCAATCTGACGCCAGCCTATTTCGAAGCCGAGAAGAGGTTCCGGGCAGCCAAAACTAACCAGGAGAAGATTATTGCCCTGGAAGAGATGCTGGCGGTCATGCCCAAGCATAAAGGGACCGACCACCTCAAGGCCGACCTCAGGAGGAAAATCGCCAGGCTAACCCAGGCATCTGAGCGGAAGTCGGCCACACAGCGGGCGTCTATGGTTCTCCCCAAAGAGGGGGCCGCCCAGGTGGTCATTGTCGGTCTGCCTAATGCCGGCAAGTCGCAGCTTGTGGCCAGTATCACCAAGGCCAACCCCAACGTGGCGGACTACCCTTTTACCACGCAGAACGCCACCCCTGGGATGATGGAGTTCGAGAACATCAAGATACAGCTTATCGACATGCCGCCGCTCGTCTCTGGTTCAGTACCGTTCTGGGTACCGCCGATGCTGAGAAGGGCTGATACACTGCTTATCATGGTGGACCTCAACGATAACCCGCTGGACCAGCTCATAGAAATCTCCATGCAACTGGAAGAGTTGAGGATTGGCATCGGGGAAAAGAAGCTGGAATCAGAGGAGGAAGAGCCCGGCTGGACATGGAAAAAGGTCCTTATCATCGGCAATAAACTAGACCTGGCGGAAGAGAACAGCACCGCCAAGACTGACCTGCAGGCCCTCCGGGATGAATACAAGGATCAGGTGCCAGTCCTGGGTATATCGGCGAAAAACGGCACCGGCCTGGAAGACCTGCGGCTCAAGGTATTCGAGGTACTGGACATTATCCGGGTCTATACCAAGACACCGGGGCAGAAACCGGACCTTAACGACCCCATCGTCCTGGAGCGGGGGAGCACGCTGGCCGACGCCGCCGAGGACGTGCACAAGGACTTCCGCGCCAAGTTGAAGTTTGCCCGTCTCTGGGGCTCGGGAAAGCACGACGGCGTCATGGTGAAGCGGGACCACGTGCTGGAGGACGGCGATGTCATTGAACTGCATATCTAGCCATTTGACAGTCCGGCAAGGGTGGGAGTAGCATAGCGGCAGAGGACGGAGGAATTTTCGTGAATATCCTGGTAACCAACGATGACGGTATCGATGCCCCGGGACTATGGGCACTCGCCGAGGCGATGAACCGGGTTGGCGATACTATGGTCGTTGCCCCCGATAAGGAGCAGAGCGGCGTCGGCACGTCCGTCTCCCTACACAGCGGTGTGAAAGTCGATGAGGTGCCTTCAAAAGTATCCGGTGTCGAAGCCTATGCCGTCGAAGGCACGCCGAGCGATTGCGTGATTGTCGGCCTCCGCCAGCTGGCCAAGGGACGACATATCGACATGGTTATCTCCGGGATTAATCCCGGGGCCAATACCGGTCGGGATATCCCCTACTCCGGTACTGTCATGGCTACGCTCCAGGGCTACTTCCGCAGGATACCGTCGATAGCCGTGTCCCTGGCCTATCGAGGACGTAGCGAAGAGCTACGCTACGATGTCGCCGCCAGGGTAGCCGAGTCACTGGCACACCGTGTAGAGGGCGGCAATATGCCGACCGACGTTATTATCAACACCAACATCCCCAATATCCCCCTGGCCGAAATCAAGGGCATGGTCACCACGCGGGCCGCCACCGGCTCCTACTACAGCATCCCCCGGGGCAGGGGGAGCGAGAATACGAACCTATCGGTGCGTAATCTACCGACCATAGCCGACCTCCCTCATCATTCGGTTGGTGGCGTGGAACGGGTCATCGATGAAGGGACCGACATCTGGGCAATATTGTCCGACATGATATCGATTACGCCGCTGCGCATCGATGTTACCGACCATGACTCCCTGACAGCCCTGGAAGAACACGTCACGGCGCTGCAGTCCGACCTGCTTGGAGACGGTAAGAGGATATAGGAGACGGCGATGCCGATACGACCGAGCTGGTACGAAGACTACTGGGAAAAGCAGGACAAGAGCACTTCGAATAAGGTGAGGACGACCTGTCCCCGCTGCGGGAGCTCCAAGACCTATTACAACCAGCAGTACCAGACCTGGCGCTGCGGCCGCTGCGAGCACTCCTTTATTATTGAGGGCATGGGCCGGAGGCCCTGGTGGAAGCGGCTTTTCGGTAGGGGGTGAGAACGACCCACCCTCTCACCCCTTTCTTCAGTACATCAACTAATTTCAGTTAAAACTCCGCAACATAAGGACAACAGTCAATGCTCCAAAATAATAAACCTCAAAAACCCCCGTTAAGACCCCTGAAGAGGTGAGAGATGCTGGAGAGGAAAACTGGTATTCCCCTGGCTCCGCAGGAGCTGGACAAACAGAAGATTACCAGTGATATCTATACCGTCCAGCACAGCGTTGTCGGACAGGACGCCCACACGGCTTACACGAGCTGGGTAATCACCGAGGACGGTGTTGTGATAATCGACCCTGGCAGCTACCGGGTGTGCACCATGCTCAGGGAGGAAATGGACAAGGCCGGCCAACCAGTCAGGTATCTCATCTATACTCACGCGCATGGCGACCACATTGGCGGTGCTGCTGCCTTTCTTGAGCAAGAACCAAAGGTCATCGCTCACGAAAACGCACTTGAGCGGCTACGCCGGTATGAAGTGACTGCCGGATACATCCGGCGTATCAACAGCATCCAGTTCCATTTCAATATTCCGGCCGGTATTCCGCCGCGGCGCTTCCCATCGGTCCATCCTACCGATACATATCATCACGAGTACCGTTTTGAGCTGGGCGGGAAGACTTTCGAGCTGTTCCACGCTAAGGGTGAGACCGACGATTCCACTGTTATCTGGGTACCGCAGCTTAAAGCCGTCTTCCTCGGTGATTTGCTTGAGGCTTCCTTTCCCAACCTGGGCAACCCTTTCAAGGTGATGCGCTATGCCCACGAGTGGGCTATAGCGTTGGAAAAGGCTCTAGCTCTTAAACCCGAATTTGCTATCGGCGGTGACTGCGTTCTGACCAATAACAGGGAAATCAATGAAGTCCTGAGCGTGAATATTGAGCTGTTCAACTACCTGGAAGAATCCGTTGTCCGGGCAGCCAATGATGGTAAAAACCTGGAACAGATGATTGAAGAAATTCAGCTCCCGCCTCACCTGGCCGACAGCCCTTATCTGAAACAGGTCTATTCCCGGCGGGAGTTTGCCATCTACAATATCTGGCGGCGTTATTGCGGCTACTTTGACTTCTCGCCATCGGGGCTGCTACCGCGACCCAGGCGGGAGGTCGCCGGGGTGGTACGTCAGTTGATTGGTAACGACCAGGCCATTCTGCACAGGGCTGAGGAGTTGATGTACCAGGGTCAGTTGCAGCTCGCTCTGGAAACGCTGGATGTTATCCTGAAAGTGGACTACGAGGATATGGCAGCGCGCAGACTGAGGCATGAGATACTCCAGAAGATGGCGGAGACCGACGAATGTTTGATGTCCCGCAATGTCTGGGTCTACTACCTTGAAGAGGACGAAAGCTTTCTGGGGTAAGAAGGCTGATAGGGTCATCGGAAAGGGTAATTATTTATGCCCCAAAAATCTAATCCTCAAAAACCACCATTAAAGCCACTGAAATGGTACCGGAAGCTGGCCGCCCGGAAGGGTCGGCTGGAAGCTGATGCCTTTATCGTCGAGGGGGAGCGGGCGGTGAGGCAGGTCGTGGAAAGCCTGCCCGAGGAGGTACTCGAAATCGTCACGGTGGAAGGGATAGCCACCCCCTATCCCCACTACCCCCTCCGGACGGTAACCGAGAGCCAGTTCCGCAGCATCTCCCAGGCACAGACCCCCCAGGGGCTCCTGGCCGTTGTCCGGCCACCCTGGCAGACCTATACCGACAGCGTACCCATAGACCCCGGTACGAGACTGCTCCTGCTGGACGACATCCAGGACCCAGGTAATGTCGGCACGCTCATCCGCACCGCCGCCGCCTTCGGCTTCTCCGGCGTCATCCTCACCGATAAAAGCGCCGACCCCTTTTCACCAAAGTGCGTGCAGGCCTCTGCCGGCAGTATTCTGTCAGTCTGGCTGCGAAGGACAGACGAGTACCTGAGGATGGTACAGGCACTGAAGAAGCGGGGCTATTTCGTGCTGGCCGCCGACCTCAACGGCAAGGAAGACACGTCGGTATTCGATAAACGGAGATTGTTACTGCTGGCACTGGGGAATGAGGCTGCCGGACTCTCCGAGGAGATGCTGGCTGCGTCCGACTACCAGCTCAGGGTCCCCATCGTCCGCGACAAGGCGGAGTCACTTAATGTCGCCACCTGTGGGGCAATCCTTATGTACCTGGTTACCCGGAAGTAGCTACTGACCGGCACCGGTGGTAGAGGCCCTCCTGGCCTGATACCTCGTTTCACCCTTACTGAAGAGCCTTTCCTCTTCCTCGGTGGCAATTATCAGCGGCGGTACCCCGGTCGGCCTGCCCTCAGCATCAAGGGCCACCATGACTACATAGGCGGTCAACGCCTCGACCCTCTGGCCGGCAAGGAGGTCTTCCATTTCAAGCCGGACCTGCACCTCCATCGAGGAGCGGCTGGTGAAGGTGAGTCGCCCGCGAATAATTACCAGGCTGCCGACACGGACCGGACTGCGGAAAACGATATCATCAACCCGGCCGGTGACGATATTGGTACGGCAGTGACGGGTAGCCACGACGCCAGCGGCATTGTCCATCAACTTCATCAGCTCGCCGCCGTGGACAAAGCCGGCCGGATTTGCCTGATTGGGCAACATCACCTGTGCCATCTCGACCGCCGAATGGCCTACCGTCCTGCCCTCGAATTCCCCGCCTTTCTCCAGCCCCTCGCGTAGCTTGTGATAGTTCGCCTCATGCCTCGCCTCAACCTTACTCATGCGGCGGAAGAAATTGGCAATCTCGGTAAAGCCCTCTGCCTCAGCGGTCTCGGCTGCTTTGGGATAGAAATGGGTGGCCTCGAGATGCTCACCCTTAATTGCCTGCTCCAGATTTTCCACGATGTCACCAAGGCCACCAAGGAACTCGAACTCATGCCGGGCATGTTCGGCCTCATTCATGGCCGTGGCGGCAAACAGGTCGGCAATCTGCTCCAGACCGGCCTGCCTGGCAGCGTCGGCAAAGTAGCGATAGCGAGCACTGACACCCACCTCCGCCGAAAAGGCCTTCAACAGGACTTCCTCGGTCTTGCTTCCCTTCAGTTCCATAACACTCCCCCCTCCTAGAGTACGAACTTCTCCACTGCGGCGGCCACGCCGTTGTGCTCGACATCGGGAACAATATGGTCGGCCACGGCCTTCAACTCCTCATGGGCATTACCGACAGCAATCGCCAACCCGGCCGTTGACAACAACGAGATGTCATTGGTACCATCACCGATAGCCACAACCTGAGACAGCGGTATCCCCAGAAACGCAACCAGCTCCTCCAGGGCCCTGCCTTTGGACACCTCACGGCTGATAATATTCACAAAGTCCGCATCCGGATAGACCGGTGTCTTTGCCCACGTGAAGTTTAGACGGCCCTCAAAGTATCGGCAGAAAAGGTGGGCTTGCGCCTTCTCTTCCTCGGAGCGTATCACCAGTGTCCCCTTAATAATCCGCTGCCGCTGCCAGAGCTGGTTCAAGTCCGTGACGGTCGGTTCGAGCCCGAAGAACTCGCGGCGTATTTCGGTCCCCCAGTCTTCCTGCTTGACGAACAAATGCATAGACGAAAAGAGTTCGATCCTCATTTCCTGCTGATAAGCGAACTCGGCCATCTCCTTCACCAGTTCCGGTGCTACCGGTTCAACGTAGACCTCTTTATCACCATGAGTGTCGGACACCAGGGCACCATCGAAGAAGACATGATATCCATCAAGCGAAAGTAACTCAAGAGTCTTCTGACAGGCCTGAGTCACCCGTCCCGTTGACAGGGAGACCTGGACACCTGCCTGTCTGGCACTGGCCAGTGCCTGCCTGTCCGCGTCAGAAATAACACCGGCCTGGTTTATCAGCGTACCATCAATATCCACAACCAGGAGATGGGGGCGGTCTGTCAAGCCTTTTTCCTCCACATTCTTCAATAGCAAACGATTGGATTATGTCAACCCACAGATTGACGGGCAGGTTCTGACTATGCTATATTTGACCCGCATGGCAGCGTAGCTCAGTTGGTAGAGCAGAGGACTCATAAGCCTCGGGTCGTGGGTTCGAATCCCTCCGCTGCCAGTTTTTATTTCGCCTGGCTAACACCAAATTATAGCATAACACCAGACTTCGAGACGGCTTTCAATAAGAGGGATGAGTTAGAAATGAGTATAATAACTTTTGCAACCATGTCCACCCAGAATAACCTCACGCGAGCCATTATATTATTTGACAGCCTGCGAACGTTTGGCGGCGAACTTGCGGATTCTCATTGTATTATGCTTATCTCAGAGAAGGGAGAGCCTTTACCCGATAAAACAAGAGAGCAACTTAGTGCGCTAGATGTTAACCTAGTACATTTTGATATGGACAAGGGAGCCTTACGGTTTCCACTCGCTTCGCTGGTGTATGCCGCAGCCAGAGCAGAGCAGCAGGTACGGGATGAAACCGAAATATTGGTCTGGATGAATGAGGACACTCTGATAGTTAACCCGCCAGTGGGCTTTCTACTCGAAGAAGGTGTTAATTTTGCGTATAGACCGGTACACCATACCAGGATTGGCTCAGTATACGATAAGCCCCTAGATGATTTCTGGTCAATGATATATCAGCACTGCGGTGTTACTGGAATAAATGCATTTCCGATGGAAACCTGCACTAGGGATAATGTCATCAGAGCATACTTCAACGCTGGTTTACTTGCTGTGAGACCGAAGCAGAGCCTCCTTGCGACATGGCTTGACTATTTTGAGCGACTATATCAGCATCCCGATTTTATACCATTCTTCAAGGATGACGTTCTTTATATGATATTCATGCACCAAGCAGTGCTATCAGGCGTTGTCCTGAGCATGTTTCAGAAAGACGAATTACTGGAACTCCCAGAGACCTTTAATTATCCACTCCATCTTCACCAAGAGTATCCTATCGAATACCAACCTCAGGAACTTAATAATCTAATCACCTGCCGCTACGAAGGCATCGAAGATTTACGGAATTCCTTGAAGGCGATTCCAGCAGAAGAACCCTTAAAAAGCTGGCTTGATGAGAGAATAGGGCTAACCGATATGTGATAGCTTGTTTCCATCCTATGCTACCTTTCATTTCTTACCAAAGTACCTGCTTGATTACAACATTACCTATGCGAATTGATCCGAACGCCTACACAATAAAAAGACTAGTAGAAATTTAGCGACCTGCTAGCCCAGTCACCTGTAGTGTCAGTACTGGTATTCTACTCCGGAAAATTAACGTAATTAATTGTATAATGTGGAAAACAGAAATTTGCTTGAGGTGGGGGGAAGTAATAATGTCTGAAATGAAGCAAACAATTCTTGAATCGTGGCCAGCCTTAAAAGAAAATTTGGGTAGTTTCTTATCTGACACAGACGCCTGGATAATTGCTGAGCTTAAGACTGCACATCAAGCTAAGGACTGGGAAACAGTATCCAAAATCATAGAGGTAATGGAATTTGTGCACGACATGCACCATTCACATTAACTAAGCATGGCCCTCATACATTTAGTCGTGGGGTCGAATCCCTCCGCTGCCACTGCCTAGATTTCCCATGCCACCACCAGATTATTTCAAACAGAGTCGATTCGCTTCCGCATTCTACTCCATGTGTTTGTAATGAGGAAACTCTCCTCCATGTTGTCAATCATCCGGGTGAATTTGCTAATAGGTACTGATAACGTTATTACATCCGGTGGTACAAAGGGCCTTGCCGAAGGATCGAACATGCCAACTATTGCCTTAGGATGCTCTGAGTCCTTTTCAAGGTAGGGATACTGCACAATAGTGGAACAGCCAGAACCAAATGGAGCGGACACCGCATTTCTATCAACTTCATCAAATCGGGCAAGGGTGAAGAGTCCTGATAGAACGTCAGGTTTCGCATAAAAAATGACAACTTCTGGATTATCTGATTCCTCTAACCTGTCCCATCTCTTGAACACTATAAACCGACCTGGTGCTTGAAATGTTGGCGTGTTCTTCATTATCTCCTTAACAAGCTCCGGTGATTTACAGTAACGTTCGCCCTCCAGTCTTCCCGGAATCCCATAGGAGAGGAAATATTCAAAACCAGGCATGATACCCTCAGCAAATCCAAGATATCTTTTCCCTCCAGGACAACCGATCGAGTCTGCGTCAAAATATAGAGAATTCCCTTTCCTCACATCCGTTAACGCACCAATCACACACCTAGACACAGACTCTGGCTCAACCGACTGCGCATGTCCTTCCTCATCCGTGTAATAGAAAGTAATGGGTAGTTCGGCACCACCAAAGTACTTGCTCCAAAGCCGGGTGAATGTGTCCCTGGTATGCATGTCCATTGAACACCTCCTCGATTATGAATGAGTCAGTAAAAAGGGGAAATGGTAAAGCAGCCTCTCGCTTTCCCACTTATCGGTAGTTCGAATCCCTCCGCTGCCAGTTTTTATTTCTCACCTAAGCACCTGCCTGATTATAGCATATCGTTTAGCTTATACATTTCTCGATAACTGCTAACAACTGCTACAATAATCTTATTACACAAGGGAGGTAAGAGACCAATGGAAGCGAAGATAACCTATTTCGAAACCCCGGGTAGAGATAACACAGATGCTGTAATGGAGATTGTAAAGCAGCGTGCTCAGGAACTCGAAATCGAGACGGTTGTTGTCGCATCATATCGTGGCTACACTGCTGAAAAGGCAGTACGTGCGCTTGACGGTATGAAAATAGTTGTTATCGCCGGATTTCCACATCCAACAATGGATAACCTGGAGGAAACCTTTGCACAGGGTGACGAGAAACTTATCAAGGATAAGGCTACAGTACTTATTGCCACACATTTTTTCTCCGGGATGAGTCGCGCAATACGGAAAAAGTACAACTCTTCAAGCCCTGAGGAACTTGTTGCTCAGGCATTAAGAATGATGTGTAGCGGTGTAAAGGTCGGTATTGAGTGCACAATCATGGCTGCTGATGCAGGCTTGGTACGTACTGACGAGGATATTATCGCCATTGCCGGTACAGGTAGTGGTGCCGATGCAGCTATCTTGGTTAGACCTGTAAACTCACAGGACTTCTTTGACCTCAAGGTGAAAGAGATACTGTGCAAGCCGCGGAACTGGTGATATGTAGAGGAAATGATTAAACAGCTTCTCACTTTATCACTAATCGGTAGTTCGAATCCCTCCGCTACCAGTATTTTATTTTACCTAAGTACACCATCTGAAAATTAACTAAGGAATTGACTTAGCCAGTTGTTCTCCCAGAGCTCTGCATGTTTGCAGAATCTGTTCATCCGGCTTACCTCTAGAACCGACTGGTTCCCCAATTAATGTGCCTACACGCCTGAAAATACGCTCCATTGCGTCTTTTACCCTGCCACCACCGCCATGTGAGTAGAAGAGTATATAGGGTTTCTCTCTAAGTCCATCCAGTCCATCGCGTACATCAGCAATATAATGATCGTCCATAAAGGTCTTGAGACCACCTGCTATATAGCTATAATAATCTGGTGAACCAAAGGCCACGCAATCATACTGTGGGAATTGATTGACATCAAAACGCCCGTCATTCGTATTGAATGAATCGACCTCACATCCTGCTTCCCGTAGACCATCAGCGATTGCTTTAGCCATAGCTGCTGTATTACCATATTCCTGCGAATGATACAGAACAAGGGCTTTCGTCATTTCACACTCCTAATAATCCGAACCCCTCCGTTGTTATTCACCCTTAAAGACAGGGTCTCGCTTCTCCGTGAAGGAGCGTACACCCTCCCGAAAATCCTCCGTCTGGAAAAGTCGTCTCTGGGTGAGTACTGAGAACTCCAGATTGGACTCGAAGTCTGAACTGAGCCCCAGGCGCATCTGTTTCTTGGCCATCTGAACAGCCAAAGGTGCATTGTTGGCAATCTTCATTGCCCATTCGCTGGTAGTCCGCTCGAGCTCTTCATGGGGTACTACCGTGTTCACTAAACCGATGCGCGCTGCCTCGTTGGCATCCATTCTTTCACCAAGGAACATAATTTCGCAGGCCTTGGCCCAGCCGATCAGCCGTGGCAATAACCAGTGGCCTCCGTTATCGGGTACCAGCCCCCGCTTAACGTGCATGTCTCCCAGAACAGCCTTGTCTGAGGCTATCCTGATATCGCAGAGCTGGGCTAGCTCAAATCCCCATCCTATTGCCGGACCATTGATAGAAGCAATCGTCGGTTTGTCCAGTGAAAGCATGAGAGTGGGGAGGTTAGAACCACCAGTCCTGACTCTTCTCTCGGTTCCTTCTGAGCCGAGTCCCTGCCCACCAGCCTGAGCAGCCAGATCAAGTCCGGAACAGAAACCTCTGCCAGCACCGGTGATGACTATTACCCTGATCTCATTATCATCTCTCGCGTCCTCGATACCTGCCATGAGTCCTGATATCATCGAGCCTGTGAAAGCGTTAAGCCGATCAGGTCGATTCAATGTTAACGTAGCGACCGGTCCTTCCTTTGCATAGATAATGTCCTGTGATTCCATCGAATTCCTCCTCTGCTACTTTTTATTTCGCCACAACATCTGATTATAGCATGCCACTGAACTGCCTCACATCTCGCTAAAAAAGGATTGAAAAGTGTGAAAACAGCAAGTACGATAGTGTCAATTTCAAATGGCTCTCTGGTCTTAATATCATTCGGCTTTGCAATATTCTATGTACATAATCTCATAACGGAATTATTAATAGATCACTTACCCAGACTACTACGTCTGTGATATCCCCATTTGACACCAATCATCCTGTAGGTTAATGTGAACGGGATGACTACCGATTCAGAACCACCAACCGCCTTCCAAGTAATACTAGAGCCAGGTGGAGTACAATGTAACCTTGCCTGCAGGTATTGCCCCTATCCGCCAGAAGAACGGCAGCAAAAAAAGAAACCCCTCCGCATGACGAAAACCATCCTTAACACCTTCACCCGCCAGTACATCGAAGCCCAGCAGGTGCCGGAGGTAACCTTTAACTGGCAAGGGGGAGAGCCGCTCCTGATGGGTCTCGAATTCTTCCAGCAGGCGGTCGATTTCCAGCTCCAATATCGACACCCCGAGATGGCAGTTTATAACACCGTGCAGACCAACGGCCTCCTACTCGACGACGAGTGGTGCCGCTTCTTCAAGGCAAATGGCTTCCTCGTCGTTATCGGCATCGACGGTCCGGAGGGCCTCCACGACACTACCCGAATCGATAGTAGCGGGCAACCCACGTTGGAGCGCGTCATGGCCGGGGTAGAGCTGTTGCACAAGTATGGTGTCGAGTTCAACACGTTGACCAATGTTCACCCAGGGAATGTCGACTCCCCCGTAGAAATATACCGGTTCCTCCGGGACGATGTTAAAGCTCGCTTCATGCAGTTCATCCCAGTCGTTAACCAGGAAGGAGAAAAGGTCAAAGAGGTCTCGGTAACGGGTCGGCAATACGGCGATTTCCTTAAGACAATCTTCAGCGAATGGGTGCGACGCGATGTCGGGACAGTCTCCGTGGATATCTTTGACGCTACCCTAGCTGCCTGGGCAGGGCAACCACCGGGCGTATGTATCTTTGAGGAGACCTGTGGTAAAGCCCTGCTTCTGGAGCACAACGGAGACCTCTATGCCTGCGATTACTTCGTCGAACCACACCACTGTCTCGGCAGCATCAAGAATAAGAGACTGACTGAGATGGCCATCTCAGAGCAGCAAGTCCGGTTTGGTCTCGCCAAGCGTGATACTCTCCCTGTCCACTGCGTCGAGTGCCAGGTAAGGTTTGTCTGCCACGGCGGCTGTCTGAAAAACCGGTGCCTGCATACGCCTGACGGCGAACCGGGGCTGAACTACCTGTGCGAAGGATACCGGGACTTCTTCAGTTACGTCGGTCCGGCGATGATGTTCATGGTAGAGGAGCTACAAGCTGAACGTTCTCCCACCAATGTAATGTACCTCATCGCAGAGCAGGACGCCCTGTTGCAGCTGAGCTTCGCAGGTGCGAGAGTCAATGAGCCTTGCCCCTGTGGCAGCGGTCTCGAATTCAAGGACTGCCACGGACGCAAGGAGGCCTGATGTTGCTTGATGTCTCTGTTGGGGAAGTAGAATGCAACGAGGTGAACTGTAATGAGTGACTACGTTATTATCGATGCCCATGTCCACACCTACCAGACCCGGGAAGTCGGCCTCCAAGCCAAGCAAGGCAATACTACAACCGACTATGCCGGTACTGTTGATGAACTGCTCCCTATCATGGAGAAGGCAAATATCAGCCAGGCAGTAATGGTCAATATGCTACCACTGGCTGAGATGAAAAAGGCGGCCGTGGAAAGGCTACCGGAAGACCTCAGCCAGGCACAACGCGATGATGCCCTTAAAGAAATAGATGCCCGGATGCTGGGGCGGCTGGAGCGCCGCAACTCCTGGACCTGCGATCTAACCCGGGAGCACCCGAACCTGATTCCTTTCATCAATCTTGACCCGCTACAGGATGACACCACTATGACCACCGAATTGCTGGACAAGGTCAACAACCAAGGTGCCAAGGGAATAAAACTACATCCCGGCTCCCAGTGGTTTTACCCAAGCGACCGCAGGCTCTGGCCAGCCTACCGAACTGCACAGGAGATGGGGTTACCTATCATCTTTCACGCTGGCCGTTTCATGAGCCCCGAAACGTACTCACGACCGAATAACTTCGTTGAAGTGCTTGAATCGTTCCCTGAACTCACGCTGGTTATGGCCCACATAGGCACCGGCTATGAAAATGAGGCAGTATCGCTTTCAAAAGATTTCCACAACCTCGTGTTTGATTGCTCCGCTATCATCGGGAGCATTAACCCCGACGGAGAGCTTACGGAAGAGCGCCTCGCTTCCCTGATACGGGAGGTCGGCGTGGAACGAGTCATGTTCGGCTCGGACTTTCCCTGGTTTGATCCGGCCGATTCCGTAGCACGACTGCTCCATCTCGAGTTCAGTGAAGAAGAGAAGCAGCTGCTCTTTGCCGAGAATGCCATCCGAATCTATAAACTCTAAGAACCAGACGGCTCCATGCAGACATAGATATACCACGTCTGAACAGGGTGGAACAAAGCCTTTATTCCGAACGCCTTTTAAAGCTAAGCAGGCGCTTTAGCAAGAAGGGGCAGAGCTCTACCCATGACTTCTGCATCCTCCCCTTCTGCAACCCGGTCAGCTCCTTCATGCGACCGAATTGTGTCTCAATGTAAGCCTGGGCAATCGTATTGACTGCCTGGGCTTGTGCAGGTATCACCTGTGCCAATCGACCGGAGTACTCCAGCGGCGTCTCCGCAGGTCGCGGCCCAAACTTACTCAGCGATGCCAGGTAGCACATTCGGTTGTAGACATCGGCCGGATTATCCACTCGCTTGAGACGTACCAACCAATAAGCATAGCCAAGTCTCACTGCAAGGTACAGTGCCAGCGGAATCCCGAAAATGGCGAAATAGACGTACAGGTCCGGGCCTGGAAAACCGCTACGACCTGTACTGGTCGATTTATTATCCCCCTCTATAGGAGAGAGTACCTCGCCTTCGGGGAAAAACTCCGGGTAGGGATCATCGATTATGCCATTACCAGCAGGAATAATTTCAATCGTGTCATTATCGCCAGGAGTTGCTGAAAATTCCACCCAACCATATCCTGGGAAATAGACCTCAGTCCGGGCGTGATAGTCTTTAGCCCGCAGGGTATAGTTACCGGTATTTTCATCGAGCACGCCCTCAAGATAGCCAGTATTAAGCCTGGTCGGTACACCCACGGAACGCAACATTACCGCCAGTGCCGAGGCAAAAGAAGTACAGACACCTTCTTTTGATTCAAACAAGAAATGAGCAACACCATCAACATCCTCAGGAGGCTTTTCGGCCTCAAGATTGTACTCGAAGTCCTGCAGGTACTCTATAATCGCTATTACCTTGTCGTAGACCGTCTCTGTCTCTGCCATTATCTCCTGGCTGAGCAACCCGACCTCCACCGGCAGGGTATCCGGTAGTTGCAGATAGCGGTCAACGATTGCCGCCGGGTAGTCCTCTCCGGCCTGTGATAGCTCCTCTGGTGTCAGCGAGGTGATACGAGTGCTCACCGTATAACTCTGATAGGGTTTCATCAGCCCCGGTGCCACCACGGCGATGATGTCACTTTCCACCTCAGCCTCATTATCAGAGACTTCGGACGAAGCGCCGTCAGAGGAGGTCAGCGGCACTTCCTCATTCTCCAGAGTGACAAACGTCTGCCCCAGTGCCGGGATACTGATAGAGACAAACTCACCCAACACAAGCAGGACGTCCGTCCTCAACCTGTTTTCCACCGTATAAGTCACCGACTCACCCTCGACCAGATCCATACCCTCACCAGCCGCAAGCAGGTCAACATCGTGCTCAATAACCTCACTGCTGGTCCATCCCCAGGAATAATAGTTGTCATACCGCCTGATACGCCAATAGGACGGCTGGTCAGCGGTAACGATGAACAGTGTCCGTTCGCTGGTACTCACCGAAGAGCTGAAGTACAATTGCATCTGATCATAACTGTCGATCTTTACCCATTTAGTACGGGCTACGGCGAATATGTTATACCACTGGTCCTGAGCATTATCTCTAAGAAGAGCGACCAGGTCCAGCCCCATCTGTTCTACCGGGGGCTTGGGTACCACCCAGGCAACCGTCACCGTGAGGATACTGATAATAACTACCGCGCCGACCACTTTGATGACACTCGGACGAGAGAACCGGATACCGTGCCGTCGAAACCAGTCACCCTGTTTTGCCAAACTCGCCTGGCCGAGCAATAACAGTGCCACGAATAGAAAGATAGGCAAAAAGTAATAGTCTTCCTGACGAAGATTGCTCAGGTTTATCAGAATAGTAACCGTGCCTGCGATAACGGCCACCCAGGCGTTCCGTCTCCTTACGAAGAACCATGTCGAGATAAAGCCAATCACCCAGGTAAGAAGGATAAGGAACATGACGAAAAAGATGGGATCCTCGTTCGGGCGACCACCGGTTACAGTCTGCCACCAGTTCCCCAGAGCCGATTCTGCCTCTGCTACAGGCACAAGACCGACCGATTGCCACACGGTAACGCCTATTCCAAGGACAACTGCGAGAGAGTAAGTTACCTTACCCGGTAACCTGCCTCTGGCAAACCACAGGCCAACGACCACCGAGATAACGAGAACCAATATCAGCGAGGGTTCCCTCTTAACCCAGTTAGCATGCTCGATCGACCACACGGCGACAGCCAGGGTAAAAAAGACGAGTACTACACCAATCCACTCCTGCGGACTACCGAGGACATTCCGAACAACCGCGATTATTTGTGCGGGTATCCTGAGCCTGCCGGTCAAATGCGAGGCGTTGCTCCGTGCTCCACTACCACTACCTATACCTTCCATTTCCCAAAACCCTCAAACATGTCTTGCATGCAACAGCGAGACGCGGTGGTCGAGCGCTGTCGCCAGCTCATCTCCCTGCCCAACAACATAGACCTGCACACCGGTGGCACTCAGATTACGCGCGATATTGAGTGCACCGGGCTGCCCCCCGAAGCTGGAAGCATCAATCTGGACGACGACGACAGCGTCAACACGATTTCTCAATTGCCGGGTGGCATCAAATAGCTCGCCGCTGACCGAAGCTGTGACAATAATAACGATTGAATTGCCCCTAAGCTGTTCCATCTGGTCAGAGAGAAGCTGTCCTACCGTTTCTTTCCCGGTTGCCCTTGCCACGGCAAGGGCTTCCAGAATACGCCACAAGTGGTCCTCACCCCTATCAGGCGGAATATAATATGACTGGTCAGCGTAGGCTATCAGCCCAACTCGCATCCCGGTATCCAGGTGCTTTTTTGCCATCGAGGCCGCGATTTTTACGGCATATTCCTCCGTGGACTCATCGCCCTCGCCGACGTGAGACGCTGCTTGCATATCAAGAACAACCCAGACCGTCTTGGCAACATTCGAAGAACGGTCAGCATCAAATAACTTGACCATCAGCCTGCCGGTATGAGCCGTGCTCCGCCAGTGGATGTGATTGAGGCTATCACCTGAGTAGAACTCACGCACGCTGGAGGCGTTAGGGCTTATCTGACTGATGGACTGGTAACCGGCGCTCCGACCGAACTCGTTAAAAGAAACGGACCTGAACAGGGGTAGTTCAAATGTCGCCGGGTAGACGAGGACGCTTTGTGGCTCTCCCAGAGTACGTTTCCGTGAAAACAGACCAAAGGGGTCGGTCGATGTGACAACAACCGTACCCAGGTCGTAGCGACCCCGGCGCCGACAGTAGACACCGGACTCCCAGCGATGGGAACTCCCTGCCGACAGGTTCAGAACCTCGGCGTCACGGTAACCCCCCATATTGGTGCCCTCTTCTATCCTGAGCCAGAGCTTAGGGAAACGGCTGCTATTGGTAACTGTCATCTCTTGCTGGAATTTCTTACCTACCTGGCAGTGCTCCGGTGGTGGCTCAGCCCAGACACTAATACCGCGGATACTAAATACCGTCCACAAAAAGCTTGCCAGCGGCACCAGCACCGAGAGGAAGAAGAGGCGCAACACCAGGCCGGAACCTCCCAGCAGTGACACAGCAAGAAGTGCTGTCGGGATTGTAGTAATTAATACAATATTTCGGACTTTCATCGTCTCAGCATCGAATGGTGCCCACCCTGACACAAATTGTTGAGGCTGGTCAGACCTTACTCCTTCAGCACCGTCCCGGGTACAGGAATGGTCTCCAGCAACTCAGTGATGCCAGCCCTCCCTGTTCTGTCCTGAGAAACATCCGTCAGCCGTACTATCAGCCGATGTGCCAGGACAGCCTCCGCCAAGGCTTTAACGTCATCAGGCAGCACGTAATCCCGCCCATGCACCAGGGCACGAGCCTGAGTCGTTCGGAAAAGAGCCAGAGACCCACGCGGCGAGGCACCTAGATATATCGTGGGGTGGTCACGGGTGGCTGCCACCAGGGACACGATGTACTGCTTAACCAAATCATCCACATATACGTCTTTCACTACCGTCTGCAACGTCAGAAGGTCAGCGCCGGTGGCTACCGGAGCGATATTTTCAATCGGGTGGGTATGCTGCTGCTGTTCCACGACAGCAATTTCATCTGAGTGGGAGGGATAGCCGAGGTGTATGCGCATGAGAAACCTGTCCAATTGCGTCTCCGGGAGAGGGAAAGTACCTTCATACTCGATAGGGTTCTGGGTGGCCAATACGTGGAATGGAGAAGGTATCTGATGAGTAACGCCGTCAACCGTTATCCGCCCCTCCTCCATACACTCCAGCAAGGCCGATTGCACCTTAGGAGTAGCCCGGTTTATCTCATCGGTAAGAACCATCTGTGCCATAATAGGTCCGGGACGGAACTCAAAATCCTGTATCTTCTGGTTATACACAGAAACTCCCGTAATGTCTCCAGGAAGCATGTCGGGCGTAAACTGGATTCTTCGAAAGGTACAATCCAGTGACCTGGCCAAGCTGCGAGCCAGCATCGTCTTGCCGACGCCCGGAGCATCCTCAATCAGCAGGTGTCCCTTACTAATCAGGGCTATCACCGCCAGTTCGACCACTTCCCCCTTACCGATAATAACCTGCTGCACGTTATCCAATAATTTCGCAGCGGTCTTCTGGGCCTGAACCATCGCATCATCCATCTTTGCCCCCCAATCCTCATCTCACTCACGTGAATAAACCAGATTGCGTCTGGTGCTCACTATTATTGTAGCATAAAGTACATGGTATGATTAAAAAGTCAGTGAGCACCGCAGTATATACTATGGGGAGAGGTAAAATCAAAGAAAACGCCCGCACTCCAGAAAAGAGTTACGCGGGCGTTTCACTTACTCTATTTATAAATGGGCCGCTAATATGTTTTCAGCTACGTGACAGTGGGGTACGCCCGGACTCCCGGCTAAGTCTCAGAACGCTCGGTCCCGGCCGTCACTGGCCGCATCTCCAGTTCTTCCAGGCTCTCCATTTCACGCCGGTGGGAGCACTGAAGACACTGGACATACCAGGTGTCTATGTCTCTGTCGATATAGAGGTCGCCACCACATCGGGGGCAGTTCTTCAGCTTCCACATTACCATAGCCGTTCCTCCTTTCAGCACCACAATGCAATTAAGAGGTAAATTGAATGCACCCACTATCTCACTCAGACTGCTCGGTCGTAAGGCCCAAAGAGATGACATAATTGAGCCAAATGGACTATCTTTTTTAGCCGTGCAGGACAGTCCAATTGTACTGTCACGGACTAGTACTCCGGTACGACCCGCCATAGACTAAGAGCGGCGTCATTTACTCTAAGGCTGGGGGAGATTGCGTATCGGGGGAAAAGTAACCCTTTAGGGTCACCCAAATGAGCCAAACGTATCTTACAATGGTACCCTTCCGATACCAGAATAGACTAAATGGAACCAATCCCGGAAAAGATAATGGATATTGCAGACCTTAGGAAGGTCCAGGAGCAGTCGCGTCACTCCAAGTTTCTCACGACTCTGGGGGAGATGATGGCCAGTATTGCCAACGAAGTGAACAACCCCCTGGGTAGTATCCTTCTCTATTCCGAACTGCTGATGGCGGGCGACACCTCACCACAGACCAAAAAAGACCTGAAGGTAGTTCATGATGAGGCCAGGCGTGCTGCCAGGGCAGTGACCTACCTGCTGATCTATTGCCGACAGGAGAGGTCGGAATTACACTACCTCGACGTGAACGGGATTCTTGAAAACCTTCTCGGAAGGCGTCGCCATTTAGAGACGACGCCCAATATAACCATGACCTCCGACCTGCAGGACGATCCGCTGCTGGTGAAGGGTGATTTATCTCAAATCAATCAGCTGTTTATGAACCTAATACTCAACGCCGAGAAAGCCCTGAAGCAGGTTGACGGAGGCCATATCACGGTTACGACGCGGAGAGAGGGCGAGTGGGTGAAGATATCAATAACCGATGATGGCCCGGGCATACCCCCGGAAAATCTTCAGCAGATTTTCTATCCTTTCTTCACGATCAAGCAGACTGGAGAAGGTTCCGGTCTCGGCCTGAGCACGTGCTACAGTATCGTAACCAGCCACAAGGGGTTGATACATGCCGAGAATAACGAAACCGGAGGCGCCACTTTTACTGTGGAGTTGCCTTTGGCTGACATACCGGAGAAAACACGGATAAGCGAGGATAGCAGGATAGCAGGTTCGTTAGTGACATGATAGGACCGAGGGAAGCGGAGAAACAGCGATGACAACAAGAGGTCCGCAAATCTTGATAGTGGATGATGAGCCCTACATGCGTAGGGGCTTACGCCGTGTCCTGGAGAAGGAAGGCTACGAGGTAACAACCGCACCGGACGGCGAGACAGCACTCAAGATTGTCAGCGAGAGAAAGCCTGAAGCAGTCCTATTAGACATCATGATGCCCGGGATGGATGGCAGGGAGGTATGCCGGCGAATTCGTGAGATCGCCACAACAGTCCAGGTAATCTACATCACCGCCAGGGCAGAGCCGAATGACCCGATGCAGTCAAAACAGCTCCGAGATAAGGCTGATGCTTTCATTACCAAGCCAGCCACCAGTAAAACGATAATATCAACCGTAAATGGCCTGCTGCGAAATACTCACCAACAGCCCGAAAAGCCGCAGCTATGCCGGACGGGACAGTTGACCAAAGCAGGAGGCTGCCTGCAAAACACTGAAGCCGGCGAGGATGACAGAAAGCCGATTCGTTGACAATAGATGTCAGCAGGGGTATATTTTTTACAAATTCGTAACCATATTCTCAGTAGAGGAGATGGTCGAACAGGCGGGGATTATCATGATTACCGCCTGAGGTCGAGGTAAGATGAGAAGTGGGAACATCTTGATACTGGAGACTAATGAAGACCTCCGACTCAACAAGAGCCGTACTTTATCACGGGAGGGCTACAGCGTCACTAGCGTTACCAGTATTGGAGAGGCCATCGAGACAACCCGGCAGCAGTCCTATGACCTGTTGATCATCGGTGTCGGAGAGCCGGAACAGCTACATACACTTCTTACCCCACTCCCCCCGGAAATAAACGTACTTATCTTAGCCTCCGTCGACACCATCGGCCAGGTTACCGAGTATGCCGGCACAGGGATACATTCTTTCCTGCTCGAGCCGTTCACCTTAGGCAGATTTAAAAGTGCGGTTGCCCAGGCAATTGACGGTGCCCGGTTGTTAAAAGGAGGTATCCGCAGTGCAGTCCTGAGCTCCCTGGCACGTGCCAACTGGCTGCCAGCCCCTGAAGTTAAAACAGACCAGTTCTTCAAACGTATCGTTGAAATCAGCGCCGCCGATATTCAGGCGGAACACGTCTTTCTAGTGGTAAAAGATGAAGCGACCGGTGCACTTGTTACCAGGGCCCAGGTGGGTGAACACCAACCAGACCTGCGCGCCGTATGCAACCGGGTAGTAGACACAGGGGAGCCGGTCGTTATTGACAAAGAAAACCGGGACCCCGAACTCCGTGGCCTGATAGCCGAAACAGACACCACGGCCATCATGTGTGTACCCCTGTTAATCAAAGGCAGTGTCGTCGGGGTAATAGGTCATGCCAAGGTAACCGAGGGGACGAAGTTCACTCCTAACGATCTGAGCTTTGCCTCGCTTATTGCCTGGTGGAGCAGCATGGTACTGGAAAATGCCCGGCTGTTTAGCCGGGTCCAACATCAATACCTCCACATGGAGAGACTCCTGGACGAGATAAGAGTCGCCCAGGAGAACGAACGCCGACGGGTGGCTGTCGAGATACACGATGGCGTTGCTCAGTGGATGGTCGGTGCTTCCTATGGTATCAAGGCAATCGGCAACCTTATCTCGGAACAAAAGCTGGCTGACCTCGAGCTTGAGCTAACCAAGATAAGAGATACGGTACAGACAAGCATAAGAGAACTCCGACGCGCCATCACTAACCTCCGCCCACTACCGCTCGAAGAATTGGGCCTGACCGCAGCTGTCTGCCAAGCGGCAGAGTCCCTGCAAGAAGACGGTATCAGGTGCCGTTACTTAATCGATAGAGACCTGCCCGAACTTACACCCGCTCAGGAAAGCACAACCTACTGGATAGTCCAAGAGATGCTGTCCAACATCAGAAAACATTCCAGAGCGAGTGAAGTTACCGTCCATATCCGTTATTATGATAGCATGTTCTCAGTCGAGGTCAGCGATAACGGGCGGGGCTTCAACCCGGAACAGATGATGCGCAGCGAATCACCGCTGGTACACCTGGGACTTCTAGGTATGAAGGAAAGGGCAGACCTGTTGGGCGGTAGCCTATCGATAAAAAGTGAACAAAGAAAGGGAACCTCGGTAAGCTTCACCTTCCCGGTTTCGTCCCCGGAAACCGCAGAAGTAGTGATATCAGGTTGAAAGGTACAGAGATGGGAGAAACACCAGCTATCAAGGTACTTATTGTTGATGACCACAATGTCGTAAGAGAGGGGCTACGACGGATACTGGCAACAGACGAAAGCATAGATGTGGTTGGGGAAGCCCGAAATGGAGAGGAAGCAATCACTAAGGCCATCACACTCAGACCAGACGTCGTCATCATGGATCTCAGGATGCCCAAAATGGACGGCATATCCGCCACCCGCGAGATAAAAGAGAAACTGCCCGACGTGAACATACTAGTGCTGACCCTATATGCAGAAGATCTCGTTAGCCAGGCGGTTGAGGCTGGCGTATCCGGATATCTACTCAAGGACAGCGACTCAGAGCAGATCACCAGAGGTATACATCAGGTGTATGATGGATTATCACCAATCGCCCCCTCCCTCACCCGGGGGCTGGTTACGGAGTTCGCCAAGCTGAGCCGGAGTAACCGCTCTTCGATACTGACCAGTCGGCAGGTCGAGATATTGAAGCTGGTCGCCGAAGGGGCGAGCGGTAAACAGATTGGCGAGAAACTATTCCTCAGCACGTCTACAGTAAAACGGGAAGTGCGGCATATCTTCGATAAACTCGGCGTAAACGACCGGGCCCACGCCGTTTCCGAAGCCCTGAAGCGAAACCTCATCTAGCCCCATCGCCCACACACCCCGACCTAAAAAAACGTGACCCACACCGGTCACAACAAGACACCACAGGTCTTATCATGTTGTCCCATCAAGCCAAACAACATTGTCTCTTCGGTTCTCTTTTGCTGTCTATTTAGGCCTTACGAGTGATTTGAGTACATGCGACAATGGGTACAGACCGCTTGTTGGGAGAGAACGTGATGACAAGTGTGTTACTTCCCGGGGCAATGCCCGAAGTCGTAATGACAGAAAGACCCTACAGTATCCGGGTACTCGTAGTTGATGACCACCACGTGGTCCGCGAGGGCCTACGACGGATGCTGGAAATGGAAAATGGCATCCAGGTTATTGGTGAAGCCAGAAGCGGTGAGGAGGCAATCGCCAAGGCTATCTCACTCTCACCGGACGTTATCGTCATGGACCTCAAGATGCCGGGGATGGACGGAATCACAGCCACACGCGAGATAAAAGAACGGCTGCCCGACGTCAGCATTCTGGTGCTTACCCTCTACGCGGAGGATTTTGTCAAGCAAGCCGTGGAAGCCGGGGTGTCCGGCTACCTGCTCAAGGACAGCGACTGCGAGCAGATAACTCAGGCGATACACCAGGTACACGAAGGGCTGTGCCCAATAGCGCCGTCCCTCACCCGCGACCTGGTAATGGAATATGCCGAACTCAGCCGGAGTAGCCGGGCCTCGATTTTAACCAAACGGCAGCTTGAGATATTGAGGTTTATTGCTGAGGGAGAAAGCGGCAAAGAAATCGGCAACCTCCTCTTCATCAGTACCTCTACCGTGAAGCGTGAAATCCGGCAGATTCTGAGTAAGCTTAAGGTCAACGACCGTGCTCAGGCCGTTTCAGAAGCAATCAAACGGAGGTTAATCTAGTTCACGCTACGCCCACTCATATTCCTCGATTGCCAAGTTGTCAACCCTGACCCACCAAGGTCAGGGTTTTGTCTTCTAAGCCAATGCTTATGCTCCCACAGGGCCACAAAAGGTGCTTTTCACGGTTCTTGTTTAGTATCTGTTTAGACCTTACACGCCACATGTGAGCGTGGGACAATGAGGGTAGAAATAGCCAAGGCTATGTCCCGGGCAAGAGAGTACGTTTAGTAGCAATCGGCTTCTTAATCTGGTGAGCCGGTAAGGAGCCCTGAACCGGGGTAATGAGCACTTCCTGAGAACAGAATAGGCAAGCATATTGGAGAAGAGAGATTTGAATCAGGAAACAAGCGAACTCCGAGATATTATCAACTCCCAGGACGATATCATACTGATAATCGCGCGGGATTACGGTATTGAGAACGTCAACAGAAGCGGTCTGACCCTGCTCGATAAGAATAGAGAAGACGTTATCGGAGAGAAATGCTACCAGGCACTACATGCCAAGGCAGAGCCATGCCAATACTGTCCATTCACTCAGACTATGAAGACCAAGCAAACAGAAGTGGTCGAGCGCTACGATACCACGCTCGGGAAACATTTCCGCATCAAGAGCACCCCGATATTGAGTGAGCGCGGTGATGCTGTGAAGTGCATCCTTTCGATTAGAGACGTCACCGAAAGGGTCAATACTGAGGCGAAGCTGAAAAGGATGCAGCAGGAACTCAACCTCAACAGACGCCTCGTCGCAATTGGGCAGGTGGCCGCCGGTATGACCCATGAGATAAACAACCCGCTGACGGGTGTGATTGCTTTTTCCCAGATGCTGATGCAAATGGACATCCCGGAAAACATGAAGGAAGCGGTGGAGGTTATTTTCGATGGCGCTAGCCGCGTCGTCGGAATTGTCGACAGGCTACGCACCTTTGCCCGTCAAGACAGACCAGAAAAAGAATATACCGACCTCAATGCTATCATAGGCAACACGCTGGCAATGCGCTCATACGAGATGCGCAGCAACGGTATCGAGGTAACAACCCACCTTGCCACGAACCTGCCCGAGACCGTAGCCAACGTGGGACAACTTCAGCAGGTACTCCTCAACATCATCATCAACGCCGAGCAAGCAATGGCGACCAGTTCCCTGCAGAAGAAATTGACCATCACGACCGAACAGGTTGCCGACAGAATCAGGGTAAGCATCAGCGACAGCGGCCCCGGAATACCGGAAGAGATTATTTATAGACTATTCGACCCCTTTTTCACCACAAAGGACAATACCAGCGGAATGGGGCTGGGCCTGAATATTTCCCACGGTATCATCACGGAGCACGGTGGTGAAATCCGTGCTCAAAGCGAGCCCGGCTCTGGAGCGACCTTCATCATTGACCTCCCCATCGTTGCCGAGACTAGAGAGAGGGAACCGGCCAAGCCTGCCGACGTGGAGCAAGCAGAACCGGTCGGGGCGAGGATACTGGTCGTGGATGATGAACCGCACATTTGCCGTGCCCTCGACAGGCTACTAACCAAAAACGGTCATCAGGTAGATACTACATCCAGCCCATTAAAGGCCCTTGAGATGTTGAGCGAGGCAGAGTACGACCTCATCCTGCTAGACCTGAGGATGCCAGACATGAACGGCATTGAGTTCTATGACCATATCAAGGCAATATCACCGGCGTTACAGCAGAAGGTAGTCTGCGTCACTGGCGATGTCGTCAGTGCCCAGAATGAGGCCTTCTTACATGAAACTGGAATACCATGTGTCGCTAAACCTTTTGGTGTTAGTGAACTGATGCGTCAGGTAAGACACGTATTGGAGGGAGAAAAAAATGATGCGCAAGTCACGTATTCTCGTAGTTGACGACGATATCGCGGTAGTGAAGTCCGTCCGGGCCAATCTGCAGGCCAGAGACTGTGAAACACTGACGGCCATGGATGGCGTCGAGGCTCTCCAGGTCATCGAAAAAGATCTTCCTGACCTGATAATCCTGGACATCACCATGCCCAAGATGAATGGCTTCGAGGTCTGCCGGAAAGTCCGTGAGTGGTCACGTGTCCCCATAATCATGCTCAGCGCCAAGCATGACGTCGAAGAGAAGGTGAAATGCCTGAATATTGGTGCTGATGATTACATCACCAAGCCCTTTGGAGTGAATGAACTGGCGGCGCGGGTGCGGGCGGTACTACGTCGTGCCCAGGGTAACGAAGAGGATCAGACAACGCCGAACTTTACCTGCGGCGACCTCAAGATTAACTTCGTGGAGAGACGGGTGACCGTCGGCGACCGTAATGTCAAGCTGACCCCAACGGAATACAATCTCCTGCAGGAACTGGTACTCGGAGCAGGCAAGGTATTCCCCCACTCTTCTCTGCTTGGCAGGGTTTGGGGACCGGAATACGTCAATGAGAGAGAGTACTTACACGTCTTCGTAGGGCGTCTCCGGAAAGAGCTCGAAGCTGACCCGGCACACCCGAAATACATCGTCACCATACCCGGTGTCGGCTACAAGTTCCAAGCGCCCAACTGAAGTCCAGCCGATAATTTCTGACGCAGGGCAAAAAGGCACCCGTATCGGGTGCCTTTACATTTTTATACTTTCCAAGCAAGTCCCGCAGATAGCCACCGTCAACGCAGGCACTCCCAGTATTCCTTTAGGTGGTCTTTTGCTATCCGGATAATGGCGTTGATATCACTAAAGGAACGTTCTCCCTGCCATTCAGCGGTCGGTTCGGGCTCTTCCAATTCAGCATCAGTGCCGGTCAAGCCGCAGATAAGGGCCAACCAGGCATGGGGCAAGACCTGCCGGTTGTAGCCGGAGCCAATGAGGTCAATCTCCTTGCCTTCACACACCTCGGCCATCTCCCTGACCTGCTCACCGAGCATTCTGAAGCTCTTTACCTGGAGCCCGAGGTTTGTTAGCTCGTCAGCGGTATGTGGGTCGGAGCCGCCGTTACGGATAATCACCTGCGGTCGAAACTCTTCGGCCACCGGCCGCACGATTTCCTCGAAGACCTGCTGGTAGGCATCCTCTCCCGAGAAGAGAGGCATGGGCACGTTAATCGTGAAACCCCTGCCATCCTCCGAACCAATCTGGTGGGCAAATCCGGTCCCGGGATAGAGTGTCCTGGGGTCCTGGTGCAGGTCAATCAGCAGCACCGAGGGGTCTTCATAGAAGTATTCGGCGGTGCCGTTTCCGGCATGGGCATCAGTGTCGAGAACAAGAACCCTGTCCAATCCGTGTACCTGTCGCAAATACCGGGCACAAAAGGCGACATCATTATAGAGGCAGAACCCTTCCCCGTAATTGCCCTTGGCATGGTGCATACCACCACCAAGGGCGACCACCTTCGATGATTCATCCGTTGCCACCAGGTCAGCAGCTACCTTTGCCTGGCCGACAATCAGCCTGGCTGCCTCCTCAACCTTGCCCGGTCGGCCTCTGGGAATGTTGTCCCGGCTAAGGAAGCGGTTGAAATCGCCTGGATAGTCCAAGCCTAGATTAGCCGCCCGGTAATAACGCTGGCAGAAATCAATGTAGTCGTGCTGGCATATCAGGTGCAGTTCATCATCACCTGCCGGCTCAGCTATGATCATCTGGTAGTCCTGGCCCTCGACCAGCTTTTTTTTAAGAAACTGCGGGAAGATATCATAGCGGTCGCCCCGAAAGGGATGGCCCAGTCCGTAGTCATATTCCCGTAGCTCCTCGCGATAAATTATCGGTATTACCATTTCCAGTTTCCTGCCCAGTTTATTTTACCTAATTACTGCCATCCTGCCAATAAGCTGCTATCATACACCCATTGACCTCAATAATGGCTAAGAGTATCATGTAGCTAATTATCAACATGAAATACCTCCGAAGGAGGATATCTATCATGGATGCTGAGATTCACCGGCTGCCTATGGGAATATGCAACTGCTACTTGATTAAAGAAAATAGCGTGATTCTGGTTGATGCCGGCCCACCTAAACAGGTCGGCAAGCTCCGCACAGCATTACAAAAGCTATCGATTGAACCGCAGGATATTTCTCTCATGCTGATAACTCACGGCCACTACGACCACATCGGCTCCGTTAGTGAAGTCAAGACGTTGACCGATTGTAAAGTTGCTATTAATCATCGCGAAAAGGAATGGGTGGAGCAAGCGCTCCATCCGTTACCTCCGGGAATCGGTATCTGGGGTGCCGTTATGGCCGTATTGATGCGAATCACAGCCCCTTTCGTACAGTTTCCGGCCTCATCGGTGGATATTGCTCTTGAGGACACAGAGCTCCCCCTGCATCCATTCGGTGTCAATGGCAAGGTCCTCTACACGCCAGGACACTCCTCCGGTTCCACGAGCCTGCTGTTGGACACAGGCGAGGCTTTTGTCGGTGACCTGGCGATGGGTGGTTTCCCGACGCGAATCGGGCCGGGTATGCCAATATTCGGTGACGACCGGAATGCCATCAAGACAAGCTGGAAACTACTCCTGGATAGTGGTGCCAAGTGGATATACCCCTCCCACGGAAATCCCTTCTCGGCCGATATTCTAAGAAAAGCACTCTGAACCGCGCTAGGAAACAGCTTAGAGCGAACCAGTCACCTTTTCAACGACCCTGGCCACAAAGTCCTGCCTCTCTTCGTCTGACATCCCGGTGCTGCCCTGCTCCTTGAGAATAGCTATCATATTCAGCACGAAGTCAATCCGTTCTTCCTTGGGCATGTTGGGCAGCATCATGTTAAGGCAATGGGGCATCATCTCCTTCATCATGTTGGGCATCATTGGCCCCTCCATTTGAATCTGCTCAGACGAAGCAATTGCCTCTTCTGATTTCTCCGTCTGAGGACGGCTACCCATCATGCCTGATATCATCTCCATCATACCACCGCCTTGACCACCACCCATCATACCCGACATCATTGTCATCATCATCTGGGGCATTACCTCGGCCATGTTGATGCCCTCCATCATCTTTGGCATCATTTCCATCATCATCTTTTGCTTGTCTTCAGCCGTCATGCCGGTGAAGAACTTCTCCATCATCTGTCCCATCATCTGCTCTTTTTCTTCTTTGCTCATCCGTTCTATCATCTGGTCCATCATGCTATCCATCATTCCCATCTTATGCCTCCTTGCTTGATAAACTACTCTCCGGTGATGTTCTTGACTTCGTTATAGGCATGGGAGATAACCTCCCGAACTTGCTTCATCTTTTCAGGATCAAGCCTACGACTGTGACGAGCCAGCAATCCGCCCAAGCGACCGAAGTCCTGTACCGCTTCGCCAACGTTCACTCTGTCACGTGGATTCCAGTGGTCCTTCATGTATCGCCTGATCCTCTCAGTAGAACGACTTTGTCCTTCGAGGAACTTCATACCGTCGTCAGTAATCGTGTAGACCTTTTTACCATCTTGCTGGTCAGAGCCGACATAGCCAGCTTCTTCCAGCATCTGGAGTGTCGGGTAGATACTCCCCGGGCTGGGTGAGTAGAACCCATGGGAGCGCTCCTCAAGGGCAGTAATAATTTCATAGCCATAGCGAGGTTTGTCATGTATCAGCTCCAGTATCACATACTTCAGGTCGCCCCGCTGAAAATGCCGGTCACGCAAGTGCGCCCTGAAGAATCTACTTCGGTGAAACATTATCCGTCCTCCTTTACATGGATTGCTTAAAGATATAACACGATATATCGTGATATATCATATCACTCAGACAACAGTCTGTCAATAGGTTTGATACAAAATAATCAGCAGCACTGCTACCCGATACACTATGATATAATCTACTAACATAAAGGCCAGCAGTAGTGCCCTATGAATAAAGTGAATCAGGTCAAGGAACAAATTCACCGGCTCAAGGAGCAAATTAACCACCACAATTACCGCTATCACGTGCTCGATAGTCCGGAAATCAGTGACGCCGAGTACGACCAGCTTGTCTGCGAACTAAAACAACTGGAGGAGGAATACCCCTATTTCCTCACTCCGGACTCACCGACACAGCGGGTGGGGGCAGCCCCGGTGGAGGCCTTCGGTGTCGTCGAGCATCCATATCCTTTGCTCTCACTGGGCAATGCTTTCTCCGAAAAGGAACTGGCAAATTGGTACACGCGGACTTTACGGATGCTCGATGATGAGCAGGTCGACCTCGTTTGCGAGCACAAGATTGACGGACTGGCCGTGGCCCTGATCTACGTCGACGGCAAGCTTGTTACCGGAGCTACCCGTGGGGACGGCTTCCGCGGTGAGAACATCACCCAGAATCTTAGGACTATCCGGAGTGTACCGCTTTCTGTATCACGTGATGCGCCAGCGCGGTTTGAGGTGCGGGGGGAGGTCTTCCTGCCCGTGGCCGGTTTTCACCGACTGAACCAAGAAAGGGCACGCGAAGGACAACCGACATTCGCCAACCCGAGGAACGCGGCAGCCGGCTCGGTACGCCAGCTTAACCCGAGAATAACCGCCCGGCGTCCGCTGGACATCTACATCTACATGCTCGGCTACGCCGAGGGTAAAGCCGTCCCGGACACTCACTGGGACAGACTGGAATACCTGAAGTCGCTTGGTTTCAAGGTAAATCCCCACAATGCACGTTTTAAAAGTATTAAGGAAGTAGAAGACTACTACCAGCGCTGGATTAATAACCGCGAAAGCCTGCCCTATGAAGCCGATGGCGTGGTTGTCAAGGTGAATTCGGTTACAAGACAGGAACAGCTGGGAAGTGTCGGTCACGAGCCCAGGTGGGCTATCGCCTACAAGTTCCCGGCCGTGGAAGCGACGACCCGCCTAAAGGAGATAGCCATCAGCGTTGGTCGGACCGGCACACTAAACCCTTACGCCATCCTCGAACCGGTTAAGGTGGGTGGGGTGACTATTAAGCAGGCAGCCCTGCACAACGAGGACGATGTCCGGCGCAAGGACATCCGCGAAGGCGATTGGGTGACAGTGCGGCGGGCCGGGGAGGTCATTCCTGAGGTCGTCGGGCCGATTGTGAGTAAGCGTATCGGCAAGGAGAAAGAGTACAATCTTCTGGAGAAGATATTTGATAAAAAGAAGGGGCGCCCGGCCTGTCCGGTCTGTGGCGCCGAAGTCATCCGGCCTGAGGGTGAGGCGATGTACTACTGCATCAATACCGCTTGCCCTGCCCAAGTACAACACGGCATAGAGTTGTTCGTCGCGCGGGGTGTGATGGACATCCGCGGTATCGGGGAAAGCCTCAGCTCCACCCTGCTGAACGAGGGGTTCATTCATGATGTCGCCGACCTTTACTCCCTCAAGGAAAAGCGAGATGCACTCATGCAGCTCGAAAAGATGGGCGAAAAGAGTGTTGATAACCTGCTGGCGGCTATCGAAGTCAGCAAGAACAGGTCACTGGCCAGACTTATCCTCGCTCTGGGGATACGGCATGTCGGCGGCGAGATGGCACAATTGCTTGCTAGCGAATTCGAGGACCTGGACGATCTGAAGAATTCCTCCTCAGAGAGGCTCTTAGAGATTGAAGGAGTTGGGCCAAAGATTGCCGAGAGCATCACCAAGTTCTTCGCGCAGCCGGAGAACCTTAAAATCATGGAGAAATTGCGAACAGCCGGTGTCTGGCCAAAAAGAACCCCCACCGAAGCCGCGGAACTGCCGCTGGCCGGTATGGAGTTCGTCATCACCGGCCGACTGGAGGCGTTTAGTCGTGAGGTGGCTCAGGAGCGGGTGAAGGGCCTCGGCGGTACAGCCAAGGACAATGTCACCCGCAACACCAACTACCTGGTGGTTGGAGAAGATCCAGGTGGTGGTAAGTTGAGCCGCGCTGGAGCACTGGGTACCCGACAACTGACAGAGGAGGAATTCCTTGCTCTTCTGGAAGAAAAAAGGAGGCAATAATGAAAAATTCAAGCCGACTGGTGGTGGCTGTGGGGATAGTAAGTCTGACCGCACTGCTCCTATCGGGATGCGGTATTTCCAAGACGGAACATGAGGCTTTACAGAATGAGTACGACATACTTAAGGCCGAGTTGGACGGAATCCAGGAAGTCTACCCACCCAGGGACTTTTCTTCGATTTCGGAACTGGAAGACTGGCTCAGTACAAATGACGTATCGGAAGAGCCGCTAGTAGAGTACGCCGACGAGTGGTATCGAAAGGCCCTGAAGATACAGGAGGACGCTCTTGAAGATGGATATATTATATCCGCTGATTATGATATATGGGAGGATGGTGAAACCGCAAGCGTATGGTGTGTGGCTATTGTCCGTGGCAGGGCATTTTTCTGGGACCCGGAGACTGACGATATTACAGAAGAAACGTTCTTTGGCACGGTCAAGTAAGGGAGCGGTAATTGTTTTTCTGGAAGAAAAAGCGTGATGTAACACTGATTGTCGGGCTGGGTAATCCAAGGGATAAACACGCCCGGAATCGCCACAATATCGGCTTTATGTGCGTTGAACATCTCGCCCGGAGTAACGATATCCGCCTTAACAAGAGCCAGGGACAGGCGTTGATAGGCTCGGGAGAGGTGGCCGGTTTGCAGGTCATTCTTGCCCAGCCGCAGACATTCGTCAACCGCAGTGGACTGGCAGTCAGCTGGCTGGTAAGGAAGTACCAGGTCACCCGTGACCGCCTGATTGTCATCCATGACGACCTCGACCTGCCATCAGGGAGAATCCGAGTACGGCACGCAGGGAGTTCCGCCGGACACAGAGGTGTTATGTCTATTGCCGACTCCCTCGGTGGGAGTAATTTTACCCGCATCCGCGTTGGTATCGGGCGACCTGCCGTCACCGTGGACAAAGATGCCGAGGTGGTCGACTACGTCCTCGGCGATTTGACGCCTGAGGAGGAAAAAATATTTGAAGAGGTAATCCCGAGGGTGAGTGATGCCGTCCAGTCCCTGCTGACCGAGGGCCTGGACACGACGATGAAAAGGTTTAACTAATCCGGATTTCCGTAAAAACCAAATTTTCTTAGACACTTAAGGGGGTGAGGTAGATAAAAATCGACTATCAGCCAGTTGAGTGGGTCGGCGACCGGGTAAGGCTGCTCGACCAGACCAGATTACCCGGCGAAGAGGTCTATCTCGATATTACCGACTACCGCGAAGTGGCCTCGGCAATCAAACAGATGAATGTCCGGGGAGCACCAGCCATCGGGGTGTCCGGTGGCTATGGGGTCGCCCTTGGTGCCCTGAAGATTAAGGCAGCTTCCGGAAACGAGTTTATCAGAAAGATGCGTAAGGTCATCGAGGCCCTGAAAAACGCCCGCCCCACCGCCCGGAACCTCCCCAGAGCAGTCGAACGTATGGAACGAGTTGCCAACGAGGCGGTCACCGAAGGGAAGAACGTAGACCAGATTAGAGAAATTCTGGTGGACGAAGCCAAGAAGATACACACCGAGGAAGCCGAAGCCACCTATAAGATTAGCGATTTCGGGGCCGATCTTATCTTGAGCGGTGCCACCGTACTCACCCACTGCAACACCGGCCCGCTGGCGACCACCGGTTACGGTACGGCGCTGGGCGTGATTATCCGTGCCCACGAGCAGGACAAGGAAATAAAGGTGTTGGCCGATGAAACCCGCCCCCTCCTCCAGGGAGCGCGACTCACTTGCTGGGAGCTACAAAAGGCCGGTATCCCTGCAACACTGATTACCGACTCAATGGCGGGGTACTTTATGAGCCGGAGGGAGGTCGACTACGTGATTGTCGGGGCCGACCGGATTGCGGCCAACGGCGATACCGCCAATAAAATAGGCACATATACCCTGGCGGTACTGGCCAGGGAGAATAAAATCCCCTTCTACGTGGCCGCCCCCACCACCACCATCGACCCCTCACTGGCGTCAGGAGAGGAAATCCCGATTGAAGAGCGTAGCCATGATGAGGTAACCGGCTTCCAGGGAGTGCGTACCGCCCCCGACGAGTGCGAGGCGGCTAACCCCGCCTTTGACGTCACCCCCCATAAATACATCACCGCCATTATTACCGAGCGCGGCATAATACAAAAACCTTTTCAGCGGGGGATTGGGAGGGTAATATAGAACAGTATTATGAATCTATATCAAGATGAATCGGGCGATTTGGGATTCAAGGCAGGTAGCAGTAAATACTTCGTTGTTGTTATACTTTGCTCAGAAGAATCCAAACGAATCTCAAATGTGGTCAGGAAGTTCAAAGGGCAACTAATAAAGGCTGGTTGGCCGGTAAATATCGAGATTAAGGCGCACAATCTATATGACACACCACGTAACAGGGATATACCGGATACCTATAAGTATAAGCGTGATTCTGCTAGACCTATTGAGACAATACTGCGAAGATTAACAGCTTGCGAAATCGAAATAGACGCCATAGTTGTAAGAAAAGACAGAATCAATACAGACTTACGCAACCTTCCAAATAGCATTTTGCTTAACTATTTCTCCGGCAGGGTATTGATAGACAGAATCACCAAGTACAGCAATGTGAATTTATACGTGGACCTGACGAATAAGCAGACTCATGATTCCCATCATTTCGATGGCTATATAAAGACAGGGACTTACCTGACGAAGAAAGCATTCTTCCCACTGAACATCGAACACGTAGATTCTGACGTAGTACGCGGTGTCAGCGCGGTAGATTTCTTCGCCTGGTCCGTGTTCAGGAAATATGAGTATAGTGATAGCCGATTTGTGAATATATTCAAACACAAAATCAGCACGTTTAAAACGTACTATTTCAGGGCAAAATAAAAAAACCGCATCAGCGGCTTTCTAGTGGTGGCGCCTAACTAGCGGTTGCCACACATGCAACTTATGCACTCAGCACACTAACCAGGAATTACCCACCGCACTTTAATTATATAGTTAACAACACCTTTTGTCAATGCAACCCTGACGTTATCCCGTTCTACTAAATCACATTAATTTCCACCGAGCATGGTATAATACGGCAAACATTTAGGGAGGAACTAATACATGCTACAGGCTAAAATCGGGGTTATCGGGGGGAGCGGACTTTACGATATCCCCGGGATTGAGAATGTCGAAGAGGTAAACGTCGATACCCCGTTCGGCAAGCCGAGCGACTCTATCACCGTGGGCAAGCTGGGGGGAGTGGGGGTGGCCTTCCTGCCGCGGCACGGGCGGGGGCACCGCATCCTTCCCTCGGAGATACCCGTCCGCGCCAATATCTACGCTTTGAAATCACTCGGCGTGGAGCATATCATCGCCGTCAGCGCCTGCGGCAGCTTCAAGGAAGAGTTCAAGCCCGGCGACCTGCTAATCCCCGACCAAATAATCGACCGCACCAGTGGCCGGGTGAGTAGCTTCTTCGGCGACGGCATTGTTGCCCATGCCCTCTTCGCTCAGCCCTTCTGCCCAGAGCTCAGTAACCTCCTGTACGAGACCGGGAAGGAAGTGGACGCTTCCATTCACCAGCACGGTACTTACCTCGTAATGGAGGGGCCGGTCTTCTCCACCAGGGCGGAATCATTACTGCACAAGTCGTGGGAGGTGGATGTCATCGGGATGACAATCTCGCCGGAGGCCAAGCTGACGCGGGAGGCCGAAATCTGCTACGCTTGTATCGCCGGTGTCACCGACTACGACTGCTGGCACGAGACCGACGAACCAATCCCTATCGACGTCATTATCCAGACCCTGCAACATAACACCGATACCATCAGAGAGATTATATCAAGGGCTATCGCCAGAATATCCGATACACGCGATTGTGATTGTGCCAACGCCCTGCAAACGGCCATCGTGACCGCCCCGGAGGTGATAACGCCGGAGATAAAGAAGAGGCTGGACTTAATAATCGGTAAATATGTGAAGTGAGGGGACTTTGGCTAATATAGAATTCGGCTGTTTACCGACCGCTATCGGCGGTATGCCCCAGACCGACCCGCAGGCGGCCTGCACCCAGGTTATCCGTTACCTGCGGGACATCCCGGTATGGCCGCAACTGCCGAACCGCTCCTACAACGAGAATATGTATGTCCAGTACAGCTGGGGGCTTCCGGGATTGGTAGTAGAGAACGAGCGCATCTATGTCGATCGTACCCAGGCCCACAAAGAGTTGGAGCAGTTTTATACCGACTTCCTGTCGGACGACTATAATAAGTACCCCATCGGGGCTGAGTACGCCGCCGGTCTGCACACCTTTCTAGGCTGGGAGCACCTCTCGCCCTGGGCAGTTAAGGGGCAGATAACCGGGCCGGTCACACTGGGCATGATGGTTACCGACGAAAACCGCAAGTCGATAATCTACGACGATGTCCTCGGCGATACGATACCGAAGCTGCTCAAGCTCAAGGCAAAATGGCAGGAGAAGGTCCTCGGTCAGCTATCGAAGCGGACGATTATCTTCGTCGACGAGCCGTATATGTCTGCCTTTGGCTCGGTGGGCATGATGCTCTCCGAAGAGACCGTAGTCGGCCTGATCAACGATGTCTTCAGCAGCATCAACGGCGTCAAAGGTATTCACTGCTGCGGTAACACCGACTGGTCAATCCTGCTTAAGACCAATACAGATATTATCAACTTTGACGCCTATAACTATGCGCAGTCACTGGCGCTCTATCCCGCCGAGGTCAAGAAATTCCTCGAAAAAGGCGGGACGATTGCCTGGGGAATTGTCCCCAATAACCCGGAGACACTGGCAAAAGAGACAGTTGCCAGCCTCAAAAACCGCCTTGAAGAGGCCATGGCACCTTTCACCAGAGAAGGTATCCCTTTTAAGCAATTGGTCAGGCAGGGCCTGTTGACACCAAGCTGCCAGATTGCTTCGCTGGAAACAGAGGAAGCGGCAGGACAGGCCCTGGAGTTGCTGGCGGAGCTATCGACAGATATCAGGAAACGGCACCTCTAATAAAGGCTATTGATCCTGTCACTGAAGGTTTGGTTCGACTATGCCAGACTATATTCTGAAATATGACCCGATACCGAGCATCTTCGAGAAGGGCAATTCTTACCATAAACTTAAAGCCCTGAGTTTTCTGGCGGAAAGGGATGACAGTAGACTACTTGATGTATTGCAGAGAGTGAAATCTTCCCAGAATGCCGATGGCGGCTGGCCGTGGCTGGGTCGATGGGAATTTGATGAAAAGGTCCCCAGCAGCATCAGTGACACAGCCTATTACCTGCCCCCGCTCGTGGATTGCGGTGTAGACATACATTCCGAAGAAGTAGTGAAGGCATCAGCTTTCTTGCTGAAAGCACAGAGTGACGATGGCGGGTGGGCGGAAAACCCGGAGTTACGTAAGACCATGGAGGAAAGCTGGACCTGGTTCAGTGTCGACCACAGCGTGACGTGGATTACCGGGCTGGTTATCAACACTTTGCTCAAAGCAGGACATCCGCTCGATGCATCATCCATAGTCAAAGCCGTGACTTTTTTAAAAAGCATGCAGAATGATGAGGGGGGCTGGCCTTCCCATGCCAGTGTCCCCGAACCGAGCAGCACCGAAATGTGGACGATGGAGGAGGTCATCTCGGCATTGTTGAATTGCGGGGAAACGAAGGACTCGGAGATAATCAAGAAAGCTGAAAGTACCATACTGAACCACCGGGATAGGTGGCAGGAACCCGTGGAAAACCCCCTGGGCGTGTTTCTGATGCTGGGGTATGATAGAGGCCACGAGTACGTGGCAAAGTGTATCGGTCATCTTCTGGAAAATCAGAAGGAGGACGGCGGGTGGGGTTATTATAACGAGTGGGACTCCAGTCCCGACCAGACAGTCCGCTGGCTGGAGGTGCTGCTGGAGTACGGAGTGAGAATAGGCTAGTCTGCAATGTTTAGTAACAAGGAATTCTGGGAGAAACGCTTCAGGGAGGAAGGCAAGGTCTGGGGAGAAGACCCGAGTAAATCTGTCTACCAGGCATCGGAGTTTTTTCGCAAGCACGATGTAAAAAGCATACTGGTACCGGGTTCAGGCTACGGAAGGAATACCAGGCTGTTCTCGTCGTCAGGATTTGACGTAACCGGTATTGAGATTTCCGCGACCGCCTGCAAACTGGCACAGCAATTCGACCCGGCATCGAAGGTCTACGAAGGTTCGGTACTGGACATGTCGTTTGTCCCCGGCACGTTTGACGCTATCTATAGCTACAACCTGCTTCACCTTTTTAGTGAGAATGACAGAAATCTATTCATACAGGAGTGCATCGACAAGCTGGGAGAGCCGGGATTTGCCTTTTTCACGGTTTTCTCAGAAGATGAACCGACCTTCGGACAGGGCAGGTGGGTTGAGAGCAACACCTACGAAAGTCGACCTGACAGGCCGACACACTACTTCACCGAGGACGACCTGAGAGAGCACTTCCAAGACTTTGAGATTATCGAGACCGGGATAGTCCAGGAACCGGAAGACCACGGCGGGCAACCCCATACCCACATTCTGCGGTATGTCTTCGTGAAAAAAGCAGCGTAGTGCCTGATGTATCCGATGCTAGTTATATAACGCCTCTGCCTCAGAGTAAAATAAGAGGAGCAACTTTGAATGGAATGTAATATTGACAAGAATAAGGCCAGCTGCAATTGCACCTACGAGCCCTGTTCGAGGAAGGGCAAGTGCTGTGAATGTATTTCCTACCACCTTAAGTCCGACGAGTTACCTGCTTGCGTCTTCCCCCGGGAAGTCGAGAGGACCTATGACCGCTCCTTCGGCAGATTTGTGCAGGTCTACGGCAACAAAGCCCGGGGGTGACAAGCCAGCCTGTTTGGGCTATATTGGGGATAAAGTTGCCCCAGCTTTGATAGGGGAGGTAGCAGTATGAGTATCCTGGTAGTCGGTTCGGTAGCCCTCGATACGGTAGAAACACCAATGGGTAAGGTCGAAGATGAAATCGGTGGCTCTGCCATTCATTTCTCAGCGATTGCCAGTCTCTATACCAAAGTCAATCTGGTGGCGGTAATCGGCACTGACTTCCCGAGGGAGGAAATCCGGTTTCTCGATGAGCGGGGAGTCGATACACGGGGTCTACAGGTAGTTATCGGAGAGACCTTCCGCTGGTCAGGGCGATATGACTACATGTCAAATATCACCGAGACCCTGGACACCCAGCTTAATGTCTTTGCCAATTTTCACCCCGTTATCCCCGAAGGATACGAAAAGAGCGATATTGTCTTCCTGGCCAACATCGACCCCGACCTACAGAGGGAGGTGCTGGAGCAGGTACCCGAGGCAAAATTAACGATGATAGATACCATGGACTTCTGGATAGAAAACAAGCGGGAATCACTCATCAAGACAATAAGCATGGTCGACATCGTTACCATGAATGAGGGAGAGGCCCGTCTCCTCGGTAAGACCGAAAGTATCCTTACTGCCGCCAAGGGTATTCTGGATTTGGGACCGGATATGGTAGTCATCAAGCGTGGCGAATACGGATGCGTTAAGGTAGATAAAGATGGCTACTTCACCGCTCCAGCCTGCCTGCTGGAACAGGTCAAGGACCCAACCGGGGCCGGGGACACCTTCGCCGGTGGCTTTCTCGGCTACTTGGACCAGACCAACGAATTAACCGAACCAGCCATAAGGCGGGCGATGATACACGGCTGCGCCGCTGCTAGCTTTACCGTGGAAGAATTCGGTGTGGAACGGCTCCGCACCCTTACCACCAGGGAAATGGCAGAACGGTATCAGGAATTCTACAACTTCTCCCACTTGCAAGACTGGTAATGGTAATGCCCGATATGCGACCACCGGTCGAGGAGATTGCTTGGCCACGCCTTAATGCCCAAAGAGAACATTGGTAAATACTGCCAAAGGGGGATGATTCTTGTCCCGAAGATATGATAAACTGGTATCCATTCACCTGAATAACCATCAGGGGACTTTTGTGATTATAGATAGCGACTAAACTACATCGCCAAAAGATTCACGGCATTGAAATAAACAAGGATGACGAATTTCAAACCGCTCTTTATTCAGGTGAATTCTTACGATAGACTTGTGATAAAATGCCACTTGCCAGCTCAAGCCAACCGCATTATGACTTGAGATATTTTTCATCAAAGCACCGGCAAAGAGAGTTCGATTTATTAGTTAATGTGGGTAACGCCAAATGAGTAATTTAGGAAGGCCGCCGAAAGAGAAGGGCAAAAAGCACCCCCTGTACGGGCAATTCAATGGCGAAGTGCCCTGGATGAATGGGTGTAAGGAGTACAACAGGGACACATGTCTGGATTGCCCGATTCCTCTGGAGAAATGTGCTGCAGAAAACCCCCGTCTCCACAAAGGCGGGCGACCAAAGGGAAGTAGTAGTAAACTATAAACCATGATAGATAGAGGGTGTTACTGGGAATAAACCAACAAAGCGGGAGACCAAAGGAATAAAAGACCAATTTAAAAATTATAATAAGGAGTACTCAATGACTTCGACCAAGAACTATGACGTCAAAGACCCGAATCTGGCTGATTTAGGCCGGCGGCGAATAGATTGGGCATCTCGCGAAATGCCAGTAATACGCCTGCTCCGAGAAAGGTTCGTTAAAGAGAAACCGCTGTCCGGTACTAGAATCGCTGCCTGCCTCCACATTACCACCGAAACGGCTAACCTGGCTCTCACTCTGCAAGCCGGAGGTGCCGAAACCATCCTGTGCGCCTCTAATCCCCTCAGCACCCAGGATGATGCCGCCGCTGCTCTCGTGGAATACGGGATACCTACCAATGCCATCAAAGGGGAGGACTCGGTAACCTACTATCAGCACATTAGCACTGTCCTGGACAGCCAACCTCACATTACCGTGGACGACGGTGCTGATTTGGTGAGTACTCTCCATACCAAGCGAGAAGACCTCATTAGCGGTATTATCGGCGGTACCGAGGAAACCACCACCGGCGTCATTCGGCTACGCAGCATGGAAAAATCAGGTGACCTGAAGTATCCCATCATCGCTGTGAACGATGCTCAGACCAAGTACCTCTTTGACAACCGCTACGGCACCGGTCAGAGTACCATTGACGGCATTACGCGAGCTACCAATATCCTGTGGGCCGGCAAAAAATTAGTAGTCTGTGGCTACGGCTGGTGCGGGCACGGTATTACCATGCGGGCCAAGGGAATGGGTGCTCACGTGATAGTCTCCGAGGTCGAGCCGGTCCGAGCTTTGGAGGCAGTGATGGACGGCTTCCAGGTAATGCCACTGATGGAGGCAGCCCGGATAGGCGATGTTTTCATTACTATCAGTGGCGATAAGAACGTCATCGATAAAGCCCATCTTGAGGTCATGAAGGATGGGGTACTACTGGCCAACAGCGGGCACTTCAACGTGGAGATAAATATTCCGGCCTTGGAGGATTTATCCCGCAACCGCCGAGAAATACGACCGTTCGTCGAAGAGTTTGAACTGTCCGATGGCCGGAAGCTTTATCTACTGGGAGAAGGCAGACTGATTAACCTGGCTGCTGCCGAAGGGCACCCCGCCAGTGTTATGGATATGAGCTTCGCCAACCAGGCCCTCTGCATGGAATATCTGGTGAAAAACCAGGGGGCACTCGAGACGAAGGTCTATTCTGTCCCACCGGAGATAGACAAAGAAGTGGCCCGCCTGAAACTGGATGCCATGGGCATCGCTATTGACACGCTGACACCGGAACAGGAAAAATACCTCACCAGTTGGGATGAAGGGACATAGAAAGGAGTGCATATGCCCAATAGCTTTTATGACTCGAATAAATACATGCTGACTTCGGAGTCGGTCACTGAAGGGCACCCCGATAAACTGTGTGACCAGATATCAGACGCCATTTTGGATGCCATTATGACCGAGGACCCCATGGGCCGTGTTGCCTGCGAGACCGCCTGTACTACCGGTCTGGTGATTGTACTAGGGGAGATAACCACTAAATGTTACGTCGATGTACCTCAGATAGTACGCCAGGTCGTCCGCGACATCGGCTATACCGACCCGGCTTGCGGTTTTGATTACCAGTCCTGCGGAGTGCTGGTATCAATCACGGAACAATCAGCCGATATTGACCTCGGGGTAAGCAAGTCGAGAGAGTTGAAAGAAGACACCTCCGATACCGATGAACTTGACCAGACCGGGGCTGGTGACCAGGGAATGATGGTGGGCTTTGCCTGTAACGAGACTCCGGAACTGATGCCGCTACCGATTGCGCTATCGCACAAGCTATGCCTGCGTCTTGCCCAGGTGAGAAAGGACGGTACCCTGCCCTACCTCCGGCCCGACGGGAAATCGCAGGTAACCGTGGAATACAGCAAGGGCGTCCCGAAGCGGGTCACCAGTGTGGTTATTGCCGCCCAGCACGATGATGACGTCAGCAGCGAACAGATAGCCAAGGACGTTATTGAGAAGGTTATCAAGACGATTGTTCCTGCCTCATTGATTGACAGCGAGACCAGATTCTTCGTTAACGGCACCGGCCGCTTTGTCATTGGTGGCCCGGTTTCAGATACCGGCTTCACCGGCCGCAAGCTCCTGGTAGACACCTATGGTGGGCTGGCCCGTCACGGCGGTGGGGCCTTTTCCGGAAAAGACCCGACTAAGGTTGACCGCTCGGCAGCTTACATGGCAAGGTATATCGCCAAAAACATCATCGCCGCCGGACTGGCCGATCGTGTAGAAGTACAGATTTCCTACGTAATCGGTGTCGCGCATCCGCTGTCCGTGGCCGTGGAGACATTCGGCACGGGCAAGGTTGATACCGATGTCATCGATAAGCTCATCAGTAAACACTTCGACCTTAGGCCAGCCGCCATCATACGCTATTTCAACCTGCGACGGCCTATATTCCAGCAGGTTGCCTCCTACGGACACTTCGGTCGCGACGACCTTGACCTGCCCTGGGAGAAGACAGACAAGGCCGAAGTCCTCAAGAAAGAGGCTCTGGGCTAATTAATAATTGCGTGACATGAAAAAACGAGGGAATTCAAGAGGGGCTTCGCCCCTCTTTCCTTATGCTATGCTTCCCCTTCTCTAGCGCAGAAGGCGAACATCCATTTAGTGTATAATACACCCAAATGGAAAGAGTCTTCTTCTGCTGGAGTGGTGGTAAAGATAGTGCCCTCGCCCTCTACGAAATTATACAGAGCCAGACTTATGAGGTGGTGAGCCTGCTCAGTACTGTAACTGAGGACTACGACCGGGTCAGAATGCATGGTGTCCCCAGAGTGCTGCTTGAGCGACAGGCAGACTGCCTCGGCCTGCCCTTAGAGGTTGTACACATCCCAAAAAACTGCTCGACTGAGGAATACGGGGTAAGGATGCAGGAGACCCTTACCAGGTTCAAGCAGGACGGTGTCTCATTGGTGGTCTTCGGTGATGTTTTCCTGGAAGATGTCAGGGAATACCGGGAGAATAACCTGGCAAGAATCGAGATGAGGGCAGTCTTTCCCCTCTGGGGGAGAGATACCGCGGAACTCGCTCAGTCATTCGTCACTCTAGGTTTTGAGGCCATCATCACCTGCATCGATTCCAGGGTTCTGGATAATAGATTTATCGGCAGGACAATTGATGATTTATTACTGTCCGAGCTTCCGCCGGGGGTTGACCCCTGTGGCGAGAACGGCGAATTTCATTCATTCGTGCTTAACGGGCCCATATTTAAAGAAAGGGTTGCCTGCGCTCTAGGGGAAGTGGTACTCAGGGACTCTTTCTACTTCTGTGACCTCGCCCAAAAGGAGACGGCTATCACTAAATAAAATCGAAGTAAGGGAGCCCAAGAGAGTGGGAGAAACGAAAAACCCGATAAAGTTTGGCACCGACGGCTGGCGGGCAGTAATCGCCGAGGACTTTACCTTTGATAATATACGCTTCTGTGCACAGGGAGTGGCCGAATACCTGAAGCAGGAGGGTTTGGAGAGCCGGGGGCTAATCATTGGCTACGATAACCGCTTCGCCTCCGAAGACTTCGCCGAGGCCGTCGCCGAGGTGATTGCTGGCAACGGCATCAAGGTTTTTCTTACCCCACACCCTGTACCAACACCCGTAATCAGCTTCGGTGTCGCTTTCAAGGAGACTGCTGGAGCTATCATCATCACCGCCAGCCACAATCCGGCTCGGTGGAACGGCCTGAAGCTCAGAACAGCCGACGGTAGTAGCGCTCCGCCCGAGGTTATCGCCCCGGTGGAGAAACTCATCGACCGTGCCTTAAATGCCGGCAAGACGAACCGAATCCCAATCGACCTCGCTCGGGAGAAAAAACTGGTGGAATCCCTTGACCTGACCCCAATTTACCTGGAGCGGGCAGCCAAGTTTGTTGACCTTGATGAGCTGCGCCGCGCTAGACTGAAGGTAATTGTCGATACAATGTACGGGGTCGGCGTCGGTTACCTCAAGACCCTGCTCGACAGCAGTACCATCGACGTGAAGGAAATTAATAACGAGCGCAATCCCGCCTTTCCCGGAATCAACCCCGAACCCATCGCCGTTAACCTGGGTAAGCTCTCGGCAGCTATCAGGGAACACCAAGCCGATATCGGCATTGCCCAGGATGGTGACGCCGACCGTATCGGCATCATCGATGAAAAGGGGGAGTTCCTGACCCAGTTCCAGGTATTTGCCCTGCTCTGCCTCTACCTTCTTGAAGTCCGCGGGGAACGCGGGCCGGTAGTGAAGACAATCACCTCCACCAGCATGGTCGACCGCCTCGGTGAAATCTATAATGTGCCTGTATATGAAACTGCAGTAGGCTTCCAGTACGTTGCCCCGGTAATGGTCGCCGAAGACGCTATCATCGGCGGCGAGGAAAGTGGAGGCTACGGCTTCAAGGGGCACGTACCGGAACGTGATTCGGTGGTCGCCGCTCTCTATTTCCTCGACTTCATGGTCAAGACCAGCAAGACACCAGCACAACTCCTGGAATACCTCTACAGTAAGGTCGGCCCGCACTACTACCACCGGACGGACATCCACTTCCCTGAGGACAAGCGAGTGAGAATACTCACTCGCATGAGAGAAAATTACCCCGATACTATCGACGGTGTCAGGGTGGTGAAGAGGGACACCACCGATGGTTTTCGTTTTATTCTGGCAGACAAAACATGGCTACTTATCCGGTTCTCCGGTACGGAGCCGGTGCTACGCGTCTACGCCGAAAGCGACAGCATGGCCCGTGTCGAAAGGCTGCTGGAACTGGGTATGCAGCTGGCCGGGGTTTCAGCGTAACCAGCGGGTAAAAACAAGGCTGGACTTGACAAATAGATTGCAGGGTGTTACGATTACGCTGCGATAATATGCCTCACAAGGTTATTGCCTTTGCCATTTTAATCCCTACCCTCCCTATCCTTTGCTTTGGGACGCGCCCAAAGCGAAGCACCAATGCTGTTGTGCCTGCATAATACGCAGGAGGAGAGGTTGTGTCTATGTCGTCGGTGGATACTGAAAGTGGCCTGTATCCCATTCCCCGAAAGTCCTACGCTAAACTACCCCAGATACTTGTAGTGCCCAACCTGATTGAAGTACAACTGCAATCCTTCCGTTGGTTCCAGGAGGAGGGACTGCGCCAGGTACTGGAGGAAGTATCCCCTATCAAAGACTTCACCGGTAACCGGCTGGAACTCACCTTTGTCAGCTATGAGTTCCGTGAACCTCGTCATTCAGAGCAGGAGTGCTTGCAGCGAGATCTTACCTACTCCGCTCCGCTCTATTTAAAAGCAAGGTTACTTATCAAGCAGACGGGAGAAATCAAGGAACAGGACCTTTTTCTCGGTGACATCCCGATAATGACCGTCCGGGGCACCTTTATCACCAGTGGGGCGGAACGGGTGGTAGTCAGCCAGTTACTCCGCTCGCCCGGCGTCTACTTCACGGTTGAGGAGGACGCCTCCAGTGGATTGCCACTGTGCCACGCTAAGCTAATTTCCAATCGCGGAGCCTGGCTCGAGTTTGACACCAGCAGTGCCGGGGTAATATCAGCCAAGATAAACGGCAAACGGAAGATTCCGGTGACAACACTGTTGCGCGCCATCGGTTTCAGCGATGACGAGGAACTGCTGAGCATGTTCGCCAATGAAGATGACTCCCCGGACCGCCAGTTCATCCGTAATACCATAGGACGTGAGCCGGGGATTCGGGATGAGAGCGAGGCCCTGATAGATATTTACCGGAAATTACGCCCCGGCGACCCACCCAACATAGATAATGCCCGAAAGCTGTTAAACGGCCAGCTTTTTGATTCCCAGCACTATGATCTCGGGATAGTTGGGCGCTACAAGATGAACAAGCGACTTGGGCTCGAAATTCCAGAGTCTCAACGGGCCTTGACCAAGGAAGATATTGTCGAAATAATCAGGCACATAGTCATGGTCAACAACGGTGATGACAGAGGTGATGACATCGACCATCTTGGGAATCGGCGGACTCGTACCGTTGGTGAATTAGTGCAAAACCAGTTTCGTATCGGCCTGATGCGATTGGAGCGGGTGGCTAAGGAGCGCATGAGCACTATTCCCACCGAAGCAGCCATTCCCGGTGCCTTGATAAACACCCGCCCGGTGGTGGCGGCCATCAGAGAGTTCTTCAGCAGCTCTCAGTTGTCCCAGTTCATGCAGCAGACCAACCCGCTTGATGAGTTGACCCACAAACGACGTCTGTCCGCCATGGGCCCGGGTGGGCTGTCCCGCGAGCGTGCCGGCTTCGAGGCCCGTGATGTCCACTACTCGCACTATGGACGCATATGCCCCATCGAGACGCCGGAGGGACCAAACGTCGGTCTCATCGGCTCATTGGCCACATACTCCCGCATCAACCGGTATGGCTTCATCGAGACACCCTACCGCAGGGTCGTCAACGAGATGAGTAATACTGACGAGCAACTGTCGGGCAAGACTGTTCGGGAGACAGTGGTAGAAAATAGTAAGACGGTGGTGAGAGCCGGTACCACTATTGGTAACAAGCAGATAACGGCACTGCAGAAACTATCGCCACGGATGATAAAGGTGGTGCCCTTCGTTTCCGATGAGATTGTCTACATGTCAGCTGACCAGGAAGACAGGTACACAGTCGCCCAGGCCAATGCCCAGCTAAATGAGAACAGCCAGTTTACAGACGAACGAGTTGAGGCCAGACTGGCCGGCAACTACCTGCGTGAAGCTCGAGAAAAGATCGATTTCATGGATGTTTCACCCAAGCAAATATTCAGCGTCTCGGCAGCACTGATACCCTTTCTGGAGCATGATGATGCTAACCGCGCCCTGATGGGGGCCAATATGCAGCGGCAGGCAGTACCTCTACTTCGTCCTTCGGCGCCTCTGGTAGCAACCGGCATGGAGGCCGAGGCAGCCAAGCATAGCGGGCAGGTACTACCGGCGCTGAATGACGGTGTAGCAACATCGGTTACCAGTGCGGAGATTACCATTACCCGGGATAATGGCGGTCAGGATACGTACCCGCTGCTCAAGTTCGTTCGCACCAACCAGGGAACCTGTATCAATCAGCGGCCAATAGTGAGTAAGGGCGACCAGATTAAACGTGGTACCGTTCTGGTTGACAGTTCATCGACGGAACAGGGGGAACTAGCCCTCGGGCAGAACCTCCTGTGTGCCTTCATGAGTTGGGAGGGCTATAACTTCGAGGACGCTATTGTCATCAGCAGCCGCCTGGTAGAAAGGGACTCCTTCACCTCGATCCACATTGAAAAGTATGAGGTGGAAGCCCGCGACACCAAGCTCGGTCCGGAGGAAATCACCCGGGACATCCCTAATGTGGGTGAGGAAAGCCTGCGGGAGCTGGATGAAGACGGTATTATTCGAATCGGAGCCAGAGTTGGCCCGGACGATATTTTGGTCGGAAAAATTACGCCCAAGGGAGAAACAGAGCTTTCCGCTGAGGAGAAGCTCTTGCGAGCCATATTTGGTGAGAAGGCCCGCGAGGTCAAGGACACCTCCCTACGAGTACCTCATGGCGAGTGGGGTAAAGTGGTCAATGTGAAAGTATTTGCTGGTGATGACCTGCCTGCTGGAGTCAATCAGTGGGTGCAGGTCTGGGTAGCGCAGAAGCGGCCTATCTCCGTTGGGGACAAGATGGCAGGGAGACACGGCAACAAGGGAGTCGTTTCCATCATTGCCCCGGTCGAAGATATGCCCTTCCTCCCCGATGGCACGCCGGTGGATATTATCCTTAACCCCATCGGGGTGCCCGCAAGAATGAACATTGGCCAGGTCCTAGAAACACACCTGGGCTGGATCGCCCAGACACTGGGATTCAAAGTGCTGACCCCCGTTTTTGACGGTGCCGATGATATTGCTATCGAGGACGCCCTGGCCAAGGCATGGCTAGCCCAGAGAGCCGCAGCGGTTGACCCGGACAACGGCCACCTGCCCATGAATACGGCAAAGGCCAAGGCGTGGGTTGACAGCCAAGGATACAGCGGCGATAAGGTCTTTGATGATGAATCCCGCGGGGAAGCCAAGAATGCCTGCCTACGCCTCTGGCTCAAAGAGCAGGGAATCGCCAGCGCCAAGCTTACTCAGGAGAAGCTGACCGAGACACTTGAGCGTATCCAGACTGAAAAGAACCTCATCGCGCCGACCTTGGGTAAGGTCTTTCTGAATGACGGCCGCACCGGCGAACCGTTCGACCGGCCGATAACAGTGGGGAATATCTACATAATGAAGCTGAATCATCTGGTCGAAGACAAAGTTCATGCCCGTTCGACGGGACCCTACTCGCTGATTAGCCAGCAGCCCCTCGGCGGCAAGGCTCAGTTTGGCGGTCAGCGCTTTGGCGAGATGGAGGTATGGACGCTGGAGGCCTACGGAGCTGCCCACAACCTCCAGGAAATGCTTACTATTAAGTCAGATGACGTCAGCGGCCGGACCAAGGCTTATGAGGCAATAGTAAAGAATGAGGACATCCTTCAACCCAGCGTGCCAGAATCGTTCAAGGTCCTCGTCAAAGAATTGCAGAGCCTGGGGCTGGCCATTGAGGTAATCAACGAAGAGGATAGGGCAGCCTTTATTAGAGAAACCACTGAAATGCCTCAATTAGAGGCCGGTACTGAGGGTGAGGAAGAGGCTGTTACCACTGAAACAGACGAGGCCCCCTCGCTGGAAACAGAGCCTGCAGCCGACGAGGAGGTAACAACCGATGCTCCTTTGCTAGAAGCGACGGTAGAGACCGAAACCAACGAGGAGATAACGGAGACTGAAACAGCCGAAGCCCCCTCGCTGGAAACAGAGCCTGCAACCGACGAGGAGGTAACAACCGATGCTCCTACGCTAGAAGCGACGGTAGAGACCGAAACCAATGAGGAGACAACGGAGGCTGGAACAGCCGAAGCCGCTATGCAGGAAACGGAACCTGAAACAGAACTGGAAGTAGCCGCCGAAGCCCCGACACTTGAAGCGACGCTAGAGACCGAAACCAACGAGGAGATAACAGATACTAAAACAGCCGAAGCTGCTACACAAGAAACAGAACCAGAAACGGAGGAAGAATTGACCGGAGAGGTAGAAGAAGAAAATGCTTGAAGTCAATGATTTTGATGCTATCCGCATTTCGCTGGCTTCACCGGAGCAAATCAAGAGCTGGTCATATGGGGAGGTTACTAAGCCGGAAACGATTAACTACCGTACCCTGAAACCAGAAAGAGACGGACTATTCTGCGAGAAAATCTTTGGCCCGACCAAGGACTATGAGTGTTTCTGCGGCAAGTACAAGAAGATCCGCTATAAGGGCATTATCTGCGATAAGTGCGGTGTCGAGGTAGCCCGAGCCAAGGTACGCCGGGAACGAATGGGACACATCCAGCTGGCCTGCCCCGTGAGCCATATCTGGTTTGCTAAGGGAATACCAAGTCGATTGGGCCTATTACTTGACCTCTCACCCAGAAATCTGGAGCGGGTGCTGTACTTCTCACACTACATCATCACTTCTGTGAATACAGAGGCACGGGACCTAGCAATCGAAGAACTCAAGGAGCAGATTTCTCAGGATATGGAAGAACGCCAGGCGGCGCTGGAAGAAAAAATCCAGGATATGCCGGACGCCTCGGTGGAGGAAGTAAACCAGCTCCGGCGAGACATGGGCGAGGAGAATACGCCGCTACAGGAGAAGCTCCTTGCCGACCTAGAGCAAATAAAAGAGCTTCAGGTACAAAAGTTACTGAGCGAGAACGAATATCGCGAGCGGAACCAGAAGTGGGGCGACATTTTTTCCGCTGGAATGGGTGCCGAGGCAATCCTCAAGGTACTCAAGAGCGTAGACCTGCACAAGCTACGTATCGATTTACTGGAGGAGACCCACTCCACTTCCGGCCAGCGCCGTAAGAAGGCGAGTAAACGGCTGCAGGTAGTGGAGGCATTTCGTCGCAGTAACAACAAACCGGAGTGGATGATTCTTACCGTACTGCCCGTCCTGCCTCCCGACCTTCGACCGACTGTTCAACTCGATGGTGGCAGGTTTGCTATCAGTGATATAAACGACCTCTACCGACGAGTGATTAACCGTAATAACCGGTTGCACCACCTGATTGATATCGGGGCACCGGAAATCATTATCCGCAATGAGAAACGGATGCTCCAGGAGGCAGTCGATTCGCTCATCGACAACGGCAAGCGGGGCCAACCAGTCTCTATTAGTGGCAATCACAAACTGAAGTCACTTTCTGATATGCTGCGGGGGAAGCAGGGACGCTTTCGCCAGAACCTGCTTGGCAAACGTGTCGATTACAGTGGTCGGTCGGTCATCGTTATTGGACCTGAACTCAAGCTTAATCAGTGTGGCCTGCCGCGGAGAATGGCCCTGGAGCTGTTCAAGCCATTTGTGATGCGCCGGTTGATTGAGCAGGGTCTGGCCCATAACATCAAGAGTGCCCGCCGTCTGGTGGAGAAGGCCAAGCCAGAGGTGTACGACATACTGGAGGATGTTGTCAGGGGATGGCCAGTATTACTCAACCGCGCCCCCACCCTGCATCGTCTTAGTATACAGGCCTTCGAGCCGGTGCTCATTGATGGCAGTGCCATCCAAATCCACCCGCTGGTCTGTTCCGCCTTCAATGCCGACTTTGACGGCGACCAGATGGCAGTCCACATCCCCCTCTCTAAGTCAGCAGTCAAAGGCGCCAGAGAGGTGATGTTGAGCATCCACAATATGCTGCTGCCTTCGTCTGGGGAACCGGTGGTAACCCCAACCCTGGACATGGTACTGGGCTGCTACTATTTGACGACGATCAGACCTGAAGCTAGAGGGGAGGGCATCCTAGTAGGCAGCTTTGAAGAGGCTAAGCTCATGTATGAACTTGGCGTGATTGACCTCCGGGCTGAGATTGATGTTCGAGACCGTGAGAACGGCGGGGAGAGGACTAAAACCACGGTCGGGCGTATTCTCTTTAACGATGCCCTGCCAAAAGAGACCGAATTCTACAACCAGCCAGTCGACAGGGCAAGCTTGAAAAAGGTAGTAACGGACTGCGCCAAGCTCATGAGTGATGAGGACATGGCAGATGTCATGGACAACCTCAAGGAACTCGGCTTCCGCTACGCTACTAGGTCCGGGGCAACTATCGCCATGAGTGACCTCGAGGTTCCTGCCCTCAAGGAGCAATTATTGAAGGAAGCGGAGGAAAAGACCGCTGTTATTGAAAGCCAGTACAACCGGGGGCTGATTACTGAGGACGAAAGGTATGATGGCGTTGTCAACGTGTGGATGGAGACCACCGACAGGGTAGCCGATGCCACTTCACAGAGCCTCGACCCCCAAGGTAGCGTTTATATGATGGCGACGTCCGGGGCTAAGGGTAATATCACCCAGATAAGACAGATGGCCGGAATGAGAGGTCTGATGACCAACCCATCCGGCAGGATTATCGACTTTCCCATCAAGGCAAGCTTCAGCGAAGGACTCAGCGTACTCGAGTACTTTATCTCCACCCACGGCGCCCGCAAGGGATTGGCCGACACCGCCCTGAGGACTTCGGAGAGTGGCTATCTCACACGGCGCCTGGTCGATGTTGCCCATGATGTAATTATCCTAGAAGAGGACTGTGGCACCACCGACGGCGTCTGGATGTCACAGCAGGAAGAGACCGAGCTATTACCATCACTCACCGAGCGTATAACCGGTCGGCTGGCAGCCAGTCAGGTGGTCCACCCCGAGACCGGAGAGGTCATCGTCGACCTAAACGAAGAGATTAGCGATGAGAAGGCAAGAGAGATTGTTGCTGCCGGGATAACCCGGGTCCACATCAGGTCTCCGCTTTCCTGTCTGGCAAGGCAGGGTGTTTGCCAGAACTGCTACGGTCGTGACCTGGGTCGTGGTCGTCTGGTAGACCTCAATACAGCGGTAGGTATCATCGCCGCACAGAGCATCGGTGAGCCGGGTACTCAGTTGACATTACGCACCTTCCATACCGGCGGTGTCGTTGGGCTGGATATCACCACCGGTCTGCCCCGGGTAGAAGAGCTGTTTGAGGCAAGGACACCAAAAATCCAGGCGATTGTCTCAGAGATAAACGGAACTGCCGAGGTGACTCGCAGTGATGAAGGACAGACAATCAGAGTCTCCAGCACCGATCCTTTCCGTGTCGAACACGCGCTGCCCCCCGGCTGGCAGATTGCAGTGGACAACGGCCAATGGGTGGACATTGGAACGGTGCTGGCACTCCCACCCACTACCGATAAAAAGTCTGCTAAGAAGGGCAAAGCTAGCACGCCGCCTAAAGGCGATACAGAGTCCAGTGAACTGACTGCCGAGGTCCAACCCATCGTGTCCCGTGTCGCCGGCGAGGCGATTATTGAAGACGGCCATCTCTCCATCGTCTACGAGGAGATAGAAGAACGCGAATACCACCTCCCGGCAACAACACGTATCCGCGTCCAGACCGGCGACATCATTGCTGCCGGACAGCAGCTGACCGAGGGTTCCATCAATCCCCAGGATATACTACATGTCCGCGGCCGCGAGGCCGTTCAGCAATACCTAGTCGAAGAGGTACAAAAGGTCTACCGCTCCCAGGGAGTGAACATCAACGATAAACACATCGAAATCATTGCCAGGCAGATGCTATCCAAGGTTCGGGCTGACTCTGCCGGTGACACTGAGCTTGTCCCCGGCGAATTGATAAACAGGTTCCAGTATGAAGATATCAATGCCAAGGTACTCGCCGAGGGGGGGGAACCGGCTACCGCCCGTACGTTGCTGCTGGGCATCACACGAGCAGCGTTAAGTACCAATAGCTGGCTGGCCGCTGCCTCCTTCCAGGAGACCACCAAGGTGCTAACCGAAGCGGCTGTCAAACGAGCCACCGACAAGCTGATTGGGCTTAAAGAAAATGTAATCATCGGCCGACTTATCCCGGCCCGATACAAGGCAAGCGAGGAGCCACCAGATGAACTACAGAAACTGGAACTGGCCGAGCAAGATGCAGTTCTGGTGGCAGTGTCGGGCATCGAAGGGGAACTGGCCGCCGAGTTAGAGCTGGAATCCATAGAAGAGGCGACGACCTTACCAGATACAGATGAGGATGAAGATAGACCTGACCAACCAGAATCGCTGCTCTAGTAACTATCTGTTAATCTGATATTCAGTGTGGGCCCGGATAACCGGGCCCACACTATTTAATCGCAAGGTGTCACCTGACCGGGTCTTTCCTGTGGTATAATGTGACACGGTAGGCAGCAACGGGAAAGGACATCTTCGAAAATGGCTCGCATCACATCAGGCAAGCCCAACGCCGAGGACAGGCCAATCGAGACCAGTCTGCGACCACGGTGTTTTGATGATTTCCCCGGGCAGAATACTGTCAAGGACAACCTGAATATCGCCATCGCCGCCGCCAAGGGTAGGGGCGAGGCTCTGGACCACATCCTGTTCTACGGTCCGCCCGGCCTGGGTAAGACCTGCCTGTCCCATATCATCGCCACCGAGATGGGTAGTAACATCCGGGTGACATCCGGACCGGCAATCGAGCGTACCGGAGACCTAGCTGCCATTCTGACCAACCTGCATAAGCAGGACATCCTTTTCATCGACGAAATCCACCGCCTCAACCGCGCCGTAGAAGAAATACTATACCCGGCAATGGAGGATTCTGCACTGGACATCATCATCGGCAAGGGGCCTGGCGCCAAAAGCCTTCGGTTGAACCTGCCTACTTTCACCCTGATTGGCGCGACGACACGTTTTGCCATGCTCAGTCCACCTCTCAGGGACCGTTTTGGTGCTGTTTACCACCTCGATTTCTATGACCAAGCAACAATCGAGACGATTCTTAAACGCTCCTCTGAGATTCTACAGATAGAAGCCAACACTGAAGGACTGCAGGAGATAGCCCGTCGTGCCCGGGGTACACCGCGTGTGGCCAATCGGCTGCTTAAGCGGGTACGTGATTACGCCCAGGTGAAAGCAGATGGCCGTGTCACCGAGGCGGTGGCAGTTGAAGCACTGGCAAGACTAGAGGTCGACCCGATAGGCCTCGACGAGCTAGACCGCAAGGTGTTGTCCACCATTATCGACAAGTTCAATGGCGGACCAGTAGGGCTGGAAACAATTGCTGCCTCCATCAGTGAAGAATCAGACGCGATTATGGACATTTACGAGCCCTACCTGCTGCAGCTGGGTTTCCTCGAGCGGACTCCGCGGGGGCGGGTAGCTACCCCACTGGCCTACGAGCACCTCGGCCGGCCAAACAATAGGGACAAGTCGGCCCAGCAGACCATGTGGTAAAGCTCCTTCGGAGACCCAGAAATGACTGGACACCCCATTTTAGAAACAGAGCGCCTAATTCTCAAGCCTTTTAAGCTGGCTGACGCCCCGGAGGTGCAGCGGCTTGTCGGTGACCGTGATGTCGCCTCGACGACGATAAACATACCCCACCCCTATGAGGACGGCATGGCGGAGGAGTGGATAGCAGCCTATCAGGACCGCTTTGATAAAGGTGAGCAGGTCAGATTCGCCATTACTCACGGCAAAGAGGGGTATCTCATCGGAGCTATCGACTTATGGGCAATAAATACGCAACACGAAAAAGCCGAAATAGGCTACTGGACTGGCAAGCCGTACTGGAACCTGGGTTACTGCACCGAGGCTGCTCGCGCCGTCTTGAAACACGGATTTATAATACTGGGACTGAACCGCATCTATGCCACGCACTTTACACGCAACCCTGCCTCGGGACGCGTCATGCAGAAAATTGGCATGAAGCACGAGGGGCATCTAAGACAGCACGCTAAGAAGTGGGGTAATTACGAGGATTTCGAGACCTACGCAATACTGAGGAGTGAGTACGAAACTTCAACGGGATGACCGAAATAACCGTACCTATTTTCTGCCTCAGCAAGCACCACAGGCGTTATTTCACGGTGCCAATTGCGGGTCAGAAGAGTCCGGTGCCAGGCTCGAAGCTCGTGATTGTTGATTAGAAGTGCCCGGCTGCTGATTTGAGGTGCCTGGTCCATTGTTAGATTCACCCGGTTGCTGGTTCGAGTTACCGGGTGTCCCATTAGGGGTATCGGATTCCTCACCATTCTGTGACTGGTTCGATTCTCGAAGAGCTTTCTGGCAACTTGCCACGTAGCTGTTTACGGAAGTGACAATCGCCCGGGTAAGTGCCGGCTTTTCGGATGGTGGAGCTTCCTCTACCATGGTCCGGATTTCGTCCGGATGACTGACTATATAACGCCCCCAGAGTACCTGCAGCATAACCTTCTCATCTTCCCGGACGGTGCTGGCTACATCATGGACGGCGACATCCGGTTTCAGTGACGGCCCCCCTTCAGTGATTTCAGGTCCGATTGCTGATTGGCTGGCCGGTGAGAGGCTGGATATATTAGCTAGATGGCCCTTGAGACGAACGACTGTCCGCTGTACTAATTCGGTCTTGCCCCTTTCCATTAACCATTCTATCTCAATCGTCCTTCGGTCCACCAGAGTGGCATATAACTCGGCTTTGGCAGCATTGGATGCAGTTAATGCTAACCGCACGTTTTCGGCCGCTATCTTCACCGCATAGAGTGGGTTGCCGGGCAGAGTATTCTCAGAGTCAGCAGCCAATACGGTACCACTACCGAGCAGCAACACCATAACGACAGTAACGACTGCCATTGCCCATCGCGGTTGCCGGACAAGGAAGAAACGCCTTTTCTTCTCATCCGTCCCAGCCATCTCTACTCGAAGCTGATAGCGGGCTCTGGCCTTAAACTCGGGGCTGGGAGTAACATCTATTGCCTCGTTGGTAACCATGGCCGTACGCAGCAGAGGCTCAAGTTCAGCGGCGTACTCCGGATACTTTTCAAGACACTGCTCTGTCGTCTCTCCATTGGCCAGCATCCGCTCAAGACACTCGTCAAGGATATTGTTGAGCTTCTTATCCTTTTTCACTTTCCTCACCTACCAGAAGCACCTTACGCAAAGCTGCTACTGCGCTGTGTTGTAACGCCTTAACCGCACCCTCACTCTTACCCATGGTGCGGGCAACCTCGGCGATGGCCAGACCACCGGCAAAGCGCAAGCTGATAACCTCCTGCTGTGTCGCTGTCAGCTGCCTCGTGGCCACTCTTAACCGCTCAATATCGAACCGGTTCTCAACCGTCCGCAATGGGTTATCATCACTGGAAACTATCGACTCTTCCAGTCGGACTGTGGGGCGTTTACTCTGCTTCCTGACGAAGTCGACCATCTGGTTATGAGCGATACGAAACAACCAGGCAGAGAAAGGCACTCCCTTCCACTTGAAGGACCCGATAGACTGGTACGCTTTAAGGAAGACCTGCTGTGTCATATCTTCAGCCTCTGCCCTGTTGCTTATTTTGAGAACCACATAACGATAAATCTTATCGAAATAAGCCTCATATAACTCGGCGAAAGCATCCTTGTCTCCCTGTTGTGCCTGGCGGACAAGGCTTTGCTCGTCTTGCACCAGATAACCCCCACACTAATAACCTTAAAGCATTCTACACCGCTGCGGACTCCACCGCAATTTATTTGCTACCCGGTGCAATATATATAACGCATAAAATGGCTAAAGGATAGGTGACAGAGACGATTTGTTGCGATACTGGTGCAATACCTCAGCACCTTGCGGGACACCAGGAAGCTAAGATGTGTTACAATAACCCGAGTAACCCATCTCAGGGGACGTTATCATGCCGGACTATGTACGCCTGATGCGCCATGAAGATATTGACCAGGTTGTTGTAATCGACCGTGAAGCCTTTCCCACTGAATGGCCACCACCCAACTTCAAACGCGAGTTGGAGAACCGGCTGGCGACCTATATCGTGGCCTGTAACGCCACTGAGCTGACCGAGGAGACTGAGGAGACTCCGCCACAGGGTGGCCTGACCATGTTATTATCCAGAGTGAGCAGGTTGTTCACACCTGGCCGGTTACCAGACAGCAAGTGGTCAGCCAAAGGTGGCGAATACATTACGGGTTTTGCCGGTTTCTGGGTAATGGCCGATGAAGCTCACATAACCACTATCGCCACGCGACAGACCTGCCGCCAGCAGGGAATCGGCGAGCTGCTATTACAGTCGATAATAGATATGGCCGCCCGGCGTGAAGCTCGAATCATTACTCTGGAGGTACGGGCCTCCAACACGGCTGCCCAGAAGCTCTATACCAAGTACGGGTTCACCCAGGTGGGTTTACGGCACGGCTATTATATCGATAATCGCGAGGACGCAATAATAATGTCCACCGACCATATTACCTCACCTTCATTTAAAGCACAGATAAAGGAAATAATAGAGGCCTACACCACTAAGTGGGGACCAGACCGTTATCGTATGAGCACCTGACTGCCAGCTTATCCGGCCGACAAGCCCCTATTCCTGGCCAAAAAACGTACCCAGAAAGGAGGGGCGTTTTAAAGGAGGCTCCGTAGTCCCCAGGTGCTCCATCATCCAGTCCTCAAGGCCCTTACGGCACGCAGCAAGGGGCTCAGTAAGTTTGGCGACATTAATGCTCTGGTGGCTTGTCTTGCTCTTCTTGACAAGCTTGATTTCTTGATTGAGGTCTTCTACTATACTGAAGGTCAGTCTCAAGGTCTCATTCAGCGACTCACCGAGGAATCCAACATCGTTCTTATAAAGCTCCCAGTTATTTCTTTCAAATTTTCTGGGTTTCTCCCGAAGATAAAATGCTGACACCAGTGCCTGGTCCATCTTGACGTCAGTGAGGATCAACTGAATGATTTCCGGGTGCCGCCTCACGGAACCACGCCCTCTCAGGAAAGAGAACAGCGCTACTACGATAAGTAGCGACACTACAACCCAAATTGCCCCGGTGTCCATATTTCTATCCTCGCCTTATACTGCTGTGCCACCAACCCTTAAATTAAACCACACCCCTATCGCCGTGTCCATAACAGACCAGCCCGCCCCCTGATTACGCCCCCTAGTCTGTTTCCGAGGCCAACCTGCCAGCATGCCCCCAGTTGTGCTTGGGTATATCCTGTATGATAATGTGCAAGGCTTCCTTGGGAACTCCAATCCGGGTAAACGTGTCAGTTATCCCCTCCACCAGCTGTTTCTTCTGCTCGACGGTGCGACCTTCCCACATTTCAACGATGACTACCGGCATGATGTGTCTCCTCCTTCGGCACAGTCGGTTACTTTTTCTCGAGTTTCTTTTTCATAGCCAGTAACTCCTGCAGTCGGTCGAACTCCTCCTGACTGATGGGCTTGCATGACCTGAGCTTATTACTGGCTATCTTGATGACAAAGTTTTCCCGGCACTGCCAGCACCGGTATGGTCCCTCGAAGCTGGAATTAGCCAGAGAGAAACCACTCTCGCTGCTACAATTTGGACATGTTATCTTGACAATCATGGCATCACCCCCTCGCCGACTCTCCGCCTGCCTTTTTCTTTCCGGCGAACTATAGCAGAATCCTATTACTCGTCCAGGACTTTGTCAACACCGCCCTCAATCAGTCTTTCGTCACCAGCAAACAAATATTTTGGGAAACGAACCTGGCTGGAAAGCGGCCTCCTTCCGGAAAGCTGAGTACCCTGAAACCGGCCCGTTTCACCAGCCTCACCAGTTCAGGATAGGAGAACAGGTAATAGTAACGGTACAAGGTCTCATCTCCAGTCCTCCAGGGAACTGCTGGCTCTTTCCCCTTGAGCCAGAACCGGGGCTGCCAGCGGTTCCAGACAGTGATAAAGACTTCACCCCCGGGCTTCAATACCCGCCATAGCTCGTTTAGCGCTGTCGCCTGATTGTCTGCCTTGATATGGTGGTAAGTAGCCACCGCAATAGCACGGTCAAAGACCCCATCGGCATAGGGTAGACTGGTAACATCGGCTAATACCAGACTTACATCAAAATTGAACTTCCGGGAGTACTCTCCGGCCAGGTACAGCATCTCCCGAGCGAAATCCACCCCGTGCAGTTCGAAGCTACTGATGAACGGCAGGAAGTCCGGACCGTGGGCACAGCCAAGATTAAGCAGACGGCCACCATGCCAGCGTTCTGCCAGTACCTCCAGTTCACGGCGGAATATCGACCAGTGACGGAAGTTGTACCAGCCGGGGGCTATGCGATTGAAGGTATCTTGTATCACCCTATCCCCTGTATCGCCTTCCCCTCAAGGGGAAGGCGAATAAGAGTTTTTGAAGGGACTACGCCCCTTCAAACTTCCCAGTTTCGGGCTTATTTTCTTCCCGCTTTGGGGCTGCGCCCCCTCTATTACTCCCCACATATCAGGATCTGCTTTCCTCCAGCATCGTGCTCGCATCGCTTTAGAAATCCTATAAATCATTCTGTGCCCTAAATTAAATCTCCCTGTAAAAAATCCTTAGCTTGTGTCTTATTGATTTCTTATCATTTGCGACGAGGTAATCAATAGCTTCACTGCCAAAGATGAAGCCGTAGGTCTCGATAGCTTCCTCCAGTGTGGGATACGTGTGAGTCACCCAGAGGTCTTTATAGCTATAACTACATTCATTTCTCAGGTACCTATCAAGCTCATAGCCATGCCCGATGGCTCTATTCCTCTCGGGGATAATTGGCGCCAGTTCTCCACCATACCATCGGTAATGATTACCCGCCCTGATTATAAACCCACCCTTTTTTACCACCCTGGAAGCTTCCTCATGTGAGAGAGGCCCGGCATATACGGTAACAGTACAATCAACGGAATTTCCCGCCAACGGTAGCCTAGTACCGTCTCCATGTACAAATGCTATGTTGGTAATACCATTTTCACGGGCTTTCTTGGTTGCTACTCTCATCATGGTCTCTTCAGGCTCGACAGCAATTACCAGTCTGGCCCTCTTGGCCAGTTCCAGGGTAGCTATCCCTGTCCCAGAACCGACCTCTAGGACAACTTTGTCATCCAGCCCGAACATATCACTGATAATAGCAGCCGTAGTTTCAGAGTGCCCCGAGAACCTGTCATAGACTTCAGGATACTCCCTGAAAAAACGCGGCCAATCATGTTCTATAGTCTGATATTTTCGCCTTTGTGCCACTGCTGATTGTACCCTAAAGCTCGAATTTGCTAAAGTATACCTGATAGAGAATTGAAGTATACAATGAAGAAGTTGACCAGGACAATATCGGGAGTGACGCCGGTGGCGGTGATGACACAGCCTACGATATGCCCCGGCCGTTGCGTCTACTGTCCCACCTACTCGGCCACTCCCCAGAGCTATACTCCGGAATCACCGGCGGTGCTGCGCGGCAACCAGTGTGACTATGATGCCGCCCAGCAGGTCAGGCTTAGGCTGAAGACCCTCTCTGAAATGGGCCATCCCACCGACAAAATCGAGCTGATTATCATGGGCGGCACCTTCCTGGCAACCCCGCCTGAATACCAGTACGGGTTTATCAAGGGCTGCTACGACGCCCTCAACGGTGTGGAAGCAGCCAACCTCGAAGAAGCCAAGCTCCTGAACGAGACCGCCAAACACCGCAGCACTGGACTGTGCATCGAGACCCGGCCCGATTGGTGCGGGCAGGAGGAAATCGAGCGAATGCTGGAGTTCGGCACCACCCGGGTCGAACTGGGCGTCCAGACCCTGGATGACGACATCTACCGGCTGGTACGCCGGGGACACGGTGTAGAAGAAGTGGTCAGGGCGACGGCGCTGCTGAAGGAATACGGGTTCAAGGTCCACTACCACTGGATGCCGGGGCTGCCCGGCTCCACCCCGGAGAAAGACCTTGAGATGTCCCGGCAGCTCTTCGCCGACGCCCGTTTTCGGCCGGATGGCCTCAAGCTGTACCCCACCATGGTGGTCGAGGGTACGGAACTGGAGAGATGGTACCGGCAGGGATACTACCAGCCATACCCCAGGGAAACGATGATCGGCCTGGTGGCCGATATCAAGTCGCTTGTGCCGCGATATGTCCGGATCTCGCGGGTTCTGCGTGACATCCCGGCGAAATTCATCGTGGCCGGTTGCCGTGATTCACTGCGGGGCGTCGTCAGGGAGCGGATGGAGGCGCAAGGTACCGAGTGCCAGTGTATCCGCTGCCGGGAATACGGCCACCGCGTGATGAGCGGCCGGGAAACAGGCGAACCACATCTGGTGAGGATGGACTACGAGGCCTCCGGGGGCACTGAAGTATTCCTGTCCTTCGAAGATGAGGAAGAGACACTGTTCGGTCTGCTGCGCTTCAGGCTCCAACTCCGGCCTATCACCCGTGCCAGTGTCAACGAGGGTCCTGCCGCCGTAGTCCGGGAACTGCACGTCTACGGCCCAGAGGTGCCGCTGCGACACCAGAATGAGGCTGCAGCCCAGCACAAGGGCCTGGGTAAGGCCCTGCTCCGGGAAGCGGAGCGGATTGCCCGGGAGGAATTCTACGCGAAACAACTGGCGGTGCTGAGCGGGGTGGGTGCCAGAGAGTACTATCGTACCGAGCCCGGCTATGACGAAAAGGGTGGTTATATGGTCACGGATCTGTAGTCACTGTGATACTTTCGGCCACAAATCGTATCATATACTGAGCAACCAGCCTGCCCCACGCCTGAACAGGGGGTTGACAAATAGAATTTTTGTGTTATGCTTTATGTTAATCAGTATAGGCAGGTATGACCATGTACGAGTACGCAGTCATACCGATAAACAGCGAGTCAAGGCGCGGCGCTTCAGGGAAAGAGCGCCGAGGCTTGACAAGTGTTTATGTTATGTTATAATAAAGGGTTGTGTATCCGTAGGTACTACTATGGATAGAAGGATACGCAAATCTTACTAAGGAAGGAGGTAGTGTATGGTCAGAGCCTGAAAGGGGAAAGGAATGAACTCATTCCAAAAACAGATTTTTAACAGGCAAACAAGGTTTGTCTCCATGGACGGAGAGATTTGACATATATTATGGAGACATTTCAAGGAGGAAAAACTAAAGGTCGATGAAAAAGAAGAAAATATCTAGAATTTTAGGTGTGAGCCTGACTCTGGCACTGCTGTCCAGCCTGCTGGTGGGTGTTGTCCCGGCTTCGGCAGCCGTTAGTTCGGCGACCGTGAGCGCGGATGACTACCAAATCAGTGCACCCGCGACCTACGACCTGGTCTTCTCAATCGCGACAGCGTTGCCTGTCACTGGGGACATCATCATAGACTTCCCGGCAGGCTTCGATATCAGCGGCATCCTTGCGGCAGCTGACGACGACCTGGACACGGTTGTGACCAATGACCCGGATGACGACGTCAATGTTGCCGGTACTTCCGGTATCGGTACCACGGCGTTCGCGCTCACCAGCTGCACAAGCACTGTAAGCGGTGCTGTAGGCACCGGCATGACGCTGACAATTGATGTCCCGCAGGCCATCGGTGTTGGTGCCACCCTGCAGGTGATAATCGGTGACAGCGGCGCTGTGGGTGGAGGAGGAGAAGTCCTCAATTCCGGCGTCCCGGGTGACTACGTACTCGAGATAAGCACCTCATCCGAGCCTGTCCCTGCAGTGGACTCCCAGACCTTCACGCTCATACCACCGGTTGTTCCGCCGGCCCCGGGTATCGTTACACTTCATAATGATGCCGACATACCGATGGCAATCTACACCGGCCTCAGTGCCATCCAGGATGCCATTAACGCCGCTTCCAACGACTGGCTCCTCGATATAGGCGCTGGCACATATGTCGAGAACCCGGATACCATCGGACTAACCGGTATGAGGTTCCAGGCACAAGTACCCGGCACGGCCATCGTCCGGGGTACCTGGGACATCGATGCTACCGGAGCGTTGCTGACCGGCCTCAACATCGAGGGGACAGTAGCTATCGCCGCTACGGGCGATGGTGCTGACATCGTGGACTGCTGGTTCGAGTATGACTCACTCGGCACCGCTGACTTACTCACCGTGGCAAACGGTGCTACCGGAGTTGATGTAAGTGGTTGTACCTTCGACGTATCCGCTTCACTTGCAACCAATGGTATTAATACCATGGATGCGCTCGACGTGGACGGCTGCAACTTCACGGTCGGCGCCAGTAATTTTGGCATCGCGTCTAATCCGGGCGCTCCTCCCCAGATACTCGATGTAGCCGACTCCACCTTCACCGGAGCCGGCAGTGGCCTTGACCTTAACGCTGGTTCCGACACGCTGGTCGGCGGTAGCGGCTTCGACGGCATGTTAACGGGCATCAGCATGTCTGGTGACACGCTCGACGTGCAGGACTCCACCTTCACCGGCTGCGGAGCTTCCGGTGCTACTGCAGCGCTGCGGCACGGAGCCCTTGACATCCTCAGTGTCGGCGACGCACAGGGTGTCGTCATCTACGACAACACCTTCAGCGGAAACGTAAACGGTCTTCTGAAGGTTAGTGCAGACGCTGAGCACGCCTTCTTCAAGTTCAACACCTGTGACCTGGCTGCCGGTTTCGACAACGATGACACGGCTACGCTCGATGCCACCAACAACTGGTACGGTTCGGCCGACGGTCCGGTAGGACTGGTCAATGACCCACCGGTTAACGTTGACCCGTGGCTGCCTTACCCGCTAACCGGTGCAGTTGTCCAGACCGGCATAGCGGCGGGGCTTGCTAACGAAGTAAATGCCAGCGGCACGGTCGGTGTCGAGATCTGGAGCACCGGTACCATGGATTGTGTCGGTCTCGGCAACTACGCCGATAACCCGGTACCAGGCCAGCCCTTCCTGGCCGACGTCATCAGGTGGTTCGAAATCAATGTGGTTGGCCTTGGGGGCATCACCGACGATGTCACAATAACCCTCCATGGTATAACCAATGTTGGGGCGGCCGCCTGGGCCTGGAGCACCTATATGGACATGTGGGTCCAAGTCGTTGCTGTGGTTGACCTGTTCACGGGCACGGTATCGTTCACACTCGACAATACTACCAGCCCGAGTAACGCCAACCTCAACGAGCTGGTGTTCGCCCTCACCGAGCCGGCGGTAGCGCCACTTGGCCTCCCGGCACTCCCCATCAGCCCAGTCCTCGGTGCAGACGATGTCGATATTGACCCGTCCTTCACCTGGGGCGCTGTGGCTGGAGCTACAGGCTACGAGTTCCAGATTGCTGTGGAGTCCTCTGTCCCCGGTGTCGACCCGTACATCGTTCCGTTCGACTCCAAGAACGTGGCGACCACCGGTTGCAGACTCATCGAAGACCTGGCCTACGACACAACCTACGTCTGGAGAGTAAGGGCTGTCAGAAACGGCGATGTGGGCCCCTGGCTCAACAGCTTCATCACCACGATGGTAGAACCAGAGGAGCCGGAACCACCGATAGAGATAATTCAGCAGGATCCACCTATCATTAACATTCCTGACTGGCCAGATACTATCGTGGAAGAAACGACTCCTGTGATTCCTGACTACCTGCTGTGGGTAGTAATTGGTGTTGCTGCGGTACTCGTAATCGCCGTGATTGTCCTGATTGTCAGGACCAGAAGGGTAGCCTAGCTAACCCCCTGGACCGGGCGTGACGGATAGCACGCGAACCGGATACCACGAGCCCCCCGCTTGAGCGGGGGGCTCGTTCTTTTTCAGAGCTAACAGACAATCGTCAATGCTCGTTGGGATAAGAGGACTCTGGAAGAGACTGCAGGAAAGGTGTTATCAAGTTCCGGGACGACAGGCTGGTACTAAACTACCGTTCAGTAGTCAAGCTGGACGACCTGGACACTAAGGGGTAAGCCCGTCCGGGTCAACGACAGCTTGGGCTGGGCAGTAACTTCCTTCAGGCCCATTTCTTTGAGAAAGCCATCAATCGATGCCAGCCCCCGATTCAAAGCATTCGTCCGATAGTGCATCGGCACCACTACCTTCGGCTCAAGCTGGCGGACTACCTCGGCCGCCACAGCCGCACTGATGGTGGAAACCCCACCCACCGGTAGCAGCAACACATCGGCCTCCTCTATCTGTTCCACCTGGTCGGTAGTGAGTACATGTCCCAGGTCACCGAGGTGACAGACCGATACCCCGTCAATATCCATCAGGTAGACGGTGTTCCTGCCTCTCTTGGCCCCCTTCTCGTTATCATGAAAGGTGCCCACACCGATGATGAGGACGCCGCTGATTTCATACTCACCGGAGCCTATAACCGGCCTCGGGTCGCCAGCGACACCCTGGACGTAGGAATGCCCCGGGTGCTGATGACTGACGGTGACGATGTCGGCCGATGGCTTGCCCAGAGAATAGCCCAAATCAGGGGGGTAGGGGTCGGTAATAATGGTGGCGTTTCTACCCTTGATACGGAAGCAGGAATGGCCCAACCAGTTGATGTCCATGCAGTAAAATATAGCACATCCGAGATTACTGTTCAATTAGACCGGTTTGCCGGTTCTGCTCGGTAGAGAGAATAGAAATGGTAAACAGATTACCGAGGGAATCACAGCAATCAGAAACGGGTAGTTTATTTGATTGGAGATACCGAAAGCCAATATACCAAGAAAAGGTCCAACCGCCAGAGACAAGTCAATCATCGAATCAAATATAGCCATAGAGGTACCGATATATCTCTTGTCAAATGCTTCAGACGCATAAACGAAACTCAGGAGAAAAGTTATGGTCTCACCGACAACAAACACCCAATAAGTGATGAGTATCGGGAAAAATCCGTTACAGAATATGAGTATGACCGCGGATATAATGATGATTGGTTGTGCGATGATGGCGAATAATTTACGCCCGTACCTGTCTGATAGAGACCCCACTGTGAATGAGGTAACACTATGAACGAGGGCACCTGTAGAGATTATTAGTCCTATCTGCCACGGAGCCAGACCAAGGATTTGAGCTTTGGTTGGAATGAAATTAGCCAATATCCCGTAGGCAAACATCCCCGAAATCCCCAATAGGAGATAGACGTAGACCATTCTGTGTTGTAGCAGCCGCTTGATACCCGTAAAAACACTCAGGTCGTGAGTAACCTGTGGCCGGTCATCATCCTTGATTAGCTTAAAGGCAGCGAAAAAGGCTACCAACGAAAGGATGCCGTCTGCCAGAAAAGGAGTACGTAATGAAGCGAGTGAAAAAAGACTGCCCAGAGCCGGGCCGACTACAAACGACAATCCCTGACTACCTCTTAGAATTCCAAAGAACTTCCCCGGCTGTTCCGTCCCCAGTTGTGAAGTAATCACCAGTAATGCCGGCATGGCAATGGCATCAGCAATTCCTGCCAGTATCCTCAGTAACAGCAGTGGAACCCAGTCAGCCGCAATAAGAGTAAGTAAGGATGACACTGACCCCAGTAATGCGCCAATCAATATCAGTGCCCGTTTCGACCACCTGTCGGCTAAAATCCCCGTAAAGAACTGGGCAATTACTACAGTTATTAAACTCGCCGAAAGTATTACAGGTATTAGTGTATCACTGGCTCCAAGCTCCTGTGACAGTTTGGGCAAGACAGGGGTTCCAATAAGCGTACTCAGAAACAGAATAAAGGTAAAGACGCCTATACCGTACATCCGGGCTACGTTGTCACGCATAGTTATACTACTTTTGTAGTATTGAGGAAAACCTATTTATGTGCCATGTTAGCACAACTTGAGGATAGATATAAGACGTATAATTACCTCTGATTCCTCTTGACAAGTGAGGGTGGAAGGTGGTAATTTAAGATTGTTAGCAGTCTAACGCTTCGACTGCTAAAGGGGGTAGAAATGCTTCCTCTCAGGACAGAAACGATATTAAAATCAATTGTTGGGCGGTACATTATTAATGCGGTGCCGGTGCCTTCGCAGAGCATCATACACGACTACGGTCTGGGAGTCAGCTCGGCTACCATCCGCAATGAGATGGCACGCCTAGAGCAGGACGGTTATATCATCCGCCCCCACACCTCGGCAGGGAGTGTACCCTCGGACATGGGCTACCGCTACTACGTAGAATCTCTGGAAGACATCGATCTCCCGCTAAACCAGCAGCACCAGATAGAGCATATGTTCCATCAGGTTGAGACCAGACTGGAGGAGTGGCTCAGTCTAACGGCAACACTGCTGTCACACCTGGCCAACAACATGGCGGTGGTCTTCATACCCAGGCCGTCTAATTGCCAGTTCAAGCACCTTGAGGTGGTCAACCTGCAGGACAACACAGCACTTTTGGTCATGGTCCTGTACGGCGCTAAGGTAAGACAGCAACTGGTGACCTTTGAGCAGCCCATCTCGCAGTCGGAGTTGACGGCCATCAGCATCAAGCTCAACGCGGTCTATACCGGCCTTACCACCCGGCAGATTTCAGACAGCGAGGCAGTACTATCCGACACTGAAAGACAACTGACCGATTGTGTGCTGAGCATTATGCAGAACGAAGATGAGGAAGGCCGGGACGAACCTTATATAGACGGCCTGCACTTCACGCTGGACCAACCGGAGTTTACTGGTAGCCGTCAGATGCTGCCTCTGGTGGAATTGGTCGAGCAGAGGAATAGATTGAAAACTATCGTCCCCCGACAACTGCCCTCTCACGGGGTGCAGGTAGTTATCGGCAAAGAAAACGAGGCTGAGAGCATCCGCGACTACAGCGTGGTTCTAAGCCGGTACGGTCTGCCTGATGAGGCTGTCGGTACGATAGCTATTATCGGCCCTACCCGAATGCCTTATGCCCGCAGTATTGCGGCAATAGACTATCTGGCCTGGCTGCTCAGCCGGCTGATTGCTAGGTTATACGGCAAAGAAACACAAAACCAGAGGGACCATTCTGAAAACTAAGGAGGCAGGGCGGCATAGGATGATACCGAGAGACCCGGACACCGAGCCATCTGTTGAAGATACCGAACTAGAAGAACCAGAAGCAATGAAACAGGCTCTGGCAGACGAGACAAAGAGGGCAGAAGAATATCTCGCCAGCTGGCAAAGGGTCCAGGCGGACTTCGTCAATTTCAAACGGCGAAATGAGCAGGAGCGAGAAGAAACTATCAAAATGGCTAACGCCGAATTAGCACGCACTATTCTACCCATCCTCGACGACTTCGAGAGAGCCCTGGAGCATGTCGAACCGCCGATGGCCGAGGATAGCTGGGTGGAGGGAATACGTCTCATCGAACGGAAACTGAGGGCTGGTCTGGAATCACAGGGAGTACGAGAGATTCAGGCACTCGGGGAGAAATTCGACCCCAATCTCCACGAAGCCGCCATGCACAGTAAGGGTCCCGACGGGATAGTCGTTCAGGAGTTGCAGAAGGGCTACATACTGCACGATAGGGTAATTCGCCCATCAATGGTCGTAGTGGGCAATGGAGAGATAGAATCGGAAGAGGAGATCGGGCCGGAAGACGACTAGTACAACCCGACTACTATTAATACTATTAAATTGATTATTGATTGAAGATTCCCTCGATAGGTAAAGGAGGATTTAACTATGGGAAAGGTCATTGGAATTGATCTGGGCACTACCTTTTCGGCGGTGGCTGTCATGGAGGGCGGAGAGCCAACTATCATTCCCAATGCTGAGGGCGGCCGTACCACGCCATCGGTTGTGGCAGTGAGTAAGACTGGAGAACGCTTGGCGGGGCAGGTAGCCCGACGCCAGGCAATCACCAATTCGGATAACACTATTTTCAGCATCAAGCGCCTGATGGGACGCAAGTATGACGAACCATCGGTCGAATATGACAGGAAACTGCTACCATACAAAATTGCTAAGGCGGCTAATGGTGATGCCCACGTGACGATGGGTGACCGAGACTACAGCCCCCCGGAAATCTCGGCCATGATTTTACAGAAGCTCAAAACAGATGCCGAGGCCTATCTTGGCGAGACAGTCACGGAAGCCGTTATCACAGTGCCCGCCTACTTCAACGATAGTCAGCGGCAGGCAACCAAGGACGCTGGTAAGATTGCCGGACTGGAGGTATTACGCATCGTCAACGAACCAACGGCAGCCTCCATGGCCTATGGTCTGGATAAAAAGGGAGAGGAATCTATTGCTGTCTACGACCTCGGTGGTGGCACTTTTGATATATCCATCCTAGACATTGGTGAAACAGAGCAGGGCGGGCGGAGTTTTGAAGTAGTTTCAACCAACGGTGATACCCACCTCGGTGGCGATGATTTCGATCAGCGGATAATGGACTGGGTATGCGATGAGTACAAGCGGGAGCAGGGAATAGACCTGCGGGAGGACAAGATGGCCCTGCAGCGTCTGAAGGAAGCTGCAGAAAAGGCCAAGACCGAGCTGTCCACTGTCCAGCAGACGGAGATTAACCTCCCCTTCATCACGGCCGATGCCAGCGGACCCAAGCACCTCAATATCACGCTCAGCCGGGCCAAGCTGGAACAACTGGTGATGGACCTCGTAGAGAATAGCCTGGGCCCCGTACGTCAGGCACTGACCGACGCTAAGAAGACAGCCGCCCAGATTGACGAGATAGTACTGGTCGGCGGGCAGACCCGAATGCCCCTTGTCCAAGAGAAGGTCAAGCAGTTCTTTGGCAAGGAGCCTCATAAAGGGGTCAACCCGGACGAAGTGGTAGCTATCGGCGCTGCCATCCAGGCAGGAGTACTCAAAGGAGAAGTCGAGGACGTCCTCCTGCTCGACGTCACCCCGCTCACACTGGGTATTGAGACGCTAGGGGCGGTAGTCACCCCCCTAATCCCACGCAATACTACCATCCCTACCTCCAAGAGCCAGATTTTCAGTACCGCCACGGACAACCAACCCAGCGTAGAGATTCATGTCCTGCAGGGCGAGAGAACAATGGCAGCCGATAACCGGACACTGGGACGTTTCATGCTCGACGGTATCCTGCCAGCCCCACGCGGTATGCCCCAGATTGAGGTCAGCTTTGATATTGATGCCAACGGAATCCTCAGCGTAAAGGCCCATGATAAGGGGACCGGTAAAGAGCAGAAGATTACCATCACGGCTTCCAGCGGGCTTTCCAATGAAGAAGTGGAGCAGATGCAGCGCGATGCCGAAGCCCACGCCTCTGACGACGCCAAGCGAAGGGAAGAGGTGGAAGTACGCAACACCGCGGACACCATGGCCTATACCGCAGAGAAGATGCTGCGGGATAATAAAGACAAGATATCTGATGAGCTGAATAAAGAGGTGGAGGAAAAGGTGGCTGCGGTACGCTCTACCCTCCAGGGGACAGACTTAGAAGCAGTTAAAAGGGCGAGCCAGGAGCTTTCTGACACCATGCAAAAGGTAGGTACAGAGGTCTACCAGCAGCAGCCCCCACCGGGTGAGCAACCACCTCCCGATGATGGTGATAGTGGTGACGATGAAGGTACCGTCGAGGGCGAGTTCCGCGAGGTGTAGTTGCATCAGGGTCTGCGAAGGACGATAATTGAAGTTTAAGGCAACCGAAGGCGAAGCCTTTCGTGTAGAAGAGCAAAGTGAAGGAAGGAGAATACAACCAGTGAGTACTAATGATAGCTATGCCGTGCTCATGGAAAACCTGGGATTTCAAGGTTCCAATCGACTCCGCCCGATACTGGAGATGCTAATGACACCGGACCAGGCAAAGATGGCCGTCGCACTGCCCGGAACCCCCCAGGAGGTAGCAGAAAATACGGGAATAGACGTGAACCGGGTACGTGATAACCTCGATGAGCTCTATTTCAAAGGTGTCATTTTCCCCCGCGGGGATTTCCGTAATCGCGTGTACTACCGCTTTGCCCGTTCAATCGGCCAGTTTCACGATTCCACCATGGCCACCGAACAACTGGACGTAAAGAAGGACCGCCCGTTCTTCGAGCTGTGGTACGATTTCGTAATGAACGAGATGTACCCCAATTCCGCCAAACGTTTTGGAGAGATGGAATCTCCTCGTACCAGGATAGTGCCCGCTTACAGGTCAATCAAAGACCTGCCGGGTGTCCTACCCTACGAGAACTTCCCGGAGATACTCAAGGCGCAGGAACTGATTGCCACAGCACCGTGCTCCTGCCGGCTCTGCACCGACTCGGTGGGAGAGCCGTGTGATCTCCACGATGAGGTAGCTCATGCGGTATGTCTCCAGTTTGGGCGGGGTGCCGACTACATAATCGCACGCGGCTCGGGACGTGAGCTGAGTAAAGAAGAGGTACTGGAGCTCAATGATATCATCGAAGAGTCGGGCCTGCTTCACCTGTGGCCAAACAGCGCCGCTATGACCGGACCCAAGACCAGCTGCCAGTGTTGTCGTGATTGCTGCATGACTTACGTGCCGATAGACCAGGCCGAACTACCCATCAGCAAGGTCTGGGAAAAGAGCCGCTACCAGGCCTACATTAATCAGGATGACTGCGACGGCTGTCAGATATGTGTTGACCGCTGCCTGTTTGACGCCATAGAGATGGAGCGTCCTGACGGTAGCAAGAAATACAAGGCGACTGTTGATGCCGATAAGTGCTTCGGCTGTGGCTCCTGTGTCATCGGCTGTGAAACAGCAGCCATGAAGATGAAGGTGGTGAGACCACCAGAGCATATTCCGCAACCAATAACCGCATAGGGTTTATCAAATTGCCAGCAAAACGAGACTACTACGAAGTACTAGACGTCAAGGAGAATGCCACCGATGAAGAGATACGGAAGGCATTCCGCAAGAAGGCTTTCCAGTATCACCCGGACCATAACCGCGAGGACGGGGCCGAGGAGAAGTTCAAGGAGATCAATGAAGCCTACGAAGTACTCTCCGATGCCGAAAAGCGTGCCACCTACGACCGCTTCGGGCACAGCGGCAGTGATGGTCTCTTCAGGCAGGGCTTCGACGGATTTGACTTCGGCTTCGGCGACATCTTTGATGCCTTTTTTGGAGGAGCTGCAACAGCCACCCGGCAAGCCCCACAGCGTGGTGCCCCTCTAGAGTACCAACTCGAGATTACTCTCGAAGAGGCGGCTTTCAGCTGTGAAAAGGAAATAGAAATCACCCGCACGGAAAACTGCTCCGGATGTCAGGGTACCGGTAGTAAGTCAGGTACGCAGCCGGTACGATGCCCGAATTGTGACGGAGCCGGGCAAGTGCGCCGTGTCCAGGCAAGCATCTTTGGCCGCTTCACCAACGTCGCCACCTGTCCCCAGTGCCGCGGGGAGGGTAGAATAATCACAGAGCACTGCCCGCAATGCCGGGGCACCGGGCGAGAAAAGCTGAAGCGTAATATCACTGTCAAGGTTCCGGCTGGGGTAGATAGTAATACTCAACTGCGCATGCGCGGCGAAGGTAATGCCGGCACCAGAGGTGGTCCCTCGGGAGACCTGTTCGTCGCAATATCAGTCAGGCAGCATGAGTACTTTATGCGCAGAGGCGATGACATTCTTTATGAGTTACCAATCAACTTCGCCGAGGCTGCCCTGGGGACTGAGTTGAGTGTACCCACACTTGACGGCGACCACAAGCTAAAGGTTCGCGCCGGTTGCCAAACGGGAACGGTCTTCCGTATCAAGAACAAGGGCATCCCACATCTTTCGCGGGATGGGCACGGCGATGAGCTAGTTACGGTATCTGTAACAACGCCAGAGTCACTCACCAGAGAGCAACGTCGGCTTTTTGAGGAACTGGCTAGTAGTCTGGGCACTGGCAAAAAGAAAAAACGCAAACACTAATTACCGGAGTACTGACCTACCTGTGAGAGTCTCTTTCCCCTTACCCTCCCCCGGAGTGGGTGCCTGCAATTCTTCAGCTTTATCACCCAGGCGACGCTCGCTGCCTGACAGGAGTCTGATGATATTGCCCCGATGCATTACAACGATGACAACGGTACCCACTAGAGCATAGAAAAGAAACTCAAGTGGCCAGTGATAGCGAATGGTTAATAGTATCATAAGGGCATAGGTACTGACCACCGCGATTAGAGAAGCCAGGGAAACGAACCGGGTGGCGAAGGCACTGATAATAAAAAGCTCACCACCAAGCAAAGCAGTTGGCCATGACAGGGCTATCATCCCGCCAAAGAATGTGGTAACGCCCCTCCCCCCGCGGAACTTGAGGAATACAGACCAGTTATGACCGACCACAGCCGCCAGGGCTGCCAGGACCAATCCAAATTCCTTCCCGAAACCAAAATCACCTACCTCTAGATAGCTAATACCCATAATAATCCGGGCAAATACGACTGCTAATACGCCTTTGAGCAGGTCACTGGCGAAGACTATGGCAGCTGCCTTTCTACCGGCTGTGCGGAGCACATTAGTCGTCCCGGTACTCTTACTCCCTAACTCCATTACATTCACATGAGCGGTCCGTCTGGCGATAATCACACCAAACGGGATTGAGCCCATAAAATAACCAAGGGCAATACAGGCAACGTACTTGAGAGCTATGATGGCTTGGGGCGTCATTTCTCCCCCCTCGATTTGAAGACAAGACGAAGCGGCGTGCCGGTAAAACCAAATGACTGGCGTAGCTTGTTCTCGAGATAGCGACGATAGGAAAAATGGACCAGCCTAGCATCATTAACAAAGAAGACAAATGTTGGCGGGTCTACCTCTGCCTGGGTTGCGTGCAGTATTTTAAGCTGCCTGTGGCCTTTTCGCGGCGGGCTGTGGCCAGCCACTGCCTGCTGCACAACATTGTTGACCTGAGCGGTCGGTAGCCGTTTTAGTCTCTCCTGATAGACCTCACTCGCCCGTGGCATCACCTCACCTACACCCTGTCCCAACAAGGCCGATGTATACAGGATAGGTGCATAAGGAACAAACCTGAACTGGCCCCTGATGTATCTGTCCCATTCAACCTGATTCTCTCCGGAAATCAAGTCCCACTTGTTAACTACCAAGATAATCCCCTTAGCTGCCTGCAGAATGTAACCTGCGATGTGCATATCCTGCGCTGCAGACAACTCGGTTGCATCTAGTACCAGCAAGACCACGTCTGCCCGGTCAATTGCCCGAAGGGCACGCAGCACACTGTAACGCTCTATCGCAGCGGTCAACCGACCCCGCCGACGCATACCTGCGGTATCAATAAGTAACACACTTTCGCCTGCTATGTCAAGTAAGGTATCGACGGCATCACGCGTAGTACCCGGGATGTCATCAACGATAGCCCGTTCGCTGCCAAGCAGGGCATTAAGCAGCATTGACTTACCTACATTTGGCCGGCCGACAATGGCTACCTTCATCATCTCAGGTTCGGCTTCAGGTGGTGCTGAAACCGGTAGAAGCGCGCTGATTCTGTCGAGCAACTCAGCCGTACCTCGACCGTGATGCGCGCTAACTGCCAGAGGGTCACCCAGACCTAGCTCGTAAAAGTCCACGGCGTGGGTCTCTAAACGGTCGTTATCAGCCTTATTGGATACCAAGATTACAGGCTTGCTTGTCTGCCGCACCATACTGGCCACCTCAAGGTCAGGGGGTGTCACCCCATCCCGAACGTCCACCAGGAAAATTATGACATCAGCCTCAGCAGCGGCTATCTTTATCTGCTCTCTGACTCCCTGACCAACGGCGGTGTCCGAACTTGTCTCGAGTCCGCCAGTGTCCACCAAGGTAAACTCATCACCCTGCCAAGAGACGTCAGCGATAACCCGGTCACGGGTTGTCCCCGGCAGATCCTCAACGATGGCGATACGCCTGCCCGCCAGACGGTTGAGCAGGGTGGACTTCCCCACGTTCTGTCGACCAACGATGGCCACAATCGGTTTTCTCACCACCATATTCAATACTTCCTCAAAACAAGGGGGCGAATAAAACAAAACCCTCCCCGCCATATCTAATTATGGGAAAAAGACAGGCACTTGGTTTTCGAGTGTTAGCCGCCCAACAGCTTAGCCAATAGGGCTTTCTGCGCGTGCATCCTGTTCTCCGCCTGGTCAAAGACAACCGACTGAGGACCGTCGATAACGTCATCGGTCACCTCTTCACCACGGTGGGCCGGCAGGTCATGCAGGAAGATGGCGTCTGCCTTCGCCTGAGAGAGCAGCTTTCTATCGACCTGATAACCGGTAAACGCACGAGCTCGAACCTCAGACTCAGCCTCTTGCCCCATGCTCGCCCAGACGTCCGTGTAGACAATATCGGCCCCGCTGACAGCCCGGCCCGGCTCCTCGGTAAGAAGAATCTCAGAACCGCTCCGGGCAGCGTAGCCTTGAGCTACCCGTAGCATTTCATCGTGCAGACTATACCCGACTGGAGAGGCGATATGGAAATTCATCCCTACCAGTGCTGCCGCCAGCAGCAGGCTGTAGGCGATATTGTTGCCATCGCCGATAAATGCCAGAGTAAGGCCAGCCAGTTTGCCTTTGTTCTCGTAGATGGTGAGGAAGTCAGCGAGTGCCTGGCAGGGGTGCTCCCGGTCAGACAGGGCATTAATTACCGGTACGGTGGCATAGTCCGCTAACACCTCTACTGTCGCGTGGGAAAAGGTGCGGGCAGTGATAATATCGACATAGCGGCTGAGCACTCGTGCCACATCCGGGACCGACTCCCGCTCTCCCAGGCCAACCTCCGCCGGGGAAATATAGATGGCCCCCCCACCCAGCTGGCGCATGGCTACCTCAAAGCTGACGCGGGTACGCAGTGACGGTTTCTCAAAGAGAATGGCCAGTATTTTCCCATCACAAAGGGCAGGCAAGCCCTGGGCCTTTAGTTTCACAGCCCCCGCCATGAAAGAGGTAATATCTTCATCGGCCATATCAGATATCGAAAGGAAGCCCTTTCCCTTCATATCATCACACCTCTTTTTACTTTCAGGTACCTCACAGTATACCATGAAATCCATCTTGTAGACACAACAGTGTACTGTTAAGATATTATAGAAACCCGCCCCTGTTTGGTCGTGGAGGCCCCATCCCCTTAATCCCCTTCCCCAGAGGGGAAGGGGAAAACATAATAAGAGGGGCTGCGCCCCTCTTTGACTCCCCTTATTATTCTGCGACTAGGGTAAAGAGTATCCCAACTGATAGAAAGGCATGTACATAAGGTGCGAAGGAGTTCGCATGAGAACTACTCTCTCACCGTTTTGGGGATTCCAAGGGGGTGTCCCCCTTGGTTTTTCCCCACTCTTAAAAAGCTTTGCCTCTCCAGACACTACCCTTCACTCCATCCGTCCCTGACCAACTCACGGGTCAAATGCACCCTCCAGCTGGCTTTGGCATTCAGGATAATCTAAAATAATGCAGTAGTAAGGAGGCGAAGAATGGCTACCGAAAAGTTCACCGTATCTGGAAGTCAGGTACTGGAGAAGGTAAAACAACTCATCCGCGAAGGCAACATTCGGAGGGTACGCCTGCTACACAATGACCGCACCATCATTGAGATACCACTATCACTTGGCGCACCGGCAGCAGCAATAACCATCATGGCAGCCCCAATACTGGCAGCCATCGGGGCCTTTGCTGCCTTGGTGACCGAGTGCACTATCGAGGTCGAGAAGGTGGACAGTGACAGTGCCGACACAGATAAGGAGTGAAGCAAGTCACACCGACACTATCGGCGCAGGCAAGGGAAGCTATGTCCTGCTGACGCATCTCCCTGAAGAACAAACGATTGCCGCCGGTAGTCTGAGTCCTTCCCTTTTCGCCCGAGGCTACTATGCTTACGTTGGTTCCGCCCTCGGCGGATTTAGGTCACGGCTGGGCCGTCACCTCCGCACCGGGAAGAAGCCCCGCTGGCATATCGACTACCTCCTGCAGCATGCTTCACTAGATGCTATCGTCATCTGCGAGACCGAACACAGGACCGAATGCGTCATTGCACAAACCCTGGCCTGGCAGTTCAAATCCGTACCCAGTTTCGGGGCCAGCGATTGCCGCTGCCGCAGCCATCTCTTCTTCGCTACCGACGACATAATGTCGTCGGTGATATACACTTTTAAATCAATAGGTCTGAAGCCGAGATTGAAATATCTCCGGGGGCAATCTTCGAAATGACAGAAATAATCCTAGTAAGGCACGGGCAGACAGCCTGGAACGTCACCGAGGTCTTCCGGGGGCGGATTGACATCGAGCTTGACGAGACCGGCATGAAGCAGGCAGAGCTGCTGGCCGAATACCTGAGCCACAGGAAGTTGGAGGTTGTTTACTCCAGTCCGTTACGACGTGCTGCGCAGACCGCCGAGGCGATTGCCCGTCATCACGGGCTCACCATGGAAATCTCCCCCGGACTCAACGATATCGACTTCGGAGAGTGGCAGGGGTTGTCCCACGAAGAGGTACGGATCAAATACAGCGAGCTCTATTCGGCGTGGATGACTACTCCCCACCGGCTCAGATTACCCTCCGGGGAGAGCCTAGACGAGGTCAGGCAGCGGGCAGTAGCACTGGTAAATGAGGTGGTAGAAAAGCACGAGGGTGCGATTGTCCTGGTATCACACCGGGTGGCGAATAAGTTGCTGATATGTGCCCTTCTGGGTCTGGACAACTCTCATTTCTGGGACATCAGGTTTGATACCTGCGGGTTGACCACGTTCGAATTTGCGGATGGACGGTTCGTGCTCGCTGAGCACAACAACACATCTTTCCTGGAATCACTCAGGCAGACCCCACTCAGTGATTTCTAAGAAACATTAACCACCTTCGCTGGCAAACAGGTACTCCCCCACCTTCCGCAGTCGCTCGAGTCCCTTTATCTCGTGGGGAAAGAGCGGCACCTCAACTATCTTCATCTCTGAATACTGCTGATAAAGCCGCTCGATATAGCCCCGCTGCTGGTCCGCCCTGGACTGGAGGAAGCTGGAGCCGCCAATCTCCTTGATGACGTTGTTAATCACGAGCTGGTCGGCAGAAAAGCCGTACCTGCCCATTTCTTCGAGGATGCCGTCAAGCTGCTCCACGGCAAGCGCCTCAGGTATAGTAACGATGACGAAGTTAACACCCTGCCGGAGAAAATCCATATCTTCACCAGATAACTTTTCCCATCCTTTTATGATATCAAGCACCGACCTCCTGGTCCTGCTGCCGAGCTTGAGCCGGGAGTAGATACGCGGGGCTGGTCTCAGGTGCTCACGAAGCATCGCCGGCGTCTGGAGCAAGCCAAGCGTCTGTCCCATCGGGGCGGTATCCCAGACGATATGTTCGTAGGTCTCGGCCTGGCTCAACTCCTTGATGTAGTCTACCATGAATTCATCGTGCAGGCCGGGCAGTATCGAGGTAACGAACTCGGCGAACTCGTCGTAATCAACCGCCACAAACGAGGAAAAGACCTCGTAGACCTCCGGGCCGAATTTCCTGTCCCACATCTGCTTTATCTCTTTCAGGCCAAGCTCGGCAAGGTCAAGTCCCTCAAGCACCCTGGTTGGTTTTACCTTGTCTGCCACCTCGAAGATATGTGACAGGGAGGGGGTGGGGTCGGTTGATATTACCAGGGTTTCTCCGTTATCAGAGGTGTGGTGGAGGGCGGTAGACCCGGCACAGGTCGTCTTGCCAACGCCACCTTTACCGGCGAACATGGTGACTCGCTTTCTATCAATAGCATTATTTATGTCAAGCATTTCTTGCTCCAGGCTATTTCAGGCTATCACTTTTATTCGAGAGCAGTCAAAGGACTCGCTAGAAAGGCCACAGCAACGGTATCAGCACTACCGCCAGAACCCAGAAAATGATGTTCAGCGGTAAGCCGATGCGTGTAAAATCGGTAAAGCGGTAACCACCCGGTGAATAAACCATAGTATTGGTCTGATAACCCACCGGGGTGGCGAAGCTGGTAGAGGCGGCAAAGGTGATAGCGATTAAGAAAGGTCGAGGGTCAGCATTAATGGCAACAGCCAGCGTAATAGCAATCGGTGCCAGTATCGCAGCCGTAGCGTTGTTGGACATCAGTTCCGTCAGTATTGCCGTGACGATATAAATTGCTGCCAGCAGAGGTAATGGACCCCATTCCAAAAGCGGTTGCAGTACCGTATCCGCCAGCAGGAGAGCCGCCCCGCTACTCTCCATGGCTACTCCCAGCGGAATGATACCGCCAAGAAGGAAGATAATCTTCCAGTCGATAGCATTGTAGACCTCTTCGATAGTCAGGCAGCGTGTCAGCACCATGCCAGCTGCCCCAATACCAGCCGCAACCATAACAGGGACAATATTAAACGCGGCAAGTACCACCAGGGTCACCGTCAACAGTATGGCAGCAATTGCCCTGTCCTTTCGGAAATAGAGCTCTGTAAGCTCATTGGTGACGACGGCATGAGATGAATTCATCAGCCGCGTAACATCGTCTTTTTGCCCCTGGAGCAAGAGGGTATCGCCGCTATTAAGCTCGATATCAGCCAGTCGGTCTCTCAGAACATGCCCTCTCCGCTGTATTGCTAGAATCAAGGCCCTGTAACGGCGGAAGAAGTCGGATGAAGTCAGAGTGCGACCGATTAGATTGGAGCCCGGCGGAACCAGGACTTCGACAAGCTGCGTCTCATCGGAGCGAAGTTGCTGGTCACGCACCTTAACATTCTTTATCATTTCCAGGCCATATTTGTTTTCCATGACAATAATCTGCTCGATATGACCATGAAGCAGAAGCAGGTCACCGGGCCTGATTCTGGTTCGGGTTGGCCTCGAGACGGCCTTTCCTTCACGAATCAGGTTTGAGAGCTCAATGCCGGTATCACGAGACACCCTACCCTGCTCCCATGTTTTGCCTACCAGCAGAGAACTACCAAGCACCTGGAGCTCAGCCAGATAATCAGCCAGCCGGTACTTGTCTACCTGCTCCGGTTCTCCTCTACGTTTAGGTAACAACCACCGACTGGTAGCCAGCAGATAAAGGGTACCGGCAACCACCATCACCAGTCCCAAGGGAGCAAATTCGAAGAAGCCGAACGGCCTCAAATCTCGACCGATGGCGATGCCATTGACCAGCATATTTGTTGAGGTACCAACCAGTGTACATACACCACCGAACTGACTGGCATAGGAAAGCGGTATCAGTACCCTGGATGCAGGAATCCGACGACTATACGCCAGAACGACGACAATAGGGATAAAAATGGCCACTACCGCCGTATTAATCATAAATGCCGACAGCACAGCTACGACCAGACATATGACCAGTATCAGCCTTATTTCGGTCCTGCCCATCAGCCGGTCGAGGTGACGTGCTACCCACTGAATAAGCCCGGTCCGTACTAGGCCGGCGCTGACGACGAACATGGCGGCTATAGTAGCGGTAGCCTGATTGGCAAAACCAGTGAGTGCCTGCTGTGGAGTCAACACGCCGGTTACCAGCAGCGCCAAAAGAGCACATACAGCTATCAGCTCGATTCGCAACTTACCATGGATAAAGAGGGCTACGGTGATAGCGAGTACAACAAACGTTGTTATTATGCTAGCATCTGGCATGACTACTTTTCAGACATACACTCCGCAATCTATATGACTGACCTACTTAAGAGCCTGTTACCTAAACACGATAATAGTACCACGAGTGGGTTAGAATTTATACCATTTGCCCACTCTGTTATAATTGTGGCATGAATCAACGGCTGGTACTTTTCGACGGTAATGCCCTAGTGCACCGTGCCTACCATGCTATGAAGGATACCAGACCATTGACCACCAAAAGTGGTGAGGTGGTCAGCGGTGTCTACGTCTTTACCCTGATGCTACTCAAGGTACTTGATGACCTGAAGCCCACCCACTACGCCATCGCCTTTGATACGCGGGCACCGACCTTCCGCCATGAGATGTTCGCCGAGTACAAGGCACACCGCCCCCCTACCCCCAACGAGTTAATACAACAGATGGACCGGGTCAGACAACTGGTCGATGCCTTTCACATGCCCGTATACGAACTTGACGGCTATGAGGCTGATGACGTTCTCGGCACTCTTAGTCGCCAGGCGGCGGAACAGGGTGTTGAGACCATCATCGTCACCGGCGATGCCGACACGATGCAGCTGGTCACGGAGCAGGTCAAGGTACTTTACCCAAGACCGAGAGGAACTTTCAGTGACATTGACCTCTACAATGAAGCCGCCGTGAACGAGAAATACGGTGTCAGTCCGGAACATATCCCCGACTACAAGGCCCTACTCGGCGACCCATCGGACAACATCCCAGGTGTTCCCGGCATTGGCAAGAAGACGGCTGCCAAGCTCATCCAGGAGTTCGGTGGCATCGACGATATCTATACCCATGTCGACGAAGTTACCCCTCCAAAGACACAGGAAATCCTCCGAGAAAACGAAAGTACCGCCCGCCAGAGCAAAAAACTGGCCACTATCGTTACCGAAACGCCGGTAACCATCAACCTGGACGAGTGCCGCACGAGCAACTACGACCGTCACCGCGTTACCGACCTTTTCCGTGAGCTTGAGTTCACCAGCCTGATGGACAAATTACCCGAGGGGGGTGAAAGCACCACAGAACCGGCTATCAGGGTTGGCGTAGAGCCACCTCCAAAGCAGGACTACCACGACATCACCAACTCAGAGGATTTTGATACTCTGTTGAACCGGCTCTCAGCTGCCAAGACCTTTACCTTTGATCTCGAAACAACCGGACTGGACACCATAAAGGACCAGCCCGTCGGCATCTCGGTCTCACCGGTGCCCGGGGAGGCCTATTACATACCAGTCGGTCACGTCGGTTGGGGGCATGTTGAACAGTTACCATTGGAACAGGTCCTCGACCGATTGAGGCCACTCTTCGAGGACACTGCCCTGGCCAAGATTGCACATAACGGTAAATTCGACATGACGATACTGGCCGAGAGCGGGGTTAATGTCAACAACCTGGCATCCGATACGATGATTGCCGCCCATCTGCTCAGCGAAAAGTCACTGGGTCTCAAGGCCTTAGCCTTCCAGCGTCTTGGTGTTGAGATGATGCCGATAACCGACCTTATCGGTACGGGCGCCAGGCAAATCTCAATGTCCCAGGTACCGATAGAACAGGCGGCAGAATACGCCTGCGCCGATGCCGATATCACCGGGCGACTGAACGAAGTCCTGCAACCGGAGCTACACCGGGAAGGGCTATGGCAACTTTTCTCTGATGTCGAAATGCCGCTGGTGCCGGTACTGGTCCATATGGAAAGGAGCGGTATCGCTCTTGATACGAAGTTATTATCCGAGATGTCACTGCACCTCGGGCAGCAATTGCTGGAACTGGAGAAGGATATATATAACAGTGTAGGACACCAGTTCAACATCAACTCGCCCAAACAACTGGGCTCAGTCCTCTTCGAGGAACTACAACTACCCGGAACAAAGCGAAAGGGCAGTTATTCCACAGCAGCATCGGTACTGGAAGAACTCCGTGAAGTTCATCCGGTAACGGGCTTCGTTCTCGATTACCGCCAGCTCTCCAAGCTAAAGTCAACCTATATCGACGCTTTGCCAGAACTGGTCAATTCGAAAACGGGGCGAGTCCATACCAGCTTCAACCAGACAAGAACCGCCACCGGTCGCCTCTCCTCAAGCGATCCTAACCTCCAGAACATCCCCATCCGGGGCGAGCAGGGGAAGCAGATAAGAGGGGCCTTCATTGCCCCTGCCGGTTCCTGCCTTTTCGGTACTGACTATTCGCAGATTGATCTGCGCGCCCTCGCTCATTTATCGCAGGACAAGAACCTGCTGGCTGCCTTCCAGCACGATGAAGATATCCATGCGGCCACAGCCGCTCAACTTTTCGGCGTCAGTACCGCCGATGTCACACCCGACATGCGCCGCCTGGCGAAGACAGTCAACTTCGGCGTCATCTACGGGATGAGCGAGTACGGACTAGAACAGGCAACCGAGCTGTCCCGGGAGGAGGCTGCCAAGTTCATTGAGGCCTACTTCGAGAAATACCCTGGAGTAACACGGTACCTTGAATCCACCAAGCAGCAGGCCCGGGAAACAGGAAACGTGCAGACACTGCTCGGCAGGAAACGCACCATCGCCGAAATAAACTCATCCAACCGTCAGGTGAGAGAAGCCGCGGAACGCATGGCCATAAATATGCCGGTGCAGGGTACATCTGCAGACATAATCAAGGTGGCTATGGTCAACCTGTACCAGGAGATGAAACAGCGCGACCTGAAGAGCAAGATGCTGCTCCAGGTACATGATGAGCTTGTCTTTGAGGTACCGCGGGAGGAACTTGCCGAGATGGCCGAACTCGTCCCCCGCTTGATGTCCACGGCCCTCGAACTCAGCGTTCCCCTGAAAGTGGATACCAAGACCGGCAGTAACTGGGGAGAGATGGAATAACCACGCAAGTGTTGATGAGCAGACTGCACCCTGGTATCTACGCCCTTTTCTTCATTTTATTCGGACGGATACTCGCTTTCGGCATTTCTATATACAAGCGTTATTTTGAACGTACCCAGATTAAGTCAGAGGTGAAAAGTGCCCGAGCTTCCTGAAGTCGAGACGGTAAAGAACGAACTGCTCCCCTTTGTGGTTGGCCGGTACATCACCGGCGTGACCCTGGTGTGGGAAGGTATAGTCAAAGAGCCTTCAGTTGATGAGTTCTGTTCCCGCATCATTGGGCAGGAGATAACCGTCATTACCAGGCGCGGTAAGTATCTCTTTTTCCACCTGGGCAGTCAAGATTTCCTGCTAATTCATCTAAAAATGACCGGCTCGTTGGTCGTCAATCAGGATCCGCCAGAGCCACTAAAGTTCGTCCGTGCCATCATTCACCTCGACAACGCTACCAGTATCTATTTCCGCGACCCGCGCAAGTTCGGCGTAATGCGACTCATCAAGGACACAGATACTATCGGGACCAAGCTAGGTCCGGAACCGCTGGAAGAGGGCTTCACCCCGAAAGTACTGGCGGAGCGACTGGCCAACCGCACCGCACCGATAAAGGCCGTGCTCTTAGACCAGAAGGCGATTGCCGGAATCGGTAACATGTATGCCGACGAAGCTCTGCACGCTGCCAGAATCAATCCGTGGCGGCCAGGCGGCAGCCTTACCCGACCGGAGATAAAACGCCTCCACCACGAGATACGTCGAATACTCTGGACAGCGATTGAGAACAAGGGAGCCAGCGTAGATACCTACTTCCGTCCCGACGGCTCTGAGGGTTCGGCACACTACGAATTCAAGGTGGCCCACGGCCTCGGGGGCAAGACCTGCTCCGCCTGCGGTGGCCCGATAGAGCGGGTAGTGGTACGCAACCGCGGGACCTACTACTGCCCCAGGTGCCAGCCACTTAAATGATATTTGGACTCATGCCTGCTTCTGAGGCTACATCTTTCCAAAGAAAGCCTGATATCATAGATTTCTGATACGCGGCATGAACATCGTTACAAAGACGAAAAATGCCAGAGTGGCTACACCGAAGCAGCCGATTACCAACGGAGCACTGTAAGCATCAATAAGCATCCCAATCGGCATGGCACCCAGTGGCATAAGACCGAAGGTCGTCATGAACAGGCCCGTGACCCGACCGCGCATCTCAGGCGGTGTAATTACCATTATAAGAGCCTGGCTAAACGCCATAAAAGCAGTGCCGAACGCTCCGGTGAATACCAGAACCACCAGTGACGGGACGAAGGTATTAGGGCCAGCAACAGCGCCAAAGAGCGCCAGCGCCGCCCCGAAACCCATCGCTGAGCCGACAAGGACACGACCCTTGTACCGGTAATTACCCAGCGAAGCAACCGTCAGAGCACCAACAACCGCACCCGCACCCTGCGCGGTGCCCATGAATCCCAGCTCAGTAGGCCCAACCAGAAATACGTCCCTCTGAAACACCGGCAGGAAATTGACATAGGGCAGTGCTAGGACGACCGGAATAACACTTACAATCAGCAGTTGAAGGACAGTACGGTCACGGCGGAGGTAGCGTAGCCCATCCAACGCGTCCCTAGCAACCGAGGTCGAGGCCGATACCACAGCCTTACCCTTAATCGGAATCATGAGGAGGAACAGGGCGAAAATACCGTAGCCAAAGAACTTGATGTAATAAGCCGGCCCTGTCCCGAAAGCACCAATAACCACGCCAGCCAGTGATGGGCCAATAACGCGGGTCATACTCATTATCCCCGAATTCAGTGACAGGGCGTTTATCAGGTTCTCATCACCTACAAGGTGAGGAACGTAGGACTGTCTCGCCGGCATACTGAAGCCGGCAATGATGCCCACGGCCAGGGAACTGACGACGATATGCCAGACCGCGATAAGCCCGGTAGAAATCATCACACCGATAAACAGTGCGAAAACACCAATGCCAAGCTGTCCAACCATCAGCAGGTTCCGTTTCGCCAGGCGGTCGGCGGCAACACCTCCGGCGAGCGAGCAGAAAAGCATGGAGACACCAAGCGCAACACTAACGTAGCCGATGGCCGTCGCCTGGTCGGTCAAATGATAGACCAGGTAGTTCTGGGTGAATTGCTGCATCTGCAGCGCCGTGGTAGCAATCAGTGATCCGATGGCAAAGATGCGGAAATTTCGATTCTTCAGCGAAGCAAAGGCAACAAACCAGTCTCGCCTCTTTTCGGGATAATCAGATGAGCCCCCTCCCGCACTACCCGCAGCCGTGTCCTCGCCCGCGTTAAAGTCCTTCCGCATGGATGATATCAGTCCTTCCTCAGGGTACGGTAAGCAGCTCCCTCTTAATGAGGCGGCCTCCGGTTCATACCTGGCCTCGATAATACGTAGAGGTTGCCGACATTATGGGGGATACTTTATTAATCATAGCATAAATCCCCGCTGGCCTTACAGCAGGCCATGTGATACAATTGAGCTAGATCGAACGTGTAAGGGAATAATATCTACCAATGACTGCTAAGAAAGCCCCGGACCTAGAAACATTCGTTAAGAACGTAAACAAGAAGGACAAGCGTAACGGTCTAAAAATCCGCTTCGCCTTTGTCAAGCGCAAGAGAAGATAGAACCGCTATATCAACCCGTCCCCGGCTCAAAGAAACTACCTCCCACAAACAGTTTATCGCTGACCTCCTGGATTGACACCCGGCCACCAGACACGACCATTTTCAAGGCGTCATCGACCGACAAGTCGGTCCGGATTACCTGGTCCTCGCTGAGTATCTGCAGGAAGCCCGAGGTCGGGTTGGGGGAGGTCGGTATAAAGATATTAAGCAGTTTCCTGCCGGACTCATCAGACGTTTCATTGGTAATAAAGCCAAGTGTTCTCGTACCCCTCCTGGGGAATTCAACCAGCACCACCTGCATGAAACCAGTCTTGTCGGGCGCGGCGAAGGCCTGCACGATTTGACGGATACCGTTGTAGAGGTATTGGGCTATTGGTACCCTGTTGAGCAGGCTCTCACCGTAGCGAAGCAGTCTCCGTCCCAGTATGTTGCTGACTATTATACCGATAATGAAAATCAGCACTATGGTTATCGCGAAGCCAACTCCGGGTATCTCTTTATTGAATATAGGTTCGATTAAGTAAGGCTGGAGAAAACCATCTACCCACATAAAAATCCAAATCAGTATCCACACAGTAAGACCAAGCGGCAAAGCAACGATAAAACCCCTGAAAAAATATGTCCAAAGCTTCCTGCCTGCCCATTTTAAAGTAGCCGTTATTCTTCCCATCATTACCCCTGCCCTCCTTATCGCTCGAGCACCTAATTACTATGGTAACAATACTGGCAGTCCACCAGCAACAAACGAATGAACCACTCACCGACCACAAGTACAGGAAAGTAGACCTCCGCTACAGGGACGACCATTCGATATTCACTCACGAGCCAGATCGGCTGTTGAGAAAAACGGCTGGTCGGCACGCTCAAAGTCAGGCAGGTAGCTGTCCGATGACTCCATCTCCTGGCCCCAGCCGTTTTCCAGTCCCAAGCGCTCTGTCAATTCGATAACCTCCGAATATTCGGCCGTGGTTAGCCTTCGTGAGAGGGCAGGAATTCGTGAGGCCCGGTGAGTTGGATAGTACTGGCACATAATACTCACCGTAACCGCTGGAGAGACCTTATTGACCAGCCAGGTGAGTGATGCCTCACTGCCGGCCAGGCCGTTGGGGAGCACCAGGTGACGCACAATCAGCCCCCTTCGGGCCAGTCCAGCCTCATCCAGAACCAGCTTACCCACCTGCCGGTACATCTCCTGAATAGCGGCACGGGCATGCCTTGTATAATCGACTACCCGGGAGAATTTCCTCGCCCATCTGTCCGAACCATATCTGAGGTCCGCCAGGTAGACATCTACTATGCCATCGAGCTTTCTCAGGGAACTGAGGGAGTCATAGCTGCTGGTATTGTAGACCAGTGGCAGGCGAAGGCCCAGTGGTACTGCCTCCAGCACTGTCCGTACTAGCTGCGGGACAAGGTGTGAGGGAGAGACAAAGTTGATATTGTGGCAATCCAGCTCATTCTGAAGATACATGATACGCTTGGCTAGGGTACGGAAATCCAGTTCAGTAAACAGCCGTTTTTTACGTGGCTGGCTTATCTGGTGGTTCTGGCAGTAAGCACACCGCAGGTTACAGTTGCCAAAGAATACCGTCCCCGAGCCGCGTGTCCCTGAAATAGCCGGCTCCTCACCTTGGTGGCTACAGACCGTTGCTACGACGGGCAGATATTCGGAACGACAGAACCCCCGCTCGCCTTCAAGCCGATTAGCACGACATTCCCGGGGGCAGATATCACACGAGACCATCCGGGCTTCCAGGTCTTCGGCACGGCGCTTCAGCTCACCTGATTCGTATAGGGCAATGTATCCCGACTCCAACAACCGCCTCCTCCATCTCCACGCCGCTTAATTCCTGTGAGGCTACAGCCTGTCCAGTGCCCGGTCAATCCGCTCCAGACAGGTCTCCCGGCCAAGCACCGCCATCGTCTGGAACAGGGGTGGGGCGGCTGTCTGTCCGGTAATGGCCGTCCTCAGCGCCCCGAAGAGCTGTCCCGTCTTCAGCTCCAGCTCCACTGCCAGGGGTCTCAGCATCTCCTCCAGTGACTCGGCATCAAAGGCAGGTAATTCTGCCAGCTGCTGTCGAGCTACCTCCAGAGCATGGTGGGTTGACTCTACCGTCATCCCCTTGGCAATCAAAAGCTCGGTGTCATAGTCAAGCTGGACAGTAAAAAAGAACCGGGTTAATTCGGGGACATCAGCCAACGTTTTTGCCCGCTCGTGAACAAGTGGCATAATCTGCCGGATGTAGTCAACTGGTAGAGGACGCACCACCTCAGGTGGCAGGTCTCTTTCCAAGAAGGGCAGAGACCTCTGCAGAAAATCCTCCGGGTCCAGGCTGCGAATATAGACGCCATTCATCCAGTCCAGCTTCTCCCGGTTGAAACTAGCTGGTGTTTTTTTGACCCGCTCCAGAGAGAAGCTGGCAATGAGCTCCTGCCGTGTCATGAGCTCTGTTTTATCATCCAGCGACCAGCCAAGCAGAGCAAGAAAGTTCAGCATAGCTTCAGGCAAATAGCCCTGCTTATGGAACTCTTCTATTGATACCGCCCCGTGGCGTTTGCTCAGCTTGGAACGGTCGGTTCCCATGAGTCTTGGCAGGTGGGCAAACTGCGGCGGTTCATATCCAAGAGCTTTATATAAGAGTACATGATGTGGGGTGGTGGAGATAAACTCTTCGCCCCGGATAACGTGGCTTATCTCCATTTTATGGTCGTCAACGATGTTCGCCAGGTTATAGGTGGGGTAGCCGTCTGACTTGAGTAATACCAAGTCATCGAGGGTATTGTTTTCAAATTTTACCTCACCCCAGACAACATCACTGAATCTTGTCTGGCCCACAAGCGGTATTTTGAAACGAACCACCGGTGTTAGACCCTCAGCCTCTTTTTGAGCGTGTTCTTCCTCACTCAGTTCACGGCATCGGCGGTCGTAACCGGGCGGCTGCTTGCGCCTGACCTGTTCAGCCCGCATCTCCTAAAGGCGCTCTGGAGAGCAGTAGCAGTAATAGGCATCCCCCTGCTCCACCAGGCGCCGGGCTGCTTCCTGATAAAGCTCCAGGCGTTCCGACTGGATATACGGTCCGTAGTCACCCCCGACATCGGGCCCTTCATCCCAGTCAAGGCCCAGCCACCTGAGGCTACCCATGATCTCTTCAACCGCGCCTTCCACACTTCGGGCGACATCAGTATCCTCAATACGGAGAATAAAGCTGCCGGAATTGTGACGGGCAAAAAGCCAAGCAAACAGGGCGGTTCGGATATTGCCAACATGGGGGTCACCGGTGGGACTGGGGGCAAAACGCGTTCTAATGGTTGGCTTCATAAGCCTTCTCACTATCATATCTGGAAGCTCCAGCATTAGCCAACTGCTTGCGAGGAACTGTAATCACAAAAGTATCGGCAATCTTATCGTGGAATCCCTGTTTTCTTACATCCACGACAACCCAGAAAAATCCAGTCAGGACTAGCAGGATAGATATGATATAGCCAAGAAACCGCATAACAGCACCACTCCAACCTATCGCGGTGCCGTCGAAGCGGACTATCCTCAATCTCATAATCATCTTCGCCGGGGTCTGGCCTCGCCACCTCCAGAAACAGATAAAGTAAGCGACAATCATCAGGAAGAGGATAGAGCTGCTCACTGCCCAGAGAGATGAACCCGAGCTCGCCACCGCATCAGGCAAGAGGGGATCGGGGACCTCCCCACCCCAGAATCCAGACCCACTGGCCAGCCCCCAGATACCATTGAATAACCAGATTATACCAACCACAATCAGCGTATCAATGAGAAAGGCCAAAAACCTTATCCAGAAACCGGCATAGTCGACTGTATAGCTTTCCTTACGTACCCGGGTTGCCATTAGCTGCATATCTATACTCCCTTTTACGATATTGTATTAACCTTGCATATTTTCGGAGCTCGAGGCTGCTTCTACAAAGGCAGTAATAAGAGGATGTGGCCGTCCTTTTAATTCATCCCTTATCCCCTGTACCATACCCTGAACTATTACGCCTAATTCTACCATCTCACCCACCAATATTCCAGCTAATATGCCCGCTCATACGACGAGTTACACCCCACATTCTCTGATGTATTTACCCTACCTCCATATTAGGTGTTAATGATGTAAGGAGAATATAGCCCTTTCAGATAGATGTTATTGATATGGTAGACGTAAATAGAACAATATTTGACCTCCGAGGGTCCCATTAATGGTTCGGTTTAGTCCTCAACAGAAATAAACGTCATGATAACCTTAAGGTAGACAGGAAGAATCACGAACGAAAACGAAGAAGATAGTAGTAGATGATTAAAGCAATCTTCGAGAGGCTTAATTACGGGGAAAAAGGTTTTACCCTGATTGAGCTACTGGTGGTGGTTACCATTCTTGGAGCACTGGCGGGTGTGGCTATTCCCCAATTCGGAAAATTCATAGGTGAGGGGGAAACTGAAGCTGCGGAAACGGACCTGCACAACATCCAGGTAGCAGTAACGGCGCTCATGGCTGACCAGAATATTAACTTACTGGATGCTGGTGCTTATCCCATAATTACAAGTGATATGGACGACATCACACTAAATGGTGTACCACTAAGTGACTATATAACAGGTCTGAATGCTGACGGTACTGTAAAATCCGGTACCACTTATAGCTTTACACAAGACGGTCAAGTATCATTCCCTTAGTAGTTAAAACCTCCCGGTACTCCTCCCATGAGGAGAAGTTTCCGGAATCAGCGCCGCCCATCTATTTAAACTGGCTCAACCGATGTCCTCAAGCGCTTGCTCAAGGTCAGATGGCAGAGCAGATTCAAACTCTACATACTCCCCAGTCGCAGGGAGACGGAACCCGAGGCGATGGGAGTGAAGGAACTGTCGCGATAGATGGGCTGATTTTACCCCATATGTGGCGTCACCAACCACCGGATGGCCGATTGCCGTCAGGTGAACTCTAATTTGGTGTGTGCGGCCGGTCTCAGGCATGACCTCAAGCAGGGTGTAGTTGTCAATATACCTGATAACACGGTATCGGGTGCGGGCCGGCCGGCCCTGGTTTTCGGCAGCGACTGCCATACGCTTGCGATTACGCGTGTCACGCCCGATTGGTGCTTCAATAACGCCATGCTCAGGAGCGAGATGTCCCTTGACCAGCGCGAGATAGACCTTGGTCACAGTATAGGACTTGAACTGCTCAACGAGGTCAGCCTGGGCTGTTCGGTTCTTAGCTACCAGCATCACCCCGGAAGTATCCATGTCGAGCCGATGAACGATACCCGGTCGCATTGGGTCGTCGGTATCGGGAGTGAAAGATAGATAGGCAAGAATAGCATTGACCAGTGTGTGGTCGGGATGTCCCGGCGCCGGATGTACTGGCAGCCCGGCTGGCTTGTCAATCACCAGCACATCATAATCCTCATAGAGGATACCGAACGGAATATCTTCCGGCTCCGGGTGGCTGGGGGCGGATGGGGGAATAGTGACTGTGATGCGGTCACCGACACTCAGTTTCAGGCTCGCCTTCGCGACTACGCCATTGACCCTGACCATACCATCATCAATAAGCTTCTGGGCTTGAGTCCGTGTCAGTTCCGGGCAGTTCCCGGCAACGTAACGGTCAAGGCGAATGCCCTGGCTGCCTACCACGTAACTATGCTCTCTGGAACCTGCGATTGACATCACTCTCGTATTAATCGGCCTGCTCAGGGGGAGTGTCGCATTTCGGTAATGGTCAGGCGGAGGAGAGAATAGGCGATAATGACAACACCGACAGTAACCGCCGAATCAGCAATATTGAAGGCCGGCCAGACACCAAAATCAATGAAATCAGTGACATAGTCCCATCTCAACCGGTCAATCAGATTGCCTACGATACCACCCAGTATCAGGCCGAAGGCTATGATATTGAGTCGACTGACCAGGGCTGGGATACGACGATAGACGAGAAAGCCCATTACAAGGAGAACGACAATGCCGACCATAGCAGCGATTTTCAGAGCGAAGGAGTGCCCCGGGAAAATACCAAAGGCAGCCCCGGTGTTCTGGACGTGAATCAACCTAAAGAATCCCAGCTGCCAGATAACCCCGCCCTCGTCATATGACCTTACCAATAAATTCTTGGTGAGTTGGTCGGCGGTTACTACCAGCAGAAAGGAGAGAGCGAGACCCCCCCACCACCACCTAGCCAGAGGGGAATCTACCTTTTGCATTCTTCGTCTGAAGCGTCTTGCAGTTCAAGCACAGTTTCGCATACGGTACTGCCTCTAACCGCTCCAGGGCTATCGGCTTACCACAGTCCTCGCACTTGCCATAGGTACCCTCCTCGAATTTCGCCAGGGCAGCCCTAACGTCGGCCAACTGCTCCCGCATCTGTTTCTCCAAAGCCAGCCTCCGCTCCAACTCGAGGCTCTCAGTAGCCTCCTCCTCCCGCTTGCCAAAAGGACTCCCCTCACGCCTCTCCTCAGTAGGATATGCGATAGCTCGCAGTTGCTCCAGATCGTCAGTTAAACGCTTCTCTTCACTCTCAAGATGAGACCGAAGTGCATCATATTTCCCAGCCACTTTACCTCCTCCCGCCTGTCTCGTGGGTCTGATGGAAGGCCGGTCGGATTGTATTGGAATTCAGGTTAGATAGATATTATACTCGAAGGAAAACCAGAGAGCAATAATAAATGTCAATACCGGGGTAGAATTTAACTCCAGTGTATCCTACTTTATCTGGTTTAGCAACCTTTTTACAGGATACAGTAGTTGCAGCGTCTAACGATAGAGGGTAAAATCTGGGGAAGAAAGGCCTGTCCGGCCAGCACTTTGGCCGGGTGGACTGGATGGGAGGATGCCCAGAGATGGCTGAGGAATTAGGCAGGATAGAAAAACCCAGTGCAGAGCGCTTCCAGGGAGAGCGAAAGCTGTACCTCGTACCACTGCTATATACCGGAAAAGACGCTCCCCAAGAGTACCTAGAGAGGTTCGAGTTGTACTGGCAGCAGGTGGAAGAGCAGATATATAACCAGGAGTCAAAGATAGGGAAGGCCAGACGGGTCTATCACGAATTGATTGCCGTCGGAGGGGAGGAAGGACTCAAAATCTTGGAAGAACTGAATCCGCCCGGCTATAAGATAACGCGGCAACGGGCCGAGGCTGGTGCCGAGTTCGAGGCAACCGAAGAAGCAGAACTGGCCAACGAGTGCATGGACTGGGAGCGATTTCTGTTATTCGGGTTTCTGAGCCGGAGTGCGGCCGGGAAGGTCAGCGAGCTGTACCGAGAATCTGCCAGGAAGCGATACGAGCATATCGCCCAACGGATAGATGAGACGCTGGGAGCCAACGAGGTGGCTATCCTCTTCATCAGGGAAGAGCACCAGGTGCAGTTTCCCCAGGACATCGAGGTGTTCATGGTAGCACCACCGGCACTAGACGCAATTCACCGCTGGCTGCGGGAACGCCCACAGCATGAGGAACCGCAAGAGTCAGCAGAATCGGACCAACAAGAAGAACCGGACAAACAGGAGAAGCCACAAGAGGGAAATTAAGAATACTCGTGCTCAGCTTGAGTTATTCTAGTTCCCGGCGTCTCTGAGAAAGTCACCGACCTCTTTGGCCAGTTTCTCACCTTCACCTTCGGCAAGTCTCAAGCCGCGCTCCAACTTACCGATGATACTATCAATTTCCGGCTGTGCTGCCCGTATCTGGTCAATCCTTTCATTCTGCAGCCCTGCCTCTTCATCAAGGTCAGTGAGGTCAAGTCCGAGGTTGAGCCGGTCACTAAGGAAATCGAGTGCCGTCCGATACGCCTCAGGGTCGTCAGCCGAAACCAAGTAGAAGGGGACTGGAACCCAGAGATTGGCCGAAGGGATTCCTCTCTTCTTAGCAGTCCACAGGAAGAAGGAGTTCAGAGTAGGTCTTCCGCCAGGGGGGGTCTCAAAGTCCGTCTCCCTGCTCAGTTCATATCCGCTCAACTCCGTCTTCAATTCCGGGGAACCTATCGTGCCGAAAAACTGACGCGGAGCCGTGTGAGCCCCCATGGCAATCATACTGCCAACAGTATAGATCTCCCTGACATGGCAGTAGTCCTGGGCAACATCCAGTATCAGGTTGAGGAACTGATACCATTCATAGCTGGGCGGCGTACTCCGAAAGACCACCAGGTCCCTATCAGGGCAAGCGTAGAACCTGCTCTCGGGAAAGAAGACGATGTCATTGACAATGGTAACCCCGTTCAGAGGGAAGAAGTCAGCCGGTTCAATCTCACAGAAGGCCTCCCCTCCGAGCTTCCCGACCAGATAATCAGTTACCCTCCGTCCCAATCTGCCGGCATCCATCGACCAGCCAACAACCAAGGCCGGAGTACGCAACTCTGGCTTTGCCGAGAAGTGGACCTTCTCATTCATTGTCCCTTGTCTCCCTCTTCCTGTCGGAAGAAATCATCAATGTTCTCTTTCAACCACTTCTCGTCTTCCTCGGTAATCATCCCCGGCTGTGCCTCCTGTCTCCGCTGGTCAATCCTGTCCCTGACCTCATTGGGAAACTGCCGGAAGACATTGGTAATAACATCTTCCATCTGAGCCGTCATGTCATCAAGAGCAGCCATGTCGATGCTAACGCCCAATATGGCGGCAAGCATCTCGAGAACGGACTGCGAAGCCTTAGGATAGGGAAAGGGAACTCGCGAGAGGTAGTCCGGTATTTCACCCATCAGGCAGACACCTTCTAAGCCCCGCTTCTTGGCGACACCAATCAGCAGACCGTTGAGACCGGTGATATTCCCTACATCACCCCGCCCCTCGACCTCACTCATCAGGAGCGTATTGGCGTAGCCCTTCATCTCAGCGAGTAATCCACTGTCGGTAGCCACCGCCCAAACCCGCGGTTTCCAGCTATGATGGGTGAGGGCAACAGCGGCCCCCGAGGTATAGATTCGACTGCAGCCGAACTTCTCCGCCACATCCAGAACCTGGTTGGCCATTTCATAGGCCTTACCACCCTCAGCGTACATCCTGCCCCGACCGGACGGTTGCTCCTCCCCAACGAAGAGTAGCAAGTCTCTATTGGCAAGCCTCTTGTAGTAAAACTTGCTGGTGGGAAACTCAAGGCTGTGCAGGACACTGGCCCTGATAACGACCTTGCTGGGATAGAAATAGTCCCAGGGCTCGATTTCCCCGAGCTCTTCGGCCTCAATCTGCTGCCTGAGGTTATCAACGGTGATTACGCCGATATTGCCGATACCGGGCCAACCGACAATCATATGCGGCTGATTCAGTTCCGGTTCGCTATGGAGAATTATGCCCACGGCCCACCCCGTTACGTTGTCTTCCAAACATATTCTAATCTTAAACAAGTGGCAGGGCAAGTCTTTATACTCGTTAATATGATTGGTGACACTTTAGCATCCTCTTACCTGCCTTACCCGTACTGTTTAGTAGTGGTGGCCCCATCCCCGATCTATCTTTTCCCACCCGCCACCCTTAAGGAAAAAGAGGGGCTGGCGCCCCTCTTAAACTCCCCCTTTGGCATTTTAGGATAAGAACCGGGGTTAAGGTAGTATCTTACATGATAAACAGGAAATATGTTGGTTCGATGTCCAGCCTTCTATCTAAGGTGCGAACGACTCTTGCTGAAAATCTGCCTTCCCACCGTTTTGGGGAGTCCAGAGGGGTGTAACCCCTTTGGAACGGGGGTTCAAGGGGGTGTCCCCCTTGGAAAATGCACATAACTTATTGATTCGAGAGAAAGGAGTACCCCCCTTGATTCTATCTTTCGGGGATTAAGAACCAACCAAACAGCATGCAACCGAAATTAGCTGAACGTGGTAAAATAGAGGCAATTTTAAGGGGGGTACCTTGCTAGTCGAGCTAAGGGTCAGGGACATCGGCATTATCGAGGATATCAACTGGAGCCTGGGCCCGGGGTTCAACGTCATTACCGGCGAGACCGGGGCGGGGAAGTCGCTGGTGATTGACGCCGTTGAGGCCCTGCTGGGGAGCAAGCCGGACGATGAGATGATTCGGCACGGTGCCGACGAGGCCCGTATCGAGGGCGTCTTTACCATATCCCACGATGATAAATTTACCGTGCTGAGAGAGATACTGGCAGAAAAAGGGCTGGCCGCCGGTGAAGATACCCTGGTAGTCCACTGCGAGCTAAGAAGGCAGGGCCGCAGCACCATCCGGCTCAACGGTCAGGCGGTACCGCGGGGCCTGCTCCAGCAAATCGGACGCCTGCTCATCGATGTCCACGGCCAGAGCCAGCACCTCTCCCTGCTCGACCGGAAAAATCACCTCGACTTTTTGGATGCCTATGCCCACACTATCGAACAGAGACAGGCGTTTTCCGCCATGGCGGCAGAACTCAACCAGGCAGAGCAAGAACTGAAATCGCTCACCAGAGACGAGCAGGAACTGGTCCGCCGCGAGGAATACCTGCGCTATCAGGTCGATGAAATCGGCCGGGCGGAACTGCGGGAAAGCGAGGACGAGGAGCTCGAACAGGAACAAAAAGTGCTTGCCTCCGCCGAGCACCTCAAGGCGTCCTCCTACGAGGTCTACCGGCAGCTCTACGACGATGATAGCTCCGGCAATCCGGCCTCGGCGCTGGACCGGCTGCACGAGGCGGTGTCGCAGATGAGGCGGCTGGCGGAGCTCGACCCCGCCCTGAAACCGCACCTTGATTCGCTGGAAGAGAACCTCTATAGCCTCGAAGAGACGACCAAGGACATCCGCGCCTACAGCGACCGCCTCGAGCACGACCCCGCACGGCTGGAAGAGGTGGCGTCAAGGCTGGAGCTAATCAGGGACCTCAAGCGAAAATACGGGCAGAGCATCGCTGAAATCCTGAACTATGAGAAGGAAGCCGCCGTCGAGCTGGAGGGCATCTCCCACTCCTCGGAGCGGCGATTGGAGCTGGAAGAGACCTGTTCCCGCCTCAAACAGGAGATGGGGCAACTCGCCGTCCGACTCTCGGAGGCGCGTTCAAAGGCAACCACGCAACTCAAAAAGGGAGTGGAACAGGAGCTCCAGGAACTGAACATGCCGCAGGTGGAGTTTGAAGTGGCCATATCTCAGACCCCCCACCCCGACGGTATCCCCTACCCGGACGGCCAGACCTATGCCTTCAGCAGCGATGGCGCCGACAATGTCGAGTTCCTCGCCTCAACCAATCCCGGTGAGCCTATCAAGCACCTGGCCAGGATAGCCTCAACAGGCGAGACCTCGCGCTTCATGCTGGCCCTGAAAGGAGTGCTCTCCGAGGCCGACAACATCCCCGTGCTGGTCTTCGACGAGATTGATATCGGGGTGGGCGGCAGGAGCGCCGAGGTAATCGGGAAGAAGCTCTGGACGCTGGCCCGCCACCACCAGACGATATGCGTTACCCACCTCCCCCAGATTACGGCCTTCGCCGACGCCCACTACCGGGTAAATAAGGAGGTCTCCGGCGACCGCACCGTCAGTAGACTCGAGGTGCTGGAGGGTGACGCCCGCACCGAGGAAATGGCGGCCATGCTGGCCGGATCACAGATTACAGAGACCTCTCTGAAGAATGCCCGCGAGCTGATGGAGAGGGCGGAGGGGTGGAAGGGAACCAGTAGCTAGAACTGCTTTTACTCCCCCTTTGCCTCAGCCAGCCGCGGTACGGAAGCGCCAGACGGCGATGCTGCCGAAGATTATAGTGAAGACCACCAGGGCGAGCAGCTCCGGGCCGACATCGGCAAAATCGGCCCCGAAAAGCATCAGTTTGTTGAAGCCGTTATTTGCCCAGCCGTGGGGCGTGATTTTGGCCAGGGACTGCAGCCACTGGGGCGCGATGAAGAGCGGCCACCAGCAGCCACCGAGCGGCGCCATTATCAGGGCGGACAGTGTTGCCAGTGAACCGGCACTCCGGTCGGTCTTTACCAGGGTAGCCAGCATCACGCCGAAGGCAGCCGAGACGATTACCATCAGGAAAGAGAGGATGATAACAGCCGCCGGGGCCAGCCCGAGGTCGATATTGAATACCAGGATACCTATCGCCCAGAAGATAATTATCTGCACCAGCCCCTTGGCCGCCGTGCCCGTGAAAATGCCACCGATGATGGTAGACCGCCGCACCGAACTGGCCAGCATCCGCTCCAGGGTATGGTTCTGGCGTTCGCGGACAATTGCCTCCGAGGACAGGGCAGCCGCAAAGAAGACGAACATCACCAAATAGCCGGGGATAACGAAGTTTGACGGCTGTTCCGCCTCAACTTCACCGACCTTCTCGCTGGCATACTCTATCAATGACTCATCAGTAATTAATTGACCGACTAGCGATTGCGGTATATCCTGAGCCTGCTCCCCGAGCAACTCATCAATAGTTTTACCGACTACGATGTTGGCGCTAATCCGGGAGCTGATCCCATCAGCCAGACCATGCAGTGCGGTCCGATAATTAA
>CP070842.1:1291375-1316722 GCA_020342155.1 Dehalococcoidales bacterium
CAAGACGAAAGTCCAATTGATTGAGGAGTTACAAGAGCTACGTGAGTAGGTGGAAGAAACAGTTTCGTTGCATGAGCGGTATTTTAATACTCTGATGGAGAATATGGCTGATGCTTTCAGTATTGTAGATGCTGATGAGGCTATGCCCGAGGGAGGGACAATCAATATAGCGGTAAAGAATGCTATTCTAAAAGGTGGTAAAGCGCGGTCGTTGCCAAAGGGTAATTATGTAGGGGTAACGATTGAAGACCATGGGGTTGGCATACCAAAAGGGCATCTCGACAGGATATTCGAACCCTGTTTTACCACCAAACACAAGGGAAGCGGTCTGGGACTGGCAACAGCCTATTCCATTGTCAAGAATCATGATGGGAATATCACGGTTGAGTCGAAACTGGGAGCTGGCACAACCTTTCATATCTATCTGCCTGCCTCGGAGAAACCTGTACCACAGGAAAGGGAGGAAAGCGCTGAACCCTCAACTCCTGGTGGAGGCAGGATTCTGGTAATGGATGACTAGGAGGCTATTCGGCAATTGATAGATAGAGCCTTGACCGATGTCGGATACGAAGTATTGCTAGTGGTGGATGGAGAGGAAACGATAGAACAGTACACCAAAGCCAGAGAGGCAGGGTGCCCGTTCGATGCGGTTATTCTGGACCTGACAGTTCCCGGCGGAATGGGTGGTGGGGAGGCCATCCGGAAGCTACTCGAGATTGACCCGGATGCCAAGGTAATTGCATCCAGCGGTTATTCAACGGACCCGGTAATAGCAGATAATAAAAAACACGGCTTCAGTGGGGTTGTTATAAAACCATACCGGGTTTCAGAACTGAGGGGAACATTACATAATGTGCTGGCGGAGACAAGAGGGTGATTCGACCCATTGACAATGTATATACTGGCTGATACGATAGTGCATGTTCACGCATGTACATTCGATTTCACGGAAATTTAGTTCAAGAAATTGGGTGTGGTGCAGATGCACTACACCCTGTTTTATATTATCCACCCAGTTAGATAGGTTAAGCTTGACAGGTATTACCTGCCGTAAATATTGTTGATAATACCTGAATCTGAGGAGGGAGCTATGACATACTGGTTTACCGATGCTGCCGTGAAAGACCGCTTGCCTCTGTCCGGCGCCAGCGCTATCCGGGGAATGTCAATATCGTTCAGCATGCCGAGACTTTTCATGGGGCCCAATGCGCTTTCTGAGGTTAGAGGTGGGGGAGCCAATGTTTTTGAGACGGTGGGCTTGAAGTGTGCCCAGAGACGTGCCTTCGTGGTTACTGATGAGCATGCCGGAAGATATGCCAACAGGGTCTGTGCTGCCATGCAGAGGCGACGGTTCACCACGGAGGTCTGGGACAAGGCGCAACCGGAGGCACCGCTAGAGAATGTCAGAGAGTGCGCCGAAGCGATGAGCAAGTTTGGACCGGACGCGATAGTGGCCCTGGGTGGGGGGTCGGTGATAGACGGGGCCAAAGCGGCCTGGATACTTTACGAACGCCCCGACATTACTGACCTGGCCACCGTGCCCCCGCTGAGACCTTTTGGTCTGAGGGAGAAGGCAGTCTTTGTGGCGATACCCACCACGAGCGGGACAGGCTCGGACTGTACGGCGGTGGCGGTTGTGTCCGACACCGAAGCGAAGCGGAAGATACCTATTGTCAATGGTGACCTGCTGCCTGATTTCGCGATACTTGTTCCCGACCTTGTCAGCGGTATGCCTCCCCACCTCACCGCCGGTACCGGTCTCGATGCGCTGGCGCATTCGATGGACTGCGTCACGTCTCCCATGACCAATGATTTTACCGATGCCATGGCCTTGCGGGCTATCCAGATGATTTTTAAATACCTGCCCCGGGCCTACCACGATGGCGCCGACCATGAAGCCAGACTGAGAATGCATATAGCGGCCAGTATGGCGGGAGTCGCCTTCGGCAACGGCGGGGTCGCGCTGACCCACAGCATGGGGCATTCCCTGGGCAAGCTGTTTGCCATTCACCACGGTATTGCCGTGGGCATCCTGATTCCCTATGCCTTTCAATACTACTCGACAGTGACGGACAAGTATCTGGATATCTGTGATGCCCTGAATATCAGAGGTGATACTGACGAAGAAAGGTTTGCCGGCCTGATTGAAAAGGTCAGGGCGCTGTTCACGGAGCTGGACGTCCCTTTGACTTTGAAAGGTCTCGGGATTTCCGAGAAAGACTTTGAGGACAACATCGATAAACTGGCTCTGTACAGTGTCGAGGACCCCTCGGCCTTCCAGAGCCCGAGGTCAGCCACGCAGGAACAGTGCGAAAAGCTGTTCCGCTATGCCTATGAAGGCAAGGACGTAGATTTCTAGCGAGGTAAAACATGTTTGGATATCACGGAAAATTCCTTGGCGTTGACCTGAGTGCTGGAGAGACCAGGGCCCTGGAGATGGAAGAGCGCCACCTGAAAGACTATGTCGGCGGGGCCAGTCTGGCTGCCAGGTTGATTTACGACCATGTTAAGCCGGGCATGGAACCCCTCGCCCCCGAAAATCCCCTGGTCTTTGCCGTCGGGCCTTTCACTGGGACGACGATACCGATGGTGAGCCGTTCGGCGGTGTGCGGCATATCTCCCCTGACAGGAATCTGGGGCGAGGCTACCACGGGAGGGGTCTTTCCTTTCAGGCTGAAGGCGGCCGGTTTCGACGGTATCTTCATCACCGGCAGGGCGGAGAAGCCGGTATATCTTTACATAAACAACGGCAAGGCGGAAATCAGGGATGCTGCCCAGCTATGGGGCAAGGACACCTATCAGACCCAGCAGGTACTGAAAGACGAGTTGAAGGACAGGAGCCTGAGTGTTTCCTGCATCGGGCAGGGTGGTGAGAACCTGGTAAAGTATGCCTGTGTGGTGAACGACCGAGGCAGGGTTGCCGGCCGCTGTGGCCTGGGCGCACTCATGGGCTCCAAGAACCTCAAGGCGGTCGCGGTTACCGGAGACGCCAGACCGGACGTTGCCAATAAAGATAAAATCGATGAGCTGACGAAACAGGCCAGGGAGACACTTTCATCGGGCCTGATGTCGATGGTCTATCGGGAATACGGCACCCTGCTATACATGGACATGGGCATGTTTCTAGGAGACGTTCCCGCCCGGTACTTCAGTCGGAACGTCTTCGCCGCGAAGAAGGTTACGGGACAGGCGCTCAGGCAGGCCTATACGGTCACTAGCCACGCCTGCTATGGCTGCCCGATTGCCTGCGGGCGGCTGGTGAAGAACTTCCGCAAGGATATAGACGTTGATGGGCCGGAGTTCGAGACGGCCGTTGCCTTCGGACCGCTCTGTGTGAACTATGACCTCGATTCCATCGTGCAGGCGAACCACCTGTGCAACGCCCACGGGATTGACACTATCTCAGCCGGGGTATCCATCGCCTATGCCATGCAGCTCTATGAGCAGGGTATTCTGGACGAGAAGAAGGCCGGGATAAAGCTCGAGTGGGGGAACAGCAGGAGTATTGTGAAGCTGGTGGAGATGATAATCGGGCGCGAGGGTATCGGGAAGCTGCTGGGGGAGGGGACACGGCGAATGGCGCAAGAACTGGGGGCCGACCCCGCCACCGCCGCCCACGTTAAAGGACTGGAGATGCCGATGCACGACGCCCGGGCCTTCACGGGTATGGCCATCTCCTACGCTACCGGCCCGCGGGGGGCCTGTCACCTCAAGGGCGATTACTATAATATCGGCATGGCCGGCTCGGTGCCCGAGCTTGATATTAAGTCCGGTAACAGGTTCAGGTCCGAGGGTGAGGCGGAGATGGCCGCCAGGTACCAGAACCTCAAGGACATGTACGACTCGCTGCTCCTGTGTAAGTTCTCCTCCATCTCCCTGACCCAGATTGCCGAGATACTGAGCAATATCACCGGCCGGGACTACTCTCCGCTCGACATCAATACCGTCGGGGAGAGGTCGATTAACCTGAAAAGGGCCATCAGCAACAGGCTCGGTGTAACCAGGGAAGACGATAAGCTGCCCACCGTCTGCACCACGGAGCTGAAAGAGGGCGGCACCGCCGACAGGTCCCCCGATATGGACGTACTGCTCCGGGAATACTACGACTACAGGAAGTGGGACTGGGAGACGGGTAAACCGACCAAAGATAAATTACTGGAGCTGGGCCTGGAGGACGCTGCCAGAGATTTATGGTCTTCTTAAGAATTATGGAGGCCAGTTGTCTCCTTTCTGAAAGGTATTATATTATCATCCTTAAATAGTGGCAATTTAGTACCATAAGAAACACCCCGACACCCTATCGACGTCTCCAGTTCACTTCGTCAGGTAAAGCCTAATTACACTCTCCTAAAACCATTGTATTAAATTATCAGCACTACTCATTCCCCTGACCGGCTCGCCTGCTTTTCTTTATTATTCGCCATTCTGCATCAGAAGCGATAGTCCCCTTGTTCCTATTGAAGACCTTTTGAATTTCATTCGCAAATAGCTCATTTACGAATTGATAATCTTGATACTCAGGATGGTCATTTTGTTCTCTTTCTTCAAACTCCTTTAGGTACTCGACAAACGTGGCAGTTCTATCAAATCTCATATTGTCTCATCACCATTCCTCGCCTAAATAGAAGAGGGAAGCCAGTATGGCTTCCCTCAATCGCTGTGCTACTTAGGGTGGTCTTTTACTTTTCGGGGTGGGGGTCTTTTATTTCTTGGGGGTGGGAGTCACTGACAATGTTGATTTATTTACCTGTTGTTGTAAAATAGCAGAACAAATAATACATTGTGGACAGGGCTATGAGTGTGACTGCTCAATCCGATCCCGAAAATACCTGCCCGAATGCGTTTATCGAGGTAGCCGGCGTAGCTAAGACGTTCGGGAAAGTGCGGGCGCTGGCAGGTGTAAACCTGGAGGTCGAACCGGGCATTGTCTTTGCCCTCCTGGGACCTAACGGCTCGGGCAAGACGACCCTGGTGAAAGTCCTCACGACCCTGCTTCGGCCGGATACCGGCACGGCCAGGGTCGGCGGTTTTGACGTCATCGGGCAGGCAAGCGAGGTGCGTAACATTATCGGGCTGGCCGGTCAGTACCCGGCGGTCGATGAAAACCTTACTGGGAGGGAAAACCTGGAGATGATTGGGCGCCTGTACCACCTGGGGAGGGGGCGGGCGAGGGACCGGGCGGTGGAGCTTCTCGATAGCTTTGACCTTTCGGATGTGGCCAACCGCCGGGCTAAAACATATTCCGGTGGTTTGCGGCGGCGCCTTGACCTGGCGGCCGCGCTGGTGGCCAATCCCCCGATCCTTTTTCTCGATGAACCAACGACCGGCCTTGACCCGAGGAGCCGTCTCAACCTCTGGGAGATAATTAAAGACCAGGCGAAACAATGCAATTCGGTCTTTCTTACTACTCAATATCTGGAGGAAGCCGACCGCCTCGCCGACCATATAGCTATCATCGATAACGGAGCTATTATCCAGCAGGGTACTTCCCAGGAGCTGAAAGACTGTTGCGGAGGAGAAACACATGTAAAGATGCGCCTGGCCGACCGTACCCAGATGCAAAAGGCCTTGGACGCCCTCCGGGAAATCGCTCCCGAGAACATGTACCAGAACCCGGAGATGGGCGAGATAAGCTTCCCGGCCCCCGACGGCACGGCAGTCCTGTCCACCGTGGTACGCAGCCTTGACGCGGTCGGGGTCGAACTCGCCGAACTCAGCCTTAAGGAACCGACCCTGGATGATGTATTTCTGGCTATTACCGGCCATGTCGCCGAAGAGGTACCGGAGACTGACACAAGCATGAAATCTGGCAGTGGATAGAGTCTGTTTATGTTGAAAAACGTTTCCCAGACCATCTCAGATATCGGTGTTATGAGCCAGCGTGATATCCGAAGATATTTTCGCTTGCCGCAGTTACTAATCACGAATATCATTCTGAATGTCGTCCTGTTGCTGCTTTTCAATTACGTCTTCGGCGGGGCGATACAGACGGGTGGGGTCGCTTATATCCAGTATTTTCTGCCCGGCTTCCTGGTGCAGTCGGTGGTGTTCGGCTCTACCCAGACAAGTGTCGGTATCTCCGAAGACTTGTCCAAGGGACTTATCGACCGGTTCCGCTCGCTGCCGATGGCCCGTTCGGCATTCCTCAGCGGGCGTGTTGTCGCCGATACGTTACGCTACCTTATCCTGGTCGCCCTGATGATAGCGGTCGGCTATGCAGCCGGGTTCCGGTTCCAGGGAGGTTTTTTCCCCGCGTTCGCCGGGGTCTGGCTTATCATCCTGTTCGGTATTGCCCTGACGTGGGTGGGGGTATTCATCGGGATCTCCGTAAAAGATGCCGAAACTGCTCAGGTAGCCGGTTTTGTCTGGGTATTCCCCCTTGTCTTTGCCAGCTCGTTATACGTTCCGATAGAAACCATGCCCTCATGGCTTCAGGCTTTTGCCAATATCAACCCGGTGACACCGATGGTCGATACCATCCGGGCATTATCATGGGGGACTTCTATTTCATCCTCTTTATGGAAAATACTGGTCTGGGACCTCGGCATAATCCTCGTATGTCTTCCACTGGCACTACGCAGGTACCGTCTCCTGGCACAGTAAGCCTCGATGTATAAGTGCTTGATAGCTGTTAGAAGAATTATTGTAAAGGAACTTGTAATAATATGAAACCACCCAGGCTCTACCGGAGAAGGACAAAGATAGTCTGTACTATCGGCCCGGCCAGCCGGTCGGCGGCCGTAATCGAGAAGCTAATCAGGGCAGGCATGAATGTCGCCCGGCTCAATCTGTCACACGGCACGTTTCGTGAGCACGCCCGCTATATCAACACAATAAGAAGGGTAAGCAAGCGTCTCGGGATAAATGTTTCAATTCTCATAGACCTGCCGGGGCCCAAGTACCGAATAGGAAAACTGAAAGATGACCAGGCTCTTTTAAAAAAAGGCTCGAAGGTAACGCTCACGGCGAGAGCAGCGGAAGGCGATTCAACACTTATACCTGTTGTTCCCCCAAGTTTTTCCCATGATGTAAAAGCCGGTGATACCATCCTCCTCGATGATGGTGCCATGCGGCTCAGAATAATCAGCAAAGAGGACACTGAAATAACATGCCGGGTAATGGTCGGCGGGACACTCACATCCGGGCGCGGGCTGGCAGTACCGGGTATGCGTATCTCAGGCCCGTTCATTACTGAAAACCTGAAAAAACACATTACCTTTGCCATCGAGGAGAAACCTGACTACCTGGCGGGTTCTTTTATTGGTAGCGCCAATGATATAACCAGTATCAGGAAAATATTGCATGACCACGATACAGACATCCCGATTATTGCCAAGATAGAGCGCGGTGAGGCAGTTAAAAACTTCAAATCCATACTCCCGGTCAGTGACGGCATAATGGTGGCGCGGGGGGACCTGGGGGTGGACATCCCGCTGGAGAAAGTGCCCCTGGTCCAGAAGGAGATTATCAAGGAGTGCAACCGGGCCGGCAAGCCTGTTATTACGGCTACCCAGATGCTGGAGTCGATGCTGGACTCTGCCCGTCCGACCCGTGCTGAAGCTACCGACGTGGCCAACTCCATATTTGATGGTACCGATGCCATGATGCTTTCCGGTGAAACCGCTATCGGCAATTACCCTGTACAGGCCGTAACTACGATGGCGAAGATAGCCGCAGAAACAGAGAGCAAGATGCCGCATGGAAAGCTGATGACGGAAAGAGCCGAATGGCTCGAGCGTAAGACAGACGAGTTGATAAGCTACAGTGCCTGTCATATTGCTTATACCCTTGGCGCTAAAGCAGTCGTTGCCTTAACTCAGTCGGGAAGTACCGCGAGCCGTGTATCAAAATACCGGCCTGACATGCCTGTCCTGGCGTTAACAACAAATAGTGCTGTGTTGGGCAGGCTGGTGCTGTACTGGGGCGTGTATCCTTTCCTGATGAACGTGGTATCATCGGTTGATGAGCTCTTTGCTAAAGGGGCTGAACTTGCTAGAGATACCGGTATAGCCAGAACAGGTGATTTGATAGTAATTACAGGTGGCATCCCCGTAGGAATAGCTGGCTCAACCAACCTTCTAAAGGTGGAAAAAATCCTCTAGGAAAAGCGTAAAGTGCCGGGAATGAACTCTAGCTCCCTGAATATACTGGGACTTTTACTGACCGGCTAGTCTGAACCTGGGTGGGCTGGGGGGAACGAGAGCGTCCTTTAGCCTGCATAGCTTGACAATAACGTGACACGTGTTTATCATTAGCGGAGTCACGCATGGCTGTTTTTACTTTGCTAACGGGCAGAGCGAAAGACCAACGCTATACAAACTGGCTAAGAGATAGTATCTTGAGGAAGGGGACCAGGCTAAGATGTTATGTGCTAAATGTGGCGCCGAAGTAGCTGAAGACGCGAGATTCTGTACCTCGTGCGGCGAACCCGTCGGTAGTGTCGAACCTGCTCCCTCACCACCTGCCTGCCCCCAGTGTGGCAGTGCGTTAAGTCCGGGACAAGACTTCTGTAGTAATTGTGGCTACCGACTTACCGCCGCCCCTGTTCGGTCAGTATCTCCACCAGGTACTTCACTCGCCCGTAGGTTGACATCCGTAATCATGGTAACAGTAGCCGCGGTTATGATACTAGTAGCAATTGCCCTGCCATGGTATGCCGATAGGTACTGGGGATACACAGAAAATATCACGTTCGGTGACCTGATGGATAGTTTTAACGGTGGCGACTGGTGGGGTATAGCGTTACCTGCGATTGTATTAGTCGCTATTGCCGGCGTTATCCTTATAACGGCCATCATTTCGTTCGTTATCAGGAAAAATATGAATGCATTGTGGTCAAGCTTGGGGGCCCTGGCAATGGTGGGTATATTAGCCAATGCTGGATATCTCATCTGGTCTTCGTACGATTACTACGGCGAATGGGTAAACATCGTGCACGCCGGTTCAATCCTCGTTTTTATAGCATCTATAGTCCTCATGGTGGGTGCTTCTATCCGCCCGCGAAAGCTATAACGCCGGGTGATGATATATTCTGCATGTAGCAAGACTGTAAACGCTGAGTACAAATCCTGATAGATAAGGGAGGAACCCTGTAGACGCCAACCTTCCCGGCTTTGCCAGGAGCTTGAGAACTCATAGTAGAAAGCAGCGAAATAGAAATTAAGAAAAGCCCTGAATGTGTGAATATAAGTGGCCTGATTGTTACAAAAAGATTAAGGAAAGGAGCTGAGTAGAGATGTTTTGTGCAAAATGTGGCACGGAAATGATCGAAGGCGCGCAATTCTGTAGCTCATGTGGCCAATCTGTCGGTGCTACAGACACTGCTCGATCGTCGTCCTTTTGCCCGCAGTGCGGCAGCACGTTGGATTCGGGAATGACGTTCTGCGGAAAATGTGGCTATCGTCTTACCCCATCCCGCGCTCAGGCGGTTGCTCCCCCCGTGAACAGGGCAGCGTTTGTAGATGAAATGCGAGCGGGAGGTGCAGTGCCAGGGAGAGGTCTCCGGATAGCCGGGGGCGTTTTGTTGATTATCTGTGGGGTTATAACATTTATTCTTGGAATTTTAGTAGCTGCTGGGGGCGGAGTTTTACTGTACTATGGTGGTGGTATGGTTTTGGTTTTTGGCATAATAGCGACTATCCTGGGTTTGATTGCCATAGTCGGTGGGGCGTTCGCATGTTCCGGAAAAAATTTTGGCCTGGCGCTGGCAGGTGCTATCTGCGAAATATTGTCCCCGATCTTCGTCCTGTGGCCGATGTTTTTCATTGCGATACTACCCCTTATTTTCATAGCAGTGAGCCGTAAAGCGTTTACGTAGTTTATACGGAAGCTGGCCATATTACACGGTGTCGCTTTATACTCCATCATCTATTTTACCGAAGGAAGTGGAGACATATAGTGATGGGAATGGTATAACACCATCAAACTTTAAGCATGTGGTCGGGCAGGCAACTTGAATCACTGTCCATTCGAATCCAATCTACCCTTTATCTCATTACCGGCTTTTATGGCTGGGTCAGCTCCCCGGTTGGCTTTCTGATTGACTCTCGTTACAGTAGAGGCTACAATCGGTTATTAAGAAATTACCGACAACTCAGAGCACATCTGTTCGTTCATAGTATAGTAATGTGTGGTTAATAAAACACGGTATTCAGGAGGTAACACAAGATAATGAGTGGAGAGCTAACGAAGGCGATTGCTAATTTAGAGGAAAACGAGGCCTTAAGGCTGACCAGAGAAAAGCTGGATAGCGGCGAGGAACCCCAATCGCTGCTTGAAGAGAGCCGAAAAGGAATGGAGATAGTGGGTAAACGCTTCAGCGAGGGCACCTATTTCCTTCCCGAGCTTATTTATTCGGCCGAAATCTTGAAAGAGATAACCGAAATCGTAAAACCGAGGCTGACTCAAGAGGTACAGTCGGAACGCCTAGGCAAGTGCATCATCGGTACGGTAGCCGGTGACATACACGATATCGGCAAAGACATCGTGGTCTTCATGCTGGATGTTAATGGTTTCGAAGTGCATGACCTCGGCGTGGATGTACCCCCCCAGAAGTTTGTTGAGAAAATATCAGAGACTGACGCACCTGTCGTTGGGTTAAGTGGTTTCCTGACACTGGCTTTCGACTCGATGAAGGAAACGGTGGACGCGATAAAGGCAGCCGGCCTGCGCGACAAGGTCAAGATAATGATTGGGGGCGGCCAGATTGACGAGGAGATACGGAAGTATGCCGGTGCCGATGCCTTCGGGCAGGACGCCATGACGGCGGTATCGCTGGCGCAGGGGTGGATAGGAGCTAAATAAGAGATGGCCAGGACACCGGAAGAGGTCAAAACCTGCGCTAGAGAACTAATATATATGGTGGGGAGGAGTGGCTGGGGTTTACTGTAGACCATCATGAGATAGATGGCATGCCAATAGAACGGGACATACCACTTAGCTTAACGCCGGATAACATTCTTCGTCGGCAGGGAATCAGGCAACGTACATCCCGCCCCGAGATAGCAGCCATAACGGAGAAGCTGTTGTCCGAGATGTTCGAGCTTTGTCTGCTGGAGCCAGTTGCTGCCTATAACATCTATTCCATAGCTACACTGGGTGACGACCGCGTCAGTCTGGACAATGGCATGGAGATAAGAAGTATATCACTCCCTTCACTTTTATCTGAGAGCCGGGAGCTTGCCGTAGTGGTCTGTACTATCGGCCACAGGCTCGAGAAACAGGTAACAGACTACCTTAAAGGCAACGAGCCTTTACGAGGTCTGCTTCTTGATGGTATCGGAAGTGCTGCCGTAGACTCTCTATCACAGGAGGCCTGTAAGCTCATTCAGAATGAAGCGTCACTCCGTGGTTATCAGGCAAGCAGTCGTTTCAGCCCGGGTACGTCTGGTTTTCCAATCACAGAACAGTGGCAGCTATTCGAACTGGTACCAGCAGATGAAATCGGGGTGAGTCTGGCCGCTTCAGGGTTAATGGTTCCCCGCAAGTCGGTTTCTATGGTTATTGGTCTGGGTCAGCAGGTGACAGTCCAGAAACGGGGCGAAGCCTGCGCCCGCTGCAACCTGAGCAAGACCTGCCTTTACAGGTGGGAAGTTAACAATCAGCATATCCAGGCTTAATTTTGAAAGACAATGAAATTACACACCGTTGATTTTGAGCCGGTAGGTCAAAAAGGACAGTGCCAGGAGGACGAGTCTCTATTAGACTGTGCCCACCGACTCGGCATTGGTGTCAGTAGCGTGTGTGGGGGGCGAGGGACCTGTAAAACCTGCCGGGTGAAGGTTATAAGTGGGGCCTTATCCGAGCCAACTTCTATTGAATTAGAAGCACTTTCAGCTCAAGAACTTGGTGGCGGCTGGCGTCTCGCCTGCCAGGCTACCCCTGCTAGCGATTGCCGAGTAATGCTTCCAGCGGAATCGATGAGTACCTCACAGCGTATCCATGTGGAGGGGCTGGAAGTAACTGTTCCTCCAGAACCTGCTGTAAAGGCCTATCACCTCCAGCTTAACGCGCCATCTTTGTCTGACCAGCAGGCTGATGCTGACCGCCTGTTAGAAGCATTGTACGAGCAATACCAGCTACACTGTCGAAAGATTGATATTAATGTCTTGCGTTCTCTTTCTCCACAGATTCGCGACTGGAACTGGGAATGTCAGGTCTCGGTCTGTGACGATGAAGTGGTGGCTCTGGGTCCATGGCCCAACCGCCAGCTGGGATTAGCCGTAGATTTAGGCACTACCACAATTGCTGGCTATCTGGTTGATTTGAGTAGTGGTCAGACCCTGGCCGCCGAGGGGTTCATGAATCCCCAGATTAGCTACGGGGAAGATATCATTAGCCGTATCAACCGTGTCATTAAATCACCGCAAGAAGGTATTCGACTGCAAGAATGTGTCGTAGAAAAGTTAAATGAACTGGCTGCCAGCCTCTGTTCCGAGGCTAATGCCAGTATTGACTCAATCGTTGAAGCGGTGGTTGTTGGCAATACTGCCATGCACCATTTGTTGCTTGGTCTGTCTGTAAAACAACTGGCACTTATTCCTTTTACCGCCTCGACTGGTCTGACCCTCGACATTAAGGCCTGTGAATTAGGCATAAACATAGCCTCGGGAGCATACGTACACTTTCCTGCTATCATAACAGGCTTCGTTGGTTCCGACCATGCGGCTATGCTACTGGCCACTGACTCCTACCAGACTGAAGGACTGACAGTGTTTCTGGATATTGGAACGAATACCGAAATCTCTCTGGTGAATGGTGATGAGATAACCACGACTTCCTGTGCCTCTGGCCCTGCTTTTGAAGGTGGTCACATTAAGCACGGCATGCATGCTGCCAGAGGAGCCATCGAACGGCTCCGAATAACCAAAGACACCATAGACTATCAGACCATTGATGATGCACCACCGGTTGGTATCTGTGGTTCGGGAGTACTTGATGCCATATCTCAGCTTTATCTGGCAGGAATTATCGAGAATAGTGGACGGTTTATGCCTGACCACCCCCGCATACGGATAACGGATAATCAGACCGAATTCCTCCTGGTTGACCAGGAAGAGGAGGATGGGCAGTCTACTATTGTCATTACTCAAAAAGATATCAGAGAACTACAATTAGCCAAGGCTGCCATTCGTACTGGCATCCAGCTCCTTCTTGAAACGAACGGTTTCACTGAGGAGCAGCTCGGGCAAGTGGTAATTGCCGGGTCCTTTGGTTCATACATTGATGTCTCCAGTGCTGTAACTGTCGGGCTGTTGCCACCACTACCCTTAAATTGCTTCCGCCAGGTAGGAAACGCCGCTGGCATGGGAGCAAAACTGGTCCTCGTTTCACTTAGTAAGTGTGACGAAGCTCGTGATATCGTAACCAGAACACGTTATATGGAATTAGCTAGCAATCCGGATTTTAAAAAGATGTTCATTGAAACAAGTCACGTAGGAAAGTATTGGCTCAGGCATAACAAGAGGGAGATGCTAGAAAATGGATAAGAAGTGGGAAGAATTGACCCCTGAGGAAAAGAGGGAAGAGAGGTTCAGAAAATGGCTGGCAGCGCCCGGAGTGAAATTTGCCAGCCCTGAAGCCGAAAAAGCCTACAAGGAAAGAGTGACCAGACTTGGCAAAGCAATACGGGGAGAAGAGCCAGACCGCGTACCGGTGCAACTGCCTTCGGGGAATTATCCGGCTTACTATGTCGGGGGAACACTCCAGAAAGTCATGTATGACTATGACGAACTACGCCGGGCATGGATTAAATTCATCCATGATTTCGATATGGACACCTATCGCGGTCCCGGCCTTGTTCATGCGGCCAGGGTGCTGGAAATTCTTGATTATAAGCTATACAAGTGGCCGGGGCACGGATTGGCTTCGGATGTCAAGGGGTACCAGTTTGTCGAAGGCGAGTACATGATGGCCGATGAGTACGATGCCCTGATGAAAGACCCGTCTGATTTCTCGTTCAGGGTATTGATGCCTCGCCTGGCAGGAGCACTGGAGCCTCTGGAGAAGTTTGCTCCCTTTTCCTCCATGCTGGGGAGGCCGATGAACATGGTGCCGACCTTCATGAGGCCGGAGGTCCAGGCCACATTTCAGGCCCTGATTGATGCCGGCAAAGAGATGTCGAAATGGCAGGAGGCTGTCAGCGCCTGCAACCGCGAAGCACTGGTGGTGGGACTTCCGTCCATACAGGGCGGCGCGGCCGCAGCCCCCTTTGACACAATTGGGGATGCCCTGCGGGGGACTCATGGTATTATCATGGACATGTATCGCCAGCCGGACAAATTGCGTGAGGCTATGGACTTCATTGCCGATATTAATATTGAGCGGGCGATAGAGGGAGCGAATGCCTCCGGAGGTGTCACCGCCTGGTTTGCCCTGCACAAAGGTGACGATACCTTCATGTCACCCAAGCAGTTTGAGACATTCTACTGGCCAACACTTAAGAAGGTAATCATGGCCCTAATTAATGAGGGAATCATGGTGTCATTATTCGCCGAGGGCAAGTACCTGACGCGTCTTGAGGTTATTAAGGAACTGCCCAAGAGTTGGGCGATATGGCACTTCGACCAGACAGACATGGCCACGGCTAAGAAGGCACTTGGTGACAGTGCCTGTATTATGGGGAATGTGCCGACCTCTTTAATGTGCACCGGCACGGCACAGGACGTCAAAGAACACTGCCGTAAACTGATTGAAACCTGCGCCCCGGGTGGCGGCTATATCCTGACCGGAGGAGCCAGTGCTACTGAGACGAATGCGGAGAATCTGCGTGCCATGATGGAAGCCGCCAAGGAGTACGGTGTTTATAGATAATAACGCACACCCAATTTCTAGCAGGGTAAAACAGGACAGGCAGGGGTAGTCAAGCATGGAAAAAGGGAAAGAATGGGCCGAGATGACCCCGGAGGAAAAGAGGACGGAGAGGTTCAAGTGGCAGCTCGAGCGACCGGCGATTAATTTCGCCAGTCCGGAAGCCGAGAAAGCCTATATGATAAGACGAAAGAGACTGGTTGATGTTTACCAGATGAAAGAGCCGGACCGGGTGCCGGTGCAAATGCCTTTCGGTAACATGCCGTTGGAGTGGGCCGGTACATCGTTGCGGAACGCTATGTATGATTACAATGAATTCAAGCGGGTGGCGAAGAAGTTTATCCATGATTTCGAAATGGATACCTATATGGGACCCGGGGCGCTTCCCGGAAGGCTCTACGACCTGCTTGATTATAAACTGTATAAATGGCCGGGGGGTGGCCTGCCTGACGATGCCACCGGACTTCAGTTCGTCGAAGGCGAGTATATGCTGGCCGATGAGTACGATGACCTGATTAGAGACCCGTCCGATTTCTGGCTGAGAGTGTATTTGCCCCGTGTGATGGGGTCGTTCGAGCCGTTCGGGAAACTAAGACCTCATACCAGCATGATTGAGATACCAACCGGCTATTTCGCGCCGTATGCCAGGCCGGAGGTACAGGCCGCACTTCAAATGCTCATCGATGTCGGTAAGGAGATGGCACAATGGCAGGCGGCTATGGCCGAGTGCACCAGAGAAGCACAGGAATTCGGACTGCCCACCGCGATACCGGGGAGTGGGGCCAGGGCACCGTTCGATACGCTCGGGGATACCATGAGAGGGACACAGGGCATTATGATGGACATGTTCCGGCAGCCTGACAAACTCCTCAAAGCTATGGACGTCATAGCAGACATCACCATTGATACGGCTATAGCCGGGGCCAACGCCGCCAGGGGACTGACGGTGGGTTTCCCACTGCACAAGGGTGCCGATGGCTTCATGTCCGATAAGCAGTTCAATACCTTTTACTGGCCTCCCCTGAAGAAGGTTATTCTGGCCTTGATTAATGAGGGTCTAATGGTATCGCTCTTTGCCGAGGGAAGCTACACGATGCGTCTGGAGAAGGTCAACGAGTTCCCCAAAGGCACGGTCATCTGGCGGTTCGACAAGACCGATATGGCTATAGCCAAGAAAGCTCTCGGTGACAAGTGTGTTATCGCGGGAAACGTACCTGCCTCATTGATTTCTACCGGTACCGCTCAGGAGGTCAAGGAATACTGTCGCAGGCTGATTGAGACCTGCGCTCCCGGTGGCGCTTATATACTATCTGCCGGGTCATCGGTAACCCGGGCACCCGCGGAAAACCTGCGTGTCATGATGGAAGCCGCCAAGGAATACGGAGTATACAAATAGTGCCAACCACTCGGATTTCTACCGGGACAGGATAGACAGAGGTAATTGAGCATGGAAAAAGCAAAAGAATGGTCGGCTATGACTCCGGACGAAAAAAGGGAGGAGAGGTTTAAGCGATGGCTCGAGCCGGCCAGTATTAATTTCGTCAGTGCGGAGGCTGAGAAGACTTACTACGCCAGGCAGAAGAGGCTGGCTGACGCCTATCTCATGAGAGAGCCCGACCGGGTACCCGTACAGCTGCCTGTCGGCACCATACCGCCTTACTGGGCCGGTACCGACCTTAAGACGGTGATGTATGACTACGACGAGCTCCGCCGGGCGTGGAAAAAGTTTCTCAGCGAGTTCGAGATGGACACCTATACCGGTCCCGGTTCCGTCATGCCGGGAAGGGTATACGACCTGATTGACTATAAACTCTACACATGGCCCGGCCACGGCCTGCCCGACGATGCCGGCGGACACCAGTTTGTCGAGGGCGAGTACATGATGGCCGACGAGTACGATGCCCTCATCAGGAACCCGTCCGACTTCTGGATGCGGACCTATATGCCCCGTATTTTCGGCATATTTGAGCCGCTCAGGAGATTCCAGTCTTTCACCGATATAATCGAATTACCGAGTGGGTATTTCACTCCATTTGCGAGGCAGGATGTCCAGGCAACACTCCAGGCACTGCTGGAAGTCGCCAAGGAATTCCCGAAATGGATGGCGGTCGTTGAGGAGTGTACCCGCGAGGCACAGGAAGCCGGAGTGCCCTCTCCCAGAGGGACCGGCCTGGCCAAAGCGCCCTTCGATACCATCGGGGATACCCTGAGAGGCACCCGTGGCATCATTACAGACATTTACCGGCAACCGGACAAGCTCCTCGAAGCTATCGACGTGATAACGGAGTTGACGATTAACTCATTGTTGTCGAGGGCAAGCGATACTAGGGTTACTACCATATTTTTCCCGCTACACAAGGGTGCCGACGGTTACATGTCCGCCGAGCAGTTTGAGAACTTTTACTGGCCTTCTCTGAGGAAGGTCTGTCTTGCCCTGATTGACGAAGGTATTATACCGTCGCTCTTTGCCGAGGGAAGCTACATGACACGTCTGGAGACTGTGAATGAATTCCCCAAGGGAGCGGTAACCTGGCGGTTCGACCAGACAGATATGGCTACCGCCAAGAAGGTCCTCGGGGACAAGTGCTGCATCTCCGGAAATGTACCCACCTCATTGCTGTCCAAGGGTACTGCCCGGGAGGTCAAGGAGTACTGCCGTAATCTGATTGAGGTCTGTGCTCCCGGTGGTGGTTATATATTGTCGGCAGGAGCATCGGTTGACAATGCACCTCCGGAAAATCTGCGGGCTATGATGGAAGCCGCTAAGGAATACGGGGTGTACAAGTAGAGGAGGCCGCTTGCCTCCTCTCTGTATTATTCTACTATATCTGTTAAATAGGGAAGGACAGTATCTGAATACTGCCCTTTCACTAAAACAGAATTGCTAACGGATTATTGAAATGGCGGTGGATCTTCCACTTGCCACTGATTCACTACGCCCTCCCCTTTAGCTCCACGCACCTTATCTCCGCCGGCAAGTGCCGTGGAGGCAAAACAAACCGTAATTGCCACCACAACCAGGATAATGCATAATGCCTTTTTCATTCTTTCTTTATTACCTTTCTCTAATTTTGGTAATACCTAGTTACTCTGCCCATTACCATTGCCTGCCGTACCGTTGCCGTCGCCTGCCGTGCCGTTACCATTGTCTGCCGTACTGTTACCATTACCGTTACCCTGGGCTTCCCGCCACTCTTGCAGCCGGCTTTGCCAGGCTCCAATCCGTCCTTGCAGTGCTTCTTTATGGGCTTCCCGCCACTCTTGCAGCCGGCTTTGCCAGGCTCCAATCCGTCCTTGCAGGTCTCCATTCTCAGTTTCAAACCACTCGCGCAATTCTGCTCTTCGAGCTTCAAGCCGCTGCCTCATCTGTTCCTTTCGAGCTTCGAGCCATTCCTGTTGTTCTGAGCTATGAGCTTCGAGTCGCTGCCTCAGCTGTTCCCTTCGAGCTTCAAACTGCTCCTGCAGCTCAGCCCTCCGGGCCTGGACCCGTTCCTGTATCTGAGCTTTAAAAGCCTCAATTTGCTCGTGCATGGCTTCCTTGGCCTGCGTAATAGCATCCTCCAGAGCCTCAAGAGCCTCTTCAGTTGTACCATATAAACCATATAAATCGTTAAGGGTTTCGGCTAAGATAATCTTGAATTGCTCGGCGTTACGGTCCTCGGGGTCCAGTTCCTGCATTTGCTCCCGGGCGTCACAAAAGGCACTTTGCAATTCCTCCGGGGTGATGCCAAGAAGGCCTGCAACTGTTTCCACAAAAGTTGTTCTGGGCGTGTCTTCGGCTCCCTCATCGGCCAGTGCTATCCCCGCAGTACTACCGAAAAGCAGTGCGGCGGCAATTATTGGAATGACGATAAACTTCTTCTTACTCCACATTGCAGTTGGTTCCTTTCTACTTTATTAGTTGTCTACAAGTTATAACGCATGAAAGTCGAAAAAGTTAGTATTATCTAGGTTCCAGATTGTCCGGAGTTACTTTCTCTCCTATGCCGTTCTGCACTTTTCACTCGGATAGGTCTATGACCGCAGCCAGGATTTCGGCGGCAATCCACATTTCTGTGGTTGCCTGACCCACCAAATCAATATCCTGCTCGTCTAAACCTTCTGACAGCATATCCATTGCTTCATCCAAGCCGTTTATAGCCTCCAGGTTTATGATGTGAACATCCTCCATCGATTCGGGTGGTACTATCTGACAGGCTTCATCGCACAGGATGGTAATGTCTTCCATTGCCAGGGTTATTGTGGTAATCCAATCAGAGTCATCCATTTCTGGGGTAACCAGCATCTGGTCCAGCCCATTGACTATTGCGATGAGCTCAACTGCAATAGCAGCAATCTCAATCCTGTATTCGTCCTCAGTGAGAGGTTGCGTGACGTCATCTAGACCATTCTGTTCTTCGGTTGAATCTTGATGACAGGAGACCGTTCCCAAACATACAAGGGATGCTATAAGGAAAACAGCTGCTACCATAAATACTTTAAATTTCATATTACTCCTCCTAATTCCTTATAGGGGCGTATTTAATACCAGAACACTCGTGTTCTCTGGAATTGATTTAATCTATATATTGCCATTTGTCAGGCGACTACTTGTACACTTATACCATAACGATTGAATTACGAATCAGATAGGTTTTTTGAGACGATTTGTTTACAAAAAGTGGCTGTTTTGAATAGTAGTATATCAGGTAAATACGGGAATCTTTATCCCCTTTTTGTAAGGCTATGTGTAGTACTTACGTCACAGTATAGTGACTGCGGGTCTTTTTATCACAGTTTCTATGGTGGTCGGGATGGGCGGATTTGAACCGCTGACCACTTGAATCCCATGTAGCCCGGAGAAAAGGTGGAGGCCGCTTGCCTCCTTTTTGATCATTAGTATCAGAAAATGGGCATTTACGTGGATGCCGCGATCTCATATTCAATTAACAAAGTCTTTATAAGCTCTCTAACGCAGATGATTGTGTCTATCCTGTGGGCATTAGCTCCGGCAAAGGCAAATCCTCTTTCAATGTCCCCGTTCTTGGCATTGACCAAGGCAGCACCGATGCAATAGGGCGCAGTTCTTGTATCACAGGTCTTCAGACACTTCCAGGGGCACTTGAATGGTATCCTGGTCCCCGATGATACCTGCCTGAGGAACCCATTCTGGATAGCTCTCCCCGGTAGCCCAACTGGGCTGTCGATTATGACGAGGTCCTCTTTCTTGCAGTTCACATATGCTTCCTTGAATTCTAGGGAAGCATCGCATTCGTGAGTTGCCACGAATCTTGTTGCCATCTGCACTGCCTGAGCCCCCAGTTGAAGGAACCTGTGAATATCGGCACCTGTATACACCCCTCCGGCGGCGATTACGGGAATGCTCTTATCAAAGGATTGCTCATAGCGCTTTATTACAGTGATTACTTCCGGCAATATCTTTTCTAGAGAATAGTCAGTATTAGTGATCTGCTCTTTCTTGAATCCAAGGTGTCCACCGGCTAATGGGCCCTCAACAACCACCGCAGCGGGTACATGATTGTAGTGCTTCTCCCAATATTGAAATATGACTCCAGCTGCCCTGGCAGAGGATACTATTGGAACAATCTTGGCTATGATATTTCTGGATCCATCCGAAGATAATTCTGTGGGAATCCTTAACGGAAGCCCGGCGCCAAGAAAGACCAGGTCTGCGCCTTCATCTACCGCTGTCTGCAGAAGGTCATGATAATCTGAACAGGCTACCAGTATATTAACGCCAATAATACCCGTCGTCAGTTCCCTTGCCCTTTTTATTTCCCTTCGCAGGGCTCTCTTATTGGCTTCCTTGAAATTGGTGTCGAAATCAGTCTCAAGCATGCCGATTCCCGTGGCGGCAATAACTCCGATGCCTCCCTCGTTGGCAACGGTTGAGGATAGACTTGACAGGGCAATACCAACCCCCATCCCCCCTTGCACAATCGGGATACTTGCTTTCAGATTACCTATCTGCAGTCCTGGTGCCTTGTTAAGGCTCATACACTACACCCGATATTCCTCATTTCAACTCGCGATGAGGTATACTGCTCCTCATTCTTAGGAATCAGGTAGTCCGACCATCTAACCTTGAGCCTGTGGTCGGGGTGGCCGGATTTGAACCGGCGACCACCTGAACCCCATGTAGCACGTAGAAAAGGCGGATCGGGCTAAAGCCCGCCGCCGCCTTGCCTCCTTTCAACCAATATAATAATCTTCGTACTATTGTTTTGTCCATCTAATATAAACACAAAATATATAAAAGGTATAGATGTAGTTAAAACAAGAAGGGAATCCCTAAATAGATTCCCTTCTTAAGTAACCTTCATTTGTTCAGAATTGCCCGTATACCTACTACTCAGGAGGAACAATTCTCACCGAATCAATCCCCCATATTGGCACACCATCATTAGTTTCTGCCTGTAGCATGAGCTCAGTTGTTTCTTCGGTCAATACGTCATTCTCGACCAGCTCCTGTACATTGAAAAACATGATCAAATCTAACAAGCCATCCCCATTAACATCTTCGTAGGAGATCGCTAATTTCGGAGATTTTGCTGACCCACGAGTTGTTACACCAATACCATCGATGTTAGCGGTTTCAGGATTTATTGTATATACATCGAAATCCGCAGCACCTAGGATAGCTATCGGAAGAACACCGTGGCTATGCATATTAATACTGTTCGGATCACTACTTGGCTTGATGTCAATTTCCACCTCGATCGGGCATATCATGGTAACTTCGACATCTACTGAGCCTAGGTTATTGTTCCACTCGTATCCGTCTTGAAGCCCAAAAAATAGCCTTGTGGCGCCGTCCGGAACAGTGACTTCCACCGGGCCTGCTCCAATGACAAACGCTTGTTGAAGCTCAGGATTAGTAGTCGGAGAGTCCAGCCTGGCGGGAGTAGCTGCTGGATCAGGTATGTCATCCGTCAAGAACACACCGATGAGCGTATTTAAGTACGCAACTACCAGACTAATTCCTAGGTCTTCGTACTCTTCGTGGGTTGCATCATACAATCCCAAAACCCCCGCGGGCCCGCTTAAATTAGGGCCATGGCCCCAAGTCCCCGTGGCACTGATGGATAGCGTACAACCGTCGCAGACCTCAATGTATGGCGGAACCACTGGTGTTTTTGAATCGAACAATGTAGGATCAGCCGTATCGTTGTGGAAGTTTGCGTGGCTCCCAGATTCTGGCTGTATTGGAAGAGTTGGAGGATAGTTCGCTTCGAGATCCTCCTGGTTTTGCCCTGCGAAATGTACACACGCTGTTCCCGGAACTGTCACCGTAACCGTTGTCTGCTGTGCAAACACCGTTATTACTGTCGACCCCGATAATAATGCCAATGTTAACAGTACTATCAACAACCTTTTCATTCTTAGCTACCTCCTTTCCTTAATCATTACCTTCAAACCCGTCGACCTCGGGTATAGTAGACCTTTTTACTTTCTAACTTCTATTTAAAATAAGAAACCGACCCATATTAGGTCGGTTTCACTACTAGCTCCGTGCTACCCAAGTGACCATTTATAGGTAGCATTTCAAAGCCCCCCCCCAAGCACAACTCAAGTAGTATTACGATACGTGAGTAGTATTACGTACAAGATATTACAGTATGCTAACACGTTTGTCAACCTCACTTAACTTAACTTTTCCTACACAGCTAGCCCGTGTATTAATTCAAATATCGGCGACCTTGTTAATTAGATAAAAAAGGGGGGGAGTTTAATAGCTCCCCCTGAACCACATGCAGCCCGTAGAAAAGGCGGATCGGGCTAAAGCCCGCCGCCGCCTTGCCTCCTTTCTGTGCTTATTCATACTCCAATCAGTATTTTTTAGTATTACCATTGCTAAGGCATGTATAATCTGTTACATACGCTGGGAGACCAGTAATAAGTTGCCCCCCAATCAAGATCTTTGAGTCGGTCCCACTTAAGCCAAGCGTCTCCCCATAACCAATGATTATAGTGAATAGCCGGATTGTATGCTCCCCCGCCCATGTATGTAGGGATAAAACCACTGAGCACTCTTATTGAAATCTTGACATCCTGCTGGTTGTATACATTAAAAGTCGCCTGGCACAGTTCTGGCACAACACCAGCTGAATTCGTAACCTTGTTAAAAACTTCACGTTCGCCACCGGCTTTACAAATTGTAATCTCGAGCTGAACGTTTGGCCAGGGCACCGCCTCACCCATATTCCCCTCATCATCCTCTTTCGAATAATTACCATAAACCTCCGCGTAAATATTAGCACTCACTTGCACTATCACGTAATTTTCCTGCGCAAGTGCACAATCTAATTCGGACTCGTCACAACCCGTACCGCCAGATAAGATAATAGATGTAACTATAATTACTACTGCCGCAATTTTTAAAACTATCATCAATGTAACTCCCGTTATGTACTAGTATTATATGCAGACCTTAATGCCTGAACCCCATGTAGCTTGTAAAAATAGTGGAGGCCGCTTGCCTCCTTTTTGACGCATATTGTAACTATTATTTAAATAAATGTCTATAGCTAGTAATTCAGTAGTATTGTATAATTTTCTGCAGATAACATATGCTACACAAATTCAGAATTCAGATAAACAAACAACCCATTGATGTTTTCCTTTTCCTGCGCAATAAGGACTCTTATCAGCAGGATAAAGACTCACCGGTATTATTGCTCGAAAAGACCACTACGGGACCAGTTGCGGTAGGGACACGTTATCGCGAATTGGTACAGATGGCTCCTTTCATTAAGTCCCAGATACTTTCTGAAGTCACGAGATACGAGCCATATTCCGTACTTGAAGAAAAGTGGGCTGGTGGCGGACTGAAAGGTATTTTAACATACTTCTTTCATCCGCTAGACCATGGAACAGAACTGGAACAACATGTAATTATTGAAATGCACTGGTTATTGAAACCTTTTAACTCTATCATCTCCAGGACATATGCCAAAGCCGCACAATACCGCCTGGAAGTCCTGAAGACGGTATTAGAGACTGGAGAAAGTCCCGACATCCAAAAGATAAAATGGTGGCATTTCAATAAAAAGAGTTGATGCCTGAACCCCATGTAGCACTGAGAAAAGGCGGTTCGGACTTTAGTCCGCTGCTGCCTTGCCTCTTGTCTGTCTACGAAAATACCACCTGTCTAACTTCGCAGGCAAGCAGCATAATCTAATCTTCAGACAGTATTGCCGGGTGACACAGGCTCAGGCTGACTCTCTCTGCGCCTGGCTGAACTCGAACATGACCCCACCCGGGTTTACGGTATCCATATAGGCAAACCTTCCCCGTCTGCCAAAAAGGAGTTTCACTCCCTTTTTACCCAGGTTCTCCGTCGTGGCATCCAGGTCATCCACACGAACGCAGACGTGATGCATGCCCTCACCGTGTTTCTCCAGGAAGTCGGCATAGAATGTCTTGCCTTCGACCGATTCGATTAGCTCAATTTGAACCGAACCAATATTCGTAAAGCCGAGCTTTGTTTTAGCTTTATTACCTGCCTTATCGGTAGTCTCCATCTCCCTGGTTTCCCAGGGCCCGATTCCCAGCAGCTTTGTCCAGGATTCGATGACACTATCAACGTCACGGACAACAATACCGATCTGGTCAATGGACGTGACCTTTACCCCGTTTGTTTCCTGCTTTTCCATCGCAGCCTCCGATATCAATATAAATTAAACTCATGTTACGATTTTCTATGAAAGCTGTAAAGTGCCGGAAATAATATTGGCTTAGAAGTCTGGTCAGCAAATCGGTTGGCAGAATATGGCAGGACAAGCATCGGTTTTCGGAACCAGCGATATTGACAGTAAAATGCCAAGAGTTTATGATTTGTATCAGGTTAGTGAGGGTTGAGATGCCCAAGCTTGAGGATAACTGGTAATGCCAGATGAGAAAACTCTACATGCGTTGGCCGGAGGCAGCGGATACTGGCTTATCAATAGGGAGTTGAATGGCGACCGCGAAGGGTAGCATACGATCAGTATATGAAGCACAATACGGAGACCACAATTGTGCGGTCTATAATGCGAAACAGGATTTAGATATCCTCCTTGCCCGGTATTTCGAATATGGTTTGGATAAAAATCAACTATGTGTCTGGATAACCCCGGGAGCAGATAGAGAGAGAGATGCAAGAAGAGCCCTGGATGGTATATTACCTGATACTAAAAGGCACTTGATTACAGAGCATATTGAGTTCATAGATTGCACTGATTTCTACCTGAAGGAAGGGGGTTTCAAACCTGATCAAATATTGGAACAATGGGAGGATAAGCTCCATTGGGCTATAAGTAAGGGATATGAAGGGATAAGAGCAAGTGGTGATCTGGGATGGTTCGATGAGAAAGACTGGCCGTTATTGATGGACTATGAGAACAGGCTTAATCCGTTGATTGGGCTTAGCAACATATCAGCCTTATGCTCTTATCCACTACACAAACTCGGCACTTCACAAATGCTAGACGTTATGCAGTGCCATAAGCTCGCTATTACAAGGAAGAACGGCGAATGGCATATGTTTGAACTTCTAGG
>CP070842.1:1316822-1368304 GCA_020342155.1 Dehalococcoidales bacterium
CCGGCTTCCACCCAGCATCCAGCGGGACAGATACCACAGAGACCCTTCTTCCACTCTAGATTGTGCTCTTCAATTTGTGCCTGCATCGATGCTCGACCTGCTATACTTTCACCTAAGACCCCAGCCAGGTTGTCTCCGACTTATATGACCTGCTCCCATTGATTGTACAACTCGTTGGGTGGGGATTGCTACTGTTAGGGCAGTTTGGGGTTTGACTAGAAGGGGCTGCGTTAGCGTTAGTGGACAAAAAGAGAGGAAAAGAGCAAGGTGGTATACTCTGATTACTTTTAACGAGAGGCTGGACAATAGCATTTGGAATTTGAAACTGGTGAGTATGTTCTTTCTCTCTGGCACTTAACACTTTAATAAATGTCTACCTGCGATTTACTGTTCGAGTGAATGTGTCGGACTGTAGTATACAGGGCTAGTCTATTATCCTCAACCTGATAGAACTTCTTCTTAAATGTCTCTTAAAACACATTATATATCAACACCATCTATATATAGCTTCATTTCGTAGACCTCAATTAGCATCGCACGTACGACGAATTTAATTATAGGTACGAATTGCGTCACCCTGGGGCCCATATCCAGTGCGATAATCATCCGGATAGTCGCTTTCAGGGTCGTTTCGTTGTATGTGATGGAGGCTGACGGTGTCTGTCTAGTGCCGTTATTGTGATATTCCACGTGTAGGTTGGTCAGAAGAAACTACATAAGTTGCCGAGAACGGTATTCAGCATCTCTGGTTAATAGAGTGTTATAGCTCTCAACCGCTTTGACACCTAGAGGCAGACCATTTACAATATTAAAAATCATTAAACCTATTTATAATCTACTAGCCGGTATATTAATACATACGTTTAGGGAGACAAGGAAGACATAACTGTGAATAGACTTTTTATTTAAAGTTATAGTCGTACCTCCTTTGAGGTTGAGCACTTATCAATCTCTCTTTCTTTCCAAATATTCTTTAGTTGTACATATAGCATTACGCACCTCTGGTTATATATCACCTGCCCGAATTCCCTTAAGTTTATTTATGGCAAGGAGTTGTTCTAAAAATAGGAGCTGTTAAATAGAAAAGAAGAAGGAGGACAAATGAAGAGAAAATTTTTATGGCTGTTCCTTAGTTGTATCATGGCACTGACCCTTGTAGCGTGGTCCTGTGACGGTGCAGACGGAGAGCAGGAGGAAGAGGAAGAAGAGGAAGAACCTCAATACGGGGGTACCCTGCGTGTCGCTATGGGCTCGGACACCAACACACTAGACCCCGCCTATGTCACATCTAGTATGGACTACGCATTTGGCCAGGCTACTCAGGAAAATCTGATCTGGCGTTCGCATGATGGCACGCTACAACCGAGGCTGGCAACATCCTGGGAACCAAATGAGGACGCTACAGTCTGGACATTTGAACTACGCGAGGGCGTGACGTTCCATCATGGCAAGGTATTCAATGCTGATGACGTCGTCTTCACTATCAACCGGCTACTTGACCCGGTTGTGGGTTCCGTTGCCGCAGCATCACTTGCATCCATCACCGAAGTCACCAAGATTGATAACTACACGGTGCAATTCGAGACCGATAGCCCTAACTCTTTCTTACCAGAGGCCTTCTGTATCACTCAAGCACGGATAATGCCGTCGGACATTGATCCCGATAGGTTTGATAATGAGGAGTTTGGTACGGGACCATTTATCAATACGGAGTACCTGCCGGGTGAGCGCGCCGTCTTCGAGCGTAATCCCGACTATTGGATGAAAGATGCTGAAGGAAATGACTTGCCCTACCTTGATGAGGTAATCTTCTACTACATGACTGAGCCGGAGACTAGGGCGGAAGCGATTAAGAACAAAAGCGTTGATGTATATCACGAGCTTGATGCCATTTCTGTCGACTCTGTCGAAGCCACCGCTGGAGTGTCGGTGTCGGAGGTAGCAAGTGGTACTTACATCAATTTCGCCATGATTGTTACGGAACCACCCTTTGATGACAAACTGGTACGGCAGGCGGTGCAGGCAGCGACCGACCGCGAATCGATACTGGAAGTAGCCCTGTTAGGGCGGGGAGTGGTCGCACACGATATACCCATTCCACCCACTGACCCGCACAGTGCCCTCTTCGTGGAAAGTCCAGCCTATGACCCTGATCATGCGAGGGAGTTGCTGGAACTGGCTGGATATGATGATGGCATAGATCTGACACTATACACCAGCACTATTGGGCCGGGAATGGTGGAAGCCGCCGTGGCATTAAAAGAATCGGCTGAACCTGCTGGCATACGGATTACTATTCAGCAGGAGCCTGAGGATGTCTACTGGGGTTCTGTATGGATGGTTGAACCCTTTACGGTGGTCAACTGGAATGGACGCCCACCGGACCAGGCCCTCAGCCTCCGCTACCTCTGCGGCACCGCGTGGAATGAGACATACATGTGTATCCCTGAAATGGACGATTTAATCATTAGAGCACGTGGTGAGACCACGCTTGCAGAACGTCAGGTGACATATGCGGAAGTCCAGGAATATCTGATTGATGACGCATCCTGCATAATCGCCGTGTTCAGGCCAGTTTTTATGGGCCTGCTTGACAATGTCCGTGGGGTCAGCGCCCATCCTAACAACTGGCTATACCTGACGGAGGCGTGGTTAGCGGACTAGGGACTCACTATACTACAAGAGGTCATGTTTAATGGGTGAGCGGCGACCGGGCTATTAATAGCTCCGGACTCGCCGCTCTATCCATAACGAGCCGTACAATGAAGCTTAGACCAAGGCTGGTTACGCTACCATGGTGAGGTTTCTGGCGGTACGCTTAAGCCTCATCGTCCTTACTCTCCTGGTGGTCTCAGTAGTAATCTTTATGGTTACCGAGGTACTGCCAGGTGACGCCGCCCAGCAAGCACTAGGCCAATCTGTAACTCCAGAAAGTCTGGAGGCATTACGCGCCAAGTGGGGATTGGACCGCCCCTGTTACGTCCGTTATTTCGATTGGATCGGGAGTGCACTGCAGGGTGATTTGGGCGATTCCTATAAGTATAACAAACCGGTCGTCGAGATTGTCGGGCCGAGACTGTATAACTCGATAATCCTGCTCGTGTTTGCATTTGTGATATCGGTACCGACAGCGGTGATTACCGGTGTGTGGGCAGGAGTGCGTCGCAGCTCGTTCGGAGACCAGTTTGCCAGTATTGTGAGTCTGGTTGGGATATCGCTGCCGGAGTTCGTCACCGGAATACTGTTCATCGTTATCTTCGCTTCCTGGCTTCACTGGCTGCCCTCATCCAGTATTTTACTCCCCGGGACCAGCCCGTTGACGAGACCTTCAATCTTGGTTTTACCTACACTCACTATGACCGGTGTCCTGTTTGCCTACATTATGCGAATGACCCGGGCAAACGTTATTGACGTGATGGAGACTAACTATGTACGCACGGCTATTCTTAAGGGTCTGCCAATGCGACGTATTATTTCCAGACATATCATCCCGAATGCTATGCTACCGACAATCAGTGTCATCGCTGTTAATATTGGCTGGATGTTGGGTGGGTTAATCATCGTGGAGAATGTCTTTGCATATCCCGGTATTGGAAGTCTGCTTCTAGTTGCCATCCAGAGTCGTGATGTTCCCATATTACAGGCGCTGGCATTATTGATTGCCATGACGTATGCCGTCAGTAACCTGCTAGCAGACCTGAGCTACGGTCTCCTCAATCCACGGATTCGGATATCATGATGACGAGTAACACTATAAAAGGAAGAGATTGGACAGCGGTATTCCGTACTGGTGGTTCGGGAATAACCACCAGTGTACGAGCGCTTAAAAATCAATTCATGCTGGCGTTCCGCACCCCGGCAGGACGCATCGGTTTGCCAATCGTATTGATACATTTAACACTTGCCCTTTTTGGTACCTGGCTGGCACCCTATGACGCGACCGATTTTGTGGGGCCTCAACTGGATGCACCGTCCTGGCAGTTCTTAATGGGCACTGACGTATTCGGACGAGATATCTTAAGCCGCGTGATGAGCGGGGCGGGTTCCATAATTGGGATATCGGCGGCGGGGGCATTGCTGGGTATAGCATTGGGTACCATCGTCGGGATGGGCAGTGGCTACAAGGGTGGCAAGACAGACGAGGTTATCATGCGCATCATGGACGGGCTGATGTCGTTTCCGTCCTTACTGATGGCCCTTCTCGTACTTACAATCTTCGCTTCCAGTGAAATCGGACAGCGGCTTCCTCAAGAAGGTTGGGTTATACTGACAATCGGCATTGTCTTTATGCCCCCGATTTCCCGGGTAATGAGGAGTACCACATTGGCATTAAAGACTCAGGAGTTCGTCCAGAGTGCGCGTATGCGGGGAGAACCTGCCCCCTATATCATCTTCAGAGAAATACTGCCCAACACATGGTCTGTTTTGGCCGTAGAGTTGTCCGTAAGACTGAGCTATGCGATTCTACTAGCGTCCTCGCTTGGCTTTCTTGGTCTCGGAGTGCAGCCACCATCACCTGATTGGGGTTTGATGATAAGTGAAAGTCGGAGATACATCGTGGCGGCACCCTGGGTGGCATTGGCTCCGGCATTCGCTGTAGCTTCACTTATCATTGGTGTTAATCTTCTGACCGATGGTATCCGGCAAGCTAGCAGGCTTCCACAGAAAGGCACGTATCCATGAATGAAAAACAACCGGAAGTAGCCCCACTGGTACAGGTGGACCATCTTACCGTCACCTTCTATACGCCGACGGGTGTGGTTCATGCGGTTCGTGATGCTTCCTTTGAAATTCTGCGTAGCCAAGTACTCGGTCTTGTCGGTGAATCAGGATGCGGAAAGTCAACGGCTGCTTTCGCAATCATGGGTTATCTTCAGGGGGTAAATCGTGTAGACGGTTATATTAGCTTTGAGGGCAAAGACATAACCAAAATGTCTGCCTCCGAAATCCGCAGGCTTCGTGGCGACCGTATTGCCATGGTTTACCAGGACCCGGCTACGTCTCTAAATCCCTCAATGCGAGTTGGGCCTCAGGTCGAAGAGGTCATACGAACTAATCTTAGGTTAGGCTCTGAACAGGCTCATGAACGTGCTGTGGGACTATTCGAAAGTGTTGGACTGGCTGATCCGGAAAACATCGGCAGGCGCTATCCGCACGAGTTGAGCGGAGGAATGCAGCAGCGAATCGTCATTGCTATGGCATTGGCGTGCGATCCGGACTTGCTGATAATGGACGAACCTACAACAGGTCTCGACGTGACCACGGAAGCAACAATCTTGGACCTTGTGGTCGACCTCAAGAGACGCGTTAGGGCTGGTATCCTGTTCGTGAGTCACAATCTTGGTGTTATTGCACGTGTCGCTGATCGCGTTGCCGTGATGTATGCTGGTCAGGTGATTGAGCAAGCACCGGCACGCGAGTTGTTCAAGAATACTCACCACCCTTACACAGCCGGGCTGTTGTCATGTGTTCCACGGCCAATTTCTGAGGACGAAGTAACTACCAAACTCACCAGTATTCCCGGCGTGGTCTATGAAGCGTCAAAGGACGACATTGATGCATGCCTGTTCGCCTCAAGATGCCCGATGGTACAGGACCAATGTCAGGAAAAAGCACCTGAGATGTTTAACGCAGGGCATGGGCATGAATCGCGCTGTTTCTTCTGGCGTGATGTCCCAAAGGGACTCTGGGGAAAGGAGATACCGCGTGAGGAGATTGGCCACGAAGGCACATCGGTGCTCTCGGCTAAAAATCTGCGAAAGTTTTATGGTCGGTGGCAACGGAAGTACTTATTCTTTGGCCCTCAGGTGAAACCACCCGTACGAGCGCTTGTGGATGCCGACTTTGATGTCAAGTCAGGCAGAACACTTGGTGTCGTTGGCGAGAGTGGCTCTGGCAAGACAACAATGGCACGGACAGTAGCAGGCCTTACACCGCGAAACCGGGGTGAACTTCAGTTGCGGGGAGACGACCTTGCTCCCGAGGTGGAAGAGAGAAGCCGGCAGCAACGTGATGCACTGCGGATGGTATTTCAGAACCCAACGGCTTCACTAAACCCACAGCTTCCCATCAGCCACGCTATCCTTCGTTCTTTACGGAAGTTAGCGGGGCTCAGCCGAAGGGAAAGCCGTGAGCGTGCGGCAGAGTTGCTGCAGGCCGTCGGTCTGGATCCTGGATATCTGGAGCGTCTGCCTGGTGAATTGAGTGGCGGTGAGCAACAACGAGTTGCGCTGGCAGGTGCATTCGCGGGCAATGCTGAGATAATATTAGCTGATGAAGCGGTTTCATCACTGGATGTTTCCGTCCAAGCTCAGGTGCTCGACTTGCTGGGGAAACACCAAAGAGAAGAAGGTACTTCGTACATCTTTATATCGCACGATTTGGGAGTGGTGCGCTATGTTTCCGACGACATCCTGGTGCTCTACGCTGGGCATGTAGCTGAATCAGGACCTGCGGATTGTGTGCTGAAGCCACCGATGCATCCATATACTGAAGCGCTGCTCTCGGCTGCACCTGTACCTGATCCGGACGCTAAACCGACCTCAATACGGCTACCCGGTGCTGTACCTACCCTCCTCGAACGTTTTCAGGGTTGTTTTTTCGCCGGGCGTTGTCCTCGTAAGATTGGTCCTATTTGTGACCAGTCTCCACCGCCTCCACGCATTGGGTCAGATGACTCTGACCATATCATCTATTGCCACATTACTGCGGATGAATTAAAGACAATACAACAATCGTAGATGGCACAAGCAGTTTGGGGTATAGAGAGTACTTGCCTCCAGCTCCCAGTAATTGGCTCACATCAGACGGTAGTACACTCAGATGGTGCTCTTCTTCAGGCAAACAACATTACAGTTATTTTGTTATAATGATTATTCTGGAACATCCACCAGTAAGGTGAGATGTGATGAAATACGGTCAATAGGGGAATAGACTCATGCCCATGTCACATGCGTTTGAGCAACGGTTACATCCGATTCTGCTTGAAGTAGTAAGGGAATTTGGTACCCCGTTTCATATCTATGATGAAGAAGGTATCATCAATTCCAGCGAGCTTTTGAAAGAGACTTTCAGAGACGTCTACGGTTTTAAGGAGTACTTTGCTGTTAAAGCCACCCCCAATCTTGAAATACTGAAGATCATGCAAAGGCTGGGTTTCGGATTCGACTGTAGTTCCGTTCCCGAACTCATAATGAGCCGTAGTATTGGTGCCATCGGCGAAGACATAATGTTCACTTCCAACAATACCACTCTCGAAGAGTTCAAGGTGGCAGCCACCGATGGCGGGTGCATATTGAACCTGGATGACATTACCCTTATCGAGAAAGTGCCAGTGTTTCCTGAACTGATTTGCTTCAGGTATAATCCTGGTCCGAAGCGTACTGGAAATAGAATGATTGGCGACCCGGTTGAATCGAAATATGGCGTACGCCACGAGCAGATTGTTGAGGCCTACCGACAGGCAATGGAGAGAGGGGTAGAGAGTTTTGGTCTGCATACCATGATATGTTCCAACCAACTGGACTATCGGTACATGGTCGAAACCGTGAAAATGCTCATTGAAGTGATTGAACTGATTTCCAGCCAGCTAGGTATTACCTTCCAGTTTATCAATGTTGGAGGTGGCATAGGTATTCCATATAAGCCAGATGACAGACCTTTTAACATGGCTGCCTTTGCTGAGGAATCCAAAGATCTGCTTGAGCAGTTCAAACAAAGGGTTGGGTATGTTCCCAGGTTTTACATGGAATCTGGTCGTGCCATAACCGGGCCTCACGGGGCGTTAATTGTCTCGGTAACAAATAGGATGTCGAAGTACCGTGAGTATGTCGGTGTCGATGCCTGCATGTCGTCACTAATGCGGCCGGCACTATATGGAGCCTATCATCACATCACAGTGCTTGATAGTAAAAACAGGCCGGTAGAGACGGTCGATGTTTCCGGTTCCCTATGTGAGAACAATGATAAATTCGCTATCGGACGGCCTTTGCCCAAAGTCGGGGAGGACGATATATTACTTATTCATGATACAGGCGCCCATGGCTACGCAATGGGATTCAACTATAATGGCCGGCTGCGTCCCAAAGAACTTTTACTGTGCCGTGATAAAAAGGTGAAGCTGATAAGGCGAGAGGAGACAGTAGCCGACTATCTGAAGACTTTCGATTTTGAATCCCGGGTGATAAGACCCGGTGGATGAACCTGGTATTTGTATTGTTTGATGCGTATTTTAGGGTGGTTAAATACTACCCAGTATTATCGCCAGACAAATAATAGAGCCTGTGCCCATCATGAATATTAGAGTTAGAATATAAGCTAGCCTGGGACTGGGGCGGGTAACGAAGAGCCAGGCACATATCAGACCCACTCCGATAAAGACCAGGTCGAGGTACAGGTAGATAGTACTGAATTCACCCGTGAAGTAAGCCGCCAGACTAAGGGCGTAGGCGATAATCAGGAAGCTGGCGGTGAATTGCGTCGTGCGCTTTACTCCATATCGTTTAGGTAGAGTCTGCACACGGGTGACGCGATCTTGTGAAAAATCGCGGATATCGGTCATTCCGCGACCACCTGACATGGCGAAGAAGAACATGCCAGCCAGGAGTGCCAGCCCTGAATTTAACTGGCCAGCCAGACTACCCATTAGAAAGTAGAGACCTTGTAACAGGCCGAGGGTCAAGGCACGGGCAATAGGCCCTTCGAACAGGTGGAAAGCCAGACCAGAGATGACAGCCAGAATAATACCCCATGGTATTAAAGCCCAGGGAGCTATTATAGCAATCACAGCAAGGCTAATAACAATGAAGACAGACGAGAAGGCCAATCCTGCCGATGGCGGCAGTGAGCCGTCGGTTAGAGGATTGTGACGCGTCTCGGCGCGAGGCCCTTCAGTATCCAGGTCACGGTCAGCGTAGAAGTCAAGAGAGAAGCCACCTACGGCCAAGCACCAACCTGCCAGAGTCATCCACAGTGAATTTGATACACCCGCACCGGAAGCGAAAGACGCAGTACCGGCGATTGCGGCCACCATTATTGTACGGTTCAGGCGCAGTAACCAGAAGAAGGCAACGGGTCTTAAAAATCGAGGATTGGTTTTAATCAGGTTAATTCTCCGATGAATGCGTGTTCCAGAGCCGTATTGGGCTGATTATGGCTATGCATCTGAAGGCAGGTATATGGCGAATCTACAGACCTCATCCCCATTGAGGACAGTCTGCAATACTTCTACTTTAACCGGTTTCTGCAGAATTTCTTCCCAGATGCCCTTATAATAGCCAGCCCCACAATAGCAATAAGTCAAAGAGATGGTTTCTGAGGTTTTTAATATGTCTCTCACTCTGGGGCAATGGCAATAGTACTGCCGTTTGATTTCAGGGTCTGTTTCCCTCATATATTCGATAAGATTACCGCTTTTAGGTATCTTGGTGGCTATTATCTTGCTGCCTTCTTTGATACCTGCTAAACCCCATCCCCTCTCGATTATTACCTCAGCCAGCGTATCGTCCAATCCAAGAGAGTTTCTCAGCAGTGCTTCGAATTGCCCCTGTAACCTCTGGTGCGCCAGGTCAAGATCTCCAGTCACTTTATATTCTTGCCTTATTCTCTGCAACTCTGCTTTGGGGTAATTGCAGGCACAACCAGTCATAAGTTCTCGGCGCTTCTCTTGGTCTATAAGCGAGTCCGTTCGGTTCATGGCTGCCTTGGTCCAGTCTATCACCTCTTGCGGACTGGAATGTGCCGATAGCGCTTCACTCCCTTCCATTACTTTGCGCCGGATTTCCTCTCCTGCAATTATGTCTAAACGATTTGATAACTTTGATAACCAGGCACGCTCAAAATCCTGTATTTCTGCCATGTTTCCACCTCTTTATCTCACGTATCTTGTCTTCAGTTTTCCTGGTTGGAACCCATTCTGATTGTTTAATACTGCAACAGCCTCAGAATGCTCAATTATACCATAATTCGTAATGCGGCTATGACGCCTCGGATTGGGTGGCAATGGACTGCGTTGCCTGACTACTGCTTGTCTGGCGGTCGGGCATTGGGATTGGCTGTGCTAAGGAGAATACTGTCATCTGCGAAAAGTTCACCACTGGCCCGTTCGAAAGCAGTCACCAGGTTCTGCACTGTCAGGTTCTTTCGTTGCTTATGGTCCAAGTCAACGATTATCCTGCCCTTATGCATCATGATAAGACGGTTACCATAACGGAGTGCCAGTTCCATATTATGCGTTACCATCATGGTGGTCATCTTCTCTTGTTTAACAATCGCTTCACTTAACTCAAGCACTATTCGGGCTGTATTTGGGTCTAGTGTGGCGATATGCTCATCGAGTAGTAGCAACGACGGTTTACTCAGAGTAGCCATTACCAGGGCTAGGGCCTGTCTTTGTCCTCCTGAAAGCGTACCTACCGGAGTGGTTAGTCTATCCTCCAATCCTAGTCCAAGTGGGATCAATCCCAAACGGAATTGCTCCCGGCGTTGTTTATTAGTCGCTATACCTAGTCCCCTCGACTGACCCCGCATCAAGGCTAGTGATAGGTTTTCTTCTATACTCATCTTGGCAGCTGTACCTATGTGTGGGTCTTGGTATACTCTACCAATATACTGAGCGTGCCTATGCTCACTTAGATTTGTAATATCGCTACCGTTAATGATAATCTTACCGCCTCTTTCAGGTGGATAGACGCCGGCGATTACGTTGAGAAGTGAAGTTTTTCCAGCGCCGTTACTACCAATAATAGTAATGAAGTCCTCAGCGTGAACATCCAGATTAATATTATCCAGTGCCATCACCATATCAACAGTAGCTCTGGCAAATACCTTACTGACACTCCTGAGTTGCAATAAGCTGTTGTTCCCGCTCATTATTAATCCTTCATCTACATCCTGGCGGCTGGAGGTACCCACTCATGTCGTAGCTTCTTCTGTATATACGGGATTGCCAGGGCGATGATGACCAGTACAGCCGTGATAAGTTTTAAATTACTGGCACTTACTAAGTGAAATCTAAGCGCGACACCGATAAATAGGCGGTAGATAAAAGTACCACCTACTACTGCCAGCAAAATAGCCGTAACACCCCGGGGACGGAATATCGCCTCACCGATTATTACCGATGCCAGTCCCATAACAATCATCCCTATACCCATGCCAACATCAGCTCCCCCACCACGTTGGGCGAGTAAGGCACCAGCGAGTGCTACGAGTCCGTTTGAAATAGAGACGCCGAGTATTGTGGTCATATCAGTGTTACCCCCGAGACCACGCACCATCTGTTCATTCTCACCTGTAGCCCTCAGGGCCAGACCTATTTCAGTTCGCAGAAACCAGTTTAATATAAGAAGTATGATGATAGCGAGTATCACCATGAATATGATTGACAGGGTGACCTTGTCATCGATTCCCAGGAACTGAGAGACCTGGTCAAAGACGGTTATCTCACGGAGGAGACCAATATTTGCTTGACCTCCCATCACCATGAGGTTAATAGGATACAAGGCTGCCATCATGAGTATACCGGCCAGTAGGGCAGTTATCCTGAGCTTGGTATTTAGCAGTGAGGTCGCTAGCCCGGCACACAAGCCGGCACCAAGTGCAGCCACAGTTGCCAGCCAGGGGTTGACACCGTTAACGATTAATATTGCAGCCACCGCACCACCAAGGGGGTAGCTACCATCTACAGTAAGGTCGGGAAAGGCAAGCACGCGGAAGGTGAGGTATACACCTATTGCCACCAGGCCATAAGCCAGACCTTCGTAGAACGCAGCGGACAACAGGTTAACTAGGACATCCAATCGCGTGCTTCCTTCCGTCTAGGGCACGTACACCCGCTATTGGTCATTAGATTGTTAGTATGACTACTGGTTATGGTGCCAGTTCGTCATATATTGTCATAGCTTTATCCAGGATATCCTGCGGGATAGTTAATCCATACAGTTCTGCCGCAGCCGTGTTCACCGTATAGCTGAATGTCTCACCCAGCTCTACCGGGATATCCTCGGCACTCTCTCCCTCCAGTATCCTGACGGCCATCTCGCCGGTCTGGTAGCCAACATCATAGTAGTCAAACCCCAGACAGGCTATGCCACCCTTCTCGATTGACGGGTCATCAGCGGCAAAGAATGGAATCAGATTTTCCTCACAGACTCCGAGCACACTCTCAAGGGCGGAGACTACCGTGTTGTCGGTGCCAACCCAGATAACATCTACCTGTCCGACCAGCGACTGGGCTGCTGTTAGAACATCGGCAGAGGTCGATACCGTTGCCTCCACCACCTCAATGTCCAATGCGTCACATACCTCATTGAGGTCTGCGACCAGCACCTGTGAGTTCACTTCCCCAGAATTATAGATGGTGCCTATTGTCTCGACCCCCGGAACTATATCCAGAATAAGGTCAACGGTGCTGTCCATCTCAATCATGTCACTGGTCCCGGTCACATTCTCTCCCGGGTGGTCCCAGCTCGCGACCAACTGAGCGGCCACCGGGTCGGTAACAGCACAGAACAGAACAGGAATACCGGTTCCTTCGGCGGCGTTAATGCACTGCTGGCTGATAGAGGTACCGAAGCTGTATATCAGGTCAACCTCATCATCAACAAATTTCTGGGCAATGGTCTGTTCGGCAGTCGGGTCACCTTCGGGGTTCTGGAAGTCATACTCGACATTCTCGCCCTCTACATAACCGGCATCTTCCAGGGCGTCAATGAAACCGTTCCTGGCAGCCTCCATAGCGGGATGGGTGACAAGCTGGGTCAGACCAATGTTATATTCCATCGCCGTCGTGCAGCCACCGGTAAACGGTACTGCCACGGCAATTAATAGCAATATACATAAAATAGCTGGTAGTTTGGAAAACCATCTCGTTCGCATTTTTACTTACTCCTCCTCAGTTCAATTTATCTTAAAGCACCATGAATTACTCGAATTATCTATTTTATTACCTCCTTCCATTACTAATGTAACGATATAATATAACACCATATGATAGCAGCTTGAGAGGAGATAATCCATACCTATCGCGTAGAGACCTGACCTAACCTGCCAGGATTGCCTCATTTGCTTGATAGAAGTCCTGTGGTTACATTATTTAGACTGGTCGATAACAGTGGAGACACTTTGTTAAAATACCTGCATTTCGTACCCGAGGTGTTCATTCTCGAAGGAAACCACGAACTTTACTTTCTTACCGTTTAGAAGATGCCCTTCCGACTCTGAGCGTAACTTCCTAAAGTCTGCGGATTCCAGAAAAAGCCTCAGGAGCTCTGCCTTTTCCCTGAGCGTTTCATCGTGGGAGGTGGTTGTCAGCAGTGTTCTGGTGACGTCGGTATATTCACGTCTGGTAACGGTCTCAATACAGCTGGACAGATCCGGTATCAGCTCAATTACTGCCATATAGTGTACCTGTAAGCCCTGTCTGGGAATATCTTAGGTGGCAGAATGACGTTTGTCAAAGAGCTAAAAGTTGAAAGGATTGACAATAACCTGCTAAGGCACTACATTGGAGTGGAATATGCTAGGGACTGTGTGAACCCTGGCGGTAATGGGGAGGTTTTAGATGACAACAGGCGAACCTATGGCTGACCGGCAACTTGCTGTGCTGATCGATTTTGAGAATGTCGGCCTTGGCTCAATACAATGGCTGTTCGACCAGTTATCACATGTCGGGCGAATTATTGTGAAGAGGGCTTATGGTGACTGGTCCACGGCTGGCAGTAGGCGGGACCAGCTCCTTCAGCTCGGGATTGAGCCAATCCAGTTGTTTCACGCTGCTCTATCGAAGAACTCCAGTGACATCAGGCTTGCCATTGATGCTGTTGAATTACTATACCAGTCGCCAGTAGATACCTTCGTAATAGTTTCTTCCGATAGTGATTTTGTCTCGCTGGTGAACCGCCTTCGGGCTGCGGGGAAGGCGGTGATTGGAGCCGGGCGTGAGGAAACAGCACCACACTCATTGGTGATATCATGTGACCGTTATTACTACCTGGAGAAAACCGGTCGTCAGCGTACAAAGATACGCTCTGGTATAAGGAAGAAAAGAGATACCCTGCTAACACGTGCTGTTGAGGCATCAATTGATGAGGAAGGGCGGGTTGTTGGGAGTAAGCTCCATCAGACAATCCAGCGCCTCGACCCAAGCTTTGATTTTCGTGCTCTGGGTTACGCTACTTTTGCCAAGTACCTGGAGGCTTCTCCTGGAGTAAAGGTTATTCGCCCGAGAGGGGTCGGTGATGTCACCGTGGAACTCACTGAGCAGGGGTTGACTGTGGCCACAGAGCCGCAGGATTTAGCAGGCTGGGATACTAGGGTTGATGCTGCCTGGTCGAAACGGGCGGGAATATCGGGACAGTCTATTCCGGGACCCAATGCGGCTGCCGATGCTGCTAAATTCCTTGGTGTCCGTAAACTCAGTGCCTCACGTTACCGGACATTGCAGACCCTGCTCGATGCCAGCGAGCTGCTAAGTGGTAGATGGAAGCGTGATGGCAACGCGGTAATCAGGCGTTAGTATCCGGTTTGAGCTCTTATTTTGATAAATCAAGTACTTTTACTTTGTATGATGAGTAAGTAAATGCCGCGCTAAAACCGTCCCTAAGGCGAGGTAATATGAAGACATAAAAGGGCACTCAGGTGTCCTTTTTCCTTTTCTCCACGTAAGTTTAGGGAATCTTTAGAAAATAACACTGATTCTTTAGCCTTTGTTTTGCCTATCTGCCTTACGCTGAAACTGCTGTGACGGCTTGGAAAAAGCTGGGGCACGGAGAAACATGCAGGATTTGACAACATGAGTGCTGCCCGGGGCAGTTGGGATGGTGGCGTCTCTAGTGATTGGAGTGGGTGGATGGAGGGGCTCATCGAGCACTGTAAAGGCATGAGGTGTTTCCTCCGGTACCATATTACCTGGCAGGTAGCCCGGACCTCTCCGATTGATGAGATGCTGTTATACGATGTAAGGCATGGTCTGCCAGAAACGGGAGGGACAGTTAACGCTTTCGACGAGATTGACTGGTTACTTCTCCTTCCACTGCGTGCGGTTACTAGGCGGCAGATTGTTTCAAACTGACATTTGTGATAGAGGTTCTGCAAAGGGGACTGGGTGAAGTGAAGAAATGCCCGACAATCCTGGTGGCCGATGATGAAGAACAGCTGCTGAAGGTGCTTAAGGTCAGCTTCGGTCTGGAGGGATTTGAGGTTGTTACGGCCAACGATGGTCTGGCTGCCTTAAGGGCTTTTGAGGGAAGTCAACCTGACGCGGCAGTCCTTGATATCGGGATGCCCGGGGTAGACGGTTTTGGGGTTCTCCAGTTTATTCGAGAGCGCTCTAACATTCCGGTAATCCTGGTAACAGCCAGCGACGAGCCGTCATACCAGCGTCGCGCTCTGGCTGCTGGTGCCGATGGGTACATGACCAAACCGTTTGATTGGGCCGAGCTCGTAGACAGGGTCAGATCCAAGCTAAGTGCCCCTGTACCCCGGCGTCGGCAGCGCTCGGTAAATTAAGGTTTATCTATCCTATCCTCAGTCTTCTCTTTCAAGAAACTCATATCTTCGATGTAATGGTCTTCTCACCTCTTTCTGTAGATTTTCCCACACTTAATTTCTCCCCTCTATAATCTTATTGTCATTACTTACCTGAAATCGTTATCAGATAAGATGTGATTTGATTTGTGTGGTTACAACAGATAGAATAAGGCAAAATAATACCTGGGATGAAGAATTATTTGGAACTGATCAGGGAGGTATAGTAATGGATTTCTCTCTGGAGTATACCGAGGAGCAGGAACATTTTGCCGGAGAGGTGCGGGAATGGATAAAAGAAAACATTCCCGATGGCTTGGTAAATTTTCGAGACCCGATGAAGAAGACTCGTGAGCAGTGGGAGCTCCGACGTGAAATAGGGCGCCGACTCGGTAAGAAAGGCTGGCTCTTCGCCGGATACCCCCCTGAGTATGGTGGTGGTGGTATCGGTTCAGATAAGCGTTTTGTTATCAGTCGGGAGTTTGAAAAAGTGGGGGTAGGCTATCCACCGTTCTATGATTCTGCGAGGCTGGCAGTCGGCCCAATACTATCTCTGGGCACCGACGAGCAAAAACAGCGTTTCTTGCCACCTATTTTTCGTGGTGAAGTCACCACCTGGCAACTCTTTACCGAGCCAGAAGCAGGTACCGATGAAGCTAACCAGCAGACCGATGCCCTGAGGCATGATAAAGAAGGTGAGTACTTCATAGTTAATGGAAGTAAAATTTTCGTCGGTGGAATCTATGCACCACCAAACCAGTTTCTACTGCTGACACGAAGCGACCGTGAAGCAGCACGCCACGAAAACCTGGCGATGTTTTTGGCTCCGGCTGACTTGCCGGGGATTACCATTAATCCGCTGCCACTTTTTGTCTCCGGTACCTTAGCCCAGGTTAATGGCCCGACTGCGGACTCGTCACCGGCAATCAAGCATCAGGTCTTCTTTGACGATGTCCGAATTCATGAGTCCTTTCTGATAGGGGGAGATAGGGACGGCTGGCGTGTAACCACGGCTACCCTGGATGTCGAACACGGTGGTGGTCAGTCAGCCATACCGCTGGAGAATACGGCGGTGAAACGTTTTATCGAGCAATGCCGGAGTAATCCGAGGATACAGAGGCGACTCAAGGAAAATCCACAGCTGTTGGAAAGCGTCGTTGATATATTTATCTCTAGCGAAATAGTGAGGTTGTGGGGCTTGCGTAATGCCTGGATAGCCGATAGCGGTCAACGCGCCCCTTATGTCGGTCCGCAACTAGGCCTTTATACCAAGATAATCGGCGGTGAAATAATTGAGAGTCTGGCCAGGGTACTCGGACCATATACCTTTATTGAAAGCACTGAGTGGTCACTGGCAGAGGACATTTTTGAGGTGGTGCAACGGGCTGGCCTTTGCTTCGCCCCGGCCGGTACTCCTGAGGCACAAAAGATAATTATCTCACGCGCGTTAGCCATTGGCCGTGAACCTCGAAGATAGACAGGAAAAGTCACTCCTTAGATATGGAGGTAAGTTGATGAAATTGGACCTGGGTCTTTCCGAAAATGAAGAGATGCTGAAGAAGACAGCATTGGACTTTATGCGCCGTGATGCTACCAAAGAGGTAGTGCAGAACCTTCAGGACACTGATACCGGCTGCACCACAGAGCTGTGGCAGAAGATGGCCGGGTTGGGATGGGCAGGTATCATTATCCCGGAGGAATACGGTGGTACTGGAAGTACTCTGACCAGTGCCGGGGTTCTGTTAGAAGTCCTGGGTACCGGTCCGCTGCCGGGGCCACTTTTCTCTGCAAGTATACTGGGCAGCTCTATTATTATGGAGGCCGGTACCGAAGAGCAGAAGAGACAGGTCCTGCCAGCCATTGCCAATGGTTCACAGGTGGTGACGCTGGCGATGACCGAACCCGACTTCAGTTGGGAACCGGGAGCAATTCAGACAAAAGTCAGCCACAGTAATGATGGTTTTACCCTCGATGGTGTCAAGCTGTTTGCCTACGATGCCGGAGCGGCTACTCACCTTATCGTAGCGGCAAGTACTGGTGATGGAATCGGACTCTTCCTGGTGGATAGAAAGTCAGAAGGCCTGTCGGTGACTCGGCTGCCCGGTTATCTGGCCGGTCAGACCTTTGAGGTTAAGATGGACTCGGTAAGAGTACCACAGGCAGCCTTGCTTGGGGAAAATGCAAATAACCTGCAAGCCCTGGAGAGCGCTATCACACGGTCAATACCGGTGCTCTGCGCCTATAAAGTAGGCGGCTGCCAGGCACTGGTAGACATGACTATCCTGTACAGTCGTACCAGGGTACAGTTCGGACAACTGATTGGTCGTTTCCAGCGGGTACAGGACATGATTATCGAGATGGTAAACCAGCTTGATGCGGCGCGCTGGACTACCTACGAATGTCTCTGGAAGCTGGATGCAGATAGACCGGCTGCTGAAAGTGTTCACATGGCCAAGGCTGTCACCAGCGCAGCTTACTGGGAGGCATCTACTTTAGCCCATCGGGTATTCAGTGGCATAAGCTATGCAAAAGATCATCCGGCGAGCTTTCACACCAGGGCATCCCGAAGTTTGTACCACTACCTGGGTGACCCTGCCTATCACCGGCAGCGGCTGGCAAAATTACTGACTGGAGTGTAGCTTTCCTGACGAAGCTATTTGATGATTAAGCCCGCGTTTAGTTGTGTTCGGTGGTGTGGTCTGGCTCAGCAATCACGTAACGTGGCAATATAATTAGCCACCTCGGTAAAGCCATCGCCGCAGTGAAGGTCACTCGTATATCTGGCTACCCTTTGGACTGCCTGTCGCTGCTCATTGGTAAGTCTCGGGTTGGGTATCAGAACACTGTAGGGGAAGAGTTCAAATAGTGAGATATCAGTAGGCGAATCGCCAATGACTACTGTATCCGTTGATGACAAGCCCTGGTAGCCTATTTCATTAAGCAGCCTCAGTAGAGTCCTTCCCTTGCTGATGCCCCTCTCCATCAGATGCAGAACATAGCCGGAATCGTAGTACTGTATGTCTCTCAGTTGTTCCTGCACGACTTTGTGAGCGATACCATTAATAAAAAATACCACGTCAACAAGACGCTCGGCATTATCTTCTCGCTCCCTGATGGCGCCGGGGAAGAGTTGCTTTATTCTGTTCAACTCTTTGAGCGCTGGTTCCCGGGAATAGCCGAGATTCAAGATTTCGCTGTCGGGTTTTAGCTTGGCGACACCGCCGTTTTCGGCGATTATAGGTCCACTGATGTCAAGTTGCTGTGCCAGAGCTTCAAGGTTGGATAAGTGCCGACCTGATACGAATCCCACAGTGATGCCGCATTGCTCCAGTTGGCGTACCGCTTCACAGGCAGAGGGACTCTCGGAACCATCTTCATCCGTGAGCGTTCCATCGACATCAGCCATGACCAGTCGGATGTGACGGGCTAGCTCTGGCGAAATCTGTTTGTAGTTTGAAGTCATAGCTTGTTATATATACTCTATGTATAAAGTGCCTCTGTTTACAGTTTAACTCATTAGCGGCGTGAATTGAAGGCCTTTACTGTGAAACCCACAATGCCACTCTATACAGATTACATAATGATATGAAGCTCAGGAGGATAATTAGCTCTGCCTTTATAAAAGGTAATTAACACTTGAGGAAGCTTTGCCTTCAGGGATTTCAGGGATTATCGGTGGGTTGTATCTTTCCAAGGTCTTACGCGTAACACGGAAGAGGAAGTGGTGTTCCATGACTCGTGCGTATACTCTCCTATCTCGCCTTCTCATATAGTGTAGTTGCGGGATATTGTTCTCAGCAATAAAAGCTTTTGAACGTTTGAATCCCAGACCTGCCATGAGTTCACCCATATTAGAAGAGGAATGAATACCCTTATCACGGAACCGCTCAAGCACGTAGGTGTTTTCAAACATCATCTCATCTTCCTTTAGCTCAGGGTACCGGTTTTGGAGTCCAGCATTTTCTATATCCCGTGCTGTCATTACCCATCTGATAGAGCACACTTCATTAGTGTCAGTGGTCTTCTGGACATATGGAGTACCAATACCTCTTTCGTGGTACCACTTTCTTATCAAGAGGTCGTATTTACCGGCATTGCTCTCGTTATTCATCTGGTTAAAGATTTCCTGCACATCTTCCTCAGTAGCTCGGACGGTGATAGAGAGAAATCTGGGAGGAGGAGGGGAGATATTAATATCACCTTCTGAATACAGAAAGACCGTGCGGCTGTAGAGCTGGTGTGCCAGCTTCCGTAGGGCAAAACGTAGCCCGGCATATCGAAGGGTCAACAGGCCAAAATGGACAACCGATACCACCCGCCTTAATTTAGTCAGTAAAACTTTTAACATTGCTTATTCATTTTCTCCCGGAATAGTGATAGGAATAGGTGGGTCGTATCTTTCCAGGCTCTTACGGGTGACCCGAAAAAATAAGTGGCGCTCGAGAACTCTCTCAGATACCTTGGTATCCCAGCCTTTTAAGGCCCGCAGTTCGATGATGTTATCTTCAGCAACCTGGCCTTTGATTCGTGATAATCCCATACCTTGCGTAATTTTATACATGTTTGAAGATGTCTGAACGCCCTTGCTCCGGAATCGCTCGAGGGTATAGACGTTCTCTAGTATGAATTCGTCCTCTTCGAGTTTGGGGAACCTGTCAGCGAGTCCTGTCTTCTCTATATTTTCTGCGGTTGCTAGCCATCGTATACAGCACATTTCGTTGGTATCGATGGTCTTCTGGACATATGGAATACCTAAACCCCGTTCGTGGTGCCATTTCCTCACTAGTAACTGGTACTTCCCGGTGTTACTCTCGCTATGCATCTGGTTAAAGACTTCCTTCACATCTTCCTCAGTGGCTCGGACAGTATAGGATGGAAATCTAGGTGGGCGCACAGGGGCTGTCATTTCCCCTGTAGAATATAAAAATACAGTATGACTATAGAGCTGGTGTCCTAACTGCCGTAGGGCAAAACGTAGTCCTGCATATCGTAAGGTCAACACGCCAAAACGGATAACGGCTACCACACGCTTGGCTTTGTTATATAATGCTCTGAATACACTCATTCTCATAATGCTAGTTTATAGTGTAGAGGGAGTACGTGTGTTTAGGGTTGGAAATGAGTCATAGTATAGTTACACTTCCTAGGTTTGTAGGCCATTCGCTATAAAAACTCTGTCAGATAAAACTGTCCCGTCCATCTTCGTGTTAAACACTCAACTCACCACGCAGCTTTATAAAAGAAAGAAGGTTGTCACGACCGATGATACCAACGATGTCCCCGTTGTTTACTACGAGCACCTGGTTAATGTCTTCTTCAGTGAGAACTCTGAGGACGGTGGAAAGTTCGTCGTCAGGTGATACCGATTTTAGATTTGCGAACGGTGTCATTACTTCACTCACCTTTTTCGTTGTCCAGAGAGTACGGGGAACTGCCCGGATATCGTGCAATGTCACCAGGCCTAAGACGCGACTATCGGTTGTTACCGGAAAGCAACGGCGACCGATGGTCAGAACGTGCTCATTAACTAAGGTGTCAACAGTGAGTTCCGGGTCTATCGGCGGACAGTCTCGTGTCATTACTTCTTGCGCAGTGTGACCGTGCAGCATGTCCAGCAGAGCGACCTGCTGGTAGCTACCCAGAGCAGTATTCTCAAGGAACCAGCCAATTAAAGCCAGTATGAGTCCGTTAAGCCAAAGTCCCTGGAAAATGAGAAATACTCCACCGAAGATGAAGAGGTAGCCTACTCCCCGACCAATGTTGGAAGCGATTTTGGTCGCCCGGCGTAGGTCTTGATTCCGCCACCATAGGATTGACCTGAGGACGCGCCCCCCGTCTAAGGGGAAGCCCGGAATGAGGTTGAAGACCGCAAGAGATAGATTAATTAAGCTAAGCCAGAAGGTAATAGCCGAGACAAAGTCATACCGGGGATCCGCCCAGAGCAGAATGGCATAAAAAATGCCAGCAAATACTAAGCTAGTCAGGGGACCTGCTAAGGCTATACGCAGCTCATCAATAGGTCGCTTGGGTTCCTCAGTCATCTGAGATACCCCACCTAAGATGAATAATGTAATCGAATGTACCCGGATACCAAGCCTCTGGGCGACGATACTGTGCATCAGCTCATGCGCCAAGACTGAGCCAAAGAATAGCAGGCTGGTTATAATACCGGCGATGAGTGAGGTAGACCAGTGCCAGTCAGGAAATGCTAGCGGGAAGTAATTGGTGCTCAGCGACCATGTTACCAGTGCGAAGACAATGAACCAGGTGTAGTTCAGCCTGAGGGATATGCCAAATACCCTGCCAATGGGTATGCCACCTCGTAGCATTATACCTTCTACTCCAACCTTCGTTAGCCACTGCCAACCTCGGTATAAGTCAGCAATAGACCTATGTCATCTTCTTTAATTGTATTCTACACACGAAGTTAAGTCCAATGCCGCTCTTTTAGACACTCAGGCTTCGATATTTCATATTAACTGGAACCCGATCTGCTACTGACTGTATGGAGTGCCAGGGAGATTATGAATCGCCGTTGGATGACTGTTTCTCGAGTGTAATTAGTATTAGGCGTAAAGCCCGTTCAGTAGTGTTAGTGATTAAACCACTGGCATTGGTAGAGGATTCCTCCAGACTAATTGGGCCCGGGGAAATGCTTAAGGCAGCGTCGATGCCATACTGGTTCAGTTCCTCATTGGTGATGGCAAGCTCCCCGGCGATGGCTACAACCGGGACTCCAGATACCTTCGCTCGTGCGGCGACACCAGTGACTGTTTTGCCAAATATAGTTTGTGTGTCTATCCTGCCTTCTCCGGTGAAAACGAGTGCCGCCCCCTCTAAATGTCTAGATAGTCTTGTGGCTTCGCAGATGATATCTATTCCAGGCATTAGTTCAGCACTGAGAAAGGCTACCAGGCCAGCACCCAGCCCACCAGCTGCTCCGCCACCTGGCATATCAGTGATATCAATACCCAGTTCCTGCTTGATGACAGTAGCATAGTTTGCCAGGGCTTTATCGAGTTGCTGGCACATATCTTTGGTAGCCCCCTTCTGCGGACCGTAGACCAGGGATGCACCTTGTACGCCACACAGTGGATTGGTCACGTCACAGGCAACTGTAACTTTACATACCGCGAGTCGAGTATCCAATCCTGAGACATCTATCTGTTTTAAACGGTCCAGGGCTGCCCCACCCCGGGGAAGCTCGTTTCCCCCATCGTCCAGAAACCTTACCCCGAGTGCCTGGGCCATGCCGGCGCCACCATCGTTGGTGGCACTACCTCCGATCCCAATAATCAACTTGCGACAACCTTCATCAAGGGCTGCTCGGATGAGCTCTCCCGTGCCATAGGTAGTGGCAATCATGGGATTCAATATGTCAGGTGGCACCAGGGTAATCCCGGATGCAGCCGCCATTTCAATGATGGCAGTACTCTTGTCACCAAGGATACCCCAGGTAGCAACTACCTTTTCGCCCAGTGGCCCGGTTACTTCACTGGTGATGAACCTGCCCCTTGTGGCTGATACCAGTGCATCGACCGTGCCCTCGCCACCATCGGCCATTGGTACCAGCACCATACTGGCATTGACAAGGACGTGCTGGATACCGCGTGCCATGGCGTCGGCTACTTCGCGGGCGGAGAGGCTTCCTTTAAAACCCTGCGGGGCAATAACTATCTTCATTGTTCCTGTTCGACTACGGGAATAGCCCCAGGTACCAGCTGAGAATATTGTTGCCGAAAAGTAAGGTTACAATGGTTGCCAGCGAGAGGTAGGGGCCGAAGGGAATGGCGTCTTTTCGCCCCTTTATCTTTAACAATAGAAGTGTCCCACCCACCAAACCACCGACGACTATTGCTCCCAGAATGGCGACAAAGACCAAAGGAAAACCAACCACGAGGCCAATCAGACCTGCCATCTTAACATCCCCGAAACCCATGCCAGCAGGGAAGACCAGAGCCGGTATCAGGAGCAGAACAAAGCCGGTAACGCCACCAGTAACACCAGTAACAGTGCGGGCGGCTACATCAGGCAGGGACAGGAATGCTGGTGGAGCTGATGCCACAAGGTCTGGTTGATTCAGAGAAATGGCTAGCAAAAGTGCTACTATTACCGCTGGGTAAACAATCCGGTTGAGGATGAGCTGGTGCTCGAGGTCAATACCCAGAATAACGATGAAAATGCAGGAGTAGAAGGCGGTAACGACCAACTGCACTGTCTCAGAGGTCGTCGGGTACACCATGTAATACCAGTAGAGGAAGCCGAAGAGGGTACCAGTGCCTACTTCCACCCAGAAAACACGCCATGGTATCAGTGCCCCACAAGAGCGGCAACGGCGGCGTAGCCACAGGTAACTAAACACAGGGATGAGGTCAATAGGTGCCAGGCGGTGCTGGCAGGCGTCACAGTAGGACGGTGGTCTGACTATGGACTTCCCTAGCGGTAAGCGGTCAATACAGACATTGAGAAAGCTACCGACAACGGTGCCCAGCAAAATAAAGACGACAATCAGAGCAATATCCATGTTGCTCTATTTTGCCTTTTTTTATAAGTCTGGTCAACTCAAAAGGTTTGCATTACCATGGGGTTGTATATATAAAATTGGCGACACGAGCGCACATTCGGTGTACTTGAACAAGTAAAGAAGGGAGGTTTAATAGAATGAGAAAGCGGTTATTACTTATCGGTCTGGTCTTGTCCTTACTCCTGACTTTGCTGGTGACGGGGACAGCAGTCGCTAAAGCTGAGAACCAGCGGTATTGAACTCTATAAGCATACGCAGAAACGAATGCCATCCTTATCAAAAAAGGTCGTGTTTATTACCGGTGACATAATGAGTGGGGATACCAGGAGCTTCCTTTCAAGGACCAAGGCCCATTATATTGTCAAACCATTCAGTGCTGAACGGTTGCGGAAAGAAGTAAACGGGATACTGACAGACCATTCCTGGGTGAAGTGATTCTATTGACAACGCTACTCGTATTGTGATAAAGTTAGATGCAAATGCTACGCATTACTATTTATTATTAAGACAGTTGTGAGGGTATTATGATGAACAACAAAAGCGCTCATTCTAGCCGAAGCCGCCGTGATTTGACCACCACCGGTTTAAGAGCAACCAGCCAGCGAGCTATAATACTCGACATAATCAGGAAGAGTGAGTCTCACCTGGATGTTGATGAAATCTATCGGCGGGCGAGAAAAAGAGAACCACGTATTAGTCTTTCGACGGTCTATCGAAGTCTACATCGGTTTAAAGAAATGGGCCTTGTAGAAGAACATCATTTCGGTGAACATCACCACCATTATGAGGTGAAGCCAACCTCAGCGCACCATCACCTGATGTGTCTTAGCTGTGGACGTGTTATTGAGTTCGACTATGATCTATCACGCCAGATAATGGAGAACGTACCTGAGACCAGGGAGTTTGAAATTACCGAAACGGAACTGCGCATGACTGGTTATTGTCACAAATGTCGAAAGAAGGGAATGTAATTCTTTTTTTTATCCTTATTGCGAATAAGAAGCATTTGAATAAACCCGTAGGAACGAAAATTAGGCGTTATGACAAAACTCAAACTTTTCAGACGTCAAGGCACTAGTCAAAAAACAGGGGAGACAGAGTTCCAGGAGAGTCTGGTAAAAATAGCCATTGTCGGTAATCCTAACGTCGGCAAGAGTGTTGTCTTCAATCGATTGACTGGCCGTCATGCGGTTATATCCAATTACCCGGGGACGACCGTAGATGTATCTCGCGGAAAAGCAAATCTGGACGGGAGACAGGTTGAGATTATTGACACCCCTGGGATGTACTCCTTCCTTCCCCTTACTGAAGAGGAGCGGGTAGCCAGAAAGATAATACTTGAAGAGGAACCAGAGGTTGTCCTGCACGTGGTAGATGCAAAAAACCTGGAACGGATGCTTCCTCTGACCATTCAACTCATTGAGGCAGGACTGCCTGTGGTGCTTGAACTCAACATGATGGACGAGGCAGAGAGTAACGGGTTAGAAATTGATATCACAAGACTGGAGCATGAAATAGGTATCCCTGTTGTGGCCACAGTAGCGGTGACTGGTCGAGGTATGGATACTCTGTGGCAAACCATCGCATCAGCGAGACCGCCACGCTGGCAGACGCCGGTACAGCATGGAGAAGTAGTGGAAGCAGCACTCCATCGTATAACAGGTATACTCCGGGGAAATTATAATATTTCCAATAGGAGTATAGGTCTGTTTCTCCTGGAAGAGGATAGGGAGATTACCGAACATGTCCGGGAGAAGGAGGAAGCCAACTTTGACTCGATCCGGGAGGTAGTAATCCAGACGAGAGATGCATACAGTCAGCCTTTAAGTTATGTTATCACGCTGAGTCATCAGCAGAGGGTTAAAGATATTCTGGGTGATGTAATAGCCTCGCATGATAAGGTCCGCCAGGGATTTGCCGAGAAATTAAGCCGGGCGATGATGCATCCCTTGAGTGGAGGTCTCATCTTCCTTTTCGTCACCTTTGTCGGTCTATATCTATTCGTTGGTGTCTTTGGCGCCGGCATCTTGGTTGATTTCATTGAAGGGACAGTATTCGGTCAGTGGATTAATCCCTGGCTTACTGACATAAGCACCCGTTTTATACCGTGGGAAATTGCGCGTGATTTGCTGGTTGGTGACTATGGTATCTTTACGCTAGGCCTTACCTATGCCTTTGCCATCGTACTTCCCATCGTCGGTACATTCTCACTGGTCTTTGCTATCATCGAAGACAGCGGTTACCTGCCCCGCTTGGCGATGCTGATTGACCGGCTCTTCAAGTTTATTGGCCTCAACGGTAGGGCGGTGATACCGATTGTGCTTGGCTTCGGTTGTGATACCATGGCAACAATTGTTACCCGGACCCAAGAGACGAAGCGAGAGCGGGTTATCACGACTTTATTGCTAGCGCTGGCCATACCATGCTCTGCTCAACTTGGTGTTATTTTCGGTATCTTGTCTGGCAGCACGGCGGCACTGTTCATCTGGATAGGCACACTTATTCTGGTGTTCCTGCTGGTGGGTTCCCTCGCGGCAAGAGTACTCCCCGGAGAGCGAGCCAGCTTTTACATGGAGGTGCCGCCATTGAGATTGCCCCGAATATCAAACGTGTTAAGCAAAACAGCCTCCCGACTGGAATGGTACCTAGTCGAGGTGTTGCCCATGTTTATCATCGCTAGTGTTGTCCTCTGGCTGGGGGAGCTAACAGGGGTGTTTTCCTACATCATAAGCGGACTGGAGCCGGTGGTTGAGTCCATCGGTGTGCCGGGAGATGCCGCAGTTGCCTTTTTCTATGGATTCTTCCGACGCGATTTTGGGGCAGCCGGACTGTACGACCTGCATAGTGCTGGAATATTGACCGGTATACCGCTGGTGGTATCTGCCGTGACTATAACCCTATTCGTGCCCTGTATTGCCCAATTTCTGGTAATGGTTAGGGAGAGGGGAATCAGGACAGCGCTGAGTATTGCTTTATTTATCTTTCTCTTCGCCTTTCTGGTGGGATATGTTCTAAACTGGATACTGACCGGATTGGGAGTAACGATATGATAAAATGTCCGCTCTGCGGATACGAATATAACGAAGACCAGATACAGTCCGTCTGTCAGGGATGTCCCCTCCATGGGAAATGCAGTCTGGTAAAATGTCCTAACTGTGGTTATGAAGTACCACGTCAGTCAAGATTATTGAAAGCGCTCCGGATGCTAAGGAGGAAGCGAGATGAGTCTGAGTGAAAGAGCTGAAGAGGTACTGGAGACTTTGTGGATCGCCATTGAGGAGAATAAGAAAGACAGAGTTCTCCTGGATACACTGGGCAAACGGGCCGTCGATGAATTGTTAAAGGCTGGTTTTGTCTCCATGTCCGATAACATTGTGGCCTTAACTGCCACCGGAAAGCCCGAGGCCAGGAGTGTTGTCCGGAGGCATCGGCTTGCGGAAAGGCTGCTGCATGATGTTCTGGGTAGTGAGGAGAATATAATGCACGAAGCGGCCTGTAAATTCGAACACCTGCTTAACAGAGGGCTGGATGATAATATCTGCACTTTATTAGGCCATCCCAAGGTATGTCCCCACGGCAAGCCAATACCACCCGGTAGGTGTTGTCAGGAGGAGCAGGTGGAAATGAGGAGGCTGGTCTATCCACTCTCTCAATTGGCACCGGGACAGCAAGGCAAGGTCGCCTACGTTTACGCTGCCGAGGCTGATAAATTGCGGAAGCTGATTGCTCTGGGTATCCTACCCGGAGCGTCTTTAAAGCTGATACAGAAGTTCCCATCTTATATATTTGAGGCCGGTCATACTCAATTCGCTGTTGATGAGCAGGTGGCTGATGCCATCTACGTTCGTTTGGTAGACGAAGAAACGCCTGAACTACCACCGGTTGAAGCCGGGAAACACCGACGTCGCTGGAGAGGACGAGGCTGGCTACCAGGTCGACAGTAACTTCGCGTTTACCCCCGAAGTTTTTTTCAATAACCTTATAAAAGATTTGAACAGGACCAATGTATATATGTTATAATACATATATACATATAAAGGAACAGTTATACAGGAGATTCATGTGGCAGACTATGACACAGAGCTTTACGCATTGAAGGCAGAACTCTGCAAAACGTTCGCTGATCCAAAACGCCTTATGATTATCGAAGAATTACGAAGTGGCGAGAGGTCAGTCGGTGAGTTGGCTGAGAGGTTGTCAGTACCGCATGCAGTCGCTTCACGACACCTGGCGATACTACGCGAGCGGGGTGCTGTAAGGACCCGGCGCGAGGGCACAAACATCTTCTACAGTCTGGCTGACTCCAGAATTGGTGAGGCGTGTCAACTCGTCCACCAGGCTCTGCTGGGGTTTATGGAGAGGAATCGGGCACTGGCGGAGAAAGTGATGCGTTCCTAACCGATACAAAGGGTAGCAGCTACCAATAATATATAGTATAATCTGGCACTACTGTCATGTGTAATAATTGCACGGGAGGTGTTGTACGATGATGGCAGAAGAAAAGAAGAAAAAGGCTGCGATGGTTGTTCTCAGTGGAGACATGGACAAGCTGTTTGCCGCTTTTATAATTGCTAACGGGGCCGCGGCAGTGAACATGGAAGTCACCATGTTCTTCACATTCTGGGGCCTGCGGGCACTGAAGAAAAATGTCGCTACCGGGAAGAGCTTATTTGGTCGGATGGTGGGTTTGATGTACGGTGGTGATATCACTAAAGCTAATCCCAGCAAGTTCGGGTTCTTCGGGCTGGGGCGGTGGATGTTCAACAAGATGATGAAGAGTAAGAACGTCGTTTCACTGCTGGAGATGAGGCAACTGGCTATTGACCTTGGGGTCAAGATGTACGGTTGCCAGATGAGCATGGATGTCATGGAGATTTCCAGAGAAGACATGATTGATGAAGTAACCGACTGCGTTGGTGCCGGGTTTTTCATTGAGCAGGCACAGCAGGCCGACTTCACCATGTTTATCTAGTTAGAAAGGGGAGAGAAATGGCTAAAGAGAAAGCTAAATCGAAGCAAGAAGCCAGTGAGAAGACAGAAAAGACCGCGGGTAAGGTTGACCTGGAACTGGATCTCAGAGGGTTGATGTGTCCCTTACCGATGGTCAGGGTCAGTCAGAACATCAACAAAGTACCCGTAGGCGGGGTAATTAGAGCAGTAGCTACTGACCCGGGAAGCCTTGCTGACATTCCGTCTTGGGCAAGGACTACGGGTAATGAGGTCCTTAAGACCGAGCGTGATGGCAAGGACATTATTTTCCTGGTAAAGCGGGTCAAGTAGTCGTGAACTGGCTTTCCTTTCTGCTTGCCGGCGTACTGGTGTACGTCGCAGTAGCTGTTTTCCTGGTGGGTACTGTCTTCCGCGTATACTATTGGTTAAAAGTGCCTAGGAGCAGTATTAGACTAGGCATATTCCCACAGGCGAATAGCCAGCGCGGTAGATTTCTGCAATGGGCCAGAGACACATTTCTCTTTTTACAGGTGCTCGATGTCGATCGGCCGATGTGGCTTTTCGTGATACTGCTGCATATCGGTGGTTTAGCAGCGTTTGTCGGCCACCTGAGATTAATACAGGAGTTCACACCACTGGCGACTGCTCTTGGTAAAGAGGGAATGGGGCAGTTTTCACTCATCAGCGGTGGCATTGTCGGGATAGTGCTACTGGTATCAGTGATTTACTTGCTGTCCCGGCGTTTCAAATCACCTTACCGGGACTTATCTACCCCGGAGGACTACTTTCTGCTCATCCTTATATTTATGGTTCTGCTTATGGGCAACCATCTTCGCTTTTTCGGACATGTAGAGGTAGAGGCTTATCGGGCGTATGTCCATAGCCTGCTGACCTTCAGCCCGGAATTCCCGGTCGAACTGGCAGAGTCGGGGACAAGGTGGGTTTTGGTAACTCATGTCACCTTGTCCAACCTGTTGCTTATCTACCTGCCCTTCAGCAAGCTTGTCCACTATATCGGGACTTACGCGGTTAATCTGGTAAGGAGTGAAGCACGGTGAACAAGACTGAGCTCAAAACCATCACCGGTGTGCTCGAACAAGGAATGAACCGACAACTCCTTTACTACCTCGATGTCTGCACGAGGTGCTCCATCTGTAAGGATGCCTGCCACCAATATGTCTCCACCGGGGATGTTCTGTTCCTTCCGGCCTACCGTGCCGAGCTTATACGCCGGGTATATAAGAAATACTTCACACGGTCAGGTCTGTTTCTCCCCTCACTTTACGAGGCTAGGGAGTCTGATGATCGCCTATTGGACGAGCTATACCGCTCTACTTATGCATGCACCGGGTGCCGCCGCTGCATGTATTACTGCCCTTTCTCGATTGATACCACATGGGTATTAGGAGTAGCCAAGGCAATGTTAATTGCTGCCGGGAAAGGTGCCCAGATACTTACAGAACTGGCCGGAGCAGCCGTCTCAAAGGGTGAAAACATCGACCTTTTTAAAGACATTATGCTCGACCTGAATAAGGAGACCGAGAAGGAACTCCAGAGTCTGATTGGCGACTCAAAAGCCACTATTCCGATTGAAAAGGAAGGGGCGGACATATTATACGCGGCTCTGGCGGGGGTGCATAGTATACTGCCGCCGTCTGTTATCTTCCATAAAGCCGGCCTCAACTGGACACTATCATTGTTTGAATCAGCCAATTACGGGTATTTCCTCGGTGATGTGGAAAAGGGCCGAATTATCGCTAAAAGGATTGTGGATGAAGCTAAGCGCCTCGGAGTGAAAGAGGTGGTCATTTCGGAATGTGGCCATGCCTACCGGGTAATGCAGTATCTCTACGAGACCTGGGCTAAAGAAGAGCTGTCTTTCGGGGTAACGGCTATGGTGGAAATTATCGCCCGTCTTATCGAGGAGGGTAGTATAGAAATACCTTCAGGTAAGGAGCGTAAGATAGTTACGTATCATGACCCGTGTCAGGTAGGAAGAAATGCCGGTTTCTACGAGGAGCCGCGATATGTTCTTAATCAAGTAGCATCAAATCTACGCGAGTTGAATCCCAGCCGTGAAAAGAACTGGTGCTGTGGCGGCGGTGGGGGGCTGGTCGCCCAGCCGGAATTTGACGAGTTTCGAATCAAGACGGGCGAAAGAAAAGCAGAGCAGATTAAGCAGACTCGTGCCGGGCTTGTCGTCAGCCCCTGTGAGAACTGTCGACTTCAGATAACAGCTTTAAATGAGAAATATGATATGGGTGTTAAGGTAACCGGCTTGTCTGATGTGGTAGCCAACCAGCTAATCGGGCGTGACATCGCTACGTCATTTGAGGCAGGACAAACCGAAGAACCAGAGGACGAGGATTAGAGAGGTTTGTGGGACAGGAGGAGAGGATAATGCCACTTTACGAATATGAATGTACGAAGTGCGGTGAAAGGTTTGAGTTACGCCGCAGCATTGCAGACAGAGATGCAGATTTAGAGTGCCCCGAATGCCAAGATGCGCACCCGCGCCGGCTTTGCTCAATATTCGGCAGGGTGATGACAGCCAGACCGGAGTTCTTTAATGCCGGTCCGACCTGAGGTAGTTCCTGCTAGGGCAGTTTGCCTTTTTTACAGCAACGCCTCTACCTCGGCGACTTCTTCAGGAGTGAGTTTCCAGTCGCCGGCGGCAACATTGGCATCCACCTGTTCATTCTTCCGCGCTCCAGCAATGATAGTGGCCAACATCGGTTTTGCCAGCAGCCAGGCAATTGCCAGCTCACCGACGGTATGGTCATGCTCTTTGGCCCAGGACTCCAGCTTGCCTAATTTACTCCAGTTAGACTCATTAAACATACGCTGGAATCTGGGGTCGGAACCGGCGAGACGGGCACCTTCAGGTGGTGGCTCGCCCTGTCGGTATTTACCAGTGAGAAAACCGCTGGCCAAAGGGCTATAGGGGATGATACCGATACCATATTGCTGACAGCATGGAACCAGTTCGCGCTCAATCCCTCGGGATAACAGGTTATACATAGGCTGTGTCGAGATGAACGTGCTGAAGTTGTTTGCCCTGGATATCCATATCGCCTCGCACATCTGCCAGGCGGCGAAATTAGAGCAACCGATGTAGCGGACCTTACCTGCCCGGATTAGGTCATCAAGAGCGCGTAGGGTTTCGCCCATTGGTGTCGTCGGGTCGGGGATATGCATCTGATAGAGATCGATGTAGTCTGTCTTGAGGCGTTTCAGACTGGCTTCCACTGCCTGCATGATATAGCGGCGCGACCCGCCCCTCTCATTAGGGCCATCACCCATCGGATTGGCGAATTTAGTAGCGATAACAAGATTGGTACGCTTACCCTTTATTGCCTTGCCGACGAACTCCTCAGATTGCCCCCGGGCATAAACGTCGGCGGTATCGATGAAGTTGATGCCTAGTTCAATTGCATGGTGGATGACAGGGATAGAGGTCTGCTCGTCAGCCCACCACCCAAAGTTATTACCACCCAGACCAACTGCCGAGACATGCAATCCTGAATTTCCAAGTCTTCGATATTCCATGTTTGTCCCTCCAGAATTATTTATACGCTACAACCTCAATTTCAATATCAATGCTCTCAAGTGGGGATATCGCTTGCATAGCTACTCTAGCAGGTTCATTACCTTTAGTGAAGTATTGACAATATACTTCATTCACTTTATCAAAATCTCTTAAATCTCTCATATATATGACAGTCTTGACAATATCATCCATAGTTGCACCGCAACCCTCTAGTAAGAACTTTATATTATCTAAAGCCTGTCGCGTTTGCTCGAGAATAGTACCACTTAGGATTTCCCCGGTTTTGAGGTCTGAAGATAATTGACTGGTTAGAAATAAGAACCTGCCTGCCTGTATAACGTGATTAAAAGGCAGGTCTGGTTCTGTAATTCCTGGGATAACCATTACTGTCTTTTTCACTTCTTAATTCTCCAAATTACTAATATTCAAGATGATAAGCAATCAGACTTATTTGTGCGTTATCCTATCACAATCGAGCTTATCAAACAATTAATAACCTTGCCCCTTATTATTTAAATAACAGTCCACCCAACATCAGGCTAACTTGTAAGTCAGCAAGGCATGCGGGTAGAATTATAGGTAGCTACGGGCATAATCTGTTTAGCCGAAAAGGAAGTAAAGATGAGCAACAAAATTCCTGGAAATATTAGTCTGGACGTATACTTCGACTATCTCTGACCCTACGTTTACAACGCAGCGGTCTGGCTGCAGAAGGTCAAAGAAGAACTGGGCTCTCGATTGACAGTCATTTGGAAATATTTCAGCCTGGAGCAGGTCAACAGTAAGGAAGGTCCTGACTGGAAATTGTGGGAACAACCGGTTGACTACGTCAGTCGAGGCAGGAACGCTTTCCACGCTGCAGAAGCAGCGCGGGTACAAGGGGAGATTGTCTTTGATACTTTCCACTTCGCTCTACTCAAGGCGAGGCATGAAGATAAAAAAGATATCACTGACCCGGCTATCCTGATTGAGGTGGCTAAAAGTGTCGGTTTGGATATAGACAGGTTCCGTGATGACCTCAACGACCGACGACTGCTGAATAAACTGGCGGAAGACCATGTCTTCGCCGTCGAAACTCTGAATGTCTTCGGTACGCCGACTCTGGTCTTCCCGGAGCAACAGGCTGTCTTCTTGAAAATGGCACCACCCCCCTCCCGCGATGAATCAGTTACTGTATTCGAAGATATACGTCGTCTTGCTGAGGACAGACAACAAATCAAAGAGATAAAGCGACCGTAGTCCCTGCTGTTTAACTAAGCAGAATGTTCTTTATCTTTTCAGCATAGTCCTGGCTGTCTGTGTCATCGGTAATGAGTTCAATTTTCTCCGGTGATGTCACGCCTAGACCAAGCTCAACTGCTCGAGCGATCTGGTCCTGTTCAAAAACCCGTCCCAGGCTCACCTCTGGGGTAGTCCCTAGTTCGCGTAGTATGGTTACCCCCACGGCATCAATTGCCACCCGGTCGTTGCTGGCAAGCACCACATTAGCGTTGGCTCGAGTACCCTGGGCAGGACCGCCATGAGTGAAAGCTTCGACACCATCAAGCACAATCAGGTCAGGAGAATAAGCACTGTTTATCTCGGCAATCATCTGACGCTGATGCGACGAGGTGTGTAGTTCTCTCATATAAGGACTGCCGCCGGGCACCATGCCCACCGAGTTTTTCATTGACAGGGTGAAATGACCGCCGAAAGCGTGCGTTTTTAAACAACAGGTCTGCACGATGCATTCCGCTTCTGCGTATATCCTGGGAAACTGAAAACCGTCCTGCCAGTGGCTGTTTTCAGGATGGAAATGTATCCAGCCTTCCGGGCTCATTTCCTGCAGGTTAAGAATATCGAAACCCAGTTCCTGCGACAGCTTAAAAATGCCCTTCTTTTCCATCACGGTACGAGTACTGTCTCCTGGCCCACTGCGTTCAGCCAGGGTGATACTGCTGGCACCCATTTTATTAAGGTTCTGTATCAGAGCACGGAGCGTATCGATATGGGTCGAGCCGGGAGTGGGATCAGCTGAATTAAAGTTAGGTTTGAGAACTATTGCCTTTCCTTTTACGGGATTAGAGTTAATCAGAACGATTGCCCTCCGCACTCCATCGGCACGGTTATTGGTGCGTACCAGACTCACTTTTGTCATTATAGCCTCCTCTAAGACAGGTGCTTATCTTTCCTCAGAAAATCACGTAAGTAATTCTTGATGTTGATGGCAGAGTTGTTATAGAGGTTAGTCTTCATTCTTCATTTCAGTATCATTTTAACGTATGAGTGCTTCTCAAGTATAGCTAATCTATTTATACATCAGTAGAATTACTTTTAGGGGTATTGACAACAACAAATAAAAGAACTATACTAAACCCCCTTGAAATATACTAAAACGTACAATATTGACACTCGTCTATACTCTGCCCCAGCGTAAGGTAATAGGTATATTGCTGGAGGTGGGTGGTGAGGGATGGTTAAGAGCACTAGAACCGTCAGATGAATGGTGGCGGTAGCTGGTGCTCTTCTTATTATCAAACAAATCTTAGGTGCATTAGGAGGTCGACATGAAAATCTGGGCAATTACAGTAAGTGTACTCCTTGCAGGAGCAGTCGGAGCAGGTACGTTTTTCTATATCGACCTGTCTGGCGACGTGGATACTGCTAATGCGGAGATTGCTACCCTGGAAGGGGACAAAGCTGCACTGGAGGCAGATGTTACAGAGTTGGAAACAGACCTGGCTGACACAGAAGCAACATTGGCTGATACCGAAACAGAACTGGCTGACACAGAAGCAGACCTCGCAACTGCAGAGGCTGACCTTACTGCTGCGCAGAGCCAGATTTCCACCCTGCAAAGCAGTTATGCCGCGGCGCAGAGCAGAGCCAATAGCCTGCAAACTCAATTAAATACAGCCGAAAGCCAATATGAGAGTCTACAGCAACAGGTAGACGCATGTAATCCATACGGAGAGATCCTTGAGAAGTATTACTTTGTACCAGGCGGTTATTTTACGATGTATGAGATACTTGACGTGACATTATTGGTGGAGGCCACGGGTGACGCCGAGCTCATGGAATTATGGGATACTTACTTAGAATATGACACACCAGAAAATGCTTATAATTTCTGGGTTGCCGTCTGGGATGGATTATGGGAGACATTGTGCGGAGCGGGGACATCAGTCTAGCACCAATAATGCTAACAGGCACGTATATGCTTGCATTTCACCAGTGAGGATGCGACCAAGGGGTTTCTTCTGGGGACAGCAGGCCCTCAGTGGTCTGCTGTCCTCCATTATCTATCTTAACAATTCAACCGTGAGCTCCGCTACTTGTTTTCCAGAGATAATCATTCCACCGAATATAGGGCCCATGCGCGGGTACCCATAGACTGCATTGACTGCCATGCCGCTTGTCAGTAATCCAGGATAAACCTCTCCGGTCTTGGCCACAAGGTCTTTCTCTCCGTGTTCAGCCCACATTGGTTTTTCGCCCACCACCTCACCGGTAGAGGTGTTCAACCTGGCACCAATTTTACGCACTACTATGCGGCAAACCTCGGCATCATGGCCGGTAGCATCGATTACCCACTTAGATTTTATTGACAATGGGTCAACATGAAGATTCGCCATGGTCACGGCGCTCCAGTTTAAGACCAGTCCTGATACACGGTCTTCTTCACGAATCATTACATCTTCAACACTAATCAGGTTAAAGATACGGGCGCCTGCCTTAACACACTGGTAGCAAAGGGCAGATACAGCCTCCACGGAATCAGCTACATAGTATCCTGGCTGGTACTCTATAGTAGTCACTCCCATCTCATCCAGAATGGGTTTGGCTTCGTCCTGTACAACAATACGGTTGAACATCATCCCACCTCCCCACATCCCGCCACCAATACTGAGTTTCCTTTCATAAATTGCCGTCTTTACGCCTTTTCTTGCCAGGTAATATCCGGCTGTCAAACCGGAAGGTCCTGCACCTGCGATGGCCACATCTACGTCCAGATAATTTACAAACTCATCTGTAAAACTCTGTGTGATTGCCTTCGAAATAACTATATCGTCCACTATTGACCTCTCTTGATATTATTCTAAATACGCATATCTATTTATCACAGAACCGGCCCTGTGGATAGATGGTGGCCGCAGCGAATAATTAAAAAACCAGAAGTGGGAAGTGTAACGAGGTCTTCTGGTTCCTTACTTCCCTACGCTCGCATTACCGAGATCAGGTTCCAAGGGTCGTCCCTGTGGGACTCTCAGCCTTTCAGCTCCCCTAGTCGATATTCAATTTCTTATACTATACAGGGCAATGCCTGTAAATGTCAACGTGAACAAGAAGAAGGGGCACCTGCCGAAGGATTTAGCAGGTGCCCTTGGTTGCGCAGGTCAGGTATTCTGGCTAGCCGTTTATCGGCCGCTCCTCCAGATTCTTGAATTTGATACCGGATTCTGCTCCTGGTACTGGTGCTACCGGTTCGGTGAGCAGGAATTTTCCAGACTTTATCCACTCCTTCAGCATCTCGGCAAGCTCCACTGCTTTGGGATAGCTTGACAGGGAGGCCGTTGGTACTTCCTGGCCCTGAACCGTTATCGTCCCCGACCTGAGACTGGCATAGTCAATCTCACCAAGAACATCGGGCTTTCTCTGGGGATAAGCCTCGGAGTAATCGACTATAGCAGCGACGATGTCCTCGTCCCTGACCGCCGTATAGCGCACGACTTCCTCATTGAGTATCGGTATCGGGACACCGATAGCTACTGTCATCGTGGTGCCGTAACCGACCATGCTTGTCCCCCGGAGCCACTCGGGTCTCATCTGTTTAAGGTCACCGATTAGTGCCAGTGTACCTGCTGGTCGGCGTGGTACGCCGTTGCCCGAACGGGAGGCACTGGGATTGTGCTGTGTACCGTGCCAGGCAATGTAGCCGACACCACCTCCGATTAGAATCCTCGTCCCGACACCGAGTGTCTTATACAGAGGGTCATTGAGCAGGGGAGAAAGCTGCCCGGCGCTGCAGTAATTGGCATTGCCGAGCTGTGGTTTAAGGACACCCATATAAGTGTAGATTGTCTTATCGGACAGATTCACGGCCACATTGTAGTTCTGGTAGGCGTTACGGATGTTGAACAGGGTCGCCTCGTTGATATCAGCAATATTTATCCAGGTCTCGAGTCTCCGGCGAGGATAGCAGTCCGTCCCATATGCCCTGGCCGTCAAACTGATGTCCTTACCGGCTACCAGGTCTTCGATGACATGACCACCACCATAGTTGAAATCACCGGGGTATGCTTTGTTCCTGGGGTCGTCATCCGGAACCGCGGTTACACCGATGAAAAGATCCACTGCCGCTAGCCCGGTGTAAGCAGGGACATCATTCAGGCAGACTTCTCCACCACCAAGCTTTATACGTGGCTGGGCGTGTCCTACATTGAGGAAGGCACCAGAGGAGCACATCGGCCCGAAGGTGCCGGTAGTAACAACATCTACTTCCCGGGCTGCCTCCTCCACACCTTTTTCTTGAACAATATCGATTATTTCTTCGGCAGTGACAACCACTGCCTGACCCTGGCTGATTTTTTCGTTTATCTCAGCGATTGATTTCGACATATTGGTAACCTCTCAAATAGCATTTTGTCAACCGTAGATTGCCCTTTCGGGCAGCACATTAGCCATAACATGGAGGTTATCCTTTCGATCTGCCATGCTATAAAAGAAGTAGTTTTCAGGTTTGTGGCTAATGCAACCATGTGCTGCCCCCCTTTCTGCTACAGATGCCTCAGAGAGAGGTTAGTAAAAATTCATTATATCACAGCGAGACCATATCTGTCACTATTTCGTGCCTAGTAGTACCGCCTAGTAGTCTAAACTGGGTCTGGCTTCTATGAGACATTAGTTACATACTGATACGCGGTTGTGGGTCTACAATTATGCTGGCCGGTGGGCGAGGCTTGCGGGAAGATGATGGGATAGTGGAGAAAGTGTCTTGAACGCTTGCCGGCCTTAACTTTGACAAGCTGATAAAGATGGAGTAACCTACTTAGACCAAATCGGAGGCAACGTAAATGGCTGAAATAAAGGTCGATTGTATCGGTGAGACCTGCCCGGTGCCACTGGTGGAAACCCGCAAAGCGCTACGGAAGGCAGAACCGGGTGACATTGTCGAGGTAATCGGTACTCATCCTTCTTCAAAAAAAGAGATACCGATGGCGGTAAAAGCCCTGGGGCTGGAGCTACTTGAGGTGACAGATGAAGGGGATACCTGGCGCATCAGGATACGCAAGTAGCCGGAGGAGATAGATATGGCTGACAATGAAAAGAATAAAGCTACCATCATCGCTCACAGTGGTGACATGGATAAAATATATAGTGCTCTCATAGTTGCTAACGGAGCTCTGTCCATGGGTATGGAAGCCTCTATTTTCTTTACCTTCTGGGGACTGCAACGACTCAAGAAGGACGGGCTGGAGAAAGGACCTCTCTCCAAGATGAATATGTTCGGGCTCGGTAAGTGGATGGTAAAGCGGAAAATGAAGGCGTCGAATGTGGCCTCTCTGGAGAGAATGCTTCAGGACTTCGTGGAATTGGGAGGTAAAATCCTCGCCTGTGACATGACAATGGAGATAATGGGCATAAAGAAGGAAGACCTCCGCGACGATTTGGTTTCCGACTACTGTGCCGTCGGGACCTACGTGAATGAGGCCAGGGAATCGGCTATAACCCTGTTTATTTAGACTGAAAAAGGAGGATAGCATGGCGGATAAGACAGTCTATCTTGATAATGCGGCCGCCACCCGGATGGACGAGCGGGTGCTTGAGGCAATGCGGCCATATCTCTTTGATACCTATGCGGTGGCTACCTCCGAGTTCGGTTATTCTCTGGGCATCGAGGCCCGTGAGGCATTGGATGAAGCAAGAGAGACCTTGGCCAAGGCACTAGGGGCTTCATCCGAAGAGTTTATCTTCACCTCGGGGTCAACCGAGTCTTCTAACATGGCTATCAAAGGGGTGGCCCTGGCGTTAGGTGAGAAGAAGGGTAAACATCTAATAGTATCCGCGATTGAAGACTTCCCGGTACTACACAGCGCTCAGGCTCTGGAGAAGCAGGGTTTTCAGGTCACCCTTCTGGAAGTAGACGGCGACGGCCTCGTCAACCTTGACAGGCTGAGAGATGCTATAACTGATAACACAATACTGGTGTCGATTCAACATGCCAACCAGGAGATAGGCACCATACAGGACATCGAGGCTATCGGAAAGGTATGCCGGGAGAAAGGCGTGGTTTTCCACACCGATGCTACTCATACCTTCACACGGGTTGGTCTTGATGTGAGCAAAGTGCCGGTAGACCTGGTTACAGTGGCAGCCCACACTATTCACGGTCCGAAAGGTATTGGCGGACTGTATCTACGCAAGGGGACGCCATTAACCAAATGGATGGATGGCGGTTTCCAGGAGTTCAACCTGCGTGCCGGACTGGAGAATATCCCCGGTGCTGTCGGTTTTACCCGGGCAGCAAAGCTTATAACTCCTGAGGAGACGGAAAGGCTACAGGCGATACGCGACCATATCATTAAGCGGGCACTCACGGAGATACCGCATTCTACTCTGAACGGTCACCGCTCACACCGACTACCTCAAAATGCCAATGTTACATTTCATTTCGTTGAAGGCGAGTCAATTACGCTGCACCTGGACATGCGCGGCTTTGCTGTTAGCACCGGTTCCGCCTGCTTCAGTCGCTCTCTGGAGGGGAGCCATGTTATCTACGGTATCGGCGGTGACCACGAACGGGCACACGGGTCGATTCGGTTCAGCCTGGGACGTTACAACACCATGGAAGAGGCCGACGCTGTGGTTGATGCCCTTGCTGAAATAGTGTCGGAGCTAAGGAGCATCAGCCCACTGGGTAAAGAAAATGACTAAGAGGAGGGCCGGAGATGAGGGCACCATATAATGAGACGGTAATGGAACACTTCCGACACCCGCACAATGTAGGAAAGATAGAGAATCCTGACGGCAAGGCGACCGAGGGCAGTCCGGCTTGTGGCGACATGGTATCGGTTTACATAAGTGTCGATGATGCCACGAAAACTCTTTCCGATGTAAAGTTTGAGTCTTATGGTTGCGCCTCAAATATTGCCACCGGCTCGATTATCACAGAACTGGCCAAGGGAAAAACACTGGACGAGGCCAAGAAAATCACCTGGAAGCAGGCTTCAGATGCTCTCGGCGGACTACCACCTATCAAAGCCCACTGCTCAGTACTGGCGGTAGAAGGACTGCGAGCTGCCATACAGAATTATGAAGAAAAGCACGGCCTGATAAAAGACAAGAAACCGACCACCCTGGAGGTAGTTCGACAGAGGCTAAGGAAGGTAATGGACCCCCTGACCGGCATGGGCCTGGTGCGTGCCAAACTGGTGCAGGAGATTGATGTTAATGATGGTGTAGTGAAGGTGGTTGTTGACCTGCCGTCTGGTCACCAGTTTGCGTCCGCTATCAAACAAGAAATACATGAAAAATTAGACACACTCTGGGACATTAAAGAGGTCGTGATAGACTTCATCGAGTAATCCGGGGGTGTCAGCCCTGACTGATTATAAGCTATCTCGGATTATTCTGTGGCTGTTGGTATAGACATTTGCCCGTTTACCCCTGACGAATCCTACCAGCGTGATACCGAGATCTTCAGCCATCTCCACCCCGAGATTGGTAGGGGCGGATTTGGAGATAAGTATAGGGGCGTTTCTTCTGGCTACTTTAAGGAGTATCTCCGATGATATGCGACCGCTAGTGATAACGAGGCGATCATCTGTAGGGATATCCTTCAGGAGGCATTCTCCAAAGACTTTGTCCATAGCGTTGTGCCGTCCGATGTCCTCATTAAAAATAAGAATTTCCTTAGTATTACAGAGAGCGGCAGAATGCACCCCGCCGGTGGCACGAAAGGTCTCGGACCTGTGCTGGAAGTCTTTCATAATAGACAGAATCTCATTTACCGATACTTGGAGTAGAGATTCCACCTTCTCACCTGTGACATCAGTAGCACTATAAAAGGAAGCCCCACGCCCACACCCCGATGTTATCAATCGATTGAATAAGACTTCGCGATCCAGCACGTTGCCATTTTTTGTCTCTACACGGATAACACCGGTGCCTTCGTTTAAGGTTACGTTTCCAATTTCTTCACGGCTCGTGATAAGCCCTTCGGAGTAGAGAAAACCGACCGCCAGTTCCTTCTGGTCGGCCGGCGAACAGAGCATTGTAACCAATTCCTGGTCATTGAGGATGATGGTCAGGGGAAATTCGCGGACAACAGTGTCTTCGATATCACTAATATCTTCTGTACTGAGGCGTAGTATATTTACTCTCTCTGTCTTATCTTCCATGATTATAAATGATCCTGGGGTCTCCTGGAGGGCTACACCGATAAGATAACGAGTGGTGTAGGAAGTGCCGTATCATTTCTTCTTGGTTTTCGATTTGCCCTTCTTCTGCTTGCTGTGGTAATCGTCAATGGCTGACTTGAGGGCATCTTCGGCGAGGACGGAGCAGTGCATCTTGGCTGCAGGCAGTCCACCCAGTGCCTCGGCTACCGTTTTGTTGGAGATTTCCAGTGCCTCATCAATGGTCTTGCCTATGATTATCTCAGTTACCATTGAGCTGGTGGCAATAGCGGCACCACAACCGAATGTCTTAAACTTGGCATCGGTAATGACATTACCGTTAACCTTAATATAAAGCTCCATGATGTCGCCACAGACAGGATTGCCGACATGACCGGTGCCATCCGGGTTTTCCATATCACCGACATTCCGCGGGTTCCGGAAATGGTCCATGACTTTTTCGCTATACAGAGATTGAACGTCTGGCATAATAACTTCTCCTACTTACGACTTTTCAGTAGTGGTGACATTGCTCTCAACCTGGTCACGATTCGCGGCAGTACCTCCATAACGCGATTGATGTCTTCTTCAGTAGTCCATTTACCTACGGTAAAGCGTAACGAGCTGTGAGCTTGTTCATGTCCGAGTCCCAGTGCCAGAAGAACATGGGAGGCTTCGAGGCTGGAAGAGCTGCAGGCAGAGCCAGTGGAGGCACAAATGTTCTCCAGGTCGAGGTTGAGAAGCATTGATTCCCCTTCGACATAATCGATGCTGACATTGACATTGTTGGGCAGTCGTTTCGTGGGATGCCCGTTAAGACGTACGCCGTCAATTTGTTTCAGGATACTTTTAATAAGCTGGTCACGGAGACGGGTCTGCCTCTCTATCTCGCCGGTCATTACCGCAAGGGCAATCTCAGTGGCCTTGCCGAAACCGACAATTCCAGGGACATTCTCAGTGCTGCCACGGCGGTTTCTCTCCTGACCGCCGCCATGCATGAAAGGGACAAGCTTAGTACCCTTCCTGATATAGAGCGCACCAATCCCTTTCGGACCGTAGAGCTTATGGGCTGACATCGAAAGCAGGTCTACCCCGAGGTCGTCGACATCAACAGGTACCTGGCCTACCGTTTGTACTGCATCGGTATGTAAATAGACTCCTGCCTCTCTGGCAATGGTAGCCAGTTCTTTGATGGGCTGTATTGTGCCGATTTCATTATTGGCGTGCATTATTGAAATCAGACATGTCTTGTTGGTAATTACCTTCTGGACATCATCGGGGTCAACCAGGCCATCCTTGTCTACGGGTAGAAAGGTCACTTCAAAGCCGCGTCTCTCAAGGAAAGTACAGGTCTCGATGACAGCGTGATGCTCGATGGTGCTGGTAATAATGTGGTTACGTTCCGGGTTGGCGAAGGCAACACCTTCTATGGCAGAGTTATCTGCCTCCGTTCCCCCACTGGTGAATACAATCTCTTCCTCACGGGCACCAATGAGGGTGGCAACCTGCTCTCGAGCCTTCTCGACAGCACCTTTCGCCTCTTGACCATAGGAGTAGATGCTGGAAGGGTTACCAAAAGAGTCACTAAAATGCGGCAGCATTGCCTTGACGACATCGGGGTGTGTCGGTGTCGTAGCGGCGTAATCAAGGTATATCCGTTTCATCCCTTCTGTATCTCCAAACAAGCCCTAGCTCTTGATATCTTCCTCGATTATTGGGTCAACTCTGACCCCTCTGGAGGTCACCCAGGCGATTCCCCGCTCGATTTCCTCAGCCTCGCCTTCGAGTTCTAGGGTTACCCATCCTCTGTCTTCCGTAATATCAGCACGACGGATATTAGTTAGTATCTGGAACTGGTGACTGAGATTATAAACGATAGGGTCTTTAAGTTGCTCCTCTGGGAAAGTGAATATCACCTGTCGCTTGACCATTTTGGTCCTCTACTACTGTCGGCTGACAGAGCTGGCATAGATTAGTATAGCATAATTTATACCTCTTATATTCCCCCTCCCTGGCTGAATTCTCTGGCGATTTTGCCTCGACTCCCTTTCAACTCATCATCAGGAACAGTTACACCGGTAGTACTCTCCACCCGTTGTAGACGCTCTTCGAGCTTGTCTTGTTCTCTCAGGACAAGCCGGATGGCCTCAGCCACCGGGTCGGGTAGTCTACCATGTTCCAGGGCAGGCGACTCCTCAGTGTGGTCCTCGGTTACCCTGCCCGGTACTCCGACCACGGTTGCCCCAGCAGGGACTGATTTCACTACCACAGAGCCGGACCCAATCCTGGCGCCATCTCCAATGTTGATTGCCCCAAGGGCAACTGCTCCGGTACCAAAGACAACGTTGTTGCCAACAGTAGGATGGCGTTTGCCTTTGCTCAAACTGGTACCACCAAGGACGACCCCCTGGTAAATCAGGGTATCATTACCTATTTCGGCGGTCTCCCCGATGACAACTCCAGCACCATGGTCTATAAAGAAACGTCGACCAATCTTGGCACCGGGATGAATTTCAATACCGGTAAGGAAACGGCTGAAGTGAGAAGTAAAACGAGCCAGGAAGCGGAGGTGATGCTTCCAGAGAAAATGGGCAAAATAGTGAAACCACAAGGCATGTAACCCCGGATAGCAGCAAAGAACCTCAGGTATACTCCTTGCTGCCGGGTCTTTGTCAAAGACTGTCCTGATATCCTCTCTCAGTGTGCTGAAAAACATTCCTCTCCTCCCGTCTTCTTCCTCCCGACCAGTAATACTGCACTAATTTTTCGGTGTTCCCGGGTAGAGTTCCTGGAAGAGCCAGGTGGACAGGTAACGCTCACCAGTGTCCGGTAAGATAACTACTATCAGCTTACCGCGATTTTCTGGCCGTCCCGCTATCTGGATAGCCGCCCAGGCGGCTGCCCCGGAAGATATCCCCGCCAGTATTCCCTCTTCCTTGGCCAGTCTACGTGCCATCTGTCCAGCATCATCGTCACTGACGGTGATAATCTCGTCGATAAGGTCTCTCTGAAGCACCTCCGGGACAAAACCGGCGCCTATGCCCTGTATCTTGTGTCCCCCCGGTTGCCCTCCGGAAAGGACTGGCGAGTCAGCGGGCTCAACTGCGACCGCCTTAAAATCAGGCTTCCTTTCCTTCATTAGCTCAGCGACACCAGTAATGGTACCACCCGTGCCGATACCGGCAACAAGGATATCCACCCGACCATTGGTATCACGCCAGATTTCTTCAGCGGTGGTCACCCGGTGAATTTCGGGGTTGGCTGAGTTTTGAAATTGCTGCGGCATGAAGTAGCCAGTATTTTCTGTCACCAGTTGCTCAGCTTTCCGTACAGCCCCCGACATACCCTCCGAACCCGGTGTCAATACCAATTTAGCGCCAAAGATAGATAGCAATTGACGTCGCTCCAGAGACATCGTATCCGGCATAGTAAGGATTAAACGGTAACCTCTGGCGGCACAGACAAAGGCAAGAGCGATTCCGGTATTGCCGCTGGTAGGCTCGACGATTACGGTATCTTTCTTGATTAATCCCCGCTCCTCGGCATCGACTATCATGGCCACACCAATCCTATCCTTAACACTACCGAGGGGATTAAAAGATTCAAGCTTGACTACAACATCGGCCATCGTTCCCTCAGTTATCCGGTTGAGTTTGACCAACGGTGTATTTCCGATAAGCTCGGTGGAATCCCTGGCAATACCACGCGTTAGCTTGGGAATCTGCACCGTTTTATGATTTAGTATTTCAACTTTAGCAGTTTGTTCTGACATTCTTTCAACTCCTCCCAATCCACACCCATAACGGAGTTAAATGTAGTACATTATCTCGGCGGTATTTTCCTTTTCTCTCTGTCGTTCCATCAGGTCCCGGAGTGTGACTGATCTCAGCACCCCGGTCATTGCCTGTCTCAATTCGTCCCAGACCTCGCGGGTAGCACAGGACTGGGACCTCATACATACATTCGGATTGCCGACACACTCTACGGGTGAAATAGCACCCTCGAGAAGTTGAATGACTTCGTCTAGCCTTATATCTTCCGGAGCCCTGACTAGCGAGATTCCTCCTTTAGGGCCCCGTGTACTGGAGATAATACCAGCAGCAAGCAGGGGCGTAATGATATGCTCCAGATAACTTAGCGAAATCCTCTGTCGCTGTGCGATATATTTAAGTAAGACCGGCTCTTCATCTTGATGCAGCGCCAGATCCAGAAGTGCTCTGGTAGCATATTGCCCTTTGGTGGAAACCTTCATAGTATTTCGTTCTGTATATTGTTGAGTAATCTTATCTACTTAGTATAGAATAGCATCTTACGGTAAAATTGTCAATCTCGCGCCTGAAAGACGCACTCCTTGACATAGCCTGTTCGTTTATCTACACTGTGGAAGGTACTTTCAGGGGTACTCGTGTGAAGTGTGTTGCGTGTAAAAAGCCGATGATAGTAGTTGAGCACGAGAATATCGAGCTCGACTACTGTGATAACTGCTCCGGAGTCTGGTTCGACGCTGGAGAAGTAGCGCTTCTCATGGAGGCGATGGGCCTGGAGTCGGCTGGTCTGGATAGCCTTCATCTTGCTGCTGAGGCGAAGTCTTCTGAGGGAACGCGTAAGTGTCCTGAATGCAATAAGAAGATGAAAAAGATAGCGCTGGGACACACCCCTGAATTAATCATTGATGTCTGCCCACAGGAAGATGGCCTGTGGTTTGACAGCGGAGAAGTTGGCCAGCTGGTGGCGCATCTATCCGCTCAGATAGAGGGTACAGAAGATTCTCAAGAGCGTGTGATTGAGTTTCTGGGAGAAGTATTCAAGGTTCGAGAATAAAACAGTCCTGGCTGTGATACTTGCTGAGTCTGATTCTTATCATCAAAGACCATTATTACGGATAATAAGTACCCAAAGCATATTGTGGAGGTGTTAAATGATTGCTCTGTACATAGTCCTAGGTGTAATACTGTTACTCCTACTCTTCCTCATGGTGACCTATAATGGTCTGGTACGGTTGCGCAACCAAATGCAGAATGCCTGGGCGCAAATTGATGTCCAGCTGAAGCGAAGGCATGACCTCATACCTAATCTGGTGGAAACGGTCAAAGGGTACATGCAGCACGAGCGGGAGACGCTTGAGGCAGTCACCAACGCCCGTAATCTGGCCCAACAGGCAGTAGGCCGGGGTGTTGGTGCCCAGTCTCAGGCTGAGCAGGGACTTAGCGGGGCTCTGTCCAGACTGCTGGCGGTGGTTGAGAACTATCCTGACCTGAAAGCCAACCAGAACTTCTTAGCACTCCAGGAGGAGCTAACCTCGACGGAGAACAAGATTAGCTTCTCACGACAGTATTATAATGATTCCGTATTGGGCCTCAATAACAAGGTCCAGATGTTCCCCTCCAATTTTGTGGCAAACATCACAGGTTTCAAGCTGGGTGAGTTCTTCGAGGTTGAAGCCCCGGCAGAGCGGGAAGCACCCAAAGTAAGTTTCAGTTAGCGAGAGGGTATATAAACAATGTGGGAACAGGTTCGGTCTAACCGGATCAGGTCAGTCGTGTTAGTCGGTATGATGGCAGCGCTGTTATTGGGGGTTGGCTACCTTTTGGGAGAAGCCTTCCTTGATAGTCCTGTTAGTGGTCTGGTGATAGCACTGGTGATACTGGCAGTGCTTAATCTGGTTGCATTCTTCCAGGGGGACAATATCATGCTGGCGCTTTCACGAGCCCGGAAGATAAAACGTGATGACCACCCCCGGCTCTATAATATAGTCGAAGAAATGAAGATTGCCTCAGGCCTGGAACGGATGCCCGATGTCTATATCATCGATGACCAGGCCATGAATGCCTTTGCCACTGGCCGGGATGCGAATCATGCCTCGGTGGCTGTGACTGCTGGACTCCTTCAGGCATTGAACCGTGATGAGTTGCAGGGGGTTGTCGGCCACGAGCTGGCCCACATTAAGAACCGTGATGTCCTGCTGATGTCTTTGTGTGGCGTCTTACTCGGGGCGATAGTTATTCTTGCCTGGTACGGTTCCCGCATAATGCTTTTCGGAGGGATGGCCGGAGGGCGACGTAGCTCACGGGGTGGTGGCGGCGGCGGCGGTGGAATAATCATAATCGTGGCAATTGTCCTGGCGATACTGGCACCTATATTAGCTCAGCTCATCTACTTTGCCATCTCTCGAAAACGGGAGTACATGGCGGATGCATCATCGGCCCTTTACACCCGGTATCCCGAGGGTCTGGCCTCAGCACTGGAGAAGCTGGGAGGTTCCAAGATACAGGTACAAGGGGCCAATCAGGCAACTGCCCCGGCCTACATCATAAATCCCTTCCGCGAGAAAGGAAGAGCTGCTGCTGACCTTACCAGCACCCATCCACCAATCTCCGAACGCATTCGCATTCTACGCTCTATGGGTGGCGGTGCTTCTCTGGCAGACTACAATAAGTCCTACCAGAGTATTCATAAAGGTGGTAAGCCGGTTTTTTCCGGTGCTACGCTGGCTGGTGCTGGCATAGTTGATGTTAGAGCGGCTGTACCAGAGGCGGCACCAACCGAGCACGAGCCGAGTAAAGCAGAACGTACCCGTGAAGTATCCAACCTGATGTGGCGGATGAATAAATACGAGACAGTCGACTGTGACTGCGGTACCAAACTAAAGATACCCCCAGACTTCAAACGAAGCAATATCAGGTGTCCGCACTGCGGCCGTATCAATAATGTCAGACCAAACCGGTAGCAGACATTGTGCTTTATCACCATTGACTTCACCTATACCAACCAGTATAATTACTTTGATTTGCAATGCTATATATAGCTGAAACCAAACTCAATAGCCTACCATTGTTTGTTTCGCCTTTTTGTGTCTGAAAGGCCTGCCTCACACTCTTCCTTATCTAACTGTGCCCATTTTTATTCGTTAATGTCGTATACTCCTGTCCTGGAGATATATACAAAATGTTGAACATACATAATATTAGTAAATCTTACGGAGATAAAACGCTATTCAGCGCTATCAGTCTTACGGTTGGCCCTAAGGACCGGATCGCTGTCATCGGGGCAAACGGTTCAGGGAAAACGACCCTGTTTGACATCATCGCAAACAAGACCAGTCCGGACAGCGGCGGTGTCACCATTCGGAAAAAGACCACCATCGGATACCTGGAGCAGGATATTGCCATCTCTCCCGAAGGATACCTACTCGAAGATGTGGCTGCTGCCTCACCACAGATAGCACAGTTAGCCGACCGGATTGAGTTACTCCAGAACAAGCTAGCGGAACAGAGCACTGCTCACGACCATGAGAGGCTATTACATGAATTGGGAGAGGCTCAACATGCCTATGAGGTGACCGGTGGCTATGATATTGAGCACAAGGCAAGAATCATCCTTTCCGGTCTTGGTTTTAATGAAGATGATTTCCAGCGACCGATGACTGACTTCAGTGGCGGCTGGTTAATGCGCGCCCGGCTGGCCAAACTCCTGCTTATTCAGCCCAACCTACTTTTGCTTGACGAGCCGACAAACCACCTTGACCTGGAGTCATTCATCTGGTTCGAAAACTACCTGGACAGCTACGCGGGAGCCGTCATGGTGACTTCTCACGACCGGGCATTTCTCAATCGGGCTGTTAGTAAAGTACTCGCCTTTGAGGTAGACGGGGTCTTCTTTCACAACGGCAACTATGATAGCTATATCACTACAAGACAAAAGGAACTGGAGACAAGGCAGGCTGCCGCTAAAAGACAGGACGCGAAGATAAAGCATGAAATGCGTTTCATTGAACGGTTCCGTGCCAAGAATACTAAGGCTAGCCAGGTGCAGAGTCGTCTCAAGCGCCTTGAGAAAATGGAGAAGGTGGTTGTGCCGAGGGCTACCAGGAAGATTCGGTTTACATTTCCCACACCTGTCAGGAGTGGAGAGGAAGTAATATCTCTCAGTCACATCCAAAAGGCCTATGGTGACAACGTCGTCTACCGTAACCTTAATCTGGTGCTTAACCGGGGTGACCGGGTGGCGTTGGTGGGCCTGAATGGTGCTGGCAAGACTACCTTGCTTAGAATTCTGGCGGGGGTGTTGTCTTATGAAGCAGGCGAGCGCAGACTGGGGCACAAAGTGAGTACAGCCTACTATGCTCAGTACCAGCTCGAGCTTCTCGACCCGGCAAACAACGTTTTTACTGAATTACAGCGGGCTGCCCCTGAAGAGACGGAACAGAAGCTAAGAGGGCTTGCCGGAGCCTTTCTCTTTAGCGGGGATGACGTTTTTAAAGAAGTATCGGTGCTTTCCGGTGGGGAGAAGGCGCGTGTTGCTATTGCCAAGATGCTGGTCAGACCGGCCAATTTCCTATTGATGGATGAGCCAACCAACCACCTTGATATTACTTCGCGGGAGATTCTGACCGATGCTCTGGAGGCCTACCGTGGTACTCTCTGCTTCATTACCCATGACAGAACTCTCATTCGTCAGATTGCTAACAAGATTATCGAGATAAGAAAGGGACAGTTGCAGTTATTTCCCGGGGATTATGATAGCTACCTTTACTGGAAAGAATCCAAAGAGAATGAAGCTGTTCCGGTCAAACAGGCCGTTTCGGTAGTCTCCCGTGACAAGCGACAACAGCGTAAGACAGCCGAGAGTGAAGCAAGAAACCAGTACTACCGCAGGAGCGCTCCAATCAGGAGACGAATTACTGGAATTGAAACTGAGCTTAAACAGCTCGAAGAACAGCTTCAGGAAATCGAGCAGCGGTTTTCCGACCGGGAGCAATACACTGACGGTAGCCAGATGGTTAATACCATTGATAAACACCGCCGTCTTAAGGAGGCTATTGGTCAGCTAACGAACGAGTGGGAGAGGCTATCTGTTGAATCTGAGGAGATGCGGCGGAGGTTCATTGAGCACGAAAGCTAACTCGATTTGATAGAGTGATGCTTACCTGCTTTCCGGCAAGTTCAGATCTTTAGCTATATATTCCAGCCCTAGCTCCCGCAGCTTTCCATAGGTAGGTAGGCCACTCTCCCTGTCGTAACCCCGTTCTTCATAGTAGTCGTCAAGGAATCGTTCGAGATCTTTGCGAGTGAGGTTAACGGTCCTGCCGTAGTCCATGATGTGACGTTCCTCGCCGGATTGTAGCAAGGGTTGGAACCACGCTTCCGGGGCGTGGTCATGCCGTCGGTCGAATCCCTCCCGGGCATTAAGGAGCTTGCCTATAGTCCAGGCCCGTTCGGCAGCCTGCATTAGCTCTTCGGGTGAGCATTCAATGCCAGTCACTGCTGCATAAAGGGTGGTAATAGTATCGATGTGGTAGAACCGGTTGACCTGTGCCCTATTACATAGGCTGAGGCAATTAAACAGGGCATACCAGTCTTCGCTGTATTTGCTATACCGACCCGGGTTGAAAACACCCGACTCTTCGAGTCGCTTTAAGGCTTCCGCAGGAACGCCCATTCGTTCTCCATGTCTGATGAAGTCAGTCAGCGGACGCCCCGTGTCGTACGAAGGTGAACCGGCAGCCGCAACATGGGCACCACGTGGGGTGGTCATTTGCTCGAATTCCATGGTACCG
>CP070842.1:1368404-1569795 GCA_020342155.1 Dehalococcoidales bacterium
GCTGATAGAGCTCGAGGCGGCACATGCCAAGCTTTCTAATGACCGACAACAGCTGGCGGCAGGAATTGTACCCGGGACGGTTGCGGTCTATGAGCAGTTGAGATTGCGAAGAGGGACTGCCGTGGCCAGGGTGGAGCAAGGAGCGTGTCGTGGTTGCCAGATAACGCTGCCGACTACTGAGCTGCAACAGGTCAGAGGTGGTGGTCTGGTACGCTGTGGTAGTTGCGGGCGTATCCTTTTTCTTGCCTGATAATATGTCATGACAGCAGATAGAGTTATCATAAATGCCGATGGTGCTTCTCGCCACAATCCGGGTCCGGCGGCCATCGGTGCCACCATAAAAGATGAGCAAGGCCACCTGCTTGCCTCGATATCCCGGCGTATCGGGCGGGCGACCAACAATCAGGCAGAGTACCAGGCCCTGATTGCTGCTCTGGAGAAAGCCATTGGATTAGGTGCCCGGAGGGCTGATATCCGGCTAGATTCAGAGCTGGTGGTCAAGCAGATGAAAGGCCGGTACCGGGTGAAGAATGCTGCCCTCAGGCCGCTCTACCTGAGGGTGGGCGAGCTTTTGAATCAATTTGAAGGCTTCACCATCACAAATGTTCCCCGTGCGCAGAATGCCGAGGCCGACAAGCTGGCTAACAAAGCCCTGTGAAGTACTTCTGCCTAATTATGACCCAGGTACCTGGTTCTCTTCCTCTCCCTTCCCCGAGCCCATTCCGAGTCCATATCCAGGTTATGAGTTGCCGCAATCTCGAACAGAAGAAAGAGTACATCGTATAGCTGATGACTCAGGCGTTCGCGGTCGTTAAGCTCCTCTTTTAACAAGGTAATCTCCTGGTCGAGCAAGTCCATAACCCGGGAGACAGGTTCCTGCCTGGCTGTTATTTGCCCAAGAAATTCGGCGACCTCATCTCGATATTTGTTAAGGCTCATACTCGACTCTCCCTGAAATAATGCCGGGACTTCTGAACGGCTTTCTGATATCCTAACCGGGCTGACTATCCGCCTCTTGTTTGGCTAATTTCGCACCGGCGCTGAAGATATTGCGTGCAATGTAGCTTGGTTCAACATTGGCGCGTGCCTCAAGCAATTCTGATTTCAATATTAGCGCATTTTTCCTCTTTGTCCCGTCTTCAGTGCCACGTATCACGAAGTCAATTATATTTAGAGCTAGCTGGATTTTTCCGGCATCCCTGAGCATGTTAGCTTCTTGCACGAAACTGTCTACACTGGCTAGCTTTACAATCTCGGCAGCGATATCCTTACTTGTCGCGGGGAAGAGTTCGGCAGGATTGCCATTGTACCAACCAGCATAACGACGGTGCACGCCATGGATAATAAAGGTCGGATGGCCATATAACGGCTGCAACCACGGTTTTTTAGCCAGGTCTTCCGGTATTTTAACCTTATCGATAATTTCTTCAATCCAGCAGCCTTCATTAAGCAGACGGACGACTTCATCCTCGATAAATCTGAGGTATCTCGCGGTATCCAACAAAACTTCCATTGCCAGGTCTTTAGATAGAACCTGTCCAGCAGCAACCACGTAGTCAGGATTCTTCCCGGCAACTGCTTCTAGAGCCTCCGCCCACTCAAGCGCCCAGCGCTGTACTTTAAAAGGATTGCCCACGTTGGGCACACCACTGATAAGCAGGTCACCAACAAGCGCAGTCTTCCGTTCCGGGACCCATACCCAGAGAGAATCATCCGTCTCACCATAATAGCTGTATAGCTCAAAGGTCAGTCCACCGAACTCGAATTGCATGGCGTCATCAAAAGTGATATCCGGGTAGAAGAATTGCTGAGGTAGAACTGGTTCACCAGCTGGGATAGCAAACTGTATCGTGTTTATATGCTCGTGCTGGCCTTTTAATTTCTGGTAACGGTCAAACCGCCTGGCTACATTCTTGTGCCCGATAATGTGTGGCCTAGGATATTTGTGAGTCTCGGCATCTGTATTGAATGCAGGTACACTCCAGACATGATCCATGTGTCCGTGGGTGTAGATAATAGCGTGGACAGGCTTGTCCGTTCGTTTTCTGATTACCTCAACCGCTTTCTTCCCGAACCGGTTGCCCATCGGCACATCAATGACTATTACGCCATCATCTGTATATACAACACTCGTGTTACTGATACCCAGCCGTACAATATCCGGCGTAGCTTGCTGCTCTTCCGAAATCCCGGTTAAGACATCTACATATTGCCGGTTTTCATGCGTTCTGCCAGTCATTATACGCTCCTCCTTAGAGAGTGAACTTATATAAGGACTCTATATCATGTCAGGGCTTGATATACCAGCCGCTCAATGTCCTCGATGTAACTGCCGCCGGGAATCATCTGGCGGTTCATTACCTGCGTGAAGTAAATGACGAACAGGTCTTCCTTGGGGTCGGCGAAGTAGCCGGTACCGGCAGCGCCACCCCAGCCGTACGACCCTACCGATTGCAGTAGAGGAGTTACGTTTGTATCTGTCCTGACCCCGACACCAATGCCAAATCCCCAACCAGGACCACGCAGTGGTACAGGTATTTGACCGGTATGACTGCTCGTCATCAGCTCAACAGTTTTTCGCCCAAGAATACGTACACCTTCCAGTTCGCCACCGTTGAGAAGCATCTGGGCAAACCTTGCGTAGTCGGCGATCGTGGTGAGTATCCCGCCCCGGTCACCACCGGCGCCAAACCAGTTCTTCGGGCCTTTTACCTTTTCGCTTGTCTCCGGACGGTCAACAACTGCCAACCCCCATTTCTCTCCGTCTCGCTCCATTCGGTAGCTGGTGGTAAAGCGCTCGAGCTGCCCCTCTGGCAGGTAAAAGGAGGAGTCTTTCATCTTGAGAGGTTCGAATATTCTCTCTCTATAGAATTCCTCCAGGGTCTTTCCTGTCACTATCTCTATTACCGTACCAGCGACGGGATAACCGACTTGATACTCAAACTCAGTTCCCGGGTGAGCGCTGAGCGGCAACTTGGCCAGGTTCTCAATCATTTCTCTGATACTTGTGGCTCGTGCTTCCGCCGGTCCCGACAGTAATCTGGCCTTGATAAGGACATCCCGGTTCAGAGTAATTTCCTGCAGCGGGATACGGGCCACTGTCGGCAGGCCGGTGGTGTTGCGCAGACAGTCGCGGACTGTAATCTCGCGGCGTGCCAGTACGGTGGGCGTCATCATTGCAGTCCTGGGTTGTTCCTCCATCCCGGTCAAATTTGAGCTACGTACCCTTGGATTCTTGAAAGCGGGAATATACCTGGATACAGGGTCATCAAGATTTAGCAGTCCATCCTCGACAAGTATCATGGTGGCGACACCAGCAATCGGTTTGCTATTGGACCATAACCGGAAGAAGGCGTCTTTTCGCACAGGCTGTTTACTCTCAATGTCCATGTACCCTGCGGATTCGAAATGCACTATCTTACCGTGACGGGCTACCAGCGTAATCATGCAGGGCACTTTCTGCTCGTCGACATATTTCTGCATAGCCGGAGGTATCCTCGACAGTCGCTCGGATGAGAAACCCGCCTCTTCAGGCTCTGCCACTGGTAACGGCCACACGTTATTTGATTTGTTTGAATTCATATTCGTCTCCTCTTCTTTATATGGCATACAGTAACATGGCGTTAATGCTCAGTCAAAATACAATTCTTTCTTGGGTGTCTTGGTGGATGGGCTGCCGTCAAGCTATTTCACCGTTCTGGGCTTCCTATGACAGTGAGTAGACTGTTTTATTTAGGGCCGGACAACTGGACTAGCTATTGTAGGATTATTTATAATTAACTCAGCATGTCGAATGATTTACTTGTCCTTGAAAAAGAGATCGTAAGACCAGAGAAACCAACTTTTATGATAGCTGGTTTCAATCAATGGGCTAATGCAGGAAACGTGTCTAGCGGAATTCCGGAATATCTTATTGAAAAATTGAAGGCAAGAAAAATAGGACATATTCGTAAAGGTGATTTTTACATTTTTCAACTACCGGGAAGTCACTTCCTGTTCAGGCCTTCGCTAAAGTATGTGGAGGGATATGAAGAACACTATGAGGAAGAGCCGGTTAATGATTTTTATTATGCGGAAATTGATGACAAGGCGCTTATCGTATTCATTGGTACTGAGCCGAATCAACGTGAAGATGTGTATGTAAATACACTCCTGGATGGTGCTACAGAGCTGGGTGTGAAGAGAATCGTTATACCAGCAGGTGTGGGAGGGGAGGTTCCGTTTGATAGGGAAAGACTTGTAAGCTGTAATTATAGTCTGAAGCATATGCAGGAAGAACTGAAGGATTATGCAGTTACATTTTCGAATTACGGCAGGAACGCCACAATTGGTATGGTCATAACTCACCATTGTAAGGAAAGAAATATCGAATCTGTCAGGCTAAGTGCGCGGACACCGAGTTACCAACTGCAGCTTACAATCCCTAGTGACAAAAAAGCAATATATGACATATTAAGAAGAATAAGGTACATGTTTGGAATTGATCTTGATTTATCTGATTTAGAGAGAGAAAGCAAGCAACAAAACTCCGATTTTCAAAATGCACTGAAAAGATTATGTGTGGAGAATCCTGAACTCGAACCTCAGGTAACAGATTATATGGAGCAGGTTGAAAAGGAATTTAAGGAGTTAAGATTTAACGAACCGACGAAAATACCTGATATTTTCCTGAAAGAATTTGACAGTCATTGACCTACCCCATTATTAATACCACCAATCGGCCAACCGACTCACTCATACTTAATTAAAGCCCCCAAGAATCCTTGTACTTTCATAGAACTACAACTATCCTGTTTAGTCGCGTCAAAAATGATATTGACAACGATTCGCCAAAGGACTACAATCAAATCCCCAGTACAACGTTAATACCTAACCATGCCGGCCTCAATACATGGGATGAGTCCCGGAAGGAGGTGGGGTGGTGGGGGAACGGTTAAGAGCACTGGTATCGCCAATATGTTCGGTGATAGCCAGTGCTCTTTTTTACCAAAACCTGCTTAGCTTAAAGCGTAGATTATTGCGCACAACAGTATAATATTACAACATGGTGAAAGGAGTCAGAGACAATGCCAAAGTATTTCATGACCTGGGAAGTAGACCCGACCAGAGTACCTACCGACCTCAAGGAGAGGAGCGCGCTGTGGGGTGGGATGTTGGAGATGATAAAACAGCAGATGAAAGACGGCACGACTACCGAATGGGGGAGTTTTGTCGGCGAGGGTAGAGGATATTCAGTCGGCGAACAGAGTGAAAAAGAACTGGTCAAAACCCTGCAGCAATTTTACCCGTATGTCACCTTCGAGGTACACCGGGTATTGACAGTAGACGAGATGGCTGAAGTTATTAAATCCCTGGGTGAGTAGTAGAACGGATTTCACTCAATGGGACCAGAGCGACCTTATTATAGTGAGATTAAGACGGTGTCCAGTAACGCACGGCTGGTAGGTCTTCAATGGTCTGTCAGCGGTGCTGCTTACAGCAAATTCACGAAAACTCGCGCTATTATGTTTATGTAGATATGCATAATAACCGCTGGCCAACAGGAGTTACTCCGGTAGGCCACATAGCCGAAATAGATACCCATGATTATCGTGCTGACCATCTCTATTTCCGGCTTGCCGAAGTGAAGCAGGACAAACGGCACCATCTGCACCAGGATACTGGCCTCTCCCAGTTTTTCCTTTAGCCCGAAGAGAAGGAAACCGCGTAGTATGAACTCCCAGGCGAAAAGGGAAGCGGCTATTTCAAGCGAGTACCTTACCAACTGGAGTTCCACCTGAGTGTAGTAATCTGCTACTGAGGGCATGCGGGACGCGGCATACAGGATTGGCAGTCCCAGGATGACTACAACTGCCAGGTGTAACCCCCATATCCTCCAGTTCCCTAATCTCAAGCCGAAGTCAAGGGGATTCCTCCGTAGCAGGAATACAATCGATAGGATGGGTATGATTGCATAGTACACCAGCGAACTGACCCAGTCAGGCCGGATTGGATGGTACTCGTTAAGGGCCAGACACAAAGCCGCCATGCAGGTAACAATGACCTCTCTGATGTACCTTCGGAGGAAGGTGTAGAGCGCTCTCAGTTCTGTCTTGAGTAATCTGAGCATGGTGCCTCTTTCGCACTAATAGTGTCATAAATGACCGGGGCTATGCAATATCAGGCTTTATGTAACGAGCTAGTTCTTGCCTTACTTCTTCTTAAAGAGGATGAAAACCAAGGGGGGACACCCCCTATCCCCCGCCAAGAGGGATTTCGTCCCTCTGGACTCCCCAAAACGGTGAGAGGGATAGTTCTTATGCAAGTACCTTCACACCTTATGGGCAAATCCTGTTATTACATGGGATATTCCTTACTCTGGCCGCAGGTTAATAAGAGGAGCCTGAGAGGAATGTAGTCACTAAACACCATCGAAGGGGAGTAGCAAAAGAAGCGGCCACCACTAAACATTATTGAGGAGAGTTGAAGAGGGGCGCTAGCGCCCCTCTTATTAGTTTTTCCCCTTCCCCACTGGGGAAGGGGATACAGGGGATGGGGTCACTACTACTAAACAGGGCATATTAGTTGAATGACAGAATATCAGAGTATCATTAGTCATATAAACGAGTACCTGTAATTGACGGTTCCTGCATTACTGGCGTATATTTGTTATTCAGACAACCGTTATGGACTAGAATGTGGATTGTTTGGGAAGGAGATACGGAGCTATGAAAAACAGGGAAGGCAATTTCAAAGGGTTTCAGGACTTTAATATTTACTACCAGTGCTGGCTGCCGGAAGGAGATACCAGAGCGGTATTACTGATTGCCCATGGCTTTGCCGAGCACAGCGGACGCTATGGAAACGTGGTCAACCACTTTGTTCCCAAAGGCTACCCTGTCTATGCCCTTGACCATCGGGGACACGGTAGGTCGGATGGCGAACGCGTTCAGGTTGAACACTTCAGTGACTACACCAGAGACCTCAAGACCTTTTTTGATATCGTTCGCCAGGAGAACCCTGATGACAAGATTTTCCTTGTTGGACACAGCATGGGTTCAGCCATTAGCCTGGCCTATACTCTGCGATACCAGCATGAATTGGCCGGACTGATAACCTCCGGCGGAGGTCTGGCAAGACCTGGCGACCCACCACCACCACCAAGACCAACCGGTCAGCCCCTGGACACAGCGTTTCTAAGCCGTGACCCGGCTGTCATTGAAGCCTATGTGAACGACCCACTCGTCTATCGAGGGCCGATACCCCAGAGGTCGGCGGTGGCGGATATGAGGAGTACGTTACCCGAGCGGGTGCCGGAGATAAAGTTGCCTGTCTTGATAATGGCGGGTAATGGCGGTGCGGATGGCGCCCGCAGCCAGGTGCTCTATGAACTCATCGGCTCCGAAGATAAAACACTCAAGCTCTATGAGAACTTGTTACACGAGATATTCAATGAGCCGGAGCACCCGCAGGTTATGGCTGACATGGAGGCGTGGTTGGAGGCCCACCTCTAATCTAATTACTGCCCTTTGCATTACACGAGTAAATCAGTGCCATGTAACCATGTTGTATGCCAGTGCCGTGACATGGGCAGGATAGGGGAATAATAATGGAATTGATGGAAGCTATCAGGAAAAGAGCCAGTATTCGCAGCTATGAGGACAGGCCGGTGCCGGAAGAGAAGCTGCTGAAGGTGCTGGAGGCAGCGCGATTAGCCCCATCGGCCAGTAACCGGCAGAGGTGGAAGTTCGTTGTCGTGAAAGACGAAAAACGGCGGCGGGCACTATCCATGGCGGCAGGGGGTCAGCCTCAACTGGCCGAAGCACCCGTGGTGATTGTGGCGGTGGCGACCATGCCGGAGTATGTCATGAGGTGCGGTATACCGGCGTTTTCCATTGACCTGGCAATCGCCGTAGACCACATGACGCTGGCGGCCGCCGATGAGGGACTGGGGACATGTTGGATTGGTGCCTTCTCTCAGGAAGAAGCCAGGGAGGTAGTCGGGGTGCCGGATAACTATCGAGTCGTTACAGTACTTCCCCTGGGTTTCCCCCGAGAGCCGGGGAGGGAAAAAACACGTAAGTCTCTGGATGAGATAGTCTGCTATGAGACCTTCAAGGAGTAAATTCTGAGGAATCGATGTCTATGCCCAGGATTGAGGCAGCGTCGATTAATGAGTTCACTTCATAGTCTGGTTTTGTATCATGTGACCATGTTCTGTCATTCCTGTTTAACCAACAGGTTACGATTCCTACTTCACCGGCTCCAATAATGTCGTAACTCGAGTCTCCTATATGGATGATATTCTCCGGCTTAACTCCATATTGGTCAATAATCTCTGAAAAGAACCTCTTGTCAGCGCTTGCCTTATATGACTCTATCTGTTCGGAAGTGATGACTCTGTCGAAAGGGTACAGTTGTCTTAGCGGTCCGAGCATATCATCATCGGTGTCACTGGCAAGGCATATTGGATATTCCTTGCTCACCGATTCCAAAAAAGGTACAGTGTCGTCATAGAGGGTGCTGAAGGGATGTTGATGCGCTAGTACTACCGCCGCCTCTTTTGGGTCGAAATCAAGGCTAATCTCCGGGAAGAACCTAGAGTACATCGTCTCGAATATCACCTTCAGCGGGACATACGGCCGTTCCTCAATAATCTGGTCATCAATCAATTGAAATAACAAGTCTCCGACACGATTCCAGTATTCATCGGCCAGTTCAGCGGTGTATCTGTCCTTCAAGAACGTCCGCCAGACAGCGTGTCTTATGCTGCCGATATCCACCAGTGTCCCGAACATATCTATGCTTGCAACTCTGAACTCCATCAATGTCCCCTGTCGTAACCAGTAAATATTCTGGTTGGTATCCTGACCTGCCTCTGATGATTGTAACATATGCGAATCTGGAATTCATAAATCAAGGCCGACTGGATAGCCACGAACAAAACGGGACTTGGAGTCTTGTGTGCACGTCTAAAGTATTGCAGGATTTCTTGACACTTCCTCCGGCAAACGGCTAAAATAGCCTTTGCGCCGAGGTAGCTCAGTCGGTAGAGCAGTAGACTGAAAATCTACGTGTCCCCAGTTCGATTCTGGGCCTCGGCACCATCAGGGGCGGAAGTAGTTCAGTGGCTAGAACGCCTCCTTGCCAAGGAGGAGGTCGCGAGTTCGAATCTCGTCTTCCGCTCCAATATTTTATATCATAAGCACCGCTTTACTGATTTAAGTGGTACTGGTATTATCTGGGTACCCGAATAAAAAAAGGAGGTACGTGCCATGGCTACGGGAAATGGTACCTTGCAGGGGAAGGTGGTGATTATCACCGGCGGCGGTACTGGCCTGGGCAAGATGACGGCGTTGCTCATGGCTAAGGAGGGGGCTGATATTGTAATTGCCGCCCGTCGTGTCGGCGCCATCGAGCAGACCGCTAAAGAGGTCAGAGATATTGGACCCAGGGCACTGGCAATTCCTACCGATGTCAAAGACAGCCAGCAGGTCAATAGCATGGTGGAACGGACATTGGCAGAGATGGGAGGGCTCGATATCCTGGTAAATAACGCCGGTATTGTTCGCGGCCAGGAACGCAAACCGCTCTGGGAGATAACCGACGAGGAATGGCACCTCGGCATTAATACCAACCTTACCGGTGCCTTCCACTGCTCCCGGGCAGTGATAAAACACTTCCTCGACCAAGGGCATGGGAAGATTATCAACATTGCTTCCGGCAATGGTATGAGGGGACAACGGGGCGATTTCATGTACGGCACTGCCAAGGCCGGCCTAATCAATTTCACCCGTATCCTGGCGACTACGTTTGCTCCGAACAACATCCAGGTAAACTGCATTGCTCCCGGTTTCATTGATGTCACACAGTTGCAGCCGGAGCCGGTTTCCAGTGCGTTTTTCCGGAATGCTCAATTCATTCCTGTTGGGCGCTTCGGGGTACCGGAAGACATCGGGCACCTGGCCCTGTTTTTAGCTTCTGAAGCTTCCGATTACATCACAGGTGGTCTGTTTGCCAATGACGGCGGTGGTCTGGCTGGAGGCGTCTCCCCGACCGGATATGCACCGGTTATCGCAATGGAGGAGGACTAAGATGGTCTCTAAGGAATACAGTCTGAGTGGTAAAATAGCCCTGATTGCTGGGGACAGTAAGTACTGGAGCAAGTATGCAGGGGCAGCCCTGGCCGAAGCTGGTGCCGATGTAGCCATCGCTGCTCGAAACACGAAGCGGCTGGAAGAGGCTGCCGAGGAAGTCCGCCACCAGGGACAGAAAGTATTAGCCCTGCCTACCGATATGACCGATGCCGCACAGGTGCAGAAAATGGTAGACCAGGTTGTTACCGAACTCGGTCGAATAGATATTCTGGTGAATGCCAATGACCTGCTTCTGGCCAAACCTTTCCTCGAGACATCGGAGAGCGAATGGCACCGGATTTTTGATGTCAACCTGAATTCTGTATTCAACTGTTGCCGGGTGGTAGGCAAGCAGATGATCAAACAGGGTAAGGGAAGGATTATCAACCTTATCTCGTGTATGGCTGAAAGGGGAGTCGAGAATTTTGCCGCCTACTGCGCTGCCATGGGGGGCGTACTGCAACTGACCCGGGCACTGGATATCGAATGGGCCAAACATGGTATCACAGTGAATGCCATCGGCACTGGTTGGATGTCCGAAACTGAGCAGACCGGAGCACCACAGGAAGAGCTTCTCTTAAAATACATCCCCGTGAAGCGTTATGGTCATCCCAGAGAGATGGGTCAACTGCTGGTGTACCTGGCATCTGACACCACAGACTTCTTCAGCGGCCAGTTCCTCTATGTTGATGGCGCTGCTATGTCTCACCTTTAGTCTGGGCTAACAACATCACACGCCGTAGCTCAGTCGAGCCGACAGGCGCACAGGCAGATCGTACGCCTGCATCTTTTCCTGAGTGGAACGTATGTCGTAGGGGGTGCGGTAGAGACTTACCAGTTGCTGCTGGCTGTCGTAGATGGCGTAAGCAGCGTCCGGGTTGCCATCGCGGGGCTGCCCTACGCTACCGGGATTGATAATCAGGCGGCTTTCCTTCGTTGTCACCGGACTGTCCGGCAGGAGATATCGCGCGGAACAGTCTTCGTTCTCGTCACAAGTAAATACCACTGGCTGGTGTGAGTGACCTACCAGGCAGAACCGCGTCTCAAAGTAGGCGAGATTCTGGAGGGCGGCTCCGGAGGATAGCAGATATTCCCGGATGGGCTCTCTGGGGCTGCCGTGCGTCAGGGTGAAGTCGCCTGATTCGCTTATTAAAGGCAGGTTGCTGATGTATTCGATATCCTCGTCGCTGAGTCGCTGCGCCGTCCACTGATTGGCAGCGGCAGCGTCCGGGTTGAAGTCGGAGATGCTAATCTTCCCGATAGCTGCCCAGTCATGGTTACCGGCGACACATATATTAGTTGTCTTGCGGATGATAGCCAGGCACTCCCGTGGGTCTGGACCGTAACCGACAACATCTCCCAGACACCATATCTCATCAGCCCCTCCCCGGTGTTCGATATCGTCAAGTACTGTGGTCAGGGCTGCCAGATTTGAGTGGATATCAGCAATAATTGCATAGCGCATATCGCACCTCAGATGTCTGCCGGAATCGAAGGTGAGTAGCTGCTCTGAATGGGGAGCTCAGTAATCACCGTCGTCCCCACGCCCGGTTCTGATTCTATTTTCAGCCTTGCCCCGATGAGCTGGGCCCGTTCCTGCATCCCGGCAAGTCCCAGTTTACCGGCAACTGCCAGGTCTTCGATTCTTCCCGGTAGCTCAAAACCGATGCCATCATCCTTTACGGTGATTGTTGCCATATTATTGTTGAATTCAACTTTAACCCAGGCTCTTGTGGCATGAGAATGCTTCCACATATTCCTGAGGGCCTCTTGGACAATGCGGAAAAGCACCAGTTCTGTCTCTGGGGGAAACCGGTGTACCAAACCCAGCACGTTCATCTCTATGGTTATCCCGGAGAGATTGCTCAAATCTGAGGTAAGCCATTCCAATGCCGGGAGTAGACCCAGGTCGTCCAATAGGGAGGGGCGTAGGTCCTGGCTGAAACGGCGGACCCCGTCTGATATTTGGCTGATGCGTTGCCGTATTTCCTCCAGCCGCATGGTGTCTTCCGGTGTGAAGTGGCTGGAGTTGGAAGCAAGCTCATCAATCTCGTGCAGGAGGATAACCAGCCCCTGCGTGGTATCATCGTGAAGCTCTTGGGCAATGCGACGGCGCTCCTCTTCCTGGGCCCGGGTGACCTGCCGCAGGTAAAACCTTAGCGTCCGCTGTATCTGTTTTTCCTGCCGTGCCATTGAGCGTTCTACCGAGTACATTCTGGAGTTCTCAATGGCCATGCCCACCTGCCCGCCGATAATAGTAAGCAGCTCTACTTCGTCTTCCTCGAATCGCCGTGATTGCCGTCCCGCTACAGTAAGGGTACCCACCACCTTGTCTTTGGCTTTCAGAGGGACGATAAGCTGTGCCTGAATACCCTCCTGTCTGACCACATCGCGGGTAAGCCTCGGGTCCTGGGCCGAGTTGGCTATCTGCAAAGGCTCACCGGTCCTGGCAACCTGACCATTGAAACCTTCACCGACCTTCAGTCCTTTCAAACCATCGACAAAGCTGTTGGGCACCCCGCGAAACGCCCTCATATGAAGCTCGTTCGTCCTGTCGTCCAGCAGAAATAGCAGGGCGACGTCCAGGCCTGTGACCTCACAGACGGTGTCAGCGGCTACATCGAGAACCTCCCCCAGCTCAAGTGATTGGGAGACGACCTCGGAGACAGCGTTGATGGCAGACAGCCTCTTGGCAGTATTCCCAATAAGGTCAAGGGATGCTTGGAGCTCCTGTTTGGTCTTTTCCAGGTCTTGCATCGCCGCCTGTCGGCGACTCTGTTCTCTCCGGTAGCTCTCGAACCACACGTTCACCAGGCCGCCAACGATGATAATGGCACCAACCTCGAACAGTGCATCTGGCGGACTTGGGGACAGAGAGATTGCTCGTGGTAGCATAATGGCCAATGCTAACACTAGGGCAGCCAGACCACCACCTATCCTGAAGGCGAAGCCGGCGTAGGTTATCGGTAGCAGGAAATAGACTCGCTCCAGAGTTTGTCTCGTCAGGTTCAAGAATGAGAATATGGTCGGGGAGCTGAAACCTAGTATTTGCTCTGGGTAGTGGCAGATAGTGCCCACGACGAACATGAGCAGCACAATCCAGAAACGGGGATTCGACAGTATCTTGAATATTGGGCTCATCTTGAGTGAGACCATAGGCACAACACCTCGAGTATCAAAAAAGCGGTATCCTAATCAGGGAAGGTCGTCTAGACTGAGCAGGCCCCGCTTCAGCCCGTACAGGACGGCTTCCGTGCGTGAAGCAACCCCCAGCTTATTGAAGATATTCCCCAGGTGTACCTGCACCGTGCGTGGGCTGAGAAAAAGCTGTTCGGCAATATCCTTATTACTAATGCCCTTGGCTGCCATTTTCAGAATCTCCGCCTCACGCTCACTGAGGACATCCACTGCCTTGGCTTCACCAGAGTCGGCAGCAATCAGGCGGCGTACCACACGGCTGGCAACCACCGGGTGCAGAACCGACTCCCCGGCATATACCGCCCGAATCGCATCTATCAGTTCGTGGACACGTACGCCCTTCAACAGGTATCCGGCAGCCCCCGCCTCGAGGAGGGCGAAGATGTACTGGTCATTATCATAGGCGGTGAGTATCAGTACGGCGGTAGGTATTGATAGAGTCTTAATCTGTTTGGTGGCCTCGATTCCGTTAAGCTTGGGCATGCGGATGTCCATGACGACGACATCCGGCTTCAGCTCGCTGGCCAACCGGACCGCCTCTTCGCCGTCATCGGCCTCACCAACAACCTCCATGTCCGGTTCACGCTGAATAAATTCGCGTGTCCCCTCTCGCATGATAACGTGGTCTTCGGCCAGAAGGACCCTGATCTTTGCCATAGTATTTCGTCAACGACTCCTATATCTGCAATTATACTCTGCCTGGATAGTCACTTCAACAGTGCGTAAGGTAGAGAGTGGCCTCATCGATAAGCCATTTGGCGTAGTCAAGAGGTATGACAAGCAAGCATGGCTGATAAGACAGGTATTAAGTCAGTGTTCCATAGGGTGTGCTTGGTCAGCGTATCTCAGAATAATACTTACCTGAAGTAATAAATAGGCAGGGTAGCAGATGGCAATCGGTCGGGGACAGGGTATGCTAGAAGTGGATAAAGAAAGAGATAGCCTCTCAAGAAAGGAGACAACGAAATGAAAGAGGCGATTTTAAAGAAAGCATATACGGTGGAACCAATGGCGGTAGAAGAGACCACAGAAGACATCGCAGAAGACAAGGTACTGTCGGTAGCACCAGAGGGTGTCGAGGCACACCTCGAGAGGGGCAAGGAACATTATGAGTCTGGGCGGTATGTGGAGGCCCTGGCTGAGTTCGATGCTATCCTTCAGGTTGCCCCGGGTCATATTGAGACGCGGATATTGATTCGAAAGTCCAAAGAAGGACTGGCAGCGCCGGAGGTCGAAACAGTCGAGGGGGAAGAGGAAGCGGCTGGTGGCAAACAGAGAGACTGCGTCTGGGTACGACTTGGTATGGTATCACAGCGTATCTGCACCAACAATATGGATTGTGTCACCTGTGAGTTTGACCAGATAATGCAGGAGAAGATGGCTAACCCGGATACAGAGGTCGATTCCACATTAACGACCCTCGAAGAGGCGTCGGGTAATGAAAGGTTGTGCCGGTATGCTATTAAGGGGGATGTCTCCTATCGACTTTGCAGCCGCGTTTTTCAGTGTGCTACCTGTGAATTTGCCCAGATGATGGAAGACGAACTCCAGAAGAAACTGGACAGGCTTGCCATCCGTCGTGAGGCGATGCGTAAGAGGGCTGAAAGCCAGTAATACTTGGCTCAGGTAACCGGATAATTCTCAAGGGCAGGCACGAGATGCCTGCCCTTTTTCTATACAAGCCGTAATGGTCAGTGATATAATATGTTCCGAGAATATTGACACACAACGATACTGTATCTTAGCACAAGTGAGCCCTTTGCGGGTGGCGGAAGATGTAAGGTCGCCAGAATCCCAGATTTAGTTCCTATAGTCGGTACCTTATTCTTGTTTGTCAGTGATGCAATTGGGTGTATCGGAGATAAGACAAGAAGAGACCAAGTATGACTAAACTAATCTGGATTTTCAGAGATACAGCACTCTCTATTTAGCCAATCACTTAAGTGTAGCGAAGAATATGATGAAAACGGCGAATCCCAATTTAGGAGTAACGTAAATGATTAAAAAGATGTATCAAATGCCAGTTCGGCTTGTTATTGCTGGGTTACTACTTTTGACCTTCTTTGGTTCGGTGGCAGTTGCGGCTGATATCATCAGCTTGGATATAAGGGTCGTTACAGGCTCTGATGATGCCGAAGAATTCACACCGCCATCGTCATCAGCGGGTAAGGTAATATTATCGAGTAGTGATTTGGAACTAGGTGACAATGGTTCTGACAATCAAGATGTAGGTATACGGTTCCAGGACATTGAAATCCCGCAGGGCAGTGCAATCAGCAGTGCTTACATTCAATTCCAGGCAGACGAAACGAACTCAGGTGATACAAATCTCGCCATCTATGGTGAGGCTATTGATGATGCCCCTGCATTTACTACAGCGACAAATAACATCACGTCAAGGACACTGACTACGGTTTCCGTTGCCTGGTCGCCGCTGGCATGGGATACAGTAGGTGAAGCCGGACCGGATCAAATGACGCCGGATATTACTCCTGTTATTCAAGAGATCATTAACAGAGACGGTTGGGCATCGGGGAATTCGCTGGTAATAATCATAACCGGGACGGGGCAGAGGACGGCTGAATCGTATAATGGTGATGCGGCTGGAGCGCCGCTGCTCCACATAGAGTACACGGGTGACCCCTCAGTCAACCAACCTCCTGCGGTTGATGCCGGGAGTGATGCATTCGTAGTGCTCGCGGATAGTGTGTCTTTGGATGGCACGGTCAGTGATGATGGCCTGCCTGATGGCACATTAGTGACGACGTGGACGCAGGTAAGTGGCCCGGGGGTGGTAGTCTTTGGGGATGCTGGTGCTGTGGACACGACGGCGATCTTTGCTGATATTGGCACCTATTTACTGAGGCTGACGGCAGATGATGGTGAGTTCCAGGTCAGTGATGACGTCATTGTGTCTGTAATCGACACATCGGGTGATGTTATCCGGTTTGCTGTGATAGGAGACTACGGTTATGATTCCAATCCGGCTTCAAGCGATGTGGCGAATCTCGTAAAAAGCTGGAATCCTGATATTATCATTACAACAGGTGATAATAATAATCCTGTTGGCGCTACTTCTACAATAGACCAAAATATCGGCCAGTATTACAGTGATTTTATTTACCCTTACGAAGGTGTTTACGGGCCTGGAGCGACCACTAATCGATTTTTCCCAATCCTGGGTGATAATGATTGGGTAACCGATGGTGCCACACCCTACTTCGGTTATTTCACACTGCCAGGCAACGAACGTTACTATGATTTTACCTGGGGACCGGTACACTTCTTCGTTATAGATAGTGATCCTAGTGAATCTGATGGGGTTGATAGCACTTCAGTCCAGGCTACTTGGTTGCAAGACCGGTTAGCAGCGTCGAGTGCACCCTGGAAACTGGTTCTTGCACACCACCCACCCTACTCTTCCGGGGAACGTGTCTCAGATTGGATGAGGTGGCCGTTCCAGGAATGGGGTGCGACTGCTGTCCTGTCTGGCCACAACCATATCTATGAACGTATCGTCCTGGATGAGTTTGTCTACTTCCTCAATGGGTTGGGTGGCCACTCTATTCACTCGATAGGCTCACCCATACCCGGCAGTGAGGTACGATATAATTCTGACTATGGTGCCATGCTGGTTGAAGCAACAACTGACAGCATTACTTTCCAATTCTTTAATCGCACGGGTGCCCTGATAGATACTTACACCATAAACAATACTCCAAATGAGCCGCCCGTAGCTGATCCCAGCGGGCCCTACTCAGGAGAGGTCGGCTCTCCGATTAGCTTTGACGGCTCTGGCTCCTCTGACCAGGACGGCACCATCGTCTCCTACGATTGGGACTTCGGTGATGGAGGCATGGGGACTGGGGTATCGCCTTCCTACACCTATGCTGCTTCCGGTGTGTACACGGTGACATTGACGGTCACCGATAACGACGGCCTTACCGATACGTCGGCTACAACAGCCGAGGCAAGTGCACAAGTGAATGAGCCTCCGGTTGTCGAAACATCCTATACAATACCGTACGTAGCATATCTAGATGGTACCATTAGCGATGATGGTCTACCTGATGGTTCCGTATCAGTAACATGGTCAATAGTGAGTGGCCCAGGAACGGTGACTTTTGAAGACGCCAACTCGGAGGATACAATGGCCACATTCTCTGTTCCAGGTACCTATGTCTTGCGTTTGACAGCAGATGATGGAGAGTTGCAGGAAAGTCAGGATGTAACGATTATAATAGACTGAGGTGCTTGCCATCTACTAAGTAAGGCACGAGATGCCTGCCCTTTTTCTATACAAGCCGAAATGGTCAGTGATATAATTCGGACTATGAAGGTCTCGGAGCTGGGGGAGTTCGGATTGATTGACCGCCTGGCTGAGATGGTTGGTCATAGCCAGAGTAGGCAGAAAAGCCCTCTTATAATCGGCATTGGTGATGACACTGCTGCCTGGCAGGGCGATTCATCGGTGCAGCTGGCTACCGTTGATTCTCTTGTGGAGAGTGTACACTTCACTCTTGATACTGCCTCATACGAGGAGGTTGGCTGGAAGTCACTGGCGGTCAACCTGAGTGACATCGCGGCTATGGGTGGTCAGCCGGAGTATGCCCTGGTATCGCTGGGCCTGCCTGGCGATACCAATATCGAAGATATAACTGACCTTTACCGGGGAATGCTTGCCCTGGCCGAGCAGTTCCAGGTACGCATAATCGGCGGCAATGTCGTAAGTGCTCCCCAGCTTGTTATCAACGTCACTGTTTTTGGCAGTGCTATCAGCCGGGATAGTCTGCTAACTCGTTCGACTGCACGTCCTGGTGATAGGGTGGCGGTTACCGGTCCCTTAGGGGCGGCTGCTGCCGGGGTAGAAATGCTGGGCAAAGGTCTGGAATTTGAGCCGGAGGTAGTGGTGGCCTTGAGGAATGCCCTTCTCCGGCCTTTGCCTCGTATAGCCGAAGGGCAATTGCTGGTAGAGCACGACGTTAGAGCTGCTATTGACATCAGCGACGGGTTGATTGCTGACCTGGACCACATCTGTCAGGCGAGTCGGGTTGGTGCCCGGATAGAAGCCGACCGGGTGCCGGTGGCGCTACCAGTTCAGGCCAGTTTTGGTGAACGGGCATTAGGACTGGCACTGGCCGGAGGGGAAGACTATGAGCTTCTCTTTACCGCTAGTGCCGACCGCGTTGAAAAGGTAAGAAAGGCAGCCACATGCCCTATATGCGCCATCGGTGAGGTCGTAATTGATGATAAGCACCGGGTAATGCTTGTTGATAGTCAGGGTAGCCCTGTGAGCCCGTCAGGGAAAGGCTGGGACCATTTCAGGGTGGAAAGAGGTCGGAGATGAATAACCTAAATCTGATTACTCATAGCCTGGAGCAGACCTATGAGCTGGGAAGAGGTATGGGTAGACTGGTTCAGCCCCATGACGTTTTACTCTTGGTTGGTGAGCTGGGCGCAGGGAAGACTTGCCTTACTCAAGGTATTGCCTGGGGCCTGGGTATCGAAGAGTACACGTTAAGCCCGACCTTCGTTATCATGCGGGAACTATACGGTCGAATGCCCCTCTACCATATCGACCTCTACCGACTCGATGATATTGGAGAGATTGCTGCCCTTGGTCTTGATGACTATCTGTATGGTGATGGTGTCTGTGTGGTGGAGTGGGCAGAAAAGGGTCTGAGCGTAATGCCGGTAGAGCACCTTATGGTCGAGATAGGCCATCTTGGTGATACGGAGCGCAGCTTCCAACTGAAAGCCGGCAGCCAGCGCTACCGCAAGATGCTGGAGCAATTGAAGGAGACCATACCTGAGCTATAGAGAGATTGAATGCAATTAGCTATCGATACTTCGACTGATACTGCCAGTCTGGCGCTGGTAAAGGGTAAGCACGTGGTGGCCGAATTGACCTGGCGTTGCGGGCAGAACCATACCCGGCAACTGCTGCCGAATCTAGACCACCTGCTCCGTCAGTTTGAGTTGGGTTCGGAGGCAATAACCGGCATCATCATCGCCAGGGGGCCGGGTAGTTTCAACGGGTTGCGTGTTGGTGTCAGTACTGCTAAAGGGCTGGCCTTCAGCCTCGGTGTCCCGATAGTCGGCATCAACAGCCTGGAAACGGAAGCTTACCAACACGCTGAGACTGGTCTACCGGTTTGCCCGATATTCAATGCCGGGCGGGGAGAGATTTCCGCTGGCATGTACCAGCGGCGGGACGACGAGTGGCTCCAGCTTGTTGACGAGCACATAACCACAGTCGAGGCCTTGTGCTTACAGATAACCACCAGGACGGTGTTCTGCGGTGAGTATCTGCCAGCTATCGCTCCGCAGATAAAGGAACTGTGCCAGGGAAAGGCAGTCATACCATCGGTGGTTACCAGCTTACGGCGGGCCGGTTTCCTGGCTGAGCTTGGTCTAAGGAGATTGGAGGCGGGTGATCATGATGACCCGGCGACATTACAGCCGCTATATCTCCGCCGACCGTCAATCACCAAGGCCAAGCACCGTTAGTGATTGTACACAATATAGGGGGACAATGACGACAGAGAGCCCTAAAGCCGTAATCTGGGACATGGATGGTGTCATTGTAGATACAGCCCCTTACCATGAAGAGGCGTGGCGTGAGACCTTTCAGAAGAGAGGTGTAGAGTTTACTGACGAGGACTTCCGACGTAGCTTCGGTCAGAGGAACGATACCATAATCAGTGGGGTACTGGGTAACACCCCCTCCCGTAAAACGATCGATGTCATTGCCAACGATAAGGAAACCAACTTTCGTCGGAAGATTCGCCAGCGTATTGAGCCATTACCGGGTGTCATTCAACTGCTTTCGGCACTTGCCGCCGGCGGATTCCGGCAGGCACTGGCGACATCGGCACCGTTACAGAATGTACGCCAGATAATAAAGGACCTGGGTATTGAAGGATACTTCGGGGGCATAGTCACTGAAAAGGACGTGACCGAGGGCAAGCCCGGCCCGCAGGGTTTCCTGCTGGCTGCCCGGAAACTCGGGGTAGAGCCTGAAGACTGTATTATTATTGAGGATGCGGTTGTTGGTGTTACCGCTGCCAAGCGAGCTGGTATGGATTGTGTGGCCGTTACGAATACCCATCGCCGAAGTCGTCTTAGGGAAGCCGACCTTATTGTTGATAGCCTGGAAGACGTGACCGTGACTGACCTGGAGGCATTGCTCAGTCGCCCTCGGGTAGGGAGTTAAAGCTACTACAAGTACAGGAGTTTGATATGGAAAGGTCCCTGGTTCTTATAAAACCCGACGCTATGGAAAGGGGGCTCGGGGGTATTATTATTGGCCGTTTACAGCAGCAGGGGCTAAAGCTGTTGGCAATGAAGATGCTGCACATGGATAAAGGCCTGGCGGAACGGCACTACGCCATCCACAAGGACAAGCCGTTTTTTAATAGTCTGGTGGAATACATCACGTCAACACCAATTATTGCCTGTGTCTTTGAGGCTGAAGGTGCTATTGATTTAATCAGGCAGGTGATGGGGGCCACCGACCCCGCTAGGGCGGAGACCGGTACGGTGAGGGCTGATTTTGGTCTGGATATCCAGAGAAATGCTACCCACGCCTCTGATTCGGTAGAGAACGCCCACAAGGAGATTGAGCTATTCTTTACTGCGGACGAGATATTTGACTGCTGAGTCAGGCTTCACTGCATCCTGATGATGGGGACTGCCTGGCTCCACAGTTCATCAAGTTTGTAGTATTCCCGCTCGGTGGCAGCGAAGATATGAATTACGACATCGCCAAAATCGAGTAGCATCCAGCCCGAGTCCAGCGTGCCTTCCCGGTGATGGGGCAGGACGCCTTCTTTCTTCAGTGTTTGCTCAATCTCGTCATGAATGGCACTTACCTGCCGCTCGCTCTCACCGCTGCAAATAACGAAGTAACTGGCGAAGCTGCAAATCTCATGAACATCAAGCAGGACGATATCTGAGGCCTGCTTTTCGCTGGCGGCTTCTACTGTCTTTCGTGCTATCTCTATTGTATCCAGTCAGCGAACCCCTTAGATTTGTTTAGGGAATTATTATACCACAGACCAACGATATAGAGGTGGCACTGTTACTTGGCCAGCCTTCGTGAGTCAGTTCGGATAGATGTTGTAACTCTTATATATATATGCAGAATTTACCATGGATTTCTTGGAATTAGTTGCTGAAGACCAGCAGCGACCCAACCATATCGGACTCACCAAGGTTGCCAGCGACAGTTATTCGAATCTTAGCGCCTCCGCAGGATAAATTTTTGCAGCCTGTCGCGCCGGCAGATAGGTGGTGAGTAATGAAGCCCCGTAGGCGATGATAACCACCACCACGACATTAACCCAGGGAACCTGATAAGTAAGGCCGGCAAAAGATTCTTTCATCGCATCTATGATTTGTACCGAGAGGCCGGCACCCAGGGCAACACCGAGGCCGATACCGAGCAAAGACACGAAAGAAGATTCCAACAAGAATGAGAACTGCACCATGCTTTTTTGAAAACCCAGGGCTCGAAGCACACCAATCTGCTTTCGGCGCTCCACCACGGAGCGAGCGGCAATAACCCCCAGGGCGGCGATGCCCACCAGCAGACCCAGGCCCATAAAGCCCTGGAGTAAATTGTTAATCATCACGCTGGCACTGGCGTTTTCGCGGATTTCCTCTGCCATCACCTCCGCCTGCATACCGTGCTCCACGAAGGTCGCCTCCAAAGCCTTAGCTGTAGTTTCGGCGTCAACACTGTCCTTGAGCTGGAACATGTAGGACAGGGGTGGTACCGGCTGAGAGAACAGAGAATTAACCGTCTCTTGGGATGTTAAAATCCCACTGGCATAAAAGGCTTCCTGGTTCAATACCCCGATTACCCGGAGCCGTTGTTCTACCCCGGTAAAAGGGTCTTGAACCTGGATAAATACCTCGGGTATGGTCTCATCCTCGATGTAGAATCCCTCCAATCGGAAGTCCAGGGTAGGACCACCCATTTCATAACTTTGCTTGGTAGGTACCAGATAGGCACTAACCACTGCGGTACCAGGCTCTTCCTGTAAGGTTTGCCATATATCCTGCTGCGAGTCGTAGCCGGCAGCTATTACATCGAACTTATACGTGATATTCTCAGTGTAGCTCGAATCCACTCCCTGAAGGTAGAAATCAGTGAATTCCTGGTCCGTTCCCTCCTGTTTTACCTTCACCGGCGCTCCGTTTAGACTGCTGATGGCCTGGAAGTCATCCAGTTCAACCTCTTCGCTCTTTTGGAGCGCAGTACGAATTTCCGGGATAGGATTAGCGTAGCTGGTATTGGCCCGGATGTCGAAGCCTCCGGAAAGTCTCTCGGTATCTTCGAATATAACTGTCATGCTATTAATAATAAAGGCCATCACGACGAGGGTAAACACTACCAGAGAAAACATGGTAAGGGTGATGCCGGTACGAAATCGGTTCTGCATCGGGTACGAGATAGCAGTTTTGAGCACTGGGGGTAGTCCCCGGATACGTCCGAAGATGCGCACCACAGCCCCCAGTAAAATGTCTGAATTGTAGATGACGGTCCACACCGCTCCAACCACGAGCATTATACCGGAGAGGAAGAACATTTCCATCCCCTGTTGCATCTCCGGTAGGACAGACTCCAGCGTATCAGCCGGCAAAAACCACCACGCCACTACGCCCAAACCGGCTATGGTAAAGGCGGCCCGGTCCGGTAAACCGAACCTTCTGGCCAGTAGCGGTACGCCGATGATAACAAGCGATACTCCGAGCATGAACATAGCCAGCTGTTCTCCCTGAAGGCCAGCTACTGTAAGTAGAATTCCTGCAACCGGCAGGAGGATAGCCAGGATCAATCCCCTGATGCTCTTGCGACTAACTGTCGGCTCGGGGATGTCACGGATGGCTCTTACAATGTTCAAGCGGCTAACCCGCCATGATGAAATCATGACCACAACGAAGGTCAGTACCGTACCCATGGTGTAGGCCAGTACCAGACTCTGCCAGTTAAAGGCAAAGGTCAGTTCAAGGTCCGCCTGGCCAAAGGCAATGGCGATGATACGAACCATCCCCCACCCTGCCGCCACTCCCAGCAGGCTACCTATGACGGCAGCGACAAGAGCATATATGGCTCCCTCGAAGGCGAACATGCGCACTATATGGCCACGCTGTGCACCAACGGCACGGGTAATACCCAACTCCGATTTCCGCTCCGCGGCCAACATGACAAAAATGAGAAAGATGAGCAAAATGCCGGCTGCGATGGAGAACTGCCCAAAAATGAGAAAGATGGTAGAGAAGGCACTACCGGCCTCGTCGGCATCATCAAGGGCATCCTGCTTTACAGGAGTGGCCTCCAGGGTACCCGCCTCTAAAATGGGTTCCAAACGGGATAATACCGTATCAGTGTGCCGGGCACCCTGAACGGAATCTCCCTGGTTCGTGATAATAATCGAATTGATCTTATTCTCGTTGCCTGTCAGTTCCTGTAGCTGTGGCAGGGGCATTACCAGTGAGAAATCACCGGAAGGATTCGCTCCCTTCTCGTATAATCCAACCACCTCCAAGACGGTAGGTACGGATCCTAAATACGAGTACACTGTATCGCCTGGGCTTACTACCAGCTCTTCGGCCAGCATGTTGCTTATATACACTTGACCATGAGCCAGGTCAGAAAGAGAGAGTATTCCTCCCTGCTTGTCCTCCAGTCGGTCAAAGCCGCTCATCCACTGCTCAGCATAGCCAAGGATGTTGACCCGGGCTTCATTCAATCCAGCATCTGGCACGATAACCGGAGCAACCTCGGTGATCAGAGGGGCTATTCCTGCGACTTCAGATACATCCACCAGGCCGTCCCGCACCGTATGAAAAAAGGCCTCGTCATAATAACTAGGTTGGCCAGACGTCTGCCGTGCTTCTGCCTCTATTACCACGTCTATTTCACCAATTTCCTGGAGTGCCTGGACCCGTATGGAATGCGTCAGGGTGTCTCCGGTGGTTAACGAGGCAGAGAAAAGCATGGTGGCTAGCATCAGCCCCATTACAATAAGAATTGCTTGTGCACGACGCCGGGGAGCGTTACGAACCGCCAATTTGAAGATCACCCGATTTCGCATGACAACCACGATCATTACAGCAATCCCCAAGCTGAAGATGATTAGTAAGGCTACCATAAGCTGATCTATAGGTATACCAAATAGTTTCTCCATCCCGTCTCCTATTGATCTCTGTGAAAATATCTACATCAGTGGTGAGAATCTAGGTATTTATTGCACTCGACGGTTCAGCAAAAACTACCTCGTAGTGCTCACGACCGGGTGGCACACGATAGAAGGTCACGAACTTGGCCAACTGTTCATCGTAGTATCCACTCACCAGGCCAGCGGTTGCTGCTTCTTCGCTCGCCCACAGACTCATTATAAGGCCCTTGCCTTCGGGGGTACGCATTACATACATACCCTCATATCCTTCCTGTTTTTGTGCTTCGGGTACAACTAATTCCTTATACATTTCCAGCGCGTCGTCCAAACTAATTCTCAGCGTGTCAATCTCAAATAACGTCACTCTTGCGAACATGCTTTTCCTCCTTAAGCTTCTCTCAGTATTTTATAAGATAGGACAGGTTCTAATTGGCATCCATGTAAAGCTCTTCCACAATCTGTCCATCCGCCATCCGGAGAATCCGATTCGTCTTGCGACCTACGGCAAGATCATGGGTGACGATAACGAAGGTCTGCAACTTTTCCTTATTCAGTCTGCATAGCAGGTCAATTACCTCGGCAGCATTTTCGCTATCCAAGTTGCCTGTAGGCTCATCAGCCCACACAATAGCAGGCTCGTTGGCCAGTGCTCTGGCAATAGTCACCCTCTGCTGCTGGCCTCCGGACATTTCTGCAGGACGCTTGGGGGCTTCCTCTGATAGGTCCACAAGAGCCAGAGCTTCCTGTGCTCGCCTGCGGGCATCGCTTTGCTTTACCCCCGCCATCAGGAGGGGGAATTCGACATTCTCCACTGCGCTGAGAACAGGGAGCAGATTGTAGGACTGGAAGACAAATCCCATCTTCTCGGCTCGGTAGCGTGTGCACTGCCTATCGGACATGGTATGGATCGGTGAACCATCAATAACCACCTGGCCCTTTGTGACATCATCCAGCCCAGACAAGACATTAAGGAGAGTCGTTTTACCACATCCAGAGGGGCCCATGACAGCCACCATTTCGCCCCGTATTACACTAAGATCAATTCCCCTGAGGGCGTTTACTGTCACTTTACTAGTATTATAGCTCTTGTGAACGCCTGTCGCCTGAATAATATTACTATTTTGCACAAGGTTCCTCCTATTTACATGATGCAGCTATCTGTTTAATTAGCGTCTACGCTGTACTAGGGCATACGTTATAATGAATCCTGCCAAGCACCAGGCCCCAACAACACCAAAAGCCAGCCCGAGATTGACATCCATGTCTGTGAGAGTGCCCCGCGAAAGGTCTGCCATGTACTTTACCGGCAACACCCGATGTATCGCCGCCATCCAGTCTGGTAGCTGCTCTATCGGGTACATAACGGGCGAGAATAACATTATGGCGAACACTATAACCTGAGTAGCCAGGTTCGCCATCTCCGGCCTGGGGGCTCCGTGAGCAATAGAGTACCCTAAAAACATACCGGTTGCCGATATGAGCAGCACGGCGGGTATAACCAGCGGGCTTATCTCCAGCCCAAAATTATAGCGAATGGCTCCTATTACTAGTGCTAAAACAAGACCCGGTAAGGCAATCAATACCCAGATTGTGGCGTCGGCGGCGACGTAAACCAGTCTTGGTATAGGCAAAGACCAGATATAGTCAAAGGTGCCTTCAGTTCTGGCCATGGCTACTATCTGAGGCACCAGTACCAGTCCAACTGTCATCAAAATGATGGTCGGGGCACCGGTAGTAATAAACTTAGCCGTATCCGGTGTAATCTCGCGGTAAAAAAACCCGAGACCAAAAATGAAACCGGTGGCAATCATGACCTGGACAACCAGGGTAAGGGCCAGTATCGGTTTTTTACTGAGTGCCTGCCACTTCAGCATAAGACCGTAACTACGAAGCGACTGTGTCATGATTCACCTCATTTTCCGGCAGCTCCTGTGCATCAGCCCGACCGACCATTTTCACGTACACATCTTCTAGAGTAGTCGGACCAATGGAGAATTCCTCCACTACGCCATCTTCTTTAAGACTGCGCGCCCATTGCATTGCCGGTGCTATATCCCTTTCTGCCAATCTGGCAACCAGGCGTCGACCAGTGAACACGGTCGATTGTATAAACTCCGGTAGTGCTGGTGCGTCTACCCTCGGCTCCAGAGTAAGCTCGAGCCGCATGTTTTCATTACCATTTTCCTTAAGTGAACCCGGTGTTCCCATTCCAACAACTTTACCCTGGTCTACGATTGCCAGGCGGTCGACAGCCCGTTCCGCTTCAAGTACGTTATGTGTCACCAGCAGCACAGTGGAACCCATGCCTATAAGAGCTCGTACCTGCTGCCAGAGGAGTCGACGTCGCAAGGGGTCAACGTCATTCGTTGGCTCATCAAGTATAACGATACGACCCGGCACAACCACTGCCATACAGAAGGCGACCAGACGGCGCATTCCCCCGGAAAAACTCTCCGCAGCTTTATTTGCCCATTCTTCCATCTCCAGCTGGGAAATCAGCTCCCGTGCTCGTTCTCGTACACGTCTGGCATCACCTCCACGGACCCTGCCCACCAGCTCAATTGCCTGCCTGGTGGTAAGCCCGGTAATAGGCACCTGGGTTTGAGCCTGTAAAGAGCAGGCCTGTCGGGCATAACCGGGCTTGGCAATAACGTCGACACCGTCCAGCGTAATCCTCCCTGAGTCGGGTTTCACCAGACCAATTATCTGGTTAACTAGGGTTGTCTTGCCGGCACCATTAGGTCCTAATAAACCGAATATTTCACCTTCTTGCAACGACAAGGAAATATTGTCATTTACGAGCACACCTTTAACATATTCTTTGCATACGTTGTATACTTGGAGAACTGCGGAAGATTGAGAATCATTTTTCATTTGTACAATCGCCATGTGTTTTCATTGTTCCCTCATCACACGAATGGTCACTTGAAATCTCATACATTGTTAAATCTAAAAAACCTTGTTATTAAACTGCCGTAATTTCAACCACTCCTCTGCTCCCGTCGACAGTGACGGTTTGTCCATCTACCAGACGCTGAGTCGCATCCCTCGTCCCTAGAACTGCTGGAAGACCATTCTCACGGGCAATGATTGCAGTATGTGACAGAACGCCCCCACTATCGGTAACGACAGCACTAGCTTGTGTAAAAAGCATTGACCATGCCGGGGTAGTGACAGGGCAGACAAGTACATCACCTGGCATCAATCGAGAGAATTCGGACTCATTGCGGATTATACGGACAATCCCGGTGTAGCGACCAGGTGATCCGGGTACTCCCGTAATCTCATTATTAGTGGAAGCACCGGGAGATACCGTAAGTCCAACGTTCATAAACCAAAGCTGCGCTCTGGTCATGGTGCGCCACGGTTCAGGCATAATACCAGGATCTGGTGGTTCGGCTTCTTTGCCATACGACGACGGTCCAGGATGGGCTGCCACCCAAGCTTGCTCAGACTTACGGTCCTTAATCAACGTCGAAAAGTCCTGCTGTTCCCCGTTTAGTGCAGAGCGAAGCTCTGTGTCCTCGAGGTAAACGGCGTCCAAGTGGTCAGCAATGATACGACGATCGACAAGCCGACGACCGATCTCGAGAGCCGCATAGCGTACAAGAGCGTTAGGTACGTTATCGGTATAGAATACATTGTCTTCGCGCACGGGATTTGTTTGCTGGGCAGCCTCAAGAGCCTTTTCGAAGCGTTTGCTATTTTTAGGATTTTGCACTGCTAACTCAAGTCGAGCACGCTTGATAGTTTCTTCACGGATCTTTCGCGGATCACTGGCTTCTGGGAATATTGTGCCATTTATACGATCTCGAAGGAGGCTCACAAGTAGGTCGGGCTTTTCTGCAATTGTCGGACTTCCTGGTTCGTAGTTGGTAGTTCGATGCCCATATCCTCTCAGATACGCATCTAAGGCATCGGCTACTTTGGGCTCAGCCTGATACAGCCGAGGAATCACATTAATACCATCGGAAATTATCTTTTTAGCTGCCGGGTAGCGACTTATAAAAGCAGCTAACTCAACCAGTTTTCGTCCTGGCTCAGATGAAGTCTTAGAAGTCCCGGAGACCAGTAACATCGCTTTGGCAGTATCCCAACCAAGCAACTGCCTACATACTTCGGTAAGTTCATAGTTTCTAAGCAGATAAGGCATCATGAGTCGAAAATGGACGGCCTGACCCCAGCGTAGGAAGTCTATTGTTTGATCAAGGTGACGAAGTAATTCCTCATCATCAAGTTCAGTCAGGTTCACGCTGAGGATATCATGGGCTTTCTGATTAAACTGATCACGCCATTCACTATACCAGCGCTCTATTGTTCGGTCCATAAGTTTAGTCCGGAAAGCCTCTCTGGCGATTCGTTGCCGTCGTCTAATACTTGGTATGATGCGCATAGCTAGGAAGAGAATCCACGAGGGTGGTGCTGGGCCTGACCGTTCGTTACCGCCTGGTAGAATGATATGCGCGTAAACCTCACCACCGATTGACCGCTGCTCGATACCCTCAATCGGCAAGCCAAATTCTTGACACATGGTTGCCATACCATAATCCAATGCTGGTAGGTATACTGATGCGCCAAACGGGGTGATCGGAGAAGTGAAATGGGCGGCGTCCTTCATCCAGAATCCCTCGCTGGGGACGGACAACTCAAGGCGTTGAGGAAGCGCCGTAATGGGACGTGCTTGGAGGAGGAACAGCTCCCCTGCAGTAAGTGCCCACTCAATATCCTGTGGCGGACCGAAATACTGCTCCACACGGCGTGCCAGCTCGGCTACAGACTTGGCTTGATCAGCGTTGATGGCACCTTCGGGAGCACGCTGGCAAATCACCTCATCGTCTCTAACAATCCACTCGTCAGGTAAGGCTTGACCAGCAACTAATCGCTCACCAAGACCCTCGACCGCGTTAACTACCACTTCGGTCCGGTTGCCGGTGACCGGATTAGCGGTAAAGACAACACCAGCAGCATCTGCTTGCACCATACGCTGAACGAGTACAGCCATGCCGGCATTATTCTGTTTATCCTTTCCCCCACGATATGTAAAAACACGCTCGCTAAAAGCTGATGCCCAGCAATGACGAATTGCTGACATCAAGTCATCTTCACCACGAACATCAAGAACTGTCTCGTACTGTCCGGCAAAGGATGCATCGGGTAGATCTTCAGCTACTCCGGATGATCGTACCGCTACAGAACCATTACCGAGTTCTGCTAACGCCGCTTTAACAGCTTCGGCAACATCAGAGGGCACAACTGCATCCTCAGCTTTTTCCTGAGAAGCATTACAGTCTAAGTTGTTTGCTAGAAGGAACCGATCAAAAGCATCCGTGGTTACCACGAATCCGTCAGGCACAGGGAATCCGGCGGACAGTAGTTCACCAAGATTAGTTGCCTTTTCCCCAGCACGATTTGTGTTGTCCTTTGATAGGCTATCCAGTGTGAGTGTATATCGCCCTTCTAGGGCGATATACTGCTTGAGCTGATCCATAATTTACCTCCTTCTTAAATAGGGTAGGTGATAGTTTAATATTAAGAATACAGGGCAAATAGTATATTTATAGTGATATAATACCACAATGTGGTAGTATTATTCAACCACAATGTGGTATAATTTAAAATGAAAAAGATACTTTTTACATGAGATGGACAAAAAAGAATTTTCTCAAGTCAGACATGTCTTAGGTAGGACCCAAGAACAACTAGCTCAACTATTGTGTGTTTCTCCCAAGGCAATACAAAGCTTTGAACAGGGTTGGAGGAATATTCCTTCGTATATTGAGCGTGAAATGCTACTCCTTCTATCCCTGAAGCGAACTGCAGACAGAGGTGTTCGACCTTGTTGGGATATCAAGAACTGTCCTGATGAATGGAGAAATAACTGCATAGTATGGGAATTACAGGCAAGACATTTCTGTTGGTTTTTAAATGGGACATTTTGTCAGGGGAGAATGTACAATACATGGGCCGAGAAGATTGTATTGTGTAAAGAATGTGAAGTCTATCAGTCAATGCTGTCCGCCACATAGATTTGGGAACTACTGAAGAGAACGGATGTTATATGTGTTCGGGAAAAATTATTATATTTAGAGGGAAAAATGGCAGCAATATCTGGAGCAATGGAGAGACATCACTAACTGATAATAGGGATTCTGGCAAGCAATAATAGTTTTCTTCATCGTAGCCTGTATTTTTGATAATGTGATACCTGTCTGTCACTGGATATTCCAATGCGACCACCCCTATCATGCGATGGCGCAGTAAAAAAGTTAAGTACATCTGGGAGAATAATAAAGGAGGAGACAACAAATGGACTGGGGAATTGTAGCTTCAGTGGTAGTGGCTAATGTTCTAGTGATTCTAGGAATACTAATGCTCATAGGATTTATGGTATTACTAATTGGGAGAAGCATAAAGAAGAAAGCACAAGTGAAGACATCAACCAGCGAAAGTCCCACCGGTAAAACACCAGCGGGAATAGAACAACCAGAAGTAATAAGAAGCTGCCCAATGACATTCTGCCCACTGAACAAGGTGGTAGAGTAGCCGCCAAAATAAAGACAAGATTGCATATGGCTTCAGCCTCGTCGATTCTATTGAGGCTGAAGACTGCTTATTGGGCACAGTGAATGAGTACGAATTGGTGGGAAGAAGGTTATTTATGTACTTTTCACTCGTATCTGACTTAGAGGGAGAGTGATTATGGGTTCTATTAAATTAATTCCAGAGGAAGAGGCAACTGGAAGAGTTAAGGAGATATTCGAGGAAATAAAGGAAAAGCTCGGAATAGACTTCGTGCCGAACCTGTACCGGGCGATGGCGCCCATCCCGGAGTATCTTGAGACACAATGGAACAAGACTAAAGCAATCATGCAAAGACCGGGTAAACTTGATAAGCTAACCAGGGAAATCATCGCCGTGGCTGTATCCACGGTAAACGGATGCAGGTATTGAACCGAGGTCCACACTTCCGCGGCGCGGAAGCTCGGTCTTGATGATGAGGGTATAACCGAACTAATGACAGTCGTTGATCTGTTCAGTGGCCTTAACAAGTTCTCAGACGGTCTTCAGCTTGAAATGGATGAGAAGCCTTGGTACGGTTGTGGTTCAGCCTGAATGCCGTGAGCATTCAGTTGCACTGAAAATCAACAGCGCCCAACAATGCGATATGTGCATTTGATCTAAAGAGAAGTACTTAAAACGTGACAATCAGGTTGAACAATGAAAAAGAGGAGCAAAGATGAGAGTAGAAGATCTATCAACTTACGGAACAACTTTTGACTATATGCCGCGGAAAGCAATGATAGAACAAATGAAAGTAATGTTTTCCGAACTTACAAGAAAGTTTGGATTATTTGGCACCGTTGGATTTCGTAGATACCCACGGGACCTGCCCGTGGCACTTGTTAAAAACCAACGATTTATAGTTAAGGGAATCTTGTTCTTTTCTTCCTTTTTCTCTTATCTTTTGAACCAGATGGCCTGCCTAGCCTCCTACCCTGAGCTACGGCCCGGGCTAATCCTGCCTTCGTTCGCTCCGATCTCCGCTGACTTTCCATCCGTGCTACCCAACCCGAAAGAGCATAGAGCACCTCAGCCAGTTCTCCAGGGGCCTCGGTCCACGATTCCTGGTAACTGAGAACGCGTACACCGTATATCCTCAGCTTATCAACCAACTTCAATATGGCTAGAGCACCTTCCCTTGATAACCTATCGAGGCTCCAAACCAGCACGGCATCAAATTTGTGGCGTCGAGCGTCTGCTACCAACTTCGCCAGCTCTTTTTGGTGGCCAGCTTTCCAAGCTGATTCACGTTCACTGTATATCCCGACAACCTGAAAGCCACACTGCTTTGCCCAATCCTCCAGTACTATAGATTGATTGGTAGTGTTCTGGTCGTCGGTACTAACTCGAACATAAATAACAACCCGCATCAACTATGCCCTGATTAAGAGTCGAGTGCTCCTACGTCTACCGAATTACACAACAATTCGTTACCTGACAAAAAACCTGATTAAGACCTCGTGGTGGTCACTGGATATCCAACTCAGTTAAGAAGGGTATAACACTGGTCGGATTATCAGTTCGGCAAGGGGGACACAGGGGGATGGGGCTTCCACTACCAAACAGGGGCATCACTAATCGCATGGACACGCCCATTTTCTTGACAGTCAGGCAGGCTAAAGATATTATGCCTTTGGGGGGTAAATTGGATCATGACCGGATTACTTTTTGGTACGGCGGGCACTCCCCATAGTACTAAGAAGCCATCTACAGCCAGTGGTATCGAGCGTGTTTCCGAGCTTGGACTGGGTTGTATGGAGATGGAGTTTGTCCGGCGTGCTAGTATGGGTGAAACAACCACTCGTGTTGTTGCCGAAACGGCTGCCAGGACTGGGGTGAAACTCACCGCTCATGCACCATACTACATCAACCTCAATGCCCGGGAACCGGAGAAGGTCAGGGCTAGCCAGGAAAGAATACTGCAGACGGCAAGGATTGCTTCCTGGTGCGGGGCTCACAGTGTCGCTTTTCATGCGGCTTTCTATCTTGGTGACCCGCCGGAGCAGACCTACCGGACGGTAAAGAAGCAACTGGAAGAAGTGCTGGAGCAGCTCAGTCAGGAGAACATTAAAGTCTGGATTCGCCCCGAACTCATGGGGAGGGGGACGCAGTTCGGTAGTCTTGAGGAATTGCTTGACCTGTCCCTTGAGCTCGAAATGGTGGCTCCCTGCATTGATTTTGCTCATTATCATGCCAGAGACGGTAAGAATAACTCCTACGATGAGTTTAGTTCTATTCTCTCGCGAGTTGAGGAGCGGCTGGGTCGGGATGCCCTGGACGATATCCATATCCACGTCTCTGGAATAGCCTATGGAAAGAAGGGCGAAATCAAGCACCTGAACATGCACGAATCGGATTTTCAGTACATAGAATTTATTAGGGCCCTGAAAGACTATGATGTCAAAGGGATGGTAGTCTGCGAAAGTCCCAATCTAGAAGACGATGCCTTGCTCCTGCAGAACACTTACCATGATCTGTTGGGACCGGCTTGATGAAAGCAGATGAGCCATAACCTAATAGAAACACAGGAAACTAGCATAAAGACAAGGAGGAGAATGAAATGAATGTGGCGGAATTCATCCATGGGTCTGTAACTGGCCTCAACAGCACGATTATTGATGACGTAAAACCACTGACCCAGCCGCAATCGGAATGGCAACCTGCCCCCAATGCTAACCCTATCGGTTTCATCCTCTGGCACTTCATGCGGGTCCAGGACAACATGATACACGGGTTTCAGGGTAAGCCGCCGGCATGGGAGACCGAAAAATGGTATGAGAAGCTGGGTATAGACGTAAAGGCATCGGGTGTTGGCTTCCAGGAACCTGAGGTAAAGGGTGTTGCCGCACTGCCGCTTGCTGACCTTATTGCCTATGCTGAGCGTGTGTCCCAGTGCTCTGCGGACTACTTCGGGTCTCTAGAGGACGCTGATTTGGAGCGTGCCCCCGACCCTGAGCGGCCGAGACGAACTATCGCCGTAACAGTGCGTGCCTTTCTAATTGGGCACGGTTGGTGGCATGACGGAGAGATCAAGTATCTCAAGGGCATGCAGGGCATGCCTTTTGCCTATTAGTCTATTAATCAGATGCCCGTTCAGTATGAGATTTTCACTACTGTTGTGAAGCGTTATCAACTCTACATTAGTACCTCAACAGTAATCGGTGGCTATTAGCCTGTAGATACAGTCGAGACCTGAGATAAGTCTATGCACGAGATGTCTATTGCTCAAAGCATCGTTGATATTGTAGAGAAAGAGCTGGTCAGCCATGGGGTCGAACAGCTCAAAGCTGTGAATATTGCCGTCGGGAAGTGGGCGGCGGTCGTACCGGAGCAGTTAGCTTTCTGTTTCAGCATAGTAACCGCAGATACTAATATGGCTGGGGCTACTCTAAATATTAAAGAGGTGCCTCTTGGCTATACGTGCTCTGCCTGTGGAGAGGAGTTCGCCTCCGGGGAAATGGCGATTGTATGCCCTAAATGTGGTGATACCAATATTACTCTGACCAATGGTAGAGAATTGACTATTGAGAGTATCGAGGTAGCTGACTGATTCGGATAGCTGTATCTCTATTACATATAGAGGGGTACAAGGGGGACACCCCTCTGGACTCCCCAGAACGGTGAGGGACCAGACTTCCAGCAGTGGTCATTTGCACCTTATAGCGTGCCGTACTGTTCTATCAAGAAATTGGGTAGTGCCTGCAAACAGGAAGTGTAAAGAGGTGAAATTTCTGGGGCAAATAAGCATTCCAAACACCGTTAAAGAGGTGGAGTTGAAGAGGGACGCTAGCCCCTCTTTCTTATTATTCCCCCTTCCCCACCGGGGAAGGGGGATACAGGGGGATGGGGCCACCACTACTAAACAGGGGGTGAGGTTAGAAGAGAATATAGAAGCGTGGCTAATCATATGAACAAGACTATCACCTTCCACATTGGCACCTGTTCTGCTATAATAGTAAAGATAGAGCCTAAGGTTCACTGTTCGGAGAGGATATGATGCCGAGGTGGCGGCGAATCAGCTTGCTTTACGTGGCAATCCTGGTTGGTGGGATTGCCTTGATTGCCTTTGCCCTTCAACCATCTGGACCGCGCCCTGAGGAAATTCCCCTGAGCGAAATTATTAGCGAGTCGCAAGACAACCAGATAGAGGAGCTAATTGTTGAGGGTGAGTGGATAACGGCTACCACAAAAGATGGCCGAGAACTAAGGAGCTATAAGGGTGAGACCAGCATATTTGAGATTGCAGGTCTTGTCCTTGAAGGTGTGAAATATGATATCAGGCCCGCTGGCTTGAACTGGGGGAATATATTACTCAGCTTCTTGCCCCTCCTCCTCCTGGGTGGTCTGATATTTTTCCTCTTTTTCCGCGCCCGGGGGGCTAATACCCAGGCGATGAGCTTCGGGCGGAGTCGGGCGAGACTGTTCCCGGGCGATAAGCCTTCGGTGACTTTCGATGATGTTGCCGGTGTTGACGAGGCCAAGCAAGAGCTTGCGGAAGTAGTTGATTTTCTCAAATCCCGTGAGAAGTTTCAGGACGTCGGGGCGCGTATTCCCCGGGGTATCCTGCTCGTGGGGCCGCCCGGCACAGGTAAGACATTGCTGGCCCGGGCTATTGCCGGTGAGGCCGGGGTACCTTATTTTTCGATAAGTGGTAGTGAATTTGTTGAGATGTTTGTCGGCGTTGGCGCTTCACGTGTACGCGACCTTTTCGACCAGGCGAAGCGTAATACACCGTGCATCATCTTCATTGATGAGATTGACGCCGTGGGACGGCACCGGGGAGCCGGTTTGGGTGGTAGCCATGATGAGAGAGAGCAGACCCTGAACCAGATTCTTACCGAGATGGATGGATTTGACACCAACACCAGTGTGATTGTACTGGCAGCGACCAACCGGCCTGATATCCTCGACCCGGCTCTGCTGCGACCCGGACGCTTTGACCGTCGTGTCGTACTTGACCTGCCTGATGTCGCCGGGCGGGTGGCCATTTTGCAGGTCCACTCTAAAGGCAAGCCTCTGGCCAAGGCGGTTGACCTTGATGTGCTGGCTAAGGAGACAGTTGGCTTCAGCGGCGCTGATCTAGCTAATTTGGTCAATGAGGCGGCCATACTGGCTGCCCGGCGTAATGAGAAGTCCATCCATATGCCGGACTTCGAAGAGTCCATTGACCGCGTAATCGCCGGTCCGGAGCGGAAGAGCCGGCGGATAAGCGATAAAGAGAAGGAAATCACTGCCTATCATGAGGCCGGCCATGCTTTGGTGGCCTGGATATTGCCCAACGCTGACCCGCCGCATAAGATCTCGATAGTGGCACGGGGGATGGCGCTCGGTTACACCAAGCATTTGACTGAAGACCGTTACATGATGACGCCGTCCCAGTTTAATGATATGATATCCGGTTTTCTCAGCGGACATACGGCCGAGCAGCTTATCTTCGGAGAAGCGAGCACCGGGGCTCAAGATGACATCAGGCGGGCCACCAATCTGGCGCGCCGGATGGTGACTGACTTCGGCATGAGCGACAAACTGGGGTTGCGGACCTTTGGTGACAAGCAGGAGATGGTCTTTCTCGGCCGGGAAATTTCGGAGCAGAAGGACTACAGCGACAGGGTTGCCCTTGAGATTGACCGCGAGGTTGATAAGATTATCCGTAATGCTCACGAGGTAGCCACTAAAGTCCTCACGGAGAACAAGGCGAAACTAGTGCACCTGGCAAAGACGCTTATTGCCAGGGAAACTCTGGGTGGTGAGGAGCTGGAAGAGGTATTGAAGGCGGAGGTACCATCCGAGACAGAAGCACAGGTGCTAGCTGCCGATACCGCGATGACGGCTGAAGAGAAACATAAGCCTCAGAAAAAACGCCGGGCCAGAAAAGCCCCGGTAGTGGGGCCGATTCTCACCGAGCCGTCTCCAGCCCCGTCTGACTGAACGGCGATTGCCCTCTCGCTGTACTTATTATGTGTCCTCTATCTCCGTCGGTTGATGATAAAATCTGCCAGTTCACACAGTGACTGGCGGGCTTCGGTGTTCGGTAGTTGCTCCAAACGCCGACACGCGCGGTTGCGGTAATCGGTGGCGACTTCGAAGCACTCTTCAATGATTGGTGAGTTACGCACCTGTTCGATTGCCTGCGAGATGTACTTCTCGCCGTCCTTGGCGTGAAATAGCTGCTTTACTGGGTTATCTTTGCCGGGGTAATGCTCGAGGAGAAGCATCGCCGGCAGGGTAAGGGTGCCCTGAGACAGGTCAGAACCGACCGGCTTACCCATTTCCTCCTCTGTGCCGATGAAGTCTAGGATATCATCCACAATCTGGAAAGCGATGCCGAGGTTGTGCCCGTATTCCCTCATTATCTCAACCCCTTCTTCGGGCGCCTCACTGAGGATTGCCCCGGACTCCGTTGCCATAACGAAAAGGGCGGCGGTCTTGCTTGCAATCCGGTGCAGATAGTTCTTACGAGCCTGCTTCAGTTCGAAGGCGCTTTGGGACTGGGCTATTTCGCCGCTGGTTATAATCATCAGGGTGAGGGGAAGGAGCTTGATTACGCGTAGATTGTCTGTTCTTGCCACCAGCTCACCCGTTTGGGCAAACAGATAATCCCCCAGGAGTACGGCCTGCTCGGTGCCCCATAGCTTATTGACTGTTGGTCTGCCCCAGCGTACGGCGGAGTTATCGATGGTATCATCATGCATTAGGGTAGCCAGGTGCAGCAGTTCAACTGCCATGGCTATTGGCATCAGGGTATCGATGTTATAATTATAGGACTTGGCAGATAGGAGGGCCAGAATGGGCCGAATCTTCTTGCCACCCCCTATGAGACTATATTCCAGGAGTTCGGCAAGATAGGGATTTCCGACCTGGCAGATTGATTTTAGCTCCGCCTGTACCGCTGTCAGGTCTTCCTGTACGGGTCTATAAATATCGCTTAGCTCCAAGAATGTCCCCCTTCGTTTACAGGCGATTAGCCAATCGTTAGTATGCCGAGCCCAGTCGGCTGGTCTCCTCTTCTACGACCTTATCGTCCAGTTTGGTGAACAGTGGTTGTGGCGTTTGAAGCCGTTGTCCAGGCTGTAACTGTTGCCATTTCCAGCCATAATCCTCCACTCTGCCTTTGAATCCCAGCATTTCGTGTAGCTTTTGTGAGCTGAACGGCAGGAATGGGTACATCATAGTCTTCAGCTGAGTAATTACACTAAGAGTCACGTATAGTGATTTTGCAGCATCCTTTCGGTCCTCTTTAATTGTCTTCCACGGTGCTTTCTCATCGAGATAGCGGTTGGTCTCGTGGGCTAAATCCATAGCGTACATCAGAGCAGCTTTGAAATGGCAGTTATCGAGTGATTCATCTACGAGGTTTGCCCTCGTTGTTTCGGCTCTTAGTTCCAATTCTGTGTATTTTGTCTGAAACCCCTCAATGTCTGTGATACCCATGTCTTCATAGGTGGGAACGCAACCGTCAAAATTGCGGTAGGTGAAGGTGAGCACCCGGTTTACCAGATTGCCCCAGGTGGCCACCAGTTCATCGTTGTTACGCCGCACAAACTCCCGCCAGGAGAAATCGGTATCGCTGGTCTCCGGCATGTTAATAGAGAGCATGTACCGCAGTGGGTCGGGGTTGTACCGTGAAAGATAGTCCGGTAGCCAGACCGCCCAGTTCTGGCTGGTGGACAGCTTCCTGCCTTCGATAGTAAGGAACTCGTTCGCCGCGACATCGTAGGGAAGGTTGAGGTCTCCATAACCCATCAGCATTGCCGGCCAGATAATGGTGTGGAAAGCGATGTTGTCCTTGCCGAGAAAATAATAACTCTTGGTAGACTCATCCTGCCAGAAGGAACGCCATTTCTCCGGGTCACCCTGTAAATTGGCCCACTCCTTCGTGGCGGAGAGGTAACCGATAACGGCCTCGAACCAGACGTAGATGCGTTTGCCCTCGAATCCCTCTACCGGTACCGGAACTCCCCAGTCAATGTCGCGGGTGAAGGCCCGGTCTATCAGGCCTTCTTCCAGAAAGCGTGTGGTGAAGTTGAGGACGTTCGGTCTCCAGTGTGTCTGTTGCCTCACCCAGTACAGCAGTCTATCTCTGAAAGCGGGCAGTCTGATGAAGAACTGTTCAGAGTCGCGGTAAACCGGGGTTGTACCGCATACGCGGCAGCGAGCATCGACGAGATCGGGAGCGTCCAGTAGCTTACCACATGCTTCACACTGGTCGCCGCGGGCGTTGGGAGACGCGCAATGCGGACATGTACCCTCGACGTAACGGTCAGGCAGGAAGCGCTGGCAATTGGAACAGTATGCCTGCGAAACGGTCTGCTTGTACAGGAAGCCCTTCTCAAAGAGTTTCAGGAAGATGTCCTGCGCCGCCTCGACGTGGTTATCTGTATCCGTAGTAGTGTACAGGTCAAAAGAGATACCCAGCTTCTGCCAGCAATCGAGGAATTCCTGCTGATAGTAGGCGGCAATCTCCTGGGGGGTTTTACCTTCCTGCTCGGCTTTAATGGTTGTCGGTGTGCCGTGGCTGTCAGACCCGGAGACCATGACCACCTCGTTTCCTTTGGTGCGGTGGTATCGGGAAAAGATATCTGCCGGTAAATTGGCCCCGGCAATCTGACCCAGGTGTAATGAGCCATTAGCGTAAGGCCAGGCTACACAAACAAGAATTCTCTCAGCCATCACTTTTTTCCGAGCAGCACGGGTCTCAGTGGTCACACGTTATAGGACTCGCTGGGGAAAAATGTCAGCGTCTGCTCGCCTTTCTCCTCTCTATACTCAGCGTAGCCTTTTTCCAGACTGCAGGTGGAGCAGTAGTAGTAACTCTTACCACTTTCGGTTTCAATGCCGTCTTCCTCATCGATAACCAGATAGCGCTCTGAATAGGGAATCACTATCCCGCAGTTATCACACTGGACATTCCCCAACGATATACAACCCTGTCGCACCGCTCATTCCTCCCTAAAATATTTCTTACACAGTCTGTATCTCAATCAAACCAGCCTAAGCCAGGCCTGGTACAGCTCCTTCTTTGACAAATGTGTCTCCCACGCCACCCTGGCAATCGCTTCCCGGGCGGGCAGACCAGAGCGGCGCATTTGCTTCAGCCACTGCTCGATATCATCGGTCAGTCGGGGTTTTTCGCTATCTCGCTTACCCTCTATGACTAGGGTAAACTCCCCCCTCGGCTTGGTGAAATGCTCGAGGGCTTGACTGATAGAGCCCCGAAAGACCTCCTCGTGTAGCTTGGTAAGCTCACGGCAGACCGCAAGACTCCTGTCCCCGAAAATGGAGAGCATATCTGTCATTGAGGCGGTCAATCGGTGGGGGGCTTCGAAGATAACCAGCGTGGACGGTTCACCAGCGACGCTTTCCAGAAGGCGACAGCGGCCACTTGACCGGCTGGGCAGAAAGCCCAGGTAGATAAATCTGTCCGTAGGCAGGCCGGATACGGCCAGCGCTGCCGTAACCACCGACGGGCCAGGAATCGGGACCACCTGAAATCCTCGTTGAATGGCGGCGGTAACTATTTCATAGCCGGGGTCGGAGATGCCGGGCATCCCGGCTTCTGAGACGAGAGCGACATCTCCCTCTTCGAGATGTTCCAGGATGCGGTTGATTTTAGGGGTCCTGGTGTGCTCGTGGAAGCTGGCTAAAGGCGTCGTGATGTCGTATCTGGTAAGTAGACGCTTTGTCTTGCGGGTATCCTCCGCAGCAATAAGCTTCACCTCACGTAAAACGCGCAGGGCACGCAAAGATATGTCCTCCAGATTACCGATGGGAGTCGCTACAACATAAAGGATGGGCATTTTGTATTCCCTCAGCCAAGTTATTATAACCTACACCGAACGGAGCAGTCCAGAGTAGCAGTCGATGTTGAAGTATATGTAGAAATACTGCCCGGAATTTTCTTGACTGGACCAGTAGGTTCTGGTATATTATTGATTAAAAGGAGTAGGAAGATGACTGCTCCCGACTTCAAGCAGCTTCGCCGTTCCTACGGCTTTGACGAAGTTGCTCTGGTCCCCGGCGACGTAACGATTAATCCTGACCAAATTAACACCGACTTCAAGATTGGCGACCTCACCTTTACTATCCCGATTCTGGCTTCAGCCATGGATGGCGTTGTCAATGTAAACTTTGCCATCCTTCTGGGTAAAATGGGCGGACTGGCGGTGCTGAACCTGGATGGCGTGCAGACCCGCTACGAAAACCCGGAAGAGGTGCTGACTGAGATTGCCCGGGCACCGAATGCCGAGGTCACCGCTCTGATGCAGAAGATATATTCCGAACCAATCAAGGAAAACCTGATTGGCGAGCGGGTGCAGGCCATCAAGCGGGGGGGAGTAGTCTGTGCCGTCTCGGTGGTACCTGCCAATACCAAGCGGGTCGCCCCGCAGGTTGTGGAGGCCGGTGGAGATATACTTGTTGTCCAGTCTACGGTTACCACCGCTCGTCATACTTCGAAGAGCGAGCGGGGTCTTATTTTTCCTGAGCTTATTGCATCGATACCAATACCGGTGGTCGTCGGGAACTGTGTCAGCTACAGTACCTGCCTCGATTTGATGAGAACAGGCATATCTGGAGTCCTGGTTGGTGTTGGGCCAGGGACAGCCTGCACCAGCCGTGCCGTTATCGGCGTAGGGGTGCCCCAGATAACAGCTACGCTCGACTGTGCCGCTGCCAGGGAGCGGAACTTAAAAGAGACGGGTCGCTATGTACCGATAATAACCGATGGCGGTTTCCATAAGGGAGGCGATATCTGTAAGGCCCTGGCCGCTGGTGCCGACGCCGTTATGCTTGGTTCGGTCTTTGCCCAGGCTGAGGAAGCGCCGGGTCATGGATATCACTGGGGTATGGCAAACCCGCATCCGGACCTGCCCCGGGGTACCCGAATCAACGTAGGCACCACCGCACCGTTGAAACAGATACTATTCGGTCCGAGCTCGATGACCGATGGCAGCCAGAACCTGGTCGGGGCGATTCGTACTGCCATGGGATTCTGTGGAGCGGCTACTATCCGCGAGATGCAACAGACTGAGATGGTGATTGCACCCGCAATCACTACTGAAGGCAAAGCCTGGCAGATGTCGCAGTAATAGCACTGCGAAGCTGTTCGTTGCCCTTTCCGATACCAGAAAAGAAGCGAAACAATCTCTGGTAAAGGTGTCTAGTCGTCTTCGTCTTCCTCCTCTTCGATATCGGCCATTGTCTCGACATCGTGCCCGGTGCGAGGTAACATGACATCCACCTTCTGCCGTTTACGGGCGGTTGGTAGTTCCAGTCCGTCAATGACCTGGCGTAGACGGATGACCTCGCCGGCAGGCTGCTTGGCTCCGGTCTCAACGACCACCCCATCAATGCCGGCCTCCCAGAGGAGTTGCAGTTCATCGGCACCGGTACCGGGTGGAATCAAGGTCAGCAGGGGCTTGGATACAAAACTGGCAAAGCGTTGAAAGAGCATCAATTGGTGCCAGGTGATAAGGTCGTCTTCTTCTAGTCGGGGGGTAACCAGTACCGCGTCCACCGGCAGTTCGTTAACCGTTCGTAACAGGCCTTCGGCGATTGATGTCTCTACCTGGATAATGATACCGGCACCATCACTCGGGGGCACAACTAGGGTAGTACCAGCGGCCGGAAAAACGACAAAATCAAAGTCCAACCTTAATGCCTGCTTTAGCCCCTCCCGGGCGTCCCCTCCGAGCCAGATACCCCAGGGGATGTCCGGTGTGGGTGGGACTACCTTCTTTGTGGTTCTGGTACCAGAACCCAGCTTGGAGACTCGAAGTAGTCCAGCGTTAGCGCCGGTGGTATAGTCAGCGGGGGCACCGGTGTCACCACTCGCTACAGCAGCAACGAGCTGGATCTGGTGTTTGGGTTGCTCTGTTTTTGACGTTCGGAAACCTATCGGCTGCGGGGCGGCCTGTGAAATCCGGGTCAGGTTATCAATAAACTTGCTCATGGGCTCCTATCATATAGAGATTGTTATTGGGGATACCTGTTGATAGATTAGACCTGATTGAATTGTAGTCTAAACAGCGGGCTAATTCAAGGTAATTACGGCGCTCTTTATGAGTTGGAAAGATGACCACGCCTGATGAAGTTTATAAGCCTACCGTTGCGTACCAGTACCCAGAGAAAAAGGATGATGACCACGCCCCCGATGATTTCCGGGATGAAAACGGCCGGATTGTGCAGCAGGTCGTACCATATGTTTTCTGTCCAATCGGTGAGTTCAGCTCTGGGGAATTCTATCCCATAGAAGGGCCAGAGCAGGGTCGTGAGCAACTCTTGTCGCCACATTCCGTCGAGAATAAGATGAGCAAATGTACCTGCGGAGAGAACAAGTAACCAGGTTCTGCTGGTTCGGTAGCGGAGAAAAAGTCCCCCCAACGCCACAAGACTAGTAAACAGTAAGGTATGGAAGAATATCCGTCCACTGGACAAAGACTCCCGGAACAGGACCTGTCCCAGGGGCTTATCGATGATATCGGGCAGAAGTGAACCAACCAGCAGTATCCTTAAGTCCCAGTGGTGACCGAGACGGGTGAACCATGATGACAGTCCATGGGAGACAGGTATTCCGGGAGTGTTATTATCGGGTTCAATTTCGGAATACGCATTTTCCCGTTTACGTATTGTGCTGGTAACGAGACCATTTAGTAATGTTATAGCGCCGAGAGTAATGCCGGCGTGCCCGAATACTAACAACCGCCCCCACTATCTTCAGGCTACTTGCTCCTGGTATTGCTTTTTTGCCTCCTGATACCATCGGGTGCGCTCCGCGATGATTTCCCTGATGGGAAGCTCATAGGGGCACCTCTCCTCGCAGTCACCACACTCGGTACAGGTGGCTGCTCTCTCCATACCGTCGCTTATCCAACCGGAGAACATCCGTTGCGGTGGTAGGCGCTTGGCGAAACCAGCACTGTTCATCACCAGTGATATCGGGATTTCCTGAGGACAGGGCTGACAGTAGTCGCAGCGACGGCAGAACCTTGTACCCAGCTCCTCGCGGAGGCGCTGCATTTCAGCCTCATCTTCGGCGGTTATCCCGGTACTCCTCTGGACTATCCCGGCAATCTCTTCAATCTCCCAGAGGTGCTCGATACCGGGTATATATACGATGTCGGGGAACTGAAGGAGGTACTTGAAAGCGACGGTGGCGTTGTCGAGCATGCCGCCGCCCATCGGTTTCATGTCGATAAAGCCGACGTCGTGCTCACGGCAGAGCGGCAGCAACTCGTCAGCGGCCTCAAGTGCAATGAAGTTGAAAGGAAACATGAGTGTCTCGAACTGGCCTGTTTTCACCGCTTCCTTGGCGACATCCATCGAGTGGGAGGTGATGCCGATATGCCTTATCTTTCCGGCCTTTTTAGCATCTTCGACCACGGCGCGAGGGCCTTCAGGGTCCATGACAATTTTCAGGTGCTCGAAGGTGCTGACACCGTGAAACTGGTACAGGTCTATATAATCAGTCTGTAGGTGTTCCAGACTTAAATCGAGGTGCTTTTCGATGTTCTCGCGGTCCCTGGCACCAGATTTGGTGGCTATAATAAGCTCCTGGCGATTTCCCGCAATAGCCTTGCCGACACGTTCTTCACTGGTGGTGTAAGCATTGGCGGTATCGAGGAAAGTAATACCGAGTTCGACGCATTTTCTAACAACGGCAACTGCGTCTTCTTCGGAGAGTCGTTGTATCGGGATGCCCCCGAAGCCCAGTCTCGTTACCATCATGTCTGTCTTGCCCAACCTGATTTTCTCCACGCTGAACCTCCGTTTTCACTGCTTAATGCGAATTCTCTCTGCACAATAATAACATAGTGCCTGTCCGTGATACTAATTAGCTTGGTAATAGTGCCCTTGACTTAGGTACTGTATCGATATAGAGCTAACCTTTTAGTAACTGATGCGTTATAGCTATTACAACCGCGGTTCAAAAAGAGAACTATCAAGGAAAGAAGGAGGAACACCCAGATGAAAAAGAAATGGTTCGCAATGGTATCGGTGCTGATGGTGCTGGTGGTGCTTTTCACAGGGCTACCCGCCATGGCCCAGGCAGATATCAATGACGATACAGGGACAAGCCCTTTATGTCCAACCCTGGGTATCAGAGCTCCAAGAATAGCTATGGTTGGCCAGGAAGTGACTATCGGTGTCTACGAGCAGGGTAATGGTACGCCGGTGAAAGATGCTTTCGTTTTTGCCCTTTCGCGGGACAATGCCGAGATTTTCCAGGCAGAGGTGACCGCGCTCAGGGAAGACAGCACAATTGCCGATGCTGACAAAGACTACAGGTACTTGGCAGATGTTTACGGTGAGTTTATCGATATTACAGATGAGAATGGCGAGGTGCAACATACCTTTGGTGAGGCAGGCTGGTATCTACTTGTGGCTGTTAAGGAGGGTTACTATCCCGGGTTTGCGCCCATTGCCATCAGACCGGCAGTCAAAGCTCTACGTATCAGAGCCCCGCAGGGGGCTTCGGTTGGTGAAGAGGTAACAATCACCGTTTTCGACCGGATTACTCAGGAACCGGTGGAAGGTGCTCTGGTCTTTGCGCTTTCACCGGGTGCTGCTGAGGCGTTGAAGGAAGAGATAGCTCTGTTTAGAGGAGACAACACTGTCGCCGCAACCGAGATAGACTATGAGTCTCTGGTGCGCATGTATGGTGAGTTCCTTGACATCACGGACGAGAATGGCGAGGTACGGCACACTTTTGATAGGGCGGGTCGGTACCTGCTGGTAGCCGTCAAGCCGCACTACCTGCCGGGGTTTGCTCACATTACTATTAAACCAATGGTTAAAGCCCTTGGCATCAAGGCCCCGAATGCGGCTCCAGTCGGTGAGGAAACCACCATTACTGTCTTTGAGCGTGGCACCGGTGAGTCGGTAGAAGGTGCTCTGGTCTTTGCCCTGTCACGGGAAAATGCCGAGGCTCTCAAAGCAGAGATGGCCCCGCTCAGAGAAGACAGCGTTACAGCCGCTGCCGACGTAGACTATGAGGCACTGGCGCGAGCATACGGTGAGTTTATCGACATCACGGACGAGAAAGGCGAAGTGCACCATGCCTTTGATAAGGCAGGCTGGTACCTGCTGCTGGCTGTCAAGCCAGACTACTTACCAGCCTTCCGGCCGATTCACATCGGGACTGTCCCCACAGCTCTGGTTATCAGGGCACCCAGGACGGCTCCGGTTGGTGAAGAGGTAACCATCGGCGTCTTCGAGCGTGGTACTGGTGAACCCGTAGAAGGTGCCGGGGTCTGGGCACTGTCTCGAGACAATGCCTTGGCACTGAACGAAGAGATGGCTGTACTCAGGGAGGACGCTGTGAGTGTTGCCGATACTGACTATGAGGCACTGGTACGCATTTACGGCGAGTTTATCGACTTTACAGATGAGAATGGTGAGGTACACCATGCCTTTGATGAGGCAGGCTGGTATCTACTGGTAGCTGTCAAGCCTGGCTGCTACCCCGGTTTTGCTTCAATCCGCATCGGTGAGTTCCCTAAAGCTCTAGGTATCAGGGCTCCGAGAATGGCCCCGGTTGGTCATGAAGTAACCGTCGGTGTCTTCGAGCGAAGGACCCAGAGTCCGGTAGAGGGAGTCGGTGTTTGGGCAGTATCAAGGGATAAGATTAGCGCCCTAAAGGAAGAAATAGCCAAGCTCAGAGAGGAAGCCGGGACTGCTACCAACGATGTGAACTATGAATCCCTGGTGAGCCTTGTCGGCGAGTTTATCGACTTTACAGATGAAAATGGTGAGGTCAGTCATACTTTTGAAGAGCCGGGCCTGTACTTACTCGTGGCTGTAAAGGGAGGCTACTTCCCCGGATTCGTCCCGATTCAGATACGCTCACTCAGCGTGAACGCGAGTGGAAACGTTCTGCAGGTAAATGATCTCAGGCCAGTCCAGGCAGATGACCCCAGACTAATCCAGGCGCAGCAGGTTAATGCATCAGGGTCTCTGAAGGCGCTCCGTTGGACAAACGCAACCGGTAATCAGATCCAGCTAGACGTCAAACCGGAAATTGCTGAGACCGAATAAAGTGTGAGGCGGGACTATTACCTCCCCCCTCTATAGCAGGAGGGAGCCCCACCTTAGGTGGGGCTCCCTTATTTATTTAGCACGCAATCAGTTTCTTTGTCAGTGATAAGAGTAAGTTATATTCTCACCACTGCTGAGGGGGTCTCTTGGAAGGGGTGGATTCGTGTCACAAGTGAGAAGAGAAAGGGATAGTTTGATTGCAGGTGTTCTGTATAGGCCACCCACTCAATTATCAGGAGGCTGAAAAGCCGCTCTATATCAACCGAGATATGACCTATGTCGGAATCTGGGAGTTCGTCCAGTGAGGCGCGGGCTTCGAGCTCTTCAGTGAGGTGGAAGGTAGCCCATAGCAGGTCGGTAAAGCGTTCGTGTTCCAGTATATTGGGATTCTCCAGAAGCGTAATTAAGAATGGGCGTTTTTCAAGAAGTAGTGCTCTTAACGCTTCCAGGTCCAGTTCCTGGCAGTCGGGTTCGTAGTGAAGGCTTCTGGCGAAATTCACCGCCTTCCTGAAGTCAGTACGTATCCAGTCAGGGCGGACATTTAAGTTCTGGCTGATTTCCTTGTTGGCCCGCATGCAGTGAAGTAAGCCGCGGAGAAGCTGGTCACCTATCTCGCTGAAGAAGGCACCAACCACCATGTTCATCTTCTGTCGGATGCTCTGTTTCTCGCGGTAGGTGAGGATGCGCTCTATTACTATCACCACGAGGAATACCTCCAGCGGAAGGAAAGCAAGGTCGCCAATCATAAAAATGAAAATGTGGTGTACATCCTCGAATATAAAGTAGTGAATAAGATAAGTTATTGCGGAGACTGCCGCGAATAAACAGGCTAGTAGGATATATGTTTCAATACGCCGCATTGTCATCCTCCCGTTCTAAATATCACTCACTGTTGAATAGTGATAGTATAATAGACTTCTACTATGGAGAGGTACTGGGTAAAGCTAACCCGGTTCTTACCGAAGAGACAATTATCACCACCAATGTCGGTTAGTCATTATGACACAGTTAAGTTAGCTTCGCGATGATAAAATATTAGTCATCGTGTTCAGAGCCAGGGGCACGTACCATCAGAACGGGAACGGGGGCCTGACGGAATAATCGTTCAGCGACACTACCCAGGAATAAACGGCTGACACCAGAGCGTCCGTGGGTAGCGATAATGATAAGGTCAACACTGTTGTTCTTGGTATACTCGACCAGTTGTTCGAGGACGTTACCGAAAAGGACGGTGGTTTCTACCATAACTCCTTTATCTCTGAGTAGTCGTGCTTTTTCTTCAAGGTAGGTAGTGGCCACACCAACACTATCTTTCTCAAGGTGCTCACGCTCCTCAGGGCTGATTCTTGTTTCGGCACCACCGTACATGTGCAGGGGTGGGACGGCCATAACCAGTGTTACCGAAGTTACGTTGCACCCGGTTGCAATCGATTCAACATGTGGCAATACGCACTCCGCCAATTCCGAACCATCGAGCGGGACCATAATGTGCTGATACATGTGTTTTACCTTTCTCTGGCAAGGGTATGTCTTTCTCTGGTCACTTTTATCTTAACATATCGCAACATGTCTTGATAGTTTTACCTTTTCCCCTATATACTGGGTTTCATGAATGAGATAGCGGAGAAAAGATGGCACAACCTGCGGCGTGATGAAGTGCTGAAGATACTCGACTCTCGACCCTCAGGGCTGAGCGAGACTGAGGCAAGAGCACGGTTACGCCAGTATGGTCTCAATCAGCTTGCAGGCAAGAAGAAGGTACCACCTGTAATTGTCTTTCTCCGCCAGTTCCTCAGTCCTTTAATCTATGTCCTGTTAGCGGCCACGGCAATCTCCTTTGCCATGGATCACTTTATCGATGCCATCGTGATACTGGTGGTGCTACTGCTGAATGCTGTCATTGGTTTCGTACAGGAAACACGAGCAGAGAAGGCAATGGAGGCCCTCATCCAGATGGCAGCCCCCCGGGCAAATGTTCAGCGTAACGGCAGGGTAGAGGTGCTGCCAGCAAGACAGGTTGTCCCCGGCGATATCCTGTTGCTGGAGACGGGCGAAAAAGTACCGGCAGACGCACGGCTGATTGAGGTCTCCAACCTCAAGGTCAACGAGGCGACTCTTACCGGCGAATCAATGCCGGTGGAGAAGACGACCGGGCCCCTCGGTGAGAATGTTCCGGTAGCCGAAAGAAAGAACCTGGTCTACATGGGGACCATCATTACCTACGGTCGGGCCCGCGCCGTGGTGGTTAATACCGGCATGACCACGGAAATAGGCCGGATTGCCAGTGCTATCCAGGAAGTGAAGCCGGAGAAGACACCCCTCCAGAAGAGCATTGGCAAGCTGAGCCAGTATCTGGTAGTCCTTTTCCTGGGCGTCTGTGGCCTGCTGGTGGCCGTTGGTCTGTTGAAGGGGTTGGAATGGCTGGATGTATTCCTTCTAGCAGTTGCTGCTGCCGTCTCGGCAATACCGGAAGGACTGCCGGCGGTCGTTACCATTGTCCTGGCGATAGGTATGAGGGTGATGGCGAGGCGCAATGCCGTCATACGGAAACTGGTGGCGGTGGAGACGCTCGGTTCAGCCACCGTTATCTGCTCGGACAAGACGGGTACGTTAACGGTGAATGAGATGACGGTCAACCGGGTTTATACCGACAGCCAGTGGGTTGAGGTGAGCGGCGAGGGCTACCAGCCACAAGGAGAATTCCGCCGTGATGACCAGGTGCTTGACCCGAAAGACGAGAGGCCTCTTGGGCTGCTGTTGCGGATAGGGGCGTTGTGCAACGATGCCCTGCTGGTTGAGGATGAGGACGAGAATAGCAAAATCTTTGGAGACCCCACCGAAGGAGCGCTGGTAGTGGCGGCTGCCAAGGCCGGGCTGGACAAGGAAAGGATGGAGAAGAGCTTTCCTCGCCTGGATGAAATCCCGTTCCAGAGCGAAAAGCAATATATGGCCACGATGCACCCGCGGGATGGAGGCAGGGTAGTCTATGTGAAAGGTGCCGTCGAGAAACTTCTTCCCCTGAGCAGTCATTTCCTTAATAAGGATGGCCCGGTGCCACTTACTGAGGGTGATGTCCAGGCTATTACGGGTGCTAACGAGGCAATGGCAGGTGAAGCTATGAGAGTGATGGCCACTGCCTATGCTGACCTTCCCGAGGGTGTGGATGACCTCAGGGACGAACACATTCGGGGTAATCTGGTATTCGTTGGTCTGATGGGGATGTCCGACCCGCCCCGGGAAGAGGCTAAAGAGGCGGTACAGTTGTGTCGACAGGCAGGTATCAAGGTGGTGATGATAACGGGCGACAACCAGGTGACCGCAGAATCTGTGGCGAGGCAGCTGGAATTACCACCGGGCGAAACTGTTAGGGGAGTCGAATTACAGGAGATGAGCGATGAGGAGCTCTCCAGGCGGGTGGAAAGTATCTCTGTTTTTGCCCGGATAGAGCCATTGCACAAGCTGAGGATAGTCAATGCCCTTAAGGAAAAGGGGCACATTGTCGCCATGACGGGTGATGGTGTCAACGACGCCCCGGCACTAAAAACCGCCGATATCGGCGTGGCTATGGGCATAACTGGTACCGATGTCGCCAAGGAAGCCAGTGATATGGTGCTGGCTGACGACAATTTTGCCTCGGTGGTGGCGGCGGTAGAGGAGGGTCGGGCAATATACAACCGACTGCGCAATGTACTTTTCTTTTTCCTCGGCACCAACCTCGGTGAGTTGCTGGCGTTAATCCTCAGTGTACTAATCGTTGGTCAGGCACCGTTACTGGCGGTACAAATACTCTGGGTTAACCTTGTGACTGACACGGCCGGAGGTATCCCCCTGGGATTTGAACCGAAATCCAATAATGAACTCAAACAACACCCCAGACATCCTAAGGTGGGCCTTGTCTACCCTGGGCTACTACTCCGGGTTGGTTATCTGACAGTTCTTATGGGTGTCGGTACCTATGCGGTCTTCAATTGGGCACAGGCCAGAACGACGTTAGAGGAGGCACGTACCATTGCCTTCTGCACTATGGTAGTCTTCCAGTGGTTCCAGGCATTTAATGCCCGCTCCGATGAAAGTACTGTCCTTCAGCTGGGCTTTTTCCGTAACCGCTGGCTGATTGTATCCATCGCGATAGCCGCTATCCTGCAGGTAGCCGTCGTCTATGTACCCTTCCTGCAGACGGCCTTCAGAACAGTGCCTCTGGGTATTGATATGTGGGGGATAGCTCTCCTTGCCGGTGGCGGCCTGTTCGTTATTGAGGAAACCCGAAAAGCGTTATTCCCCCGACTTTTCAATCTGGGGAAATGGCAGCCCGTATCGAAAAGGGCTGACCACAACTAAAGTCTGGATGGGGGTGGCAGCCTAGCCGTGATACACCCTGTCCAGGGTTTCCTTGAGGCGGGGTACCGTGGTGAATTTGCCGATATCCTTCGGAGTAATCCATTTGGTCTCTGTATGTTCCCAGTCTGTTCGAATTTTACTCCGGTCTTTAACGTGGAAAAGATATGGGTGCACCACCCACCTGACATTGAGTTCTTCATCTTCTACGGACAGGGGTTCACCCTTCTTGAGTAGCTCAAGGTCCATCGGCTGCAGGCTGGTCTCTTCGCCTATCTCTGTTAGAGACTGCTCGTCAGCGGTAGTCTCTACATAGCCACTGACCCCAGCCCATCTCCCCTGGTAACTGCCTACCTGCTGACTGCGTCGTAGCAGTAGAATTTCCCCGTCTGATTCAATGAAGCAGGTGACGACGTGCTTCTCGGGCAGGCTGCTAGTCATCGTCCTTGCTTTGGCTCTCGGCTGCCTCATCAACCTCTGCTTCTGACGAAGCGACCATGATTGCCGGCCCGACCTGTGCCATTGCCGGCAGTGCCCTGCGGACCTCGCCAAGCAACTTATAGAAGCCACGCCTGATGTCCAGGAGTGATAATTCCTCACCCCCAGACCTGGCATCTTCTTCAGGCATCAGGTGCGGATTGTACCAGTGTGGGACCGGTGCTGGTCTACCCATCGTGGTGAGTGCTCTCACCAGTTTCTTACCGAGGCCGAATCGGACGGCGTAGGGCAGGTCTCTGTCCAGATGGTCTGCTCCCCTGGTGAGGATTAGCCTCTCCCTGGCGGTAAGCCACAGGTAATACCGGTATGCCTGCCACTGTGTTGCCACTAGGGCACCCTTTTCGGTCCTTTTTACCCGGGCCGGTACCCTGTTCAGGTGCCATGATGCCACGCCGAAGGCTAACGTGATCCCGCCGACAAACAGTGCCGCTCCACCAGCCTGGATAACAATGGATAGAGCGAGGATAACAATACCAAGAAGGGAGCATACAAAGCCAATCCTGCCAAGGTGACTGGCCCACCGGCCTGTGGTTCGAATTATTTCCCTGTCGACCTTCTGTAATAGACCGAGGCGGATTCCATCAAGGTCCAGTGCCTCCTGAGTCCGCTCGGCCGTCTTACGCCAGACCTGCCTGTTTTCAGATAGATAGAGACGTGGCTCACCGTGGAAGAGGAGGTCCATAAGGTGTGACTGGTAGCCGTAGGGTGGGGTCTTCTCACACCGCTCCAGCAGGAAGTCCCTCTTCTGACCGTACCAGCGCTTCTCGACCCGCTCAGTGATTGTTATGAAACCCTGCTGGGCAAGATAGAAGATGTCACCCAGAAAACCGTAGGCACCGTTTATCAGCTTTCCCACCAGGGCGGGGGGCAGGTCATCGGGTGGGGTGGTAAGATACGAGGATGGAGGATAGATTATTGGCTCGGCAGCACGCCTACGCTGAATCGCCAGGAGCCAGAAAGAACCGCCAAGGATGAGAGTAATGCCCAGGCCAATCAGGCACCAGTTGATGACGCGCATGGCGAGAGGGTTATATTCTATCCATTGTCTGGCTGTCTCGATGGTCTGGGTTATCCACTCACCCACCCCTTCTGGTTCTCGCAGAGCGAAGGGAGTAGTATCCACAATGCCTTTGGGGAGGACTACCCTGATACCAAGTTCCTCGTTGTCGGGTACTGAGCCTGTGGTGAATTCGATTGTCCTATCGTCTATTATACTAATTTCTGCCGCCACTCCATGGCTGTCGATAAAGAGTTGAGTAGAAGATACCGGCTCTGGTAGGTGGACGGTCACTGTCGCCTGGCCGATAGCCGTGTCCCGATCGCCGAAGATGGCCATCCAGTTGAGCTGGTCTCCATCATCGAAGAACCGCAGCCCGCCATGGACAACATAAGTGACCTCAAAGACGCGGCTTCCGCCTGTCGTCTCGGGGTACCACCAGCCTATCCACAGATTGTTGTCCTCAGTCCAGGTGTGGTAGGCGTAATAGTTACCAGCAGGCGACTCGCCAGTTTTCTGATAGTTATCTATCCACTGTTTGACCGCAGGATTTCGCAGATAGGGGCTGCCGTCTTCATAGACCTGAACCCCGTCAATTGAATCAACTCCATCGAGGGGAATCCAGCGGTAGCCATAGTGGAAAGTGCCTGACAGGAAGGAGTACTTCTGCGTCTCAGTGATTTCCATGTCGGAGTTGGAAAGGATATTGATGTCGATGTGGAGGGAATCGAAGGACGTTATCTCCTCTTCCGCGGCCTGGACTTGTAGACATAATGCCAGTGTAGGAACTGCAATTAGGAGGAGACAAAATGCTGCCAGCCAGGAGTTCTTGTGAAGCATAGCTACCCACCCCATTAACCGCCACCGTGGCATCTTATGAAAGACGCAAAGAAAATGTTACTATTGTTGTGGGTTATTGTCAAGAAAAGTGATGTGTGGGTAGCGCATCATTTTAAAGATACAGGAGGTTTGTCCCTGAGAGTAAAATAAAGTAATTACTGATACCTAGCAATTGGTGATTCTGCTTTAGGTGGTACTTATTGGTACCACCTTGTCATTTATGATCATAAAAAATTTGTTAGCAAAATGTTAGCAGATGGTGAGGGGGTCGAGTGTAGGCCGTGTAGGTTTCGAACCTGCGACACCTGATTAAAAGTTAATAATTGGGTATTGATAATAATGTGCGATTTATATATTTGGAAAATGTACTAATTTTTACCGTGGATTAAATACTTAGGCATTACACCAAGCTGCTGAATAAGACCCACATCAGTGACATTCCAAAATTCTACCCACCTACCAGCTACAATTCTAGTTAAAAAAGCGACGGTGACATCAATATTTTTCCCGGTCGGTGGGATACCCATATATTCGCCTCTGTGAGTCGCTTTCCAGTTCACCAATACAGCCACTTTGTCTCCCTCAGCAACCATGTCCTTTATAGTAATATGGATATCAGGGAAGGCAGTGAAAAACGTATTGGCGTAATTTTTTAGCTGCTCTAGAGATACATCACCGGTAGGTAAGTGCTCAATGTATTCGGGGGCAAGAATCTTAAAAAAATTTTCTAGCTCTCTCTGATTCCAGAAGTCAATAACACGGCGTACGAGTGCTTTATTCTCTTTTATAGACATGGTAGCTCCTCGTATTGGTTGGTTCTATTCACCTATTAATGCACTGTCGGCGTGTGTGATATTAGCTCAGAATAAGAAAATTATCCCAAACTCTGCAGGTATTCCTTCACCCAGGTAAGGGCGGTCTCGGCGGCGCGGTGTTTGTTTTCTTCACGACTACCGGTGAAGATATGTTTGCGACTGAAGGTCCCACCTTTGTGTGATAGTCCAATGTAAAAAAGCCCCACCGGCTTCTCCGGGGTGGACCCACCTGGTCCAGCGATGCCGGTGTCAGCGACACAGATGTCAACATCAAGCGCCCGGCGACCTCGCTGTGCCATCTCCTCGACCACCTGGGGACTGACGGCACCGTGCTGGTTGATGCTTCCTTCGCTCACGCCCACCAGGTTGATTTTAGCCTGGTTGCTGTAGGATGTAATCGAACCCAGATAGCAGTTCGAGCTACCGGGAACGTTGGTAATGAGGTGGGAGAGCAGACCGCCGGTGGCGGACTCGACCACTCCCAGGGTCAGTCCTCTCTGGCAAAGCAGACTGACGATATCCTGCTCCGGTCCAGTCATAGCGTTTCGAAATTTTCTCCTAACAGCCTGCTCAACGCCTCGCGCTCGTTCTCATGGTCACCCCGGTTGAGTTCGTGAACTATCTGTTCAACTACCTGGTACTTGCGCGCGTCATTGAGTTCATCGAGGCTGGTGTAGATACGTGCCCTCCGGCCAATCCTGAAATTGGTACGTTCTTCGGGAGATAGTACCAGGAAGCGGTCGATAGTGGCTAGCATCCTGCCCTTGTCGTCGGGCAGCTTGCCTTCAACCTCTTGTAACAGATTGCCGATGTGGTCGCTGACAAAGTTGGAGTTACAATCCAGGTGCTCTATCAGCAGTCGCAATTCATCGACCATTTCTTCATCGGTTGTCTGTACCCAACTGCCCTCGGCGACATCGGCGTACATCGGTAGCAATGGACTAACACTGAGGGTACGGATCCGGATAAAGTCGGCGTCTATCGCGCTGAGTACCCGGGCAGTCTCGATAGCGTGCTCCTGCCACAACCCTCGGCCACCCAACCCCAGGAGGACATACTCGGAAAGCGATATGCCGGACTCAACTACCTTGCGGCCGCCTGTAATTTGCTCGGTGGCGGTTACCCCTTTGTCCATCAACTTGAGTACAGTGTCACTTCCCGATTCCAGCCCGATATGTAACCGTGTCAACCCGGCCTCGTGTATCTCCACTAGCTCCTCGAGTGTCTTCTTGGCGGCTGTCTTGGAGCGACCGTAGCTGGTGATACGGTTAACATCGGAGAAGGTCTCCTTGGTAAATCTCAGCACCTCGGCTAGCTCATGAGTCCGCATTATCAGGCTATTAGCGTCCTGAAGAAATACGTTCTGTCCACCGCCATACAGCCAGAGGGCAACATTATACGTGGCCTGGTCTGGCTTCCGGGATAGTATCATTCGCGCTGTCTCACGTAACCGGCCGGGCATGGCCCACTTCCAGGAAAGCCCTGCGATTCGGTCGTAGATACGCTTGACCGCCTCAATGTCCTGCTTTATCTCCTCAACCGACCGTAACTCGAATCTTTGGCCCTTGTACATCCCGCAGAAACGGCACCGGTTCCAGGAGCAGTTCCGGGTTAGCCTGAGAAGCAGCGAGAAAGCCTCACTCGGTGGTCGGAATGGGCCCAGCTCAAAAGAGTCTGCTATTACCGGCTGTTGCTCCATCAATGATGCTCCTGGATTGATTATATCGTAACTATAGCTTAAAATACAGCGAAGCAAGGCTAGGATTCTGTATTACGGGAGTGTCTTTATGGCAATAATATCAATGGTGCTCGGGATTGCAGGTGCGCTATGCGGAATACTTGGTATGTTAACGATGCTGGGAGCACTTCCCACTTTCATTCCGCTAGAAGAGGCTATCGGGCCTTACGTGGCGACTACTGCCTTCTGGTGGGGTTTAGCAGGCCTTATGCTCCTCGGCAGTATAGCTATCAGCGTCACTCAGCGCCGCACTCCGTATGATTAATAATTATCCCTGAGGGCTACCCGCCACTAGCACCACCAACGGCTATGGTCTCGCCGTTTACAATCCTTGAAGCATCTGAAGCCAGATAGAGTGCTGCCCCGGCAACATCTTCGGGAGCAGCCGCTCTGTCCTCGGCGGGTGTCCCTTTCCACAGGGCCTCACTAAAGCGGGTCTTTATTAACCCTGGCGCGATGGCGTTGACCCTGATATCGTCCTTACCCCACTCCATTGCCATGACCCTTGTCATCATTATAAGGGCGGCCTTGCTGATGCTGTACATATGAAGCCCACTGGGATTTATACCGGCGGTGGAGGCGATATTGATGATATTACCACCACCCTGTTCCTGCATCACTCTGGCAACCAGCTGGCTTAGCAGGAACGGCCCCTTGAGATTAACATTCATTACCACATCCCAGGCCCACTCTTCAGCATCAACCAACGGGCCCATGTAGGGGTTGGTACCAGCGTTATTGACCAGGATATCGATGCGGCCAAACTCCCCCTTTACCTTCTCGACAAGGTTCTTGGATTCGTCCACTTTGGCAACGTGGGAAGCTATCGCCAGCCCCTTTCGGCCGGTTGCCTTGATTTCTTCGGCTACCTGCTCCAGGTCCGGGAGTTTCCGACTGCTGACGACTACGTCGGCTCCCGCCTCGGCGAATGCCAGCGCGATGGCCCTTCCGATGCCACGACTGCCGCCGGTCACCAGCGCCACTTTATTATCCAGAGAAAAATTGACAATGCCCACGTTTGTACTCCTTTCTCGCGGTAAACTATGTACCAAAATAGCACACGGCACTGCCACTAATCAAGCTGGTGGAGGCTGCATGAGCTTGTTCGTTATATGGCAGAGTTGTTATAATGCGGCTGGTGAAAGATTTATCTGATTGCTATTTACATCGCGGACGCTGTGGCGGTACAATATAGAAGTTAATTTTACCTGTCACGTGTTCTGAGGCGACGTAGCCAAGTGGTTAAGGCGGGGGTCTGCAAAACCTCTATCGGCGGTTCGAATCCGCCCGTCGCCTCCATTTGTTTTACCAGTTCATTGTGGAGGTCTATTTATGAATCAGTCATCCATGGAAGAGCGTTTTCGCTATGATTGTTCCGGTAAATGGTTTAAGGGTAGTGTTCACGTCCACACAACCAACTCCAGTGGCGGTCTGACGGTGGCTGAGGCAACTGCTTTCTATGCCGAGGCAGGTTACGACTTCATCTGCATTACAGATAAGATAGTGCCCTTTATCGGGGGTACAGATGACCGGTACCCACTTCTGGTTTTGGGTGGAATCGAGCTGGATGCTAATGACAACCAGGGTTCCTATTACCATGTCGTCTGCATTGGAGGTGTCAAAGGTATTTCCGCGAAGATGGGATTAGATGAGGCGATTGAGAGAGTACGGACACAAGGGGGCATCCTTGTCTGGGCCCATCCGCATACGTCCAATAACACTGTTGTTGAAGGGCTTCGTCATGGTTTTCACGGCGTTGAGGTGTTCAACTCTATCGCCCAGATAGCCTTCGGGAAGGGCATGGGAGCTTTTCACTGGGATGCCTCACTGGTACATCAGCCCGATATGCTAGGATTTGCTACCGACGATGCCCACTTCATCAAGGAGGTTCCGGCCGAAAAGGGTGGGTGGATAATGGTCAATGCACCGGAGCTTTCCCGTGATGCGATAATGGCGTCAATCCGTATGGGGAACTTCTACAGTTCTAGCGGCCCACTATTCAAATCAATATCTATCGAGCAGGGGAACCGGATAGTGGCTGAGACTTCTCCCGTCATCTACGCACGTTTGGTTGGTGCCGGGGGAATGAACAAGTATCGAGGTACGGCTAATAAAGAACCGATGACTGACATACACTTCCGTTTGCCTGATGACTGGTCTTATGCGCGTCTGGAGATTGAGGATGCTGCCGGTAAAATAGCCTGGAGCAATCCTCTTCTCAGGGGTACGGATAATTAACTCTCTGTTGTAACCGTTTCTTCAAAGCAGTAAAATAGCTACCACTGACCGGGATGGCAGAATTAGCAGACGTAGTGGTGGTACATTGAATCATTGGTAAGGGAGGTCTTGTCATGAATCAGTCATCTATGGAAGAGCGTTTTCGGTATGATTGTTCCGGTAAATGGTTTAAGGGTAATCTCCATATGCATACAACCCTCTCAGATGGCAGACTGACCCTGGCTGAGGCGTGCGCATTGTATGCCGAGCGTGGCTATGATTTTATTTCCATTACCGACCACAGGGTCCCGTTTGTCGGGGCCGAATCGGGCGAGCAGTTCCCAATTATGATTTTAGACGGGATAGAGCTGGATGGAAGAGACGACCAGGGTTCAGGCTATCATGCGGTTTGCATTGGAGATGTCGGTGGTATTTCGAGGGATATGGACTTGACTGAGGCCATGGAGAAGGCCAGGGCCCAGGGATGTTTCCTTATCTGGGCTCACCCGTATGCAAGCAATAATACGGTGGCAGAAGGCCTGCGACACGGCTTTCATGGTCTGGAAATATACAACCATTCCTGCGAGGTAGGTCTTGGCAAGGGGCAATCAACTTACCACTGGGACTCCATACTCAGGCAACAAATCGATATGCTTGGACTGGCTACGGACGATAATCACTTCTTCGATGGTCTCCCAACACAGGTGGGAGGATGGGTAATGGTCAACGCCACGGAGCTTTCACCTGAAGGCATACTAGCCTCAATCCGCCAGGGTAATTTCTACAGTTCCAGCGGCCCGGAATTCAAGTCGATATACATAGAAAAGGGGAATCGGGTAGTAGCCGAGACTTCACCCATAGTACATGCGCGCCTGGCTGGCCCAGGTGGGGCGGGGAAATGGAAAGCCGAGGTCGACCTGAGTAATGTGACCGTGTCTCATTTCAGGATACCCGATGACTGGCCTTATGCGCGTTTGGAAATAGCGGACGCCTTTGGCGGGAAAGCCTGGAGTAACACTCTTCTCAGGGTGTGAAGGGTAGTTTATTGCCCGTTTGAAACTGGCTCAGTAAAAGCAGTAAAATAGCTTCCACAGGCCGGGGTGGCGGAATTGGCAGACGCAGCGGACTTAAAATCCGCCGGAGCAATCCTTGTGGGTTCGAGTCCCACTCCCGGCACCAGCCCCATTAATATAGTAATCAGCCCATCCTTATCTACCTGAAGTTTCTTGACTGATAGCCTCAGGTTAGGTTAAGATACATAGCTAATCTATGTATATCTTCAGGAGGTGAACACCCTGGCCTGGCTGGTTGTATTGCTCGGTTATCTTGTCGGCTCCATCCCCACGGCCTATATCGCCGGGCGTCTGCTGGGCGCCGGGGATATTCGGTGCTTGGGCGATGGGAACGTGGGGGCCCGCAATGCCTATCATCAACTAGGATCGAAAGTTGGCATAGTTATATTCTTTATTGACATCACCAAAGGAGTACTGCCAGTCCTGCTTGTTCGGGCAGTCGGCTTACCAGACGTGGTATTTCTGGTAACTGGCATGGCTACCGTCATTGGTCACAACTGGCCGGTGTTCCTCGGATTACGGGGAGGGCGGGGCGAATCAACGACAATCGGTGTCCTCCTGGCACTGGTCACTCAACCGATGCTTATCCTCGCAGGGCCGGCATTGGCCACTCTACTGATTAAGAGGAATGTAATCATTGCCAGTTGTGTTCTCTTCATCCCGTTGCCATTGGTGTGCTGGTGGCTTGGCCTTTCTGGGATACTGGTAGGTTATAGTGTGGCGTTGCCTTGCCTGGTTGGGGCTACTCACTATCTAAGGACAAGACAGGTGTCCGACGTCTCGGCTGCCGGTGTAACCTAGTAACTGGCTAACTAGGCTGTCTTCTTTCTGGTTAACACCGACCGTACCGCTTTCTCGATGTCGCCTGCGGTCAGGCCGTATTTCTGTAGCAAATCGGCGGGAGAGCCGGACTCAGCATAGGTGTCCTTTACAGCGACAAACTCTACCGGTACCGGCTGGTGCTTAACCAGCACTTGGGCAACCATACTTCCCAGACCACCGTGAACCAGGTGCTCTTCGGCGGTGACGATCACGCCCGTCTCAGTTGCAGCTTGAATGATGGCAGTCTCGTCGATTGGTTTCAGGGTCGACATGTTCAGCACCCGGCAGTCTATCCCTTCCCGCTTGAGATTATCGGCCGCTTCGATGGCAGCAGCTACTCTTGTGCCAATAGCCATGATTGTCGCCTGCGTGCCCTCCCGCATGACCACGGCCTTTCCTAGTTCGAAGCGGTAGTTCTCATCATAAATCAGGGGTAGCTTGGGGCGGCATAGCCTGATATAGAAAGGGCCAGGAGTAGCGGCGGCCACTCTGACAGCTTGGGTGGTCTCGACGGCATCGGCGGGAACGACAATTGTAAGACCGGGTAGGGCACCGGCTAAGGCAAGGTCCTCAATCGACTGGTGTGAGACCCCGTCCTCGCCGACGGTAATGCCGCTATGTGTCGTCACCAGCTTGACGTTCAGCCGGGGCTGAGCGACTGACATGCGAATCTGGTCGAAGCAGCGCCCCGGAGCGAAGACGGCAAAGGTGCTGGCGAACGGAATCTTGCCCGAGGCGGCAAGGCCGGCAGCTATGCTTATCATATTCTGTTCGGCGATGCCACAGTCAAAGGTACGCTCGGGGAACTCGCTCGCGAAGAACTTGGTCATTGTTGAAGGGCGGAGGTCAGCATCCAGGACCACGATGTCCTGATTAACTCTGCCCAATTCAGTCAGGGCTTTTCCATAGGCTTCTCTCTGTGAAACGTCAGGCGTCATGACTATGTCAGCTCCTTCAGTGCCAGTTCCACCTCCTCGGCAGTCGGGGGTATGCCGTGGAAGTGGGGGTTGTTCTCCATGAAGCTAACCCCTTTACCCTTAAGCGTATGCGCAATGATAACAGTCGGTTGGCCTTTTATCAGGCGGGCCCGGTCAAAGGCATCGGCAAGCTGGGTGAAGTCGTGTCCATCGACCTTAATCACGTGCCAACCAAAAGCCTGCCACTTGCTATCGAAGGGTTCGAGATCCATGACATCACGGGTCCAGCCGTCTATCTGCTGGTTATTTCGGTCAATAATCGCTATCAGGTTATCCAGTTTGAAGTGGGCGGCGGCCATGGCTGCCTCCCATACCTGTCCCTCATCGCACTCACCATCACCGAGCAGGGTATAGACCCGGTACGACTGCGCGTTGAGTCGACCGGCCAGGGCTACTCCGAGAGAGAAAGACAGCCCCTGTCCTAGAGAGCCGGCCGACATCTCCACTCCGGCAGTACGGGTGCGGTCGGTATGGCCCTGGAGCCGGCTATTGAGTTGCCGCAGGGATGTCAGCTCCTCAAAGGAAAAGTAGCCGCACTCGGCCAGGACAGCATAGAGCAGGGGGGCGGCGTGCCCTTTACTGAGGATAAAGCGGTCGCGGTCTGGTCTGTCTGGTTGCTTTGGATTATGTCTCAATACTTGGAAGTAAAGGTTGGTGACAATCTCTACAGCTGATAGCGAGCCACCAGTATGGCCGCTTCCCGCCCGACCGATCATAGAGACGACATGGCGGCGTACCCGCTTGGCTATTGTCTCCATATCTGCTACCGAAGGTGACTTCATCTCAATAACCCTCTCTGTTTGAATACTCACATCACTAATCTCAGTCATTAAAAAAACTCCACGCTTTTAACTTCCACTATTCATTACCATAGGGAAAATCCCCTGCACCCAGAACGGCCTGTTTGGTCTATTTCTGCATGCCCACCCGCACCGTACCGGTTGTCCGATACCTGAAAGCGATACAGCTGGCTACGCACCATTAAGATACCTGCTGTATTGCACAAGGTGTGCCAGTGTCTTGGCCGCTCTCTCCGGGGTTGGATATATCATTAGACCTTTTTCTCGCAGTTTGGCGTAGATTGGTGATTCCTGTAGCATTGTTGGATTCATACCAAAAATAAGGACGGGTTTCTGGTATTTGTCCATGTATTCGAAGAGCTTGTCCAGATTACGCATCTCTTCGTCTTGGTATGCCTGGAACATACGCTCGGCTCTTTCGATCAAATCGGGGGCGTTATCGGCCTGCTGAAGGCTTGCCATGGCCATGGAACTCATGGCTCTCATTGGCATCGGGCCGATACCACCAATTACGAGCAGCGAGTCCAGGTTTTCGTCTTCCAGCAGTGGCCAGATGCAGGGGTAAGTCACCGGCCCGGTAGCAACAGTATCAACCGGGTTGGCGTGTGGCCACCGGTCTGGCAGGACCTGGTTAAGCTTTTCGATGGTATCAGGTGACAGTGGTGCTACATCCAACCCTAACCGGGCACAGGCGTCAGATGCCACGCAGCCGAAACCACCGCCGCCGGTCAGAATACCCACCCGGTTGCTTCGTGGTAGCGGTTGGTTGAGAAGGGCGGAGGCTACATCGAACAGCTCCTCGACTTCGTTAACCCTTATCACTCCGGCCTGTCGGAACATGGCGTCATATATCTCGTCACTACCAGCAATTGCACTGGTGTGTGAGCGGGCTGCCCTTGCCCCGACATCTGTTCTACCGACCTTTACAACCACCGTTGGTTTCTTCTTGGTTACCTCGCCGGCGAGTTTGAAAAATTCCCGTCCCTTGCGAAGACCTTCAATATAGCCGGTGATGACCTTGGTCTCATTATCTTTAGCCAGATACTCGAAGAAGTCCTCAAAATGCAGGTCGGCTTCATTACCCACGCTGACGAACTTGCTGAAACCGGTACCGGCTTCGAGGCCGGCCATCAGGATGTGCATGGCAAAACCACCACTCTGAGAGATAACGCCTACGTCTCCTTTGGGGACGGGTATTGGCATACGCAAGGTTGAGAAACCATTGGCAGTATTGAAGTGCCCCATGCAGTTGGGGCCGACTAGCCGCATCCCACCCTGATGAGCGGTCTCGTATATCTCTTTCTCTAGCCTGGCGCCTTCCTCGCCCGTCTCCCCGAGGCCGGCGGTAATAATAAGTCCTACTTTAACACCGGTAGCAACACAATCACGCACCACATCGGGTACATCTGGATAGGGGATGACAATCGCTACGAAGTCGACTGGCTCGGGTAAGTCTCTAACGCTTGGATAGGCCTTGACTCCCTGCACCTCGGCGGCAGTCTTGTTGACCGGATAGGCCCTTTTCACCGAGGGGGATACTAATACCCGACTGAAGATGCCGGCCCCCCATTTATCTAAAGCATTGGATGCCCCAACCACGGCAACCGTCTCCGGATCAAACAGCAGGCCGACATGATTCATAAGTCGCTCCCCCCTTACTTCGCAGGTAACTAATTGGCTGACGGCCTTATTATATCACTACTTGAGGTTGCTGTGGCAAGTCTAGGCGCTGTTGACAAAAGACCAGTCACGTGCTATGTTTTCGCCAGTCTGTAGGTTTTCAAGAAGTGCCTTATTGAGCTAAGAACAAGAAGGGAGTGTACTATGGCAGTTATCGATTTCGGAGGGACCAAGGAAGAGGTCGTCATGCGAGAAGAATTCCCGATGGCGAGGGCACGTGAGGTTCTCAAGGATGAGACAATTGCCGTTATCGGGTACGGTGTACAGGGACCCGGGCAGTCGCTAAATTTAAAGGATAACGGTTTCAGGGTAATTGTTGGGCAGTCACAGCAGTTCAAGGAAGATTGGGATCGGGCAGTGGATGATGGCTGGAAGCCCGGAAAGGACCTATTTGAGGTAGAGGAAGCTGTGCAACGCGGGACTATCATTGAACTCCTCGTCGCCGACGCTGCTCATAAGGCGATCTGGCCGGCGATCAAGAGGAACCTTAGTCCGGGCGATGCCTTGTTCTTTTCACATGGGTTCTCGATTGTCTACAATGACCAGACAAAGATTATCCCTCCGGGCGACATCGATGTCATCATGGTTGCTCCCAAAGGGTCGGGGACGTCGCTTCGTCGTAATTTCCTTTCAGGAGAGGGGATTAATGCCAGCTTCGCTGTCTATAATGACGCTACCGGTCGGGCTAGAGAACGGTGCCTGGCTCTGGGAATCGGCATAGGGGCTGGTTATCTTTTCCCCACAACATTCGAAAAGGAGGTCCATAGTGACCTCGTCGGGGAGCGGGGCGTGCTAATGGGAGCACTAGCGGGTATCATGGAGGCGCAATACGACACCCTTCGCAAGCATGGGCACAGCCCGAGTGAAGCCTTTAACGAGACGGTGGAGGAATTGACCGAAAGCCTTATCCGGCTCGTGGGTGAGAATGGCATGGACTGGATGTATTCCAATTGTTCGGCGACCGCTCAGCGGGGTGCCCTTGATTGGAAGCCGAGATTTAAGAAGGCTGTAATGCCGGTCTTCAGGGAGCTTTATGATAGAGTTGCCTCTGGTGCGGAAACTCGCCGTGTAATCTCCGCGTGCGGCAGGCCGGACTACAAAGTGCGTTTGGGCAAGGAACTGGAGGACATGGGGAACTCCGAAATGTGGCAGGCCGGTAAAGCAACCCGCTCTTTACGCCCGAGGAGGCAGGCAGAGGGGACCGTGAGTTCGGCAAAGGGCACTGCGGGCAGAAAATCGAATTAACTACTCGCAGATGTCTTGAGGTTAAAGCCCGAGGTTTGGGAAAAAGATTGTAAACAGGTATGGATTCCGTTGTAAGATAGGGGGTAGGGATGATAACTAAATCAGGACGCTGGCCCTCCGGGGCCGAAGGATAGCTTATTTCGAAACGGACATCATAAATTTAAAAGGAGATGAATATGGACAAAACCAAGTTTGTCCTGGATGAAAAGGACATGCCGACTGCCTGGTATAATATCCAGGCGGACCTGCCGGAGCCGTTGCCCCCATTACTCCATCCCGGCACCAAGGAGCCGACAATCCTCCCCCCGCCACTGTTTGTCGAGGCTCTCAATGAGCAGGAGTTCAGCAAGGAACGGTGGATTGAAATCCCGGAAGAAGTACAGGCTATCTACAGGACGTGGAGGCCGACCGCACTGCACCGGGCGTACCGACTGGAGAAAGCTCTGGATACACCGGCGAGGATATACTTCAAGTACGAGGGCACCAGCCAGGCGGGCAGTCATAAGCCTAACACGGCTGTGGCCCAGGCGTACTACAACAAGCAGGCGGGTGTCAAGCGTATTACCACCGAGACTGGCGCCGGTCAGTGGGGCAGTGCCCTGTCTTTCGGGTGCATGCTCTTCGGGCTGGAGCTCAAGGTGTATATGGTTAAAGTCAGCTACGGCCAGAAACCATATCGTCGCATACTAATGGAGACCTGGGGAGCTACGTGCATCCCCAGTCCCAGTACCGATACTCAAATCGGGCAGAAGATACTGGCAGAAGATCCCGATTCTCCCGGAAGCCTCGGTATCGCTATCAGTGAGGCGGTTGAGGATGCGGGTACTCACGATGATACCCGGTACTCGCTGGGTAGCGTGCTCAACCACGTTCTGCTGCACCAGACTATTAACGGTCTTGAGACCAAGAAACTGATGGCAGAGCAGGCGGATGTCTACCCTGACATCATCGTTGGCTGTGTCGGCGGCGGTTCGAATTTCGCCGGGATGTTCCTGCCTTTCGTCAGGGACAAGATTGACGGCACCAAACCAGACCTGCGTATCATTAATGTCGAACCGGAAAGCTGCCCTACGCTGACCAAGGGGCCTCTCACTTGGGACTTTGGTGATGTCGCTGGCATGGCACCAATCGCCTTTATGAACACGCTTGGACATGGTTTTATACCACCCCCCGTTCATGCTGGTGGTCTTCGCTATCATGGTATGGCCCCTATTATCTGCCACCTACTAAAGCTCGGTCTAGTAGAAGCCACAGCCGTGCCTCAGGTGGCTACCTTCGAGGCAGGTGTGACCTTCGCCCGGACCGAGGGCATACTGTCCGCACCGGAGACGAACCATGCCATCCGGGTGACAATTGATGAGGCTCTCAAGTGCAAGGAAAAGGGTGAATCCAAGGTTATCCTCCTTGCCCATAGCGGGCACGGTCATTTTGATCTGGCTGCCTATGATGGTTATCTGGCGGGTAGGCTCGAGGATTATGCCTATCCCGAGGATAAGGTAAAGGAGGCGTTGGCTTCCTTGCCGGAGGTACCGGCGAAATAGGCACGCACGTACGGAAAGGGGCTGGGCTAATGCCCGGCCCCTTTTCTTGACAGGTTTACGCTGTATCGTTATCATACTTAACGCGGCCTTAACATTTAATTGCTATTCTGTATGGTTAGTGGTGATGTGGATGAGAATCAGGCGATTATTCCTCCCGATTATTCTAGTTGCTCTTATTATATCTCTTGTACCGGGCACCGGGTGTGACCTTTTTTCTGGCCTCGAGGAGCCTTCGCAGAATGGATCGTCCCTGTCTGATGGGGAAGATGCTACCGCGATAGACCCTGACTGGCAGGCTCCATTACTGGATAACCTGTCCGGACCGCTACCCAGCATTGCCGATGTGGTGGCCATGGTCAAGCCTTCGGTGGTTGCCATCACTACGGAGATGGTGAGTTTTGGATATACAACGGAGGGCGGTGGTTCTGGGTGGATAATCGACGAGAGTGGAATTATCGTTACTAACGCTCATGTCGTCAGTGAGGCGGACAGTATAACAGTTACCCTTGATGACGGTAGAGTAATTCCGGTGGTTATGAGTACCATGGCCATTGATGTCCAGACTGACCTGGCGGTGCTTAAGGTTAATGTTGGGAACCTGCCAGCTGTGGTTGTTGGTGATTCTGAGCAACTTAGGGTTGGGGACTGGGTTGTGGCTATCGGCAACTCGCTGGGGCTGGGTGTCAGGGCGACTGTGGGAATCGTCAGCCAGAGTGAGGTCACGGTTAACGAGGAACTGGGCCAACCCTTAAGGTTGATTGAGACTGACGCCGCCATCAATCCGGGTAACAGCGGTGGGCCGCTGGTCAATATGGCGGGAGAGGTCATTGGCATTAATGAGGCCAAAGTTCAGGATATACAAGTTGAAGGTGTTGGCTGGGCAATTGCCAGTACGGACGCACTGCCCATCATTCAGAGCTTGATTAATAAAGGTTACGTCATCCGACCATGGCTGGGTGTGGGTACTCAGACGGTAAACCCCACAGTTGCCTTCTGGAACCAGCTTGCGGTTAGCAGTGGAGTGTTGATAACCAGTGTATCTCCCGGTAGCCCGGCCGATACAGCCGGACTCAAGGCAGGTGATGTCGTCGTCAGTTTTCGAGGGGTTGAGGTCACCACCGACTATCAGATGGTACGCGGGATACACACCGCTGAAATCGGCCAGACGGTCGAGATAGTCTACTGGAGTGGCAACTCCAGATACACCACTGAGGCAACTCTGGTAGAGAGTCCGCCACCACAGGGCTAGTCTATCCGCTTCACTCCCAGCTTTATTTCGTGGCCTGATAGCTTGTAGCCTTCGGTAAAGAAGTCCTCTTCCAGAACGCCTTCAACAAGCTCGCGTGATAGTGTCTCCTGCTTGATGTAGTCGGCCCAGTCCTGCACGACCTGCTTGACATAAGAACCACCATCGTAATACGTTGTGATGTGGTCGGCAATATCGAATCCAGCCGAGCGGCGTATATTCTGCAATCGGTGGACTATCTCCCGCGCCAGCCCTTCCGCGGCCAGTTCCGACGAGACGTCACAGTCCATTGCCACCAGGATCCCTCCCTCCGAGCTAACGATCAGGTTTGGTTTGTCGAGTTCCTCTTCACTATCGGCGAACTCGATTGTCTTGGTATTAAGCTCTTCAAGCACCTGAGGTGACAGCCTTTCTAGGCCCTCCTTGTCCTGTCTTGAGCCTGCTTTGACAATTACTCTGGACAGCGGCTGTCGTACCTTGATTCCTGCCTGACTGCGGGCTGCCCGACCCAGGCTCGAAACCTTCATGGCCAGCTGCGTATCGGCAGAGAGCTGCTCATTAATCATGGCTTTGTCCGCCACCGGAAAATCGGTGAGGTGAACACTGTCTGGTACCTCCGGGAAGACGGAACAGACCAGGTTCTGGTAGAGTTCCTCGGCGAGGAAGGGCGTGAACGGGGCGAGCAGCTTAGCCAGCGTTACCAGGCAGTGGTAAAGTGTGCTGTGGGCGGCGAGCTTGTCAGCGTCACTCTCACTCTTCCAGAAGCGTCGCCGGCTCCTGCGGACGTACCAGTTGGACAGCCCGTCAACAAAGGTCTCAATCTTGCGTCCCGCCCCGGTCGGGTCATAGTTCTCCAGCGCGGTATCAACATCCCTGACGAGCTGGTTGAGCTCGGACAGTATCCAGCGGTCAAGCTCCGAGTACTCTAACTGGCTATCTTCTGCACTAGGGGTGAATTCATCGATATTGGCATAAGTGACGAAGAAGGAGTAGACGTTCCATAACGTCAGCATAAAGTGACGGGTTATGTCCGCCAGTATCGTATCGGAGTAACGGCGCGAGTTACCCGGCGGTGCGGAAGTGTACAGGTACCAGCGTAGTGCATCCGCACCATATTTATCAATCACTTCCCATGGCAAGACCTTGTTCGCCTTAGTCTTGCTCATCTTCTCACCTTTATCATCAAGTATGTGCCCGTGGCAGATGACGTTCCGATAGCAGGGACGGTCGAACAGGAGGGTTGATATGGCGTGCAGGCTGTAAAACCAGCCCCGGGTCTGGTCTATGGCCTCGCAGATGTAGTCAGCCGGGAATCTCTCGTCTTTAAGCATAGTCGTATTCTCAAAGGGGTAGTGGTACTGGGCGATAGGCATCGCTCCAGAATCGAACCAGGCATCGATTACCTCCGGCACGCGCCGCATCTCACCGCCGCAGTCGGGACATGCGAACGTCATCTCATCGACAAAGGGCCGGTGCAGGTCAAGCTCTCTGCTCATTCCAGTGGTGCCCCTCTGTTCCAGTTCACTAACACTACCAACGCATTCATGTTTACCGCAGGACGGGCAGTTCCAGACGGGCAGGGGAGTTCCCCAATAGCGTTCACGCGAAAAGGCCCAGTCGACGTTGTTTTCCAGCCAGTCGCCGAATCGACCGTACTTGATATGCTCCGGGTACCAGTTTATCTCACTGTTTCCCCTGATAAGGCCTTGTTTAACGGCCGTCGTCCTGATGTACCAGGTCTGCTTGGCGTAATACAGCAGGGGAGCCTCGCAGCGCCAACAGAACGGATAGGTGTGGCGGACGGTCTCACTGCGAAAGAGCAGTCCACGTTTCTCAAGGTCTTCAAGTACCATCGGGTCGGCATCCTTGACAAATTTGCCGGAGAAGGGATAGCTCCCGATGATGTTACCTTGCAGGTCAACATTATGGACGAAGTCGAGATCATTGTCCTGCCCTGCCTGGTAATCGACCTCGCCATAAGCGGGGGCGATATGAACAATACCGGTGCCATCCTCCATAGAGACGAAGTCGGTGGTAATAACGCGGTAGGTCAGGCCCTCGTCTGGCTCCTGCACAGGCAGGCCAGTACCCTGCTGGAACCGCCTTCGGTCTACGTCAAATTTGTGAGGATTAAAAAGCGGTTCATAGGCTACACCGACCAGTTCGCTTCCCTCGAATTTCTCGATAACGCTGCTACCGTCGAGTCCGGTAGCCATCAACCGGGCCGATGCCATGATGAGGTACTCATTATCGACATTAACCGCGGCGTATTCAGCATCGTCTGCCACGGCCAGGGCGGTATTACCCGGCAGCGTCCACGGCGTCGTTGTCCAAGCCAGGAAATAGGCGTCCCCGCCGGCGACCAATTCCCGTAGTCTTTCGGGAAGACTACCGTTAGCACCGGCTATCTTGAACTTGATGTATACCGAGGGGTCTTCGGTATCCTCTTTATAGCCCTGGGCAACCTCGTGGGAGCTCAGTGAAGTACCGCAACGAGGACAGTGTGGTGTAACCTTATAACCCTGGTAGACCAGACCTTTGTCCCATATCTGTTTGATCACCCACCAGCAGGTCTCGATGTATTCGTTCTTCAGGGTGATATAGGAGTTTTCCATATCAACCCAGTAGCCAATACGCTCCGTTAAGACTTCGAACTCCTTAATATAACGGTAGACACTCTCACGACAGCGGGCATTGAACTGCTCGATGCCATACTCCTCAATCTGCCCCTTACCGGTGAAGCCGAGCTCTTTCTCCACCTCCAGTTCTACGGGGAGCCCGTGAGTGTCCCAGCCGCCGATACGTGGTGCGTAGTAGCCTTTCATCACTTTGTAGCGAGGGATAACATCCTTGAAGATAGGTGGCATCACAAAGTGAATGCCGGGACTGGCGTTGGTGGTAGGCGGACCTTCATATAAGGTGAAGCGGGGGCCACCTTCGCGTGCCTCAACACTTCGGATGAAAGTGTTGTTCCTCTGCCACAGCTCCAGAATCGTCTCCTCAAGTTGAGGGAAATTTACCCGACTATTGACTGGCTGAAACATGGCTACATCCTCCCTATAAACAAAAAGCCCCGCCCTCTAGGGACGGGACTGACTAAGCCCGCGGTACCACCCTAATTTCCCGGCCTATTGCCGGAACACTCATCCAGGGCACGTATTCATACCCTCGTCACGGCTAACGGTTGACGAATCCGACCAAGCCTACTGGGTGTCAGCCTGCTGGCCTACCACCGTTGGGTTGGTAGCTCAGGAGTGATTTTCAGGGGGCCGGACACATCTGCTCACACCTAACCAGACTCGCTCGGTGCCGGTATTTCCCTTACTCTTCTCCGTCACTGCCTTTACATAGGGGAGTATATCATATTATGGAAAATTAATCAAGATAACGGATGACTGAATAGTAAATCAACTACTGAAGTCAGTCTTTGTCAGGCAGAATGACCACCTTGCGGAGGTCTCCCTCGCCAATACTCTGGGTGGTGACGTTAGGATGGTCGGCCAGGGCGAGGTGGATGATACGCCTCTCGTAGGCGGGCATCGGCTCAAGGGTGAACGGCGTTCCCCTGGTTCGCACCTGCTCCGCCATGCGTACTGCCAGTGTCTGTAGTGCTTCGGAGCGGCGCTGCTTGTAGCCCTCGACATCAATCACGATTGGCGTCCAGACCTTCATCTGGTGACTAACTATAAGCCTGACCATATACTGAAGGGTGGCCAGGGTCTGGCCGCGCCGGCCTATCAGGATACCCAGGTCCTCTCCCGTCACGTTAAAAGCAAAGGGGGATGTAGCCTGTTCTTCGCCGTTGGTAGTCTGAAAGGTCTGCGGCTGAACGGTTGCCTCTATTTCCATCAGTTCCAGCAGCCTTTCGAGGATGCTCCTGGTTATTTCAGATGCATTCTCTTCTGACTCAGGCACTGTTACCAATCGCTCCACTCTGATTACCGCCTCTTCGGCCCCGAGGCCGAGGAGACCGGATTTACCTTCGCTTACGACGTCTACTTTTACTTCGTCTCGACTGGCGTTTAATTGCGTCAATGCTATCTGGATAGCTTCTTCCACCGTCCGGGCGTTTATCTCCAGAGGTTCCATCATCCGTTCCTTCTTCTGTTGATTCCCTTGATATCACGATATCAGCGTCAACTGCTTTATCGGTTTTTTGTTTCTTCTCTACCGGTACGGGGCGTTTCTGGGCCTTCTGGTCAGCCTCGGCTGGCCTCGGCCTGAATACTGTTGCCAGGCCGCCCCACCCGCCGATGAAGTATTGCATGATGATTCTGATGATGTTCGAGGCCACCCAGTAAAGGGCCAGGCCGCTGGGGAATGACATGGCAAAGAAGCCGAACATTATTGGCATCATCCACAGCATCATCCGGCCCTGGGTTTGCTGATTAGGGTCGGTGCTGTCCGGTGTCACCATCTTCTGCGACATCCACATCGTGACACCGACCAGGATGGGCATAATGAGTAGAGTGTCCGCTTGCGCCAGGTCCAGCCAGAGGAAACTACTCTCCAGGGGTACCTGGGAGAATACCGTTGACCATGGTGTGTAGAGATGCTGGGACAGCTTGAGGAAGTCTTCCGGGACGTACGCCAGAACGCGTATTATCGACTGGTAAAGGGCTATCCAGATGGGCATCTGGATTAGCATCGGCAGCAGGCAGCCCGCGGGGCTTACGCCCGACTGCTTCATTAGCGCCATCTGTTCCTGGGCCAGTTTCTGTTTATCCCGGGCATACTTTTTACGAAGCTCGGCAATTTTTGGCTGGAGCTCCTGCATACCTTTACTGGCCCTCATCTGGCGGCGGGTCAGCGGGAACATGGCCCCGTGGATAATGAAGGTGAGAACGATTATCGTCAGCCCGAAGTTATTGAACAGGACGCTTGAGAGCACGACGAGCACATTTATCATCGGGCTCAGTAAAATCGTGTCCCATATTTGTCCGACTACTTCCACAAAGACTTACCTCACTCGCTGTCCTCAGAGGTTAATGACTTCTTCCACAACTCTTCCCCCGTCTGCACACTAATAGCCCAGAGATTGTCCCGGAAGGTGTGAATATACACAGTACCGTCGCCAGCGAAGAGCGGGGCCTGCACCTTCTCTTCATACACCTTCTCACCTTCCACATCCTCGAGGTGAGCTAGCAGTGTTTTATGGTTGTCCGCAGTGTCCAGGGAGTAGATATCTCCGTTCTCGGTAGCCACGATAATCAGTCCGTCAACCATGACCGGTGAAGAGCTTATCGGTCCTCCAAGGTCAAATTCGGCTGTCAGGGCACCCGTGTCGGCATCAAGAGCGTAGACCTTGCCGTCGAGGTTCGGTGCATAGATGGTGCCATTAGCGGCCAGCGGCTTCGCCCAGAACCAGTTTTTCGGTTTATTCTCATCTGTGTCATCAGCCGGGAACCGCCAGACCTCCTCTCCGCTGGCAGTATCCACCGCGTAGAAGCGCCGGCCAAAGGTACCGAAATAGACCTTATCCCCGTAGACCAGGGGGGCGGCGATGATTGCTCCCTTAGTCTCAAACACCCATCGCTGACTACCGTCGGCAATATCAAGGGCATAGAGTTTCTTATCAAAGCTGCCGATGAAGAGACTATCACCTTGAATGGCTGGCGCGGACCAGATTGAATCACCGGTGTCATATACCCATTGGATGCGGAGTTTGGTATCAAGCGCATATACCTTACCGTCTGAAGAACCGAAAAACACCCTACCCTCCTGGTCAAGGGCAAGTTCACCAACAATCGACCCTGTAAGATAGCCCTCACTTGGAAAAGCATATTCTCGTTCTGTCGCCAGGCTCTCTCCATCGAAGAGATATGCGTAGACCTTACCATTATAGCCGCCGACATAAACTAGGTTATCACTGATGACAGGAGAGCTGTAGATGGCTACTCCGGAAGCTCCACCAGCCGCACAACCAAAGCCACCCGACGGTACCTGTGTAACGAGGACCGCGGGGTCACCCTGAATGGTGCCGTCCTCAGCATCGAGCGCTATTATCTTGCCTCCCCTGGAACCGACAATCACGGTATCACTGGTAACCACGCCGCCGGCCCAGCCCTGAGCGACACCACGACCTAACGCACCGGCACAACCAGCTGCCGTGAGTATAACCACCATCAGTATAATCACCAGAGATAGCATCTTGTGGCGACCATGCAGTAATACTCTACGCCTAGTCTTCAATCCGGTCACTCCAGGGAGATATTTGCCGGGCATAAGACGGGTCTTGCTGTTTGCACATCTCCAAGTTCATCGTTCCGCCTCTTGCCTAACGGGATAAGCCCCGTCTTCAGGCGTGGGGGATAGATGGGTAATATTCATTATGAATGAGAAAAAGGACATAACAGCCAAAGTATCACGGTACCGGGTCATAACCGCCGGCATTGAATGGATGGCACCGCGCAATCCGTTTCGTTCCCAACCATATTCCTTTACAAACACCGTATCTGGTAATAGCTTCATGAGTATATTGAGAACAGGTTGGACTGAAACGGCATGCCGGAGGCATAACCTGTGATATCGTTCGTTGATATACTCTAATCATTCCTAGGGCAAATTTTTTCACTTTCTCTATTGACTCAAACCGCAAAAGAAGCGGTTTCTATCAGATGCGCCCGGGTCAAGAGGCCTTCTGTTGCTTGCTTAAGACTGGCATAGTCAGCACTGGCTGCCGCTGGCCTGGCGATAAAGACAATATCCCACCCTGGTTTGAGCGGCATCACCCGCAGGATTTCACGAAGTCGGCGTTTTACCTTATTCCTGACTACCGCCTTGCCGATTCTTTTACTGACCGATATGCCGTAGCGGGATAGCATCAGTTCGTTAGGTAGAGCCCTCATCACCACCAGCTCACATACCCACGACTTACCCTTTTCATATACCAGGGCGTATTCTCTTGGCTTGGTGATGAATCTACCCCCTGTCACTCCACCTCCGGCCAACTTCACCCTCAAACCACGGTTAATCGCTTACGGCCCTTGAGACGTCTTGCTCTTAGAACCGCCCGACCTCCCCGGGTACTCATTCGCTTCAGAAAGCCGTGCTCCCGCTTTCTTGGTATCTTCTTTGGCTGGTAAGTCCTTTTTGGCACAGTAGCCGTAACCTTTCCATTAATTGTCTCTGGAGGGAGACTGTATCACTGGACATCCACACGTAGTGGTTGGGTTCTGCGAGTGTGAGCTGCGACATACGGCAGCAACGCCAGATGCCGCGCCCTCTTTATAGCGACTGCTAATGAGCGCTGATGCTTGGCACAGGTTCCCGTCCGACGGCGTGGCTCTATTTTGCCCCTATCGGACACATAGTTACGCAGCTTGTCCGGCTCCTTGTAATCAATCGATTCGTTCTTGTTAGCACAGAAGAAGCATACTTTACGCCTCGGGGTGTATTTCCCCCCCCGGCTCCACCGTGTACTTCTTGGCTTGCTGATCTTCTGTCTGGGCACTATTTATAAACTCCTTAGAAAGGAATGTCTTCCGGGACAAACTCACCGGTATCGCTCTCATCTACCTTATCAGGGGGAGGTGCGGTGCCCTGCCTGTCGAGGAATTTCACACGGTCGGCGACGATTTCATTTCGGGACCGTGTTTGACCGTCCTGACCCTCCCAGGTCCGCATCCGCAGTCTGCCCTCAACGTAAACTAACCGACCCTTAGACAGGAATTGATTGCACTGTTCAGCCAGTTTGCTCCAGCACACAACATTGAACCACTCTGTCTCTTCTCTCCGCTCGCCGTCTGGTGTAGTGTACCTCCAGTTAGTAGCTACACGAAATGAGGTCACTGGTCTGCCGTTGGGAGTAAAACGCATCTCCGGCTCGCTACCTAGATTGCCGATGATTGTCATTCTGTTTATGCTAACCATTGTCCCACACTCCTCTTACCTTTCCGAACACCCGGGGAACTGGCTTTCACCCCAGCTTTATCAGCAGGTGACGTATCACTTCTTCGGAGATTTTCAGGTTTGTCTCCAGTTCTTCATTGAATTCGGGCTTCATCTGGAAGCGGGTCAAAACGTAGTAACCTTCCCCGTATTGTTTTATCGGATAGGCTAGCCTTCTCTTGCCCCAGCGCTCAACTTCTGAGACGACGCCACCTTTTCCGGTAATAAACCGGTCTACGCTTTCGATTGTGGTTTCAAAGTTCTCCTCATCAGCTTCGGGGCGGACAACAACGATCAATTCGTAGTCACATAATTCTTCGCTGACTTGGTTCGATACGTTCTTAGATACCATTACTCCTGCCAATAGATGTACTAACGCACAGCATCATAGTATACTATACGACCGTATACAATACAAGCGATACACTTTACTTGGGGTGGCCGGGCTGAAGTACCTTGACAGCTAAGGTGCGCCTTGTTAGACTCTATCTAGGCAAGACCTGCCGGAGTAAATGTGTACGGCCCCGTAGTGTAGCGGTCTAACATGCCACCCTGTCACGGTGGAGATCAGGGGTTCGAATCCCCTCGGGGTCGCCACTAAGCTATTCTATGCACAAAAATAGCATTTTACCCACAACGACGTTGCTTGTCCCTGTGCAAAAGTAAACCAGGCACCACCTCGACCACCAGAGCAATCAGCTGCCTAGACACCTACCTCAGCGAGTTACCTCAAGTACATCATCAACCGTACAGGATTCCTATGAATCTCTCCACCCTCAGCTGTCTGAAGAGCACCTTATGACTGCTTATGACCCACCATAGACTACCAGTAATACGGATGGTACAATCTCGGGGAAGAGGTTGTTCTGAAGACACCTTGTCAAATCATTTTAGGAGGTAGACTATGACATGGGAGACTATACTTTACGAAGAGATCGGGCATGTCGCTCGCATTACTCTAAACCGACCTCAGACTCACAACGTCCAGAATGTTCGCCTGATTCTGGAACTGGACGAAGCCACGAAAAAAGCAGACTCGGATTCAAACATCCGGGTGATACTGCTCCGTGGTGCTGGCAGTTCTTTCTCCAGCGGTCATGATCTTGGCCCCATCCCTGGCGATGACTTACAACAGGATTACCGGGAGCGCCACCGCCGTAGCGTCGAAGACCGTTTCGAAGTAGAAGACGAATACTACTTGAGTAAGTGCCTGGCTATTCGAAATCTTAGTAAACCAACTATTGCCGCTATCCACGGGAATGTAGTGCTAGCAGGCATCATGCTGGCCTGTATGTGCGATCTGGTTATTGCTGCCGAGGGTACCCGCCTATGGAATCCCTCCCTTCGTCACTGCGGTACCGGCGGAGAGGTTATGGTACTCCCCTTCGAATTAGGTTTCCGTAAGACCAAGGAATATCTGTGGACTGGTGATGCTATCCCTATCCATGAAGCGGAACGTCTTGGCATGGTGAACCGGGTAGTACCCGACGACCAGCTGGAAACGGAAGCCCTTAGATTGGCGGAGCGAATAGCCCTTATGCCTCCCGTTGCCGTTGGTATCACCAAGCGAGCTATGAACAAGGCGCAGGATTTCATGGGCATGGCTATGGCTTTTGAATACGGCTTTGTGCTTCACCAGATAGTCCACGCGACCAGGGAGTCCGCCGATTGGAACGCTGAAGCAGCCAAGCACTCTCAAGAAAAGGGTTTCCGGGGCTGGCTGGAGTTTCGTGATGGTCCCTTCAATGAACAAGCTAAGAAAGAGTAGCACTCGAACGAAGAAGTGAAAGTCAGTGCCCACTCGTGTTGTCATTACAATTAGAGGGGCGGGGGACTTTTGCTTGAGATTCACGGTCTCCACCGTAACACTCTGTCACGGTGGAGACTGGAGATTCAAATCCCCTCGGGGTCGCCAGCGTAATACCTGGTGTGATATCCTCTTATTCCGCTAATCCACCGTTATCGAAGAAGGAACGAGATTTAGTTCAGGTACGTATGTTATGCCTACATCGTATTCGCCTATACTGACCACTTCTATCTTGTATTCTCCATGGGCACCGATCGCATGCTCGTAGTAGATGTAACCGTTTTCATCTGTAACTGCATCTATGAAATCTGTACTCTGGTCGGGGTTAGTTACCCGGAGTAGAACGCCTACATTAGATATGGGCTGAGGTTCATCATGGAATTCATAGAGTTGCAGTCTAATTTCCAGGTCACAGTAAGAAGTACCGCATACATGAACGCCCTCGAACGAGGAGATAGCGATTTTCCTGGTGAAAAACTCTAGGATGGTTTCACTGATGCCGCTGCAACCGGCGAGGAAACCTCCAGCGACGGCCAAGAAATCCGGGTCAACTGCCGTGGCTGTAAAGAGCCACTGCGAGTCCTCAGTGCCATTGGTAGCGTCTATGAGAATGATAACAGCATCGTCACCAGCAGGGTCACCGGCCGCCTCGATCGCCTCCGGGCCTCCATTCAGTGGATCGCAATCAACGTTACCGCTAAGGCGCTGTAATTCCCAGTTAAAGCTTCCGGCGCAGTCCCTTAGATTGGTTACCGTGACGATGCACAACTCCCATCCACCGGGACCGGGGACGGGATAAGGGCCGTCATTTTCAACCACCAGCAGGGGGATGCATTTCCCGTCGGCTAGAGGTAGACCAACAACATGATCTTCGATCTCACCAGAGCTGAATGAGCCGGTGCCATCCCAGTCGGTGCCGGTTACCATCTCGCTGGTAAGTGCAAAACGTGCCCAGGCACCGTCGGGTACACGGTTACCGTTGGAGAAGGCGAATGATGGTGGGGTAACTGGAGTGACGCCGGGGGATGCTGAAACCGGATAATTCTGGACTACCCATTCCGTCTCGCCACCACCGGCTACTCCGCCCCACTCACCGTCCATATTCAAATCAATCAGGACGTTGAGGTAAAAGCTACCACCTGTATCGCTATGTACCTCTACGGTTAAGTCGGTCGGTGGTGGGATAGAAATCAGGTTAATAAAGAAATTGGTGACCCCATCATCGGAATCGGTATTCGTGAGGTTGGGGACACCGTCAGGATCATTGATATCGTTTGCACCTGCCTCCATGGTAGCGGTAGGTCCTAAAGTGGCCTCACTAACACTGAGGGTGTGGGCGCCGTTTGATGCCGATAACGTGGGGAAATTGCCAATCTGGGCAAAGAGTGAGGGGTAACCGGTGCTGCCGCCGTCAGGGGCATCACCGTAGTCACCGATATCCTCCTCCTCTTCCTCTTCTTCCTCCTCCTCTTCTTCTTCCTCTTCTTCTTCCTCTTCTTCTTCCTGCTCGCCATTAGTGATTATGTCGGCGGCTTTCTTACAGCTAAAGCTTACCATAGACATAGTTAATACCAGAATCACGGTTAGCGTGTACCACACTATTTTGCTTTTCATGTCATGCTCCACCTTGATATTTGATTACTCTTGGCGCCAATAATACAGCGACAGTATCCAGTTGTCAATTTACATCTTTATACCTAATTACGGGGTAACAATCGTATGACATGAGCTGTTGACCCCATCGCATATTTGAATTATGATGACATTGTACGATTTATATCCTCTTGATTCCGTTGTAGTGGAGGGTTACTCATGGAAAAGGCATATTCTCGTCGTCCTCTCGAACGCAACATAGCGATGGAGCTAATGCGTGTTACCGAAACGGCAGCTATAGCTGCCGCTCGTTATTTAGGTCGGGGTGACAAGAATCTGGTGGACGGCGCGGCGGTGGAAGCTATGCGTCAGGCCCTGGGCTATGTCCGGATGGACGGCATCGTGGTCATCGGAGAGGGTGAGAAAGACGAGGCTCCCATGTTATATATAGGTGAATCCATTGGTGACGGTTCGGATACGCAGGTTGATATTGCGGTTGACCCGATTGATGGCACCACGCTGGTGGCGAGAGGTCTCCCCGGGGCACTTTCCGTCTTAGCACTTTCAGCCAGGGGGACGATGAACTGTCCGAGGCAATTTGTTTATATGAATAAGATTGCTACCGGACATGAGGCAAAGGACGTGATAGATATTGAAGCGCCGGTGGCGGAGAATTTGAGGAACATAGCCAGAGCTAAAAAAAGAAGCGTAGCAGAAATTACAGTAGTCATTTTAGACAGACCGCGTCACGAACAGATAATATCGGAAATTCAGCAGGTTGGTTCCCGGGTTAAATTGATTTCCGATGGTGATGTGGCTGCCAGTATAGATGCTGCCCTGCCCGAAACGGAGGTTGATGTGCTTATGGGCATCGGGGGCACGTGTGAGGGGGTACTCTCTGCTGCTGCCATACACTGCATTGGTGGCGGTATCCAATGTAAGGCCTGGCCCCGTGATGAAGGCGAAAAAGAAGCAGCTATAGCCAGTGGGGTTAATCTTGACAATATCTATAAGACAGAAGACCTGATAAATAGCGAAGACGTATTCTTTGCCGCCACTGGGGTTAGTAGCGGCGAACTACTAAAGGGAGTTCGTTATTTCAGTGGTGGAGCCCAGACGCAGTCTCTGGTTATGCGCTCTCATTCTGGCACTATCCGCTGGATTGATTCCTTACACGACTTCGTACGATCGGGCAAAACCAAAGAGTAATAGAAAAGTATAATCGTGCTAAGGTTGTAAATTAAGGGAGTAACTGTTTGTAGAAAGAGTGCCAAGTAAGACCACGAAACCTGTGATATATTGCTATCTCAAACGAGTTAGGTGAAATTGTATTTGCAGGGAGGGTTGAGCTAGGTTGAGGAGATGTAGAATTGGCATTCTTACCGGTGGTGGTGATTGTGCTGGTCTTAATCCGGCCATTAAGTGGGTGGTAAAGACAGCTCTGGACCGTCGGTTGGCGCTAGAAAGAGACACCCGATACGAGGTAATAGGGATTCGTAACGGGTGGCGAGGACTCATCAATGTAGACCCCGAAGGTGCGGATATTGATAAGTACATCGTACCTCTCGATGAAGAGAAAGTTCGCACCTGGGACAGATATGGAGGGACTAATCTCGGGACTTCGCGGACCAATCCCTATGACCCTAATGATGACTGCTCAAAACGGGTAATCAGAAACATCGAACAACTTGGTATTGAGGCTCTTGTTGTTATTGGTGGCGAAGACACTCTGGGAGTCGCTCAGAAGCTCTCTCATGAAGGAGTCAATATCATCGGTATCCCCAAGACGATAGATAAAGACCTGCCCGGTACGGACTATACCCTTGGATTCGAAACTGCACTAGATGTTATCGTTGAGGCGGTCGACAGGTTAAGGACAACCGCCGGTTCTCATGAGCGGATATTCGTAGTAGAGACGATGGGAAGACAGAGTGGATGGCTGGCTCTGGAGGGTGGAGAATCCTGTGGTGCTTTTCTTATACTGATTCCAGAGTATGACTTTTCCATTGAAAAAGTAAACGAGCTGTTGCTTGAGGGAAGAAAGTCCGGGACCAGGTATGGGATTATTATTATGGCGGAAGGAGCTAAACCTATTGGTGGTACCGAGATAGTGAGGGACGAAACGGTAGATGGTTTTGGTCATAAAAAATTGGGGGGAGTCGGTGAGTTTTTAGCTGGGGAAATCCACAGCGGGACGGGTCTGGAAACGCGAAGTATTGTACTCAGCCACCTGCAGCGCGGCGGAGCTCCATGTGCCTATGACCGGAGAATGGGACGGTATTTTGGTATCGCCGCCGTTGACCTCATTGTTGGGGAGGACTTCGGGAAAATAGTCTCTCTGAGGAAGAACGAAATAACTGCCATCCCGATTGAGGATGCCCTGGGGAGGCTCAATCTGGTAGATGTTGACACACAGTATGATGTCGAAAGGTATAACGGACGCCGGACTATCTTAAGAAGGTGCGGATGAAATATACCGAAAATATAATGAGTGAGGAGATGAAATGACTTCTGCTTCGCTAAGTGAGATTGATACTCTGGTAGAGAATGCCGTCTTCGGTGCTAATACGGTCAGGGAAAGCAGTCGGCAGAAAATTCGACAATTGGCTTCAACGAATGGGGTAATTCTGGCAAGCATTGATGGGTTTTACCAGGCTGCTGGTAAGGGGTTCTACAGCAGTATCACCGTTCCCGCAATAAATATCCGTGGCATGACATACCAGGTGGCCAGGGCGGTATTTAGAGCTGCTCTTAAGGATAAGGTTGGTCCCTTTATCTTCGAAATTGCCCGCTCTGAGATTGACTATACAGCGCAGCGTCCCGGTGAGTATGCTGCCTGCATACTGGCGGCGGCGCTCAAAGAGGGGTTCAGGGGTCCGGTTTTTCTCCAGGGAGACCACTTCCAGGTTAACCTTGCCAAATACAATGCAGACGCACAACAGGAACTGGATAGTATCAGGGAGCTGGTACGTGAGGCCGTAGACGCTGGCTTTTTCAACATTGATATTGACGCCTCTACTATCGTTGACCTTGAAAAACCAGGCCTCGAAGAGCAGCAGGAGAAGAACTGTCAGGTCACGGCGGACATGACCAGGTTTATGCGGGAGATTGAGCCTGAGGGTATAACCATCTCGGTTGGTGGCGAAATCGGTGAAGTCGGCGGGCGCAATAGCACCGTGGCGGACTTCCAAGCCTTTATGGCAGGATATATCAGGCTGCTGGGGCCAGATGTCAGGGGCCTATCTAAAATAAGCGTTCAGACCGGGACAGCACACGGCGGGGTAGTATTACCTGACGGCTCAATAGCGAGTGTTAACATTGATTTTGAGGCTCTGAAGGATTTATCGCGAGCGGCACGGGAAGAATACGGTATGGGTGGCGCCGTGCAGCACGGGGCCTCCACTTTGCCTGATGATGCTTTTGACCTCTTTCCTCAGGTGGACACACTGGAGGTGCACCTGGCTACCGGATTTCAGAACATTATCTATGATAGCCCCTATTTCCCGAAGGAATTACTGGACACGATTGCCCGACATCTCCAGGAGAAGTATGCCGGTGAGAGAAAGCAGGAGGATACCGTCGAGCAATTCCTCTACAAGACCCGTAAAAAGGCATTCGGCGATTTCAAGAAGGAAATCTGGGACCTGCCGGCAGAAAATCTGAAGGAGATTGGTAACATACTTGAAGAGCGGTTTTCTCTGCTGTTCCGTAAGTTAAAAGTAGATAACACGGTAGACCTGGTGAACCGGTTCGTAAATTACCAGTGATGATGAGATTAGCAGAATCGGTTCTATGAAACTGACTCAGGCGACCACATTATTGCGCAATGTTCTTACCAGGTGCCAGGATAGTTGCTATCGATTATGCCCTGGCGATGCTTTCCCGCTGTTAGACCGGCTCGGTTCTGGCTAATCTCGGGAAGAAAAGTGATAAAATGTGTATCGTATCTCATTTAGCGAAGGGAGCAAGATGGCGAAGCTGGTATTGCTGAGGCATGGAGAAAGCCTGTGGAATAAAGAGAACAGGTTCGGCGGTTGGACCGATACAGACCTGTCGGAGAAGGGAATTACCGAGGCAGAAAAGGCCGGGCAGATTTTGAGAGATGAGGGATACGTGTTTGATGTGGCCTTTACTTCGGTACTGAAGAGGGCGATACGTACCCTGTGGTTTGTGCTGGATGAAATGGATCTGATGTGGATACCGGTATACAAGTCATGGCGGTTAAACGAAAGGTATTACGGCGCGCTGCAGGGCCTCAATAAGTCTGATACCGCCGTCAAATATGGTGAGGAGCAGGTCTTGATATGGCGACGAAGCTATGATGTCAGGCCACCAGGTGTAGAAACGACGGACGAAAGATATCCCGGGAATGACCTGAAGTATAGAGACCTTGACGAGAAAGACCTGCCCTTAGCAGAAAGTCTGAAGGACACGTCCAACAGGGTTCTGCCTTACTGGCATGAGACAATTGTCCCCTGCGTAAAAGCAGGGAATCGAGTAATAATTTCAGCTCACGGCAATAGTCTGCGGGCACTGGTCAAATATCTCGATAATATATCCGATGAAGAAATATTGACTCTTAACATACCTACGGGTATTCCTCTCGTTTACGAACTCGATGATGAAATAAGACCTTTGAAAAGCTCCTACCTCGGAAACCCCGAAGAAGTGAAGAGGGCTATGGAGGCTGTCGCTAAACAGGGAAAAGCACGTCAGTGAAGCTTGAAAATCCCGTCATATTTCCCCAGTCGGTTCTGTTAAGACTATGGTGCCGGCATGGGGACGTTTTATAATCTCACAGACAGGAGAGCGGAGAAATGAGCGAGCATCGTGAAACCAGGGTTATTGGCATTGACCTTGGTGGTACCAACGTACGAACCGCGGTAGTGAATGCTCAGGGTGAGATGCTTGCCCGCGACCAGGGCATTACCCCCGCCAAAGAGGGGAGTGACGCGATTGTTAAGGCGATTCTGGAGTCCGTCGGTCGTGTCCTTACCCAGGCACACATGGATGCTTCTGACCTTGGTGCCGTCGGCCTGGCATCCGCTGGTCTCTCCAATCCTGAGACTGGCATACTATATACTTCACCAAACCTCCCCACATTGAAAGATGTGCCCCTGGCAGGTCTTATCGAGAAAGAGTTGGGCAAAAAGGTCTTTCTTATGAATGATGCCAATGCGGCTGCTATCGGTGAGCTGTATCTGGGTACTGCCAGAGGTGCGCGTAACTTCATTTACGTCACCCTAAGCACTGGAATAGGTGCTGGTGTTGTCATCAACGATAAAATATACGCCGGTTCGGCGGGTCTTGCGAGTGAACCGGGCCACATGGTCATCAGTGATGAAGGGCCTGTTTGTTATTGCGGAAGTAAGGGGTGCTGGGAACCGCTGGCTTCCGGAACCGCACTGGCTAAATATGCGAGACAATGCATTCAGGAGGGGATAAAGACGTCTATTCTGGACTATGTCGGTGGCGATGCAGAGAAGGTTACAGCTGAGGATGTGCACAAGGCCGCTCAGGCAGGTGATGCTCTGGCCAGGGAAGTGATCGCCCGTACAGCGTACTATGTGGGTGTGGGGCTGGCGAACCTGATAAACATATTTAACCCCGAGTTAATAGTCATCGGTGGAGGCCTCTCGAATATCGGTGATATGCTACTTGAGCCCGCCTATGAGGAAGCAAAGAGAAGGGCATTTCCGCAGATGTCTGACGTGGTGCGCTTTGCCCGTGCTGAGCTGGGGGAGGATTCCGGGATACTGGGAGCTGGTATCTTCGTGCTGAGGGAGACCAAGGGATTGGGTAGACTATAGCGATATTAGCTTCAGTTTGAACTTGATTATATTATAAGTATCTGTATTTTATACCCACATCGACATCCCGATGTTTGTTCAATAGCTTTTCTATTCTCGCTGACTTCGCACGTTTATGGTGGTATTGACTTTGCTTCCAATAGTCCTATTGATTGGTCATGTAGGAAAAGTCAACTGAAGTGAGGTTGACAGAAGTGATCATATACAGTAATATCCTGTGCGTACAATAATTTACGTATCGTAATAATACTTAACTTGTGCTTTGGGGGGCTTAGAAGCACTACCTGTATTTGGACACTTGGGTAGAGCAGAGCCAATAGTGAAACCGACCTGAAATATGGTCGGTTTTTGGTTTTTACAAAGGAGGCAACGGAGATGAAAAGCGATGTAAAGGTCGGAGTACAAATTGTTCTGGCACTGGTATTAGCCTTGTCGGGCATACTGAGTTCAGCCACGGGAGTCCGTGCGGAAGAACCGGACGATATCGTCCTGGCTACTTTCGCAACTACCCTGAGTTACAACCAACCAGGAAACGATTTCACCAATGGTGAAGTCATTGGCAGTAGAGGATGGTGGAACTCTATTGAGAACCGTTCAGATGAGGCGGTTATGGACCTTACCTTGGATCTTAATAGCGAGTTGACACTTGATAACTTCTCCGTACCCCCGGAAACAATGGGACCATCGACCTATAGCTGGACTTTTGGTACTCTTCCTGTTGGAGCAACGATCCCCAATATTGTTTTCAATGAGCAGAATCCCTCTCCCGTTTCGTATATTCCCGGATTCGACGCCTCACGGACAGTGGACGTGCCTGTTTTTACGGAATCGGGAACTCAGATTCTTACTGTAACTGTTGACCCCCAGGAAACAATAAATTCCATAATGGTACAGGTCACTATACCGCCAAACCAAATTGCGAATACAGCCTATTCTGATTGGGCTGTTACTGACGATAATGGCCCGGTAGAACACTCTGTTTACCAGGTGGGAACCTCGATAGTTATTAGTCAAATGTCCCCTGATGCAGGAAGCATTTATACTTTCAAAGTCTGGATTGAGGTCGATCCCAACGTTGCCAAGACAGAGTTTATTCCTCAGGTCGGTGTTACTGTTAATAAGAACATGGTTTTCGGTCCTGCAGGTACCAGCAGCTCTCTTATCCATGAAGTAGACGGACTTGGTACTTGGACCGTGAGTGCTGGAGAAGAGCATCCATGGAACGTGCAAGAGTTTGAAAATAAGTCTGTGGTTTTTCCCTCAAGTATTTATGCATTAGGTGAAATATCAGGTTCTGTGCAAAACGATACTGGCACCCCGATAAACGGTGCTACTATCGTAGCTTTCCCGGTCACGCCTGGTCTAATACGTGTCACTTCATCGGGAGAGGACGGCAGATATCTTATGGAGAACCTGCCAATTGGTAACTATTATATGCGGGCCATCGCTACAGAATATATTAGCCAGTGGTACGATGGTGAGGATTTCCTAGCAAATAGAGACATGGTTACAGTAATATCTGGCGATGTTTCCGACATCAACTTCTCACTCAGACCCGATGCTGGCTCTATGTCGGGTTACGTATATGAGGCTGACGGTTTGACTCCCGTCAATCGGGCTTTTGTGGACATGTACACCTACGACGGAGCCACCTGGATACTGGCTTACAGGACAGCATCACAACCTGACGGAAGCTACTTGATGCCCTCATTGAAGCCGGGTGATTATAAGGTCAGAGCCTGGACCGGCGGTTATTTAGATGAGTGGTACGAGGAAGGATTTTCTGACGCTGATGCTATCCTGGTAACAATAACCGCGCTTGCTGAAACCAGCGGCATCAACTTCAGCCTTAGTCAGCTGTATGAGACACCTGCCGGAGACAACATCATTGTTAATGATATCTATAATGAAGTTACAGTGACATTTGCTACGGTAATCGAGGACGGCAGCACCAGTATCAATGTAGCTGAATATGATCCCAGTGATGGTACGATTGAGTTCCGTGTCGTGGGTAAATACTACGACATCTCTACCGATGCGTCGTACGATGGAACAATTACTATAACAATCACTTACGACGATACAGGTTTGCAGAAGCCGGAGGAGAATCTCAAACTCTGGCACTGGGATGGCACTCACTGGTCCGCTGTTGATTGCGTGATTGATGAGGAGGAAAATACTATAACTGCGATTGTAGATAGTCTATCCTGGTTTGCTGTCGGTGAGTTCAATGATTTCCCGGTAGCTGAAGCTGCTGTCACTACGTATCTAGCTCCTGTTGAGGCAGAGTTCATCTTTGATGGGAGCAACTCGATTGACCCAGACGGAATCATAGTTACTTACGAATGGGATTTTGGGGATAGCAACGGTAGTGGTATCCTAGAGACCCCGAGTGTAACGCATTCTTATGCTGAGCCCGGAGTCTATAATGTGATATTGACTGTCACCGATGATTCAGGTGCCCAGTCAACTTCTGCTGTGATGGTTGTTGTTTACGATCCGGAGGGTGGATTCGTCACAGGTGGCGGTTGGATTGACTCACCAGAAGGAGCCTACACACTTGATCCTTCTCTCACAGGAAAAGCTACCTTTGGGTTTGTCTCCAAGTATAAGAAGGACGCAACTGTTCCCACTGGGCAAACCGAGTTTCAGTTTAAGGCAGGCGACTCAAACTTCCACAGCTCATCTTATGATTGGCTTATCGTGACTGGTTCAGATTACGCCAGGTTCAAAGGTACCGGCACCATTAATGGTGAAGGAGAATACAAATTCCAGATTTGGGCTGGTGATGGTACAGGGGTTGACGGTGCCGACACCTTCCGCATCAAGATTTGGATGGAGAATGAGTCCGGTGACGAAATTGTTGTTTATGACAATGGTATGAATCAACCGATAGGCGGAGGTAACATCGTCGTCCATACCAGCCAGAATTAATAGTATTTCGCAAACTTGTTAATGTTCGGGGGAGCCTCTTCGGAGGCTCCCTCTCTGCTAATATATCACTTAATAGTAAAGACAAACGGTATCATCCACGAGTACGCATGGCTGGACAGACATCCCGATGTTTGTCCAGTGGCGGCTTTCACTTAAAGGAGTCACATTTTGAAAGTGTATTAATAACTTTCAGCATCATCCTCACACCTTTAACGTGATAACCCTGCTGATTTAGGCTACCGATAAAATATGCATCCATCCCTGGGTTGTAGAATAAAAATGATCCAATGAAACCGGCATTACCCCATGAATTGAGCTTTTTAGGCATAAATACGGGTATAGTTTTTATATTCATAATTCCATAGCCGTAATCGATTCCGAAGAAAAATCTGGCCCAATCCTTCATCTTCTCGAAAGTATCTACACTTATAATGACGTGTTTAACCAATGCTTTCATGAATTTTAGTAAATCGTCAGATGTGGACACAATTCCTCCACCGGCATAGTCAATACTTAGACTTCGATGTTGTGTCACGTCAATCCTGGTTTCGCCTATATATATGTTGGCAACGGGATGATCACTTTTTATTAGAGGTTCGGAATGCTGGACCAGATACGAATGATTCATCTCAAGAGGTTGAAAAATGTATTGCTTCAAAGCAGCTTGAAAAGGCACAGACGTTATTTTTTCAATAATTAATCCTAAAAGATGATATCCTGTGTCAGAATAATGAAACCCTTTCCCGGGAGGAAAATGTGAATTTAAATTCTCTTTGGACCATTGAATCACCTCTCGGGGTGTCCAGAAATGGGAGGGTTCACGCACAATCTGTTCAAGCATAAGTGTAGCATGCTTAGGTTTATCTCCAAAATAGTCATGGATTCCCGACGTGTGATTAAGCAAATGTCTTATTCTTATCTGGTTTGTATAGTCTCTTCCCTTAACAACGTGTAGGTTTTGTAAAAGGCCTTCATCAAGATAAGGGGTGATCGTATCTTCGTAAGAAAGCTTTCCTTGCTCAACCAAGACACCAGCAAGAACGGATGTAAACAGTTTGCCTACACTTGCCACATAGTATGGTTGGTTTTCATTAGCAGGTATATTATTTGTTGAACCTTCTGCAATATTCAGGTGTATACCGAGTTTATCAGAATGCACCAATAGATATGCGTTATGTATCTTGTGGTCTTTCTGAACAGTATTTCTAAATATCTTCTCAATGGATTTTTGAGTATTCTTTATATCCACCATTCCCCTAACGTTTTAAACAAATCGAAATTTTACTGACACAATATGATTATCTACACATCTGAATAGAAAACGCAAATGGTATCGCCCACGAGTACGCATGGCTGGACAAACATCCCGATGTTTGTTCAATATCGATTGACCCACTGTATTATAATAGAGCTGAATGGATGTTAAGACTTACACAAAGGCGGCAGATTTTCTTTCTGCAGCTTATAATATTCTTCAATCAGATGAAGCTCGTTATGGCCTCATCTACGGTATCGCACGTAGGGTAGAAGTGAATCCGTACCACTATGGCAATGAGAACCCGTGGTTCTGCATTGTGAATGATAAAGATGGTATTAGTACTCTTGCTTGGCGAACTCCTCCATACCAACTTGGTCTAGCCTGGTATACCGGTAACGCAGAAGAAGCCGTTTCATTGTTAATTAAAGCTGTCCGAAAACGCTGGAAGGAAATACCTGGTGTCGTCGGACACAGGGAAGTTACGGACTCATTTGCAGAGAGGTGGTCTTATACCTATGGCGTTCCTATAGAATCAACGATGGCCCAACGTATCTACCGTCTTGATTCTGTTAATGATGTTCCTTTTACATCTGGTCGTATGCGTCTGGCAACGTTAGCAGATAAAGATCTGGCTACCAGTTGGGTACGTGCTTTTAGCATCGATATCGGAGAATATGATCGCAATCCGCCGAACGAAGACATCACTCCACGCATTGAGATGGGTGAGATATACTTATGGGAGGATAATGGGAAGCCTGTCTCCATGGTTGGAAAAGCTCGCTCTACCGAACATGGCATAACAATTGGCCCCGTATATACACCTCTAGAACTCCGACGACATGGTTACGCCACTGCTTGTGTAGCCCATGTCTGCGGGGAACTCCTGAAGAGTGGATACGAATTCTGCACGCTTTATACGGATTTGAGTAATCCCACATCCAACTCAATCTATATGAAGGTTGGATTTAAGCCAGTCTGTGATTCCGTGCAGTACGGCTTTTCGGTACCAAACAGATAAGACCTCACAGAAAAAGCAAACGGTATCGTCCACGAGTACGCATGGCTGGACAAACATCCCGATGTTTGTTCAATGGCTCCACTATCACCTTTGACTTCCCACCTTAGCAATGCTATTCTTTGCGCACGACACTTGGATGCTACCTAAATTTGTCTACTCCAGAGGCTAGAAAATCGGTAATACCAGTTTAATGATTTGTATCCTTTATAAAGTATAAAGCATATCATGGGAGTAGTGCTTATATATTTCGGGATGCCCTTCAAGGAGGTGCGGAACAATGGGATTTATTAAAACGCTTGTTTTGTATTTTTCTACACTCGCGGTATGTTTTGGCATAGACCTGATATGGCTAGGCTTGATGAATTCTCGTTTTTACAAGCCCCAATTAGCCGGATTGATGAGCAACAAAGTAAACTGGCTTCCGGCTATATTGTTTTATACACTTTTCATAATTGGTTTGCTCTTATTAGTTGTACTACCTGCCGTTGACCGTGGCTCTTGGATACGTGCGATGCTGCTAGGAGGACTTTTTGGGATGGTAGCCTATGCTACTTATGACCTCAGTAATCTTGCTACAATCAAGAATTGGCCAGTCGTGGTAACAATCGTGGACATCGTGTGGGGAACCACCTTGTCAGCCACATTAGCTTCAATAAGCTATTTTATAGCTAAAGCGTTAAGCTAGGTAAAAATGTATTAGACTAATATTAGACCAATATGTAACACTACCTCAGTCAAATATAGAAAACAGTCCTCTTTTCTCTGTGTATAATCCCACAGAAAAACTAAAAGATATCAAATATATATACGCATGGCTGGATAAACATCCCGGTAAAGTTTTGTGCGTAAGATGAAATCTGATATATTTAATAACCCACACTGGGGACAAACATATTAGAATGACAAATAATCTAACAATAGTATCGTTGAGAGATTTCCCTGATTTCAGACAGAATCTGCTTGATTATGTTGAGATCAACTGGAAGGGGGTATTGAAACCTTTCACTCAGGTAATAGACGAGTTGTTTTCCACAACCAAAGAACTCCCTAAATGTTTTATGCTATCCAAAGAAAATTATATTATCGGATTCTACCAATTGATAGAGCAGGAGCTTATTGAAAGAAAAGATCTCTCTCGCTGGATTACTTGCGTATTTGTTGACGAGCGCGAACGAGGTAAACGTCTGAGTTCTTTTTTACTTGAACATGGTAGAGCAGAAGCAGGGAAACTCGGCTATTCCAAAGTCTATCTTACAACTGATCACATTCAGTTCTACGAGAAATTCGGATTTAGAGAGATAGGCTTGGACAAATTCATCTGGGGAAGACCCACAAAAATCTATGAACATGGTACTATCAGGTAACATTACATCCTAAACATTAAATGAGAACGGTATTAGATATTTATACGCATGGCTGGACAAACACCCCGATGTTCGTTTAATGATAGCCGTTTAAACACTTCTCACAACCCTATCTACTAAGTATTACGCAGTATGAAACACCCTGCCAGATTTTTTATGGTATTTACACCGTTCGTACCTTTATGATTATTAGTGTAAATGTAAAGGTTGGTGTATCAGATAGGCGGGGGTGTTTCGGTGAGATTCAGGCTCGTATTGGGTGCCATTGCCCTTTCACTGAGTGTCTTCGGACTGGTACACCACTGGTATTTAACCGGCAGGTGGTTTTCCTGGGAGCAGTTCTGGCATCATGAACCACTAATAGCCATTGCTTTATGTGTCGGTATTGCCCTGATGACGACCGCTTTCCTTGGGGGGAGAGGAGTACGCGTGCCGAGATAGCATGGTTCAGCGTATTGTTTCAGGAGCATACATTATCTAGGTGACCACGCTATTTCCCTGGACGCTAAAAGTATCTATGCTCACATTCTCCGGGGCTAATTCCCTGCATAAGTTTTAGCTAGCATGAAGCGGTTGTTCGAGGAGTTCCGGGAGCTTATGGGCACAAGTTACTGAGCTGTGTCGAATTCACCACTACAGGGAGTCAAACTCGAGTTATTGATATTGACCTTACAGAAAATCTGAAAATGGACATAAGCTATATACACAAATAGCCCCCGGCTTGTTGATTCAAACCGGGGGCTATTCGTCGAAAGGAGGAATCTATAAGGCTTCTGCTGAAAAGCTCTATATAAATATCATACTAAAATATGGTTAGAGTAAAGTATTAGAATCGTTAGAATAGGATTATAATTTTCCTAAACAGAAATGCATTTAAATATGGTAGTGACATACACGAGAAGTGTATGGTTTGAAGTTACATAGAGGATTGGAGGCATAAATAAGAACGGGACCACCAATCGATGGTCCCGTTCTTGTTTCGAAGGTCCTCCTTCTAAGAAGAGGACCTCCATTTACAATCATTCATAGGCTCATCCCCTTTCTGAAGGCCCCTTTAGACTGTCAACCCTTCCTCCTGCCTTCAGGCATATCATAACACAAAAACTCTACTGACCAAAGTATCACGCAACCTTCTTCATGGGACTTCGCCAACGAGCGGTTGGCGTCAACTTCCGAATGATCGCTCTTTTTCGATTTTCACTATCTTCTCCATGCTCTGGCGCATCCATGCCTGCACCTCACGAAGTCGGGTCGTAATCCAATCCCACTTTGCCATGCCCTCCCCGGTAAGCGTCCAGGACAGTGGCTTATCACCCATCTCAGGGACTGATGTCGGTGGGAGCAGTTCCATCAGCTCGGCATTGAGCTTCTCGTATTCGGTGACCAGTTTGGCCAGCCTGTCCAGTTGGTCTCTCACCTTGGGGTCCATGGTAACCTCCTATCAAGACGTCCAATATTCTGCGGCGCTGTGTATCTCTTTTACATTCGGTATGCTCAATTCTACACCGCAGACCTTCGTGTTGTCGACAGGACTGATTGTCTGCTCAGGTATTATTTATTTCCAGCTACAGGGCGTGGTATCATACTGGTTAGCAGGAAGGGGATACTGGTTGTCGAATGGACTTATCGTTTTTGGACCGCCCGGAGATACTGGAAGTCATTTTCCCGATTGCCTACTCTCCTTTTGGCTTACCCAACTTTCTCACGGTCTCCCCGCATGATGTGCCCACTTATGCAATCGAGGTCGAGGAAGGGGTCAGCATCAGGTGTGGGTTCTGGGTAGCTGGTAAGGAGTGCCCGTCTATCCTGTATTTCCACGGGAACGGTGAAACAGTAGCCAGTCACGATTTTATTGCCCCATTATACATCCAGAAGGGAATCAACCTTTTTGTGGCTGACTATCGGGGATACGGTGCAAGCGACGGAAAACCGACCATTTCCAATATGATTGCCGATACTCATCCTATTTTCCGGGGTTTCAAAGAGGTCATCAGAGATGAAGGTTTCGAAAACAAAATCTTCCTGATGGGCCGTTCTCTGGGTAGCGTGCCTGCTATCGAGCTTGCCTTTAATTATCAGGATGAGATTCGCGGGCTTATTGTGGAGAGCGGCTCAGCCAACAATTTTCGCAGACTACGGGATTATGCAGGTGTCGCTGAGAGAACAACCCTTAACGAGGAAAGCCCATTCCTGAATAAAGTAAAGGTTCACCAGATTACAAAGCCAACGCTTATCATTCATGGTGAATACGACCAGATAATGCCTGTCTCGGAGGGCGAGGAGCTCTACCAAAGCTCGGGTGCTGCAGACAAGAGAATCTTGATTATTCCCGGAGCCGGTCACAACGACCTGATGGTGATGGGTCAGAGTTCATACTTCGACACTGTCGAGGAGTTTGTTAAGACCTACGGTTGAGTAGATAACCGAGGGGGTGAGAATCGTGGAGGGACTGATAGAGAGGGCTGCCAGACATATAGCTGATTCGAGTTACGCCATTGCATTGACCGGGGCCGGTATTTCAACTGAGTCGGGTATACCCGATTTTCGCGGGCCTCAAGGGGTCTGGACGAAGAACCCTGAAGCCGAGAGAAGGGCTTATCAGGGCTACCAGAGGTTTATGCAGGACCCGAAGGCCTGGTGGAGGGAAAGGCTGACTGCCAGTACCAGTGCCCTGGGCGAACTGCGAGTAAGGGAACCAAACGCCGGTCACCACGCGCTGGTGGAGCTTGAGAAGATGGGTATTCTGAAGTGTCTGATTACCCAGAACGTTGATGGGCTTCATGAAAAGGCTGGAATGCAGAGCCTTCTGGAATACCACGGCAGCTTCGCCAAGCTGAGATGTATCGAGTGTAATGCACGCTTCCGACGAGACGAGTTCGACCTGGAGGATTTATTACAGAAAGACCAGCTGCCTCCCCATTGTCCTCACTGTAAAGGTATAGTAAAGACTGATGGTGTAGGTTTTGGTGAACCGATACCCAGTGATGTGGCCCAGAGCAGCCTGGAGGAGGCCTGGAGGTGTGACCTGATGCTTATTTGCGGGACATCGGCGGTGGTCTATCCTTTTGCCAACCTACCAAGGGTAGCTAGGCAAAAAGGGGAAGCGACCATAATTGAGGTAAATGCCGAACCGACCCCCCTGACTCAGGAGGGTATCTCCGATTATATTATCGATGGACAGACCGGCGAAGTGTTACCGGCGATAGTCGAGGCAGTCAAGAGACTGAGGCGATAAGTGTCCTCGGCTCCAATTTATAGGAGTGACATGAGTAAAATTGAAGAAGCGGTTGCCTGTTTCAAAGAAGGTTTTATCTGCTCTCAAGCTGTGTTGTCAGCTTATAGTGAACAATTTGGCCTGGACCGTGATACAGCCTTAAAGATTGCTGATGGTTTTGGGGGTGGAATGGGTCGAATGGGTGAAACATGCGGAGCGGTAACCGGTGCGTTAATGGTCATTGGTCTAAAACATGGCAGGACGGTTGTTGAAAATACGCAGACACATGAAATGACCTATGACCTGGTGAACGAGTTCGTACGCGGGTTCAAGTCCCGTAATAAGTATATCACTTGCCAGGAACTGCTGAAGTGCGATCTCAGTACTCCTGAGGGGCTGCAGAGCGCCAGACAGCAGAATCTCTTTAACACGGCCTGTCCGGGGTATGTCCGGGATGCCGCCGAGATTATTGAGGACATACTAGGACTGTAGCATTACCCTCTCCATCCATTATCATAAGAGCTTTTGTCGGCTATGGTATGAGCAGAGACACTTGAGGTGAGCTTTAGCAGTGTTCTTTTTCCCGGTAGGTTGTCTGGCACTCGGTTTGTTTGTCCTGGTGCTACCACTATTATTTACATTAGTGTTTTTCAATGTCACTGCTTTCAGTTTTGAGAAACTGGGTATCTCGCCACAAGCAGCTCTGATAATCCTGGTCTTCACGCTGTTCGGTTCTCTGGTGAACATTCCCCTGACGAAGAGGACGGTTGAGCAGGGCACGCTGACCTTCGGTTGGTTTCGGATACCGGTGCGACGGGAGTCCGGGCTGGCCATCAACCTGGGAGGAGCTGTCATCCCGATTGTTTTGTCCTGCTACCTGCTCTTCAAAGTTCCGATATTGCCAGTGTTGACGGCAACATTCCTAATGATACTGATATGCAAGTTTTTAACGAGGCCCGTTCCCGGAAGGGGCCTGGCCATACCCATGTTCATCCCACCGATATTCGCCGCCCTGTTTGCGATATTATTCGCCAGGGAGTTTGCCGCACCCTGTGCCTATATATCAGGGGTCCTGGGCACGCTGATTGGTGGCGACCTCCTGAACCTTGGCAAGGCCAAGAAACTCGGGGCTGGAATCGTATCAATCGGTGGGGCGGGTGTATTCGATGGGATATTCCTGGTCGGTGTGGTTTCGGTAATACTCACCGCCTTTTTTGGCTAGGGCGATGCCAGATATCGCGAGAAAAATATAGGGCGGCTCAGTTATGCCTGAGCCGCCCTTTTCAGACCGCTAAATTAAACTACCCCGATTCCTGATTGTTAGTCAACGGCCTGGGCTAGTAATTCGCGATGGTAGTAGGCGTCACCAAAGGCGGTATCCGATGACCTGGCCCTCTTGAAATAGAGGTGCATATCATGGTCCCAGGTGAAGCCAATACCTCCGTGAATCTGCACGCCGTGGTCGCAGACTATTTTATAAGTATCGCCACAATAGCTCTTGGCCATAGAGACAGCCATGTGTGCATCGCGGTCATCATCTTTGATAGCTTCAGCTGCCCACTCCATAAGTGACCTGGAGTACTCAAGGTCACTGTACATATCAGCGCACTTGTGCTTGATGACCTGGAAGCTGCCGATGGGTACTCCGAAGGCTGTCCTTTCCTTGGCGTAGTTTACCGTAGTCTCGAGCACCCACTCACCCCCACCGACCATCTCGGCGCAGAGTGCCGCTGTTGTTTTCAGTGCCGCTTCTTTGAGTACAGACCATCCCTTGTGCAGTTCACCGATGATATTGCTGGCCGGTACCGCTACCCGGTTAAAGGTAACCTCAAATTGCTGCCTGGTCTGGTCCATGGTTGTTAGTGGGGGAATGTAAATTCCCCACTCTGTAGTATCTACCAGAAAGAGCGTGATTCCATCTTCCGGTTCAGTGGCGCGTCTGGTACGTGCCGCCACCAGTATGTAATCAACCCCTTTAGCATTATTAACGAATAGCTTGGTACCGTTGATGATATAGTCATTACCTCTCTGGGTGGCCTTGAGCTGGACACCATCCGGCCAGAAATCGCCATCCTCCTCAAGCACGGCGAGGGTGCAGACCATGTCCCCGCTGGCTATCTTGGGGAGGTACTCTTTCTTCTGCTCGTCGGTCCCGGCAGTCAGAATAGGCATCCCTACCAGAAGTACAGTCTGGAGAAACGGACCGGGCAGCAAGGCTCGCCCCATCTCCTCGCAGAGAACAGTCAGGTCCCTGAAGTTCATTCCGGAGCCACCATATTCCTCGGGGAATACCAGTCCGAGCCAGCCGACATCGGCCATCTTTTTCCACAGCTCTCGGGAGAAGCCCACCTCGTCTTCCATCATCTCTCTGACATGTGTCTTGGGGCATTCATTTTCCAGAAAATCCCGAGCCATTGTCTTGAGCATCTCCTGCTCTTCACTAAGGCTGAATTCCATCATTTCGTGCTCCTTTTCTTAATCGGAACAAGTGTTTTCGGGTAGAGCCGTTCTCCTGCTATCTCGGCAGGCCCAGTATCCGTTCTGCTATGATATTGCGGTTTATCTCCGAAGTGCCCATCTCAATAGTAGCGCCACGTGCCCGCAGCATATTATAGACATGGTCACCTTCATCAACAGCGCGAGTTGAACCCCTGACCATTTGTGAGTACGCACCGAGTATTTCACAGGTCAGATCGCCACGACGTTGTCTCATCTCAGCCTGGAAATTCTTTAGTACAGAGGCCTCATTTCCGATGGGTGTACCCTTCATCATTTTGGCCGCCATGCGAGTGCCGCTCCACCTCATTGCCTCAAGCTCGATGGCAGTCTGCATTATCCGCTGCCTGAAAGCTGACTCCTCCCAGACTGATTTACCGTACCGTTTGGTATTTTTTGCCAGCTCAACCAGAGCGTTTGCCCCGAGTAAATCCGATGTTCCAAGGCCACCCATGGCAGCCATCCCACCCGAAAATCCGGTACCACCAAAGCTCCGCTCTGCCATGAGGGCTGTCATGGCCACGTACCATCCCCTGCCTTGCTCATCCATCATGTTTTTATGGGGGACACGCATATCATCAAAGAACATCTCGCCGAACTCAGCTTCACCGGACATCTGTACCAGCGGTCTGCGGCTGAAACCGGGAGTGCTTGTATCAAAGAGGAAGTAGCTCAGATTGCGGTGCCTCGGGGCATCAGGCTCGGTTTTTGCCACTAGCAGACCCCAGTCGGCGAATTCCCACATGCTGGTCCAGACCTTCTGTCCGTTAACCACCCACTCGTCACCGTCCCTGACAGCGGTGGTCTGGACATTTGCCAGGTCTGACCCGGCGTCAGGTTCGGAAAATCCCTCACACCAGCTTTCCTCGCCGCTGAGGATTTTCGGGATAAAACGTTTCTTCTGCCATTCCTCTCCGTGAACGAGGATAGCGGGGGCGGCTACCAGCAGGCCAAGAGACAGCGGTCCTCCGGGTGTCCCGGTACGTCCCATCTCCTCGTAGATGACGGCAACCTCTTCTCGGGGACGCTCTATCCCACCGTATTCCTTGGGATAGTTGAACCCTGTGTAGCCGACGTCATACATTTTCTTGGTCCATTCCCTACCAAGTTCGTGCGACTCCCGGCTGTATCGTATAGGTGGCACATACTCAGGTGTTCCCCACCCCTTCGGTAAGTTTTCCCTCAGCCAGCCACGTACCTCGCGTCTGAGGGCTTCTAAGTTCTCCGAAGTCATATTGCTCCTCCTTTCGTTGCATTATGATTTACATTACACTCTGGGATCTTAGCACTGGCTAGAACTCATATTTTCTGGTAATCGGTCTGGTAATTCTGCAGGCTAGTAGTTGCTCTGTTATATTCACCATACCAGTCTATGTTTATTGCTGTTGAAATGTCAAGGAACGCGAGACTGGAGGATTATCAGATATTTACTTAGAATCAGAATAACGGATTGCCCTTTAAAACGTTTAATATATATGCTCTGGCGACGTGACAAAAGTACTATGCACGATAGAGACCAATGAGTTATTGCTGCGGTTGAGCTTAGCGGTGACAATGGAGATAGGGTAGTACTAAGGACTATTAGAGGGAATTACCCAAGGGTGAATGTGAGGTGGTCATCGATATAGTCGAAGGAGCAAGAATGTGTTGAAGAAAGTAGTAGCCCTGTCTCTGGTGCTGTTATTAACCGGTTCCCTGACCGCATGTACATTTGGAAGTGCGGTGGACCCGACGCTACCTACAGCCCAGGAAATAATCGATGCTGTGATTGAGTCAATGTCTGACATTAAGACGTACCAGTTCGATAGCAGCATGATGATGGACGCGACTGGTGAGGTCGGTTGCGAGTCTTTTGAAATGACAATGGACATGACTCTCGTGGGTACTGTGGATATCGAGAACAAACAAATGGGGGCGGACATATCAATGGGGGCGGAAATCCCCGGAGAGGGTGATATGGATGTGGGGATGGCGATGTATGTCATTGGTGACACAGCATATACTGGGATGGACTTCTTCGGGTTCGACTCGACGTGGGTAAAGATGGAAGTGACGGATGAAGTCTGGGATGACATGAGCCAGATGGTGGAACTGATTGAGCCCTACGTCGACCTCCTCGAGGCGGCACAGGTGAGAGTTACAGGTATCGATCAAGTGGCGGGCGTGGATTGCTATGTACTTGAGGTTATCCCTGATATCGACCAGCTCTGGCAATTAGCTATGCAGCAGGCGGAGGCGACTGATATGGGGATGACACTTCCTACTGAGGAGCTTCTTAGTGATATGTTTCGTGACTTCTCGGTAAAGCAGTGGGTTTCAACAGAAACCTTTATGATAACCAGGGTCCTGATAGACATGTCTATGGAGCTAACCCCTAAAGATATGGGTGTCCCGGATGAAGACGGGATACTCAGAATGGATATTATAATGTACCTGCTGGTCCATGACTATAATCAGCCAGTCTCCATAGAACTTCCCCCTGGTGCTGAAAACGCAGTTGAAGTAGCGGCAGAGTTCTAAAAAACTGTCTATCCACACATGGTGGAGTGGAGTTACGGCGATATTATAGCCACTTTTCTTCATGTGGGAGGACAAAGACATCGGAGTAACGTGCTTAGCCGGACCGTATTATTTTTGGTACTTGTTGTTCTGGTAGCCTCGTCGGCGGTCACGCCGCTTGGCTGCGACTTTTTCGCTGATGTAGCAGAGTCGACCTCGGAGCTGTTTGGTGACGGCGGGCAGGAGGTAGAGGGCTACTCTGGTGCTTACGTTATCTACCACGACAGGCAGCCACGCCATCTGAAATCTCCGTCGGGTGAGTCTGCCCAACTCGTCAATAACGAGGAGTCAACCGATCCAACGTGGCTGGAGCTGATGACGTTTCTTGGGCTGGATACCACCGACGAGAAGCCATACGTGGTTGATTCATACTCCTGTGTTGCTTTTGCCGAAGAACTCCATAATAATGCCGAGGCTGCCGGGATCAAGGCGGCTTTTGTGGGCGTGCAGTTTGAGGATAGAGACATAGGGCACGCTCTTAATGCCTTTCAGACGACCGACCGGGGGTTGGTCTTTATCGACTGCACGTCTTCGATCCGGTCAGGCCTGACTTACCGCCCAATGCTGGAACTGGATACCGGAGAAACTGGCGAAGCTGTCGAAGTACAGGCAGTTGGTGCCGACAAGGTAGCCTACGTAGAGATTGGCGAAGAATATGGGGTGATAAGCATAGAAGTCGCCACATCTCCCGAGTACAGTTTCTATCAGAACTATCTGGCCGAAAGAGAACAGTTCGTGCTGGATGTGGAAGCATTTAACCGCGACCTTGATATCTACAATCAGAGGGTGGATGTCTACAATCAAGAAGTAGACGCCTATAACCAGACGATGGAGACCTATGAGCAAGAGGTGGCAGAGTACAACGAGGCCATTGGAGGCAGGACGGGGCTACCCGAGCCCGAATACTCTCAGTTTCAGGAGTGGGCTGCCGAGCTGGAGGCTAACCTTATTACGCTTATGGGCATCAAGGCGGAACTTGAGAGCGAACAGTGGGAACTGATGTCCATTCTGGTCGGGCTCAATGAACGGCAGCTGGAGTTGGAGGCGGCTTCTGACGAAATTGGTGATGTCAACTGGCGACCACTAGCAGTAGTAGAAAGTATTAAGGTCTACTGGTAGTGCGTGAGGATTAACCTTGCCTGTATCAACGTTTATCCCGACGCAGGAGCTCCGCCATCAGATTGTCTTTGCTGCCTGCTTTTACCAATGCTGCCCTGGCTGTGGGTATGAACACAAGCACCAGTACTGCTATCATGGCAAGCGAATAGCCGACGTACAACCAGTCCTTCTCCAGGAACCAGGCAGCCAGTGGTACTGAAAGCCAACTGATATATACCGACATGATGAGGTTGCGCGTAACCGCCCACAGCAACAAAATTACGGCACAGGAGATTCCGAGTTCTCTTGGTAACAGAATTATCAGGGTGCCGATGGCGGTGGCAACGCCATTACCCCCGGTAAATCTCAGGTAGACGGGCCATATGTGACCGACCACGGCAGCAAATCCGGCAAGCACCAGAAAGTAGTCCGATTCGAAGAATGGGATATCCGTTATTACATGAGCGATGGCGATGGCGGCAGCTCCTTTGCCGACATCGACGACACCGACAATGACACCGGCTGCCGGGCCGACTTCCCTGAAAGTGTTGTTGGCACCAACGTTACCGCTGCCGAGTTGCCGGATGTCTTTCCCGGTGAATAGCCGTGTGGTGACGTAAGCAGTAGGGAAAGCACCAATCAGGTAGGCGACAACAATGGCGATAACACCGCTGACCATCTCATTGTAAATCATTTTTCACAACCTTGAACTTGGGTAAGCTCAATTTTGCCGCAATCTCTCTGAAAAATCAAGTGATGGCTGTGGTATAATCCACGATTAGGTACGTTATCAGCACTCTTATTGCGGAATACCATTTTTTAGGGGTATTATGCAGTAAAATTCCAGGGTAATTATGAATTGAGCACCAGAACAGGAAGTCAAGGGTCATGGTCTACAAAATGCGTGTGAAGCTGAATATTTCTCTACTACTGATTACCTCTCTGATGGTGTCGTTTATGAGCTTACTTGCTGGCTGTGGTGGAGAGGAAGTTGGTTTCGGCATCTACCTGGTTGACAACGGGGAACTGGTGTTGTCCGAACGTCACATAGATGCATATTACGGAGATACTCATACCATCGAACTGAATGAAGACGGAATAAGAAAGTGGAACTCGTATATGACATGGGAGACAATTCCAAAGCAAAAAGACAGCCTGCATAATAAAGATTTCGCACTCAAGATTGAAGGAAAAGAAATATACGGGGGCAAATTCTATTCTGGAGCATCTTCGATGAGCTATTCTGGAGTTGTGATTATGGACGCTATAATTGAGCTCGACAACGACCGCAATACCATCAGGATTCAATTTGGCTATCCGGCGCCGACTTTTGGGGAAGGAGAAGACCCGAGAGATGCCCCGGAAGTTATCGACTTCCTTGAGAAACAAGGCTTGCTGAGATGAATGCTCCAAAGAGGTCAGAATGCAATGGAGGTAGGGATTATTAATAGCAAATACAGGTATCATCACATAGGCATCCCAACACGCAGGAAGATGGAAGGTGAGATTCACCTGAAACATCTCAAGATATATTGCACCGACCACGAATCGAACCCGTTTGGTATACAGTGGATGCGGTATGAAAAGGGTTGCGATATTCCGGAACTGATACAGAAGGTCGCCCATGTGGCTTTCGAGGTCGATGACCTTTACGAAGCAATCAAGGGCAAGAAGGTAATAACGGCACCCAATTCACCGTCACCGGGCGTTCTGGTAGCCATGATAGAAGAGGCGGGGGCACCGATCGAGCTCCTGCAGTATACGACTAGAGACCCGAAAAAGGACTGAGGTATGGACAGGATAGCCATTATTTCAGATATTCATGGTAATATGCCAGCTCTCGAGGCCGTGCTTCAGGATATCAGGGGGCGTGATATCGAGAGGATACTCTGTCTGGGGGATTTGGTGGGTAAGGGCCCGCACTCCGACAGGGCCGTCGATATTTGTCGCGAAGTATGCGAGCAGGTGATTATGGGGAACTGGGACGACTACATCAGAGGGGAACCCAATAATCCCATGAAGGAATGGCATCAGCAGAGGCTGGGCAGCGAGCGACTGGAGTACCTGAAAGACCTCCCGTACATAATCGAGTTCTACATGAGCGGGAAGAAAGTGCGACTTTTCCACGCGTCGAACAAGGGCATCTATGACCGCGTTTTTATGGACGATACGAGGGAAAGTCACCGAGGGATGTTCAATAATACCGACTTCACGGGGGATGCCTTCGTGCCTGATGTGGTGGGGTACGGGGACATCCACAGCGCCTATCTCAAGAGTTTCCGCCAGAGGACATTATTCAATACCGGCAGTGTTGGCAACCCGCTGGACCTGACGATGGCCTCGTATATCATCATGGAGGGCGAGTACGGCAGCGAGGCAGGTGATACATTATCGATTCAGATAATACGGGTACCGTACGATGTCGAGCTGGCGATACAGCAGGCGAGGGACGAGGGGATGCCTGAACTGGAAGCCTATGAGAGCGAGCTGCGGACGACCAGATACCGGGCGCTTCCTCCTCCTGAACCGAAGCAAGGCTGAACATCCATGGCACCTGGTGTGGGCTAATTATATAGTCAGGTAGTGCGAAGTGATGACAGATATCAAGATTTGCTGCATGGAGTCAGAGGATGAAATACAACTGGCATTACGGTATGGAATTCGGAACCTTGGTTTTGTCTCGGAAATGCCTACTCCCGTAGGTGTAATCCCGGAAAGCCTTATACGTGACCTGGTACAGATGGTGCCATCGGGTGTGCGAACATTCCTCTTAACAAGTGAGTACGATGTCAGTCGTATCGTCGCACAGCAGAACTTTACCCGTGTCAATACTCTACAGCTGATTTCTCGGTTAATGGAGGACGCTCTAGTCGAGTTACGAGAGCGTCTTCCAGGTGTGTCACTAGTGCAGGTTGTTCATGTGAACGGGATAAAAGCAGTTGAAGAAGCCAGGAAGGTTACCCCGTATGTCGATGGTCTTTTGCTTGACTCGGGTAATCCGGATAAACCTGAGGAGGGGCTGGGTGGTACGGGTCGCATACACAACTGGGAATTGAGTGCCGAGATAGTGAAACTGGTAGAGAAACCGGTATTTCTAGCAGGTGGTCTTCGGTCGGATAACGTGGCAGAGGCCATCTCCAGAGTGCATCCATACGGTGTGGACGTGTGTTCAGGTCTCAGGCCGGATGGCAAACTAAGTGAATCGATGCTGGCCAAATTTATTAGAGCGGTTCATACTGGAGTGGCTAACTAAGACGTGGGTTATAACGGATACGAAAAAGCACGCTGTCGATTTGCCCTAAACTATTACCGCCTACATCCCCACATACTTCGCGTAAAGCGCCCGCGCCAGTGACTCGTCGGTGGTGTTCCTCACCAGGGCGCGCCCGTCGGCAAAGACCACCATTTCCCTTTCCTCGTCAGCCTGGAAGCGTAGCATGAAGTCGTTGTAGGTGACCTCGGTTATCTGCGCCAGGCGTTTGGCCATATCTTTCAGGTCAATCTCACCGCTGCTGGTATTCAGCACCTGGACGACGTTCTGGCCGCAGAGCGAGGTGGTCTCCACTCCGGACTTCCCTTCGAGGTATTCGTATCTGCCCTGGCAGGCCGGGCAGTCTTTGCGGTAGCCCGTCTTGAGGTGTTGAAAGGTCCCCTGCCAGATGTCGATGACGGTTAGACGCTGCTCCGTATCCGCCTCCCCGACTAGTATCTTCATCGCTTGTGTTGTCTGCAGCGAGCCGATGATAAAGGGCACCGGGCCGAGTACACCGGCGGTATCACAGGTGCCGACCAGTCCGCTGGCCGGGGCACTGGCGGAGAGGCAACGGAAGCAGGGGGTCTTGCCGGGGATGAAGCTGGTGGTCATCCCGGAAGAGGCGATGGCAGCCCCGTAGACCCAGGGGGTACCGTGCTTCAGTGAGACGTCATTGATGAGTAACCGGCCCTCGAAGTTGTCCAAACCGTCCATGATAAGGTCTGCTCCACTGGCGAGCTCTTCGATATTACCGTGATTGACGTCGGCAACAATGCCCTCGATTTCTACGGAAGAGTTTATCTTCCTGAGGTGCCGCTCGGCGGCGGCTGCCTTGGGCAGTTCGTGCCTGATGTCATCCTCGTCAAAGAGGATCTGTCGGTGCAGGTTGTGATATTCGATAAAGTCCCGGTCAACGACTCTGACCCTGCCGACACCGGCACGTACCAGAGAGGTGGCAATCATCGAACCCAGTCCCCCACAGCCGATGATGACGACGTGGCTTTTTAAGAGCTTGTGCTGTCCTTGCTCGCCCAGGCCAGGAAAGATTATCTGTCTTGAATACCTGTCCGTCATATCACCGGCCCCCTCTCTCCTAGAGGTCCTGGATGGAGACAAGCTGTTCAAAGTCGACGATACCGCTTTCGCCGATGTTCTCGATTTCGATACCAGCTTCGACAGCCGCCGCTAACGGATTCAGCCCACCGAGCAGTATCATACCTACCCGGTTCATTCCCACCGAGACCTGGCAGATTGGTTCGCTGGTATTACCCAGAACATAGACACCACCGATGCCGGCTTCCTTGAGAGCGGCGATTTTCTCAACGGCCAGCGACCGTGCCGGTGCTGGCATCTCACGGAGGTTGGCCAGTATCCTGCCGCTACCGGTCCTGGCGGTCTCACCAACACTGGTCATCCCGGCGTGGATATACTGCTCAGAAGGGTCGATAGAAGTACCGGCGTAGTTGATTACAGCAATGAAGCGCTCCGGTTTTGAATTCTTAACTTCCAACACTCCGCCGAACTGAGACACAACAGGAATACCGGCCTTGAGCAGAACGCCATTAATGGCGACACTGCAAACAGTGGCCAGGCCAATCTTGCCGCTGGGGACAACTACCGAACCCAGTTTCTCCCCCTCGGAGGCTGTTACTACCAGCTCACAGACGCAAAGTCCAGCCGCAATGACATCTTTCATAGCAGCCAGGGCTTCACTGAACCTTTCCTTGTCAATCAATGAGGTGTTTATCGGAAGCTGGCCGCTCTGCTTGGCAGGGTCAAAGGTAGTCTGGAAGGCTAGCAGTTCCAGTTTCTGCAAGGTAAAGCCTACCTGCTCCGGGGCCAGCGCTAATTTGAGTTCTTCAAGTCCCTGTGGTGTCAGCATCCGGCCATCGCGGCCAAGCGACTGCGTGTGGCCACGCTCATCGGCTATTTTCAGGTGGTATCTGACACCACGCTCGCTGAGGTGTATCCCGTAGCGTTCCAGCTCCCGGGCAATCGTAATTGAGCCCAGAGGTTGGGAAGACTCGCTCAAGACTCTGAGAATTGAGATTATCTTTCTTTCGGCGTCTGACTGGTTAGCATGTATCATCAGAACTCTTAGTCCTTCATCTCGACCTAGTGACGACCTTGAATGGTTATAACACCCTTATCACAGGGTGGGCAGGTATCGCTGAATCTCGTAATCAGTAACCTGGGTGCGGTACATGTCCCACTCTATTTTCTTATTGGTGATGAAAGCGTCGAAGACATGGTCACCTAGGGCCTTTCGTACGAGTTCACTCCTTTCGGTAAGGGTGATGGCTTCCCAGAGGCTGGCCGGTAGAGTGCCGATGCCCCGCTCCTTCCGCTCGGCTTCGTTCATTTCGTATATGTTTTCTTCAACGGGTTCTGGTGGTATGTATCCCTTCTCAATGCCTTCCAGACCGGCGGCCAGCATCACGCTAAAGGCAAGGTAAGGATTGCAGGCGGGATCGGGAGAGCGAAACTCGACTCTGGTAGCCTGTTCCCTGCCTGGTTTGTATTCGGGAACGCGTATCAGGTCAGACCGGTTACGCCTTGCCCAGGAAAGATATACAGGTGCCTCATAGCCAGGTACCAGCCGCTTGTAAGAGTTGACCCACTGGTTGCAGACGGACGTAATCTCCGGGGCGTACTTAAGCAACCCGGCGATGTATGACTTGGCTTCTTTCGAGATGTTGTATTCGTCTTCTTTGTCAAAGAAAGTGTTCTTGTCGCCCTTGAAGAGCGACTGGTGCACATGCATACCGCTGCCGTTCATACCAAAAACAGGCTTGGGCATGAAGGTGGCGTATACCCCGTTTGCCATAGCAACTTCCTTGACGACCAGCCGGTAGGATATCACATTGTCAGCCATGGTCAGGGCATCGGTGTACCTCATGTCTATCTCGTGCTGGCTGTGGGCAACCTCGTGGTGGGAATACTCAACGTTGATACCAAGCTGTTCTAGCATAAGGACAGTGGCCCGTCTTAGGTCAGTGGCGGCGTCAATAGGGGTAAGGTCAAAATAACCGCCTTTGTCCAGTGGCTCGGTTCCCTGGTCATCCTTGAAGTAGAAGTACTCTAGTTCCGGTCCTAAGTAGAAGGTGTAGCCCAGGTCCGCGGCCTTTTTTAGATTCCTCTTCAAAATATAGCGTGGGTCACCTTCAAACGGCTCACCCCCGGGCTTGAGGACATCACAGAACATCCGGGCGACGGTGTGGTGCTCATGGGGTCGCCACGGCACTAATCGGAAGGTATCGGGGTCGGGCAGGGCAACCATATCACTTTCGTCTATTCTGGCAAAACCTTCAATCGAAGAGCCGTCGAATCCCATCCCTTCATCCAAGGCCCCTTCCAGTTCTTCTACAGTAATGGCGAAGCTCTTGAGTATGCCCAGGATATCAGTGAACCACAGCCAGATAAACTTGACGCCATGTTCTTTGGCCATCTTGAGGACATATTCCTTGCCTTCCTCACTCCTGTTTATCATTTTACTAGCTATGCCTCCTTTTGCTTTGCTGTATCATACCGTGTTTCTACCAGAATCGCCAGTCCTGATACGGGCCGCAATATCGACAGGGATGATGAATATCTTACCATACCCAATTTCCTCTTGTTGTAGGCGTAGAGATTGCCATACTTTCTTATAGTCGTATCGGAATTCCTTTGCCTGTCAGATATTCCTTTGCTTCCCGGATTGAGTAAGTCCGGTAGTGAAAAATGCTGGCGGCTAGGACAGCATCCGCTTTACCCTGAGCCAGGGCCTGGTAGAGGTCTTCCATAGTACCGGCACCTCCACTGGCGACCACCGGTACGGTAACCGCTGTAGAGATTGCGCGGAGAAGCTCGACATCGTAGCCAGCCTGGGTACCGTCGGCATCAATGCTGTTGACCACTATCTCACCTGCTCCAAGCTCAACGACCTGGATTGCCCATTCTACCGCATCGCGGCCAGCAGCCCGCCCTCCGTCGACGCCGGTGTGGGTGAATACGCCCCAGCGACGTGGAGATACCCCGGGGACGCGCTTGGCATCCATGCCCAAAATAATGCACTGGCTACCGAAGCGTTCGGCACCTTCAGTGATGAGGTGAGGGTTTTGTACGGCTGCCGTGTTGATGGAGACTTTGTCCGCTCCGGATTCTAGCATACGCCTCATATCTTCCACTGTCCGTAGCCCCCCACCCACTGTCAGAGGGATAAATACCTGGTCAGCAGTACGTTCCAGCAAATCCCGCACTGTCTCCCGCTCATCACTGGAGGCAGTGATGTCGTAGAAGACAATTTCATCTGCCCCCTGCTCGTTGTAGAAAGCGGCCAATTCTACGGGGTCACCGGCATCCTGAAGATTACGGTACTTTATACCTTTGACCACCCGGCCTCCTTTGACATCCAGGCAGGGAATGATTCTCTTTGTCAGCATCAGGTGACCTCTTTTGTCTTACTACTCGGTTCTCCCGCCAGGGCTAACTTTAAGAAATTATCATAGATACGGAGTCCGGCCTCACCGCTCCGCTCCGGATGAAACTGGGTGGCAACGAGGTTGCCACGGGCGATGACACTACAAAAATTAATACCGTATTCGGTTTTACCAGCAACCAATGCCTGGTCATCCGGGGCTACGTAGTAACTGTGAACGAAGTAGAAGTTGGTCTCATCCGGTATGCCCTCGAAAACCGGATGAGGTATCATCTGTTTCACTTGGTTCCAGCCCATGTGGGGAATCTTCTGTCCCTCGGGAAGTCTCCTTACCTGCCCGGGAATGATGTTGAGGCAAGTATGCCAGCCGCCCTCTTCGGTACCGGTGAAGAGTACCTGTAGTCCGACACAGATGCCGAAGAAAGGCTTACCGTCACTGATGTACTGTTTAGTAGGGTCTGTTAGTTGCAGTCGGTTGAGGTTGGCCATGGTATCGCCGGCGGCACCGACACCCGGCAGGATGAGGGCTTTAGCCGCCAGCACCTCGTCCGGGTTACTGGTCACCTTCGGCTCATATCCCAACTTGCCTATAGCGTTAGTAACACTACGTAGATTACCGGCACCGTAATCGATGATGGTTACCACTGTGGTTACTCCTTCATCCCCCCAACAACTAATAATCCAAGGATGACGGCTCTCTTCTCTTGTTGGTAGCTTGAATAGCCTACCCGATGATGCGGTAATCGACTGCTGTATATTATACCCTACAGCATTTTCCGAAGTTTGTCACCCCCTTCCGGGTTATTCTAATTAACTCAAGTATGATTAGGGGATAGATACGGGAGTACTTCTATCGGAAAATGCGAAAAGTAACCATTGAATAATGCGGAAAAAATAAGCTTGAATTTACCGTATCTAAGCGACTTCATGGTGAAGGTATGGGCTGACACACTATATAAAGGCTGACGGTTTCAGTCTGACGAAGGTGGTTGACTTAGTGACCTCGAATGGCTCGGCAATACTAGCCACATCCTGGATTTCTGTCCATCTCTCCTTTACCAATTGCTGGGGTATCAAGACGGGCAGTGAAAAGTAGTCAGTAAGTCCCTCCTTTGACGAATCCTGTAGGCTATTACTCTTTAGGAGTCCTTGCCCTCATGGATTCTGCCCCTTCGCTGATCGATAAGTCTCTCAATCAGGGTGATGAGGTCATCATCCAGCATGTCAGGGTACTTCTTTTTGGTGTACTCACGAAACTCCGGCCAGTTATCGGCGGGTGACTCCACAATTTCTGGCACATGACCGGATACAGAGAGTATCTTCTGCAGGGGGACACCGCTGTATTCGGCGAGCCTCCGGCAGGACTTGGTGCTGGGCAGTTCTTTTCCTTGCAGCCAACGGCTGACAGTAGAGTGGCTAATACCTACTTCTTTGGCAAGCTGGCTGGGTAGAAGCATCCGTTGGTGCATTAATTCTTTCAGGAAAGTAACGAAGGGAAAACTATCGTCCATCATAATAACGGTATTGTACTCTTGAGATTTGACAACTGTCAATATCTGGCAATCATCTACTGCTCTTTTCCTCTCGATTTTAACCTAGTGATTTCAATAAGACAGGTCTGATTATCATTTCTTGAGACAAAAGTGTAGTAAGTGGTGTAAACTATTGACAAGAAGAAGTATCAATGCTATTTTAGTGTGCATCTATGAACAATTAGTGACCTGATGTGCAAGACCACCTAGGAGGGGGGTGGTGCTTTGTCTATTGACAACAATGGCATCGGCAGCATTGTAAAGCAGCTAAGACTACGAGCAGACCTATCACGGGTGCAGCTTGGAGAGGTATCAGGGGTGTCGGCATCTCACTTAAATCGTATTGAGAATGGCCAACGGTTCCCCTCAGCAAAAGTTCTACGAAAAGTCGCCCCCCACCTTAATATTGGTGAATTGGAGCTGCTGATTCTTGCCGGCTACGTGTCAGCAGACCCATATGATATGCTTGGGGACGTTGAGGGTGCCAAGCTAGACCCATACGTTGTCGCCTTACTGTCACAAGAACCAGTGGAGGTACAACGTGCCGTTATCAGCATCTTCTCAATGATGAAGTACGTTGCCGGGGGTATTGCTTATGAGCAGGTACGTGTGGGAAATGATAACGACCGCGAGGACGATCCTCTGGCAAATTAAAATAAAGTCCGCAGTCAGCGAGAAGCAGAATTGCCTGAAATAACATATGACTGGTCTTTCGGAGTACCTCCTCTGGTACTGAATGCGTACCTTTATTAGCCCTTGGTGCTGATTCCCTTAGTCGACAGACATGTGGTATCCTTTAGCAGACGTTATACCAGTCGTAATAGCGATTGATAGCCTGCTCGCATTTCCTACCCAGATTGTGGAGAGTTCTGAGGATGCAGGGGAACAGGGATAAGGTTCGCACTGACAAGAATGCATATACCTGGACGGGACTCGGCTTGCTCGTTGCTGGTACCATCGTAGTTCTGACCTCTATGTTGATACTGTCTTCTCTAGTGTGGCTGACTGCGCTGGGGATTGCCATGCTTATCATGGCCTTCATTCTTCTCGCTCTGGCGCGGACCATCCCCAGGGTAACGCCAGAAGTCGGTATGCTCCTCCTCGAGACCGGTATCGACAACATTGCTACGGTTGTGGAAGAGCTCGGAATCAAGTCGAAGCCGGTCTACCTCCCATCCTCCCTGACGGGTGGTCGTCCTCAGGCCTTAATCCCTCTGCATATTAATCCCTCACTGCCGAAGATAACCAGCGCCCTTCCCCGACGCTTTATCGTTCGGTACGGGAATGGCCCGGATGATGTTGGTCTTCTGGTAACTACCGCCGGGACGGTAGCCACAGGTATGCTAGAATCGACACCGGGTCCCTCAGCAACGCAACTGGAATCAACATTGGCATCTCTCTTTGTGGGGAAGCTGGGGGCAGCCGATAGAATCAGGGTTTATGTTATCGAACCTGGCCTCAGGGTGGAGATACGCGCTCCCCGCATTCAGAATGCCGGCACCTGGACTCACCAGTGCCTGGATAGTTCTCTGGCCTCGGTAGTTGCCTCTGTTGCGGCAGAAGCATGGAACAAACCGTTTGTCGTGGCCAAGGAGGAGCAACATGGCAGGACATATACTGTCGAAATCGAGGCAGTGGAATGAAGATATACAATAATTACGTTATCGCTGTTGCCAGCTTGCTGCTACTGACCACTGTCGTCCTCGTTGCCATTGGAGCAAACTCACTTGATGTGTACTATACCTTCTACGTTGTCGAAGCCCTCGTCGTTACCGAGCTGTACGTATATTTCAACGCCAGGGCTCGCCGTAGCCTGACACTTGTTAGCGCAGTGCTGTTCGCTGGCTTTATGGTTATTGTACTATCAGCAGCTCTTAAAGTACTGGCATAAGTGCCATAATCGGGCTATGAAGAGATTTACCGTTATTCTGTTCGTTCTGGTCTTGGCAGCAGTCCTTATACCGACTTTCTCAATTGTTGCCCGGCAAGCTCATACCCCCCACGAAAACCCGGCCACTGCCGGAGACTCGTCGGATGTGATATTAATGCTGCTTTTTCATGGCGATGTCTTCGACCTGATGCTCAGTGGTAAATATCAGGATGCTCAGGGTCTGCTTAATGAGCTACAGCACGCCAATATCAGTAGTGAGTTGCAGTATGTTGTTGACCGTTTTAATGCCTTATCGCAAGAATTGCTGGTTGCTCTTGATAATCTGGAAGGCCTTCTTAATGAAGCATCCGCTGCGCTGGCAAAGTATCAGTTAAAAGAGGCCAGGCAGATGTTGGAGGAGGCGGGAATAATTCTGTGGGATATAGAAAGGCTACGCGTAGAGATTCAGCAGGCAGGAGATGCCCTCGGTAACAGACTGAACATCACTAATGTCGCATCTACCGAACAACTCAGGCAGATATATGACCGTCTGCAGGGACTTGTCTGGCGATTGCATGACCTGGTTGCCGGCTTCAATCAGCTCTGGGAGGCTCTCTCTACCGAGTACGATGTCCGGGTAGCAGAAGAACTGCTGCCGACAAATCTAACCCTCGAGGTGATGCCGGGATCGGCTTTTATTGGTGATAATATCTTTGTTACCGGCAGGCTCACCAGCGGTGACGCCCCACTGGCAGATCGGCAGGTTACCGTTTTACGGAAGGACGAGCCGATGGTATTCACCACCGACGAAGATGGATCATATGCCGCCGCTATCGGCGTACCCCTTGATTACGTGTCTAGCACGTTTTTGGAAACACGGTACCTTCCTGCTGGTAGTGACATCGGGATTTACGCAGCATCTATAAGCCAGAGCGTGACGATTGAAATCAGATATTACGATACCTTCCTTGAGGTGGCGGTTCCGGGACTGGCTTATCCCGGGCTACCGGTCACCGTGTCGGGCAGGGTCAGCTCGACTGGTGATGTTGTCGAGCGGACCGTCTCACTATTGCTGGACAACGTTCATCTCGCCGACGTACAGACAGAAGATCAATTTGAATTTGAGGTTACCATTCCGCAGGACACTCTGGTCGGTGCCCATGGCCTGAATGCCGTTGTTGCTCCGTATGGTCGATATGCTGGCACTTCCAAAGGTCTCGATGTCCGGGTGACCGAATTTCAGATAGAGGCGGACATTCAAGCACCGTCTCTATTTGTCACCCCTGGTCAGGTAGAGGTCAATGGTCGGGTCCACATTGGCCCTGAGGCTATCGCCGGTGCCAGCGTCGTACTCACTTTCGGGACGTCATCCAGCTCGATAGTTGAGACGTCAGCCGATGGCAGTTTTACAGCTGTTCTGGACGAACCCCTACGCCTGTCTCTGGCCGGACCGCAGAAGTTGACGGTGGGAATTGAGCCGGGCGAGCCATACTATGGTGCTCTTGAAGTAGAAAAGTGGATTGTGGTCGTCAACCCGGTGGGCATCAGCCTGGTGCTGGTGGGACTTGTGTCCGTTGGTTTATTGGTATACAGACGGATGACCACGAGGCCGGTCACGTTACTACCAACGATGACTGCCCGCACGCCAGACCTGATTACAGAGGTATTCCCTGTTATTCCACCGCCGAGACCGAAGCCGGAGATAAGCGACATCAGGGGTGAGATATGGGCGGCCTACCTTGAAGGGGTTGGGGTCGTTGAAAAGGCTACTGGTACCTACTTGGGGCCTAACGCCACCCTGCGGGAGTTTCTCGGAGCGGTCGTATCCCAAATAGCTGCGGCTGCCAGACAGCCCATGGCGGAACTGACCACAATAACGGAGATTGCGCTGTATTCTGCCCGTGAGCCGGATGCGGGAATAGTAACCGACGCCAGGCAGCTTGCCTCTATTATCAGGAAAGAGGTTGAAGGTGACGCTGCGTAGGTTCCTGGTGTTGCTGGCGGTGGTCTCGGTTGCCATACTGATCGTTATAGTGTGGGTCTTCCCTTCGGACGAAGACTTCCAGACTAAAAACCCATTCTGGAATGGGTCCAGTGAGCTGAGTTCGTATCACTCATTCACACCCCTGGCGTCGTTGGCCGAGCTGCCAGCAGTGCCGGGTGGAACAACGCTAATACTTGTCCCCTATATTGATTTAACTTCGTCGGAGCTTGAAGAGATAAGGCACTTCGTTGCTGGAGGAGGGACGCTGGTTCTAGCTGATGACTACGGGTTCGGGAACAAGGTACTGGAGCATCTTAAAGTGGAAGCCCGCTTTGCCGGGCAGGTCCTTCTTGACCCATTGTTCAGTTATAAGAATCAGTGGCTGCCCCGAATTTATAACCTGTCACCGGATTCCGTGACCGGTGACGTCAACAGTCTGGTGTTTAATCATGCTACCTGCCTTATGGATGTTAGTGATAGCAATGTGCTGGCGCTGTCTTCCTCGTTTAGTTTCCTTGACCTGAATGATAACGAGGAGTGGGATAGTGATGAACCAACCGGTCCTCTGCCAGTGATTTCCCAGCACACTTTGGCGAGCGGGCGGATAATAGTCATCTCAGACCCGAGCATTTTCATCAACAGTATGGATACCCTGGACGACAACTATACTATTATTGAGAATATTGCTGAAATTACTTCGTCCCAGCTTCTAATTGACCAGTCGCACTTGCCTTATTCAGACCTGCACCAGACCAAGGACGTGTTAGCCAGTGTCCGCAGTGCACTCACTACCCCGGTGGGGACATTGGCCCTGGTGGCAGTACTGCTGATTATTACACTAAGGCCGATATGGCCTCGAAAAGGAGAGGGAATTGGAGACATTGCATAATCCTCAGGAGATGGCTAGTGGCATTATTACCGAAGTATCAAAGGTGGTGGTGGGTAAGGATAGCATTAAAAAGCTGCTCCTGGTTGCCTTGCTGGGCCAGGGACATGTGCTGATAGAGGGTCTTCCCGGTACGGGTAAGACTACTGTCGCCCGTACCTTTGCACAGGCCATTGGCGGGAAGTTCAAGAGAATCCAGGGGACTCCGGATATGCTGCCCGCCGACATGCTTGGTTTCTACTTTTACCGTCCTGACAGCAGTTCTCAGTTTATGCCCGGGCCTATTTTCGCCAATGTGGTATTAATTGATGAGTTGAACCGCCTTACTCCCCGGGCACAATCAGCCATGCTGGAAGCCATGCAGGAGATGCAGGTAACTATTGAGCTGGAGACCCACCGGCTGGAGGAGCCCTTTCTGGTCGTTGCTGCCGAGTTACCCCGTGGTGGTGCTGGGACCTCTCCTCTTACTGAGGTGCAGACAGACCGATTTATGTTGCGGCTGTGGAGTGGTTTTCCCGATAGGGAAGAAGAGGACCTGGTACTCACCAATATTGATGAAATCCTCATCCCGCACATCTCGACAGTGGTCTCCTCCAGCGATATTCTAAAACTCCAGGAACAGGCTCGCGCGGTGCATGTTGCCGATAGTATACGGGGTTATATCATTGATATCTGTGATAGGCTGCGCCAGCACCCGGACCTGTCACTCGGTCCCAGTACCAGGGGGAGCATTGCTTTGCTTCGGGGTGCCAGAGCCATCGCCTTCATGGACGGCCGGGATTTCGTCATCCCCGACGATATCAAGGAGCTTGCCATCCCGGCACTTCACCACCGGCTCCGTATTAGTGCTGAAGCCGAGATGGAGAATGTTACCCCTGATAATATCATTGAGAAAGTCCTTGCCGAGGTGCCAGTACCAACCGTGTGATTATGAAAACGTTATCGTTGAGAGCATTAAGTCAAATATACCTGCTGGCGCTGCTGCTGGTAGGTACTATTCTGGCGCCATTCCCTTACTCGCCGGTAGCTATTATCCTGCTAGTAGCAATGGTACTGCTAATCTACCAACCCGGTTATCGGAGGCTCAGGGTTATTGTCACTCTGGCGACATTATTCCTGTTGCCACTGGTGGTGGAACAGCTTCTTGATGTGCTATCAACGGCATCCTTGAGCCTGGGATTCTTTTCGGTGACCCAGGCACAGGCCATTGCGACGGCGACTGTCCTTCCTGCAATCTACCTGCTGGACTGGAGCCTGTTACAGTCTGTCCATGGCCCTGACCCGAAAGGTGAGCAGAAGGAGGGTCGATCAATCACCTCCACTACCATAAGTCTCTTTGCCTTGGCATTTGTTATGATTTTGATTTCGATTGTCGTCACCAGCCCGCCATTATTCTTCACTGGTGCTGTTTTTATTACCTACCTGCTGGTGGTTCTGGTGCGCGCTCTGCTGGCGGTGCCAGCGACGGCTTTCGATATCCCCGTTGTTGAGAAAAGGGTCGTCGTTGGTAATACGACTGACATTACGGCTTCACTGACGAACAAAGCGTCGATCGGGCTGCTCGGTACGTTTGTCCCGGTTGAGTCGTGGTTTAAGGCGAGCCCAACGAGTTTTAAGTTGAACGGAGGTCGTACAGAGCTTCTTCTCTCGGCAGTACCACCACTGGCTGGGCCATTGCGGCCTCAGCTTCAGGTGTCAGTCGTTGATTCTCGAGGTCTGGTACGTGCAAACCGGGTAGTTGAACCGATAGCACTGCATGTAATCCCGAGGGCAAAGTACGCTGAGTGGCTGGCGTTGAGGTATCTGGAGCAAGCTAGAACGGGAGGTGGTGAGAGTGCTGTTCCCGAATTACAGGCACCAAGGAGGGGTACGGAATACCTTGATAGCCGTAGTTACCAGCCGGGTGATGAATTACGACGTATGGACTGGAAACACACTGTGAAATTTAACCAGCTCACTGTCAAGGAATTTGTAGAGGCTGGCGGGCAGACAGCTATAATCGGGGTGAATTTGTCTGTCGCCGATGCTGAAGAAGCGGATAGGCTGGCGTTCGACCTGATAACGACGACGCTGACCCTTGCCCAGGAAGCGGTCCCGACAGCGCTGGCTGCCTACAATCACGAACAGGTTCTCCTGACCACTGCTGTTATCGATCCTACGGAGACATTGAAACACTCACTATCGCTGGTGAACAGTATTACACTGGCAGATTTCGGTCGACGCCTCCTGCAACCAGCCAGCTTTACCAGGCTCCGGCGAAATATGGGTTTACTCAAAGAGGCAACTTCACAACCCGCCCAGCAGCTTCTCAACATCCTTGATTTCGAGTATCGGGCAATCGAGAAAGCGGCCAGAAACCACCCGGCTACTGTGGCTCTACTGCGGTCTACCGAACGTGTGCCAGCCCCGGCAGCCATAGTGACGGTATCTCGATTGAACCATGATGCCGAAGCCGTCATGGTAACCACTGAAAAGTTATTGAGGCGAGGATTCACCACGCTGCCGTTAGTAACTACCTGACGGGGAGGTAACAGCGTCGGCTTTACTTACCGTCGTGAAGGTGGTGGTAATCGAGGGCGTTCTTAAGAGCGATGACGCCCCGCTCGATTGAGGGGAATGCCGGAATGCCAATCTCCTGATACCGGAAAATGATGTCCCTCTTCTCCCTGTCGGCATCCGGGGTGAAGAGAAAGACAAAGACCATCACCGGCTTCGCAGTCCTCTCCTTGATATGACTTGCCAGTTCCAGACTACCTTGAAGTTGTGCCGGCATCATCTGACGGCCTGGTTTAGTCGAGCAGATGAGTACCAGATTATCGATGTTAGCATCCCGCTCGACAATTTCCAGAATGCGACGCATGTCGCGGCGGACTGGACCAGCGGTATCTATCGGATTGCGGTAGCTCCCGCCGACCACGTTAAAAAATGTCGCCAGCTCATCATAGGATTCCTGTGTGAGTGGTGGTACCCTCAAACCGACTTCGGCAAAGGAGTCGGTGATGGCTACAGATTGGCCTCCAGATCCACCGGCAACTGCCACCCTGTTGCCCTTGACCGACGGCAGGTAAATAATAGCTTTCAGTGTGTCTATCAATTGCTCCGTACCACTTACGGCTACGGCACCGCACTGTCTCACCATCGTATCCCAGACTGTCCGGGATGCCGCCAGTGCCCCGGTGTGTGAGGCGATTGCCCTGTCGCCATCTTCGCTATGTCCACCCTTCCATATCACCACCGGTTTTCTTTCAGCTACCTGCTTTAGTGTCTCGAAGAATTTTCGGCCGTCGTTGACTCCTTCAATATACATCCCGATGGCCTTGACTTCTGTGTCACCACCGAGGTATTCGAGGAAATCGGTGGCATCCAGCACGATACCATTGCCGGAACTCACCGACTTGTTGATGTCCAGCCCCTGGAGATGTGCTTCCAGGCTGAATGTCACGGCGAGGGCACCGCTTTGGGAGATGAAGCCCACCAGCCCGGAACCATCGGTATACTGGTCGTCGCTCTGCTTGATACCGAGTTTTGGATTGAAGATACCCATACAATTGGGGCCAATCAGGTGCAGATTGGCTTCTTCCGCTCTCTTTTTGAGCATTCTCTCCAGCTCCACTCCCTCCTCGGTATGCGTCTCGGAAAAACCCGCGGTAAAGAAGTGAGCGGCAGCAACATCCTTCTTGATGCAGTCTTCAAGCACCCTCGGGGCCACGGTGCGTGACACCGCCACAATTACCAGGTCCACCGGCTTCGGGATATCAATCAGGCTGGTGTAGTTCTCCACACCCAGGGCCTTGATTTCTGGAATTGTGTCTGGATTAACCTGTACCGAGTAAAGCTTACCGGTAAACTCAAGCTGGCCCCGCAGCCATTCGAAGTTTGTCTGTTTGCTGTCTCCGACCACGGCTACACACTGCGGATTAAATGCCCGGTCGAGTTTGGTTGAATCTATCTTCAATTCTATTTGCCTCCGTGTCTGCCTATGGCTATCTTAAGGTTGATATGAACTGGCTGTCAAGGAAAATAGCTTCACTGATATTGTTGACAGTTCTCAATCTGCTGACGTAACATGGCAGCAACTAACTTGGTGTTTTGCAAAGACAAGCAATGAAAGTAGACGCGGAGAAGTGTACCGGCTGCTGGGAGTGTGTTGATTACTGCCCGGTTGCGGCAATCAAGCAGGCCGATGTCGGTGGAGTGGTCTACATCGACCAGGATGAGTGCGTCGAGTGCGGTTGTTGTCTTCAGGTCCGCGTGTGTGAGTATGAGGCGTTGTGGCAACCAGAACTGGAATGGCCGCGAGTCCTGAGGTCCCAGTTCAGTAATCCCCGCACCCCCCATCCCAGCACCAGCATTTATGGTCGCGGTACCGACGAAACCAAGACGAATGATGTCACTGGCCGTTACCCCAGGGGCTGTGTCGGTATTGCTGCGGAGCTTGGCCGACCCGGTATAGGGACGAGGTTGAGTGAAGTGGAAAAGGTGGCTAAAGCAATCCTCCCCCTCGGAGTGGAGTTCGAGAAGGACAACCCGACCTATAATCTATTTGAAGATGTCACCACGGGTAAATTACGCCCGGACGTTCTCAGAGAGCGGGTGCTTTCCGCGATTCTGGAGTTCAAGACCAGCCGGGAAGGGGCGCTACAGGTACTGCGAGTTCTGGACGGGATAAGCAGGGAGGTCGATACTGTCGTCACCGTAAATATCGGCTCGGTGTGGGAGCCGGACGGTACTCTGCCGGCCGAGAAGGTAGCGGAGGAAGCAGGTTTCAAGCTACGTCCCAACGGCAAGATAAATCTGGGGCTGGGCCGCCCAAAGGCTGAGAATACAGGAGAAAGCAGTGACTCATACTAACCATCGCAAGGGGACTATCGAGAGCCTACGTCGTGACTACGTGGTCTTTATCTATCCAGCCAGGGGTATTAATGATGAAGGTGCTGGGCTGAAGGCCGAGGAGTTCCTGTGCCTTGGTTACAGCCATGGGCCTGTCAACGCCGGTCCGGCCCGAACGGGTGATGTGTTTTTGTTTGACCCACAGCGGGTACTCGACCGGATAAACCGGGTAGGCAGTGCCTATGCGGTCTTTGATGATAAAGATAAGGTGAGTGCTTTTATAAAAGACGTGGTCAAAGCTGACTTTGGTGTGTCGATAATAGTCAGTGGTCTTATTGATGAGGTCGGTAATATCTGCCGGGAAGCCGGTATCAAGCGTCACACTGCCCAGTGCTCCCTCGGGGTCTGGGGGAAGACGGACAGTTTACCTCCTGAGGAAGTTCTGGATATCACCACCATGTGCGGGCACGGCATGATATCCTCCAACTTGGTCAGGCGAATGACCAGAGAGGTCAGCCGGGGCCAGATTTCTTTTGAGGAGGCTGCCGCGAAGCTGGCTAGGCCTTGCTCCTGTGGCATATTCAATCCTAGACGTACTCAAGACCTACTCCGCGTCGCCATTGAAAAAGGGGTAGGAGATTTGGGCTAGGCTCCTTCTTGCCTTGTCAGTATCCGAGGTCGGCTGTTATAATTATACTTTGTTTCAGCGCATCGCCCTATCCCGGGCAGGATGGTCCCAGGAAGTCACCGAGGAGGTGAGTACCAATGACCCGATTAGCTCTTGAAGGTATCAAGGTTGTCGAACTGGCTACGATGGTAGCCGGACCGTATTGTAGTAAAATGCTGGCGGATATGGGGGCCGACGTCATCAAGGTAGAATCCCCGAAGGGAGACCCGGCCCGGCAGGTGGGCCCTTTCCCGAAGAGCGGACCCCATCCGGAGCGTAGTGCCCTGTTCCTCTACAACAACACCAGCAAGAGGGGTGTAACGCTCAACCTGGATGTTGCCGAGGGCTTTGATGCTCTGAAACGGCTCATCAAGTGGGCTGATGTTCTCATTGATGGCCTACCATTTCAGCGCCTGAAAAATCTGGAGTTGGATTGGGAAGCTATTTCACTGCTAAACCCGTCTATCGTATATACGTCAATTACACCCTATGGCCTGACTGGTCCCCGGGCGGGTGTCAAAGGGGACGAGCTGACCCTGATTCATGCTGGCAGTCTGGGTAACCTCTTGCCAACCCGGGTCGAAAATATCGACCGGGCGCCTATAAAGACAGGGGGTTATTTTGTCGGTTATCACGGTGGCCTGACGGCTGCTGTAGCCACTCTGGCAGCAGTGCTGGGTCAGAGGACAACAGGACAAGGTCGAGCGGTTGATATTTCTCTCTATGAGGTTATCCTGGCTATGCAACGGGTGAGCATTGCTGGTAACCGCTACCAGCGTTCTAACTGGAGTCGTGTCCCCGACCGGCCTCCGGCAATGGGCAGAATGGAGACAAAAGATGGCTATGTGGTTATTGGTACACCTGAAGACCACCATTTCATTGCTTTTCGTGAGTTGATGGGCAATCCCGAGTGGATTGCCGGCAAGGACTGGGAGTCCCTAGCCTATCGGACACATCATATGATGGACGTGAAAAACGAGCTTGAGGGGTGGATGAGGCAGCAGAACAAACATGATATTCATCACCGGGCGGCCAAGATGGGTATCGCTGTGGGGCCAATAAATACTGCCCCCGAAGTTCTGGCCGACGAGCAGTATGCTGCCCGGGGCTATTTTACCGATGTAGACCATCCTGAGGTGGGCAAGCACCGCTATGCCGGCTGGCCTTACCAGATGTCGGCTACTCCGGCACAGGTCAACCGGCCGGCTCCACTGCTGGGCCAGCACAATCAGGAGGTGTTCTGCAACGAATTAGGCTATTCAGCGGAGGAGTTTAAGCAGCTTCAGCTTGCTGGAGCGATATAGACGAAGGAGATAGTGATGGAGAAAAATCAACTTCCTCTGGAAGGGATACGAGTAGCCGATTTTTGCTGGGTCTATGCCGGACCCTACTGCACCATGTTACTCGGTTGCCTCGGGGCCGAAGTCATTAAAGTGGAGGGGCACAAGCGGACTGACCTTACCCGACACAGTGTCATCTGGCCATTGGAAGATCCGGCACCAACCCCAATGCCGGTTAACCAGAGCATGGCGCTGAATTCGCTGAACCTAAACAAGAAGAGTGTGACCCTCGACCTGTCCACGCCTGAAGGTACGGCAGTGGCGAAACGACTGGTAGCAGTGAGCGATATTGTCGTTGATAACATGCGAGCCGGGTCTATGAAAAGAATGGGTATGAGCTACGAGGAACTACGAAAGGTCAAGTCGGATATCATTGTCCTGTCCTCATCGAGCCGGGGGCAGGGTGGTCCGCAGAAGGACTACGCCGGATATGCCACCATTCACCATGCCATTGGTGGGGGTGCCTATATTACCGGCTACCCCGATGATGCCCCCTGCCATAGCCTGGCTGATGTTGATTTGATGAACGCCACCACGGCGGCTTATGCTATTTTGGCAGCCCTGTACCATCGGGAGCAGACAGGAGAGGGACAGTTTATTGATTTCTCGCAGATTGAGGGTGTAACATCGCTGCTTGGCGAGTCGTTGCTTGGTTATGAGATGAACGGTGAGATACCGGAGAGAATGGGGAATGCCCATCCGCAATATGCCCCGCATAACCTATACCGGTGCTGGGGAGTGGACCGCTGGCTGGCCCTGGAGGTTCACTCTGACGAGGAGTTTGCTAGCCTCGCCCGGGTCATCGGCCAACCGGGGCTAGCTGAAGACAGTCGATTCGCGGACATGGCGTCCCGGAAGAAGAATGAGGCGGCGCTGAACCAGATAATAGAAGAATGGACGCACGAACGCGACCGCGACTGGGTAGTGGACGAATTCTGCCAGGCTGGATTAGCAGCAGCACCATCTCGCAATGGCCATGATATCTATGCTGACCCACACCTCCACGAACGGGGAGCCTTTGTAACCGTAGACCACCCTGAGCTGGGAGAACTGGAGCTGGTGGGTGCTCCGTGGAAGATGAGCGGCGCTGATATAGAGATTCAGCATGCCCCGCTGCTGGGAGAACACAACGACTATGTGCTGCGGGAACTCATCGGTCTCAGTGAGGCCGAATTAGCCGACCTTCGTAAAAAAGAAGTCATCATGTGATTCTGGAAATGCCGGGCTGATGGTTTACAGAAGGGGTAGAATACTCAACCATCAACAAGGTCTAGGGACTGATAGGTTCCTGCATGCCTAGCTTTTTCATAGACGAGCCTGGCAACCGCCGCATCCTCGATGGCAACCCCGGTAGAGTCGAAAACCGAAATAGCCTCGGGATCTATCCTGCCCTGTTTCTTGCCTGTAACTATGTCACCCAGAGTTGCGTAAACATTATCGACGGTAAACTGACCTCTGGTGATAGGCATGTTAATCTCTCCAGCCGCCGCGGCCTGTCTGATGTCATCGACGACCACCATCGCTTCTTTCAATATTGATGGCTCTAGTTCCTCTTTTCCCTCCGCATCTGCGCCGATGGCATTGATATGAGTCCCGGGCTGGACCCATTCCTTCTTCAATAGCGCTTCCCGTGATGGTGTAAGCGTGCAAACGATATCGGATGTAGTGGCTTCCTCGAGGGTGCTTTTTCTTGGAGAATATTCTGGAAAAGACTGCATGAGCTTCTCCGCAGTAGTCTCGGAGAGGTCGAACACGTTTATTCTATGGATCTCGAACAGTTCCGCATGAGCCTGTATCTGCGTATAGGCCTGACGGCCCGCCCCAATTATGCCTAAAGTATGTGAGTCCTGCCGGGCGAGGTACTTGGACGCGATGGCAGCGGTCGCACCGGTGCGGTAGGCGGTGATATCGGTGGCATCCATCACGGCTAAGGGGTATCCTGTTTCCGGGTCGTTGTGAATCCAAACGGCCATTACGGTCGGTAATCCTCGGGACAGATTGGCGGTATGTACGTTGACCCATTTCAGTCCGGCGACTCCTGGTAGATAGACGGGCATGGCCCTGAAGTCGCCCTGATCGACGCTCAGGTACGCTTTGGGTGGCATGTTACCCTTACCCTGTGTCCAGTCACGAAAAGCCTCTTCTACTACCTCAATGACTTCGGGCATGCTGAGCAGTCCTCGCATTTCGTTTTTGCTTAGTATCAGTGTGGGCATCGCATCCTTCCTTGCTCTGACTGGTTTTCTATCCTCAGTACAATTTGAATTTACACCTCAGTTGGGTTGCCGTCAAGCATTCTTGACAAACCCTATTCCTGATGGTATAGTACACGTGTTCTATCACGTAGCGCTGGATAGAAGATGGAAGTTCAGGACAGGCTGGAAACACTGGTCACCGCCGCCCAGTTCGATGTTTGCAGCTACAGTGGCGTGCACGAGGTTAACCGTGCGTCATCACGCTTCATTTTCCGGGCGACTCTACCCGGTGGCGGCTCCATGAGCCTTTTCAAGGTTCTTCTGACCAATGTCTGTACTAATGACTGTGCTTATTGTGCTAATCAGATGCGCCGGGATATTCGTCGTATCTCTTTCCTCCCCGAAGAACTGGCTAAAATCTTTATGCAGTTGCACTCGAAAAGAATGGTGCAAGGCCTGTTTCTCAGCTCAGGGGTTGCCGGAAATGCTTCGCGTACTATGGAGTCGATGATAAAAACTGTGGCAATCCTGCGTCACCGCTACCAGTTTCAGGGGTACATTCACCTTAAGATTTTACCAGGGGCATCGTTCGACTACGTTGAGGAAGGCTGCAGGCTGGCCACCCGGGTCTCAGTTAACATGGAAGCACCGACAATTGAGCATCTGGCCAGACTTAGTTCGAGGAAAGACCTCTACCAGGGAATCCTCGAGCCGATGCATTGGGTGAAGAAGATAAAGGCGGTTGATGAGAGACTGGTACCCTCGGGGCAGACCACTCAGTTTGTGGTTGGGGCGGCAGGCGAGACCGACCGGGATATCCTGCGTACTTCCTCAGCCCTATATAATGAGCTCGAACTGCGAAGGGTTTATTTCAGTGCCTTCCGGCCCGTGAAAAACTCACCACTGGAGGGGCAAAGACCGACACCACCATTAAGAGAACACCGACTCTACCAGACCGACTGGCTGCTGCGGGTCTATGGCTTTACCCCTGCTGAAGTAGAGCTGGCTTTGGGTAAAACAGGTAACCTCTCCTTAGGCAGGGACCCGAAGCTAACCATCGCACAGAGGCAACCCTGGCTTTTCCCGGTAGACGTGAATATCGCCAGCTATGACGAGCTCCTGCGTGTGCCGGGTATCGGCCCCACATCGGCAAAACGAATCATTGAAACACGTCGCGACCATAGTATCTACTCGGTGGAGCAACTGAGGAAGATGCGAGTTTCTGTGAGAAAGACGGTCCCCTATATCTGGTTCCAGGGCATGCTTACTACTGAGAAGGAGACACAGCTGTCCTTCATACCCGAAATCGATGATATAGACGAACCGAAACCTACACTGGCTGCTATTCTTGGTTAAGATAGCTAGTTGACTAAGAGATAAAAGCACATCATACAATAGGGTGAGGCTATGTAACAAAGAATACCATTCAATTCAGGATTCAGATTCAGGTGGTACTAACAAATACCACCTTGTTATTTTATGATAGTATAATAGTGCAAAGTCCGCTAGTAAAAATGTTGGCTAATACTATAGTATTCTTAATTAATTACGAGTTTCTATGAAGATTCAATGTAATAGTACTTGACGACATAGTCACATGAGAATACGGTTGCTTTTGTCTTACATAAATAAGGATTTGTCGCAAATACAATTAGAGGAGTGTCATTTATGACCAAGGATTTATCTGAAGAGGAAATATATGAAGAAGCCAAGAAAAGAGTAAAAGATAAGAAACGCTTCTATAATCACCTTGGAGCCTACTTAGTAGTGAATGCTGCCCTGGTACTTATTTGGGCTTTATCCGGTGGTCCAACAGATGAGTGGTCGGGTTATGGTACATGGACAGGAAATAAGTGGTTTCTTTGGCCTCTAGTAATATGGGGATTCTTTGTCCTGATTAACTTTCTACAGGTCTTTGTATTTAAGTCAAGTGTGTGGCGAGAAAAGACAGCTATAGATAAAGAAGTAGATAAAATAAAGAAAGGACAAGGTTAGTACGTTAGTCTGACAAGCACAATACCATTAAATGAAGGGGGGCAATATGGCTCCCTTTCTTTTAATAGTGACCATAATAATAATTCAGTGTGCATAACATAAATTCAACACGAATAATTAGACTATCAGGAGAGATTACATGGTGAAGGAGCCCGATTCCTACCCCTTGTTAATGGAGTTAGTGAAATACTCTCGGTTTCCTTGGTACTGGGTGACAGTTGTGATTGCTGTCGTGATGCTGCTGGTCTTAGTCTTGGTAGCCTACCTGGATGGTACCTTCGGTGAACTTTCGGAGTTGAGTTTCTGGCGCAATTTCCTGGATGGGCCGGTTTTAACAATATACATCTTGGTGGCATATCATTTCGTGTGGCGACTGTGGTGGTGCTCTGTGCAAGCTTTACAATCACTATTGCCTATAGACGAAGGTGACTCAAATCGGGTGGAGGTGGATGTTCGGGTACCCAACCGCCGCTGGGAGTGGGTGGCATTACTTATAGGAGCAGTCTTCTGGCTGTCTCTGTGGCAACCCTGGGGCGAGAGTTGGCGAGCCGACCTAATCTGGTTAAGCGTGTATGATATGGTCACGCAAATGATGTTATTTGGACTACTAAGCTTGTTAATCTATAGTTCGTTTGCCGGTAACCAGTACCTTAATCGATTGAGTCGCCAGCACCTGAACCTGGATATATTTGATACTGGGATGCTGACGCCAGTCGCCCGCTCAAGTCTGGGCTTCGCCCTTGCTTTCATTGGCGGTATCAGCCTGAGTCTGGCATTCCAAACTCAGGAAGACTTATTGATGTGGAATAACATCACTGTATGGGTATTACTAGTTTGCTTTACGGTACTGGTATTTTTTCTATCTATGTGGAGTACCCACAGTGCCATGGCCAAGACCAAAAGGCGTGAGCTAGACATAGTGCAAAAACATCTGAAAGCAGCCTCTCGTGAAATGATGGAGCAGGCGGCAGATGGTGGTCTGAAGAGGACGGAAGAACTCTCCTCGACCGTTACCGCGTGGGTGAACTATGAGAGGAGAATCAAAGAAGCCCCAGAGTGGCCTTTCACGGCCGGTATTATACGCAGGTTAGCAGCGTCAACACTGGCCCCCTGTGGTTGTCTTTCTGATAAAGGTCTTCTCTCGTCTTGGTGTTAGCACGTAAATTGATTACCACAACTTACTAATACGGCCTTCGCGATTTTTACGTAAGGGGTGGGCGGGATTTGTCACTGAGTGCAGAATTGAGTAAATACCACTAACTTAATATGGGTAATATAGCTTTGGGTGGTACTATTAAGTACCATCTAATCCTTAAGTTTTCGCTATTGACAACAGGGTGGGTAACGGCTAATGTTGGTGGTATAAGGAACTGACTAGAGAATGACCAGGCCAAAGGAGAGAGTCATGGTTATTGCAGAAAAATCAACTTTGAAGGAAGATCGGATAACCAAAGAGATGAGGAAAGAACTTGCCTATCAGAGCAAGAGTGGCCGGGGTGTGGGGAGAATAGAAGCCTCTGAGGGAAAGGTTGAGAGAGTTGTCGAAGAGGGTCGAGTGCCCTACCGCCCGGAAATAAGGCTTTGCATTGAGCGGGCCCGGTTAATAACCGAAGGGTATAAGCAGGCTGAAGATGACCCTATAATCTTGAGGCGTGCTAGGGCTCTGGCCCATTTCCTGGACAACAGGACACTGTATATACTCCCCCACCAGAGAATCGTGGGCAATAGCGCCAGCGAGCCATGCTCACTGATTACCTTCCCGGAGAAGTGGAGCGGCTGGCTGGAAAAGGCTATCGATGATGAATACCAGATGCTCTTGCCTGACGAGAAAGACAGGCAAGAATTACATGAGATTCACAAATACTGGCGTAACAAGTCTGTCCACGGTAGGGAGCGTCGCCTGCTCCCTGAAGATGTACTGGAATACTGGTTCTACAACAACCAGGGGGTGTTTATGTGGCTTCACGGTGGCCATGTCGGCACACCGAACTATGAAAGGATATTCAAGACCGGCCTAAAAGGGGTAGTGGAGGAAGCGAAGGCCAAGCTGGAGGAGATATCCTCAGACCCGGAACTCTACCTCCATCCCGCAGACTACCTCAAGAAAAAGCGCTTCTATGAAGCGGTGATAATAATCACCGAAGCGGTCATCAACCAGGCGAAGAGGTTCTCCCAGCTATGCCAGCAGGAGGCAGCGACGGAAAAGGATGAAAAGAGGAAGGCAGAACTGGTAGAGATGGCCGGGATATGTGACTGGGTACCGGAGAACCCACCACGCACCCTCCACGAGGCATTACAGTCTTTCTGGTTCATAAACCTGGTTGCCAGAGTGCTTGACCTGCAAACATCCGGAAATGGTGAGAGAATCGACCAGATATTCTATCCCTTCTACAAGAAGGACAAGGAAGAGGGACGACTTACCTATGAGGAAGCCGAGGAGCTAGTAGAGCACCTGGTACTCATGTTCGACGAGGAAGGGGCGCTGATTCCCCCGTCACAGCCAAAGGCCGGTCCCTTGATTACCCGTGTCACCACCATCGGAGGTGTCACCCGTGATGGGGCTGATGCCACCAACGAAATGACTTACATGTTTATGGACGCCAAGAATGAAATGGGCCTTAATCAACCGGCGCTGGCGGTCAGGCTGCACCCCCAGACCCCCCAGGCATTGTACGAGAAAATTGTGGAGTCCGTGCTGAAGCAACCGGGCGTCTATTCCTTCTTTAATGATAGTATGATGATTCCTTTCCTGATGAACCTGGGCATACCGCTGGAGGATGCCCGAGATTACACCACTGACGGTTGCATGAGGTGGATTATACCGGGCAAAGCCATGAGTCAGCGGGCTCTCGGTGGCAGGGTTGCCCTGCCAAAGTGCCTGGAATACGCTCTCTACCAGGGAGTGGACAAATTCAGCGGTAAGCAGGTGGGGCCTCAGACCTCCAACCCGCTAACATGGACCTCTGTCGAGGATGTGATGCAGGCGTATGAGGAGCAGCTAAGGTTCTTTATGCACAAGCTGTTCACTATATACAATCTGGTGGATGTGCTTGACGGGGAATGGTTGCCGCAACCCTTCCTTTCTGCCGTGGTAGATGACTGCCTTGAGCAGGGAAAGGATGTCCGGGAATATAAATACTACGCCAACACGATTATTCAGCCGGTAGGGCAGGTTACCATAGTTAACGCCCTGGCCGCCATGAAAAAGCTGGTATTCGAGGATAAAAAAGTATCAATAGCGGAGCTGATTGACGCTCTCAAGAACGACTGGGAAGACAAGGAGGACATGCGTCAAATGTTCCTCAATGAGCCTCCCAAGTGGGGCAACGATGATGACTACGTTGACCTCATCGGGCGGGACTTCTACACAAGAACAAATAAGGTAATAAAGAGCTTTAAGAACATCTGGGGTGTTTCCCACAACGAGGATGGAACCGGGGCCTCCACCTACTTTGACTACAGCGGATTGACCGGTGCTACACCTGATGGCCGAAAAGACCGCGACCTGTTTAATGACGGCACGGTATCGCCGGTCGTTGGTACGGACGTGAAGGGACCGCTGGCAACAATGAAATCTGTCAGCAAAATAGACCATGCCGGTACCTTTACTCACCTGTTCAATCAGAAGTTTACCCCCGCAGAGGTGATGAGGAATGATGGGGCTAACTTTATTGCCCTGCTCAGGACTTTCGTTGACCTCGGCATCCATCACACTCAGTTTAATGTAATAGACCGGGAGACATTACTGGATGCCCAGAAGCACCCAGAGAAGTACGGTGACCTGGTAGTCAGGGTAGCCGGCCTTGCCGCCTACTTTGTCGACCTGACCAAGCCGGTGCAGGACCAGATTATCGCACGGACGGAACTGAGTTTCGGTTGAACAGCATAGTATCCACCCAAAACGAAGCCGCGATACAAGGGTTATCGTACTGTCTCAGCCTGTGAGCGGCATGGAAGAAGAGCACGGCCTGGTATTCCTTATCCAGAGGTACAGCGTCCAGGACGGCCCGGGCCTCAGGACTACCATATTCATGAAGGGGTGCCCCCTTAGGTGTCAGTGGTGTCAGAACCCGGAGTCTCTAAATCCCCACCCCGAACTCATGACTCACGACACGAAGTGTATACTGCTCGGCAAATGCGTCGAAGTCTGTCCGGTCAGGGCGATTACTATTGATCGGCGAAAAAGCCGGAAGATTGACCGGGCTAAGTGCGACCTCTGCTTCCAGTGTGTGAATGCCTGCCCCACCAAAGCCCTGAGCAAGGTGGGGGAATACATGACTGTGGCAGAAGTAATGGCCGAAATCGAGCGGGACGAGCTCTTCTATCACAGGTCGGGTGGGGGGGTAACAATCTCGGGTGGTGAGCCATTACTTCAGTGGCAATTTGTCCACAGACTGCTGGAGGCATGCAAGCAGAGACACCTGCACACCGCTCTGGACACCTGTGGATACGCTCAATTACCCGTACTGAAGAAAGTCCTGGAGAATGTTGACCTCGTTCTCTACGATATCAAGCACATGGCCCCGGAGCTTCATAAGAAAGTAACCGGGAAGAGCAATCGTCGTATTCTAAACAACTTGCGCTTGATACCTCCCCAGAAAAAGGTATGGCTCAGACTCCCTCTAATCCCCGGATTCAATGATTCCAGAGAGAATATAACGGAACTCAGCAGATTAGGACAGGAAATCGGGGTGGAAAAGGTGAGTATTCTCCCTTATCACAGGCTGGCAGAGGAGAAATACCGGCAACTGGGTATGCAACGTAAAATGTCCCGTATCAAGCCCCCGAGTAAGAGACAACTCCAGAAGATACAGGCGCTGATTGAGAGCTTTGGCCTGCAGGTGACTATCGGTAGCTAGAGGCATCGATATGATAGCCTCAGGAGTATATCAGGCCTGAGTGTTCATCTGTGGGAGCCACCCAGGCACTTGGCACAGTTGTCATACCCGAGCCTGTGAGCCTCAAATAATATATCTGGATCGAAGGTCACTGCATGACCAGCTCTGACAATCTCATCGATTTGACACCCACTCCCTGAGGTGTCCTCCTGGTCCAGGTCATGTACTTCTTTCGAATTGATGTTGCCGAGGAATTTCTTACCGGGATATTGAGGTCTACGCATTACGCCACCTCCCTTGGCCGAATCCAGTCAGCCTGTGCAGGGATTATGCCATAGAAGAAGTGAAAAGTAAATAACCCGGAAGAACGTTGACTATGCTTGGAGTTTCAACGAAGGGTGAAATGGTGTATACTGCTCGCAAGGCAATGAGAAGAAAAAGTATAATCCTTAAGTATATTATTGGGCGTTGGAACGAAAGCTTTGTTGGAACTAGCGCTCTTGAGTTGGCCGATGAGTTTAATCTGACCCATAGTCGTGTCATAAAACAACTAAAGATTCTTGTAGATCGTGACGTGATTTATCTCCGTAATACTCAACTTTGGCAACCTGTTGAGTTCTATTAGTCCATGATGGGAGACGGCAATACACTCCGATATCCTAGGAATTATGAAATGACCGACACCGTTGTTGCCTTTCCTAAGAAACATGTGTTAGCAGAGGTTTTTAAAGGAGAAGGAAGAGATTATGCCGTTTTTATAAATCGGCTACACAAGGGAGATAGTCGGTTATCTCATTGCTTTTTTTATCAAGATGTCTTGGTGAAATACATGCAGCACCCAGACCTTTACATTACTTAAAGCCCAGTGCACATCGCTACATTTCGCCGTTAAACATTATACTCCAGGGATGCTCATATTCGCATAAGTCCATTCATTATGGTAGTCAGTATAACAACACCAGCGATTCCCATCCCTCCTCTAGGAGGCCAACCCCAGCTATTATTAAAGTCTTGGTACATAACATTCCATTACAGGGCCTTTCATCCAGCAGGACAGACCAATAAGAAAGGCCATCATAGTCTACTCCAGAGAGGCGGAAGACGTATTACGTTTATGATAATTGCGTAAGGTTGCTTCTTCGCGCCCCTGAAAGTTAAAATAGATTAGATTGAGGTTCTCTACGAGGCCTCCTTTCTTAGACGGATATTAAGTGATTTGTAGTCTGCATGCAGTTGGCCGGTGTGAGGAGAAGAATGGGGATAGAAAAGACTTTGAAACGAGCTGAGGTGTTTCTTGGATTAAATGATGCTGCCCTGGCTAGGGTAGCTGCCTTACCATCATGTCGAGGAGAGACTTATCAAACTCGAGAAGTCATATTCAGGATGGGTGAAGAAGCGAAGCATTTATACATACTTAAATCGGGGCGAGTGGACTTAGTGATGGAGGCCAGACCAACATCTATACAAATAGTAAAAGATGTCCTGGCTGATAGAGTCACGACAGGTGGGTTCTTTGGATGGTCAGCCCTTGTGGAGCCGCATTCCTACGCCATGTCGGCAGTGTGCAGAGAACCTTCTGTGGTTGTGATAATTAGCGGAACTGAACTTATTGCTTTGCTTAATGAGGACCATTACATTGGCTACACAGTGCTCCGCAGTCTCACTCGTATTATTGGAAGGAGATTGAGGGAAATAGAGCACGTTGTAATGAAAGGAGAGGGTTGGCCCTTCTTAAACAGGTGAAAAAGCCGGCCTTCTTGAGCTTAAGTCCCGAGGTATCGCTCTATCCTGGCCAGTAGTTCCTCGGGGCTTACAGGTTTTTCAATATAATCCTCAACATCAAGTGTGTACCCACGGCTAACAGGAATAGAAGTCTCACTACGTTTTGATGAGAAAGCTGTTAGCATAAGAACAGGGATTTTGCTGAGCTCAGGTTCCTTCTTCAACTGCTCGGCGGCAGTGAATCCGTCTTTCGTTGGCATTATTACATCCAGGAGAATCAAGTCGGGGCTTTCCTCTCTCGCCTTACGTAACCCCTCATCTCCTTCGTGAGCAACAATTACCTCATATGGCTTGCTCTCAAGGATGATCTTGGTCGATTCTATAAAATCAACATCATCATCAACAATGAGGATTTTGGCTTTCTTTTGCATTTCTAGACCCCTCTTTCGTTCGTTAAAGGATTTGCCCAGTTAGGTCTGGTTCTTTGCCTTTCTTTTCAGCAGCTTATCTACACGTTCTAGTAGTACTTCAGGGGGCACCGGCTTTTCCACATAATCATCTACACCGAGTTCCAGGCCGGTCTCCAATTCATAGCGGCGTCGGCTAGCCTCTTCCCTTACTGAGGTCAGAATTAAGACGGGTATGTTACTGTATTTTGACCACCTGGGGTCTTGGAGCTCTTTAAGGACGGCAAATCCGTCCATCTTGGGCATCAATAGGTCGAGTACCATCAGGTCGGGCATTTCTGCCTTCAGGTTGGCTAAACCCTCAACTCCATCGTGAGCGGAGACTACTTGGTAACCTCTGGATTCGAGAATCATGGACAGCGCATCCAGGATATCGGGATCGTCATCAACTACCAATATCTTCTGTGGCATATCTTCCTCCCGAAGCAATTATAATACAGGTCTGGGTAATAATCCAGCCGCCTCAACTATTTCTGGGACAATGTCTTCCCAACCTACTGCCATGATATGTATTCCGTGGACTCCAGGAATCTCCTTAAGCTGTTCAATAATCTCCAGAGGTATTCTCACTCCTTCCACTTTAGCATCCTCCGCCTCTTCCATCCTCTTGATTATCTCATCAGGAACACTAACTCCCGCAACATAGTCACGCATATAGCGGGCCATACCCACAGACCTGATCGGTATTACCCCAGCTAGGATATGCACCTGTTCATCCAGGCCCCTATCTCTCACCATCTCCATCCATTTCCTGAACTTGGCTATGTCGTAGATTGCCTGTGTTTGAATGAAATCAGCTCCAGCCTTTACCTTTTTAGCCAGTCTCGTCACACGGAACTCAAATGGGTCTGCGAAGGGATTGGCAGCAGCGCCGATATATATTGACACCTCTCCAGAGACGTCTTCACCGCAGATGAATTTCTTCTCATCTCGCATGTTTTTCAAAGTTTGAATCAGTTGAATGGAATCGATATCAAAGACATTCTTGGCAGAAGGGTGATTCCCAAATTGCTGGTGGTCACCGGAAAGGCAGAGGATGTTGCCGATACCCAAGGCTACTGCACCCAGGACATCGCTTTGAATGGCTATCCTGTTTCTATCACGGGCCACCATCTGCATCACTGGGTCAACATCCTGTTGCTTCAAGAGTACACAACCAGCCAGGCTGGACATGCGCACAATAGCCGTCTGGTTATCGGTTACATTAACGGCATCACAGCAGGGACGTAGCAATTCTGCTTTCCTCAGGATAACCCTGGCACTAGTTCCCTTGGGCGGACCTGCCTCAGCAGTCACGGCGAACCTTCCGCTTTCTAATACCTTCTCCAGGTTTGTACCTGCTTTCATTATTACTTACCCCGTCTAACGTTTTTACCCTTTGGTAGGGTGAAGGTAAATCTGGTCCCCTGATTGGTATCCAGGCATGGGCTTTCACACCAGATCTTACCTCCATGAGCCTCTACTATCCTCTTGGTGATAGACAGCCCTAATCCGGTACCCCTTGCTTCGACATTACTGGCCCTGAAGAAGTCGTCAAAGATCTGAGGAAGGTCCTCAGGAGGGATACCTATTCCCGTGTCTGTGATTTCGACCTGAACGTGTTTGTCCTTTTCCTCAACACGGAGGGTTACTATACCCTCAGATGTGTAGCTTATAGCATTGTCCACTAGGTTTGTGATAACTTGCTGGAGCCGGGGGCCTGAGCCACGTATCTTGGGTAGTGCCTCAGGTAACTCTACATCGAGCTTTATCCCTTTTTCTTTAGCTAAGTCACGCTGTTCCGGGAGACAATTTCTAAATACCTGGCGTAAGGAAATCTCTTTTATCTCGGGAAGAATCTGCCCGGTTTCTATACGGGGGATATCCAGAAGGTCACTAATAAGATTCAGAAGCTCTTTAATTCTGCGAGTACTTCTGTCCAGCATGTGTCGTTGCTTGTCATTAATTTCACCGGCATATCCATCCAGCATAACCCACAAGAAACCTTGAATAGCCGTAAGAGGAGCTTTGAGGTCATGAGCAGCAATACTTAAGAATTGGAGAAAACGGCTCTTTTCTTCTTCTAGCTTGTTCACTTCTCTGGAAGCTTGTTCCAACTCTCCTATCTTCTCTTCGATAAGTTGTTCCCTTATCTGCACGACTTGCCGTTGCCTTTTCCTCAGTTCTCCAGAAATGGCAGTGGCCATGTAGGCACTTCCATAAAGGACAGCAGTTAAGGCGACGAGTACAGCCAGGATGTAGCTTCCCTCCTTATAAAGGCCAGGTTCGGCAAAGCCTGCAAGATTAACGTGAGGTATGGCCCCTGTATATTCCAGACTGACCAGTACCGCGACCATTATCAACGCTGCCGTAGCTGCCACATAAACAACCCTGTAATGAAGAGCTATGCTTGCTAAAATAATGTGGAATACATAAAAAAATACGAAGGGGTTCTCTATTCCACCCGTAAAGTGGAGAATGACGGTGAGCGTTAGCAGGTCAAGGAAGATATGAATATTACCATAACGCCTGGCTTTATGGATGACCAAGCCTGGCCCTTCTCTTTTCAGGCTTCGAAGCTGATAGAAAAACACCAGATTGTATATGGCCACAAAGGGACAGATGATATACACAGGGCGGGTGGGAAAGTCAATATTGAACACCTGTGACGCCACTAGGGTAGCAACGACAACCCCGATAATAGCCAGCCACCTCAGGGTGACAAACACACTGAGCCGCATCGTTAGTGCTGCTTCCTCAGGAGTGTGTTCGGCCTCGAGCTCTTCGATACGTGGCTTGTTACTCACTTGACTCCTCAATGTTTATCTTGCGAGGCCCGCCCGAATGACTAGTACTCCAGTCTTTAACAGGTTCGATTTCTTCAAGTTTGTCTAGCTGACCCACAGCTGCAAGACGGTCGATTATCAACTGCCAGGCGCAAGGAGTATTCGGGTCAACCTCACATTTACCTTCTTCTGAGCCTCCACAGGGTCCATTTAGCAGGCTTTTAGCACATCTGACCAGTGGACAAATACCTGCTGTTTGCGCCAGGACACAATCGCCACACTGCATGCAGACCTCTATGAAGTAGCCCGGCCTCTCTTCCTTGCCTACGAACAGAGTATTTAGGGCAGGATAGGCTGGCTTATCAGCGTAGAAGTTTACCGTTTGGACACCGAAGGCACAAGACATAACAACGATGGCGTCAGCCGCCTCAATTGTCGTGGAATTCTCTATCAATGCTTCCCTGGTGAGTTGATCACAGGTAGTGGGGATTACCATCCATCCGGTCACTTTCTTACCGGCTTCCTCAAGCTTGTCCTTTATCTCCAGAACCTCAGATTTGCCGCCAGTGTGTAGCGTAGTAGCGCAGCTACCACAGCCAATAATGTAAACACTCTTAATCTTGCCAAGTGAACTCAAAATTGATTCAAAGGGTTTTTGCTCTGTGATTGTTATCATGCTATTGCACCGCCATCTTTTCTGCTATACGGTTTTCATAGTCATCCCTAAAATGCTGTAAGCTGTCCATTACTGGGATTGGGGCTGCCTGTCCCAATCCACACAGCGAGGAAAGCATCATTGCTTGGGATAGTTGCTCCAAAACCACGATATCTCGGCTCTCACCCTCTCCTCTAGAAAACTTACTCAGTATTCCAACGAGAGCTTCGGTTCCTTCCCGACAAGGTGCACATTTACCACAGGATTCTTCGGCAAGAAACTCCAGTGTTCTGTAGACAATATCTATAGTGTCCCTACTCTCATCAAATATGGTAATGGCTCCAGCACCAAGAACGGTTTCAAAGGAGAGTGGGGTGTCGAGCATACTATACGGTATGATTCTGCCTGTGGCGCCACCTACCTGAACTATCTTGACCCTTTGTGCCATAGCCAAGTCCTCGACCAGTTCCCTCAGCGAGCTGCCCAGCATCAATTCATAGACACCAGGCCTTTCTACATCGCCACTCACAGAGAAGACTTTGGTGCCTTTGCTCCGCTCGGTTCCCATCTGGTCAAACCACGCGGCTCCATTCAAAATTATCTGTGGTATATTCATCAGCGTTTCTACATTATTGATGATAGTTGGTTTCCCCCACAACCCCTTGGTTGGCGGAAAAGGAGGTCGGTACCTGACCTCCCCACGCTTACCCTCGATGGAATCCATTAGTGCTGACTCCTCACCACAGATGTAGGCGCCGGCACCTTCACGAATATCAATATCAAACTGTTCTAGGAATCCCCTCTTTCTGACCTGCTCAATGGCCTTCATCAATGAATCGAGCAGGTAGTGGTACTCGGCACGTAGATAGATGTAACCACTCTCCGCTCCAATGGCGTGACCAGCAATAGCCATACCTTCGATCAGAGTGAAAGGGTCTCTCTCCAGGATGTATCTATCCTTGAAAGTTCCCACCTCACCCTCGTCGGCATTGCAGATAACATATTTCCCATCGCCCTCAGAGTTTTTGGCCAGTTCCCACTTCAAACCACAGGGAAATCCAGCCCCTCCCCGTCCCCGCAAACCTGAGGCCTTTATTTCTTCTATTACCTGTTCTGGTGACATGCCACGTACTTTGCTCAGGGCTTCAAAACCACCCCCGGCCAAGTAGGTACTTATGCGATTGGGTTTGATGGCGTTACAATTTCTCAGGACAATCCGCTTTTCGGGCACTCGTTAGCCTCCCTGCATGACATAGGTAGAACCTTACTTACACGCTTTCAAAATCGCCATGATTTTCTTGGAGGTAAGGTCACCATAAACTTCGTTATTAATCATCATTGCTGGTGCCTTATCGCAGGCGCCAATGCAGTTCGTCAGCTGAAAGGTAAATTTGCCGTCGGGAGTTGTCTCACCCGGTTGGATCCCAATCTCCCGTCCCACGCTCTCAATTATCAACTCGGAGTTTTTAAGAAAGCAGGGTAGACTTTTACAGATCCTGATGACGTTCCTACCCTGCGGCTTTGTGGAAAGGAAAGCGTAAAAGGTGGCGGCGCCATATACCTCACTTATTGAGACGCCCACTGATTTGGCCAGCTCACTCATAATTTCTTGAGATAGACAACCAAACTTGCTTTGGGCCTCCTCCAGCAGTACTAGCAGGTTATTTTGGTCTTTGCTCTGGGTAGAAATTCGCCCAGATATCCTACTCATCTATCCGGCTCCATTGGCAAAAAGATAATCAATCGCATATGATTAACGGTCTTCCTTTCTTCTCATCGGTAACTTTACTCGGTCTGCTCAAGGCACCGGTTGGGCAGAAGGATATACAGACATCGCAATCACGGCAAACGTCAGTGTCTATCGGTTGGTCAAAATCTACTACTATCTTAGACTCGAAGCCTCGGTAAGCAACGGCAAACACATTCTGTTTGGCTATCTCTCTACATGCTCTAACGCATCTTCGACACAGGATACACTTTGAGAGGTCGCGGATAACATAAGGACTCACATCCTCTACAGGGTAATAGAGCCTTCTTGTTGGAACCTGAGGGAGCCCCATATCCAAGTCGGCAGCAATGCTACGCAACTCACACATATTAGCTTTGCTGCACATAAAGCAGGTACCACAATGGCTGGCCAGTAGAAGTTCTATTATTACCTTACGAGTTGCCAAAACTTTTGGAGAGTGGGTATGGACAACCATCCCTTCGGCAATTGGTGTGTGGCACGAGCCCACCAGAGTTCTTGAACCTTCAACTTCAACTACGCAAATACGGCAAGCGCCAATAGGAGGAAGCTCCGATTTGTAGCACAGGGTAGGAATGTTTATTCCATTCGCCTGAGCGACTTCAAAGATAGTCATGTCTTCGCGCCCAGTTAGTTGAAGACCATTGATCGTTATAGCGATATTTTTCATTCTGCCTACAACATAACACTCATTAAAATTTAGTGATTCTACTGGGGTTAAAATGTCCGTCTAGCTCATCAGCTAGACGTCCCGTGGTACAAACTCCGTAGCCAAAGCAACGTTGGATATGCTCGCTGCCAGGTTACTCAGCGACAGCATATTTAAACTTTGGGTCAAGTATTTCAGTCTTGATCACCGCTAATTCCTGCACACCTCCATCATGTATTAGCTCCGTCACTTGGGAAAATGCATATGAGTGCCCGTAATGCTAGTAAAAAAGCTATTATAGTTTGCCTGTTGAATAGTGTCAACATTGCCACACAAAGAAGATAAATTCAGTGCGAGGTCAGCATTTATAATCTGGATATAAAATAATGCTGAAAAAGAGAAGCAATATGAACAATCCTTCAGAATGTCTAAAAAGGAACCATTCCCACCACAATCCTGCGCTTCCTAGAACACTCTTCAAGGTGAGCGCCGTCGCTGTTTGTTGCCTTTGCCCCAGATGGTCACAGTGAAGTATCCCAGTCAATGTCAGTGGCTTCGATGTTGGATAGTTCACTTAACCGCATGCCATTATCAGCAAACATGCTCATAATGCATTGATCTCGAATGTTATCAGCGACTCTAATAAGATAGCCTACTTGCTCAAGAGTAAGACTGGGCAGTATTCTCTGGCGAATTGTAGGAGCGTCTACTCTAATAATGGGATTATGCTTTGTGTAACCTTCGCGAAAAGCCCAGTTACAGAATGCCCTCAACGCTCGGCAGTAGGCATGTTTAGCATTGCCACGCTGCAAGTCTGCAAGAAATTGGCTGATACTATTTTGCGTAAGTTCATATGATTCTACGAATGGTCAAAGGCAAAACTCATAGAAATCGATAGTTCTCTCACTGATTCACTGCCGTTGGGACTTCAAGAACTTTGTTAACAAAATGGGTAGGCCATTGTTAACAAGTTGTGCTAATCATTGTGGCAAATCTGTGGAGTTTTGAATTCGTTTTCTTGTGAGCCGCCCAGGACTCGAACCTGGAACCGGCTGATTAAGAGTCAGCTGCTCTGCCAGTTGAGCTAGCGGCCCGAATACTGCTTAAGTTTAGCAAAGCCAGGGGTACCCCTGCAACCATATATACCGGGCTGGCGCTATTATCTTTCCAGAATAGCGCAGATGCCCATCCCCCCACCGCCACAGATACCTATCAGGCCGTACTTGGCGTCCCTTCTTTGCATTTCGTAGACCAGTGTGGTCATGATTCTGGCTCCGGTTGCACCCAGGGGGTGGCCGAGGGCAACGCAAGAACCGTTGACATTTATCCGGTCGTGGTCATTCTCGGTTAGCCCAAGCTCCTTAAAGTTAGCCAGGGCTTGGGCGGCAAATGCCTCGTGTATTTCGATAAGGTCAATCTGGTCGATAGTGAGATTGGCCTTCTTCAGGGCCTTTTCTACGGCGGCGGTGACTGATTTCCAGGCGTAACGCGGGTCGGCACCGGCCATGGCGAATGTTTTCAGGTGGGCCATCGGCTTCAGTTATAATTCTTCGGCCTTTTTCCAGCATTATCGTGCATACCGAGGCGCCGTCGTTTTCGCCGGATGAGTTGCCTGCTGTACAGACGCCATCCATAACCGGTCTTAATCTGGCGAGGGCTTCCAGACTGGTGTCAGAACGGGGACGCTCGTCATCGGTTACCACTATCGGCTCCCCCCGGCGTTGCGGCACCGAGACCGAGATGATTTCATCATTGAATTTGCCGGATGACATGGCTGCGCAGGCCCTCTGGTTGCTGGCCAGCGCCCATTTGTCCACTTCTTCTCTGGTAATACCGTGTTCCTTGGCGGCGGTCTCTGCCCAGGCCATCATGCTCGGCAGGACGCCGAATCTCTATTCGGGCTGAGACATTACCCTGGCCCGCAGTATCCTGTCGTAGAGGGGAATGTTCCATGTGGAAAGACTGCCATGCCCCCGGGGCATATCACCAGTACCACCCAGAGACCACCTGATATCACCCTTCAGATAAAACTCGGCGGTGCTCATGCTTTCCACACCCCCGGCCACGATAACGTCGACATTGCCGGTTTGCGGCATCGAAGTACCCAGACAGGTTGTGTCAAGGCCGCTGGGGCAACGACGGTCGCCGGTTAACCCGACTACCTCAACGGGCCAGCCTGCGGCAAACAATGACATGCGGGTGATATTTACATATTCACCGCTCCGGTAGTTTTGACCCATTATGACCATATCAACTGCGTCGGGCTGCAAATTAGCCCTTTTCACGGCTTCATTGAGCACCAGGGCGGCCAGTTCATAGGCTGGTATAGTACTTAAAGAACCGCCGAAGTTGTCAATGGGTGTACGTACTGCGCTGGTGATAGCTACCCTATTTATATACCCTTCCTTTTTAGTGTTATATTACTTTTTATGGCTTGTAATAGCGGACCCGTTGCATGGCAAGCCAGGATACCAATAGTGATATAAGGTAGTGCTCACCATTAAATCGTTGATTGTCATCCACTTTCTTTTCGCCACCACCGATTTTTAAGTAATGGCCTGAACCCGCATCTGTAATAGAATTGTTGACTGGAACCCACATAGGCAATTTTCGCTCCCATTTCACCGCAGCGTCTAATTCCCTCTAGTAATACGGCTTTTCCCAGCCCCATCAAACGATAATCAGGATCCGTAGCCATTGGCTCTACAATTGCATAATCGGTGTTCGGATCAAACCACATGCCGCAGTAAGACACGAAGTCACCATCCGGAGACTTAACTGCAATAGATATATCCTTGTTGAAACTCGGGCCCGATTGGGATTTTATTCTGCCCGGGATTTCTTCTGCAGGAGGTTCCCCGGGGTGATTGAAACCCCGCCACAATACCCGATTGTATTTGTCCAGATCATTTTCCTCCGAAAGGCTTATCAGCGAGAATCCTTCCGGCAATAATATTTGTGGGAATTTATCGGGAATTTCATATACAGCGGTATCTTCGAATTCGTCGGTTTCACTGAAACCCATATCTCTGGCAATTTTTCTGAATTCTGTATCTTTATCATAAATATTGATGCTTATTGAACAGTTCCCCTGCTGATCTGTTACTGATAAATTTTCCTGAGCATATTCGATAATATCTTTTTTCAAGCGACTATATTCTTTATCGAGTGAAAACCAGGCATTACCCAATTCAGTTTCATAATTGGCCAAAGCGACGATTGTTCCGTCATCTTCCCATAAGCCTATCCTATCCAAATTAGTTTCATCTAGATATGGTAAAGAAAACATCCATTCCCATCTGTTCCATTGCCAGTTACCATATCTATGCTCCGACTCATAGATCCTTTTTAGGAATTCACGTACTTTGAAAAAGTCTTTGGTAAATCCTGGCTGACTGGTATAGGAACGAAGTGTAATAGTCACAGTAATTACTCCAGGTTATACGAACCAGAAGATACCTGCGCAAATACGGGTATTTATTCTGGTATCTGGCCTTCTTTGAGGACTATCTCCTCCAGCCGAACGCGGGGCCTTGGTGGGGGGTCTTCATCTGCATAGCCTATCAACAGTAGCGTCAGCACCACGATATGCCTTGGCCAGCCCAGAGTTTTGGCGGTCTGCCCGAACCGTATCCTCTGGACCCAGCAGCTACCGAGGCCGAGAGCAGTTGCCATGAGCGCCATATGTTCGATGGCGATGGCCGTATACATGTGTGCATCTGGCAGGAACTTGCTGATTTCCTCCCATTCGGCGCTGTCGGCACCGAAGTAGTCTGAGTTGGGTGGGGCGAGCTTGTGCCCCTTGACAAATGTAAGCAGCTCGGAGCCGCAGACGATGATTACCGGGGCCTGAGCTACCTGTGGGGGGTCGCCGATAACAGCTTCCTCGAGGAGGCGCTTCTTCAATTCTCCCTCTCTAATGACCTGAAAACGCCACGGTTGCCGGTTGGTGCCCGATGGCGCCAGGCGGCCAGCTTCCAGAATCTGATCAATCAGTTCGTCGGGTACAGGGTCGGGTTTGAACTTCCTGATGCTCCGTCTCTTCTCAATAGCTTCGGCTACTGTTAGCATGAGATGTTACCTCCTTGTGTCTCTGGATTTTATGCTAGCATAACGCCGATGATGTGACAAATATGAGGCGTAATGATGAATTTGTATGGAGTGAGTTAGACGGTGGCGATATCACCACTCTCTTCGGTGATGCGGGCGGCAATCTTGGCTAAATCCCAGCAGTACTCGTAGAGATGCAGGCCCTTGCTCATGGCTACCAGTTCACCGTCGGTGACTCCTATTTCACTGGCCATGTATTCCTTGAGGAGCTGAATAGCGGCCATGTTGGAGGGAAATCCGGCCCAGAGATCCCATGAGCGAAAGTAAACGACAAAGGAGAGTCTACCATCACGGATTCTGGTATCAATCGCCCTGAGGCACGGCGGGTCAGAGAGGTCGATAGACTCTTCATTACCGACTGACATGAAGGCCTGGTTGGTGTTGTGGCCGTCTTCCTTATACATCCGGATGACTTTCTGGATTTGCTTCTCCAGGTACTGACCGTAGGTATACTGCTCTCCCTCGGCTTTGTGGGCGGTCATCAGATAGGGCAGGTAGCTCTCGATGTAGTCCATGGTAGTCGGCGGCGGTACGCCCTGCGGTACATCCGGGATGAGCGGCCTGGTCCCCGGATAGCCTATCTGTATTACCACCAAGTCAAGCTCCTTGCGGTGCTGGCCAGTGTAGCTACCGCGGTCAATCTTGTACTCACGACCCTGAATGAGGGTCTTGTTCAGGCAGAGGAACCATGCTTCGGAGAGGTCTCTGGCCTCGATTACCGTGATTTCCATTTCACCAATTTCTGCTTATCGGCGCTTTCGGAAGATGTTGAGGAACCTGTCTTCGTATTCATCGAACAAGCCCCAGCGGTCAAGCTCCTCTTTTAGTGTTTCTGGGGCTGTCTCCCCTCGGGAGACCTGCCGGAAAAGCTCTTCAATCCTCATTCTGGCGTCGGCGGGGACACCACGGGAGTCTACATCCAGGAGACCCCGCGCCCCCATCTGCCCAATATTGTCGCTCAGCGACCTTCGGGTCATTTCAAAGATAAACCTTATCAGTGCCACGTCCCAGAGCTCGTCGAGGCCTTTGATGATAGCGGCCAGTGGGTCGCTGCGCTGGTCAATTTCGGTGTTTATCTTATCTACCACCGACTGCCAGTGGCCGGAGACAATGTTGAGTTCCTTGGGCTCATTTTTATATGCATAGAGCAGTCCCGGAGCATTCGGACCATACTCATGTATCAGAGATTCGAAATATCTTCTGGCATCAGTGCTGAATCCCTCCAGTCCGGTGAGATAGTAGGGAGTGACTATTTTGGGTCGCTCAGCCAGCACTCGGCCTTCCCTGACCACGGTCTCGGTATCGGTATCAACCAGCTCTGTATAGGCTGGTTCCGTGACCAGGTAGTAGTAGATATTAGTTGTCCCGAAGGTGTAGAGGTTCTGGCGTGGCGCGCGTAATATCTCGGTATAATCAACCGCTTTTCGGATTCTTTCGTCGTTAGTGTCCACCATCCTCCTCCTGCTTCCCCTCGCTATGCCGTTCAGCCGATGCTAAGTATTTCCCGCCGGTACTCGTTGAGATGCTCCAGATAGGGTGCATCCAGTTGGAGCTGGAGTTTTCGCCACTCCTCCTGGAATTGCGGCTGTCGCTCGACATCGACCCTCATTCGGGCATTGGAGCCGAGCTGATGCTGGAGGGCTTGTTGTACTCTGGCTTCAAATTGTCCTCTCAGTTGTTCGTAGGCCTGACGGCGCTGCTGCTCACCCTGCTCTGCGTAATGGCTAAAAATCTGCCTTATTCGACTGTGGGCATTCTCCACGCTCGCTTTATCGTTTTTGAGGAGCTTCAGACCGTCCATTGCCTTTTTATTGGTCCTTCGGATGGCCTCATTCCTGGGCAATTCGACATTTCTCACCAGCACTTCAGAGGCGCCAGCGACGATGTATTTCCTTTCTTCGTCCTGGTACTTGCTCAGCACGGCTACTAGGTTACAATCTTCCTTAAGATACCTGGCACCTAGCTCTTTCCCCTTTGGCTCGAGCTTCCATTGGAGGCGCTCTTCCTCGGTAGCCTCCCCTATCTTCTCTAGCTTCTCCATAGCTATCTCGCGAGCGCTCTTGATATCGCCCATAACACACCCCCGGGGATTTATTGTATGAGTAATCTCTACCAAGATTATACAGGATTAAGGGTAGGGCATAAAACCTTTGGTTAATGGGTTGGTCTATTCTATAATAGGCGGTTCAATCTCGATAGGCTGGTTGAAATCAAAAAACCTAAGATTGGTAGTCATAGTTATACGTTTTTCTCTCTCCGTATCTTCGCCCGTATCATCTGTGTATGTCATATCTTGATGAACTTCTATTTGTCGTAACAAGAAGTCTCCTTTACCAATCCAGAAATCAACATTCTGCTCCCACTGACGCTGCTGCTCAATATACCTCACCATCTCCTCGTAGAATGGCTGTGTGGGGTCAAGATTAGTAATTTGCTCCTCTACCTGAGCTTCCATATCGACACTTCCTCTGTAGTGAAAGCAACTCACGCCGTCGATTTTCTCGTCCCGTAGTTCAACCACTCCCACGAGCGTGTCTAGCGTCTCGACCGTACCGGCGAGCAGTCTAATGAGACCAGTAGCCCAAGCCATTGCTGTCCCTGATTGACCTACTTCCCAGCTGTTACTACCGAAGCCTCGGTGGTATATAGTCTCTCCAATTATGATACCCTCTTGGGTATCGTCATCACTGGTGGCTATTACATTCAGTCTGTCCGGTGAGACGAACTCGCCCTGAATACTGCCGTAGCTTGTTTCCCCTTCCTGTGTCATCGTGCCCATTATCTCGAAGCGGTACGTCTGAACTTCATTGACGGCATTAATAGCTTTAGCAATTACTTCTTCAGGGCTCGGTCGGGATCCACCACAACCAGCAAGAAGTGTGAGTAAGAGAAGGACCAGCAACATAATATTCTTTAGCATGAGTAAGTACCTTATACGTATGTGTTCCCAGATTATGCCACTTGCATATCATGCCTGTCAATATCTTCTTTATAGCTTGTTTATGTTTGATGTGTCAGGTGATATAATTTGCCCTGAGGTGGGGGCTGTTGATGGCCAAGGACTTTGAGCTTATCGAGCATACTGCCGATGTTGGCATCATGGCCTACGGGGCTGATGTGAGGGAAGCCTTTGCTAATGCAGCCCGGGGTATGTTCAGCCTGATAGTGGAGCTTGGGAGTATTGGAGAGGTTGAACATCGGTATATCGAAGTTACTGCTTCTGATGAGGAGAGCCTCCTGGCAGCGTGGCTAAATGAGCTAATCTGCCTGTTTGATGCTGAGAATATGTTATTTTCCCGGTTTGAGATTACGGAATTCGGTGATACTTTCCTCAGGGCTAAAGCGTACGGAGAACCAGTGGACAGTTCGCGACACCAGCTGAAGGTCGGAATTAAAGCAGCAACCTATCACATGCTCGAGGTTGACCGGAGTGACGGTGGCAGGGTACAGGTCCTTTTTGATATCTGAGAGGGGGTGGTGAAGATGTCAGCACCGTGGAAGCAGGTTCTGAACAGGGTTAACGACTACTGCTGGGAAATCCCCACCAGCTACACAGAAGGTATGCGGGTGCCCGGTCGTATCTATGCCAGTGAGGCGATGCTGGAACATATCTGGCAGGAGAAAGTCTTCCAGCAGGTGGCCAATGTTGCCTTCCTGCCGGGTATAGTACCTTATTCCCTGGCGATGCCGGATGTCCACTGGGGATACGGGTTCCCGATTGGTGGGGTGGCTGCCACCAGAGTAAGCGATGGGGTGGTGTCGCCGGGGGGCGTAGGTTTCGACATTAATTGCGGTGTCCGGCTCCTGAGGACAAATCTCACTGTAGAGGAGGTCGGTCCCCGAATTGAAAAACTAATCACTGAGCTTTACAACAATGTTCCTTCTGGACTGGGTTCCAAGGGCAAGCTGCGAGTTAGTGATAAAGATCTGAATGAGGTGATGGTCAAAGGCAGTGTCTGGGCGGCGGAACACGGCTATGGCGATGCCGCAGATGTTGAGGTCACCGAGGATGCTGGTTGTATCAGAGGAGCCGACCCGGAGAAGGTGAGCGCTAAGGCAAAGCAACGCGGAATACCCCAGCTCGGGACGCTGGGTTCGGGTAACCACTTTTTAGAGGTCGAGCGTGTTAGCGAAATCTTCGACCCTGACGCTGCCCGGGCGATGGGTATTAATGAAATCGGACAGGTACTCGTCCTCATCCACTGTGGCTCCCGTGGATTTGGGCATCAGGTCTGTACTGACTATGTTGCTCTACTGGGGAGGGTTGTGCAGAAGTACGGCATCAATATCCCGGACAGGCAATTAGCCTGTGCGCCGATTCAGTCGCCGGAAGGAAAGTCATATCTGGAGGCGATGGCCTGTGCTGCCAATTATGCCTGGACCAACCGGCAGTGTATCCTCCACTGGGTAAGAGAGTCACTGGTCAGTGTTTTCGACAAGAGTCGGCGGGAGATGGGCCTGGAGCAGGTCTACGACGTCGCCCACAATATTGCCAAGATAGAGAAGCACATTGTTGGTGATAATGGACTCGACGTCTGCGTGCACCGCAAGGGAGCGACCAGGGCCTTTCCGGCAGGGCATCCGGACACCCCCGAGGCCTACCGAAAAGTGGGCCAACCGGTGCTCATACCCGGGGATATGGGGCGTGGTTCTTATATTGCACTGGGCACAGAGGAGGCCATGCAGGTGACCTTTGGCTCGACCTGTCACGGTGCCGGCCGAATGCAGAGTCGGTCTGCGGCCAAACGCAATCAGCGTGGTGCCGATGTCGCCCGGGCACTGGCCGATAAAGGGATAACGGTCAAGGCGGGTAGTATGGCGGGGCTGGCAGAGGAGGCCTCGGAAGCCTACAAGGATGTGGATGAGGTGGTTGACATAACCCATCAGGCAGGGATTTCCCGAAGGATAGTCCGGGCGGTCCCTATGGGTGTAGTTAAAGGATAGCAGGTTCCGGCTTTTTGTTGTGTTGACAAACCAGTACTACTACGCAATACTGGTGAGAACTGGTGAGAGGTGTTTTTATTATGGCTAACTGTCCTAACTGTGGTAGGTCAACGGTACGGACCCAGGACTGGGCCTGTCAGTGGTGCGGGTATCCGCTGGTATCCGGGTTCTTTAAGCAGGTGTCAATGACTTATCAGGAGGCGAAAGCCGAACGTCTAAGCAGCTGGGTGGCGGCGGAGACAGCAGTGGAGTTGGAGTCTCCGGTAGCCGAGGCAGTTGCAGAGCCTGAAGCCGGGCCAGTAGGCGAACCGGAGACAGAAGCGCCAACAGAAGATGAGCCGGTGGCGGAGGCTGTTGAGGAAGTAGGAGAGACCAGTAAGCCGGTAGCCGAGGCTGAGGCTGTTGAGGAAGTAGAAGAGACCAGTGAGCCGGTAGCCGAGGCAGAGGTTGCCGAGGAAGTAGAAGAGGCCATTGTGGCAGAGGCTGCCGAAGAAGCAGTCGAGCCCAGTAAGCCGGAAATAGTTCCGATAACTATTGAGGAGTTAAATAGAATCTGTAAGGCAGACAGCGAGGCGGCTGAAGCCAGATTCGCTGATACTATACTTCAGGTAATCGGGGTAGTGGCCAGGATTCCTCCTATGGAATCCGTTGAAAATCCGTGTCTCATTCTGACTAACGCCGAAAAATCGGTGGCAAGGAATTTGCTCTGTGTGTTTGATAAACAACATGAGGAGGCAATCAACCGGCTATCGGTGGGGCAGATGGTGACGGTGCAGGGTAAGTATGACGGCTGCGTGATAAATATTCTGTTGAATGATTGTGTCCTCGTTGATCAGACACTGAGCCAGTGAAGAAGTGACGGGTGAAGACTACACTACCCGGTAACTTACAAGGGCATATTACCTGAGGATATTTCTGGCAGGCCAATCAGCTTATCATCGGAGTGTTACTTGTAAGTCTCGTGTTTCAGCAGCCAGTACTCTAGGCTGTCGGTCAAGGCCAGCCAGCTTGCCTCGATGATGTCGGTGGAGCTACCGACGGTACGCCAGTCGTCGACACCATCACTGGACTCAATCAGCACACGCACCTGGGACTCGGTGCCGGTGCTTTCCTCAAGGATGCGGACCTTATAGTCCACCAGCTTAACGGCTGCCAGGCTGGGATAGAACACCAGCAACGCTTTACGGAGGGCCTCGTCAAGGGCGTTGACCGGCCCGTTGCCCTCGGCGACAGTATGCATTATTTCGTTACCAACCCTGACTTTAACCATCGCCTCGTCCAGCATCTCTTCACGTCCCTTATTTGTAGGCGAGCGTCGCCGGTTCTCGACAACCACCATGAAGTCGACCAGTTCAAATGGTGGCTGATAGTCTGGCCTGGCACGATGTACTAGCAGGTCAAAGGAGGCCTCTGCATTTTCGTACTGGAAGCCGCGGCTCTCCATCAGCTTTATCTGGTCGAACAGCTCTTTGACCTCTTTTTTCTCGGTGGGTATATCAAGACCGCGTTCCTGGGCCTTTTGGATGATGCTTCGTCTGCCTGCCTGTTCCGAGACGACAATCCGCCGCTTGTTGCCGACCTTAGTCGGGTCAATGTGGTGGTAGGCATCCGCCCACTTGGCGACCCCGTCAGCGTGATAGCCGGCCTTGTGGCTGAAAGCGCTGGTGCCGACGAAAGGAAGGAAGGCGTCTGGAATCAGGTTAGCCGCCTCACTGACATAGTGGGAGATCTCCGACAATTTGCCAAGCTGTTCATCACTGATGCAGTCAATCCCCATCTTCAGTTTCAGGACGGGGATAATGGAGCAGAGATTGGCGTTACCGCAGCGTTCACCATAGCCGTTGATGGTGCCCTGGATATGGGTGGCCCCGTTTTCTACGGCTGCCAGAGTGCTGGCCACGGCCAGACCGCTGTCGTTGTGGGCGTGGATACCAAGTGTAACCCGCGTAACTTTTTTAGCTGCTTTAACAGCGGTGATTATTTCGCCGGGGAGCGCTCCACCGTTGGTATCACACAGTACCAAGCAATTTGCCCCGGCTTCGGCAGCCACTTGAAGCGTCTTCAGGCTGTATTCGGGGTTGCTCTTATACCCGTCGAAGTAGTGCTCAGCATCGAAGAAGACTTTCATACCGCTGGCTCTCAGGTAGCGGACGGAGTCGTCAATCATATTCAGGTTTTCCTCGAGGGTTGTCCCTAGCACACGTTTAACGTGCAAATCAGAGCTTTTCGCAACGATGGTGGCTATCCCGAACCCGGCGTCGACAAGCATAGCCAGGTTGTCATCTTCCTCGGCCTTGATATCGGCACGCCGGGTACTGCCGAATACGGTGATTTGCGTATTGCTAAATCTCAGGTTGCGCATCTTTTCGAAGAATTCGGCGTCCTTCGGGTTAGAACCGGGCCAACCGCCTTCGATGTAGTGAATGCCAAGCTCGTCAAGCTTTTCGGCAATATTTAGTTTATCAACCACCGAAAAGGAGATGCCCTCTTTCTGGGCACCATCTCTAAGTGTAGTATCGTAGAGTTCTACTTTTGGCACCACTTCATTACCTCCTATACCCTGGCGGCTATCAGGTCACCCATCTGTTGCGTTCCAACCTTTGCCTGTCCCTCGGCCACGATATCATAGGTACGGTATCCTTCCTCAAGCACCCGGTCGACCGCTTTCTCGACGGCCTGGGCCTCTTCCGGCAGGCCGAGGGAGTAACGCAGCATCATAGCGGCACTGAGGATAAGGGCGCAGGGATTGGCCATGTCCTGCCCTGCGCGACGAGGGGCACTGCCATGAATAGGCTCGTACATACCGGGTATCTTTACTCCGTCCTGTGGTACCCCGGCCAGACTGGCCGACGGCAACATCCCCATCGAGCCGGCCAGCATCGAGGCTTCATCAGTAAGAATATCACCGAAGGTGTTTTCGGTGACAAGTACGTCAAGATAAGTGGGGTTCTGGATGAGACGCATAGAGCAGGAGTCGACCAGCATATGCTCTAGTTCGACATCCGGGTACTCCTCTGATACTTCGATAGCTACCTGCCGCCAGAGGCGTGACGATTCGAGGACGTTGGCCTTGTCCACCGAAATAAGATGCTTGCGACGGGTTCTGGCCAGCTCAAAACCGACCTTTACAATACGCTCTATCTCCTGCTCAGAGTAGACCATGGAGTCGACCGCCCGCCGGCCCCGCGATGTCCGCCACCGCTTCTTGGGTCTGCCGAAGTAGAGACCGCCGGTAAGCTCGCGGATGAAGATAAAGTCCACACCTCTGATTACGTCCGGCTTGAGGTTGGTAGAATCGATTAGCATCGGGAAGACCTTGACCGGCCGCAGGTTGGCAAACAGCCCCATTCCTTTACGCAGCGCCAGCAGGCCGTCTTCGGGGCGAACGGAGGCCTGGGGGTCGTCCCACTTGGGGCCACCGACGGCACCGAGTAGAACAGCGTCAGATTTCTTGCACAGCTTGAGGCAGTCTCTGGTCAGCGCCTCACCGGTCTCGTCAATGGCGACACCACCAATCAGGTCGTATTTCAGATTAAAGCTGTGGCCGCATTTCTCACCGACCGACTTCAGTACCTTGATACCTTCATTAGTGACCTCCGGGCCGATGCCGTCGCCCGGCAGGACTGCCAGATTGAATGATGTCATTAAGTCCTCCTGCTTGCCAGTCTCTTTTTCGTATGCTCAATCAGCCCGTCAGCGGCGATTAGTTCTCCCATGAAAGCCGGGTAGGGCTTGGCGGTGAACTCCGTACCCCGGGTCAGGTTCCTTATTTTGCCATTAGCCAGGTCCACTTCCACCTCGTCACCGGCCTCCGTGCCGGCTACCGCCTCTTCGCTTTCCAGCAGTGGCAGGCCGATATTGATGGAGTTGCGGAAGAAGATACGGGCAAAACTGCTGGCAATAACACAGGATATACCGGATGCCTTGATTGCCAGTGGGGCGTGTTCGCGGGATGAGCCACAGCCGAAGTTGGTGGTCGCCACTATTATATCACTTGGTTGCACCCTGTTGAGAAACTCTGTGTCAATGTCCTCCATGCAGTGTTCTGCCAGCTCCGCTGGCTCAGATACGTTCAGGTACCGCGCCGGGATAATGGCATCGGTATCAACATTGGCCCCGTATTTAAAGACTTTTCCTTTTAGCATGTGGTGTCTCCTTGTTTTCAGTACTGATTATATCATGAACCTTCACTCAGATTATTCTGCGTTCATTCATCCAATAACAGGCCAATCACTACACTATTCCTGGGGGAAGGGCGTCTCCTGGTCGAGGCTTGTTTCTTTCCAGAATTGCAGCCCGAGTACCTTCAATAAACGGGCCTTTGCATATATCTGGGGATTGAATCTGGCATGTGCTCTTTGAGAAGCAATATTATCTATGGCCACCGCATTCCGTGATGCGGTACGTCCCATTTCTTTGAGGTATTGTATTCTCTTGAAATACCCGTATACCATCAACCCCTGTCGCCCGTATTTCGGTAGTGTACGAGTACTCCCGGTGCAAGCCTCTCCATTTGAAAAGTCGACATGATAAGGAGTGTCATCAATCGTTTTTTTGGCCTCTGCAGTCATAGCCACCCATCCTATGTGGGCTAGCTCATTGTCCACCAGAATACAGAATGCGACTGCCCCCTTTTTAAGGCTCTTCTCAAACTCTGGAGAGAGCTGGCGGATATCAATACCTCTGGCGGCCAGTTCAGCAGCCTGGCTGTTTGAAGATACTATTTCCATAGAAAAGTTATCAATTCTGGGTAAAAAGTCTGTTTCTGCCCTCTCCTCAAGTGAATGTTTATAAAGGTATAACTTATCATAACGAATAAAACGCCGACTGAAAAAGGAGACAACCCTTCTTAGAGTGGTGACTAATCCCTCCTCCCGTAGAACAGTTCGGGCCCTTGTGTATAAAGCTCTTATTGTATTTATCATCGTTATCACCCGCAGGAATCCGGTTACTACAGGGTCATTCCAGCACCACAATGGCCTGGACACTGATATCTCCGGATAGCTTTTCCTTTGACTGGTAGTGGAATGCTCTTTATCAGGATTTTCATTCTGTTCATCTGTGTCCCTGTTAACCGGTGTACCAACCCGCTTATAAAGTCTTAGCAGGTGGTTGGGTGTATCCAACTCTCAGTGTACTCACTTTTTCTCCGCACAGGGGATACATACCGTGTTGCCGTTGACCTCTCTCGTGCGGGTTGCCATCACGCTCTCTCCGCAGGACTCGCAGGCTACCGACCTCATGATTCTAGCTGGTTCAGGCTCATCAATACGTACTTCTTGCAGTGATACGACATTCTCTTCGGGTGTAGATAGGAGCCAGTCGATAAACTGGTCCCGGTTCTTACCGGCGTTTTCGGGGATATTTTGGGGACCGAAAAGGACACGTACGCCTTTTTTAGATTGGCGGTTGTACAGTGTATAGGCCTGTTTCCCGTAGTCTTTGAAAATAAGGTTGCCCTTTCCGAACGTGCAGCCGGAAAGATATTGTAAGGCATCCACCCCGCAGGCGTCATTCTCGACAATGGCCACCATTTCCTCATCGGCTGCTCTGGAGCCCGACAGGTAGTCCAGCCCGGCCCTGGCCATGCGGTAGCCGATGGCCAGCCCGGGGCAGCTATGACCATGAAAGGCAATTATATCTTTATATCCTTTATCCATTTCAGTCCTCCCTATTTACTCCCCCTTGGCGGTGGTCCCCGGGCACATCAGTCTCATCTTGCAGCCGACGCAGCTTTTCTGGCGGCTGATGAAGCCGCTGTAGACGGACATCAGCAGCAGGAGCATCAGTACCACTATTTTAGCGACAGTAACTGCCTGGATCAGGGCGATGATGACCAGTACCAGCGGTATCAGGCTCAACAGTCCGTAGGTGATGGGGGCCAGCTTCACGCCGATACCTGTCGCAAAACATTCGAGGCTACCCTGCTTAAAGAACACAGCTGAGAGCTTGCCCCAGCCCGTACCGCACCACTTGCCGTAATAATAGCAGTCGATACAGACCAGTCTCCGCAATACCACCCAGACCATTACCACCGCCACCGGCAGATAAATCCAGGCGGCCAGCGGGACCAGGAACCAGCAGGAAATCGTCCCGAGAGCGACCCAGGTAATCATGGCAAGGTTGGCCAGTACCACCGTTCTCTTCGGGTAGTTCTCTATCCCCTGCTCATAGATGCATATTTCTACGATTTTAGTTTCGGACAATTGCTGCTATACCTCCACCAGGGCTTTCTCATAGTCCGCAACGCGCGGTGTCTTCCGGCGCCGGTCGATGGTGTGCCCCTCCTCCTCTAGTCGGGTGGCCTGAGCTTCGACCCCGCCGGGGAATTTTTCATTTAGCTCCCCTTTGGACTTTAAGGTGCGCCAGTAGGGGTTGATGTCAATAATACCTTCGGCAGCCATCTCTTCAGCCGCACGGGCCGAAATACCGGCAAAGATGCCGGTGGTTATTGGTCAGCCGAAGCTCGCATTATGCCTCATGGCCAGTACTTCCCGTATCTGATTGATGGTAATCAGCCTGCCTCTGGGGACCATCCGCATAATCCCGTCCACCTCTCTCGGCGCCGGGATAACACAGGTGCCCTCGCCCCATAGTTTGCTCATCTTCTCGTTGACTTCCACGACCTTGGGCATGTCTCTATCGTCGTTGAGCTTTTCCTGCCAGGTCTTTTTTGCTTTTGCCATTTCAATCACCCCTTTATTACCTATTACTGCGAGATGATTCAGTTTATTATTCTAGGATATTGTCTCCCTGGGGCTGGTGATGTAGCCGGTTATGGCGCTGGCGGCGGCCACCGCCGGATTTGCCAGGTAGACCTCCGACTTGGGGTGGCCCATCCGGCCGACGAAGTTGCGGTTGGTCGTCGAGACACAGCGCTCGCCCTCGGCGAGTATGCCCATGTAGCCGCCGAGGCACGGGCCGCAGGTCGGGGTGCTGACCACCGCCCCGGCCCGGATGAAGGTCTCGACCAGACCTTCCTTCATAGCGTCAAGGTAGACCTGCTGTGTGCCCGGGATGATAATGCAACGCACATCGAAGTGTACCTTTTTGCCTTCTATAACCCGGGCGGCAAGCTGGAGGTCACTGAGGCGTCCGTTGGTGCAGCTGCCGATTACCGCCTGGTCTATCTTGATATTACCAAGCTCACTGACGGGACGGGCATTGGATGGGAGGTGGGGTAGTGAGACCTGCGGTTCCAGTAAGGACACATCGTACTCGATAACCTGCGCATACTCGGCATCGGCATCCGGCTCGTAGACGGTGTAAGGTCGTCTGGCGCGGGGCTTTACATAATCAAGTGTCTTTTCGTCCACATGGAATATCCCGGCCTTGCCCCCGGCCTCGATAGCCATATTGGACATGGTGAACCGGCCGTCCATGGAGAGTGCATCAATTGCCTCACCGGTGAACTCCATAGCAGCGTAGAGGGCACCGTCGACGCCAATCTGCCCGATTGTATACAGGATGAGGTCTTTACCCCCGACCCACTCTGGCAGGGTGCCGTGATAGACAAATCTGATGGTGGGTGGCACCTTCATCCAGATGTCACCGGTGGCCATGGCGGCGGCGATATCGGTAGAGCCCATACCGGTGGCAAAAGCACCGAGAGCACCATAGGTACAGGTGTGTGAGTCAGCCCCGATAATAACATCGCCGGGTACAACTAGCCCCTGCTCCGGCAACAGCACATGCTCGATGCCCATCTGCCCGACGTCATAGTGCGGTATCCCCTGCCCGCGGCAGAAGTCGCGCATCATCTTGGCTTGCTCCGCCGAGGTAATGTCCTTGTTGGGCACGAAGTGGTCGGCCACCATGACAATCTTTTGGGAGTCAAAGACCCTGTCTATCCCGATGCGGCGGAACTCCTTGATAGTGATGGGGGCAGTGATGTCGTTGGCCAGGATGACATCCGCCCGGACATTGATAAACTCACCCGGACTCACCTTTTCCTTGTCGGTATGAGCGGCCAGTATCTTTTCAGCTAATGTCAACGTAGTTTCCTTTCCTTAAGATTGTCCATAAGACTCACCGGGTTGGGTCACCGTTGAAGCAGGAGAGGCAGAATATGATAGTACAACGGCAACCCGACAGATATCTTAATCCCTGATAGAGAGGACTACGCGGTCGCTTTCTTATCAGATAGCAACCGATTAAGGGCATTGATGTAGGCTTTGGCGCTGGCGACGATAATATCGGTATCGGCACCCCGGCCAGTGTAGGTTATGCCCCCACTCTCCACCCTAATCAGCACCTCACCGATAGCATCAATGCCCTCGGTGATTGACTTTATCGAAAACTCGGTGAGTGTGCACGGTACGGCCACTATCTTGTCAATTGCCTCGCAGACTGCGTCCACCGGACCGGTACCAATGGCGGCCTCGGCCTTGACCTCGCCATCGGGAGCTACCAGCTTGACCGAAGCGGTGGGTATCCCCCTGTCGCCGCAGGTCACCTGGAGTCGGTCGAGGTGATAGACCTCAGAGACGGTACGCTGTTCCTCGGCAACTATCGACTCGATATCCTTATCGGTGACGTTCCTCTTCTTATCAGCCAACTCTTTAAAGGAGGCAAAGGCACGGTTGAAGTCTTCCTCATTGAGACTATAGCCCAATTCTGCCAGGTGCTCCCTGAAGGCATGCCGCCCGCTGGTCTTACCCAGCACCAGGCTGCTTGAGGGGACGCCTACCGATTGCGGGTCCATTATTTCAAAGGTTGTCCGCATCTTGATAACGCCGTCAACATGGAGACCCGACGAGTGACGGAAGGCATTGGCACCGACAACAGCCTTGTTGGGTTGGACCGGGGTACCGGTCAACTCACTAACCAGCCGACTGGTCCTGTATATCTGGGTCGTGTTGATACCGGTGGAGAGGTCGTAGAAGTCCTGGCGGGTCTTGATGGCCATAACAATCTCCTCGAGTGAGGCATTGCCCGCTCTCTCGCCGATACCGTTAATGGTGCCCTCCACCTGTCTGGCTCCCCGCTTGATGGCTTCCAGGCTGTTGGCTACGGCCAGACCCAGGTCGTCGTGGCAGTGCACACTGACGATTGCCTTGTCGATATTTGGTACGTTTTTAAAAATGTTATCGATGAGGCCGCCAAATTCATCGGGCATGGCGTAGCCCACGGTATCAGGGATGTTTACCGTGGTAGCCCCGGCGTTAATCACTGCCTCCAAAATCTGGTAGATATATGCCGGGTCGCTACGGCTGGCGTCCATCGCGGAGAACTCCACGTTATCAACATATTTCCTTGCCCTGGCTACTGTATCGCAGGACATCTTCAGGATTTCCTCGCGATTCTTCCTCAGTTGATGAAACAGGTGAATATCTGAAGTCGAGAGAACGATGTGAATGCACGGATGTGCCGCCCCCTTGACCGCCTCCCAGCTCTGGTCCACCGCTTCGAGATTAGCGTGGGTCAGCACGCAGATTACAGGGATGCGCACTTCTTCCGCGATGAGACGTACCGCCTCGAAGTCACCAGGTGATGTTACCGGAAAGCCGGCCTCGATAACATCCACACCGAGCTTTTCCAGCTGCCTGGCTATCTCCAGTTTCTCCGCGATGTTCAGCGACCCACCGGCCGCTTGCTCGCCATCCCGGAGAGTTGAATCAAAGACAATTACCTTTTCCATGACATCCTCCTGAGAGAAGTAACAACATGAAGGGTATTCCTTATAATAGAGTAGTCGTTCTTCTCTATGACTGTATTAAAATAACCAGCCATTATCCCCTCCCCGTTGAAGGAGAGGGGCCAGTAAGGATGAGTTTATTCCTGCCGGAGAATCCGGCTGTGGAATATATCCTCGGATATTTATTTCCTCTTTTATACTCGATACGAACCAATTTCTACCCGTTCCCGTTAACTAATCTTGCTTGAGCCAGGGCATCATCTGGCGTAATGCCTCACCGACCTGCTCAATGGGATGTTCAGCCTCGATACGTCTCAGGGCGTTGAAGACAGGGCGCCCAGCCTGGTTCTCCAGTATCCACTCTTTGGCAAAGGTACCGTCCTGAATCTCAGCCAGAATCTCGGCCATCTCCTGCTTGACCATATCGTCGATAATACGTGGCCCGCTGACGTAATCGCCATACTCGGCAGTATTGCTCACAGAATACCGCATATAGCTCAGGCCACCCTGGTAGATGAGGTCAATGATAAGCTTAAGTTCGTGCAGGATTTCGAAGTAGGCTATCTCCGGTTGATAACCAGCCTCAATCAATGTCTCGAAGCCGGCCTTTATCAGTCCGGTGATACCTCCGCAGAGCACGGTCTGCTCACCAAAGAGGTCGGTCTCGGTTTCCTCGGCGAAGGTGGTCTCAATAACACCAGCCCGGCTGCAGCCGATGCCCTTGGCATAGGCCAGGGCGATGTCTCTGGCGTCACCGGTGGCGTCCTGATGCACGGCCACTATCGCTGGAGGCCCCACCTCTTCTGTGTAGAGCCGTCTCAGCATGTGGCCGGGGCACTTGGGCGCTATCATGATGACATTGACATCCGCGGGTGGCACAACCTGTCCGTAGTGGATACTGAATCCATGCGAGAACAGCAGGGTATTGCCAGAGACCAGCCCTGGTAAAATAGACTCAGAGTATATTTTACCGTGCAATTCATCCTCGGCCAGCGTCGTGATGATATCGGCTTCCTTGGCTAATTCGGTGGCGTTCGTTACCTTAAAGCCGGCTTCCTTGGCGTTCTTCCAACCCGGGCTACCCTCAAGTTCAGCGACTATCACCTGGCAACCGCTGTCCCTCAGGTTCTGGGCCTGGGCGTGCCCCTGACTGCCATAGCCAATGATGCCAATCACTTTTCCGTCGAGCAGCTTCAAGTCGCAATCGTTATCGTAATAAATTTTTGCCATTTCCTTGTTCCTCGCTTCACCTGTTACGAATCGGCCTGACCCGTCTTTGTCAGTAGTATCGGGTTGGAGACCGCCTGTAGGACGCTCTCAGTGACACTGCCGAATACGAGGCGGCTCAGTCCAGAGCGCCCGTGTGTTGCCATGACAATGATGCTGAAAGGATTCTTGGTGGCATAGTCTATAATTTCATCGGCAGCTTTACCCACGAGCACCGCTGCCTGTGTCTTGATGCTATTATCCTCAAACTGCTTGGCTATTTTAACCAGGTACTCGGTGGCAGACTGTTTACTAAGGGTCATTTCTTGTTCCATAAACTCTCCCCAGTTGAGGGGTACGCCGGAAAGCTCCGGAGAATAATAGGTTGGTGCTATCGGGGGGTCGCAGGCCCTGATAAAGTTCACGGTCACCGGTTCCATAGCACGTTGCTTGGCTAGCGCCTCGGCATGCGGTAGTGCTGATTCTGCCATTTCCGAACCGTCGAGTGGGACCAGTATTGCCCTTGTCGGCCACTTGTCATACGGGACAGCGTCTTCAACACCGGCACGGATAAACAACACCGGTACCCTCGAAGCCCGCAGTACCTTGTCAGCAACACTACCCATACGCCAACGCCGAATTCCGGAACGCCCATGGCTGGCCATCAGAATCAGGTCAACCTCGTTTTCTTCGGCAAAGCGGAGAATCTCTTCGGCATAATGGCCATCGGCCAGTTCCCCCCGGACCTCTACCTGTCTTTCTTCTGCTGGAATGCCCAGTTTTTCTTGCACGTCCTCGACCTGGCTTATTATTGTTTCGGCGGCACGCTCGATGTAAGCGCGGTGGACAGGTACGAATTCACGTCCCATACCGCCGTACACCTGTAGCAGAACGATGTCCAGGTTGAGCCTGGCGGCAAGCTCCTTGGCAAAGGGGAATACTACTTCAGCAAGTTCTGAACCATCAAGTAGAACCAGCATTTTTCGGTACATTTTGCACCTCCGATGGCGAATTCGCCTTTACCTTACAGTATGTACAATTTGAAATCAATGCGTGTGTTAGTAAATATTGTCAGCACTCCAGGTTTGCCATGGTTTTTTAGGAAGTGCTTTATTTCAGGCCTCGCCTTGCCGGTGTTGCCTTTTCTCCTCCGAGTAGGCTAGAGCTTCCCCTGGTCATGGCGATACGGCCCGTTCGGGACATCTCCTTGATACCGAACCCGTGGAGTAGGCTCAACAGGGATTCAACCTTCTCTTCATCTCCTGTAACCTCGACAGTTACCGAATCGGCTGCCACATCGACAATATCTGCCCGGAATATGTCCACAATCTGTATGATTTCACTTCGGGTGGTTGAATTGGCTTTCACCTTGATGAGTGCCAGCTCCCGGGCAATCATATCGTCACTGGTGATATCGGATACCTTCATGGTGACCACCAGTTTGTCCAGTTGCTTCCTGAGCTGTTCAATCATGGCGTTTGTACCGTCGACGACGATGGTCATGCGTGAAAGGCGCGGTGTCTCGGTATGCCCGACGGCAATACTCTCAATATTGAATCCGCGTCGGCGACACAGGCTCGCCATCCGGTTGAGTACCCCGGGCCTGTCCTCGACAAGGGCAACTAGCGTGTGCTTGTTTCCAGTCATGGTGTTGCTACCCCCTTCTCTATCTCTTCGCCTTCCAGTAACTCTATGAGGCTACCACCGAGCTTAACCATCGGATAAACATTCTCTTCCGGCTCGATGCGAAAATCGATTAAGAATGGCCCCGGTTCTTTCATAGCCTGCTCAATAGCTGGGACCACATCCTCTTTACGTTTTGCCATTGCGCCCGGAATGCCATAGGCTTCGGCCACCTTGACGAAGTCGGGGCCGCTCAGCGGCGTTGCCACATAGCGCTTCCCGAAGAACATCTCCTGCCACTGCCTCACCATTCCCAGAAAACCATTGTTAAAGATGGCTATCTTGATGGGCAACCGTTCCTGCTGAATGGTAGCCAGTTCCTGAATCGTCATCTGGAAGCTGCCGTCACCGTCCAGACACCAGACAGTGGCTTTGGGACGGCCCATTTGTGCGCCTATAGAGGCGGGTAACCCGTAGCCCATCGTGCCGAGACCACCGGATGTGATAAAGGAGTTGGGGTGGTCATAGTGATAGTGCTGCGCCGCCCACATCTGGTGTTGTCCTACACCGGTCACAATGGTGGCTTTTCCCTTGGTCACCTCGTAAATCAGTTTAACGACGTATTGCGGCAGTACTGACTCGCTGTCGCGGATGTCGAGCCCCGGATGCTCCCGGCGCCAGTCATCCAACCGTGCTATCCAGTCAACGTGCTGGTTTGATTCCACTACTTTGTTCAGCTGGGTGAGTACGTTCTTAACGTCACCGACAATCGGTACGTCTACCTTAACATTCTTACCAATCTCTGCCGGGTCGATGTCGATATGGACGACGCGGGCATGTGGATTGAAGGCGCTAATCTTGGCAGTAGCCCGGTCGTCGAACCGCATACCGATAGCGATTATCGTATCAGCAGCATCAGTGGCCAGGTTGGCGTAGGCCATACCATGCATTCCCAGCATGTCGTAGTTGAGGATGTGGCTTTCCGGGATGGCGCTGATACCGAGCAGGGTTGTTATTATCGGTATCTGCGCTTTTTCTGCCAGTTCTTTCAGTTCAGCGTACGCCCCTGAGACGATGATACCCCTGCCAGCCAGGATGACTGGCTCCTTAGCCTCATTTATCAGTTTGGCTGCCCTCTTTATCTGTGCCGGGTGCCCCTTGAGTGTTGGCTTGTAGCTGGGCAGGTCGAATTCCTTTGGATAGTGGTACTCCACCTGCTCCATGAAAACATCACCGGGCACGTCAATCAGCACCGGTCCCGGTCTTCCTGTACGTGCCAGGTAGAATGCCTCTCTGACAATGCGTGGCAGGGAAGCAGTCTCCAGCACCAGGTAGTTATGCTTGGTAATCGGCAGGGTAATGCCGGTAATGTCGACCTCCTGGAAGGCATCCTTACCAATATCAGGTCGGTTCACCTGGCCGGTTATGGCTACCATTGGTACAGAATCGAGAAAAGCATCGGCGATACCGGTCACCAGATTGGTAGCCCCCGGTCCGGAGGTAGCGATGCAAACACCTACCTTGCCAGTAGCGCGGGCATAGCCTTCCGCGGCATGCGCAGCTCCCTGCTCATGCCGTGTCAAGACGTGGTGAATCTGGGGATATTGAGGCATGGTATCGAAGAGGGGGATAACTTTCCCGCCCTGGATGCCGAAGGTAACCTCGACCCCTTCCTTCACTAATCCATCCAGCATCATCTGGGCGCCAGTCATCTTCATGTTATATCTCCTTCTAGCTAAACACAGCTCCGGTACTGGCCGAAGTCACCTTTTCTATGTAACGGCTCAAATAGCCCGTTTTTACTCTCGGTTCGAATTTGCCAAGACTGGTTAGGCGCTTGGAAATTTCCTCATCCCCAAGCTCCACCTCCAGTTGGTAGTTCGGGATATCTATCTTGATGATATCCCCATCCTGCAGGGCGGCGATCGGGCCACGGCTGGCGGCTTCCGGGGAGACATGACCGATGGCAGCGCCGCGGGAGCCTCCAGAGAAGCGCCCGTCAGTGATGAGGGCTACGTCCTTGTCCATACCCATGCCGCTCAGCAGTGCGGTGGGTGTCAGCATCTCCCTCATACCGGGTCCGCCTTTGGGACCTTCATTACGGATAATGACTATTTCCCCTGCCTTTATCTCATTATTCATGATGGCGGTGGTTGCTTCTTCCTCGGAGTCGAACACCCTGGCCGGTCCTTGGTGGACCATCATCTCCGGGGCGACCGCTGCTTTCTTAACAATAGCGCCGTCGGGGGCCAGGTTACCGAAGAGGATGGCAATGCCCCCAGTGGCTGAGTAGGCGGTATCTCTGGATCGGATGACGTCTCTATCGAGCGCCTGGCTGTTTTTAATGTTTTCGCCGGTCGTTTTTCCGGTCACTGTCGGCAGGTTCAGGTTAATGAGGTCGGAGACCTCTTTCATAACCGCGGGGATACCTCCTGCCCGGTCCAGGTCCTCGATACGGTGTTCGCCGGCGGGACTGAGCAGGCAGATGTGCGGGGTGTTCTGACAGAGCTCGTTCACCCTGGTCAGGGGAAAGGCAAACCCTCCCTCATGGGCGATGGCCATCAGGTGCAGTACCGAGTTGGTACTGCCACCCAGGGCCATATCAACCGTCAGAGCATTATCTATCGCGGCCTCAGTGACAATATCCCTTGGGCGGGTATCGCTGGCCAGAAGTTGCATAACCTGTTCGCCGGCCTTCTTTGCCAGTGCTATTCGTCTTGAGTCAACGGCTGGGATGGTGCCGTTACCGGGTAGGCCCATTCCCAGTACTTCGGTGAGGCAGTTCATCGTGTTGGCGGTAAACATCCCAGCGCAGCTTCCACAACCGGGGCAGGCAATTTTTTCCAGCTGGGCTAATTCCTCTTCGCTCATATCCCCTGCGGTGACCTTGCCCACTGCCTCGAATAGAGATATAACATCAAATTTACGGCCGCCATCACCGGCGATATAGCCTGCCAACATTGGCCCGCCACTGATGAAGATTGACGGTACGTTAAGCCGCATGGCCGTCATGAGCATGCCGGGTACCACCTTATCACAGTTGGGAATGAAGACGAGGGCGTCGAAGGCATGGGCTTCGGCGACCGTCTCTGCAGAGTCGGCAATCAGTTCCCGGCTGGGCAGGCTGTACTTCATCCCGGCGTGGCCCATGGCAATGCCATCGCAGACAGCGATGGTGTTGACCTCGAAGGGAACGCCCCCACCCCTTGACACTCCCTGCTTTACCGCATCGGCGATGCTCCTCAGGTGAATGTGGCCAGGCACAACTTCACTGAAGCTGTTGATGATGCCCACGAAAGGCTTGTCAAGGTCGCTTCGGTTGACACCGACCGCGTGCAATAACGCCCGATGTGCTGCCCTTTCGATACCCTTCTTGACTGCATCGCTCTTCATGATTTACTGCCTGCCTTTGCCGCATTTTGATTAAAAAAAAGGCCGTCCCGTGGGACGGCCCCCTGTGTAGGACGAACCCACTCACCGGAAATAATTAGTAACGATAAGTACTAGTGTAACATACTGCGTGCTCATGATATGAAAATAACACATTCTCTGTTTATTGTCAACTGTTTCTATTGGTGAAGCTATAAATTACTATTTCTAATTGAGTATTGACAACTTATTCTCTACAAGTGCCAATTCATACGGCACTCCCACTGTTCGCTAACCGGAAATGATACCTGTGGCGGCTAGGGTATGTCAGCAACAGTGAGGCGACGTAGCCAAGTGGTCAAGGCTGGGGGAGTGTATTACCCCAATCGGTGGTTCGAATCCGCCCGTCGCCGCCAAATTTACTTAAGACCTCTCGAGCGAAATCCCTGCCCCTGTTCAGGAACATTCCATTTCCGTCATTTTATCGATGCGTCGCTGGTGTCGGCCGCCCTCAAATCCGGTAGTGAGGAAGGTATTGACTATCTCCGGTGCTGATTCCATTCCCTCCTCTTCGGAGAGGCAGAGGATATTGGCATTGTTGTGCTGTCGTGCTCGGCAGGCCCCGAAGGCATTGTGACACAGGGCGGCCCTGATGCCCCGTACCTTGTTGGCGGCCATGCTCATGCCGATACCAGTGCCGCATATCAGGATGCCATATTCATACTGACCACCGGCGACCGCTTCCCCCACCTCCCTGGCAATATCAGGGTAGTCGACTGACTCGTCACTGTTAGTGCCAAAGTCCTCGTAATCATGTTTCGCTTCAGAGAGCAATTTTATCACCGCTTGTTTTAGATTTCGTCCCCGGTGGTCACATCCAACGGCAATACGCACTGTTTAATCTCCTTCAAAATACTCTACTGACAAGCCTTTTCTATCTCTTCTCTCGGTACGGCGCCTTCCCGCGTTACCACCGGCACTTCTCCGGTAACGTCTACGATGGTTGATGCTGTTCCGGGGCAGGGCTGGCCGTCATTGATAATCAGGTCTACTTCATCACCAAGCTGGTCGTACACCTCAATAGCGGTCAGCGGACTGGTCTTTCCGCTAGTATTGGCGCTGGTACCCACCAACGGCACCCCGATACCCTCAATCAGGGCGAGGGGGATGGGGTGGGCCGGTATCCTGACCGCCACAGTCGTCCCTCCCGCGGTGATGATGTCAGGAACGGAAGGGGAAGTTGTGAGGACGATGGTCAGTGCACCCGGCAGGAATTGACTGATTAGCTTTCGGGCAACGATGGGTACTGTTTCGGCGAGGTCTTCAATCTGTGAGACGTTTGCCATCAGCAGGGGCAGGGCCATATCAAGGGGTCGTTGCTTTACCCGGTAGATGCGTTCCACCGCTTGGTGCATATTCGTGCTGGCACCGAGGCCGTAGACAGTGTCGGTGGGATAAGCCACTATTCCCCCTTGCCGGAGGATAGCGATGCCCTTTTCTACCTGTGTTCGTAGGTCGGAGGACAACTCTTTCGACACTTGTTTGATATCCAGGAGAGGTTTTTTCGCCTGACGGAAGTATAGCACAGTAGTGTCAGTGAGTAGAAGGGTTGAACTCCGTATTCTGCAAGTGTAGCATAAGGGGATATCAGATAGCTGATGAAAGGAAGCAGGATGGATAAGGTAGTTTCGAGTCCAGAAGAAGCCGTCGCGGATATTGTTAATGGTAGCACTATCATGTTCGGCGGTTTCGGCGTGGCCGGTATCCCTTTTACGCTTATCAAAGCACTCTATGAAAAGGGCACAAAAGGCATCACGGCGATAACGAACAGTCCCGGGGGGCGGCTGGAGGACTTCGATTTATCTGTCCTTTTCCGGAAGCGTCAGATAAGTGAGGTAATAGCTTCATACCCCGTCTATTCGGGCAAGGTAAATGCTTTCGAGGAGCTTTACCTGAAGGGGGAGGTTGGACTTGAGCTTGTCCCGCAGGGGACATTCGCCGAGAGAATTCGAGCTGGCGGGGCCGGTATCCCGGGTTTCTATACGCCAACCGGTGTCGGCACGGTTGCCGAGGAAGGTAAGGAAAAGAGGACCTTTGGTGGTAAAGAGCATCTGCTGGAACTGGCACTCAGGGCCGACTTTGCCCTGGTCAAGGCCCACAAGGCTGATAGAATGGGGAACCTTACTTACCGTATGACGGCGCGTAACTTTAATCCTCTGATGGCGACGGCGGCGGACATCACCATCGCTGAGGTCGATGAGATTGTGGAGGTAGGTGAGTTGGACCCAGAGTCGGTAGTCACGCCGGGTATCTATGTCAACCGCATTATTAAGGGAGAAAAGTATGACGTCGGGTTTGAGTAGAGAGCTAATTGCCCTGAGGGCAGCCAGGGAGCTTAGAAGCGGGCAGTACGTAAACCTTGGTATTGGCCTGCCCACACTGGTTTCAAACTTCATACCTGAAGAGATGGGAGTGGTGCTTCACAGCGAGAATGGTGCTCTGGGGTTTGGGCGTATCGCGGACGAAGGAGAGATGGACATCGACCTCGTCAACGCCAGTTCGCAGCCACTGACCTTAAAGCCCGGTGCGGCCTTTTTCGATAGTGCCCTGGCTTTTGGCATGATCAGGGGAGGGCATGTCAATGTATCGGTGCTCGGTGCATACCAGGTCTCGGAAAAGGGTGACCTGGCTAACTGGATGGTTACCGATAGAAGAGTAGGTAGCATAGGTGGGAGTATGGACCTGGTGAGTGGGGCCGGGAGTGTCATCGTTGTCATGGAGCATACTACCCGCTCCGGGGAGTACAGGATTGTCAGTGAGTGCACCTATCCACTAACCGGGCGTAGAGTGGTAAATACTATTATCACCAGCCTGGCGGTTATAGACATTACACCGAAAGGACTCTTGCTTCGGGAGGTAGCCCCCTCGGTTACCGTTGAAGATGTTCAGGCTGCCACCGGGCCCAGACTCCTGCTTGCCGAAGACCTTCGAGAGATGGAGTTGTGATTGCCTTATCTGCGAAAAAAGTATCGCAATTATCTTTGACAAGGATGTACCGCAATGGTAATCTTTGGTAAGCAGGGGGGGAATGAAAAAAGGTAAGTCAGAGCGGACGGTCAAGGGCAATCGTCGCGTAGCTACGACCGGCGATATTGAGGTCTCCACCTATCTGGAAATTGCCGAGACGGGTGGTGAGGCAGCTGCGGTTGGCGAGCCCATTGGCGGTGAACGTGAGACAATCGTTGTCGTTGACTTCGGTTCGCAGTACAGCCTGCTCATTGCCCGACGGATACGTGAGAATCAGGTCTATTGTGACGTAGTTCCGTATGATGCCCCCTGGGAGCAGATTACGGCTCTAAATCCTAAAGGGTTTATCCTCTCCGGTGGACCGGCCAGTGTCTATGACGAAGGGGCTCCGATGGCCCAGCCTTACATCTACGAGAGCGGCCTGCCAATTCTGGGAATTTGTTACGGGATGGGGGTCCTGGCCAGGCAGCTTGGTGGACAGGTAGCACCGGGAGTCAAGCGTGAGTATGGTCAGGCGCTGCTTCACCTGAGTGACATTGATTCACCCCTCTTCGCCGGGATTGACACCTCCACACAGGTGTGGATGAGCCATGGCGACCGGATAGAGGCGATGCCGCCCGGCTTTGACTCTCTGGCCTACACAGAGAACTCGCCGATTGCCGTGATGGGTAACGATAGCAACGTCTTTGGTCTCCAGTTCCATCCCGAAGTAGTCCACACTCCGGAGGGAAAGAAGCTCCTGAAGAACTTTGCCTACCGGATATGCGGCTGCAAGGGAAACTGGACGATGGGCAACTTCATTAACGAGAGCATAGAGCGGATAAGACAGCAGGTAGGTGATGGTAAGGTCATTAATGCTCTCTCCGGAGGGGTCGATTCGGCAGTGGTGGCCTCGCTGATTCACCGGGCGGTCGGTGACCAGCTCACGTGTATCTTTGTCAATAACGGGCTACTTCGCCGCGAGGAGGTGGAGCGGACCTTCAATGTCTTTCGACTCAACCTGGGTATGCAAATTAATTACGTTGATGCTACCGACCGGTTCCTGAAACGTCTCGAAGGGGTAACCGACCCCGAACGCAAGCGTATTGAGATTGGCGAGGAATTTATCGCGGTTTTCGAAGAGGAAGCCAGGAAACTGGGCAAGGTCGATTTCCTCGCCCAGGGGACACTCTACCCCGACGTTATCGAGAGTGCCTCTTCGGGGAGTAACGCCGCCGCCAAGATAAAGACCCACCACAACGTCGGCGGGCTACCGGCAAGGATGGTGCTCAAATTAATCGAGCCGTTACGCTATCTTTTTAAGGATGAGGTCCGGCAGCTCGGGCTGGAGCTGGGGCTTCCTGAGGAAATGGTCTGGCGGCAGCCTTTCCCTGGACCAGGGCTGGCGATTCGAGTCATCGGGGAGGTAACCAGAGAGAAGCTGGAGATACTGCGTTCATGCGATTTCATCGTGATGAACGAAATTAAGAAAGCCAAGCTCTACCGGCCACTGTGGCAGACCTTCGCCGTACTCACCGATGTTAGGTCGGTGGGAGTCATGGGTGACTACCGCACCTATGGATATCTGGCCGGTATCCGGGCAGTAACCAGCGAGGACGCTATGACCGCTGACTGGGCCAGGATGCCCTACGATGTCCTCGCCAGGATTTCCAACAGGATTGTCAACGAAGTACCCGAGGTAAACCGGGTAGTCTACGATATCACCTCCAAACCCCCATCTACGATTGAGTGGGAGTAGGGGGTAGTTTGAAGGGGCGGAGAGCCCCTTTATTACTCATTCCTCCCCCTCTCCTTGAAAGGAGAGGGGTATACAGGGGGTGAGGATGGTCGGGAAAAAAACCACTGACAACAAGGTGTGGAAAATGCTGCCTGATAGTGATTATCCAAAGGAGGTAGTGTCCGTAGAGAGACCAACAGAACAGTCGGCTGCTAAGCAGGTTGTCACCGTGGTGGCTAACCAGTCGGAGGAAAAGGCGGTGCTAACGGCCATGTCCTTCATGGCTGCGTTCAATGCTGCCGACCCTGAGGTCGCCCGAGAATGTCTGAATTATCCTCACGCTCGGGTAGGGGCAGACGGCACCCTGGTAATCAACGAGACTGCCAGTGACCAGATGCCGGGCGATTTCTTTAATATATTCCGGCAACGCACCGGTTGGAACCATAGCTGCTGGGACTTGAGGGAAGTGATTCAGAGCAGTGAGATCAAGGTACACCTGAAGGTCACCTTTTCACGCTATCGAACAGACGGCAGCCTGATTGGTACGTACCCCTCCATATGGGTAATGACGGAGCAGGATGGACACTGGGGCATAAAGATGCGCTCTAGCTTTGCCGCCTGAGTAATACTATCTGCGCGAAGGGGAAAGGGAAGCTTGAAGGGACGAAGCCCCTTCATCAATCATCCTCCCCCTCTCCTTTCAAGGAGAGGGGGATACAGGGGGAGAGGATGTCCGGAGAAAAACCACCGGGAGGTAGGACTTGAAGATACTAGTCGTTGGTGGGGGTGCCCGTGAGCACACCCTGATCTGGAAGCTGGCGCAGAGTCCCCGTACCACGCAACTCTTCGCTGCTCCGGGTAATGCCGGTACCGCCCGGATTGCCAAAAACCTTGATATCAAAGATACCGACGTTAATTCGCTAGGAGAGGCTGTAAAGAGTGAGAGTATCGAACTGGTGGTCGTTGGCCCGGAAGCACCACTGGCAGTCGGCGTGGTCGACCACTTTCAGGCTCTCGGTGTTCCCGTTTTCGGGCCGACCAGACAGGCTACTGAGATTGAGTCGAGCAAGGTCTTCTCCAAGGAATTGATGCAAAAACATGGTATCCCCTGTGCGGAAAGTGTTGCCTTCTCTGACTATGCCGAAGCAAAACGCTACGTCGAGCAGCAGACACCGCCGATAGTGATTAAAGCCGATGGCCTGGCTTCAGGGAAGGGGGTGGTTGTCGCCGATTCCGTCACTCAGGCAGTGGAGACACTTTCCCAGTTCATGGAAGAGAAAAGCCTGGGGGCGTCCGGAGACAGAGTGATAATTGAAGAGCACCTGTCTGGTCGGGAGACGAGTGCCTTTGTCTTTACCGATGGTCAGACCGTACTACCGCTGGCCTACGCCTGCGACTACAAGCGGGTCTTTGACAGTGACCAGGGGCCGAATACCGGCGGCATGGGCAGCTACAGCCCCCCGCCGTTCCTCACCCCGGAACTGGCGAAGACAGTACAGGAGACCATCATGAGACCGGCAGTAGCGGCCATGACTGAAGAGGGCAGACCTTACCGGGGAGTCCTCTACGGCGGCCTGATGATTACTTCTGAAGGCCTGAAGGTAATTGAGTTCAACGCCCGTATGGGCGACCCGGAAGCGCAGGTTGTGTTACCCCTGCTCAAGACCGATCTGGTAGAAATTATACTGGCAGTAATCAATGGCAACCTTGAACAGGTCAAGATAGAACTTTATGAAGATGCCTGTGTCGGCGTGGCGATGGCCCCCGGTGGATACCCCGGCAGTTACCAGACCGGTTATCCCATCACCGGTCTTGATGAGCTCGATGAAGGTGTGGTGGTGTTCCATGCCGGAACGAAGCTTGCCGTTGACGGGCAGGTGTTAACCAGCGGTGGTCGGACCCTGACGGTGGTGGCTAAAGGCAAGACTACAGCCCAGGCCAGGAAGAAGGTCTATGATAATATCTCGCGGATTCACTTCAAGGACTGCCACTATCGTAAGGATATCGCCCTCATAAGAGGGGGATCTTAGAAAACCGATTCTATTCTTCTGTGGTTGCCTCATCCCTTGATTCCCCTCTCCCTTTAAGCAACGGTGTCTGTAGATTATCTAGTAACTATCCTGATGCCTTACGACATAACACATAAATACACTCATCGGAGAGCTCCATCTTTTCTATGGTAAATCCACACTCTTCAAGTAGATTACACAACGTCTTCTTGCTTGTGTGTACGTGGTAATGCCAGCCTGACCAATCGATACGTTTCACTGATGAGTAGTACAAAAACTCTCCCCAGAGTAGCGGTTTCCGCCTAATGAATTTCCAGTAGCAAAAGAGCTTGCAATCTGTCCAGAGCCGCTTCAACGAGGTGATAATACTAGGATTCTGCCAGGTTTCGACACTCATATAAAGGATGCCGGTGCCTTTCAGCACGTTGTTCAAAGAAGTTAGTAATGTCCTGCGTTTATCGGGAGGTACATATTCGAAAGCTTCCGAGAACCAGATACCGTCAAAGGTGTTTGGACGAAAGGGAAGCTGAAAGATAGAGCCATGCGTAAAAATAACGTTATCTATTACCAGGCATTTCTTCTTTGCCTTTACCAGACTGTTACGGGTAAGGTCAAGACCTACCACCTCCGCCACTCTCTCAGCAAGTCTTAGGGTGTGTCTACCGTCTCCGCAGGCTAAATCCAAGATGACAGCGTTTGTTTCAGTTTTGTCGACAATTTGATGGAGATACTCTTCCTCGACCTGATTTCTGAATTCACCACCTGCCGCTGGTCCTTCCCACTTGGCTTCATACGGTAAACGGATATTCTCCATCATTTTGGATAGAAAACGTTCTCTTTTAGCCACCTCTTTCTTTCCATCTCCAACCGTGTATAATAGTATTTCACTAGACGGTATCGTAGTTGCAGTAGAAAATCAAGTATTCCGTAATAGGCCCCTTTGAAGGAAATAAGGATACAGGGGGTGATATAGAACAAATGCAGATAAGCCATCATATCAGCTGCGAGGAGTTTCCCTGTATTGACGTAAAGCACGAGTGCTACATCGTCCCGGATGTAGACCTGAATCCCAATGAAATATCCATTGTGATGATTTCGGAAGCGGCGCCGGAGAATCCCGACGACTATTACTATGCGGGCAAGGACTCTCTATTTCAGCAGACCACAATCCAGGCATTCAATGATGCCGGGGCTGATGCCTCATCAATACAGGACATTCTCGATATGGGGGTCTATCTCACCACGGCGGTGAAGTGTGGCAAGACGGGATACGGGATAAAGTCGGGCACCATCGAAGAATGCTCTAAAATCCTTGAAAAAGAGCTGGCCCTGCTTCCTAATGTAAAGGTCTTCATGCTTATGGGTGATGTGGCCATCAAGGCGGTCAACTATATTGCCAGGAGGGCGGGTGAAGGCAGGGTGATTCCTGCTGGCTCCACCTACAAGATACGCGGTCAGGAGTATTACTTCCGGGGGAGGTGGGCTTTTCCGTCCTATCTGCAGGCTGGTCCCAGCTTCTTTATCGAGAAGAGCAAGCGGAGGATGATTGCCGAGGATATTCGAGAAGCGCTGGAATTGGCTTGTGATTAGTCGAAAGCTGAAAAGCTGACAGGAGTTTGACATGATGGAGTGGAAGATCAAACATATCTTTAACTTTGAAAAGGACAGACTTTGGGGAAGCGGTTATGCTTTTTTCGGCTTTCATGGTAAAAAGGGTGACCAATATTTGCTGCAGTGGGATGAGCACTGGCTTGGTCGTCTGAATCAGGACAACCAGTTCACCTGGACGGCTGGCTCTGTTAATAAAGGATTGAGTGATAACCATATCGATATCGGTGTGAGTCATCCACATTATATCAGTGAAGCGCCCGATGGTTCATTGGTTCTTGCCAGCAATGGTAATAACAAGATATTCAAGATTTACCCTGATAGAAAGTCTGCTAAACTATTTATGGATACAGGAGAGCTTGGATTTGTGGATGTCGGCAATTGCTTGTATGACCGGAATAACACTCTCTGGATCCATGAAATCAGGGGATGTAAAGTATGGCAATTCGATATATATGGTGAGCCCATTCGGACTCTAGGTGATGGCACACCCGGTTTTCAGAAAGAGCCGGTGTCGTTTAATGAGGTCAGGTTTAACTGGATATACGACCTGCGTCTGGGGCCGGATGGGAATATGTATGTAATGGATAGTAAAAACTTCGCCGTGAGGATGATTGATATAGCGAATAAAGTTGTTACTACGGTGGTTGGTACCGGCGAATCTGGCTATACTGGTGATGGTGGAGATGCCTTGCAGGCGACGTTGGGAAGTAATAGAGACGTCTATTTTGACGGGCCTCTTTCTTTATCTTTAGATGAGGATGGAAACATATTTATCGGTGATACGCAAAATCACGCCATGAGAATGGTGGATAGATCAACCAATATCATAACCACGATTGCGGGCAAGAGAGACATTCAACCCCATACCAGAAATAACCCCCGAGAAACAGACCCGCTACGACTTAACCTACCTTGGATTGCTAGTCTGGACTATTATAATAACTGTTTGTTTATCCCTGAAGATGATGGCGATTTAATCGTGTTGGAGAAGGTGTGAACCAGGCAAGCGGAGAATAATGCATCCTTTTTTAGTAGATTTAATTCCTCATTGATAAACACTAAATCGGTTACCCCCTGTACTTGATAGGAGGGGTATATATAGGGTAAAGTGGTGCTATGCCGCTAGTAGGTGTAGTAATGGGCTCCAAGTCCGACGCTGAGACAATGCAGCCGGCGCAGGATGTTCTCACGGAACTGGGTATCGACTATGAGGTGTCCGTAATCTCTGCCCATCGTACCCCCGAAAAGGCGAGAGAATACGGGCTTTCAGCACGAGATAGTGGGCTTGAAGTCATCATTGCCGCCGCCGGCAGGGCCGCCCATCTGCCGGGGGTGCTTGCTAGCTGGACCACCCTGCCTGTCATCGGCGTACCGCTGGCAAGTGGCGAGTTGAGTGGCATTGATGCCCTATACTCCATTGTCCAGATGCCTGCGGGAATACCGGTGGCCTGCATGGCTTTGGGAAGTGCCGGGGCCAGGAATGCTGCCTACCTGGCGGCCGAGATACTGGGACTCAAACATGAAAACATACGGGTAGCTTACGATAAATACCGCAGCGAGCTCAGGGAGGGTGGCAAATGATTGAGCGCTATTCCCGTCACGCGATGGAGCGGGTATGGTCGGACGAGAATAAATTTGACCGTTGGCTGGATGTTGAAATTGCTGCCTGTGAGGCCTGGGCCGAGTTAGGTGTCATCCCAAGAAAGGTCATCCCAAAGATTAAAATGGCCCGAGTGGACCTCAAGCGGATGGAGGAGATTCTCCAGGAGACTCATCATGATATGACAGCGTTCCTCGGGGCTGTATCTGAGAGCCTCGACAGTGAGTCACGCTTTATCCACCTCGGGATGACCTCCTCGGATGTGATGGATACTGCCCTCAGCCTGCAACTTGTTGAGGCGGCGGAGTTAATTGATGAGGATATCAAGAAATTAATAGCTGTCCTGGTGGAGAAGGCACTCGAGTATAAATATACACCGATGGCTGGTCGTACTCATGGTGTCCATGCCGAACCGATTTCCTTCGGACTGAAGCTGGCGTTGTGGGTTGAGGAGATGAACCGGGGCCGCCGCCGGTTCCATGAGGGCTGGCGTGAAATCTCCGTCGGCAAGATTTCCGGGGTGGTCGGCACCTACGCCACACTGTCCCCTGAGCTTGAAGAGAAGGTCTGTGCCCGACTGAAATTAGCCCCGGCACCGGTATCTAACCAGGTCCTGCAGCGGGACCGACATGCTCAATTCCTCACCTCCCTGGCGATAGTTGCCAGTTCGCTGGAGAAGTTCGCTACCGAAATCAGAGGATTACAGCGTACCGAGGTGCGTGAGGTGGAGGAGCCTTTCAGTGCTGGCCAGACCGGTTCCTCAGCAATGCCGCACAAGCGTAATCCCGAACTGTGTGAGCGAATCTGTGGACTGGCGCGGCTAGTGCGAGGTTATGCTCTGACTGCCATGGAGAATGTGGCTCTCTGGCATGAGCGGGACATCAGCCATTCCTCCGCCGAACGCATCATTCTGCCTGATGCCTGTCTGGTAATTGACTATATACTAGACATTTTCACTACTATCATGGATGGACTACTGGTGTATCCAGACCGTATGAAAAAGAACATGGATATCACCAAAGGACTGCTCTTTTCGCAACGGGTCTTGCTGGCGTTAATTGACAAGGGAATGGATCGTCAGCAGGCTTATCGACTGGTACAGCGGAATGCTATGAAAGCGTGGAGGGGGAATAGGAGATTCCTCAATCTGCTGATAGCTGACCCTGAAGTTGTCGCTGTTCTGCCCGCCGCTGAGCTGGAGCCGTTGTTTGACTACCAGTATTATTTACGCTACGTGGATGATATTTTCGGGCGGTTGGGTATCACCGAAGCCCAGTGGAAGGACAAGACCGGAAAGACGGAGCCCGGTACACTAGCCCCTCGTGCTATTTAATTCAAGTAAGGTGCGGCGATATTCCGTCTGAAGTCTTGATGCTGGTGGCGGGTGTATGGTAGCTCGTGAGATAATCCCCGGTGTCTATCAACTTACAAGCGGGGGTACCAACCTGTTTGTTATTGCCGAGGAGGAATTGACACTGATTGATACCGGGCTTCCGGGCAGTTCGACGGGAATAGCGGCCTTTGTACGCCGAATCGGCCGTTCGGTTGACGAAATCAGTTCTATCATCATCACCCATAATCATATCGACCATATTGGCGCGGTTCCCGAACTATGCAGGTTTAATGATATAGAGATTATCGCACACAAGGCTGACTTGGCTGGTTTCGATACTGCTCCTTCCTATCCACATGGTGTACGTAGGCTGCTGAAAATCCCTTTTTTACACCGGGTAAGGCGGCGTTTTGTGCTTGGAGCGGACGAAGTCGATATTCAGCTGGAGGGTGGCGAGGCACTTAGGCTATTGGGCGGTCTCAGAGTGGTTCCTACTCCGGGACATACGCCAGGCAGTATTTGCCTCTATGCTCCCGGGCAAAAACTGATGTTTGTTGGTGATGCCCTGCAAAGACGCCGCAAAAAGCTCCGGTTACCGGCAAAAATGGTGAGTACTGATCTGGTAGCAGCAGTAGACTCAGTGAAGAAGATGGCCGAACTGGACCTCGACATTATTTGCTTCGGGCATGGAAAACCGTTATTCGGGGATGCTCATAGCAGACTGCTGGCGCTTGTCGAGCGTAGCGGGGGTTGACACCTGTAAGGGCATTGATTATCATCAGCGAGGTAGTTTGGAGTGCGGGTAATTACTGGCACGGCTAAAGGGCACCTCCTCAAAGTTCCAAAAGGCGTCTACGTTCGCCCGGCAACAGACCTGGTTCGGGGAGCGATTTTTTCGATTCTGGAGAGTAATGCCACAAGCTGGGCTCGGGTACTTGACCTTTATGCCGGTAGTGGTGCTATCGGGATTGAGGCGCTGAGTCGTGGTGCCGGCTGGGTTGATTTTGTTGACCGTGAAAGACGCTGTTGTGGTATAATCAAAGAGAACCTGGAAAAGACAAAGCTCGATGCTAATGCTCACATCTATTGCTGTAGCGTTGCCAGAGCCCTTGCCTTCCTTGACAAGGAGTATAGTATCATACTGATGGATCCTCCCTACGTTGATTCGTCGATAGGTAATGTGGTTGAGCAGTTAGCAAGCTCTAAACTGGTGGGGTCAGATACGGTTGTGGTGGTAACACACTCTCCCAGACTAGCTCTCAATTCAAGCTATGGTGTACTAAGCATGCTTAAAGAACACCGCCATGGTGATAGTTGTATCTCAATCTATCGAAAGGGGAACAAAACGTGACAATTGCAGTTTACCCCGGTAGTTTCGACCCGATAACGAACGGACATATCGACATTGCTACCAGGGCTGCCCAACTATTTGATAAGCTGATTATTGGGATTTATGATATGCCTGATAAGCGTATCCTCTTCTCTGTGGAGGAGAGAGTTAACTTGGTAAGAAGGGCGGTGACACAGATTCCCAATATTGAGGTGACCTCATTCAGCACTCTGACTGTGGATTTTGCTAAAGAGGTAGGAGCCAAAGTCCTTGTGCGTGGTCTGAGAATGGTTACCGACTTCGAGCGGGAATTCGAGATGTCGCTGATGAATAAGAAGCTGTACCCTGAACTGGAGCTGGTCTGCCTGATGACCGGTCTTCAATACCAGTTCCTCAGTTCCAGCCTGCTCAAGGAGGTAGCCGGCCTGGGTGGTGATATCCGTAACCTGGTCCCAGAATTTGTAGCTTCGGCCTTGAAAGAGAAACTCGGTAACGAGTAATAAAGCTTTAAAAAGAGGGGAATTCCCTGAGTAAGAAGGAGGCATGCTGAATGGCGTACAAGATTACGGACGAGTGCATTAGCTGCGGGGCTTGTGAACCAGAGTGTCCCAACGAGGCAATCAGCGAGGGCGAGACCATCTATGTCATTGACTCCGAGAAGTGCACTGAGTGCGTTGGTTTCCATGATAGTTCCAAGTGTGCTGAGATTTGTCCGGTAGACTGCTGCGTCCCTGACCCGGACCATCCGAGAGACTAATAACGCTCGGTATAAGACGTGGAAGGCACTCTATCTGGGTGACACTCCGTTTACTTCATGTTAACCACGGGTAGGAAGATTTATGTGATAAATGGCCAGCGGGGCTTTGTCCGACAACCCTGTTCGGTTGTGTTTCTAGCTACCCAGTTGTTTGGCTCTCTCGTAAGCGGCCCTTACTGCCCGAGTAAGAAGTTCAGAAAATTCCCCTTGCTCAAACTCTCTTAAGGCCTCAGCGGTAGTACCACCGGGTGAAGTGACCATTCTTCGTAGTTCGGCGGGTTCTATGCCCGATTCCTCAATCAGATGACCCGAACCGAGTACTGTTGTCAGTACCAGTTCCTGGGCCATATCATGGGAAAGACCCAACTGTACGGCGGCATTGACCAGTGCCTCAACGAAGAGGAAGAGATAGGCTGGCCCACTACCGCTGATGGCGGTGGCCATGTCTATCTGGTCTTCACTGCTGACAGCAATCTCATGCCCCATGACACTGAGAATAGAGCCCGCCCATTCATTTTGCTGCTCGCTGACCTCCTCAGTGGCTGTCCAGACTGTCATCCCCTGGCCAATCTGGGCGGGTGTGTTTGGCATTGCCCTAACAACTGCCCGGTGTCCTAATCCCTGACAGATGGTATCGAGCCTGACTCCGGCGATGATTGATAGTACCAGTTGCTCCGGCCCGAGCAATCCATTCAGCTCAGCCATTACCTCCGCTAGGTTCTGTGGTTTAATGGCGAGGACGATCACATCAGCACCGGCTACTGTCTTCCGATTATCATCGATTACGGCTATACCATACTTACTGGTAAGGTATTGACGACGTTCCGGGCTACTGTCACTAGCGATAACGGACTGGATGGTCGCAAGGTGCTTTCCCAGGACCGCCGAAAGCATCGCCTCGCCCATGTTACCACCACCTATGAAGGCTATCTTCATGATTTCTGTCAGCCTCTATCTACTTTTGGCCCGCAGGCTTGACGTAGACCTGGTCAAGAACACGCGACTGATAATCCGGCATTTTCGTTACTGACTCAGGTGGTTCAACTATCTTCATGCCTCTAGCTTCTGCCGGGCAGGTCTCCACACAGCAGCCGCAACCCATGCAGATTTCCTCACTTGTGTAAGACTTTTTTTCAGCACTGCCGGGGTAATGTCTCATCTGTACCGCGCCGAACTGGCATCGCTCACTCGCACAGAGTCCGCATCCGGTACATTTGTCCAAGTCAACCGTAGCCCGGTAACGACTCTTGGCATAATGCTCCCATACAGGGTACTTACTACCAATCACCATGGGTATCCTCAGTACAACGCAGCAATCTGCATGGCAGTTGCAGATGATTCCGGAAACATCTCCGGGAGTCTCTCCTCGTGAACATACAGTTATTAGCGAATAATCTTTTGTTACCCGGTCGTAGACATCAAGTGCTTGATCGAGAGTAATTGACCTGGCGGCTCTTCGCCGGATGTTGTACTCGGCTGCTTTGCCGAGAGTCAGGCAGACCTCTTCGGGTGATTTACATTCTCTATCGGGATACCGCTGACGGCAAGCGCAATTGATTAGCCCAAAGGTATTATTAGCTTTCAATATCTCCCGGATATCTTCGCTCGGCAACTTCCCCTCGACATTTTCAATTGACCTCCACCTTGGGATAACCCGGGCGAGCGGTGGTAAACCGGCAGAGACTCTTTCTTCTGTTTCTTTCTCACGCTGTTCCAGTAATTCGTAGTCCATCATCATGCCAAGCGCGGCATACCATTCTTCCCCAAGCTCGTCCCGGTAGTGGGTATTATGCTGGATATCCATCCAGCCAACGAAGGTACGGGGAGGCCTTGGTCCCCTTCTGGTAGGATAGATGTAGCCTTTCTCAAACAAACTTAGCATACCCTTGTCGATAATATCTCTTTTAATGCCGAGTCTTTCGGAAAATGCTTCAGAAACATTAAGGTCTCCAAGCGAAGGCTCCCAGTTAGGGTCGGGTAATTCCAGCACCACTCTGGCCTGGTCAACTGTCATGTATCTGGCCAACAACCATGGAAGATACCTGGAATCGCGATATTCCTCACCGAAACGGCTGGCAACTTCTCGGTATACGGGGTCAATATCCGCAGTCAGAAGAGTGTTGGTTTTGTCCCACAGTGCTTTGTCCATTGTGCCCCTTTCAGAATTGTTTCGATTGATGGCGATATCCAAGACCTTACTGTGCCTTTACTGAGCGTGTTGGCTATTCAGTAGCTCCGGAGACCTATGAGACTGGTCTAACGGGATACTGAGTAATTATATGCTAGCACAACATGGCTGATATCACCACGCCTATCTCGCTGACACTGATAAAGGCTATCTTCATTATTTCTGTCAACCTCGCCCTTCTCCTTCGAAGGAGGGTGCTTCGCCTCTTTAAGCTACCCCTAAACAATAACAGTGTCAACAGGCAGAGAATACCGCAGCGTTTGCGCCCTCGTAGATCACTTCTACTTTTAAGAAACCGGCCTCCAGCAGGACCTCTCTCTGTCTGGCAATCGAGAACGGGATATCTATATGATACCCTATATCGGGTGTAATAGTACCGGTATTAAGTAACTGCTGATACTCTGCTAGGTGTTGCCCTTCCTCTTCAGGTGGCAGGTAATAGTCACCCTCGAGGTACATTCCCCCCGCACGAAGTGCCTTTCGTACTCTTTGGTAAAGGTTGAGCTTCAGCGGATATGTGAAATGGTGCATCGCAAGCACCGACACTACGTACTCGTAGTTCTCTTCCCCAAAAGGTATGTCGAGAAACGAGCCCTGAATCACCTCCAGTTGTTTCAGTGCATCGGCGTATTTACGCCTTAGCTCTTCAAGCATCCCGCCCGATATGTCGATGCAGGTTATGCGGGCATTCGACGCTCTGTCTAGTATCATCTCCAGCTCGATACCCGTGCCACATCCGAGGTCGAGGATTCTCAGCTCCCGGCTGGTCTCTTCGATAGCCCCAGCAACATTCATATGTCTGTATCCAAAGTTAGCGATGTTCTCTTTCTGATGGTCGTCATAGGTACTGGCTTTATCATCGAAGAACGCGCCTATCTCAACGGGTGTATTATTCTCAGAGTTTTCCATATTGATATGTCCTAATGTTAATAGCTAAGTTCGTTATCGAAGATTCTTATCCCTGGTTTCCACTTCCTGTCGTATGATGAAGATAGGTCCTGGAGAAGATCAACAGCTCCCACCGTGTTGAAACCAAGTCTAACGTATAGTGAAATGGCCCTCTCGTTGCGGGCGACTGGTCGGATGTATAGAAAACGAACCTTTTTCTTTTTAGCCTCCCCAACGACGTGTTCAACGAGCCTGGTGCCGATACCTTTATCACGATAAGGTTGGGATACTACCACAGGTTCCACTTCTCCTTCTTCAGAATGGCAGAGTAACCCGCCAAAGGCCACCACCTGTCCTCCAAGCTCAGCCACCCAGGTACCCTGTCGTCGGGGATTTTCAAGATACTCATCAAAGCCATAGCCGGGGTCGTCACCACCGATGGAGGGGTCCTCATAGATGTCCCGGTGGTGATGTGTCAGTTCTACCCAAAGGGAACGGCAGACTTCGTAGTCCGATTTTTGATAGTTACGAATAACAACTTTCATTCGTTTAATACCTTTTTAAATAATGTAACCTCTCACTCCTGTATCCCCCTCGGCAATAACCCATTGCGAAATTGTCTATTCCACCACGAAGTTTAATATTTTCCCAGGTACATATATGATGTCTTTAATTTTCTTTCCTTCAAGATATTCAGCTATACGAGTTGATCGTTCCCTAGCGAATTGCGGTAATTCTGCTTTGGTAATTGTTGAAGCGAGTACTGCCGGTATCGTGATCTTGTCGCGCATCTTGCCGCTGATCTGAATAGGTAGCGTGACCTCTTCTTCTTTAGCCAGCTCCTCATCCCACTGCGGCCAGTCCTGGCTATGAATGCTGTAGTAATGTCCGGTCTGCTCCCAGAGTTCTTCGGCGACATGAGGAGTTGATGGTGCCAGGAGTAGCATCAATTTTTCAATGGCCTCGTTCCAGTCGGCCTGGCTGACACTGCTAGACTCCCTGATTTTAGTGAGGTAGTTGGTGAACTCCATCAAGGCAGCAATCATTGTGTTAAAGCGCAGCCTCTCGATATCACCGGTTACCTTGCGGATGGTCTGATGGGTAGTTCTTTGCAGCTCGGTACGAACTCCGTCGCTCTCTACTCTGGGAGTATATTCCTCTATTACCAGGTTCCACACCCGGTTCAACCAACGCCTGACCCCGCTGATGCCACTGTCGTCCCACTCACCTCCTTGCTCCCAGGGACCGAGGAACATGAAGTAGACACGTACAGTATCTACACCCAGGTCAATAACATACTCATCGGGAGTAATCACATTACCTCGCGACTTACTCATTTTTCGCTGCTCGGCGATGATATGTCCCTGGTTATACAGGCGGTTACATGGTTCGTCAAAATGGACTATGCCCATATCCCTCAGTGCCTTGATGAAGAATCGGACGTACAGCAGGTGCATCACGGCATGCTCAGCGCCGCCGGTATACAGGTCTACGGGCATCCAGTACTTCATCTTTTCCGGGTCAAAGGCGGCTTTCTCATAGTGCGGACTACAGTACCGTAGGAAATACCAGGAAGAGCACATAAAGGTGTCCATGGTGTCCGTCTCTCGTTTGGCCGGACCGGAGCATTGCGGGCACGTGGTATTGACGAACTGCTCGTTGTAGGCCAGCGGTGACTCTCCGGTGGGCCTGAACTCGGCGTCCTCTGGCAGCAGCACGGGCAGGTCTTCCTCAGGGACAGGCACAATGCCGCATTTGTCGCAATAGACCATCGGTATTGGTGCGCCCCAGTAGCGCTGTCGCGAAATCAGCCAGTCGCGCAGGCGATAGCTGACGGTAGCATGGCCGAACCCTTGCTGTTCCATCCATTCGGTTACTGTGTTGATAGTCTGGTCACCGGGTGTTCCCGTGAGCGGGCCGGAGTGAATCATGGTCCCGTACTCAGTGTGGAACAACATATCGTGATAAAACTCCAGACCCCACAGCATCTCCATTACGGTACGTCTGTTCCGAACGTTTGGCTCTAGCTCCTTGCATTTTGCTAGTATCAACCGGTCGGCATCAATGGAATCAAAAGGTAACACGGTCACACCCTCTTCGCTGGCGAAGATAAAGAGCCAGCGTGAGCCTACTATCTCAACCCAGCTTCCAGGTAAAAGACTCGACTTGACCATCTCTATATAACGATCAATCTGGTCATCACCATGAAGCGTAACGTAGAGTCCGCCATTGCTTGTTTCAATAAAGGTGATGTTGGCAGCCTCCAAAGACTGCTTGAGGCCTGGACGCATTGTCCCCGCCATGGCGAAGCTCTTGGCGATGCCATCAGTGCGGTCAATCACGTGAATGACGGGCAGGCCATATTTCAGGGCGAAGGCGAAGTCACGCTCATCATGGGCGGGTACAGCCATCACGGCGCCGGTGCCGTATCTCAGGAGGACGTAGTCGGCAATCCAGATGGGGACCTTCTCACCATTGAGCCGGTTGATGACGTATGAGCCGAGAAATACCCCGTCCTTCTCTTTTTCAGTGGAGAGGCGCTCAATCTCGGTCTGCCGTCGTGACCGCTCGACATAGGCCTCAACTTCGGCTTTTCTCTCCGGTACAGTCAATTTGGGTACCAGCGGGTGTTCTGGGGCGAGCACCATAAAGGTCACGCCAGAGGTGGTGTCTGGGCGGGTAGTAAAGACACGGATTTCCTTCTCGTCGACAACGGGATGATCAAGGGCAAACGAAATCTCGGTACCGGTGCTCCGGCCAATCCAGTTCCGCTGCATTATCTTTATTCGCTCCGGCCAGTCAATGCCAACGTGCTCTTTGAGTTCATCAGCGTATTTTGTGATGCGGAAGAACCACTGCTCTAAGTCACGGTGGATAACCGCCGTGTCACAACGTTCGCACAGACCGTCAATTACCTGTTCGTTGGCAAGCACTGTCTGGCAACTGGGGCACCAGTTGACCGGGGCCTTGGCGCGGTAGGCCAGGTCGTGCTCGTATAGTTTGACGAAGAACCACTGTGTCCACTTGTAATAGTCAGGCTGGCAGGTGATGACCTCTCGGTCCCAGTCGTAGACTGCCCCCATGCTTTTGAGCTGCCGGCGCATATTTTCGATGTTCTGCATTGTCCAGGTGTAAGGGTGAATACCCTGCCTGATGGCAGCATTTTCGGCATTGAGGCCAAAGGCGTCAAAGCCCATGGGGTGGAGGACATTGTAGCCCTGCATCCGCTTGAACCTGGCCTGGACATCGGAGGGGGCCATAACGTACCAGTGCCCGATGTGGAGGTCTCCCGAAGTGTAGGGAAACATGGTAAGGGCATAGTATTTTGGTCTGGGACTGTCCTCGCTGACCCGGTACAACCCGGTCTCGGCCCATTTCTCCTGCCATTTTTTCTCGATTTCGTTTGGTATGTACTTCGCTGCCATTTTCCCTTCCTGATTTTGTCCTGGTTTTTAATAATAAAAAAACCGTCCCAGTGGGACGGCCAAGCGGTAACGAACCTGCCCACCGGTTATGGACTATGAATGCTAAGTGCGAGTATGAGATATCGTCTTTTCATGATAGGTAAGATAGCACAGATTATGTCTATTGTCAATAATATCCCAGATTGTGGGACTTGTGGCCTGCAATTTGCGTGACCAGTGCCAGGTCACTGCGATGGTATATTATACAAAAGCTGTTGACGATGTTGCTGCTGGACTATTAGGAGGCCGCTGTCAGTAAGTGTCAGGACTGGTATAGGCCAGTAAGAGTCACCGAGTCGAGAATATGCCCTTGCATGGCATTAATTACCTGTTGTTTGGAGGCACCGGCTGGTAGGTCTAGGGTGGTATCCAGAGAGTAGAGGGTGAACTGATACCGGTGACTCTGTCCGAATGGGGGGCACGGTCCGCCATAGCTAATTTCGCCGAAATCGTTGATGCCATGTCGTGCACCGTTGTCAAGTTCTTGTTCGGTAGGGACAGCCTCTGGTAGCTGGCGGGCATCGGCTGGCAGGTTGAACAGGACCCAGTGTGTAAACACACCGCCGGGGGCATCGGGGTCATCCATAATAAGGACGAAAGACTGAGTACCCGCTGGAACATTATCCCAGGTGAGTTGGGGCGATATATCCTCGCCGTCACAGGAATACCTGATGGGGATATTCTCCCCCTCCGAAAAGGCAGTACTTAACAGCGTCAGCTCTTCCTCTTCTTCCTCCTCCTCTTCTTCTTCTTCCTCCTCCTCCTCTTCTTCTTCCTCCTCCTCTTCTTCTTCTTCTTCTTCTTCCTCCTCTTCTTCCCCCGTTCCTGGTTCGACGCTCGTACCGCCGCAGGAGAGAGCAACAAGGCTCAAGCTCACTGTGATAGATATGAATAATAATAAGATTCTCTTCATTGGCGGTATTGTACGCGTAACTTTTCGGGTTGTCAAGCAGCAGGTGGTTGAAGCCAGACCCCTCATTTGTGGTATCATACTACATCGCACTGGCAGGGTATTATGATGGCAGTTGCTCCCGATGTTACCCGGTTGATAGACGAAATCCGGGATGACCGAACACATGGTGCTGGTGAGCTGGCCCGGCAGGCAGTGAGTGTTTTCAAAGCCGCTGCTGAGTACAGTCAGGCTGATGATACGCCCCAATTTCTTAATGAGCTGAGTGAGGTCGGGCAGGCGTTGATATTAACCCGACCGTCGATGGCTCCGATACGTAATACCGTCAGTCGTCTGCTCTCGGTGATTTCGGAAAGAACGACAGCGAGGGATGTCGGGTCACTCCGTCAGTTCACCATTTCACGGGTTGATGAGATAATCAGTGAGTCGTTACGGGCGATAGCGCAGATTATACTGCATGCTCGGGAAGTGATGACTGACGGTGACAGGATAATGACTCATAGCTATAGCTCTACTGTGGTTGCCCTACTGAAAGAAGTTTCTTCCAGGTGCAGCAGTATTGAGATGATTGTTACCAGGTCGGGAACCGGCCGCACCGGAGAGAAAATGGTCTGGGAGTTGAGTGATTGCGGATTGCCAATTACATTCGTTGATGACACTGCTTTGGGGCTTTATGTACCGATGGTGAGTAAAATCTTGCTGGGGGCTGATATGGTATGTACCGACGGGGTGGTGAATGGGGTGGGGAGCTATCAGCTGGTGGTGATGGCTGCATGGCACAAAGTGCCTGTCTATATAGTGGCCGATACCACAAAGTTTGAAACAAATCTGGGCCGTGAGGGAGTAGACATTGAGGATAGGGATGGGGCGGAACTGGTTGACCCGATAAGCCTGCCGCAGACGGTCAGTATCAGGAATCCCCATTTTGACATAACCCCGCTGGAATTAATAAATGGGGTAGTGACTGAGCGGGGAATAATGGCGCCCGCTGATGTTATTGCCTGTCTTAACGTCCAGTCGGCAATTTGACGTTGTTACCCCATCGCGCTAGAATCATAACACAGGTTATGCCATATCGGGTGGATTGCCTGAGCGGTGGGTGAAGGATGAAGGACGAACAGAAGACCAAGAAACAGCTCGTAGCGGAGCTGGTAGAATTACGCCAGCGTGTTGCTGAGCTGGAAAAGGTCGAGAATCGGCATGTGCAGGAAGGTGAGTTACTGCGCATCTTCAGTACTACGCCAATCGGCCTGTTTATCGTCCAGGATGGTAAATTCCAGTTCGTCAACGACATCTTTCGAAATATTACAGGTGGCCAGCCGGACGAGTTAATCGGGACCGATTCGAGGAATCTGGTCTTACCTGAAGACCGCGAAATGGTCCGGGACAATGCGGTAAAGATGCTCAAGGGAGAGCGTAATGAACCATATAAATATCGCATAGTCGTGTCCAGCGGGCAGGTACGCTGGATGCTGGAGGGAATTGCTTCTGTTAACTACCGCGGAAAGCGGGCTGCTCTTGGCCACGCTATGGATATCACCGAGCTTGAGCAGGCTAAAGAGAAGCTTGAGGAGGCCTACGAACAGGAGAGGCAGTTGCGTGAGCAACTACAGTCCGAGGTACAATTGCGGATTGAGTTTACCCGGGCACTTGTACATGAACTTAAAACGCCGCTGACACCGGTACTATCTTCCAGCGAGTTACTCTATAGCGAGCTCCGCGAAGAGCCCTGGATGAGTATTGCTGAGAACATTCATCGCGGTGCCTCCAACCTGAGTAACCGGATAGATGAGCTCCTTGATTTAGCCAAGGTTGAGATTGGTACATTAAAACTCAACTGTGAGGCACTGGATGTCCTGCCGCTGCTGCAGAGGGTAGGTAGCGATATGGCTGTAGTGGCAAAAGCTGCCGGGCAATCGTTAGTACTGGAGCTGCCGGCTTCTCTTCCTCGAGTATGGGCTGATGAGGAACGCTTGCGACAGGTGGTGCTTAATCTATTGATTAACGCCTCTAAATTCACCCAGGAGGGCGGGCAGATTAAACTCAGGGCTAAAGGTCAGGACGGTTCTCTTGTGGTGGAAGTCAAAGATAACGGTCCCGGTATTCCCGAAGAGGACCAGGGGAGGCTCTTTTTACCCTACCACCGACAGCTAAGCGATCGTGAGCACCTCAGTGGCTTAGGACTGGGACTAGCACTGTGTAAAAACATAGTTGAGCTTCATGGTGGTGATATCTGGGTGGATAGTGAAGCGGGCAAAGGTTCAACCTTCGGCTTCTCAATACCTCTGGCTACCGTCAGACGAAAGCGAGGTGGTGCCAGACAGGAGGCGGTCACATGAAGGTTCTCCTTATCGAAGACGACCGGGAAATCATCGACGCTATCTCACTTGCCTTCAAAATACGCTGGCCGGAGGCAAAGTTGGTCTCTACCCGGCTTGGCCAGAAGGGGGTAGAGATGGTTGAGAGTGAGTCGCCGGACATCGTTATTCTTGATCTGGGGCTACCTGATATCAGTGGATTCGAGGTATTGCAGCAAATCCGCCTTTTTTCGCAGGTGCCTACCATTATTCTGACGGTCAGGGCTGATGAAGCCGACATCGTTAAGGGGTTGGAGTGGGGTGCGGATGACTATATAACCAAGCCCTTCCGGCAACTCGAATTCCTGGCACGAGTCAGAGCCCTGATTCGCCGGCAGGAGACGGCGGAATCGGAGACGCTGGTCTATGGGCCGCTGAGGCTTGATGCCACCACGGCTCAACTAAACTACAATGGAAAAGATATCTCGCTCACTGCCACTGAAAACCACATAATGGGACACCTGATGCGTAATGGTGGTCGTGCAGTAACACATTCAAGCCTGGCTGAGGCAGTCTGGGGAGATGACTACCCCGGAGCGGCTGACAGTCTGAAGGTCCACATTCGCCGCCTGCGTGAGAAAGTTGAGGAGGACCCCAGTCACCCGCGCCTCATCCTTACCAGAACCGGTGTCGGCTATCTACTGGCAAAACCGGATTAGACCGGGGTCGAGGTTTACCGATGCCTCATCCCGGGATACCTCGGTTCTCCACCGGAATTCTTATCCTCCATTGACCACATCCAAATTGTAACCTATTTGTAACCCCCTCGTGACCTTTCATTTACCTGCTGCGATATTTCTTTATCCCCTCTTAACCTCTCTGGGCTACAATCATAATAGCGGTAGAGGTATGAAAGGAGGCGGAGAAATGAAGCGATTTGTTGAATCCATCCAGGTATTCGGCCAGGTCTTGGGTGTGGTCCTGGGCAGTAACTTCACTAGACCACGTGATAGGGCCCTGGAACAGTATCGGTACCTTTGTTTCGAGTTATAATCCGGTGGTGTTTAACCTCCGGATCCAATTCCTAAAATAGAAGTGAAACAAGATTAAGAGGTGCTGAAGAACTTGGTCAAATTAATAACCTCAGAAGACCGGGCACCAGATTTGCAGTTGGGTAGTAGTCTTCCAACCACAGAGAAAGTGCCCGGTTTCTATGTTTTCTCACCCTTCTACAGCGCTACTGCTGTGTGTTGGGACTACCCCATACAATGATGACAGGCATTGACAGCCTGCGGCACAGATAATAAACTGGAATAATAAAAGAGAATGCCGCAGGCTTGTATTATTTCTGAAAGGCTGGTCCGATGGATATTGACGAACTCCGGAGAGAGGCTGAAGAAGGTAAGGAGAGATTAAAGAGAGACATTTTTGAGTTCCGCGACATCTTACGGAGAATGGCTGAGGAGGTCAAGGAGACCAGAGGAAACCGGGCTGAGGCGTCGATATGCCGGGCGGAGAAGCGGATTGAGGAAATGGTACAACAAGTTGAGTCGCGGATAGATAAAGCCATTTTGGTAATGGTTGGCTCGTCATCCGGCAAGAGAAAAATGATAGCCCGCGAGATGGACTTTAGCGACTTCACTAATATCGAGGTTAGTAGTTGTTTCAAGGTTAGTATTACGCGGGCAGATTCATACAGTGTCAACGTAGCTGCTAACGAGAAACTATTCGACTGTATCAACGTCTCCAAATCGGGCAGCACTCTCAAAATGTCCATCAAGCCCCTGCCTTTACCGGCAAGACCAAACCTGCTCTCTCCAAGACCAGACCTGCGAGCCGAAATAACTATGCCTGAGCTCCACAAACTACGTCTCGGCAGTGCTGCAACCTGCATCGTCAGCGGTTTTAACTCCAATGATGGGCTTGATCTGAATGTCACCGGCAACAGTGCTCTGGATATTGACATCGAGGCCGGTAAGACCAAGGTTGAGATATCAGGTGCCAGCCGACTCAGAGGTAAGATGAAGCTAGCTGATACCGAATTTACTCTCTCCGGGGCCAGCAGGGCCGAATTGAACGGTTCTGCCAAAAACGTGGTGCTGAACGCCTGGGGGGCCAGCCGGTTGGATTTAGCTGATTTTGTGCTCAATGATACCGGCGTTAACCTTAAAGGCGCCAGTGAGGCAACCATAAAAGTAAACGGCAGAATGGACCTGGACCTGAGCGGTGGTTCAAGGCTTTACTACAACGGCAGTCCCACCATGGGCAAGATAAACGTATCCGGTACCTCCACTCTAGGCCAGAGATAAGGCCATCAGTTATCCGCCCATCTATTCCCCCCTTTATAATGATATACTTCTCCTTTACAAATTTTATCGGACTGCAAAATCACCCTGTGTGGTATTCACAACAACCCTCTGTATCATCGATTTATAATTGTATTGGTGAGGGCAATACTATAGAATTGTTACCTGTAATGACTGAGCAGGCTCAAGTATTGGTAGTTATGCCGCATCCAGATGATGTTGAATCTCGTATGGGTGGGACTGTAGCTCGATGGACGCGAGAAGGGAAAGATGTTGTCTATGTAGTGTGCACCAATGGCGATAAGGGGACTAATGACCCCGACATGGAACCGGAGGAACTAGCCAGAATCCGAGAGCGGGAACAATTAGCAGCTGCGGAGATACTTGGCGTGAGAGAAGTTATTTTCTTGCGATATCCAGATCAGAGTCTGGAGGACACACCAGAGTTTAGGAAAGAGTTGGTACGTCTAATCAGGACATACAGGCCTGATATTGTGGTAGCCGTTGACTCCTATGGTAAATACCGTGACCACAGGGACCACCGAATCGCTCTGCGAGTCACGCTGGATGCCGTCTTTCCTTATGCCGGCACCACCCATGCATATCCTGACTTCCTGGAACAAGGGCTGCAGCCTCATAGGGTAAAAGAGGTGCTAATATGTGGTACACAAGACCCTAATTATTACCTTGACATCACTGATACTATTGACATAAAGATTACCGCATTACGTTGCCATAAAAGTCAAGTAGGAGATGGACCTCGAGCAGAGGAGTGGATGAGACAGTGGGCTAAAATCTCAGCCGAAGGACAAGATTATGAGCTGGGTGAAGCATTTCACAGAGAAGAGATAAGATGGTAACTAATCTCTTATCCTGCCTCTTCATCAGACTGCAAAATCTCTCATCAGCTATGACGAGAATTACACCCCCAGTATCTCCTTGTGATTGAGTGCCCTCTACACTGGTGGCTGCATCTTCCTCGCGGAACTCATTGATGGCGAAGTCCAGGCTGTCAGGGTAGCACACTCGTCGCGTCATTATCGACGATTGACGTGAACCATCGCTCCCCTCCCACTCGTTGCAGCTCAACTCCTCTCGGATCACTCATGTCTAGGCTGGAGAATGCAACAACTCCGATGATGGTACTCCTCAGAAGCCCTTTCAGGTAGTCAGTCCAGCACTCATCATAAGAGTAGTCGGATATGCCTCCATCGATAAGGTGCTGATAGTAACACTTTACTATGTCTTTCTCTACCTGACGCCGTAAATCAATAGTCAAGCTTACTGCGAGCAAATAGGCTAGGTCTATGACACCGCGTGAGACTGTGGTGTTAGTCCAGTCGAACACGATGAGAGGATCATCGGGGGTGTTCGGGTCAAAGAACATGTTGTCAGCGCGATAGTCAGTATGAGAGATTGTGAGATTGTGCTCGTGCACATTCTCAATTAACCACGCGTAATGCTCATAGATCTTCAGACCGGCTTCCCAGCCTCCCGTGGGGAGCATCTTCCTGAAGTCCTCAAGCTGAGTACAGGCTTCCCAGCAAGCCCTAAAAATGTTGATTAGGTTCATCTGGCGTACTGGATCGCGAGGATTCGGCAGCCAGCTAAAGGATTTCAGTTCTGGAGCGTTCCACCATCGAATATGGAAATCGGCTAACTTGAGTACCGCCAGCTTCGTCTGCTCGTAGTCCATCCCCACTGTTTGGTCGAACTGCTTGCAGTAGGAGCAGTCTTCCATGAGCAGAGCATATCGCTGGTTTGTGGAATCGACCTCTCCATAGATGAGACCCGGTGTTCGAATGGGACTCTTCGGAGCGACTTCCTGATAGAACCGAATTTCCTTCTCGTAGATATTAAGCTGCATGCCGACGGCACGGGCTGACTCGAAGGCAGTGGGAAACTTAGCAATCATTGTAGTCGGAAGGTTCAGAGTGTCCCGATCATAGGCTACAGTCAGCCTCGCCATATCGCTCATGAATCCCTCGCCGATAGCGATTGGATCATGCCCCAGTGAGACTATACTGACATCCTTAATGAATCCGTTCGCGTGCAGCGTGTCGTTTAGCCATTCCACCGTGATGTCTTTCGTCGTCTCTGGTATCACTACGGTTGCCTCCGTGCGATAATGAACAAGTACCAGTCAGTACCACGCCTTATATCAACCCAACGCCCCCATGCTGAATTAGTGCCCACAGTCTAAGGATAAACTAAAGTGATGTCAAGAGGTGTATTGACAACAACCGTCTAAAGGACTACAATCAACTTCCCATTACAATACACATACCCAACCATACCCGACCTCTAGAGGATGATTAAGTCGGGAGGTGGGCGGTGGACGAGGTAAGGGCACCAGAATCGCCAGAACCAATGGCGGTGACTGATGCCCTTTTTATGTACTAGATATTTCTCAAATATAACTTAAGAAGGAGGATATTAAGGTGAAAAAGTGTATTCTTCTTAGTATCATTACTATTCTGATTTTTACACTCGTTGTCCCTACGGGATGTAAAGCAGCCAAGTTTGTACTTAGCTCTCTTGAAATAACTCCGAGCACGGTAGCTACAGGTGATACGGCAACTATTTCAGTAGATTTAGCTAATATCGGCTCGGCTGAGGGAACTTACACTGTCACCTTCAGTTTAGATGGTGTGGTAATAGATACAATGGATGTGACTATACCAACTGAAACCACACGAGAGGTCACCTTCACCGTGGTCAAGGAAACTGTTGGTGAGTATACAGTAGAGATAGGGAGTCTGAGTGGTACACTACACGTGGTTAAACCAGCCGAATTTCAGCTTAGCTCTCTAGTAGTCACACCACAAGAAGTCCTTCCCCCTGAAGAAGTTACTGTGACAGTAGATGTATCTAATGTTGGTGGTCTTGTAGGTGATTATACCTGCACCCTTATAGTCAGCACGCGAATACAAGAAAGCAAAGAAATTACCGTAGACGGCGGAGAGACGGAGACTGTAACTTTTACATTCCCAGCGCGGTACACTGGTGGTCGTTGTGAAATAGAAGTTGGTGACCTCACCGAAGAAATAATAACGCTGAGACCTGCTGATATCAGAGTCACTTCTGTGTCAGCATCACCAGAAGAAATAGAAACAGGCTCAAGCGTAACGGTCAGTGTAAATTTATACAACTACGGTGATGTCGAGGGTAACGAGACAGTCACACTCGAGGTTGATGGGAAATCAGTGGGGACACGAATTATCACTGTAGGTGGTAAAGATACAACACGCACAGCAACCATAAACTTCACTGTAACCGAGGACACTATCGGTAGACATAGAGCAAATGTTGGGGGGAAATCGGATTACTTCTTAGTAACTCCAGTGGTTCCAGCAGGATACGTTGGCTTTACTGGAGGCTCGTTTCCATGGCAAACAGACTTCTTCATTGCCTACCCCGAGGGATGGGAAGAACAAGAGGGAGATGAACTACTTAACGTTATTGCACCCATGCAGGGAGATGGCACTTTCCCAAGCTTTATTGTACACAGCGAAAGTCTCCCCCAAGAGATGACTTTACTGGAGTACTTTGAGATTGCGTCATTGGTATATTCATTTTTTCCAAACTACCAGGTAGTATCAACCGAGGAAGTGACGATAAATGGAATACCTGCTGTAAAACACACCATGACCATGTCAGCGCAGGGAATAAATGTGACTGTGACACAAGTATACTTGATTAATGATGATACAGTTTACCTAATTACTATAGGAGCGAGTACTGCATACTACAGCGAGTTTACCGAGACTTTTGATACTATAATCAATAGTTTCCAGATTTATCCTTAGATAAATACAGTGCAGTTCAGAGGTTTCTCTAAGGGCTAGCAGGTCTCCAGTGGTCTGCCAGCCTTACTATTACCCCACCTGTCTATGTTCAGTAGCTCTAACTTCAGGAGTGGTGTCCTTTTAAGGGTAGGCACGGTAAATTGACTTCTCTTACCGGGTTTTGCTAGAGTCTGGCGGGAGGGACTGGAAATGAAGCTGGATGGAAAAGTAGCTATAGTCACCGGGAGCAGTCGTGGTATCGGCAAGCAGATTGCCCTCACCTTGGCACGCGAGGGGGCTGCCGTGGTGGTGGTCGCCCGTACTGAACAAGAGGGCGGTAAGCTCCCCGGTACCATTCACCAGACGGTCGATGAGATACGTGCCTTCGACGGGCGTGCTATTGCCGTCAGGACGGATATCACGGTCGATGAGGACGTCGAGCACATGGCGCAGAAGGCCCTTGAGGAATTCGGGCGGATAGACATCCTGGTCAATGATGCCGCCGCTAATTTCAACTCCATGATAGCTGACCTGCCGATAAAACGCTGGGACCTGATGATGCGGGTCAATCTACGTGGTACCTTCATCTGTACCAGGGCGGTACTGCCGACGATGATGGACCAGCGTAGCGGTAATATCATCTGTATGACTTCTGTCGCTGCCAAGCGAGGGGCACCGCCGGGCGAGGTCTGCTACAGTATCACCAAGGCGGGGATTGAGCTATTCTGCTGGGGACTTGCCCAGGAGGTGAAGGAGTATAACATCGCTGTCAATGACCTCTACCCGACCGGGGGCGTAAAGACCGATGGCTTTTATACGGTATTCAAAGATGTGAAGCTGGATGAGGAGAGACTCAGGCGGATGAAGGAACCGGAGCAGATTGCCGAGGCTGCCCTCTGGATAGCTACCCAGGATGCCAGCACCTTTACCGGCCGCTCCGTAAACGATGATGAAGTCAAGGCTTTCATTGAGGGGCGGGCCAAGCCATAGGTTGCCTTATAACCCGTCACTGATTTTATACATGTTGTCGTAGGCCTTCTGAAAATGAGGGTCGGTCTGCTCCAGTATCTCTTTTAAGGCGCTCATTCGGTTGGCAAAGGCATGCCTGTCATTGTTTCTCACCAGGTCAGCCCAGGCGGTCGCATTTATCAGGAACTGCTCTTCGATTTCACTGATGTCGGGGAAACTCATCTGGAGCGAAGCGTAAAGCTCCGGGTCCTCGGAGATAACACTCTCAATCAGGGTGTAGAGTACCTTATAGGTGGTGCTGCCGATTTCTTTCATCTGCTGGAACCTGTCCTGGTGGAGGAGAGTATCCGCCGAGACAATTGCAATGAAGTGGGCAAGTCCCAGGATGATAGTCATCATCTTGTCGTGCTCCTGGGGTGTCGTCAGAGCGACACGTGCCTCCCGGGCTTCCAGATAGTCTTTGACTTTATCGGCCAGGGAGGCTTCTACCTCATTGGTCGGTGTCAGGACGAAGTTCTGCTTGGCCGGGCTCTTTGCCCCTGGTCCGAAGACAGGGTGCATCCCCAGGGTGACTGCTGAAGTGATATAGCGGTGCATGATGTCCACCGGTTGTACTTTAAGCGAGGTGACATCAACAACAACCTGACCAGAATTGGTGTGGGGGGCAACCTGTTTGACGACCGATTCAAAGGCGTCCAACGGTACCGATATCATGATGGCATCTGCATCTCTGACCTGACCGATGTCAGTCGTGACCTCGACATCGAGCTGCTGCTGAACTTCTCTGAGCCTGGTTTCACTCCGGCCGGTCAGCAGCACTTGCTTGCCCTCTTCATGCAGCAAGCGGGCAAACCACTGGCCCATCTTCCCCGAACCACCGACTATGGCAACTTTCATAGCTCTACTCTAGCTCCGCGTGGCTTTATTCGGAGGCTTTGGGATAGGAACCAAGCACCTTAACGAACAGAGAGGTCTGCTCCAGCTTCCCAAGCGCCTCACGTGAGGCGGTGTCGTCACGGTGGCCGTCAAAGTCGAGATAGAAGTTGTATTCCCAGGGTCTTTGCCTCGTTGGCCGTGACTCAATCTTGGTGAGATTGACCTGACTGGCGGCCAGTTCCCGAAGCAGGCTATATAGTGACCCCGGCTTGTGACTCACGGCGAAGACGATAGACGTCTTATCATGTCCTGTTGGCGGGGAATCGTGCTTGGCGAGAACGAAGAACCGCGTGAAGTTGTTAGGGTTGTCCTCTATTTCATGGGCCAGTATTGTCATTCCATAGATTTCGGCGGCCCGGACACCAGCGATGGCAGCACCGTCAGTTATCCCCTGTTCTTTTATCATCTTAACGCTGCCAGCGGTATCGTAGGTGGGAACCAGTTCGCAGTCGAGGTGTTTAAGAAAGGCACGGCACTGTCCCAGGGCCTGAGGGTGCGAGTAGATTTTTGTCATCAGGTCAAGCCTGGCTCCCGGATTGGCGATAAGGCAATGGGTAACGCGCAGTTCTATTTCTCCTCGTACCTTGACGCTTGATTCCAACAGCAGGTCGTATACCCGGCTGATACTGCCCTCCAGAGAATTTTCAATCGGGACAACCCCGAAGTGTGCTGCCTCCCGTTCGACGCTATCAAAGACGGCATCCAGGCTTTCGCAGGGTTTTACCTCGATCGCGGGTCCGAAGTAGTCAACGGCAGCCTCTTCACTATATGCGCCGAGCTCTCCCTGAAAGGCGACCGTGAGTCCTTCGGCACTCTTGGAGACGTTGACTATTCGTCGGAAGATGCTTTCGGTTCCTTCCACGCTGATGCCAGCTTGGTCGGCGAGTCTACGGACATTGGCAAGGACCTCCTCTTCGCGTGACAGGTTCTCAACATGTTCACCCTGTTTCTGTTTCTCCCGGCCGATTGCTTCAGCGTTTCGTATTCGCTCGGCGAGGAGTCTGATTATCTCGGCATCCGTCTCGTCGATTTTCTTTCTCAGGTCGTCTAGGCTCATTTGAGTACCTCCGGGATAATTCCCGCCCTGATAGCGAAATCACACAGGGTTGTGGCCATCATGGCGGTAACGACCGGTACCGCCCTGGGGACAATACAGGCGTCGTGTCTGCCCTCGATTGACAGGGTGGCCGATTCCATTTTATCCATATCTACTGTGCTCTGGTCTTTGCTGATGGAGGGTGTCGGCTTGACGGCGACTCTAACGACTACCGGCATCCCATTGCTAATCCCACCGAGGATACCCCCGGTGTTATTGGTCAGGGTTACGATATCGCCATTTTTTATGGTGAACGAATCATTGTTTTCCGAACCGCGTTTTGTGGCTACCGAGAAACCTGAGCCGAACTCGACTCCCTTAACTGCCGGGATAGCAAATAGTGCTTTAGCGAGGTCTCCTTCCAGTGTATCGTAGACCGGCTCGCCCAGTCCGGCCGGTATGTTGAAAGCGACTGTTTCAATGATGCCACCGAGGCTATCACCTTCGGTCCTGGCTCTCTCGATGGCTTCGAGCATTTTCTCGGCAGCTGCAGGGTCGGCGCACCTCAGGGCATTGCCTTCAATATTTTCCCGTATCTCGTCGGTCTGCTTAGGCTGGGCCTTTATTCCCCCGATTTCTACAGTATACGCCAGGACTTCGATTCTCTTGAGTCCCAGTAGCTTCCTGGCGATTGCTCCGGCCATGACAAAGCCGGCCGTAATCCGGCCGGAGAAACGACCACCCCCGCGAAAGTCATTAAAGCCACCGTACTTGGTAAAGGCAGTAAAGTCGGCGTGACCCGGCCGGGGTAGAAACTGGTTCTTCAGGTACTGGCTGGAATCGACATCCTGGTTCCACACCAGCATACAGATTGGTGCACCGGTGGTGTGGCCGTTGTAGACTCCGGAAAGAATCTCGACTCTGTCTTCTTCAGAGCGGCTGGTGCTGGAGGCACCGGTTCCCGGTCTTCGTTTATCTACCTCTCTCTGGATATCCTCATCGGCAAGCGGTAGTCCGGCAGGGCAACCGTCAACGACGACACCGACACACCGACCGTGGCTTTCGCCAAAGCTGGTTGTTGTAAAAAGCTTACCGAGGCTATTTCCCATCAGTGGTTACCTCGACTCCTAGGTTTCTCAGTTGATCCCAGAACTCGGGATAGGTCTTGGAGACGCATTCGGCACCCTCAATTACCGTCTCTCCAACTACCGCACCGAGCAGGGCAAAGGCCATGGCAATACGGTGGTCGTCCTTGCTATCAATAGTGGCTCCGTTCGGCTGTGAACCGGTAATCGTCATGCGGTCCTCTTCCACGGTAGCGGTGATACCCATCCTTTCCAGTCCCTCACGGACGGCGTCAACCCGGTCTGACTCCTTGAGCCTCGCCCGGCCAAGGCCAGTGAGCTCGCTGACGCCATCAGCGGTTGCTGCCAGTACTGCTACCGTCGGCAGCATATCAATACAGTTAGACATATCAGTCTTGATTGCCTTCAGTCTGGATTTTCTCACCGTGACCGAATTTCCCTTGACTATAACCGAAGCACCCATATCTTGCAAGATACTCAGTATTTTCCGGTCTGCCTGGAGGCTCTCTGTACTGAGATTACTCACGCTCACTTCGCCGTTGAGGGCTCCCAGGGCCAGGGGATAGGAGGCTGATGACCAGTCACCCTCAACCCGATATCTGGTTGGATGGTACAGCTGCGGCAATATCTGGAATTCATCCATATCTTCTGAAAAGGCCACCGATACCCCGAACCACTGCATAGTGTCGAGTGTCATCAACACGAAAGGGGCCGATTCCAGCGGTGTCGTCAAGCGGATGGTCATCTCTTCTCTGGCTCGTGGGGCTACCATCAGTAACGCCGAGACGAACTGGGAGCTGATATCACCGGGTAGCTCGGTAGTCCCTCCCCGCAGTCCCCCACCGTCAATAACCACCGGGGGCAAGTCCCTCTTGGAAGAGCAGGTCACCCCCAGTTGTCGTAATGCTTTAACCAGTGGTTCAACCGGCCTCTGGGAAAGGGATGGTCCGGCGGTTAGTCGATGTCTTCCCGGCAGCAGGGTACTGACAGCCGTCATAAACCTGAAAGTAGCTGCCGATTCCCGGCAGAACAGGTCGCTACCAGCCTGGTGGAACTGACCGCCACTGACCTCCCAACGGTCTTTTAGTTGCTGGATCGATACCCCGACCTTACCGAGCACTTCCATGGCTGCCTCGGTATCATCGGAACCGAGGGGGTGGATGATTTCGCTGGTGCCACAGGTCAGGGCAGCGCATATCAAGCCTCGGATCGTGTAGCTTTTTGAGGAAGGGATGGATATGCTACCGGTCACTTTGCTTTCGGAGATCGAAGCTTTCATCTTCCTTCAGCCTGTTTATTATATGGTCGGCCGCTGCCTCACTGCTGAGTTTCGAGGTGTCAATGATAATGTCGGCAGTCTGCTCGTAAAACGGCCTCCTGGATTTTAGTAACTCGCGGATACGCTGTGCCGGATCGGGCACATCAAGGAGAGGACGTTCAGCGCTGTCTTTGGATGTTCTCTCAAGAATTGTTCGGGGGGAAGCTATCAGGTAGACCATCCGGGAGGTGTCCTTCAGTCGGTCAGTATTAATCTTGTTGAGCACTATGCCTCCGCCGCAGGATATGACCTGCTCGATTCCCTGGGATACTCTCCTTGTGGCCTCTATTTCCATCTCGCGGAAGGTGATTTCCCCGTCCTGACGGAAGATTTCGGTTATCGTTTTACCCGCCATCTCCTCAACCAGCTGATCGACTTCCACAAATCTCCAACCCAGCTTGCCTGCCAAGACTCTGCCTATCTCTGATTTTCCGGTGCCCATGAACCCTATTAGGGCGATGTTACTCTTCATACTTCTCCAGCAGCCCGATTGCTTCCATTTTCATTAAATCAAGCGGTGCCTCTTGCCCGGTCCATTTCTCGAAGGCAAGTGCTCCTTGCCAGGCCAGCATTTCAATCCCACTGATGGTTTTGGCACCGGCAGCCTCAGCGTCCCTGAGCAACCGCGTCCGGAGCGGATTATAGACAACGTCGAAGACGACCAGTCCGGGACGGAACAGGTTCGCATCAACCGGTGTGTTGTTAATATCGGGCATCATACCGACACTGGTGGCGTTGACTAATATACTAATGTCGATTCTTTCCATGACGCTGTCCAGGCTCTCCCGATTCAGTTCCCCGGCCTTGGCGTCCATGTTATAGAGCTGGCTGATGTTGCCGGCCAGTTCGTATGCCCAGTCCAGCTCCTGAGACCGGTTCAGGATTATCAGCCTTTCGGCACCGCTGTCTGCCAGTATCAGGGAGACTGCACGGGAAGCCCCCCCTGCCCCGAGTATGAGGGCTTTCTTTCCCCGGGGCTCGATCCCTTTCTCTAGCAGGGCACGTAGGAAGCCGGTGGCATCGGTATTGTAGCCCGTGAGCACCCCGTTATCGTTCACTATCGTGTTGACCGCACCAATCTTCTCGGCGAGAGGGTCCAGCTTATCGAGGAAGGGGATAACGGCAACCTTGTGCGGGATGGTGACGTTCAGTCCCCGGATGTTGAAAGCCTTCATCCCATCGATGGCTTTGCCAAGCTCCTCTGCCCTGACCCGAAATGGGATATAGACGTAGTCCAGCCCCACCTGCCGGTAGGCGGCATTGTGCATTGCCGGCGACATGGTATGCTCCACCGGGTCGCCGATTAGGCCGCAAACAACTGTTTTGCCGGAAATCATCCTGTTATTCATTCCTTATGTATTATTTAGCCTGCCTTTGTTAATTTCGCCAGGTAATTACCGTCTTCCTCTTGGAAGAGGACGGTACAGGACCAGCCTGCTTTCGAGGCGTGATTAGCCAGTGTTTCTGAATCTATGTGTAACCACCCGCAAACTGGCCCCTTTAACCCTTCATACTCAAAGTGCATCCGGATTTCTCCAACATAACGCCCAGCTTGTCGGTTGACTTCGTGATAAGCCAGATGTGTCGGAGAATCAGTACAACTGACGTCAACTGAGTTCAATACAATTTGCCCATCAGACTTAACAAGATGGTGAACATTCGTAAGGAAGTGGTCCAGTCCGGTCATGTTTTCAACGACGCCAATGCCATGCCCAAGCATTAAGAGCGTATCAAACGGCTCGGCTTTAAAAACCGAGATGTCCGTGCAATAGACTTCATTCAATCCTCTTTTTCGCATAATCTCACAGGCTTCCGGTGAGATATCGATGGCACATACAGATAAGCCTTGGTCTTGTAGGTGCAGGCTGTGAAGTCCCGTTCCAGCACCAACATCCAGGATTCTGCCCCGGCAGTTTTCGAGAGCAATTCTGTCAATATCCATATCAGTGCTTTCGCGGTAGAACGGGCTAATCGGCATCTCAATCCTGAAACCATCATCGCGATATGTTATAACGGTGGCTGATGAATCGCCTTTATAGTAATCAACGAGAGCCTGTCCAAAGGGTTTCATTGCTTCTGGATTCATCTCGAACCTATCATCTCGTAGATATTCTTCAGGTCTTTCACCAGAATCTGCCCCGGCGCTGACTCTCTCCCCTCGGCCAGGGAAGCGTAGGTAAAGTCGCCACCAACCAGCGGACAGAAAATCCGGCTGGTAATGCCAGCAGTACCCATGGCGAACGCGACCACCCTTTTCCCTGGAAAAGCCGGGACCAGCTGTAATACACTCGCGTTATCTTCGAAGCTTCGTGCAGTAGTCACTACCTTACAGATATCAGCACCGGCTTCTATCTGCTGCTGTATAATTTGCCTTATGGTATCAAAATCAGGCGTTTTCTCCAAATCATGATAGGAGAGAAGGCACTCGGCACGCTGCTTGATGAGTTTAATGATATTTCGCAGGTCCTTTGTTTTAAGCTCAATATCAACAATAGCGGCCCCTAGTTCTAACGCCTGGAGCAATCTCTCGATTCTTCTTTCTTCATTGTCCTGCCACTGGCCACCCTCGACGGTACTGCGGTTACAGGCTATCCAGGGTTTGTTTAGTCCTTTTACTACTGCCTGCCAGTCATCACCAATGAGGTCGATACGGACCTCGAACAGGTCAACCAGCGGCTCGGCCTGCCTGATTACTTCAAGGTCACTGGTGGTGATGACAGCGCAAATCCGAGGCTGTTTCATAGCTTCTCCGAGAGAACCTTTTTTACTAGGTTAAGGTCAACGTCATCGGTAACGATTACCTCACCGATTGATTCGAGAAGGACAAACTTTATCCTGCCCCCGACAATCTTCTTGTCATGGTGCATTGCCTCAATCAATTCATCACCCTCTAATTTGGGGGTTTCTGCCAGCAGCCCAATCCTGGTAAGTAGTTTCTTCAGCCTGGTGACTTCGCTACGACCGAGCAGTCCCATCCGGTTCGATATTCTGGCGGCGACGAGCATACCAATAGCCACTGCCCGACCATGGTCTATCTGAAAGTCGGAAACCGTTTCTACGGCATGTCCGATAGTATGGCCGTAGTTCAGGATATTACGCAGCCCCAGGTCAAGCTCGTCCTGCTCCACGACAGCCGCTTTTATCTCAGCTGAGCGGGC
>CP070842.1:1569895-1610829 GCA_020342155.1 Dehalococcoidales bacterium
GCTGGTGGTGGGGTTGGCAGTCATTCTGGCATTCGGGGCCTGTAAAGGAGAATCAGCTGAGCCGGAAGTAGAAGACGCCGCTGGAGCGCGAGACACCGCCCTTGAATACCTGCGGGAGCAATACCCCGAGAATGCTCCGGATAGTGGTCTCCAGTGGCAAGAAGAGGATGTTACACTCGGGGGAATGGTGGGTACATCAGTCAAGCAGTTCACCTCAGACGGGTCAACAGTCACCGTGTCCGCTCCTGTGGTCGCTCCGGAGAATATCATTTATACAACCACTATAACCAGTATCGATGGCGGCTGGTACTGGAAAGGTGCGGTAGAGCCCGACGGCACCGTGACCGAACTCAGCCCGCTGACAGAGATGTCCGAGGAATGGAGCCGCGACATTGCCGAGGAGTTCGTGAAGAACAGCCCCACTTTTACCTACGACGGTATAGAGGAAACCATAGAACTGATTAGAGCTATGGCGGCATTACACCCTCCCTGTTGGATGTTTACATTCGAGTTTGACAGTCGTCATGCCGGCTACGGGAACCGCGAGGGAGAGGTGCTTGCCCAGGTGATTACTCATCACGAGGCATTCATTTTCGTTAACAAGGGAGAGGTTGTCTTGGCATTAATGGACGGCAAGTGGGACATGCTCCGGCAAGCCTTTGTCGCCCTGGAAGGCACTAGATGGGTGCTGGAATCCTATGGTGAACCGGACAATCCGCAGGCCGTCATCGAAGATACAGAGGTAACAGTCGAATTCTATGCAGGTGAGGTAAGTGGGTCAGCCGGCTGCAACTCATACTTTGGCTCCTACGAAATTGACGGACAGAATATTACTATCGACTCAATTGGCTCAACGGAGATGGCCTGCATGGAGCCGGAGGGGGTAATGGACCAGGAAACCCTGTACCTGTCAGCTCTGGAACAGGTTGAACGATTTCAAATTGAGGACGGTACGCTGAAACTTTTCTATAACGGCGACCAGGTACTCACCTTCTCCGCGGAGTAAATAGCATATCGCTACTTACAGACTTTCAGCCCACCTGACAGCGTTCTGGAAGATACGCAGACCATCACCCTGCTCCCCGATGCTCCGGCGTGTCCACTGGGGGTGCTGGGTGCCACGGACGAAGCGCTCTGGATGGGGCATCAGGGCAAAAACACGTCCAGTATCATCACATATACCAGCGATGTCCGCCATCGAGCCGTTGGGATTGTGGGGATAACCAGCCCCGCAGTTACCCTGCTCGTCAGCGTAGCGGAGGACGATATTTGCATCCGGCACAGTATTACCAGTAACCACCTTACCCTCGGCATGGGCTACCGGAAGAGCCATGTGGTCAATACCTTTTGTAAAGACGCAGGGGCTTGTCCGGTTCACGACCATGTTTACCCACCGGCACTCGAACCTGCCGGAATCATTGTCCGTTAACGTCAACGGCATCGAGCCGCCATTGACCGATAGAATGCCGGCCTTCACCAGCACCTGAAAGCCGTTGCATATACCTAAAATCAGCCCTCCATCCTCTACAAAGCGCGGTACATCCTCACCTAGCCCCATTCTGAACTCATTGGCGAGTACCCTGCCTGCAGAAATATCATCACCATAGGTAAAGCCGCCGGGTACCACCAGTATCTGATAGTCGGACAGGCGCTCGTAGCCACGGACGAGCTGGTTTATGTGCACACGGTTAGCGGTTGCTCCCGCCTGTTCGAAGGCAAACACCGTCTCCATATCGCAATTAGTACCTGGGGCACGCAATACCAGTACTCTGACTTTGCTCATCTTCTACACTACCATCGAATTGGCTGTTGCCAGGCCTCTTTCAGCCTATCGAGAGATTCAGCAACGACTTGATGACCATCCTGTCCGTAGACCTCCAGCACTCCGGAACCCGTTACCTCACCGATGACTGCCCAGCGGGTATCGCCCATCGTCTTCTCGAATTCCTCCCGGTCCTCGGGGGCTACTTCAACCACAAAACGACTGTTCGACTCAGAGAACAGCACAAAATCGTCACGGTCAACCGGCTCACCGAGTGGTACCTGCTCCAGATGAATAACCACTCCCAGACCACCAGCAAAGGCCATCTCGGCAATTCCCACGCCAAGGCCACCATCACTACAATCGTGACAGGCCCGGACCAGGCCATTTCCAGTGGCGGTACTGAGGTTGTCCATCAGGACTTTGGCCTTCGCCGCATCTACCTTGGGGACGCTGTTACCAACCAGATCATGAACCGCAAAATAAGCAGAACCACCCATTTCATTCCAGGTTTCGCCGACTATATATATCAGGTCTCCAGCCTGTTTCAGGTCCATCGACACGGCGCGATTGACGTCTGCCATGATACCGATTGCCGAAATCAGTAACGTGTGCGGGATAGCGATTACGTTGCCCTCGTACTCGAACTCATTATTGAGGCTATCCTTCCCGGAAATAAAAGGTGTCCTGTAGACAAGGGCCATATCGTGACACGCCTGGGCTGCTCGGACCAGGGCACCGAGCATCTCCGGTCGGCGGGTGTCGCCCCAGCAGAAGTTATCGAGCAGGGCAACCCGGTCCAGGTCACCCCCGACGGCAATAATCTGCCGTAGAGCTTCATCGATGGCTGAAGCCGCCATCCAGTACGGGTCAATCTCACTATATTTTGGATTAATGCCGTTGGAAACAATTACGCCTCTGTCTGAGTCCAGCAGCGGCCGAATGATGACGGCATCACCTGGACCGTCACTATTTACACCGACCAGCGGCTTGAGGACACTGCCCCCCTGTACCTCATGGTCATACTGGCGGATTACCCATTCTTTGCTGCAGACGTTCCAGGTACCTAAAACCTTCTGCAAATTTCCCCCAAGGTCATTGGGTGAAACGAAATCAGGCTCAGCGTGATATGGGGGCTGCCAGACTGCCTCCAACTGCATCTGTGGTATTCCCTCATGAAGAAACTCCATACTCAGGTCGCACACCAGCTCTCCGTGATAGAAGAGCCGGAGTTGATGGTCATCGGTAAACTCACCGATAACGGCTGCCTCAACGTTCTCACTGTCAAACAGTTCCATTATTTCATCAATACAGTCAGGTGGAACGGCGATGAGCATCCTCTCCTGCGATTCTGAGACCCAAATCTCAGAATAGGTCAGTCCGGCATATTTCAACGGCACTTTCTCCAGGTCAACCCGTACCCCGGTATCAGCCGCCATCTCACCAACCGCCGAGGAAAGCCCACCACCACCACAGTCAGTTATGCGACGGTACAGACTTCTGTCTCTTGCCTGGAGCAGGACGTCGATGACTTTTTTCTCGACTATCGGGTTACCAATCTGGACAGAGGTGAAAGACAGTGTACTCGATTCCTCGGTAAGCTGCTCCGAGGCAAAGGTCACCCCGTGTATCCCGTCGCGTCCTGTCCGGCCACCAACCACCACCACCAGGTCGCCCGCTTGCTGTTGCCCTCTCTGGGAAAGCTCGCGAGGCATCAGCCCTAGCGTCCCACAGTAGACAAGAGGATTAGCCAGGTAGCGTTCGTCGAAGAGCACCGCCCCGTTAAGGGTAGGGATACCCAGCCGGTTACCATAGTCGGCCACCCCGGCCCTGACTCCCTTGAATATACGCCGGGGGTGCAGGACACCCTTGGGAAGTTTTTCATGAGCGAAGTCCGGCGGTGCAAAGCAGAAAACGTCCGTATTCAGTATCGGCTTGGAACCGAGGCCAGTGCCGAGAGGGTCACGCACTACCCCACCAATTCCTGTGGCCGCTCCACCATACGGTTCAACCGCCGACGGGTGGTTGTGCGTTTCCACCTTAAAACAGAGCGCCCATTTCTCATCAAATTCGATAACACCAGCATTATCCATGAAAACAGAGAGACACCAGGGTTTAGCCAGTTCTTGGGTTGCCCTCATAATGGTACTTTTAAGTAAGTTATCTATCGTTATCCGGATTCCTTCCCACTGAAATACCTGGCCAACCTTGGTGAGAGAACTCTCCATCAAGTTATCAATGCCTGCTCCGGCAAAAGAGAGTTTGCCTTTAAAGGTTTTGTGAACGCAGTGCTCGGACCAGGTCTGGAACAGTGTTTCCAGCTCGATATCTGTAGGATTTCTGCCCAGTTCATGGAAATAGTCGATTATTGCCTGTAATTCAGGCTCGGAGAAGCTGAAGTCATTACGTACCTCAGCGAGTCCGGAGTCGTCCGTATCAAGAATATAGTAATGGTTTAACTTAAAATGATACCGGGGATGTTCCGAAAAGGGGACCGTATCCGGTCCAACAATATGCTCGACAATCGGATTCACCAGTAGCTTACCGCAGATACTCTCCACCTGTTCAGGGTTGAGTTCGCCTTCGATGAGATAGCGTTTTGCTGTCTTGACCGCCCGGACATTGTCAATCCCGAGGTCACGGACGGCTTTCATTACCGTCCCTTCAACCGGGTCCATGACACCGGGATTGTAGGTTACCTCGACAACACGACGAGTGGAAGTAGAATCAGTATCGGTAGAAATCGCTGAATCACAGACGTAGTCCTGAATCACTGGGTCAGCCAGGAGACCACGGCATATTAGGTCCAATTTATCAGGGAATAGTTCAGCATCCAACCAGTAGATATCGACAACACGGACATCTGAGACTGTTTCTATACCGAGGTCCCGAATGTCCTTTACCAGGCCCGCACCCCGGGCATCAGGGAGGTGGCTTTTAAGTCGAACTTCGACTCGGTGCATTACTCAGTCGTCCTATACCGGCCGCCTTAATCATAACAAAAAATGGGCCGAACGCCAAGCGATTTTCAGCGAGAAATTGGGTAATTTCCAGATGAATTTTTCGATAGCTGGTCCAGAGGATGATTAGATACTTAGACTGTATTTATATCTTCAATCATGTTGCAGATAAAATGGTAGAATCGCTCTGTCTCCGATTCAAGTAACCGTTTGTCTTCTTCGCTTATCTCTCCGGCATACGACCGAAGAGCTGCCTCAATAAGAGTCCTCCAGGTGTTGAAATTATCAAGCGCCCACTTAGCCGCGGTATATTTCGAAACGACAACCTCTTTCGTCTTGTAGCTGTAAAGCAACCGGCAGAGATTAAGGACACAGTAATCTGGGTATCCACTAAGATGCCTCTCAATATATATTCGTTCATTTTCAAGACCAGCCATAAGCTCCGACCATGCCGGTACAGGAAAGACCTGGTCGGGCTCCGGACCATAGAGAACGATGCAGTAACCAGCCCTCATGTGTGCCCGATGAAGGGCCCACGAGTTATCAAATAAGTCTGGATATACTTGATGTTGAGGTGGTGATACTCGCTGTGCGTCATTAAGGAGAATATACCACCCATCGAGGTCGTCACCGACTACAGGGTACTCTTCAGCAAGCTCTTTATGTAACTGCCGGACTTCCGTTTTTTCACGCGTTGTTAGCGGTCTTTTAACAACAGCATGGAAATCGATATCGTGGATGTCCTTCATATCGGGAAAGACCATGGCGCCGTAGAGGTAAATTCCGTAGAGATTATCATTGAGTGTCGCCCTTAGTCCATCTCGTAGGGCGGTGCATACTGTCTGGACATCCTGCGGCAGGTCGTTGAAACGTCGCGGAGTACTTAAATCCCTATCATGCATAATTCATACGCTGAATAGCTTTTGGTACCCGGCCAGAAATCAAACGGAGGGTTTGTTGTGTGCTAATATATATCTATTAACAACCACTCCACCGGCTGGCGCTGGACAAATTCTTCTTGAATATGTTTTAGTATCCACCTTTGTTCTGGAAATGATACCTTGAGCATTGCTTCTTCAAAAGTAAACCAACCGAACTCGCTGTGCTCTTCATTGATGGTAACCGCGGTATCATCCGATACATACGCTACGAAAACCGGAGCAATCAAGATTGAATCCCTATCTATTTCGTAGAACTGCTCACAGGTATCAGCAGAGTAGAGTCTTTCGGGAGTAAGTCCGGTCTCCTCTTTTATCTCCCTCAAGACGGCCTGCCATGCCTTCTCACCCTCTTCTATCCCACCGCCAACCCCAGCCCATGCCCCCAGAATAGTCTGTTTCCGCTTTAGAAGGAGCACACGATAATCACCATTGTCTTTCTTAAGCAGAAACGACGAGACAACATAACATCTGATTGGCAGTTCTTGAGTCATGTTCGTGAATAATCCCAAACTATTAAGAGTTTGAAGGTTGCTTATGTCAACTGAAGATGGGGAAGTATATCTAAGAAGAGAGCAATTCGGTGACGATGTCGTTTATCTCTCGTCCGTCGGCCTTGCCTTTGAACTCAGCGATGAGCCGGGGCATGACCTTGCCTTTGTCACGTGGTCCTTCCGCCCCGACATCGGCGATAATCTGCTTGGCTGTGGTAACAATCTCATCGTGGCTGGCCTGCTGTGGCAGGTACTCTTGAAGAATAGATAGTTCTGCTTCTTCTTGAGACACCAGGTCCTGGCGGTCACCCTGCTTGAAGGCATCGATACTTTCCTGTCGCTGCCGTGCCTCCTTAACAATAACACCAATGACGTCGGCCTCTTCGAGATCATCACGCTTGGCAATTTCCGCATTTTTGATGGCAGCCATTACCAGACGCAGAACATCACGCCTCGCCGTGTCGCCAGCCTTCATCGCTTGTTTGAGGTCACTGTTCAATTTTTCTTTAAGTAATGCTTCCACTTAATCCTGCCAGTTCTGCTACCGTTTTCTCTGCATCCGGGCACTCTTGCGCCTCTTGGCAGCTGCTTTACGCTTACGTTTGATACTGGGCTTCTCAAAGTACTCTCGGTGGCGTACCTCCGATAAAATACCGTCCTGCTGTACCTTTCTGGTGAAACGCTTTAACAGGCTCTCGAAGCTCTCATTATCACCCGAAACTACATTGGCCACCCGCCATCGACCTCCTTTATCGGTGGCACTTTGCAGCTATCGGCCGATGGCCGATAGCCACCCCACAAGGAACCATTTTAGTCAGCCCAAGGTACTCGTGTCAAGAACCGTGGCAATACATGGTCACTCCATTATGCAGGTAATGGCACTAACTACTCACCCGCTCCAATATTTCCCGAGCAGCAACAACACCCGAGGCCGACGCCTGAATCAGGCCGCGGCTAACTCCGGCACCGTCGCCGGCGGCAAACATATTACCGACCTCAGTTTCCAGACAAGGGGTGAGTTGGAGCCGTCCAGAATAGAACTTGACTTCCACCCCGTAGAGTAGGGTATGTGGTGAAGCCACGCCCGGAATCAGCCTTTCCAGTGCCCCGAGCATTTCTATAATACCCGTAAGGTGACGGTAAGGCAGGACGAAGCTGAGGTCGCCAGGAGTAGCACTCACTAGCGTAGGACGCACCAGCCCCTTGTCAATTCGAGCCGGAGTGGAACGCTGACCCTGCATCAGGTCGCCAAGACGCTGTACCAGCACCCCGCCGCTGAGGATATTGGCCAGCCTCGCCAGGTACTTCCCGTAGGCAATCGGTTCGTGAAAAGGCTCAGTAAAGTCAGTACTGGTCAGGAGGGCAAAATTGGTATTACCACTCTTGCGCTCCGCATAGCTATGCCCGTTAACTGTAATCACCGGGTCAGCCCCACCGGTAGACTCCAGGATAACCTCCCCCTCAGGACACATGCAGAACGTCCTTATCCTGTCGTCGAAAGTGGGTGAGTAAAACTCCAGTTTCACCTCGTACAGGGTATTACAGAAGGCTTCCATGACTGCCTTCGACACCTCAACCCGGACACCGACATCGACCGGGTTATTGTGCATAGTCAGGTCAAGTCTTTCTGCCTCCCGGGACAACCAGTCTGCCCCCTCCCTACCCGGAGCCAAAATCAGGTAATCGCAGGCATACCTGTCCCCCGCCTCAGTCATGATACCCGTTACTTGGCCATCACTAACGATAACACTGTCGGCGGCGGCATCAAGTTTAAGGTTAATATGCAGATCAAGGTAGTCCCGCATGGACCTGAGCACGGAACGGCAGTGCTCCGTCCCCAGGTGACGAATGGGTACCGGTTTCAGGTGTAGCCCCGCCAGTGCCGCCTGATGGCACATCCGGTCAACATCATCTCCTGCCCCGTACAGCTTATCAGGGGCGCCGTACCGACGATAAGTATCATCGACATACTGAATGAGGTCAGCTGTTCTCTCCTCACCAACATAATCAGCCAACCGCCCACCCACATCGTCAGAGAGTGTCAGCTTGCCGTCACTGAAAGCGCCGGCTCCGCCGAGACCACAGACCAGATTGCAGGGGGTGCAGGTGATGCAGCGGCGGTCCTGGTCACGCGCTACACACTGACGGCCATCAATATCTCGCCCCTTCTCTATAAGCAGAACACTTGGGCCAGAAGACTGAGCTAGCTCCAGGGCAGCAAAGATACCCGCTGGACCACCGCCAACAATTATAATATCGTATTTTGTCACCATAGTACTTTAGGTATAATAGCCATGGTACTTTTACTCCGCATTGCCATTGTATAACTGGTATTCCTAGCCGTCAAGGAACTAGTCTTTTGTACTACTGGAAGCTAAATCGGCACATAGCGAGGATTGACTTTTGCCAGTTGGCTAACTACAATACTGCTAATGGACACTCAAGACAGGAATGACATCGGTACCATACTGAAACAACAAAGAATTAGCCTGCCGCTGACTCTACAGGAGTTGGCCGGCAGGGCGGAGGTATCTGCCTCGCACCTGGGCCGAATCGAGCGCGGAGAGCGCTTTCCCTCAGCGCATATTCTGCGGAAGATTGCTGCACCCTTGGGCTTTGAAGAAAACGAGCTGTTTACACTGGCCGGGTATCTGTCATCTCAGTCATCACGAACAGCCGAGCGAGTCCCGGCCTATGGTATTGGACAGCTGGACCCCTATGTTGCCAGGGTCCTGAGTCAGGAACCACCTGAGGTGCAACGCGCTGTCATTGGTATTCTCACCATGCTGAGGAGCATCGCCAAAAGCATGGATAAATAGATTCAATCCACGCCCGTTTGCAGACGCCACGCTGTACCGTCTGAAGGGATTGATGGTTGTTGTGAGGGCGTGCGGTGATGGGACAAGGTTAGGACACTTGCTGGCGAATAACGTGGATGATAAGAACAGTGCTCAGGTAGATTTCGTGGCGGCGATGACGCACGAACTGAAGACCTCTCTTACTGCTATCATCGCCTCAGCTGAGCTTATTGCCGATGAGCTACACCCGGCCGAAGGTAGTGTGCAGTGGAAGCTCCTTCAAGCCATCATTCGCAACGCCCACCGGCTCGATGAGAGAGTAACCTTCTTTGCGGAAATGCCCAGACAACCAGTACAGGACTTCCAGTTCCGGCCAGAGCCTGTTGACATCGGTCAGGTTATCCGCGACGTGGTGACAAGGATTCATCCCCGGATTCAGGCACGAAAACAGAACCTTGAACTGGAGATAGCAGCTGCCCTGCCTTCAGTCAGGGCAGATAAACAACACCTGGGACAAATACTGCTCCTCCTGACCGCTAACGCCACCAAGTTCTCTCCTGAGGGGGGTAGTATCAAAATAAGTGCTTGGCAGCAAGACAGACAGGCCCTGTTAGTCCGTATAAATGATAGCTGTGACGGTATTCCGGTTGAAGAACAGGAATTAGTCTTTAAACCCCACTACCAGATTGGGCGGAGTGACGGTGAAGGGGGCCTCGGCCTGACTATCGCCAAGTTTCTTGTAGAGCTCCACGGTGGTCAAATATGGGTTGAAAGTCAGACCGGACGCGGCTGCAGCTTCTCCGTCTCACTTCCGCTTTTCAGGAGGACCACTTGAAAGTAGTTGTTATTGACGATGCACCCGACATTGTAGAGGTTGTTTCCCTGTGCTTTCAGCTCCGCTGGAGCGGTACCGAGGTACTGTCGGCCCTCGACGGCAACAAGGGACTGGAACTCATTGAAGCTGAAAGCCCTGACATTGTCATTTTAGACGTTAACCTCCCTGATATGGACGGGTTCAGCGTAATCCGTGAGATACGGCGGTTCTCGCAGATACCGGTTATCATGCTGACCGTAAAAGGAGAGGACGTTGATATTGCCAGAGGGCTTGAGCTCGGGGCTGACGACTACATGGTAAAGCCCTTCAGCCATATTGAGCTCATCGCCAGAGTGGAAGCAGTGCTGCGTCGCTCTCGTGGAATACCAACCAGCAGTGATGACCGCCCTTACACCAGCGGTAACCTGTCAGTCAATTTCGTCACTAACGAGGTGAAGGTGGACGGGAAACCCGTGAAGCTAACCTCCACCGAAATGAAACTCCTGCGGCACTTAGTCAGGAACGAAGGACGTCTATTGACACATGAGAACCTGCTGTCTAAGGTCTGGGGAGAAGGGTACCAGGATACACGCGACCTGCTTCGGGTACACATCCAGCACCTGAGACAGAAGCTGGGGGACAGCGTAGACTCCCCCAGAATCATCATTACCGAGCACGGCATGGGTTACAGGTTTGTCCGCCAGGACAACGTATAAACCCCTCCAAGGGCTGCATAGAATACACTTCACTATTCAAGACAGTTTCAGGTCTCTCCCGTCTAAATCTTTATGAAATCTTTATGAAATCTTTATATAATGTTTAGGAACTTTATTCTACATTTTACGACTGTGTGCTTAAATAAACTCGGTAGAAATCATCCAGATTATGTGTGAAGGAGAAAAACATGGATAGGATCGGCGTTTTCCTGTCTGATTGGCAGGTGCTGTTCCGGGAGGGTATCCATTTTACCTTGTCGGGGGAGGATGACTTCGAGGTTATCGGTGAAACAACCAGCAACGAAGACGCCCTGAAGGCAATCGAAGCAAATCCTCCGGACGTGGCTGTCCTGAACACAAACCATGAGAAGCTTGATGGTATCCGGGTAGCCGGTCACCTTAGACGTAACTTCCCGTCAATAGCCACGGTCCTTATTATGGACAGTGACGATGACGAGCAACTCTTTCAGGCAATAAAGAGCGGGGCCAGTGCCTGTCTGACCAAGGAGATTGAACCAGCCGACCTGATTGATAGCATCAGGGCAGCCGCCCAGGGCGAGCAACCAATCAGTGACGCACTGCTCAGACCAGAAATTGCCTCACGTGTACTCGATGAATTCGAAGAGTTCACCGTAATAGGTGAGCAGGTGGGCAACGTATTGGCTCAACTTACTCCGGGTGAGACCGAAATCCTGCACCACATAGCTAATGGAGCCCCGCTTGACCAGATTTACCAGACTCTCGGCATCGGTGAGGAGAGCGTCAGCCGCGCTTTCAAGACTATTCTGGCAAAGCTGGTAGCCAATGACCAGAGTCGGCAGGTGATCGCGGCGGTACCAACTGGACTACCAATGAGTGTACGCGCGCGCCTCGCTGGTCAGTCATCAGAAGACTACGTGACCAGAGAAGAATTCTCCGCCTTCAAGGACAGCATCCGGGAACGCCTCAAGGCCGCTATGGACGAGGCAGATTAGTCAATAGTTACAAGAAATCAGTATTTTCAAAGGGCTGGTTCCAGTGACCAGCCCTTTGAACTTTCGCTTACCAGCATGGGTTTTCACAAAATGTTTTGGTTAACTCTCGTTTCCTATCTTTGGATAGCCAGGATACCTCAATGCCCTGAAGAATTATTTTCCGAATTTCCTTGCGTGAGAAGCCCAGTTTTGCCTCAAGTAATTGATATTCTTCGGCCAATGAATTACCAAACATCTTAGGGTCATCGGTATTAATCGAGATAGGTATTCCTCTATCGAAATAGTGCCGGACCGGGTGTTTCTCAATTGAGTCGACTACCTTGGTCCTCACATTGGATATCAGGCATATTTCAATAGGAATGCGGTGTTCGGCGATATAATCGACCAAACGCTTATCCTCAATAGCTCGGGTGCCATGTCCAATTCTGTCTACCTTAAGACTGCGGGTAGCTCCCCACACACTCTCTGGACCAGCTGCTTCTCCAGCATGTGCACTGGTGTGAAAACCAAGTTGCCGGGCTCTTTCATAGACTTCCTCGAATGGCTCCGGCGGGTAATCCTGTTCTGACCCACCAATCGTTATGCCGATAATCCCGAGGCTTCTCACCTCATTAACTTCTGCCAGGTTCTTAGATACATCTTCAAGTTTGCGTGAACGAACCAAATCAGCGACTAGCGCTATTTCAGTCTGTGGTACCCGAGAAAGACCAGTGCGAATCGCCTCTGCCAATTTCTGTGTTTCTAATCCATGGCGAGCAAAGTCTGATGGAGCAAAAAATGTTTCAGCATAAGGAATATTCTGGCCTGCCAGGTCTCGAGCTACTGCCTCAGCAATGTAAGTGAAGTCCTCATACTCGCGCAAGAACTGATTTTTCCAAACCCAGGTCTCCATGAAATGAGGGAAATCACGATAATTGAACTTTTCTATGAGAGATTGAAAATTTGGCACAGATGATTCTCCCCCGTACTTCTGGATTAATTCCCACAAGGCATCATGTGGGATGGCTCCCTCAAGGTGCAAATGAAGTTCCACTTTTGGCACTTGGTCGAACCAGGTCTCTCCGGTTCTTAATTCATCCACTTTGTCATGTTCGTTCGTCATAATCAGTCATTTGAGCTATAAAGCAGCCCAAACAAGCAGTTTCACTATTATATAACAACTCTATTATAGAAATAACAGGGAATAACAAATCACCCGAGCGTGACGTCACAATATACTGTCTTGTGTGATAAAGGTCCTGAGGGGGCTTTCAGCCTTGGCGGAACCGGTAGCCCACACCTCTAACGGTGGCAATCAGAGGGGCCCGCTCTCCGAGCTTCTTCCGTAGCGACCGCACCACCGTGTCCACCACGTTGCTACCGCCCTCGTAGGCATACCCCCAGACATCCTCCAGGAGAGATATCCTGGTGACTGCTTTTCCCTCATGCTGGTACAGGTAGTGCATTACCCCGAACTCGAGCGGCGTGAGCCCGATACGCTGGTCGTCGAGCACGAGCTCTCGGGCGTCGACATCCAAGATGCCACCTTCTTCCACACCGAGCTCGGAACCGATAAGACCGTCAAGCCAGCCATCCACCGAAGCTGGCCCAAGGTCGAGTACGGCTGTGTGATACATAACGCCGTCGAGCCTGACGTCGACTCGAGGCAGGGGCCGGAAGCCCAGCTTCATGAGGACAGGGGTATAGGCGTCCATGTCACACGCTGTCGCGTAGGTGCGTCGGTAGTTTGGGCGTAGCTCCAGGTAGGTTCGTTTGCAGTCAAGAAAGCAGGCTGCCTGCACAGACGAGGGCATTTCTCCATGTTCAAGGCTGAGCCAACGGCGGATAAAAAGTGCCCGCTGGTTCTTCGGTATTGCTTCGTGCTGCAAGTGCTCCCACACGCCTCGCGCTATCGGGTCATCCTGCAAGAAGGCCTTATCTATGCTGGTCGGGTCGAATTTGCAAGAGAACCCTGCTACGTCGCCGTCTCTGCCACGCACGGTCTGGAAGGACCCAGGGAGTCGAGTCCACCAGGTCTTGAGCAGATTCGCCGCTTCGGGGGGTTCGTGTCGATTAATGATTGCCTGGATGGCTACACCGTCCTCCGGTCGTGCCGGTTCGATAGCGAATTCCTGCCTGCCGCTTGGGAAGAAGGCTTCCCGCACCCACGGATTCTCGACAATGTAGAGTATGTCAGCGGTATACCGCCACAGCTCCGATGGACCCGCTGAGCGTACTTCGCTGCGTAGTTGACGCCAGGCGGCACGTCGGTAGTTCTGGTACGTACTCGGGTCAGACGCACGCAACGAAGCGGCGATTGCTTCGTGCACAGCGTCGTGCAACATAAGCCCGTCAATTTCACTCTCGACGAATGGGAGGAGCCGCAGCCGTTCGAGAATGTCTTGCGGTGCCACATCAGGTAGCATAGCCTGCAGCAATGACCGGGTGGCGCGGCGCACAACCGAGACGGCATCCAACGCTTTCCGTGTCAACGGGTCGGGCACGTCAGATAAGTATAGCCGCGTCAGTTCTTCGACAACGCTCTGCATGGTCACGTCTTCCAGGTGGGAAGCCGGACGCTCTGTAACTGCGAAAGCGGCCAGTCTAAGAGCGAGAGGATGACCGCGAGCAAGGCGATTGATACGTTGCGCGTCCGGTTCGCTGACACCGGTATTAGAAAGCAGCTCTATAGCTTCCTTCTGCCCGAGCGGGCCTAGAGGTATGCTACGGAACAGTCCTTGCCACTCTGGCTGGGTGAGCCATGCTGAGACTGGAGGTTCACGCCCGCAAAGGATCACTCTCACGTTATCGGGAAGGCCTGGAATGAAACCCTGTCGCAACCAGGTATCCGCCAGACGGAACAGATGATAGTTGTCTAGAGCGAGTACGACCCTCTCTCCCAGCTGACCTAGGCGTTCGGCTACCTCCACCGTGGCGCCTGACTCGCTGCCTATCGCCGCGCCGAGTTCGTAGATGAAGCCACGCTCGGTGGGCTCCGTTGAGCGGCAGTCAAGGCCTACCACGGTAGCTCCCCCTGCCCGTGCCTGCGCGGAGAATATCTCGAGCAAGCTGGTCTTTCCCACTCCAGCGATTCCGTGAACGAATACGATGAGAGGTCCCCCTTGCTCCAACGTGTTAAGAAGAATGGCTTTTTCGTCAGTTCTACCGACGAAACCCGCTATTACTCTTTGTCTGAGGTGGTCGCTCATCTTCGGAGTCATCGTACTACCTCCGAACATATTTCTAGAGTGCTGAGATTGTACACCCGGGGATTACATTCGTCAACCCCCGGGTGCGAAGGACCAGATACTGCTACGTGGTTCCCGCGCAGCAGTCTGACGCACAGAACCGTGGGTCAAACTGGCACCACATCAGCCCCGTGTGTCACCCGCGTGGGCTTTTCCATTACCGTGAAGTCACTGGACGTGATGTTGGCCAGATTGGGATGGGTCACGACGTTATGGAAGAGCTCGGTCTTGGCAAATGTCTCCATTGCTTCACGGTCACACCAGAAATAGACGCCACCATAGGTGTTGGTAGCTGGATTGGCCAGCCATACCTTCTTTTGCAGACCGGGGATCTCTGAGTAAGGGGGGGCCAACTGGTCACAGAGCTTGGCGTAGTCTTCCTGGCTGACGTCCTTGAGGTTGAAGTTGACGATCTGGATGTGCATTTCCTTTTCCTCCTTTCCAAGATTTGTATCATTATGTACACAGAAGAAAGGAGGTTTGATGAAGAAAAGATGAGGAAATCATGAGGATTGAGGACCAATATTGAGCGGAAGTCTGGTGTTGTTGGTCACACAACGTAGTAGATTGTTAGGTAACAACCTAAGCGACTGTGACTCTTCATTCTACGGTATTGTTAATTGAGTGAATAGCGTGCTGAATCGCTTCCCTCTTGACTAGCCGAAATTACTATTAGGTTACTCAGGTATTTGCTCGGGCATACAAGATAGAATTAGCACGTTTTCCAACAGCGGTAATACAACCCATTAACCGCAGACAATAGACCATTTTCTGAGCAAATCTTCGTGATTTACCGAGAGTATTAGCGAGGTCGGAAGTAGTAAACGACCCAACCAGTTCTGGGGGGATAAATGCGTTCACATCTGTCGGTGTTTTTAGAATCCGTTGGTCGACTACTTTCAACAGCCTACGTTCATGAGTGACCCATCCGCGTCTACGCCAACCATGTGTGCCATCGTATCGACGCACCTCTTCTTCCTGAATGAGTAGCAACTCAAGCGAGAAGTTAGGATTCATGAGTAATTGAGGAAAGCTTATAAGTTCATCGAAAACGTATATAAAAGCACCCCGTTTGGGTGATTTGCGACGGCTGACCGGACCATCTTCATTATCTGGCTGCTTTATGATCCACTTTTCGTATGGTATCGGATACACCAACCGCACCTGGTGGCGCTCCAGGAGTTTCCCCAATTTCCGTCTTATAGCTTGGAAGTTCCGCGTTTGAATCTCTATAAGGAGATTACCGTGTACTATGTCAACAACGAATCCATCAACGGATATCTCAAACGTGTCGCTGGGTTGAGCATACCACTGTTTCAAAGACTCGTGAAGAGGTTTTTCGTTTAGTGTCCCGATCTTTCGTAATGTTTTCTTTAGTGGCATTGATATCCCTGCGTTGGATTGGCCCTCTTGGCTTCAGAAACAAGTAGTCGATGGCATAAAGCCCTATGTGTTTGTGCCTGATTGTACTACCTCTACCGCTACTCCGCAAATATCTGTCTCCTTAGCAGTGCAGTGGGTATCTCCCGGGTTGGGAGCTCCTTGCCTGTTGCATATAAAAATGGAGCTTAAGTCGACACTTAATAATTCACCAAATCATGCACTGAGGTGACGAGACTAGCGATCATTATCTAAGGTTGCCGCTGTAAACATCTTCTTAACACGAGATTATTATGTAACGGATTACGTAATGTGACTAACATTATTACTAGTGGCATAATATGAAAAATCTGATAGTGAGAGCTTTCTACCTGTAGGAAAAGTATGGTAGAATGACCTCAACCCTGAAGGAGGATTGATAAGTGAAAGTGAAGGGCTTGCTACTCACAGCGCTAGCAGCCATGATAGCACTGTCAATCCCGATCGTGGCGTTAGCTGGCAGCGATGCCACGATAACTATCACTATGAGCGGCCCGTCGGTTGCCATAGACATTGAGGTCACACCGGCCGAGTGGCAGATAGAGGCGGTGGAGTTGAACTCATCATACCTTAAAGACTTCACCCTGGTCAATCGTGGTAGTGTCAGGGTAGACACCACCATAATGGGCACTAATGCCGAGGGGAACGGATACCGGTGGTGGCTAAGCACATTCCCCGGTAACAATATGTACGAAATTGAATATGATATCGAGGGGTTCGGTGGTATGGGTAATGTCACCACGATTCCAACCGAATTTGTGCAAGACCTGTATAAGAACCAAAGCCAGCATTTCTCACTGACAGTGAAGACACCAACAAGCGGGGGTTCACCCGGAGCAGGTGAATCAATACAGGCTACCGTAACAATACATGCGGTGCAAGGTAGATGAACCGTGACCAGGAAAATTCATCTCAGGTGGGTAATAGTAGTCCTGCTAACTACGCTGGTTTTCTCCTCTACCCCTGCCCTGGCACAGGAAGCGGAATCGTGGGCTATCTCATGGGATGAAACCCCACAACGGTCTGTCCAGCTCGGTGAGAGTGTTAAATATGCTGTGACCGTATCCAATAACAAAGATTTTCCCGCAACCTTTTCTATGTCAGCCAACATCCCTCAACCAGGTAATCTGACACCTGGCTATGAACCCATCCCCGACACGACCTGGATAACATTTTCTCCACAGCAAGGTGAACTCGCTCCGTACTCTGATCAAAAAGTCACTGTTACGATAGCGATACCCTCTGCGGAAAACTGGGGAGGAAAGAGCTATGAGTGCTGGCTGGGTGCCACTTTTGAGACAATGGGAATGTTACAGATCAAGCTTGATAGCCGACTCCTGCTGTCCACCAGTACCTCCTATGCCAGGGGGATTAACTGGATTCTCATAGGGGCAATAGCCGGAGGGGTCGTAGTCGCTGGCGCCATGATGCTCAGTAACAGGAGGGAACTCAAGAGGTGGTTAGGCAGATGGTGAGGCGAATGCTCAAGTCTGTCATCTTCATAGTAGCAGCGGCCCTGCTGCTTTGCTTCGTGATATCCGTGCCTGTGTTTGCCGGGAGTCTGGCTATCTCTCCCAACACCACCGAGCTCGAAGTGTTACCCGGCACCACCAGCAGTATGGTACTTTCGATAGAAAATGGCCTGGAACGGAGCTATAACTTCCGTTTCTCACCGGCCCAACTCTTCGACCATCCGGACGGTTATAATAGCTTCCCCGACCTATCCTGGATTAGGCTTGCCTTAGGGGATACCTTACTGGCGCCTGGCGAGCAGACGTGGCTGACGGTGGAGATTACTATTCCCAACGATGAAAGCCTAGTTGGACAGAAGTGGGCCATCAGTATAGACATCTCATGTGCCGGAGAACCCCTCTTGAATAACAGCTCTACTATTCTGGTCATAGTCGGTCACGCAAGTCCGCCGCATCCAGAGTGGGTTATAGGTGGCGGAATTATGGCTGTCTGTGTGATTGGAGCCGTCTTCTGGACACGCCGGAAAGACAGGCGAAGGGCCGAGTGGACTACCGGGCTGAAAACCAAGCACTGGCTGTAGTAACAGGACAGAGCCATGAAGCACAAGGAAAAGGAAAAAGAAGAACAGCTTGCTCTGGCCAATGATCTCTCCAGGGTTGTCCTTACAAGCTCGGATATCACCGAGATAGGACAGGGATTCGCCTTCGAGCTCAAGGAGCTAATGCCTGTTAGCTGGGCAGCTATTAGCCTGATTGAAAAATCAACAAGCTTACTCCACCTCTTTCCCCTATCTTACAAAATCGATTCGAACTGGGAGCTCGGGGATAGCATACCACTGGACAACACACCCGTCGCCTGGCTTGCTCTAAACAAGAAAGCCCTGGCGGAGCCAGACCTGAAACAGGAGAGCCGATTCTGGACCGGTACCTGCTGGCAGAAACATGGGATAAGGGCAATCGTTTATATGCCACTTTTCTCAGAGGGCGAGGTCTTCGGCAGTCTCATCTTTGCCAGTAACCATCCACAGGTCTACGGTGAAAGGGAATTAAAGCTTCTCAAGTATGCTGCAAGTCAACTGGCAGCGCCTGTCCGGCATTCCGAACAGTATGCTCCTATTATTGAAAGAAAACAACGCACCGGCCAGCTGCCGGAAGAGTGGATGTCACGAACAGAACAAGCGCTGCAGGAGCTTTCTGCCGCCATAGCCGAGTATGCCGTACATCTGAAGAGTCACACGGCTGCTATTAAGGGTCTCAGCGAGGCCTCCCAGGAGCTAAAGCAGAGCGCTGCCGAACAGAACCGGGTTCTGGCAAACCTGGTAGAGACCATAACACAAATACCATCCAGACCAGAGCCAGCGACTGTCAGTGAAGAGGAGCCAGCTCCGCCACGTGATAAGAGTATTCACCCACCAGGCTGGCACCACAGCCAGCGACAGTTAGCCCGGCCGCAGACCCTGGCCGAGAAGCAACGGAAGCTCCTCGAGAAGAAGATTACCGGTAAAGAAGGGAGGTCCAAGCCAGAACCAAAAGATACCACCGAGAGACCTTCTGAGCTAACTCGGTAACTGTATTGGTTTTGCTAGATTGACCCCAATTACTTACGGGCCATAGTCAGTGGTTTTGGACACCGCCGGGTAGTACGACTTATAGAGGGAGCGTACCCTCACCCGATTTGTCCTCCCCAATCGCCTTAGCTCCTTGCGGAAGTGTCTCAGCTTCTCGCGTCCCCATTCAAGCAGTTTATCAGGGGTCTCGGTACCGCCGACATTTACCCGATCGATAGCATAGACCGCCCATTCCACGGCGGCGTACCCGCAAGCCCCGACAGCAATCAGGTCTTCATGCTGGGTAGGAATGGTGGAGCCGTCAGTATCCATGATATGCAACTTACCGTAGTAGATATAGGCATCGGACCCATCCGGGACCTCAGTGCCAAGAAAGGTTAAGGTATCTGCCCACAAGGCAAAACGCTGGTATACAGTCGGGAACCTGTCAACTGGATACTCCACGGCCTGCACCATGACCCGACCGGTAATAGATGATATATCAATCTCCCTCGAACCTGAGGTCGTTGCCTTGGTCATTTTCTGCTCGAGGGGAATCGCCTCGGAAAAGTCCTTTACTGCATGGTCGATATGCCGGTCGATTTCATCATCTGACCAGCGGTAGTTCTCAGCATCCTCATCATGCAGGTCCCGCCTGACTATTACCCTCATCTCCGATAGATTCATAGTTACCTCACCCCTTGGCTCATCACTTCTTGTCCGAATAGGAGGCGAGAGACCGAAGCCTCCCCACCTCCCATCCAGTTCTGGTTTTAGTCCTGAACGCCAATTAAGGCCGCCGCCTTAATTTCGCTGAAAAGCGCCAGTGAGACATACCACTTCATCCGATTTCGAGTGGCGTCCTTGGCCTCGAGCGAACCTATCGGCTCAACCGTCAGGTGCCCGGGCGCCGTCAGACCGCAAAGGGCCCCCTCCCCGAACTGCAGGGCATAGATGATCGAGCAGTCACCGCCGGTGGTATTCGTCTCCACCCCACCACTGACCACGTGAGTGTTCAGTATCCAGTCATTGACGCCAATCGGGATTGAGTCCCACAACTGGACGAAGTTCCCCCAGCTATCACGGTCGGTGTCCATCATGCCGCCGGATGCCCTGACGAGGGCATTTATCTTACGACGGGAACGACGGCTCATCATCAGCAAATCTGGTTTGCCGCCTTTGATAGCATCGATTAGCTCATCGAGCATGGACAGGGTCAGGGTTGCCCCGGATGCACCGGTAGCAATTACCTGGTCACCAGCAGTGCCGGTATCAATCAGTCCCCTGATGCCGTCGAACTGCTTGGGGTCAGACGTGGCATCACCATAAATGAAGGTCTCCTCGAATTTTTCCTTAAGCGCTTTCGCCTTCAGCTCAACTACCGCTGCCTCCAGGTCCTGGATATTGGAACGGGTCGCCTTGAGAAAGTTATCGACATCGGCGTCCCCTCCCATGATTTTCAGAAGGGCCGTCTTTTGCTCAAAGGTCGGTGTCGACTCCGCCCAGGTATCGCCGACATCGTAGAAATCAATAGCCGGCAGGGTCTTTTCCTGGTTATAGGTAAGACCGTTGCCGACTATCTCGATAAAGGGGAGCCTTTGCAGTATCGGTGAGTCCTTGACGATAGTCTCCACCACCCCCTGGAGTAGCATATCGTTGGACAGCTTGCCTGCTTCGGTTAGTGTTAATGCCATTATTTTTTACCTCCAATTCCGTATTGAATCTTCTCTCGCGGGGACAGGGTCGACAGGTCAGGGGAGCGTCTTTCCGGTGCTCCGGCCGGGACTCTGCCACTGGCTATCTCGGTTTCCAGTCCCTGCCTCACCTTGCCAATCAAGCTCCTTGCCTTCTCCGACGACTCATTGACCAACTCAATGGTATCCCCGCTGATGAGTTCCTCGACAATATCCGGGTTCGTCCGGATTACCATGCTCTTGTAGCTGGCCACCGCCTTGCTCAGGGAATCATTAGTGACTGCCAGCTTCTCCTCCAGCTCGGTAAAAGACTGCTTCAAAGAAGCAATTTCGCCGTCCCTGCCCAGAACAATTTCGTCCAGCTCGGCAATCCGGGCATTCGCCCTGGCCAGCTCCTCATCCTTCTGGGCTAGTAGGGTCTCCAGTCTATCAGCATCGTCGTGTGACTCCTGTGTTTCAATGTAGTCAGGTTCGCTTGGCTGGTCTTCCTGCAAGTCCTCTTTCTGTCTTACTTCATCAACCAACATTCGACCTCCAACCAGTTTATTCCTCACTGACCTCCACCCCGGGCTCACTTCTCTCCCTCGCTCCGCCCCGAGTAGATTTACCGGTGAGTTCCCTGTTCATCTTTAGAATCGCCTCTCGCTCCTCAAGCCACCGGGCAAACTCCGCTTCAGGATTATCGACACCAAGCTCGCTCATCGCTCGACGTCGGGAGTGAATACCACCCTGGACCAGGACCTGCTCATTGGTCACCAGCTTGGCAGCATCTTTTGGTAGCAACGGTCCCCAGACAACATTGACACGGTTATTACCAAAGTCTTCGCCCCGGTACTTCTCCAGCAGCTTGAGAATAATTCGACTCCTCCGATTGTAAGCCACCGTCCGGATAATCCGCTTCCGTCCGACCTTCTGCAACAGCGGCTGCAACTCTATCTCCATGGCAACACCGGAGAGGTCTCGGTCGGTCCCCCCGAAGGCAGCTCTCGGCGACTCCGATACATCATGCAGGGTGCGGTAGAGTAGGCTGATGTAATCGATGTGTAGCCTGAGACCACCCCCCTGGAGCAGGTCGAGCAAATAGGCCTTGGCATCTTCAGGGATGTTCCACACCGCCCCGGGCCTGACGGCGATGTCCTCGGACTCCTCCACATTTTCCAGCACGGCAATAGGATTGCCGGACAGTTCAAGTATCCTCGAAAGCTGCGACATCGCTCGGTTGAACTCACGTTGTGGCTCTATTATCTGAGTAAGGTCGGATATTCCCCAGAACTTCTTAGGCTCTCTCAGGTTGGGATAAATTACGAATGGAATGAAGCCATAGGGATTTGGTTTCTTCTCCACTAGAGTATCATTGAGCCACAGCTCAAACTCAGCATCGGTCCATACCTCGGTAATAGTACCTTCCTTCTTCTGGGGTTTTATCCCGTGGAGAAGCTCAATCTCCTCAGCGCTCAGGGTGTACCGTGATGCCAACCGCCATACCCGCGAACTGTCATCACCTGCCCTCCAGGTGTAGATACCCTGCACATCAGGAGATGTGATACGAACACTCGCTGCCTCCTGGTCCCAGATAACCTTGTAGCATGCATCACCAAGAATGGCACAGTCAATCTCGGTCTCAAAGTCCAATTGCTCGATGCCGTTATCCTGATGCACCTGATAGAGTGCTGCTTCTACACGGTAGGCCTTATCTCTGGCCTCATTCGACGACTCTATCGGTTCAACCGTGAAGTCCATGCCCGACATCAGGTACGAGGTAACCTTATCGATGACGACCTTGGCGTAGTTGAATGTCAGGCGTCTTTCACCCCATCTCGCCCGACCTTCCCACTGTACGTTATGATAGAAATCCAGCAGTTCCTTGTAGCCCCGAATCCGGTCAATATCCCGACGAGCCAGGTCTGAGGGGCTAAAGTCTTCACTCATTCTCTGTAACCTCTGTAGTCGTTCCTCTGAATACAGACTTCAACGCTCTCTGGACGGTACGCTGGCTAACGTTGAAGATTTCCGCCAGCTCTTTTTGTCCTTTACCCTCAGTGGTAAACAGCCTGGCCATCTCCTGAGCTCGCCGCCGCTTCAGCAGACGCCTCTTCCCTCCAGGCTCGTCGTAGACACAGAGAGGCAAATGGCAATTGAGACAGGAATCGGCAAACTCACACCCCTCATCATGGTAGCGACAGAACTCCGGGGGAAGGTCCCGCTCAGCGTTATCAATCGACCGCAACTCCATAATTTACCTCAACGTAAAGAACTGAGCGTCCTTATATTAGTACACATGTTCTAATACAGTCAATACCCTTTTGTCATTCCCTGCTACGAGCGTTTACTGAGTTAGAGATTGAGTGGTATAATCACCCCGATTGTTGGACGAGAAAAAAACGCTATAGTATGGAGGAAGACTCATGAAAGCAGTCATATGCACAAAGTATGGACCACCAGAAGTTCTTCAGCTCAAAGACATAGAAAAACCAACTCCCAAGGACAATGAAGTACTGATAAAAGTACATGCGACAACAGCACACATAGGCGATGTGAGAATTCGAGGTTTCAATGTTCCTTTCTGGCAGATGATACCCTTTCGGATATATTTAGGTATTTTAAGGCCAAAAAGACCTATATTAGGAATGGAGTTAGCCGGGACAGTTGAAACAGTAGGCAAAGACGTGAAGCGATTCAAAGAGGGTGACCAGGTTTTTGCATCAGCCGGTTTTGTTTTCGGTGCTTATGCTGAGTACATATGTCTGCCCGGAGAAGGGGGAAATGCAAAGGTAGGAATGGTGTCAATTAAACCCACCAATATGACCTTTGAAGAAGCCGCCGCTGGCGCTGCTTCTGGGGGAATTGTAGCATTGTATGTTCTTAGAAAGGCAAATATCCAGAGCAGACAAAAAGTCCTTATCTATGGAGCTTCTGGAAGTATAGGTACTTATGCGGTACAGCTTGCCAAGTACTATGGGGCAGAAGTTACCGGGGTATGCAGTACCACAAATATAGAGATGGTGAAATCTCTTGCTGCCGATAAGGTCATTGATTATACTCAAGAGGATTTTACCCAAAGCGGTGCGACCTATGATGTTGTCTTTGACGCTGTAGATAAGATTTCGTCTTCACGAGGTAAAAAGTCTCTAAAGGAGACAGGAATCTATCTTAACGTTAATAGGGATTCCGGTTCTGGAGGCGATATCACGCCTGAAGACCTGAACTTCATTAAAGAGCTTATTGAGGCGGGGAAGATAAAAACGGTCATAGATAGAAGCTATCCGTTGGAGCAAATTGTCGAGGCTCATCGGTATGTTGAAAAAGGACACAAAAAGGGGCATGTAGTCATCACTGTGGAGCATAATAACAAAACCTGATAGTAATATCTGGCAGTATTATCTGGAATGCGATAAGTAAAAAGAAGGTACCCCATGACAAAGAAGGTACCCCAAGACAATAGTATCAGCTGGGATACGATAGCCAGAATGGGAAAATACTTGACCGTGCGTCGGGATAATTGGATTGCGCTGGGAATGGGAATTCCCGTTCTGATTTATGCTATCGTCGCCTTATCCACCTCGGTATTGTCAGGTTTGGGGGGTTATATCGGTATAGCGGTTTTTGGAGTGCTTTACTGAGTGGTTACCGAAGGACATACGCTCGTGCGGTTCGCATGGCTAAAGCAGAAAAATCCGGAAAGCTACATTATAGTCAAACGGAGGTTCACTCATCCACTCAACCTGATTATGGTATCTTACAACGTCATCTGGTGGATATCGATAGTGCTTTCCTTTACCAGAGTAATAGACTACCGTACAGGCCTCATAGCATTTTTTGCAGTTACGGTCATAAGACTCGTTTTCAATCTGATAAGGAATAATATCCTCACGCCGCAACAGGCCGAAAATATTCCCTTCCGAATGGGCACCAGGCTAAATGCTATGTCACACCACGTGTGATGTGCCCTGCTACGCTAACGATGCTTACTCGATGAGACTGTATATCGAAAAAGGACACAAAAAGGGACATCTAGTCATCACTGTGGAGTATAATGGCCAATCATGAAAGCGATTGTATGGACAGAATACGGACCACCGGAAGTTCTACAACTCAGAGATGTAGCCAAGCCCGTCCCTAAAGACAATGAAGTTCTGATAAGGATATGTGCGACAACAGTAACATCAGGGGACTGTGAACAGCGAGGGATGTATGTCGCATTCCGGTACCGGCCCTTCATGCGACTCATGATAGGTTTCAAGAGACCAACAAGAATAACCATGCTTGGGATGGAACTGGCCGGAGAGATTGAAGCTGTTGGCAGGGATGCAAGTCGATTCAAGGAAGGTGACCAGGTTTTCGCAGCTACCAGTTTTATTGGTATGGGTACTTGTGCTGAGTACATATGTCTGCCTGAGGAAACTGAAGGAGGGGCGCTGGCAATAAAACCAGCCAATATGACCTATGAAGAAGCTGCCCCGGTTCCCGTTGGGGGACTTGAAGCGTTGCATTATATCAGACTGGGAAACATCCGCCAGGGGCAGAAGGCTTTAGTCAACGGCGCTGGTGGAACTATTGGCACCTTCGCCGTACAGCTTGCCAGGTACTTTGGGGCTGAGGTGACCGGCGTGGACAGCGCGGATAAGCTGGACATGTTACGCTCTATTGGTGCAGACCATGTCATTGATTACACTCAAGAGGATTTCACGCGTGGTGGTGAAACCTATGATTTTATTCTTGACATCGCCGGCAAGAGTTCGTTTTCAGGTAGAATGAGGGCGCTCACACAAGAAGGACGCTATGTCATAGCTGACCCCGGGCTGCTACAGATGACTCTGGGGCGATTGACCGGAATGATAAGCAGGAAGAAGATGATGGCCGGAGGAGTGAGCCCAAAGGCAGAGGATTTGGTCTTCCTCAAAGAGCTTATTGAGGCGGGAGAGATAAAATCAGTCATTGATAGATGCTATCCGTTGGAACAGGTTCCCGAGGCTCACAGGTATGTCGAGACAGGGGATAAAAAGGGACACGTAGTCATAACTGTTGAGCATAATAACAAAACCTGACAAATAAGGAGGAATACCTATGAAAGCGATTGTATGCACAAAATACGGACCTCCCGAGGTTCTTCAACTCAGAGAAGTAGAAAAACCTATACCTAAAGACAATGAAGTACTTATAAAAGTACATGCGACAACCTGTCACATAGGGGACACTAAAGTTCGAAGATTCAAAAGTGGCTTGGGATTTGTTCTGGATTTATTGTTCTGGCCTATAATGCGAATAATGTTAGGTTTCGTAAGACCAAGAAAAAAAATACGAGGGATGGAGCTAGCTGGAGAAATTGAAGCAGTAGGTAAAGATGTAAAACTGTTCAAAGAAGGTGACCAGGTTTTTGCATCTACCGGGACGAGCGTTGGTGCTTATGCCGAGTACAAATGTCTGTCTGAAGACGGGGTGTTGGCAATAAAACCGACCAATATGACCTATGAGGAAGTCGCCCCTGTTCCTAATGGGGGACTTACAGCGTTGCATCATCTTAAGAAAGCAAATATTCAGAGCGGACAAAAAGTCCTTATCTATGGCGCTTCTGGAAGTGTAGGTACTTATGCAGTTCAGCTTGCCAGGTACTATGGGACAGAAGTTACCGGGGTATGCAGTACCACGAACTTTGAATTGGTGAGGTCTCTAGGGGCTGATAAGCTAGTTGACTACACTCAAGAGGATTTTACCCAAAGTGGAGAGCTTTACGATATCATCTTTGATACCGTTTTGAAATTATCGAAATCAAATTGCAAGAAAGCACTAACTCCGAATGGGAAATTTGTAACAACAAGGGGGATATATAAGCAGCATACTGATGACTTAGTTTTCCTTAAAGAGCTTATGGAAGCGAGAAAGTTTAAAGCGGCCATAGATAGACGCTATCCGTTGGAACAAATGGTCGAGGCTCACAGGTATGTCGAAAATGGACATAAAAAGGGGAATGTAGTCATTACTGTAGAACATGATAACAAAACCTGATAAATGGGGAGGAAACCCATGAAAGCAGTTGTATGCACAAAATGGGGACCACCGGATTTTCTTGAATTGAAAGAGGTGGAAAAACCTGCTCCTAAGAATAATGAAGTACTGATAAGAATATATGCAACTACAGTAGTCGCAGGGGACTGTGAACTCCGGAGCCTTAAATTCCCTCCTATGATGAAGCTCCTTATACGAATAGGATTTGGTTTCAGGGGACCCAGGAAAAAAATACTAGGGCAAGAGTTAGCCGGGGAAATTGAGGCAGTAGGTAAAGATGTAAAACTATTCAAGGAAGGTGACCAGGTTTTTGCATATGCTGGTGCCGGTTTAGGTACTTACACCGAGTATAAATGTCTGCCTGAAGAACCAAAAGCGATAGGTGGATTACTGGCAATAAAACCAGTCAATATGACCTATGAGGAAGCAGCCGCCGTTCCTCTTGGCGGACTTGAAGCATTGCATTATCTTAGGCAAGGAAATATCCAGAGCAGGCAAAAGGTTTTAATTAATGGTGCGGGTGGAAGTATAGGTACTATTGCGATACAGCTTGCCAGGTATTTCGGAGCAGAAGTGATCGGTGTGGACAGCACGGATAAACTTGACATGCTACGCTCGATCGGCGCAGACCATGTTATTGATTATACTCAGGAAGATTTCACCAAAAGCGGTGAGACATATGATGTTATTTTTGATGTGGTAGGCAAGACTTCGTTTTCAGGTAGTATAAAATCGCTAAATAAAAATGGACGCTATCTTTTGGCTAATCCTGGGATGTTTCGAAAACCCCGGACTTCGATGGGAAGTGGCAAGCAAGTAATAGCTGGAAATGTAAGCTATAGACCTGGAGATTTAGTTTTTCTCAAAGAACTGATTGAGGCCGGAAAGATTAGAACGGTCATAGATAGACTCTATCCGTTGGAACAGGTTCCCGAGGCTCACAGGTATGTCGAAACAGGGGATAAAAAGGGACACGTAGTTATAACTGTTGAGCATCATGACAAAACCTGACAAATAAGGAGCAACACTTATGAAAGCGGTTGTATGCACAAAATACGGACCACCAGAAGTTCTTCAGCTAAGAGAGGTAGATAAACCTGCTCCTAGGGACAATGAAGTACTGGTAAAGATACATGCGACATCAGTACATATCGGGGACTGGAGACTTCGAAGCTTCACAGTCCCACCTTTGTTCCAGCTCCCCTTCCGATTATCTGTTGGTTTTAGAGGACCCAGGAAAAAAATACTGGGAGAGGAGCTAGCCGGAGAAATTGAGGCAGTAGGCAAAGATGTAAAGCGATTTAAAGAAGGTGACCAGGTTTTTGGAGATACCGGTGCCGTTCTAGGTTCTTATGCCGAGTATATATGCCTGTCTGAAAAGGCATTATTGGCACCAAAACCGGCGAACCTAACCTATAAGGAAGCTGCCGCCGGTCCTGTTTCGACATTGGCCGCATTGTATTATCTCAGAAGGGCAGGTATTCAGAGCGGACAACGAGTTCTTATCAATGGCGCTTCGGGGGCGCTCGGTACAGCTGCGGTGCAGCTTGCCAAGCACTTCGGAGCAGAGGTTACCGGGGTATGCAGTACCACGAATCTGGAATTGGTGAAATCTCTGGGGGCCGATAAGGTAATTGATTACACTCAAGAAGATTTCACCAAAACCGGACAGACCTATGACATTATCTTTGACGCAGTGGCTAAGAAATCGTTCTCGCAATGTAAAAGCTCTTTGAAGCCGGGAGGAGTCTTTCTTTTATCTGTCCCTACACTGGCAATTCTTCTTCAGATGTTATGGACGTCGATGATAGGCAGCAAGAAAGCAATACTCGGGGTACCAAAGAGTAGTATTGAGGATTTGGTCTTCATCAAAGAGCTTCTCGAGGCGGGAAAGATAAAGCCGGTCATTGACAGAACCTATCCGCTGGAGCAAATGGTCGAAGCTCACAGGTATGTCGAAAATGGACATAAAAAGGGGAATGTAGTCATAACTGTGGAGCATAACGTTAGCGTTGGGGATTGAATCATGGAGGATGTGAAGGTAAATATCAAGAAATATGCAAACAAGTAGGAAATGACAAAAACACCCAGTAAGAGGTCAAGAAGCACGGAGTCAATTATTGCTATCGTATGGAGTATAGCCACACTGATATTCTTTAATTTCTTCCGCGATTATATAGCCATTTATCACGATGGTATGCGAGAGCTACTCATTACGGCAGAGTTCGGTAAGTGGCTGTGGATACATAATCCACTGCTGATTTTTACCGTAATAGGGCATTCCATTTCTCTTGCCTTTGATAGGTACATATTAAGAGAAAGCATCTTAGTATTCCTGACCCTTTTGGGGGTGGCTTCTACTGCTGTATTACTAAGCCTTTTCCCTTTCGATTTTTCGATAATTGCTAATGCTAATATAGAAAAGTGGGTAGATTTGGGTCTAAGAATAGCTTTAATTTTGACGATTGTAGCGTTTAGTATTGGGGCTCTAGTTAGTATCAACAAGTTGATCCGAAACTTTACAAGTGGCACTAAGGATTACTAACTCATTCTAGTGTATCCTAGTGTATCTTCTAATATAAGGAAACGCAGTATGGAATCATCACCCGGGAGCAGGACAGGTGAAACTGCCAATCACATTGCTATTATCTTCGTGACACTAGCTCAACTCATCTTCTTTACTGGCTTTCATAAATATATTGCATGGCATACCACTGAACTAGATGGAAGTGTTACTCGAATATCGATGCTAACTGATGACTATTTCATTTGGCTTCCTATTATGATTACAGGCTCGATTCTTGTCATAGTAACTTCTATTGCCATGATTATTCACGACAACTACCGGTTTCGTAAGACCGCTGAGATATCATTCAGTATCATTGGTATCGTTGTGGCTGTGTCATTAGTATCCATATTCCCCTGTGATTTCAGTGTAATACCGAATGATACTGCAGTCGATGTCGTGCCAATAGCGGTAACCGTCTTTTTCATCCTCCTGGTGGTTTTTTATGCGGTAAGTGCACTAATTATGTCCATAAGGCTAAGAAACTACACAGCTAAGATAGAAACTGAATAGTAACTACTGATTTCTACTTATTAGAAAAGGCGACCGGTATCAGACTAATATATACTAATACTCATGACTATATATCACGATGTTTATCTTACATATGACAGAATACTAAGAACCATGAACATGAGTAAGGATGTACTAAAATGGAAAAAGACAGAACCAAACAGCAAATCATCTTGACGGATCAGAGGTCGTTAGGATATGCCGAATACGGTGCCCCGGATGGCAAGCCGGTATTTTACTTTCATGGATTCCCCGGTTCACGGCTTGACTGGCTGCTTGCTGACGCCGATAACTCCGCTGCCGAGTTAAACGCCCGCATTATCGCGGTTGACCGTCCGGGCTATGGCCTCTCCGATTTCAAGCGTGGTCGAAAAATCTTGGATTGGCCAGACGATGTAATCGAGTTGGCCGACGTGTTGAACATAGACTACTTCGCTGTAATGGGCTTTTCTGGAGGTGGACCTTACGCGGCTTCCTGCGCATACAAAATTCCTGGACGCCTAATGGCCACGGCAATAGCCTGCGGTATGGGCCCTGCCGAAGCACCCGGTATCAAGGAGGGTACATGCTGGATCTTCCCGGGGAAGCCCTCGTTGATACGGAAGTTAATACTGATATTGTCGTCTATGGGTTTGCGGAAAAACCCAGACCAGTTCTTGGCACGGTCGAAGAAGGCACTTCCAGAAAAGGAAGGGTTACTATTGGACCAACCTGAGGTAGCAAAAGCATATATCGATATGCTACGAGAAGCATTTCAGTCGGGTATCAGAGGTGCCAATCAAGAAGCTTCGCTGTATACTCGCCCGTGGGAATTTCGGCTTCAGGACATCACCACTGAGATTCACCTGTGGCACGGGGAGCTCGACCTCAGTGTTCCTATTTCGGTCGGACGCTATGTTGCTGACGCCATCCCGAATTGCCACGCTATATTCCTAGAGGACGAAGCGCACATATCATTGCCTTATAACCATATAAAGGAAATTCTCAGTGTTCTGCTGATATAAGGCACGAGAAGTAAAGATTACAATCAATCAGATGAGTTAATAATATGAAAGCAGTTGTATGCACAAAATACGGACCACCTGAGGTCCTCCAGCTAAAAGAGGTCGAGAAACCCGTTCCCAGGGACAATGAAGTACTTATCAAAGTCCATGCGACAACGGTAACATCATCAGACGTGAGAATTCGTAGTTTCACCTACCCACGCTGGTTCTGGCTTCCCGGGAGAATAATGTTTGGTTTCAGCAAACCAAGAAAGACTATCCCCGGGGACGAGTTAGCCGGGGAAATTGAATCATTGGGCAAGGATGTAAAGCTATTTAAAGAAGGTGACCAGGTTTTTGGGCTGAGTACTTCCTTAGGTCTGGGTGGTGGTAATGCCGAGTACAAATGTCTACCCGAAGATAAAGGATTGGCAATAAAACCGGTCAATATGACCTATGAGGAAGCCGCTGCCGTTCCTTTTGGAGGACTGACAGCGTTAGCTTTCCTGAGAAAAGCAAATATCCAGAACGGAAATAAAGTCCTTATCTACGGCGCTTCCGGAAGTGTAGGTACCTATGCAGTACAGCTTGCAAGGTACTTCGGGGCTGAAGTAACCGGGATATGCAGTACCACTAATCTGGAAATGGTCAAGTCTCTGCGAGCCGATAAGGTAATTGATTACACTCAAGAGGATTTTACCAGGAGTGGCCAGACCTATGACGTCATTTATGACACGGTAATGAAAACTTCGTTTTCACGCTGTAAAAGCTCGCTAAAGCAAAGAGGGGTCTATCTTACGGTTGACTGGCCTCTCCTTCATGCACTATGGGCTTCGATGACAAGCAGCAAGAAAGTGGTATTTGGGTTAGGAAGCACAAAGACTGAAGATTTGATTTTCCTCAGAGAGCTTATTGAGGCGGGAAAGATAAAAGCGGTCATAGATAGAAGATATCCGTTGGAACAAATTGTCGAAGCCCACAGGTATGTCGAAACAGGGCATAAAAAGGGAAATGTAGTCATAACTGTAACACATGATAACAAAACCTGACACAGCCTGGTCGTTATGAATTCTTATAGGCGAGGAAAAAATGGATAAATCAGAACAGTTCTGGGACAAACAAGCCAAGAATTTTGCCGACCAAGAACAGCATACTCAGCTGAGCGAAAACAAGGATTTCATAACCACTCTGAAATATCTCGATATCGATGACACGGTTCTGGATTATGGCTGCGCGACAGGCATAGTATCGAATGCAATTGCCGATAAGGTGAAGGAAATTCATGCAATTGACATCTCGTCCAAGATGATTGAACTCGCTAAAAGTAAAGCCAGTGAGCGTCATATTGACAACATACATTACGCGCATGCGACTATATTTGATAAGAGATATCAAAAAGAATCATTCGATGTGATTTTAGCTTTCAGAATTCTGCATATGTTAGAAGATATCCAGGCTGTTATGCGCCGGATAAATGAATTACTAAAGTCGGGGGGGATATTTATTTCGGTCAGCGCCTGCATGGGTGATAAAAAGACCCTCTTAGGTATATTAGTGTTCCTGGCAAGTAAAATGAGAATAGTGCCACAGCATATAAATTTGTTTAAGCTCCCGGAATTGCAGGGGATAATCACCGGCGGGGGTTTTCAAATCGTTGAATACGAAAGAATGGACGATAGAGTACCACACTTTTGTATTGTCGCCAGGAAAATATAGAGAAAATAACAAGACCTGACAAATGAATATGCAACTCGTTGAACAGGGGTAACTAAACAATGAATGAAACACTAGCAAAAGCTCGTGATTTTATTCTTACAAATGCAAGACTGCTGGAACGTAGTCTTTATCGAGTTCACTTTGAGGGGGAATCTCCTGATTGTATCGGACAAATAGTACGGGCATATCAAAATTCAGACGGCGGGCTGGGTCACGCCCTGGAACCGGATGTCCGTTGCCCGGAGAGTCAACCGATTTTCGTTAATTTCGGCCTGGCTGCATTAGCCGAAGCAAAATACCGTGATGTCCAACTTGCCGAATCTATATGCAATTACCTCCAATCCGGTTCGGATAATAATGGACTTGTCGCGTTTTTCTCTGAAACAGCATTGCAGTCTCCCATTGCACGTCATTGGATAGAGCCAACCACAACTTCCGGCTTCAATCCCATCGGAGTTCCCGGCTTTAATCCCACCGCAGAGATCTGCGGGTATCTTCACTATCAGGGTGTACAGCATGACTGGCTGTCACTGGCGACCGATACCTGCTGTAGCATGATTTTTAATGACCCTCCGTCTGAGGCACACTATCTTTATTGTGCCAGCCGTTTGGCAGAGTATTTAGCCGATAGAAAAATGGCAATGAACATTTTAGATAAAATAGCTTCATTACTTCCCGAAGCACAATTCTTCTTATCAGATACCCCTGTAAATACCTATGGTCTGACACCTCTTCATTTTGCTCCCGAACCAGATTCAATCTTCCGAGCACTTTTTACTAAAGAACAGATTGACGGCCACCTGGAAGACCTTGTGAGCAAACAACAGGCAGATGGAGGTTGGCCCATATTCTGGGAAGCTCCAGGACCAGCTTCAGAACTTGAATGGCGAGGCCGCTGGACTCTAGATGCCATATGCAGATTAGCCGCTTATGGCGTTACAAGTAACGAATAAAATTCATAGAAAAGGGTGAAATGATGGCCGGAAAATGGAAGACTATCGGAGAAGGGCTAGCCGGAGCATCGATTATGGCCATATCTCTCGTTACGCCTTTTCTCAATCGCCGGCGTAGATATTGGGGTGCCACCGATGCCGAAATCCAGCGAGCCTTACCGGGCGATGACCTGGTGCCTGACCTGAAAGGTGAGTACGTACACGCTATCACCATCAACGCCCCTGCCGCCGATATTTGGCCCTGGCTCGTACAGATCGGACAGGGGCGGGGTGGATTCTACAGTTACGAATTGCTGGAAAATATGATTGGCTGCAAGATAAAAAACGCCGATGAGATAATCCCTGAGCTACAGCACCTTGAAGTCGGGGACAGCATTCCTATGCACCCCACTATGGGCAGTCCATATAAGGTCGCTGCCATTGAACCTGACCGCGCCCTCGTCCTCCTGCTCAGAGCCGACATGCAAACAGGAAATACCTTTGACCTCACCGGTAAAATACCGGAAAAGTATCAGAATTCCAGCTGGGTCCTCTTTCTTGATGAACGCGATGATGGCACTACCCGTCTTGTCAGCCGTTCTCGTAACGACTGGAACGATAGCCTGGGAAACACCATTTTCTTCGGTATCTTCGGGAATTTCACATTGGAGATGGATCGCAAGATGCTCCTCGGAATTAAAGAGCGGGTGGAGGCTGCCGCGACACGCTTTGTCACAGCATAGGCGATGGTAGAATAGTTTGGAGCGCGTATGGAAAAAATACTTGAAAATGTCCCTCATCTGATTTGGAACGGACATGATGAATCAGTCCTGCGAAACGACAAGCTCACCGATGACTTAAACATTGTTTCAGCAATCAAATTTACCTTGGACTACATCAATCGTCCTGTTAGTAAAACAGAAGTAGCCGGCTTAACCGGCGCCGCCTTTTATATGGGATGGAATGCTAAGCATCTATTCTCGGGCCAAGGTGGTTCGGTGTTCCAGTTCCCCTACGAACAGGAGGCCAGCTCGCATGATTCTCCATGCTCCTGCTATTTCAACCAGCTGTTCCAGTATATGGGCATACACCATGAGATAATCAGGAAAGGGAGCAGAAACCTGTGGGACAAGATTTGTAGTTCAATAAACAACGGTGTTCCGGTTATAGCCGTCGAATGGGACCCTGTTGAGAGACGGGGGCACTCAGCTATTGCCTGTGGCTTCGACAGTGAAGAGGAGAAATTTCGCGGTAGAATATATGAAGGGGAGAAACGAGAATATTACACCCACATTACTCCCCGGGATCTTCATTACGCAATCGTTCTCACACCTGATGAATCCTGGAAAAACAAGCCATCTGGTACGGCAATGAGAAAATTGGGTATTCAGTCTCTTGCCAATGCTGTAAAGCTTTTGGAAGGCGCCTTTTTTGATGATGACGGAGGATGGCAACTTGGCATCGGCTGCTACGAAACTCAGACACGCCTCATACTTAAAATGATGAATCCTGATGTCGTTGATGGTCATACCTATTTTCTTTTGGATCATTTTTTATTCTGGAGAATGCAGGTTCTTCTTATATGCCGGTCTTATGCCTGCGAGTATCTACATTTTCTACTAAGCCAAAACGTACTTGATGACCAAAAAAGCTTACTCGAAGCCATTATAATTGAATATGAACGATTTAAAGATTACTTCAAATCCAAGCTCACAATCCACGCTAATCTTGAAAGCGCAACAAATGGTCGGCCTCTTATCTGGAACCACAACGGTAACAACATTCCTACAATGCAGCTATTTGTGTCAGAAGAAGGCAGAAGAGAATTTGCCTCGTTTCTTCACAATTTGGAACAAATCGAGGAGAAGGCCCTGTCATTATTGAGGGATTTAGTCGATATTTATTCGAGCGTGTGACATAGACAGTTGTGTTTGCTGCTAGGCATATAGGTAATTTTTTTGTCGATATTCTGAATCTGGTGGTATAATAACCACACGGTTAAAGAGATGCCACAGAAACGGGAGAAACTCATCGCCGTCGTCGGTGGGCGTGAACCCTCCTTAGAAGAAGCTAGGCTGGCCGAAGAGGTAGGCCGTGAACTGGCCAGGCGGGGCGCCATTTTGATATGCGGTGGCCTCAGTGGAGTCATGGAAGCCGCCTGTCGTGGTGCCACTTCCGAAGGGGGTCTCACCATCGGTATACTCCCCGGAAATAGCTCAGATGACGCCAATCCCCATGTCCGCATTCCAATAGTTACCGCTGCTGGCCACGCCAGAAACATGGCTGTTGTCAAGTCAGCCCGGGCAGTTATAGCTATCGGCGGTGGCTATGGCACCCTCACTGAGATAGCTTATGCTCGGGAGAGTGATATCCCTGTCATCGGCCTTAATACCTGGTCGATATCCCGAAATGACCAGACAGATGACTCGATTATCGTCACTGAAGACCCTGCCAGGGCAGTGGATATCGCTATAAGTTCTGAATGATAGGAATATTATGTCAATAATATACAGTGTCAGGGCCAGAGAAATCCTCGACTCCAGAGGTAATCCGACCGTAGAGGTTGAAGTGCAGCTTGCCGACGGCTCAACAGGTCAAGCAGCTGTCCCTTCCGGGGCCAGTACCGGCACCTACGAGGCACTGGAGCTCCGGGATGGAGATAAGACGCGATACAACGGACTCGGCGTCCTCAAGGCTGTGGACAATGTCAACCGGGAAATTGCCCCCACCGTTGTTGGGATGCCGGTTACCGACCAAACAGCCATCGACCGGAAGTTAATCGAGCTCGACGGTACTGGTGACAAATCACGCCTCGGGGCCAATGCTATCCTGGGGGTATCACTGGCTATCGCTCATGCTGCCGCCAGCTCAACTGGTGTGCCATTATATCAGCACCTCGGTGCAGCGAGTGCCACCACCCTACCCGTGCCCATGATGAACATCCTCAACGGAGGCAAACACGCCGCCGATTCGACCGATCTCCAGGAGTTCATGGTGGTGCCCGCCGGGGCCAGCAGTTTTCGCGAAGCCCTGAGGATGGGCACCGAAGTCTACCACGCTCTGAAAAAGGTACTCAAAGACCGTCGACTGAATACCAATGTAGGTGACGAGGGCGGTTTCGCCCCCAGCCTGTCATCCAACAAAGAAGCGGTTGAGGTTATACTGGCGGCTATCGAGCAGGCCGGATACCGGCCGGGCCAGGACTGCTTTATCGCCCTCGACCCGGCTTCCAGTGAATTCTATCAGGACGGACGCTATGTTCTCACCCGTGAAGGCGCTACACTCACCAGCGCCCAGATGGTGGACTACTATGTCCGCTGGGCCAACGACTATCCCATCATCAGCATCGAGGATGGCATGGCTGAGGATGATTGGGAAGGCTGGCAACTCCTCACCAGCAAACTGGGAGCGACCACTCTACTGGTCGGTGATGACCTCTATGTCACCAATGTAGAGCGGTTGCAACGTGGTATCCAGCTGAGGGCATCCAACGCCATCCTCATCAAGCTCAATCAGATTGGCACCATGACCGAGACCATCGCCGCCGTCCGGATGTCTACAGAAGCTGGCTGGAAATCGGTGGTCAGCCACCGCTCCGGTGAGACCGAGGATACCACCATCGCTGACCTGGTTGTTGGACTCGGCACCGGTCTTATCAAAACAGGCGCCCCATGTCGCTCCGAACGCACCACCAAGTACAACCGCCTCCTCAGAATAGAAGAGGAACTCGGTGACCGTGCCAGGTTCGCCGGAATCGAAGCATTCAAGCACTTAAAGCAGTGACTATCAGTACAATAAAGTAATCTAAGGAGGTAAATATGACAACCAAGATTGGCATTAATGGTTTCGGGAGAATTGGCAGACTGACCCTGCGGACAATTCACCAGTACCATCGGGACAGTCTGGAGGTGGTCGCCGTCAACGACATCGCCGACACCAAAACCAACGCCCATCTGTTGAGATGGGACACCAACTACGGCCATTTCCCCTGTGACCTGGGAGCAGACGGCAACTCAATCATAGTCGATGGCCAGGTGATAAGAACGCTGTCTGAGCGTGAACCAGGCAGCATCCCCTGGAAAGACTACGGAGTCGATATCGTCATCGAATCGACCGGATTGTTTACCGACGCCACTCAAGCCGCTGCCCACATGAAAGGCGGCGCCAAAAAAGTACTCATCTCAGCACCAGCGAAAAATGAAGACGTCACCATTGTCCTCGGCGTCAACGAGAGCCTGTATGACCCGGCCAAACACAATATCATATCCAATGCCTCCTGTACTACCAACGGTCTCGCTCCACCAGCCAAGGTACTGCACGATAACTTCGGTATCAATAAGGGACTGATGACTACCATCCATGCCTACACCAATGACCAGAATGTAATGGATGTCATCCACAAAGACCTGCGCCGCGCCCGCGCTGCTGCCCTTAACATCATCCCAACCAGTACAGGCGCTGCCGCTGCTATTGGAAGGGTTCTCCCCGAACTGGATGGGCGCCTCAATGGCATAGCCCTACGGGTGCCGACGTCTACTGTCTCCTTGGTTGACCTTATCGTTGAGCTTAATACCAGGGTCACCGTGGAACAGGTAAATAAGGCTTTCAAGACAGCGGCTGAGGGACCCTTGGCAGGGATACTGGAATACTGTGAGCAGGAACTGGTCAGTACCGACTTCAAGGGAAATCCGGCCAGCTCCATCATAGATGCACCCAACACCATGGTCGTCGGAGATAACATGGTCAAAGTGCTTGCCTGGTATGACAACGAGTGGGGCTATAGCTGCCGCCTGGCTGACCTTGCCGCTTATGTCGTCAAGAAGGGATTATAGTCAATATTTGACATATTGTGCCTGTATGTTTACAATAGCAGCATTGAACTTCTTGTCGAGGTGGAAAAGTGAAATTACTAGTTATTGGCTTTGGACAATGTGGGTCTAACATCGCTGACAGCTTTGCCCGGATAAACAGTAGGGCTAAAGCCCGACGCAGGATTGAGATAGCCACCGGTGTCTTCGCCGTTAATACCGACCTCGCCGACCTGAGCGGACTGGCTCATATCAAGTCCGACTACCGCCACAGAATCCTCATCGGGGGACGAAAGTCTGGTGGTCACGGCGTCGGTAAGATAAACGAACTGGGCGCTGAAATCGCCAGAGAGGACGCTGACAAGGTTATCGACGCCATCCGGGCAACACCACGCTTCTTTGAGTCAGATGCCTTCTTACTGGTTGCCGGTGCTGCCGGAGGTACTGGCTCCGGGTCAATCTCAATCATGACCCAGGTACTCAAAGAACGTTATATCGACAAGCCAATCTATAACCTCATCGTCCTCCCCTTCGAGCACGAAGAGCGTACCGAGGAGAGGACCATCTATAACTCCGCAACCTGTTTGAAATCGGCTAGCGCTGTGGCTGATGCCATCTTCCTGGTCGACAACCAGCGGTATGTCAAAAAGAACGCCACTCTAAGAACTAACCTCGCCGGCATCAACCACCTCATCGTTGAGCCGTTCTACAACCTGCTGTGCGCTGGCGAAGAGAAAAAACCAAAATTTGTCGGCGCTAGGCTACTCGATGCCGGAGATATCATCCAGAGCATAGCCGGGTGGTCGGTTATCGGCTACGGCCAGTCACAAATACCCCCCTTCCGTCTCCCCTTCCGGTCATCACGTAACTTCCGTGACAAGAGCACAGAAATCCACCGCGGCATCGAGGCAATGGACGCCGCTGTCAGCGAGCTGTCGTTCAAATGCAACCCTGCCGACGCTTCCCGGGCACTGTACCTCGTCTCTGCTCCCAGCAAAGAGATGAATCTCACCGTCATCAAAGAGCTTGGCGAGTACCTCAAGAGCCTTACCCCGGAAGCCATCATCAGAAATGGTGACTATCCCCGGAATAGTGGCGCCCTTGACGTCTCCATCATCCTGTCTGAACTCAGGGACGTGGAGAAGGTCAGGAGGTACTATCTTGAAGCCGCCCAGGTCGTCAGTGCCATCCAGGAACGGCAGAAGGATATAGATATCAAGCTCAAGGAGATAGACGAGATCTCCAAGGATGTGCCGTCTCTCCTGCAATAGACCCGGTTACTCCGACTAACTACATGACGTTATCACGATGGCCCCCTTAGGGGGGCCATCTTTGTATCCTACTCATATGCAAAACTGCATACCCGGCAACATAAAAAGCCATTCGTTTCTCAAAAAAACCTTTGGAATCCAACCAATATAGGGTATAATATAGGCGAAAAATGGCTTCTCAAGTCTTTTATCGTAAATGGCGTCCCCAGACGCTGGCAGAAGTAGTCGGTCAGGAACCAGTAACACAGACCCTGCTCAATGCCCTTGGCAACAACCGCATTTCTCACGCTTACCTGTTTTGCGGGCCCCGGGGGACCGGTAAAACCAGCACCGCACGTAGCCTGGCCAAAGCAGTGAACTGCCTGACCAATGGTCAAGGTGAACCATGCAACGCCTGCGAAATGTGCCAGGCGATAACCGAAGGCAGGGCTTTAGATGTCATCGAAATTGATGCTGCAAGCAATACAGGTGTCGATGATATCCGAAGCCTCCGCGAGCGGGTCAACTACGCACCCAATCAAGCCCGCTACAAGGTCTATATCATAGATGAGGTACACATGCTCAGCAGCAGTGCCTCCAATGCCCTGCTTAAAACTCTCGAGGAGCCGCCAGCACATGTCATCTTCATCCTGGCGACCACTGAGGCCCACAAGATACTCTCCACTATCATGTCACGGTGCCAGCGGTTTGATTTCCGCCGTCTTTCCCAAACAGACATTGTTTCAAAACTAAACCGTATTTGTGATACGGAGGGAATCAGCATAGAACCGGAGGCAATACGACTCGTCGCCAGAAGTGCCACCGGCAGCCAGCGGGATGCTGAGAACCTGCTGGAGCAACTGACCACCTACTACGGCCCCGAGATTAACCTCAATCAGGTCCAAGAGACGTTGGGCATTACCGGAGACTGGCGAACCAAAGAATTAGCCAAGCATATCATCAATAATGACGTTGCTGCCGGTGTCGCCACCATTAATAGCGTCAACACTGACGGCCTGAATCTGCGGCAGTTCAACCGAGAACTGGTTGAATACCTTAGGGGATTGCTGCTAGTCAAGACCGGCGCTGAAGAATCGGTTGACCTCACGGTCGAGGATATTGCCGAGTTGAAAGAGCTGGCATCTCGGGCCTCCTTACTCCAGGTACTCAAAGCAGTCAAGGTCTTCGGGCAGCTTGAGCTTGACCTCGAAAGTCACTCTACCCTACCGTTGGAGCTGGCCATCGTCGACTGCAGTTTAACTTCACTACCAGAGCAGGAGAGCCCCATCCAACAACCCAACTATGAGGCCCCCCAACCTCAAAAGGAGGCTTCAACGGCACCCATTAC
>CP070842.1:1610929-1636901 GCA_020342155.1 Dehalococcoidales bacterium
ATAAGAAGAATTCGGTCACCACTGGACAGACGCCGCGATGTTTCTTTGTACGTGCGATTGGCCGGGTGGGGAAGGCTGTGAGTATTGCACCAGAATAGCCCCGTAGCAGTTGCTTCTGTCCACTCAAATCCAGTCATGGTTTTTAGCGAAGGACTCGACCACACTCAGGATTTAAGTTTACTGGTCACCTCGCCGGGATGGGGAAATCGTCCAACTTCGGACTTGGAAAACACCCGCTTATCATCTACCACAACATCAAAGATGCCGTTGGTCCCAGGGACCAACTTCGCCTCCACACCGAAGGCATTGCGTAATTCATCCGCCAGACTGGCGGCCTGAGGTTCGTAGTTTCACGGTACGCAATAATGAATATCGATGTTCATAATACGCCTCCCATTATTACCGATTAGTGACGGAGCGGGTTAAGACGGTACCATACATGCTGAAACTTGAGTCTACCTGTCTCCAGCAGGTTTGTCAATCACATAGGAGTAATAACATGATTACTTACCACTAAAAACGAACATCGGGATGTTTGTCCAGCCATGCGCATAGCTATCTGATACCATTTTCTATTTCTGCATCGGTAAACCGCGACAGAACCTACAATAGTCCCGATGAATGACAATCATATGCCTCACCATCATTTATGAACCATTAAGTTCAAATTTTCAGTACCCCTATGGCTTTTCAAAAACTACCTGCAAAAAGAAAATGATAAAGTATGAAATACAGGAAAACATTCAAGAAGTTACATCTGGGAGCAATACTTATTGCCACACTTATATTCGTAGTGGCATGCAATAACACTTCGTCCACCCTGGAGCAATCTTCATCAGACTCTAACACTGGGTCGCAATCCTCGACATCCCAGGACCCGGAAACACCAGAAATAACCGACGATGCAATTCCCGCTGGAAGTGTTGCGCTTTTCGCGACTCTCTCGGGTGGTATTAATAGCGAGACACTAAGGATAGAGGGGGGTAACATATCATGGGACTCCACTCATTACAAGTTTCTCCGTTACGTGCCCGAGGCACATATATTGAATGAGTTCGGTTGGACAACATCCCTGAGCTATGCCAAATCATATATATACGGACTTACTGCTGGCGAATGGGTATACATAGTGAAGTGCGGGACAGACACAGGAAGAAAAGATATTACACGAGTCGACCCAATGACAGGAGAGACCGTTGGCACTTTCGGCTCCATTTACACCAGCAGTATGTATAGTGGATTCACCATTTCAGGTGACAGGCTCATATATCGAAGTAAAATCGGAAAAGACCTCTATGGGAATCGGCAAAGTGGCGGGCATGTCATGTCAATGCAGATTGGCAGTTATGAGGCAGTTAAGGTGTTGGACTACTACGACGACAATAACATGGGAGCATATTATGCCATCGGCAATGAACTGATCAGTATCATTACGTCGTACGAAGATGATTTAACAGTATATGATATTTATAGTGTTAATCCGGTGACTATGGCCATAGGCGAGCATCTATTCACCTACGCTTCCGAGGATTACGTAACGTTTTATGAGGGCTCTACATCCCTGTTCTGGAGTGAGACAGACCCATCTAGTGGCGATGTCGATATTATCAGGTTCCCCCTCTCCGGACAGCCCGAGTACTACCTTACTATTTCTGAAGATGACCCACAACTGCGGTCAATAGACGAATCCCAGGGGAAGGTCCTCATAGTATTCACTGATGATACTCAAGAAAGTCCCTATTATTATCTGGCTGACCTTACGACAGATGAGGTAGTAGAGCTTGACGTCAATGATGCTTTCTTTTCAACCCTGATTTATGGTAACGGTCAGTTCGTGATACTTGATTAATGCCCTATTACAATGGTCTCATTTTTTTCTAAATCTAAATAATTCTCACTCGAAAGTTCTATATACAAACTTATAGTATTTCACTTATCATTTATAACATAAGGAACTATAACATGGGACTGGAAGCAATAATTAAAGGGTGGACGGGTGAACTAAAGACCAAGTTTATAAACTGGTTATTCCTTGGCGATGGATTTACGGTCTTTAACAACATCCTTATCCAAACTAATCGTGGTTCTACACAGATAGACCATGTTGTCGTATCCAAGTATGGCCTATTTGTTATTGAGACCAAAGACAAGTCCGGATGGTTATTCGGAGACACCAACCAAAGCCAGTGGACTCAGGTCCTGCACAAGAAAAAATACAAATTTCAAAACCCGCTCAGACAGAATTACGGCCATACAAAAAGCTTATCCGAATTCCTTGGAATTGACCACAACAAGCTTCATTCTCTGGTTATTTTCTGGGGTGATTGTGTATTTAAAACCCCGATGCCTGATAATGTAATCAAGGGCGGTATTTTTAACTCTAAATTTAGAAATTATGTCCAGAGCAAGAACGCTGTTTTACTATCGCCACAAGAGGTGGCTAAAGCCTGTTCAGACCTTAAAACTGCCAAGGAGAACTCAGGACTTCTTAATAGCGTGCGCCACGTTATGGAAACCAAGAGCAAATACGATAGTACAACAGTATGCCCTAAATGTGGGGGGCAGTTAGTCAAAAGGATACCACGTACAAATCATGGAACCAAACGGCCATTCTTAGGTTGCAGTAATTTCCCACGTTGTCGGTATACCAAAGAAATCTGATTGTCTTGAACATACGATCGGCCGAGCACCACGCTGCAGGAACCGACAGCTATTCTCTTCGATTAATCAACGTTGACTAGTTGTACCCACAGGTCTATAATCACACCAAATCCAAAGGATGATCTTGGGATATGAAGCGATATATTACTTCCGTCTCGCTTACGGCTGTTATCCTTACATTCATCTGCGCAAGCATCTGTGGATGCGCTCAGAGCAATTCCGATGTTATCGAAAACAGTAGGAGCGATTCTGACGTCATAGAGAATACCATAACGCGCTTTTTCAATGAATGGATAGACTCAGACTTCAGTGAATGTCTGAATTGTTGGGCTGACAGCACAAGAGCTGACCGCGGAGATAGCGAAATAGTACAATTAATGTATCAATGCAGGCTCATGAACGTAGGAGATTACTCCACAGCGACTCTTCATTCCATAGATGAGCCAATGATTACAGGATCAACCGCAAGAACATGGTTCAAATCTGAGAATGAGGGCGGCTTGATCATGACCGCAGTTTTAACGTTAATCAAAAGAGATGAGCACTGGTGGATTACTGAGATGATGCCCTACTTTCAGTATAATACGGAGAATCAATGAAAACAGTAGCTATTTATTGCAGAGTAAGCACTGACGATCAGGATAAAAACTAGAAAGGGGAGCACTAAAGCTCCCCTTCTTCTACCTTATTGCGGTTAGCCAAGTCACCATTGCACGAACATGGGCATCACTACATGGGTATAGTTGTCCACGCCCACGGGGCGGATAACGCCGGGGCTGGAGGGGTTGGTCGTCTCCAGGGTCACCTGCAGTTCGCGGAGCACGCTGAGGACATCGGTCAGGTATTTACCATTGAAGGCAATCTTGGACTCCTCCCCTTCTACGGTGGCATCTATCTCACCAACGTCATCACCCAATTCCTCGGAGCGGGCGGAGACGGTTATCTTCCCGGGGGCCAGTTCGCCGCTGCCCGGGGTCGCCACCAGGCGCACGATGCCGCTGCCATCGCGGGCAAAGATAGAGGCTGTCCTGGTTGCCCTCAAGAACTCGGCGACATCAACCACCACCTTGGTGTTAGAGCTCTGCGGTATGAGCTGGGAGTACTGAGGGAAGGTCCCCTGGACAAGCTGTGAGACCAGTTGGGTATTCTTCATCTGGAACAGTATCTGGCTCTTATTGGGGTTAACCGTTATGTCAATTACCTCTTCATCGTCCCCTATCAGGCGGCTCAGCTCTGCCAGCGTCCGTCCCGGTATGATTACCTCAATCTTCTCATCTACCGGGGTGGAGAGGGGCAGCTTGTATACGGCCAGCCGGAAACCATCGGCAGCCGCCAGAGTCAACAGGTCGCCTTCAAACTGGGCATCAACACCCGTGAGCACCGGGCGGGATTCTTCAGAAGCAACCGCGAAGACCACCTGGTTTATGCCCTGTCGCAGGCTCTCGACCTCGACCTTGGTGTTTATACCTTCATCAACCTTGGGTATCGGCGGGAAGTCCTTGGCGTCCACCCCGCTGATGCGCGCCTCGAAACGGGCGCAGCTCAATTCGACAACCTTACTCCCGGACGCCAGGCTAAAGTCAACCCGGTCACTGGGCAAGGAGGCAACGAACTCGGTGAGGAGCCGGGCGGGGACTGTTATTTCTCCCTCATCCTCTACTTTTGCCCCGATCCAGTGACTGATGGCCATCTCCAGGTTGGTGGCAACCAGCTTGAGACGAGATTCGTCGGTGGCAAGGAAGACATTGTTGGTAATTGGCAGGGTTGTCCTGGTGGCAACCGCCCTCCCGACGATACTAAGTCCGCGATTCAAATTCTCCTGAAGACATGATAACCTCATAATTAACCCCCGAAAATCGTACTACAGCGTGTAATCAAGTAGTATATACCAATCATCCTCAATGCACAACCGTTAATTAAACCCCTGAATCCTAGCTACTTAAGTATGCTATTTTTCAACCTGGCAAGCACCTGGCAGGCCTCCCGGGCAGCCATTCCACGATGACTGACGCGATTTTTCTCATCCAGTGACAGCTCCGCCATCGTTTTGCCCAACTCTGGCAAATAGAATATAGGGTCGTAACCAAAACCCTGCTCACCACAGGGCTCCAAGGTTATTATCCCGGGACACTCACCATGACAGAACTCAACGTTGCCGCCAGGCATTGCCAGGGCAATGACACAACGAAACCGCGCCGTTCGCTCCGACCAGGGCACATCCTTTAGTCGTGACAGCAGATAGCTGACGCGGTCTGCGTCCGAAGCCCCCTCACCGGCATAACGGTGCGAGAGAGGGCCGGGTTCGCCACCGAGGGCATCGACCTCCAGACCGGAATCATCAGCCAGGGTCAGCAGATGGGTCTCCGCGGCCAGAGCAGTCGCCTTCAGCCTGGCATTCTCCTCCAGGTTACCCCCCACCTCATCGACTTCGGTAGCGATTCCCTGCTCGGCCAGGGTAACCACTTCATAAGGCAGGCCTTGAAACAGGCTTTTATATTCAAATACCTTACCCGGATTATTCGTTGCTAAGAGTAGCTTAGCCATGTTCTCGGTCTTCACCCGCTCCAAAACTAACTGCTCTTCTGCCCCTTCATCACCTCGGGCATCGCGATACTCCACTAGTACTCAATCCCTTTACGAGCCGCAGTCCCTTCGTCATAGGGATGCTTGATATTGAGCATCTCGGTGACCAGATCTGCCATCCTCACTATCTCCTTATCAGCGCCCCGACCGGTGAAAATCAGTTCCACGTCCGCTGGCTTTTCGCTAATGAGGTTAATAACATCCTCCAGCTTAATCAGCTTCCAGGCCACGGCGACATTTACCTCATCCAGCACCACTAAATCGTACTCACCGCCAAGCATTGCCTGACGTGCTGCTGCCAGAGCCTTTGCCGCTTCTTCCTTGTCCTGTGGTTTAATGTTGGCCGGGTCCACGAAAGGCCCGGCACCAAACCTGGCTATATCAACATTCTGTAATGTAGAGAGGATATCCCATTCACCGGAGGGGTGTCCCGCTTTCATGAAGACGGTAATAAATACCCTCAGGCCATTACCAAGAGCACGAATAACGGTTCCCAGCGCTGCTGAAGTCTTGCCCCTACCTTCACCGGTGAAAACCTGGACAAGACCTTTACGAGGAGGTGGAGTGGAGGACACGTCAGACAGTGGTGTTTTTTCAGTCAATGAAACTCCCAATCAGAATATGCTGCCAGACAATCATAGTCCAACCAAGATTGGAGTAACCAAGTTTAACAACTCACCCTGCCAGTGTCAAGGCAAAAATTAGACACTACCTTCTTTACGACGGCGCGACCTTGCGGGTATCCCCCTCGCGATGGTAGAATGCAAGGCAGCCGTGGAAAGGACACCCCTCTTTTCCCGACTAATGAAAAGCGAATAAGCTAAGGAGCCTGGAGTGATTATTCGAAAACTGGAACTCGGACCATTTGCAGCCAACTGCTACATTGTCGGGTCGGAATCCACCAAGGAAGGAATGATAATTGACCCCGGTACCATGCCTGAAGAGATACTGAAACACGTGGAGGAACTTGGCCTCAAGATAAAAATTATCGTGCTGACCCACCACCACATGGACCACGTAGGTGCCCTGGCGGCGGTCAAGGAGGCAACTGGCGCCGAGGTGGCCATCCATGCTGATGATGCCCGCCATCTCCGCGGAGGAGGTCCTATGACACAACTTTTCGGTCTGTCCCAGGAAGCACCTGCCCCAGACCGCCTCCTGAAGGAAGGTGACGCTATTGACATCGGCGAACTGCACTTCCGTGTTCTCCACACACCGGGGCACAGCCCGGGCGGTATCTGCCTGCTGGAGAAGGATGAGGGGATAGTATTTAGCGGCGATACGTTGTTCCAATTCAGCATTGGCCGGACGGACTTCCCTGGAGGCAGCCATAAAGGTCTTATTCAGAATATCAAGGAAAAGCTGATGGTTCTGCCAGATAGCACTACCGTGTATACCGGGCACGGCCCGGATACTACGATTGGTATCGAACGCCGGGTTAACCCGTTCCTTTAGACGTAGCCAGTATTCCTAAAAATAAAAGGGGCTCTCTACAGCAATAGAGAGCCCCTATGGATTTCCGGACCTGTTAGCCTATCCAGCGAGCAAATAAGAGACTGGCACTACCAGCGACGCCAGCAAAGACAATCGAGACCATCGCCATTAGCTTTATCAGGATGTTCAGTGACGGGCCGGAAGCGTCCTTGAGCGGGTCTCCAACGGTATCACCGACGACACCAGCCTTGTGGGCATCCGAACCCTTGCCGCCATGAGCACCGGCTTCGATATACTTCTTAGCATTGTCCCAGGCACCACCAGCGTTGGCCAGCATGATGGCAAGCACGAAGCCCGTGGTCAGGCCGCCAAAAAGCACCCCCATAACCGCTCCCGGACCAAGGATAATACCGACCACTATAGGAATAATGATGGCCAGCATTGCTGGTAGAATCATTGACCTCTGGGCTGCCCTAGTGGCGATATAAACGCACTGGGCATAGTTCGGCTTGGTCTGCCCTTCCATGAGCCCAGGTATCTCATGCCACTGCCGCCGCACTTCCTCAACGACTTTACCGGCATTACGACCGACCGCCATGTTAATTAGTGCACAGAAGACAAAGGCAAGCATGGCACCGATAAAGACACCGGCCAGGACCTTTGGATTCATCAGGCTGATATCATACCAGCTGACAAACTGCGCAATAGTTGCATCTCTCAGCTGGTCTACAGTTGCGAAGACACCGGGCACGATCTCGGCCATTCCGTCAGCGGCGTGCTCGGCAATTCTGATGAGACCGATTCTCACCTCCTCTATGTAAGAGGCTACCAGGGCCAGTCCGGTGAGTGCTGCTGAACCGATGGCGAAACCCTTGCCGGTAGCGGCGGTGGTGTTTCCGATGGAATCTAGCTTATCGGTGCGCTCTCTCACTTCGGGGTCGAGCCCGCTCATAGTGGCATTACCGGAGGCATTATCGGCAATCGGTCCATAGGCATCGGTTGCCAATGTAATACCCAGAGTTGAAAGCATACCAACAGCGGCAAGACCAATACCATAAAGTCCCTGTATCGGGGTCTCGAAACCGCCGGCAAGACCATAGCTGAGAAGGATACCGATGGCAATACTTACCACCGGTATGCCAGTCGAAAGCTGCCCGATGGATAGCCCAGCGATAACGACTGTCGCCGGGCCAGTCTCGGCTTGAGCGGCAATATCCTGAGTTGGTTTATAATCGTAAGAGGTATAATATTCAGCGGCTTTCCCGATGATAATGCCCACCAGGAGTCCTACCAGGATGGCCACCCAGATACGTATCGCCATACCTGTGTCCAAACCTGCCTGGTTACCCAGCAGATAGACCACCAGCCCTCCGGAGGCGAGAGCAATCAGCACGGCACTGACGTTGACCCCCAGTCCTAATGACTTCAGCAGGCTGGCAGTGGAGGCACCTTCCTTGGTACGTACCAGGTATATTCCGAGAATGGAGAAAATTACGCCCAGGGCAGCAATCACCATCGGTAAAACAATGCCGAAGATACCGAAACCGGCCGCTACCCCCAGCGCCGCTGACGCCAAAATCGAGCCCGCGTATGACTCATAGAGGTCGGCACCCATACCGGCGACATCTCCAACGTTATCACCGACGTTGTCCGCCAGAACGGCCGGATTCCTCGGGTCGTCCTCAGGGATTCCGGCTTCAACCTTACCGACCAGATCAGAACCGACATCGGCGGCCTTGGTATAGATGCCACCACCGACACGGGCAAAAAGGGCCTGGGTGCTAGCACCCATACCGAATGTCAGCATGGTGACTGTTAATTCATTGAGCTCCATATGAACACCATTATTCAGCAAAAGGAACCATATGCATATGTCCAACAGAGCAAAGCCAACGACAACCAGTCCCATCACGGCACCACTACGGAAAGCAACCTGTAATGCCTTATTCAGGGACGTCCGGGCAGCCTGGGTAGTCCGGGCATTGGCATAGGTAGCCGTCTTCATACCCAGCCAGCCGCAAAGACCAGAGAAAAATCCACCGGTGAGAAAGGCGAAAGGTACCCATCCATTCTGCAGCGGCGGTTTCACTACGAAGGCTAAAACCGCCAGCAGTATCGCCAGCACTACCAAAACAATAGCGACTACCGAGAACTGCCTTTTCAGGTAGGCATTGGCGCCTTCACGGACACCCTGGGCAATGGACTTCATCTCGTCCGTACCTTCGGACTCACGCCTCATCCCACGGTAGAAAATAAAGGCGAAGACTAGCGCCAGTACAGATCCGACAGGTGCCAGCCACCAGAGACCGGGAATACTCTCTTCTTCTCCAACCTCAACAGTATCTCCATCTACCTGCGCCGAGGTAGCTCCTCCTCCCATAAAGAAGGAACCAGCCATAACCATGGCAAAAATGAGGCCGAACCCCGCCATCAGCAGAACCTTTTTATTGTGTATCGGGATAAATCTCAATCCTTCTCCTCCTTCTCAGTATCATATTTCCGCAACCGGTTCTCCAGTTCACCCTGCCTAATGGTCAATGTAAGGTCGCTGCGCGTCCTTTCAAGAATTCCACGCACCACATCAGTTGTCCGACGCAGACCCCCAGTCAGGGCATCAGGGAAATCCATAGTAACCAGAATATTATAAATATCATCCATCGCCGCCAGGAATTCTTCGCCACGTGACAGGTCGCCCTTCCTCATGCTGTCCAGTAGATAGCGCCGCAACTCCCCGACAGCATCGCTCAACCCGTGCAGGTAGGCCACCGGCTCCACACCCAGTCCCTCAGGGCCCGGGGTTTGCTTCCCGGTAATCAAAGCAAGGACAACGTTCCCTTCAACATATTCCTTCTGTGCATCCCTGACTATGTTCATACGGCCAAGGTCACTCTCAGCAGCAACAATCTTCTCGGCTTCGCTAATAAGGTCACGTGCAGACTGTAACTGAGTCCTGGCACTGTCTATCTCCTGGCGGTGTATTGCGCGGATGGCGCTGCTACAATATCGGATGGCATCGCGGCACAGTGGTAACAGCTTCTCCCTGGCCGCATCTCTAACCGATAAGGTTGCCCGGATGTGCTCGGCGAACTCGTCCAGGTTGTCAGTCAGTCTAGTCATCCCTCACCTCGAATTCGGCTACTATCTGCCGGGCAGCCTCCCCTGGAAATTCAGCACCGACTACTGCTCTTATCACCGCCACAGCATCAGCCCCGGCGGCAATCACTTCAGTGGCATTGTCCCTGGTAATACCCCCGATAGCCACCAAAGGCCGGGAGGTCGTCTGCTTAACCTGGCTGAGCACCTCCGTACCAACCACCACTGCCGTCTCCTTGGATGGCGTCGGATACATCGAACCGACGGCAATATAGTCGGCCCCGTCTGCTTCAGCAGCGACTGCCTTTTCGACACTGGTCGCCGAACAACCGAGAATCATATCTATCGGCAGCAGTTTACGGGCTTCGGCACAGGGTAGGTCTCCCTGTCCAATATGCAGTCCGTCTACGTTAGCAGCAATCGCCAGGTCGAGGTAATCGTTCATTATGAAGAGCACGTTATTCGTACGGCAGAGCGCTACCAGTTCGCGGGCTAGTGACAACAACTCGCTCTTGGGCGTGGTCTTATCACGTAGCTGGATGATGCTGGCACCACCGCTGATTGCCTGCCGGGCCACCTCGACGTGACCCCGTCCGGCGAGCGAGGTGGTATCAACGATAACATAGAGTCCACAGATACGCTCCGTCTTGTCCTGACGTAGTAGACGGGCGAACAGTTCGCGTTCGATTGTGTAAAGCTGGAAGCGGGCGTGTTTGAACTTCTCTGAGTCCAGTAGAGAAGCGACCTCGGGCAGCTTGGCCAGCTCTTCGAGCGTCCTCAGCGACTCCTGTACCCTCCTGGCATTGGCAACAACGGTGGTCGGCAGATCACGTTGTCTGTCTTCACCGGAAACCTCGATATCAACACCGACATCAGCGGCTGCATCTCGTGACTCGAGGAGCTGCTTGTGGAACGGTCCCTCTGCCCTTAACAGGTCGTGTCTCATCGCTTTGAGCTGCGTTGTTAAACCAGCATTATCCATCAGCAAGCGGGCTACGTCCTCAAGAAGGCGCAGCCCTTCGCCAATACGATTCATACTGGCGTCAATAATACGAAATACGCGCGACATCGCGTCCGAAGGAGTCATATCTCAAACTCGCAACGTTTCATTCTATCACGACTAGCGTAGCAGGGCAAGGTCTTCTCACTCTTCACCTACGGCGTTCTCGATGAGTTCAATTCTAGTTGTTTGTCCCCGGTTAAGCTCCACGACGACAACATCAATCCGCCATTGTTCCGGTAGACTATCGTGTTCATCGCGGTAACGGGCCGCCGTAAGCCTCAATCTTTCCTGCTTAACAGATGTAATCGACTCCTCCGGACTACCGAACTGCTTGCTCCGCTTGGTTCTCACCTCAACGAACACAAGAAAATCGCCATGCCGGGCAATAATGTCAATCTCGCCCTCAGGACAGCGATAGTTGGTCTCAACAATCCGGTATCCCCGCCCCTGCAGGAATTCTGCGGCCAGCTTCTCCCCGAGGATACCGGTTTCCCTTCGTTTCATCGCCTGCCTAAACCATATCCCGGACTGGTCGGAAAGAGCGGCGGTGGACGGGGCATGGTCCCAGCCGCCTCAGGCAAGTAAAGTGCTCCGGAGTACCGTAGCCTTTGTGCTTTCGGAACCCATAACCAGGATAGGCGTCATCAACCTCCACCATCAGGTGGTCACGAGTTACCTTGGCTACTATCGAGGCACAGGCAATTGAAAGGCAAAGGCCATCGCCGTGAGTAATCGGTTTCTGGGGCAATCTGATATCGGGAAGGGTCATGTAGTCTATTAGTAGAGACTCTGCTGGAGGTTGGAGCTGGTCTACGGCCGATTTCATGGCCAGTCGTGTTGCTGCGACAATGCCACGCCTGTCAATTGTCCGTGAATCACACATACCGACACTGACACTCAATGCCGCCTCAAGAATGTGCCGGTAGAGAAACTCGCGGGTCAGGCCGGTCAACTGCTTGCTATCCCTTACCAGTCCCAACCAAGTAGCATCGAAATCTGAGGGCAAGATTACAGCCGCCGCTACTACAGGCCCGGCCAGTGGCCCCCGCCCGACCTCATCAACCCCGGCAACACGGCAATAGCCTTGCGCTGCCAGCATTCTTTCCTCAACGAAGGTTGGTGCCCCTTTAAAATGGGTCAATTTTATGCCTGCCAGAACTCAGTTCTAACCTAAGCACCACCCACCCCAACACCACCTAATAGCTGGCTCACCCTCCCCCAGATAATCTGCGCTATCCTGGCACGAGACTGACAGCCGTCAATAACGAGCCAGCGCTCCGGTTCAGCCTGAGCCAGCTTGAGATAGCCCTCCCCCACCCTCTGATGAAAGGCGATGTCTTCCTGCTCAAAACGGTCCCGCGCCTTGACGCACTTACGAGCAAACCCTTCCTCCACCGGGACGTCCAGCAACACCGTCAGGTCTGGAACAAGTCCACCGGTAGCAGCACCGTTAGTTGCCCGGACAAGCTCCATGTCAAGACCACGCCCATACCCCTGATAAACAATCGTGGAATCGGTATACCGGTCGCAAATTACCACCTTACCATTCACCAAGTTTGGCCGAATGACTTCAGCCACCAGTTGGGCACGAGAAGCGTTAAAGAGGAGTAGCTCGCTAAGGGGTGACATTTCTGCATCCTGCACCCACTTCAGCCAGCGAGCGATTCTCCTACCGAGCGATGTCCCTCCCGGTTCGTGGAGAAGCACTACCGGGATGTTCAGTCGGGCCAACTTACGATGCAAGGCGCGAGCCTGCGCCGTCTTGCCACTGCCTTCTCCACCCTCAAAAGTGATAAATAAAGCCATCGAATACCCACCTGAAAGTGCTGGTCACAGTTTATCATGGTAGAATCGCCAGAGCAAAGGGTAAAAAGGGCTTGAGTATTCGTTATTTCCTGCCTTAGCCGCTAACCGACTGTCTAAGATCTCATGAACTAGATGAGACAATATACTCTAATGTTGTGGTAAGATAATTACGCATCGTAGATGAAATATGATACTGTAAGCTCGAGAGTATACATATGGCTAAGCATTCCTATCCCAGACACATTAAATTTGAATCGGTGTTTAATTTCCGTGACCTGGGTGGATACCGGACCCGAGGAGGTCAGACGGTAGCCTGGCGGCGCTTATTCCGCAGTGGGGAACTGCATTATATGACCGACCGCGATATTACCCGGCTTAAGGAGGAAATCAGGCTCCGTTCAGTAATAGACCTTAGAAACTTCAGGGAACTAGAACAGTTTGGTATTGGACCGCTGAATAAAGTCGACGTAAAGCACTACAACATTCCTCTTATCACTCTCAGTGACAGCGATAGAGATAGGGAAAGGGTATTATTTCAAGACGTTTCTCATATGGGACATGAGTATCTATACCGCATAGCGAATGCAGAGTTCGGCAGACGAGTGGTTGAAGCCCTGGAAATTATTGCTGATTCGGATAATCACCCACTTGTATTTCATTGTACTGCGGGCAAAGATCGCACAGGTATCTTCACTGCGATTATATTGGGTATTCTGGGAGTGACGGATGAGGATGTCATTGAAGACTACACTCTTTCGGATCTATACATGAAAGAAGGAATTAGCCGCTGGAGTAATGACCCTATAACGGCAGAAGCTCTAAAAAATGTGCCAGAGTACCGTTTTAAAGCCTCACCTGAGTCAATGGCCTTGTTCTTATCCACACTCAAACATGAACACGGTTCGGTCAAAGGATATGCAGAGGCACATGGAGTAGACGAGTCATTGATTTACCGTTTAGAGAAGGCACTATTAGCCTAGAACTCTTCTATTAAGCATCATCGGTTGATAGAGCATCTTGCTTCTCAAAATCCAATACTACGAGTGACTGTTTCTATCCACAGAGGGCACCCGCGTTAAAACGGCACCTGTGATAGATCCAATAAAACACTATAAAGTGCAATATAGACTATTGCTGTGCCTCTGACTAATGAGAAACATGTTTGGCTGCTATCAAGGCACTTCCCAGTTGAATACGCACCAGTTTTTGGATAGGGATTACCTGGTAGTCAACTTCATTTTCAAATTCCTGAACCTGCCGCGTAAAAGCATCACTGATAGTATCGTATGTCGACGAAAGAATTGATGATTTGCCTCCAGCTTCCATTTCACTTTCAAGAAGGCGAATGAACAGGCATAAAGGAAACAACTGATAAAATCTTCGAATCCGCAAGTTGTCGAATTCTTCGGCAACTGTAGCTTTTTCGGCGACTCTCAGCTCGGTACATGCCCAGTTCTCCTCGGCAGACAGATGGTATTCAAAAAACCTCACATACTCTTCAATCGCCTCCCGGAATGGCGATATTACTGTTAGTACCTCTTTGACATTGTTATATTGCTCTTTTAAGAAATTTAACTCTTCTCTCTCACTTTCTATTGAGCTCAGGATAGCTTCTCTATGCGGTATATCTGAGACAGAATTATCTTCGATTGCTGGATGATAGAAATAAGGCACCTCACAGACAAGTCCGAAGGGATGGCAGAATCTTGAAGTATACGCAAAGCTGTCGGTACCTGCTTTAAAAATATTTGCAGGGTCTTCACTGGTGTGTTTTTCCAGATAATCATACTGTTCCTGAGCGCCTGTTATCTTGAATATGGCCTCAGCATACTTCGGAATATGGGGTTCTTCCGGTTCACCAAGATGTAAGGGTAAGCCCTGGCTGTCGACTAGCTGGTGAAAACTATTGTACAAGGAGGGGGTAGCTTCCGATATATAGAAGTAGGCCCCGCCGAAACCCGCGTTATGTATCGAGTAGAGGAAGTCAGGACGAACCTTGCGTATTAAAGACATCAGTGTCTGAGTCTCGGGTAAGGGGCTATTAAAATGAAGAGTCTTATAATCGATAGGAAATGTCCACTCAATTTGCTGGAAAGAAGCAGGGCGATAATAATGGCGAGTGTAGTTTTCTACGGTAAACGGACCTTTAAACCAGCCTTCATTCAGGCGAGCGCCATCCGGGTCAATACATTTTATTAAATACCACGTATGATTAAGAGACTGGAGAAGTGAATCGTCCTCCACCAATCTCGATGATAAGTATTCCAGAGTCATGCTACCGATAGGCTCGTTCGGGTGCGGCATAGCAAACAATACTGCCTGCTTTGGTCCGCTACCTATTTTAAGAGCCTCAATCGGGTCACCCCGCCTTGAATGCCCGATGTTCAGGACCTCCACACGGTCAGGATATTTACGGGCAAGCTTTTTAGAACTGGTTTTCAATTCATCGACCGTGAAAAAGGCCTTATAACCTGGTACGTCCTCAATCACGTCAAGAACACCTTTCATGGGGTTAATATTGTCTTCTGCCATTTTCTTGCCCTTATTACATTCACGTACTCAGTCAGTTTGCGGAATTGTATCATAAATCGAACTTGACTGGGTAACAATCCTTCAATTGTTGGGTGGTCTTGCTTTGTGCTATTCTTTCTCAGACAGCCAGAATGAAGCTTGTATTAGCAATAGGCCGTCAGAAATTAAAGAGGAGGTGAATCAAGAATGGTCCAAATGCCACCAGATATGGTTAACCGAACCCCGTATCAGAATATCATTTACGAAAAGGACCCGGAAGACGCCAGGCTTGTTAGAATCACACTCAACCGGCCGGACGACGTGAATCCTCTCAGCTATCCGATGTTGATGGACATCCGCCACGCCCTCGTCTCTGCCGAACGTGATACTGAGGTGAAAGTGGTCATTATCAAAGGCGCCGGGCGCGGTTTCTCCGCCGGATACGACCTCGAAGCCAGCTATGATGTACAAGAACTGTCTCCCCTGATAGCCCGGCAGGACCACATCAAATACTACCACCATGATGTCTGGTTCACCATCTGGAACCTGCAGAAACCGGTCATCGCCCAGGTACACGGGTACGCCATGGCAGGCGCCAGTGAGCTCATGACCTGGTGCGACTTCACCATAATGGCTGATGATGCAGTCACCGGCTATCCACCGGCGAGAGCGATGTCTGTACCGGATACCATCTACTGGCCCTGGCTGTGTGGACTGAAAAAAGCGAAGTACCTCTGCATGACAGGTGATCCCATCACCGGTAAGGAAGCAGCTGAGATTGGCCTGGCTACCATGTCTGTGCCCGCAGATAAGCTTGAAGAGACAGTGACAATGGTTGCCAAAAGACTGGCCATGATACCCAGTGAACTCCTCTTTTTCAATAAATTCGCCTGCAACAAGAGCATGGAGATAATGGGTATGAGGGTAGCCGTAGAAATTAACGGGCAGCTACATGATTATTCTCATACCTATCCCGCCGTTCAGGAGTTCGGTAAGATGAACCGGGAAAAGGGACTAAGAGCCGCCCTGGAGTGGAGGGATGGTAAATTCGGCAACGACCTGAGGGCCTTGAGAAAAACGGCTCAGGAGAAAGGCACGGATTTTACATTCCCACAGGTCCTGTCAATGCCTGAGGTAAGCGAAGCTCTGCAAAAGTATGAAGCCGAGAGGAAAGCAGGCTCCTAATCAGAGTGCCCTGAGAATAGACCCGAATTCCTCGTTGCTAGCTTTAGATACCGACATAGCGGCCGCAGGCGAAGCCTTCGCCCAGCTTACACCACACGCAGTGGTCTGGCGTCTCGTCGGCAATCATAAGCTGCGATTCACATTGACGGCAGAGGTATTCCTCACCGGGTCTCATGGGACCGTTGCAGGGAGCGATGGTCATGGGACAAAGCTGCACACAGCTGCCACATTGCTTACAGAACTCGGGACGGGCGCTAAAGGGGTAGTCGACGTGGCGCTCTTTGCCCCGTCCGACAAAGCCAATCGCCCGGGCTTTCCAGACCTCCGTACACATTTGCACGCAGCGTCCGCATAAAACACAATCATCGTTCCGAAAAGGATACCTGACCTCCTTGACCCCGCAACGCACAGCAATATCCTGAATCGCACGAGAGTTAGGGGCCTGGGCCACCAACAACTCCGCGAGGTTACGGCGTAATTTCCGGATTTTATCCGTGTTGGTCTGAATCACCATGCCTTCCTCCACGTTTAAAGTGCAGGAAGTGGTGACATTAGAACGTCCATTGACCACATGTTCAACAATACACAGCCGGCACGCACCAATATCGGACAGATATGGGACATGACACAGATGGGGAATACAGATACCGTATTCAACCGCCACATCGAGAACACTGGTTCCCCTGGTCGCCCGAATGTTGGCTCCGTCTATATTAACGTTAACCTGCTGCAGCATATCACTACCTCGTTTTCTCAGATAATTTGTATTGCGTCAAACTTGCACTCACTTCGGCATATGCCACATTTCTGACAAAGCTCATTGTTAATAACATGCACTTGTTGTTTGCCACCGGTGATAGCCTGTCGAACACACCCCGGTATACAGACTCCACAGCCAGGACACTTGTCTGGGTCAATCCAGTATGTAATCAGAGCCTTACAGACCCCTGCCGGGCATTTCTTGTCGTTGATATGTGCCTCGTATTCCGAACGGAAATAACGCAAAGTAGAAAGTACCGGATTGGGTGCGGTCTTACCCAGCCCGCACAGAGCGGTCTGGGAAACCGTGTCGGACAGCTCTTCAAGAAGGTCGAGTTGCTCCGGTCTACCGCGGCCTTCGGTGATATCCGTAATTATCTCGAGCATGCGGTCAATCCCTACGCGGCAGGGTAGACACTTACCGCACGACTCGTCCTGAAGAAAGGTCAGGAAATACTTAGCCACATCCACCATGCATGAGCCATCATCCATCACCACCATGCCACCCGAGCCGACCATAGAACCGGCTTCGTAGAGCACATCGAAGTCGACAGGTAGGTCAAATTTATCCAGAGGCAGACACCCACCCGATGGACCACCGGTCTGGACTGCTTTAATCTTGTTACCATCAACTGCACCACCGCCGATGTCAAATACCACCGTACTGATGGGCGTTCCCATGGCTACCTCAACCAGACCCGTATTCTTGATACGGCCGGTAAGAGAGAGAATCTTAGTACCCTTACTCCTTTGAGTCCCCTTCGAAGCAAACCACGAAGCACCATTAAGGACAATGGAAGGAACGTTAGCCCAGGTCTCGACATTGTTAAGGGTTGTTGGTTTGTGGTAAAGGCCGTCCACCACGGTGTGGACATCCTTGGGCCGTGGTTCACCGACCTTACCTTCTATGGAAGCCATAAGGGCTGTTGATTCACCACAGACAAAAGCCCCTCCACCCCGGGCGATGTCCACGTCGAACGAGAAGGACGAACCCAGGATGTTATCGCCGAGGAGACCGAGCTTGCGGGCTTGCTCGACTGCGATTCGGGAATGCTCGACTGCGAGCGGATATTCATTACGGACGTAGACATACCCCTTTCTAGCACCGATAGCCCAGGCGCCAATCATCATACCTTCTAGAACCAGATGTGGATTACCCTCGAGCACGCCCCTGTCCATGTAAGCCCCGGGGTCACCTTCGTCCGCATTACAAATTACGTATTTTTCATCGCCGGGTGCCCCCCGGCACTCATTCCACTTATGCCCCGTCGGGAAGCCACCACCACCACGTCCCCGTAAAACCGAGGTTTCAATCTCTTTAATAACATCCTCTGGATCTATGCCAAGGAGTGCTTTGGAGAGTGCCGAATATCCGCCGACTTCGATGTAGTCCTCGATAGAGCATGGATCGACCATGCGATTCTTTGATAGTAGCTGCTGGTCCTGCACCTTATAAAAGGGAATCTCAGCTTCAGTTTTGACTCTCTCGCCCGAAACGGGATCCAGATACAGCAGCCGCTCGATTACCTCATTCTTTGCCAGTGTCTGTGAAACTATCTCGAAAGCATCCTCCGGTGAAACATTGCAATAAAATATGTTACCCGGCTCAATGACCATGATGGGGCCTTGTTCGCAAAAGCCGTGGCACCCCGTGGCTCGCAGACGTACTAACTGTTCCAGCCCCTGCTTAGATAATTCGTCCCTGACAGCGTCAACAATAGCCTGTGAACGCGGGGCTTGGCAACCGGGCCCCCCACATACCATCACAGTAGTGGTAGTGTTCTTCCATTGCTCCTTGAGCCGCTCGCGCAGGTGTTCCAGTTCACGGTGACTATTAAGCCTGGGCATGTTTGGTACCCTCCGCTTCCTTGTTTCTAAGGGTCTCAATCAACTTACGAAGCTTCCCAGGTGTCATGTGTTGATGATACGACCCGTTTTCCGTAACGATTGGCCCCATAGCACAAACACCCAGGCAGTTAACATTCTCGACGGAGAAAAGGCCATCAGGGGTTACCTCACCTGGTTTGACTCCGAGCTGACCGGTTGCCTGGTCAAGAAGAAGATGAGCACCACGGACATGACAGGCTGTGCCCATGCACATGGTGAGTACATTCTTCCCGGATGGATTTAATCGAAAGGCTTTATAAAAGGAAGATACCCGATAGACTTCTATAATCGGCACTCCAAGACCCTGGGATACAGCCTGCATAACCTCTCTGGAAATGTAACCGTACTCCTTCTGTGCATCGTGGAGTACTTCAATGAGTTGGTTCGGCTGACTGCGGCGTCCTTCCAAGATTTGCTCGAGTGTCTGGGACGGCATGTTAACCTCCTATAAATCCTTTCTGCTTGATAATATTTAGGATACGTGATAGTATTAGTGATGTAAATGCTGAATAAATACACCCATATTGCCTATAAAATATAGGTAATATATTTGGTAAAGGTGATTTTTTGTCCAGAACAGGCATTCCAGCGGAGAAATCCAGTGGTTAAAAAGCAAAACTCTTCATATCCGACTGAAGGTCAACGTCTGCCTTTTCCCTCGAAAGACTTGGCACTATTGTGGCGAATACCATTTCCCACCGAAACCGAGCCTGATAGAGTCGAGTTTGCACTACGCGAGCGCATTAAGGAATTGAATTGCCTTTATGGGGTTTCCCAACTAGCTGAGCGTAATCTTTATTCTCTTGACAATCTTCTACAGGAACTCGTGAACTTTTTACCTTATTCATGGCAATATCCGGAACTCGCCTGCACCCGGATCCTCTTTAAAGGAAAAACCTGCACAAGCGATAGATTTAAAGTGACCAACTGGCGACAGTCGTCCCGGATCTACATGTACCATGAAGCGGTAGGCGAGGTCGACGTCTTTTATCTGGAAGAATGCCCTCCAGCCGATGAAGGTCCTTTTTTAAAGGAGGAACGTGCTCTGCTGGATGCTGTAGCCGAGCAGATCGGTACTATAGCCACGCGAATATCGTCGGATTTGGAATTACAGGAGACTAATCTACAACTAACCCTGGAACGTAAAGCCTTGCAGGAGGCTAACACAGCTCTGCATACAGTACTGGCCCGGATTGAGCAAGAGAAACAGGAAATCCACCGAGACATAAAAATGAACGTCGATAAAATCCTGATGCCGATACTGTACGCCCTCGCCTTACAACTAACTCCAGCCCAGGTAAAATATGTGGAGATGCTCCAGACCAACCTAGAGGAAATCACCTCGTCGTTCATCAGTCAATTATCTTCTTCTTACCATTCAATGACACCGACCGAAATCGCCATTTGTAACATGATCCGGAACGGAATGCGCACTAAAGAAATCGCAGAGATACGTGGTGTATCCGAAGCCACCATTAACCGTCACCGGGAAAAAATCCGGCGTAAACTCAAGATTACCAATCAAGATATTAATCTCGCGACTTTCCTACAATCAAGCATGTGGGAGGGAAAATAGAAAGCATCAGATTTGGATGGCTCATCTATTAAGACTTTTTAAGGACAATAATTAGATATTCGGACACTCTTCTATAGCAGGGAGGTGTTTCTTTATTCCTTATAATTCTACTCCTTCCCATTCAAGAGAAAGCATAATAATATCGAATTCTTGAAATTTCACCTTCTGACTACAAGTTGGGCCGCGATATAATCGCGGCCCAATCGTACACCCCTAAGGATACTTTGCCCTCAACTAATCACCTAATCCGCTCAGGAAGGAGACATCATTCAACCGGCTCAGTACAGCTCCTCGTGGGGATATGTTTATAATACTCAGAGAACCGTTATTGAGCCTAAGCTGCCACCAGTGGTCGTCACCGATCTCCAACAGACGGCATAGCAGTATTTTTAACGGACCATCATGCGCCGAAATCAGTACCGTCTCCGATGGTCTGTGCTCCTTAAGCCTCTCGATAAAGTGGCTGGTACGTTCAAAGAAATCCACAAAGCATTCCCCCTCCGGGAACTCAAGCTCAAGTGTGAAGTTAATGCACCTCTCGGCTACATGGGGATAACTATCATTAATCTCGCTGAATGTAAGGCCTTCACAAGTGCCGTAGTTGCACTCCCGTAGTTCGGGACAGGTGACAATATCCAGCCCCCGTCCTTCACAGACAATCTCGGCCATTTCCACTGCCCGCTTCAGGTCGCTGGAGTAGACAGCGTCAATCTTCTCGTCAGCCAGGTAGTCACGTAACTTTTCCGCCTGCTGGCGCCCAGTAGTACTCAGCTCGATGTCGCTGTGCCCCATAAAACGACGGTCCTGATTAAATTCGGTGAGACCGTGTCTCATCAGCAGCAACTTGGCCAAGTCTCCCTCCTGAACAGATATGCTACCTTAATCGAAGAGCTCCGGATGAATTACCCTTGCCATCTCCTCAAGTCCTTCCACAATCCGGGGACCGGGACGACTAATGAGATCGCCATCAATAAAATAGATGTGTCCCTGCTCGACAGCATCCAACTGCTGCCAGATGATATGCTCTTCCAACTCCTCGACAGTTATAGTGGGTATGCCTCCCATCATTGTCTGAACCACGATTATGTCCGGTTCGGCATCCACTATCTCTTCGATACTCAGTTGTGGCCATTCAGTGGCTGCGCGGGCAGCGATATTCTCACCACCGGCCAGGTTTATTATGCCATCAATGAAGGAGTCGGGGCCAGCCGTATAGGGCATATTCGGGTCAGTGGCATCAACAATGAAGAAGACTTTAGGCTTGTTGACACCTTCTACACGCCCGGTGACATCAGCTATCACCTGCTCCATATCACTGGCCAAGCGCTCACCCTCAGTTGCCTTGCCGGTAACCTCCCCGACCAGCCGGATATTGTCTATGATACCGTAAATATCGTCCGGATCAAGGACAAGATAGGTATATCCCAAGCCCTCAAGGTCACTGATGAACTGTACGGAGTCAACTGTCAGGACGAGGTCCGGCTCCAGCTCGACCACCTTCTCAATCGATGGACTCCAGGCATTCCCAATCTTTGGCTTTTCCAATGCCTCTTCAGGGTAATCGCAGAAATCGGTGACCCCAACCACCTTATCGCCCAACCCCAGAGCAAAGAGTATCTCAGTAATAGCCGGCCCGAAAGACACAATCCTCTCAGGTTCCTCCGTGATATCCACTTGCCTTTCGGCATCATCGGTGTAAGTCCCGGGCTGGAACGGTAGTTCTGTTTCTTCCTCCTCCTCTTCTTCCTCCTCCTCTTCTTCCTCCTCTCCCAGTTCCAACCCATCGCAAGAACACGCCACCAGGGCCAATGCCATAATACAACTAAGAAACAGCAATAGAAATCTTCGCTTCATTTTCACGAAACGTAACCTCCAACTTAAGAGTTGATTTTACTAAACAAATTGCCCAAATTATAATCCCCCTTACACTGTACGCAAGGGGGATTCAGCTCAGGTCTTACTCATTATCCCACCCCCTTCTCCGCGAAGGTTTAAGGATATCTGGCGGCCCGGCGTCCTGGCTTCTCGCTCCGGGCGAGTCACAGTAGGCGGGACTGCGTTGGATTCGCACCAACTTGCTCTCCGGTTACGCCTGATATTTCTTCAGACAACCGCCAGCTATCTATTATCAGAGACATCATACACTATATAATGATACCGCGCAATCCTGCCTGCAAAGGGATACGCCAGTATCTGGGTATGGGGATGGAGTAACAACCCACACTTAGGATGTATTGACAAACTGAAGCTGATAAAGCAGAATGGTCATACTTCGATACTGATAAAGTGTGCCTATTTTATATCCGGCGATACCGGAGGTGGTGATATGAGGTTGGTGGCCAGGGTAGTGACATTATTGGTGGTCCCAGTGCTGGTACTGGGTCTGCTGCTTTCCCCGATAGTAGACAATGTGTCAGCGGAGTACATCCCAGGTAAGGGCTGGAAGTATAGAGGTGACATCAGCCTAGGTGGTGAGGTATTGGTGGCAGACGCCTGGGTGATTGAAGACGACGACACCTACCGGATGTGGTATACACGACTCCGACTGGATGAGTCCTATGGGGCTATCGCAGACAGAATTACCAGCCTGAATGGCCCTGCTATCGCCGATGCCTTTATTAACATGGACCTCGGTGGATTACTCAACCAGCTTGCCGGCCTTAGCGCCAGCGATGCAGCTGAATTATGGGCATTTCTGGACAGCATCACCACGGTTATCGGGTATGCTACCTCACCCGACGGCGTAAATTGGACAGTTGAGAATAACGAGGTATTGGCCAGTGGCGGCAGCCTGCACAACGGGATCGGGGCCCCGTGTGTCATTCTCGATAGCGGTACCTACAAGATGTGGTACAGTCGATTGGAAACGGATTGGACTACTGGAGCCCAATTGGCCACTATCCTCGATGACCTTGACAATCCTGATCCCAATGTACAACAAGCCGCCATCGAGACTTTTCTAAGCCAGGTCCGCTCCGTCATCGGTTACGCTACTTCTGCCGACCTTATTACATGGACCGTCCAAGATAACCAGGTCTTTCCTGCTGCGGACGGTGATATATTCGACAGTGCCGGTGCCCCTAGCGTTATCCTCGATGACACCACCTACAAGATGTGGTACACGGGTGCCAAGAGCGACCTCACACTGGCAGAGATAGCAGCTGTCTTGACAGATACCGACAGCTTCGACCTATCTGCCGCACTCAACCTGCTGAATGGCACAACCTCCTTCATTGGTTATGCAACCTCTACAGACGGACAGGTCTGGACTGATTCAGGAGAAGTACTTTCTGGTGACGGGCCTATCTGGGAGAGCATCGGCGATCCATGTGTGGTTAAAGTAACTGATTCCTACGAGATGTGGTTTAGCCGAGCCACCACCGACCTTACGATAAGTGACATAGTCACGCTGCTCACTGAGATAAGTGGCCTTGACCTTAGCGGCCTATGGGACGAGCTTGACAACAACGGTATTGAGGCATTCCTGACCGCCTATCTAGCCAAAGACCTCACAACCATCAATAGTCTTATCAGTAATACGAGTTCTGTCATCGCTTATGCTATTTCTGATGATGGGACTACTTGGGCAGTAGAAGAAACTGACCTTACCGGTATCTCGAGCAATCTCTGGAGTAGCGTCGGTGCCCCCTGCGTTATCGGTGATGGCACCAACTACACGATGTGGTTCACCGAGGGCATCGGTACCCTCGATTTCCAGTCTCTTTTCGACCTGATATTCGGTGCCAAATCTACCATCGCGTGGGCAACACATCCACCACCATCAGGAGGCGGTGGATTCCTTCCACCACCACCACTACCGCCAGGCATTAATTACGTAGCAAATATAGTTGATACAGAAGGCTATTTCATTAAGGAGTTCATCGCCTTATCCGACGACGGTCTGGCTTCACTCACCCTACCCGAAGGAACCCAGGCTCTAAAAGAAGATGGTGACCCAATCTCGGTAATCACCATGGTTACGATGGACCCTCAACCGGACCCGCCCACCGACAACTCAGTCATTGGCCTGGTCTATGACTTCGATCCGGATGGGGCTACTTTCGACCCACCGATAACCATCACCATCACCTACGACCCGGCAACTCTCCCAGAGGGTGTCGAGGAAGAGAACCTGACTATCGCTATGTGGGACGAAGACACAGGCACGTGGACTAAGCTACCATCTACAGTGGATACGGAGAATAAGACTGTCTCCGCCCAGATTGACCACTTCACCGGCTTCGCTATCCTGGCAGCCCATGCTCCAGCCGCGTTCGAAGTCAGTAAGCTGTCAATCACTCCCGGTCAGGTTGAGACTGGCCAGGTAGTCACGATCGCCGTTACGCTAAGCAATAGTGGTGACCTCTCCGGCACCTACCAGCTTGAACTGTTCATTGTCGGTGTGGTAACCGAAGTCCGAGAGGTTACCCTGGGTGGTGGTGAGAGCACGGTAGTATATTTCGAAGTAATTAGGTCTGCAGCTCGCAGCTACACAGTGAGTGTTGGCGGTTTCACTGGCATCTTCATCGTTGAGGAGGGGGAAGTGATCGAGCCCCCTGAACCTGAGCCCGAGCCCGAAGCAGACATTGTTACCAACGAACTCTCGGCAACAGCAGCGGTTATAGTCGGAGAGACGGTCACTATAGATGTCGTCGTGGCCAATCGAGGCGAGGGTGAAGGTAGCTACGAGGTGATACTGCTTATAGACGGTAATGTGATAGAGTCCAGGACAGTTACTCTTGCCGGAAACTCCGAACAAACGGTGACCTTCACCACTATCGCAGCAACCACAGGGCTTCATACCGTGGACGTCGACGACCTTTCCACAATCTTCGTCGTATCGAAGAAAGCCGAAATACCAGAAGAACCGTCCCACCTTAACTGGTGGTTTATCGGTGGAATAATCGGCGGGTGTGCGGTTCTCACAGCAGCCGCCACCATCTTCCTCTTAAGGCGTCGTATGGCTTAACGGGGAAATCGCCGATATAGCCGAGCTAGAGAGGTAGTGATGAGAAGGGAGGAGGCAAGCTCCTCCCTTCTCTGTAAAAAGCGAGGAAAGCCTCCCGAAAGACGGTACTCAGGAGGCACACGACCAAAGTGGTAACGGCAATCGCCAGAAAAAACAGATACTCTCTCAGAAGTATGTGGCGGCTAATCGTCATTGCATGCACGGTATCTAGCCTGATGTTAGCCAGCCCGGCACCGGTGTACGCTTTGAGTGTCGATGACTACTTCTCTTACTCATATTCGATTGAGCTTGACCGGACTGAGGTATACCGTGACGAGGCATTCTCCGCCACGGTAAGTGGGCAGGCAGTCTGTAAGCAAACCTTACCCTTCGGGATAACCCCGAATGCGGCTTCAGTCACTTCCCGCGTCACCGCACGGCATGACGCGACCGGCGACAGGGTAACACTGAACTCCGGCTACACGGTAACTATCGATTCATTCCCCGGTGAACCAGGAGATTCCAT
>CP070842.1:1637001-1677718 GCA_020342155.1 Dehalococcoidales bacterium
TCTGGATTTCCGCTGCGGGCGAAGGCAATCCACGCCTCACTCACTGATTCGACCAGCTCGTACTTATCGAAACGCCCACCTGTTATTGCTACATCATCTATATTATCGAAAACGAACGGAATCTCGAGAACATGACATGCCCTGAAGAGGTCGCCGAAATAGTCGGTCTGCCAGGTGAAGAGGTACATGAAGACCGGGGCTGTCCCACCGGCTGACTTACACTCCGCGAGCTGAATAGACCGTCTCCGCATTCCCTCACTCGAAATCCCGACAAACAGGTCCCAAGGTGTAGCATCAGGTCGCGTCTTCCTGTAGACATTGATTACTTTATCCAGCTTATCTCCGAGCAGAGGAGTTAAACGTTGGCGAAGCTCTGCCTCGGTGAGTCGACGGCGCTTGGGATCGGCAGCCAGAAAAGTAGCGTTCTCGTCACGGTTAGTGCCGACGATGACCGGTACATCCGCCGCTGTTGGTGCCGCCACCGGGTCGAACGGGTGGGTCGGGAAGTATTTGCCGTCCACCACCGGCGATAAATATCTGGGGAGACTTGCCCCCATACCCAGAGCGGAACGCCCTGGCACTACCTTTTTTACGGCATCCTGTACCTGTTGTATCGGCATCTCCTGGAGTTTATGCAGTTTATTCGCTTTAATATTCAGTTCAGCCAGCAGACGCTCGGCAAACTCTGTAGCTTCAGCAGGTTCCACGCCTCGCAACCCGGGGCCACTTTCAATAATGGCCTTGTGGAACAGACCTTTCGCCGAGGGCAAAGCCAGCAGTGTGCTGACCTTGGCACCGCCACCGGACTCACCGAAGATGGTAACATTACCGGGGTCGCCACCGAAAGCCTCGATATTGTCCCGTACCCACTCAAGAGCCAGAACCGCATCCAGCATTCCGGCCACACCCGAACCGGCAAATTCCTCACCGCCGATATCAGCCAGATGCAGATAACCGAAGACATTCAGTCGATGATTAATGGTGACTATAACCAGATTGCCACGCCTGGCAAGATTAGCACCATTATACATCGTTTCTGAGCCTGCTCCAGATGCAAAACCACGACCATGCAGCCAGACCATGACCGGACGCTTCTCGCCATCACCGATACCGGGTGTCCAGACATTCAGCACCAGGCAGTCTTCGCTCTGTGGCAGGTGTCTCCTGAGTCCCATAATCTGTTCATCACCTGCTGCCACCTCGCAGTCAATTATATCTCCCGTTTGCGGAGCGAGCGGCCCATAGTCAGTGCAATAACGCCTCTTGCTCCACGGCTCAGCCGGTAGTGGTGGCAAGAAACGACGCCTGCCATCTGTCGAAGCACCGTAAGGGACTCCTTTGAAGGTGAAGACCCTTCTTTCCATTGTGCCGCGAATTTCTCCGCCGGTCGTTTCAACGGTAATCTCACTCATTTCTTGGTCCTTTCTACCAGTATCGGAAACTATTTTACATACCCCGAAAAGCCATCGAGTAATAAAATTAAATCCGCTCTAAAATTCCATCTCCCGCACATCAGGAACAATAGTTAGGGTAGCTCCAGTCTGCTCCTGTATCTCTTCGGGTGTCCAGCCCGGCGCCACTTCTTTGAGCACTAGGCCACTACTGGTCACCTCTATTACAGCCAGGTCGGTCACAATCAGGTTGACACGTCCTCTAACGGTAACCGGCATGGTCAGATCACGGACAATCTTGGGAGTGCCATCTTTTGCGCAGTGGGTCATGGTAACGATGAGTCGCTTGGCTCCCCAGGCAAGGTCCATAGAACCGCCAATCTTCGAAGCAATATCTTCCTTACTCATGGTATGTATAGCCGCATCACCCTTCTCAGAGACCTGGAGGCCGCCAAGAATACTCAAAAGCCGGCCACTCCTAATCATGGCAAACGAAGTCAGCATGTCGAAGTAAGACATCCCCGGCACATATTCCAGGTATCTCATACCGGCATCCGCCACATCCCAGTCTACCCGTTCTATATTCTCATCCAGGCTCTCCCGGTCATGTACAGGACCATAGCCCAATACACCGTTCTCACTCTGTATCATTGCCCCTTCTGGAGCGTAGGCGGCGCAGTTCAAGGGAATACCAATGCCCAGATTACAGTAATCACCCGGCACAAGTTCTTTGGCAGCCCTCATTGCCACCAGCTCTTCTGTCAGTTTTTCTTTCATGATTTGCCTCCCCGGGCGGCTTCAGCCTCAGCTTCGGCCTCGGCCATTTTTTGTAACCTGTACTTAACACTGTGCAAGGTCTGTTCGATCCTCCGTTCTCTGCTATGTGGGTCATCGTCGGGAATGCATACAATTCTGTCCACGAATGCCGCGGGGACAACAATGGCATCCGGGTCCAACTCACCCGGTTCGACCACCTCAAAGACCTCGGCTATCGTATACCTGGCTGCCATTGCGATAATAGGATTGGCCGCTCGCGCTGTGCCATGACAAACGAGATTACCGAATTTATCCGCCTTCGCTGCGTTGACCAGACCGAGGTCTGGTACAATCGGCTCCTGGAAGATGTATTCGACGCCATTGATAACGCGTTTCTCTTTGCCAACCTCGAGGCTGGTACCGATACCTATCGGACTGTAGATTCCACCGAGATGCATCGCCCCGGCTTGGATACGTTCAATAAAAAGACCATGAGATACGTTTTCAATCTCAAGCGTGCCTTCTTGGACACGCCTGGCTATCTCCACAGAAGCCGAGGAATCCTCCTGCTGTACACCACTGAAGGCAACGATTATTTTTCTGGTCTGGGGGAGCAATATCGCTGCGTCTACCGCTCCTTGCTCCCTAAGTATGTCTGCCCTCAAAGTGTAATTATTGGTGCATATTGTCAGGTCCTTTACACCCCGCTCCTGTAGCGCTCGCATCAAATGGAGTGGTGTGCCGGGGCCCCAAAAATTGAAGGCGACTAGAGCCCCATCCTGAACCTCTGCCATTGCCTCGGCAGCAGTTGTAACCTTATCTCTCATAGGCTTCCTCCATTCTCCCTGTAATATTCAGCGTAATACCCGATTGTCGCCACCCTATTCACAATTGTTCTTTGCGTGGTTAGCGATTACCCCGACCAATAATACCAGAAATAGTATGTATAGGACATTATTACATCGATACAGCATCCCGGGCAAAATAGTAGTCGATTAAGACTATTCCTTGACAGGGTCAGCACATCTATATAAATATAAGATAGTGACAATCAAGAAGTAGCGGAACTAGACTTAGACTGGAAGTGTTAGCATTATGGAACAGGCGTTATCTGGAGTAAAGGTACTCGAATACTGTAATTTTGTCAGTGGTCCCTACTGTAGCAAGCTCATCGCTGACCTCGGTGCGGAGGTGATAAAGATTGAGGAACCCGGTACCGGCGATGAGGCACGTCACAGGGGCCCATTCCCGGGTGATATACCCGACCCCGAGCGAAGTGGCCTATTCCTCTATCTCAACACCAACAAACTTGGCATCACGCTGAATCTGGAGAGCACCGCCGGTAAAAAGGTCTTCACGGAACTGGTGAAAAACACTGATGTTCTGATAGAAGATACCACCCCCGGCACCATGAATAACCTCGGACTGGGCTATGATAGCCTGAAAGAAGTCAACCCTTCTCTTATCATGACCTCTATAACGCCCTACGGGCAAACAGGACCATATCGAGGATACAAGGCTCACCATCTCAATATCTACCATTCCAGCGGACAGGCCCAGTTCTCTTATAGCATGAGTCAGAATTCCAACCTTCCACCGGTTAAGGGCGGTGGTTTTCTGGGTGACTACGATGCCGGGCTCAGTGGGGCCGTGGCCACTCTGGCGGCGTTCTTCAAACGCACCTTCGGCGGTACCGGTCAACACATAGACATATCCCGACAGGAATCACTCATCTCACTGGACAGGATAGACATCGGTAGCTTCACCAATGACACCTCAATGGTCGAGCGACGAAGGGGTATGCTTGGCGGGCTAATGCCCTGTAAGGACGGTCATGTAGTAGTCCTCGCTCCACAGCAGCACCAGTGGGAAGCAATGGTGCAGATGATGGGTAACCCGGTGTGGGCCATGGGAGAGAAGTGCAGGGATGAGTTTGCCCGCAGCGAGCACGCTGAAGAACTCCAGCCGCTCATTAATGAGTGGATGCTAGAGCGTACCAAGGATGAGATATACCATCTTGGGCAGAGCTATGGTTGTCCGGCGGCACCAGTCAATTCAACCGCGGACGTATTTAACTCGCCACAGATGAAAGAGCGGGGATTCTTTGCTGATATTGTCCACTCCAAAGCAGGTAGACTCAGCTATCCTTCAGCTTCGTACAAGCTCTCCGAGACCCCCTGGCAGGCAAACCGTGCCGCCCCCCTCCTGGGTGAGCATAACCAGGAAATCTATTGCAGACGACTGGGTTTCTCCAGCGAAGAACTGGCGGAAATGAAGACATCCGGTGTCATCTAAGACAGAAAGGCCACTAATATGAAAGAATACCCTCTCGATGGGATAAGGATAGTCGATTTTACCTGGGCATGGGCCGGGCCTTACGCTACCCTCTTAATAGCACTTCTGGGAGCCGAGGTGATAAAGGTGGAGAGCAGGAAACGACTCGACCACACCAGGCTCCGTTCACTAATGACCGGACCTACGATGGGCAACCCGGACCAATCGACCGTATTCAATGACGTAAACCTTAATAAGCTCAGTCTTACTCTGGACCTGACCAAACCCAAGGCTATCAAAATCATCAAGGAGCTAGTGAAGAAAGCCGATGTGGTAATCCAGAACATGCGCCCCGGGGTGATGGAAAGGCTTGGCCTTGGCTATGAAACCCTTAGAGAAGTGAAGCCCGATATAATCATGTTATCATCATCAGCCTTGGGCTCAACTGGACCGGAGCGAAACTACTCCGGCTATGCTCCGACCTTCTCGGCTATGAGCGGAATGGCCTATATTTCGGGTTACCCCGATAAGCAACCCAGTACACTCAGTGGGGCTATCGATACTAGGGTAGGAACAACCTCGGTCTTCGCTATACTGGCTGCCTTGATTTACCGCCAGCGTACCGGAAAGGGACAGAACATTGACCTTTCATCGTCAGAGGCGATTAGCTGTCTGATGGGAGAGGCGTTCCTGGACTACTCCATGAACCAGAGAATAAAAGAGCGTGATGGTAACGCTGACCATACCATGGTCCCGCACGGCTGCTATCCGTGTCAGGGTGAAAATCACTGGGTGACGATTGCGGTATCGACTGAGGATGAATGGCAGGCCTTCTGCAAAGCCCTGGGGTCCCCCGCATGGACCAAGGACAGCCGATTCACAGATACCCAGGGTCGGTGGCAGAACCGCGAGGAGTTGAACCAGTTAATCTCTGAGTGGACAATAAAGCATGCCGATTACGAGGTGACTGAAATCCTCCAAAATGCTGGAGTAGCTGCTATCCCTACCCTAAGAGGTGATATGGTCTCTAAAGACCCTCATATAATAGGACGGAATCTATTCGACGAGATAGAGCATCCTGAGTTGGGAAAGAGGTTGGTGGTAGGTCCACCCTGGAGATTATCTGCGACCCCTGCAGAGGTTCGCCGTCCGGCGCCGCTTATAGGGGAGTATAACCAGTATGTGCTCGGTGAGCTCCTAGGCATGGAACAGAGTGAAATCGACCAGCTAATCGAAGAGCAGATAGTAAATTAAATAGTCTCGTCTCTGCTCAAATAGGCATATAAAATGGGTGCGTATAGATTGGAGACATCAGAGTGGAATTGAATATAGAAAGGACAATCAGATGAATCCTTTAGTAGAGACAACCAATGGTAAAGTCGAGGGTATCGAGAAAGACGGCCTTAAGATTTTCCTGGGAATACCCTTTGCCGCTCCGCCTACCGGAGAAAGGCGCTGGCTTCCTCCTCAGCCCGTAGAGCCCTGGACAGGAATAAAAGAAACCAAGTCCTATGTTGCCACCGCCCCGCAGAACATAGTCCCGATAAGCCCGGATAGCCCCTTCCAGCCCAGTCCCAAGCTCGACCTGAGCCTCGGTGTACAGCCAGCTATAAACGAGGACTGCTTCCAGTTGAATGTCTGGACGCCAGGTATTGACAATGCCCGTCGACCAGTGATGGTCTGGATTCACGGTGGTGGTTTTACCAGTGGTACCGGTGCTTCACCAGCGTCGAACGGTGGAACACTCGCCAGTCGTGGTGATATCGTGTTGGTGACAATTAACTACCGGCTCAATGTTTTCGGTTTCTTAAGGCTGAAGGACATCACCAACGGCAGGATTCCTTCGACTGGAAACGAGGGGATGCTGGACCAGGTGGCTGCCTTGCAATGGGTGCGTGACAATATCGAAAAATTCGGTGGCGACCCCGGTAACGTAACCATCTTTGGTATATCGGCCGGAGGAGCCAGCGTCGCAGCGTTACTCGCCATGAAGGAAGCCAGGGGGCTCTTTCACAAAGCAATCTCCCAGAGCGGCTCCGCCCACTTCCTGACCGACCTCGACGAAGCTAACAACTACGCAGAATACTTCATCCACGTCCTCGGAGACGGAGGCAGTGCCAGTTCCTTGCAGACGTTGACTATGGAGCAGGTGCTCGAAAATTATGTCAAGGCGCTTTCGGCACCGAAGGGTGCTCGCGGACCAATGCTGGTAATTGATAATGAGATATTCCCTGAGCTACCGATTGACAGTATCCGGGCAGGCTCGGCAGACGGGATTCCTCTGATTGCAGGCACCACCGCCGATGAGTGGCGTACCTGGCAGGCAATGGACCCCGCAATAAAGGATCTGGTTGAAGGTCGCATGTACGGACGGTTCAGGAGGATGATGCCCGACTGGGATATGACAGGTATGGTAGAGGAATATCAAGAAGCACTCACCAGGCGAGGTATCACTGTTACACCTGCTGAAATCTATATAGCCGTAATGACGGCGCGTATGTTCTGGATACCCACAACCCAGATGCTAGAAGCCCATGGAGGCCGTGGTAACCCTGCATATAGTTATATGTTCACCTGGAAAGCCACTGCGAAGAATGGTATGTTCGGCGCCTTCCACGGTATTGATGGAGGCTTCCTCTGGGGCACCTTTAATCCCGAAATTGTGGGAACAGACCCGGCCGCTGATACCCTATCCCAAAACGTACAGGATGCCTGGATAGCGTTCGCTCGCACTGGCAGCCCCGACGGTACAGGTCTGGGCGATTGGCAGGTCTACGGCGAACGTCGGAAGACAATGCTTCTCGGACAGCAGTCCGGTATTGAGGAAGCCCCCTTCGAAGAAGAGCGGCGTATCTGGGACAAGGCTCCTTCCAATATATATAAGTGGTGATACTCAGGTAATATCATATAATTTCTTAAGGAGGTAATAGATATGGCCCAGGAATCCTTAATAACCGATGAGGTAAGGGCTGCCATCGGGGTTGAGACAGTTAGCCCTCCCGAGTTAGTCGAGATGAAGGCAATCAAGGATTATGCCAGAGCGATTAACTGGCCTGACCCACCCAATCCACTGCACGTTGACGAGGAGTACGCCAAGAAGACCCGGTTCGGTGGTATTATAGCGCCTTGGTGCTTCTATACTACACTGGGTCGTAGCGCACCACGTCAACGAGTACCCCTACCACCGGCCCGTGTCGGTATGAATGGGGGTAACGACTACGAATACTTCCTGCCAATTCGCCCCGGTGATATGATTACCACCACGAGCAAGATTGTCGATATCGTCGAGCGAGAAGGCCGGGCAGGGAAATTAATCATCACGACATCCGAGAGAACCTTCACAAATCAAAACGGCGAGGTCGTCGGTATCGCTCACGGTACCGGTCTCAGCCAGTATTAAAACGATATAAGGAGATAGAGAAATGGCTCAGCTCTTTTGGGATGACGTAGAAATAGGCATGGAGATACCTCCCTACAAGAAAGCGGTAACACTGATGGAACTAAACCGGTATGCCGGGGCCAACGAGGAGTATGTACTTATCCACATGGACAGGGACTACTCACAGAAGGTCGCCCGCCTTCCGGATGTCATTGTCATGGGAAACCTGAAATATGCCTACCTGTCAAATATGATGATTAACTGGATAGGTGAAGAAGGTACGCTAAAAAGGCTCAGTGCTCAATATCGAGGCATGGATATCCCCGGACCAGCCCTCAGCACCGAGCCTACCATGATATGCAAAGGTAAGGTAACCAACAAGTATATCCAGGACGGTGACCACTGCATTGAATGCGAGGTCTGGACAGAGACCAATGAAGGACAGGTAACTACACCGGGGTCAGCCATAGCCATCCTCCCTGCCAGGAGTTAAGAACCCAGCGGTAACTATTTACCAGTATACAATTTTCTCCCAAAATCGTTGTTGACAAGCAGCGATTTTGGTTTATTATATCCTTGCATAACAGTTGCAGGGAGGTTCGAGAATGGAACCGAAGTTCACAGATAAGACAAAAATCATACTTGTGGGATTGGACTTCTACGGGAACCCTTACCAGGAGGCAGGTGGATGGTCCACACAAAATGCCATCGGCCAGCTCTGGAAAAGGTTCAATAGTTTCTATATGAGCAAGAAAGACTCAATAAAACACCTGGCATCGGAATCAGGATACGAAGTATGGATTGACTTCGAAGGGGAGGAAGCGGACTCAAAGAACGACTACATTTTCGTCGGTATGGAAGTGGATAAACTGGATGACCTGCCCCTTGAGCTGGTTGCCAGGATACTCCCCGAGACAAGATACGCCATTTTTACCTTGAAAGGTGATGAGATAAGGTCAAACTGGCCACCCAAAATCTTGAGCCAGTGGCTGCCCGAAGCCGGCCTGGAGCAATCTTACACTTACATTTTCGAGCACTATGACAGCCAGCGGTTCAAGGGAACGAACGACCCGACTTCCGAGCTGGATATCTACGTGCCAATTATTTAGTGAAGGCAATACAGATAAACCAGACTGCTTGATGCCCTACCTACCATCAAGCCCATAATTAATAATTAGGAGTGTAATGTGGATAAAAAAGAGATATTAGAGTTCTTAAATACAAACCGGACCAGTCATTTGGCGACGATGGAAGACGGTGCACCACGAGTTAGGGCCATAGGGATAGTAAAGGCCGACGAGGATGGCATCTTATTCCAGACGTGGAGAAGTAAGGACGTAGGCAAGCAACTAGAGCAAAACCCGGACGTGGAGTTCTGTTTTAATAATTATGAGCAACGTGTTCAACTTAGAGTCAGGGGGAAGGTGGAGCCTGTTGAAGACACCGCTATGAAGGAGAAGTTTCTGGAACAGCGACCAAACTTCCAGAAATTAGTAGATGAAGGTCAGGAACTGGTCCTTTACAGTCTAAAAAATGGACTCGCTCACGTATGGACCTTTCAAAAGAATTTTGAACCGAAAACCTTCGTCAGTCTTTAAGTCAAAGCTTAGACCCGAGAATATCAAGGAGAGTATTTTTACTCACCTTTTTGATACCCCAAAGTGATGAAAAGGTAAATGCATCTTACGTCCATGCAGACATCCCGATGTTTGTTCAATAGCTTTATTTTTACCCTTTGACTTCCCACATTCACGGTGTTATCCTTTGCACGCGATATACAGTCCACCTGACACCGATATAAGAGGTGTGGAATGGACAAGAAAATCCTATGTGTATTTCTATGTTGTCTGCTTACGTTAACTCTGGTCGCATGGTCTTGTGATGGGGCACCATCCAGTGAGCAGAGCGAAGAAGAAGAAGAAGAGGAGGAAGAAGAAGAGGAGAAAGAGGAAGAGGATGAGGAAATACCAGCATGCTCAATTACATGGGAGAATGAAGTCCAAATTACATTTACTGGTGCGCCATCATTCTACCCTTCTCTTGGGATTAATAAAAATACAATACACTTAGCTTGGGTTGACCAGCGGCTTGGAGGAGAAAACCGCGAAATCTTTTATAATCGCAGTAACGATAACGGAGTAACATGGCAAGGGTCAGACACAATTATTTCAGATAATCCCCTCTATTCTATTAGGACAGCCTTTGCTGTGAACGGTGAGACAGTATATCTGTTCTGGCGTGACAACCGTGATGGCAACTATGAGGAATATTTTTCCAAGAGCACAAACGCAGGTATCGACTGGGGACTAGAAACCAGAATTACTAATAATCCGGCCTTATCAGGATGCCCGTTCCCCGCTGTATACAACGACACATTAAATCTATTTTTCCGGGATAACCGTACTGCGACCTTCAAAATCTATCAAAAGCGCTCAGTTGATGGTGGGGTGACTTGGAGTGAGGATACTCTGGTAACACCAGGTGGTATTGAGGCAGAATTCCCCTTCCCAGCTATTAATGGTAATACAATCCATCTAGTTTGGCAGGATAATCGTAATGGTAATCTCGAGATCTATTATAAGCAAAGCCTAGACGGTGGGCTCAGTTGGACGCCAGATAGACGGTTGACAAATGAATCTGGGGAATCGAGACACCCTAAAATAGTTGCTCAGGATAGTAACTTACACGTGGTGTGGCGGGACAATAGAGATGGGAGTTATGAAGTCTATTACAAGAAAAGTACAGACGGTGGAAACAGCTGGTCGCAGGATGTGAGATTAACACAAAATCCTGGAAAATCATTCTGGCCTGTTCTGGCAGTAAGCGATGAGCTTGTCCATCTTCTTTGGTGTGACGAGCGTGATGGAAGACAAGCTCTCTATTACATGTTCTCTACAGACAAAGGTAGTACCTGGAGTGCCGAAATGAGGCTCGTTGACTGCGTTCTCGCCCTAAACGCTGATGTAATGAGTGCCCACCCGATTGTGGTAACAGACAAATATGTTCACATCACTTTCAATGATGACCGAACCGGAGAGAATGAAATCTACTATAAAAAGGGAAGGATATCTTGGTAGTAGAAACTGGTAGCTATTGTTGGCGTAGATAATATCCACTACCAAAAATGAGATATTCTAATATTGATTCATGAAGAAAAGCAGCCCAGTGAAAAGATATTATACCCTTGAAGGGCTATGATGTTTTGTCCAAATTGTGGAAGGGAACAGGTAGATAACCCAAGATATTGTAGTTTCTGCGGTACGAGGATTTCCTTCAGACCAGATGGTTCACCTCATATTCGATCTAATATACCACCAATATCAAAGTTAGAGGTAACGTCCACTAATAATGCCGCATCTATAGAAGTAAATGAACTACAAAAAGCCGCGGACTACTACACCTTAAGAAAAAGCCATCAAAGGTGTGGCATAGTGGATCTAGCACTAAGTACTATTTTTATTGTCCATTTGATAGTAACCGCTACAGTTGGAATTATCAGCAGAGACGTATTTTCCATTACGATATTCTATGTATCTATTTTGATCGCAGTATCATTATTAATGATCGGAATACTGTCTTTGGTCAGGTCGAGTCAAAGAATTCTTCTGTTTTCTGGGATTGCCTCATTCTATATTTTTATCCCTTATGTATATAATATTGCTGTTATAGCAATCGCGTATGATTTTTCAGTCCATGGTGACTATGCTGTTTTAGCGAACCTCATAATATCTCTTTCAATGAGTTACCTAGCGTTGACGAATGGGATTTATGTTATCGGTCAATATCGCCTTCTATCAACAATCCAATTTGTAAAACCTACTAGTGAGATATTTAAGAAAATGAAAAGTATCGTAGAACCTGTAACCAAATCGAAAGTAAGAAAGCATGAAGATTATATAGAACTATGCCAGGGCAGAACAATATGGAGAGGCAGGACAATCTGGAAAGGCAAACTGGATGTGCCATATTGCATATTTGTTAATAGAAATACAGCACAAGTGTTCTTTCTGCGTCCTGAAGAATTTAATATAACATTACGCAGTAAGGTGAGACCACGAAAACAACAGAATATCAAATTCCAAATTAAAGATTCCTACTATGACGCTATAATGGGACCAATATCTTGGCAGCGTTATGAGTCGTGGTTAAAATCGATATGATTCAACTAAGTTGGCTTCGTAACTTCGTAATTAGAAGCGTCCTTTGGCAACCTTAGATATTTAGGTTGCCTTTTCTATGTATATCAATATATCATCCCACAGAAAAAGCAAACGGTATCGACCACGAGTACGCATGGCTGGACAAACATCCCGATGATTACTCAACAGAGGCAATAGTGTATTGGTTGTGTTGTTACCGTTAAATCAATATAGTATATTAACAATATCATGAACTTGACATTTTTGGGCACCGGAGCTGCTCCATCAAATCCGTTACCATTCTGCAGGTGTAATAATTGCCAACAGGCTCGAGAACTCGGCGGTCGGAGTTTTAGGAAGCGATCTTCCCTTCTGGTCAACAATGACCTCATTATCGACCTTGGCCCCGACATCATGTCCGCCTCTTTACTATTTGATGTCGATTTATCCAGCGTTCGATATTGTTTACAGACTCACCCACATGGAGACCACTTCGACATTTCAAACCTCTTTTCACGACATCCTGAGTATGCACCGGTGGACGTTCCACCCCTGAGCTTCTATGCCTCAGCTGTCACATTACAACAAGCTGCGAAACTTGCCGAGGATGAATTATTGGGCGCGAAACTTCTGGACCCCATATATTGCCAGCAGCTAAATCTGGAGATTCATAAGGTTGAACCATTGCGACCTTTTGATGTCGGGCATTATAAAGTGATAGCGTTTCCGGCAAATCACGGACCTGAAACAAGTTCATTACTTTATTCCGTATCAGCTGACGGACAGACGATTTTCTATGGCACTGATACAGCGCAAATTCCTGAAGAAACATGGAAAGGATTTCATTTAACCCAAATCAAATTTAATATCGTTATCCTTGACCACACGTATGGTCTTGGTTTTGCCAGAGATGATGATCATCTGAACGCGGCACAATTTATTGATCAAGTCGCCAGGATGAGGAACGAAGGTATTTTGGCTGATAATGCTCGTATCTTGGCTACACACATTTCACACGAAGGAAACCCGGTCCATCCTGAGCTTTCCAAATATGCCGCCAAAAATGGATACGAAATTGCTTATGACGGACTAAGTATATAAAACCTGCATTCAAAGGTAACTTATTACAGTTTAACAGCGTAGCTAAACGGTATCGCCCACGAGTACGCATGGCTGGACAAACATCCCGATGTTCCTTTGATATAAGGGTACATGTTTCGACGATATATACGTGCCAATAATTTAAGGAAGGCAATATCATAACCGGCAAGGAGCGGGAGGTGATGCATGATCGAACTACCAGAAGCCGAAAACCTGTCAAGGCAATTGACAGAGACAGTCGGCGGCAAGAGGATTGCGGGAGTAGTCGCCGGTCTTTCCCCACATAAGTTCGCCTGGTACCATGACAACCCCAAGGACTATGATGCTCTATTACGCGGCAAAACCGTTGACACAGCTGCAGCCCGTGGAGGTATGGTGGAAGTAAGCATTGGTGATGCTGTGGCACTTTTCAGCGACGGCACAGCACTAAGGTTTCACACCAGAGATGAACAGCGTCCCAAGAAGCACCAACTGTTAATCGAATTTGATGACGGCACTGCCATCAGTGCCTCCGTTCAGATGTACGGCGGCCTGTGGTGCTTCAAGGAGGGTGAATTCGATAATGCCTACTACGATGCCGCCAGAAACAAGCCCTCGCCTTTATCAGATGAGTTTGATAAGGCATACTTCGATAACCTCATCACTTCTGACGAAGTTCAGAAACTAAGCGCCAAGGCATTCCTGGCCACTGAGCAGAGAATACCGGGCCTGGGGAATGGTGTCTTGCAAGATATCCTCTACAATGCCCGGATTCATCCGAAGCGGACGATAACCACACTCACCGATGATGAGACAAAAGCCCTTTTTCACTCTGTGAAGTCTACTCTTGAGGAGATGACTGCACAGAGAGGCAGGGATACGACAAGCGACCTGTTCGGTAGGCCAGGAGGGTACGCAACCAGACTCAGTCAGAATACCATTGATAAACCCTGCGCGGTATGCAGCGGAACAATTATCAAACAATCGTACATGGGAGGCAGTATCTACTTCTGTGATGGGTGTCAACGGATGTAGCGATTCTACATTTTTGATACAGTCAAAGATACGCCGGGCAAAGGCACATCGTTAGATTGGGTGATATAATCATTCAAAGCAGGTCAGTGGCGAAAATGCCCTGACTTGTTGTTTAGAAAAACAATGTCGTTCGGAGGACATTAATAGTACGTATGGGGCGAAACAGATTCTACGGATGGGTAGCATTAGCCGGGGCAATGGCAGTATATTTCTCCATGTGCGGTAATTATGTATACTCGTTCGGCGTATTCCTCCCGGTTTTCTCTGAGGAATTCAACTGGAGTCGTACTGCTCTGTCCGGTACACTCACCGCTTCTGAAGTAGCCCATGGATTGATTGGCCCCCTGGTTGGTATCAGCATCAGCAGGTTTGGTGCCAGAAAAAACATCATTGTCGGTAATACGCTGGCCGCTCTCGGTCTGTTAGGCATGGCCTTTGTTGAAGAGGTCTGGCATGTTTATCTATTTTATGGAGTACTAGCAGGAATCGGCATTTCATTCGGGTCATTCCTGTCCACTACCGCCATGGTAAATGACTGGTTTATTCGGCGGAGGTCGTTGGCTATGAGCTTGGTCCTGGCTGCAGGCGGTGTTGGTGGGCTTATATTTCCACCGTTCATCAGTTGGTTAATAACCAGCCTAGGATGGCAGGTAGCCTGGACATTTCTGGCTGGTATACATCTTATACTGGCGGTAGCTATCGGAGGTGTGCTCGTAAGAAATAAACCGGAGGAAATGGGGCAATTCCCCGATGGGACTGTCAGTCCAATAGCACCTGGAACAATTACCGAAAGTCCAGGTATCAGTCGAGTCTATCAGACCCCGGTAGATTGGACAGTCCGAGCCGCGCTACGTACTCGGGCATTATGGTTAATACTTGCCTGCGACCTTACTCTCTGGTTTCCTTTTAGTACCTTAACAATCCATGAGGTAGCGTACCTCCAGGATAAAGGGTTCACCAGCTTAACAGCGGCCAGCGCGCTGGGTCTGATGGTCGGAATTAGCATTATCGGTAGATTGCTATTTGGAGTACTGGGTACGAGATTCGAAGGTAAATACCTGATTGCGGTATGCTTGGCACTAATGTTCACTGGCATGATAATTCTCATGAACGCCCGGACTCTGCCGTTAGTGTATGCATGTTCGGTACTTTGTGGTATTGGTTTTGGTGGAATGCTCGTTAACGTCCCGGTTATTCTAGGAGCATACTTCGGACGGACACACTATGCACGGATTCTCGGATGGACTGCTCCGGTCCTAACGGTCTTTGGTGCCGGGAGTCCCCTGATTGCCGGATTGATTTTTGATGTCACCGGGAGTTATATGCTCGCTTTTCAAGTTGGTGTTGTCCTGCTCGGGGTAGGAGTCGTACTGGCACTTCTGATTCGACCCCCGAAACCCTCTGTTAGCATACCCGACAGTAGTCACTCATAGATTCCTCACTGCCGAAATTTCGGTGGTTGTGAGTTACAGTCAGGCATTGTTTTAATTTGGTTGTATTTATGCCTTCGATACAGTCGAAGGGACACCGGGGAGAGGCACATTCTGCTTGGTCAAACTGTCCTGCAGGGCCCTGATATCTATATCCCTGACATTGACATCACCCTTAACGGCGAGCGCCGCCGCTGTACCTGCGGCCTGCCCCATGGCAATGCAATGGGGGATAAGGTTAACCATATTGTTGGCTGCCATGTCCGACGAGAAACTTCGGCCAGCTACCAGCAGGCCCTCTACCTTAACCGGCACGAGGCAACGGTAGGGAATCTGAATGTGGGCAGTATCTTCCGGCAACTCTTTACCGGCCCTTATATCATCCTGGGTAACTGGGCGCAAACGCGGAATCACCGCAATAGCATCATCATATTTTTTACCGGTCTCTAAGTCATCCTGAGTCACTATATATTCACCGACTAAACGCCGCCCGCCACGTGTTCCCGTCTGTGAGGCCGTGTCCAGGATAAAACTGTTTTCAAAAGTGGGGATATTCTTCTTCATGAATTCGTGACCCCGCAGCATCATCTTGCGCATCTCAACCTCCAGCGTGGTGACGTCTTCCACATTCATGCAGTTCAGGTTTGGTATCCAATTGTTTACCCACAGGACATCGTTACGAGGCGATGGCAGGGGCAAGAGGCGAGTACCGGCAACTCTGGCAAGCTCTGCCATTAGTCCCTGATACCTCTCCGGCTCTCTTTCCCTGAAATCACAGAGCTTCTGGTAATCACAATTTCCTAATCGGAACACCAGAGCCAGCATCGAGCTCCTTAGCTTTGGGTCAAGTTCACCATCAAACTCCGCTCCAGCCAAGGGTAACAGGTCACCGTCACCGGTACCATCGATTACGACCTTACCCAGTATCGCCTGCCTACCTGACTTGCTTTCAAAGATTATGCCCTGAACCTTATTTTTATCAACAATTACCTGTGCACCCCAGGAATGGAGAAATAGCTTTACTTCCGATTCTTCGACCATATCATTCAGGACGCACTTCAGCAGTTCGGGGTCCACCCACGCCGTTTGTTTTATCCGTCCCCTGACCGTATTACCCATAAAGCGCTGCCAGTACGATACCAGCTTTTCATCACTCGAACCGATCTCATCTCTCTTTGGATGTAGACACCCACCGACCTCATCCAGCCTGTCGAGCCATTCCTGGGTGAGACCGATTATTTGTTGCTCTTCAGTGCCATCACTCATGTGCGGGATTTGTATCACAATACCGCCTGTAGACATGCCTCCCAGATGCCCATATCTCTCCACAAGCACCGTCCTGGCACCGCTTCGTGCTGCCGCTATCGCCGCCGAATGCCCCCCGGGACCACCTCCCACCACCACCACATCAGCCTCGCGGCATACTTTGACTTCCCTGGCAGCTTCCTGAATTGTCTTGGTATTCGACATTTTCTCTTCCATAGCTATTTCCCTCTTCAGTGATATACTTTTACATTATTTCGTAGTTATTGATTATATCGCATTATATCAAGAGTACGCTAATTATACCTTTCAATCCTTTGATTTCTCAATAGATGCCTGTTGTGAAGAAGAACTAATTTCCCGGTATCATGAACTAAAGAAAAAGGGCGGAGAGAAACAACTCCCCGCACTTAAAATGATGCCAATGTTAACTATTTTACGTTTACCTGTCTTACCGGCCTGCCTTCGATATAGCCACGATACCCCTGGGGTTCCAGCTGAAATCTTGGACCGTCTTCATCCGCCCAGGTAAAACCGTATATTTCCGGGTTGTATTTCTTCATCACTTCCCAAAGGTCTCCGATTGCCTGCTGAAAGTCCTCGTCGTCGTACGGCTGGCCCTGGAAGACCATCATTTTACACGGTGGCAGGTCGATTAATTCAAATCCCTCGGGAACCTCGCCGGCGTAATCACCTGGCACTTCGACGCCCTGGGTATAGACCGATGTACCTGATGGTCTCATATTTTCCGGCATCCACATTCCGATTGGCTCATACAGGGCCTCTTTGATACTGGAAAGTATACCCCATACCTCGTCGCACCCTAATTCTTCGCAATATTCGAAGTAGTTTGCTGCTTTAGCACCTCTTTTCAGAATAAGCCTTCTTTGAGGGCGGTCGACAACCTGCACAAAAACGGTATTGATATTTGATTTTTCAGACACGTTATCCTCCTTCTGTTTTATGAGGTAGGAACCACGGATACCATGGGGTATGAACAGTTTTAGAGGCTGTTTGTTCTTACCATATTTTCTGGGACTTACTCCGAACTGCCGAGAAAACGCCCTGGTAAATCCTTCATGTGAATCGAATACAAAGTCAAGGGCAACATCTATAATCCTGGTATTTTCGTCTCGAAGCTTTACGGCTGCCCGGGACAGCCTGAGCACCCTGATGTATTCGAACGGAGTCTTACCGGTTAATTCCTTGAAAATCCTCACAGAGTGCCATGGAGAATACCCGGCGGCCTGTGCCAGCATATACAGGGTTATCGGTTCTGCGATATGCTGCTCGATATAGTCCTGCATACGCTGTACGGCATTTATCTTGTCCCAGTTTTCCGTGTTATTACCTCCTGCAACAAGTGTAGCAATAATAACGACGGCTGTTCTTGACCCGAATTGCTGAGAATGATGGGCATCCAACCATCCATATCTATGGCTATTATATACAAAAGGTTCTTATTTGCGCTCTCCAACTTGAGCGGGATATAATCTGGGCGAGGTGAGGAGGGACTCCATGGCGAAAAACAAAAACCGTGATATTGTGCGTACCACTACATGGTCCGCCGGGCCTGGCTGCCATGGTGGTTGCGGTGTTCTAGCACACATCGAAGACGGTAAACTCGTTAAAATTGAAGGCGACCCGGAACATCCCTGGAACCAGGGTCGTCTCTGCTCCAGATGCCTGGCGATGACGCAATACATCAATCACCCCGACCGCTTGACCCGTCCCCTCAAGAGGGTTGGAGAGCGGGGGGAGGGTAAATGGCAGGAGATTTCCTGGGATGAGGCATTCGACCTTATAGAGAACAAACTTAGCCAAATCCGAGAGGAACACGGCCCAGAGAGTGTCATCTTCTCCATGGGTACCGGACGGGATATCGGGGCATGGATATGCATGCTTGCCTATGCCTACGGCAGCCCCAACGTCATGTTTGCCTTGAGCGGTATTGCCTGCTACAGCCCCAGAATATCCGCCGTTGAGACTGTCCAGGGAGACTACTGCATCCTCGATGCCGCCCAGTGGTTTCCCAAGCGATACGACGACCCTCGGTATAAAGTCCCAGAGTGTATCGTGGTCTGGGGCTATAACATCCCGGCCTCATGCCCCGACAATGTCTTCGGACACTGGATAATCGACCTGATGAAGAAGGGTACCAAGATTATTGCCATCGATCCCAGGCTATCATGGTTCGCCTCAAGGGCGGAAAAATGGTTAAGGCTCCGCCCCGGGACAGATGGGGCCCTGGCGATGGGCTTTCTCAACGTGATTATCAACGAGGGCCTGTACGATAAAGACTTTGTGGAAAAGTGGACTAATGCCGCTCACCTGATCAGGAGGGACACCGCAAAATTGCTCCGGGAGAGTGATTTGGTAAAGGGTGGCTCTCCAGTGAACTTCGTTGTCTGGAACACAGCCGGAGGTGTACCGGCAATCTGGGACTCCGACCAGTTAGAGTATAAATCAGCCGATGTAACACCAGCTTTTGAAGGAGAATTTGAGATAAGCCTTGCCGATGGAAGCAGGGTGTCTACCAGGACAGTCTGGGACGTGTTCGTTGAGCAGGTCAACCAGTACCCGGTAGAACGGGTATCCGAAATAACCTGGATCCCCCAGAAAGACATTGTTGAAGCAGCGCATCTCTATGCCAGAAGCAAACCTGCCGCCATACATTGGGGTGTACCTATTGATATGACGCCGGCGATTACTCCCACAGTCCAAGCGATTACCGACCTATGGTGCCTCACCGGCAATCTGGATATTCCCGGTGGCAACGTAATTTCACGCTATGCATTTGATGCCGTCGCTTATGCCCTGCCCGGAGCAAAAGGCGTAATCAAGCTGAAGTCGAAAGAAAAAGATGAGAAGAGGATAGGTGCCGACCAGTACGGGCCATTGCGGAAATTTATCTGGCGGGCCCAGACGGACGTTACCCTGGAGCAAATCTTCACCGAAGACCCCTATCCCATCAAAGGCATGTGGCTGCAGGCCTGTAATCCGGTGGCCGGTATCGGTCTTGACCCGAAGAGGTGGGTTGAAGCCTTGAAAAAGCTCGACTTCGTGGTGGCGGTCGACCTATTTATGACACCAACTACCCAATTGGCTGACGTGGTCTTGCCAGCGGCCACTTTCCTCGAAAAGGACAGCATCAGAAGCTGGTGGGTTCCCCTTCAGAGTATTAACAAAGTATTGACAGTTGATGATTGTAAGCCCGATATTGAAATCAATTTTGAGCTGGCGAAAAGATTCGACCCGGAGTTTCGATGGGAGAGTATCCACGAACTCTTTGACGAAGTCCTGAAGCCGTCCGGTCTTACCTTTAAAGAGTTGCAGCAACGGGGTTGGGCCTTTCCACCCGAAGGGCATCCAAGCCACCCGTATCACCGCTTCAAAAAGGGACTACTGCGCCCAGACGGGAAACCAGGTTTTCAGACTCCATCAGGTAAGGTCGAGTTATACTCTGTACTGCGGGAAGAGTGGGGACTGGAGCCCGTCGCCCACTATGAAGAACCACCCTTCACACCTATCAGTCAACCTGCTTTATGTAAAAAATATCCTCTGATTTTGTCCACAGGTAGACGGTCCCCAGTCTATTTTCATGCCGAGCATAGAAATATCCCCTGGCTACGAGAGATAGATCCCGACCCCGTGATTGAAATCCATCCCAGCACGGCTAAATCTCTCGACATCGCTGACGGTGAGTGGGTATGTGTCGAGAACTGGCTTGGCCGGTGTAAATTCAAGGCAAAAATTACTCTGGTGGTGCCCGATTGGATGGTGATGACAACTCATGGCTGGTGGTTTCCTGAGGAGCCGGGCGAAGAGCCCTCCCTGTTCGGCGTGTGGAAATCGAATGTCAACCAGCTTATTCCTATGGGTTTCCAGGGGAAAGACGGCCTGGGTTCCCCGATAAAGCACCTGCTTTGCAGAGTTTACAGGATCAACGAGCGGGAGGAGGCCTGAAATGCCCGATAAATGTGAATATGGCCTGTTGATAGACTACGAATATTGCACCGGCTGCTATGCCTGTCAGGTCGCCTGTGCTCAAGAATATGGGTGGCCGGAAGGGATGGGGGGCATACGGGTTACTGAAGTAGAGCAGAAACTACCCAACGACAGGGCGTATCTCGCCTATATTCCCTTTCCTACCGAATTGTGTATCCTGTGTACGCCCCGCACCCGGCAGGGGCTGGAACCCGCCTGTGTGCAACATTGCATGGCGGCCTGTATGAAATACGGCAAAATCGAAGAATTAGCCAAGGAAATGGGCAAAAAGCCACGCATGGTGCTCTGGGTACCACGGTCGTGATTATGTCAGCCTATAATGTGTCTCATAACGGCGTAGGGGTCAAATAAGATGAATACAATTAATAATCCCGAGTATTATCTCTCCCGTAAGGCGGAGATCATGGAACGGGACTATGATGGCCGTGCCGAGGGCTGGAAGCAATCCTTGACCCAGACCTACGGCCAAGAGTTTGCAGAAGTCATTATAAAAGAGGCTCGCCAGTGGTTTGAAGAATTTCTCCCCACAATACCTTATATCGGTGGTGATGAGAATGCGTTATATACACATCAAATTATCCGTTCCGCCGAATACCTGACATTCTATGAAGTAATGAAAGCCCGGGGTAAAACCGCTCAGGAAGTTGGCAAAATTATCTATGACGCGCTCGCAGAGTATATTAGACATCTACCTCAGATACCAGGTCCTGAGTTAACACCCGAGTTTAGAAATCAGCAGATTGCACAAGCTAAAAAATCTCAGGAGCGTCGCTATCCCGACGATTGGGTATTTATGTATGTTGAAGGAGACGGAGTTGAATTTGATTATGGTTCTGATTATATAGAGTGTGGTGCTCAGAAGCTCTATCATACTCACGGTACAGACGAGTTTTTGCCTTTTTACTGCTACCTTGACTTCGCTACGCACCGGACTATTGGCTGGGGATTCTCTAGGATAAGGACCCTATCCGAGGGCCATGAGCGTTGTGAATTTCGGAACAAGAAGGGTAGGGAAACGAAAAAAGGGTGGCCACCGCCTTTTCTGAAATATGAATGAAAAACATGGATGGCGGCCGGTACTACAACACGCCATACTCTAGGGCTGATCCCTGAGAAATCTCGAAGGCATATTCTGAATAATTTCTTCCGCCTCTTTCACCGTCCGTTCGACGATTTCTTTAACTGTAGGAAGATCGTCCACTAGACCTGCCACCTCCCCCGCAGGCAGCAGTGCCCTCGGGCCATCACCACGAAATTGAGCATCCCAGCCCCTATTCTCCATATCGACCACCTCACGGGCAACAGCACTCAGGTCGTCCGGTTCACCAAGGTATACCCCGGGGGCTTTACTCACTGTTAAACGGGCAAATTCTGTAGCTGCTTCGTTCTTCACCCACCTCAATGGTCCTACTACTCCCCTGGCTACAATAGTATCGCGCTCACCGCTCTTCACGACATAGTCTTTATGCACCTGATTAAAATCGCTCTCCCTGGTAGCCAGCAATCGGGTGCCCATCTGAACACCTATTGCCCCTAAGGCCAGGGCAGCCACCAATGAAGCCCCGTTAGCGAAACCACCAGCACCGATAACGGGAATACCAACAGCCCTGACTATCGCCGGCAATAAAACCATCGTATGTACCGGCTCCCAGGCAACATGACCTCCTCCCTCTTGTCCTGAGGCAATTACGGCATCTACCCCGGCTCGTTCACTTCTCTGAGCATGGCGGACAGAGGGAACTACGTGGAACCACCTGACCCCTGAAGGCTTTATCAGTTCTGTTAAAGGCAGGGGGTCACCGGCCGAGGTGATGATTACCCTCAGCCTTTCTTTCATTTCCGTGTCCTCATCCCTAGCTTCAATCGTGGTTTGAATAATCTCTCTGGCAAAACCAGCCATTTCAGTAGATACCATGCAGTTTATACCAAATATCCCCTTCGTCTCCCTGGTTTCCTCTTTTACTCGATGGAGGGCACGCTTCATCTGCTCCTGCCAGGTACCACCCTTCCCATCAGTAAGTGTCTTTACCAGTTCCGATATTCCTTCTCCTCTTCGAGCAGGAGCACCTCTCAGATAACCGAAACCGCTGGTGCTGATAATGCCCAACACTCCGGCATTAGCCGCCGCTACCGCCAGCCGGTTGGTACTGTAAGGTCCCATCCCTGCCTGAATAATCGGGTATTTAATCCCCATCATGTCACACAACTCTGTCTGCAATATTCGTTTTTCCATCTCTCTTCCTCCTGAACAATTTCAAATTGCTTTTAGAGGAACCATATCCAATAAGATTTCGTAATTATTAAACTGATTGAGAAACAGGACGGAACCTGGGGAGGGTTATTTCCTCAGTAACATCGTCAAAGATCACTTCCACCGGCATACCTATCTTAATAGCTTCCACTTTGCAGTCTACCAGGTTGGTGAGTAACTTTGGTCCTTCATCTAACTCCACCGCTACAACTGCATAGGGTATTTCTTTCTCGAAAGCCGGGTGATATAGCTGATGGAAAACTGTCCAGGTATACACGGTACCCCGACCACTGGTCTTAGCCCACTCCAGCCTATCAGATAGGCAAGAGGGACAAATCTCACCCGGAGGATAACGATAGTGGTCACACTCCTGGCACCTCTGGAGAAAAAGTTCATGTCGCTTAGCTGCTTCCCAGTAAGGGCGATTCACCTCATCAATACGTGGTAAAGGTTTCTGGTTTCTCTCAATCATTATCATTTCCTCAAGATTAGGGTAGTGTGAGTGCTCAGTACACCGCCACTACTTGTTACCAGGGCTATCTCCGCACCGGGTACCTGCCTCTCTCCACAGTCGCCACGTAGCTGACTTACTGCTTCATGAGGTCCTACCCAACCCTGGATATAGGCTTCTGAGAGAAGCCCTCCAGAGGTGTTGATGGGAAGCTCCCCTCCCAAAGCAATTCGGCTTCCCTCTACGAAGGCCCCACCTTCCCCCTTACTACAGAAACCCAGGTCTTCAAGCTGCATCGGTACAACAAAGGTGAAGGAGTCATAAATGGCACAGACATCCACGTCTTCAGGGGTGATACCTGCCATGGCAAAGGCCTTCTTTCCGGATTCTGCTGCGCCAGTTACTGTCAGTGTTGAACGTCGCATTGGGTCTTCGAAAGGATGGCCTTGACCCATACCCATAACATAGACGGGTGGTTGCTTCAAGCTACGGGACCGCTCGGCTGAGGTGACAATCAGAGCACGACCACCGTCAGAAACAAGACAGCAGTCGAGGAGGTGTAGCGGTTCTACTATCCAGCGCGAGTTGTGATAGTCATCTATAGTGATGGGATTGCGCATCTGGGCTATCGGATTTAGTGAAGCATGTTTCCTGAAGGTAACGGCCACCTCCGCAAACTGCTGGTTAGTTATCCCGTACTCGTGCATGTAGCGACGAGCAATCAGAGCATAGCTGGCGGCTACACCGAACATGCCATAGGCGGCACCTGTACCCCACGCCACCTGGTAGACAATACCCTGGGGCGCTGACCGTGAGGTATCGGCGAAGGCACAGAGGCAGTAATTACAAAGGCCGGCATCAACAGCCATGGCAGCGTGCTGGATAATGGCACAGGCACTGGCTCCCTGAAGCTGCTGGTCAGCACCATAACGTAAATTTATACCCAGTTCCTCGGCAAGGGTGAAGGCAGTGACACTGCGGTCAGTGGGACAGGGTTGAATGATGAGACCGTCGATATCCCGGATATCCAGGCTGCTATCGTCAAGGGCATTCCTGGTAGCTTCCAGATAAAAGCTCATGCCGCTCCGTCCAGGAACCTTACCCTGGTCAGTGTAACCAAGCCCGACAATAGCACAACTGTCTTTTAAACTCACTCAACTATCCTGTATCATTAACTGGGATAGTGTTTTCGGGTTTAGTAACTAGAAGGCAGGGGGTAGAAAAGCAAACAAGTCCTTGTTTAGCTGACTACTTGCCTCCTTTCAAACAATACTATAGAATTCGCATAATATAAAGTCAATCCCATCAATTCCAGTCTCAGACTTCAGAGGAGGCTAGACCATGACTTTACCCAGTTTATCTCTAGAGGGCAGGATAGCTCTTGTTACCGGGGGTAAGAGGGGGATAGGCAAGGCTATCGCTCTGGTCCTGGCTGAAGCCGGGGCAGATGTTGCGATTGCCGATTACATCATTGATGACGGCGAGTTGAAGGCTGTGGCCGAGGAAATCGGAGGCCTTGGACGACGTTGCCTGGCTGTGCAGTCAGATGTCAGTCAGAAGTCAGAAGTCGAGGAGCTTGTCAAAAGGGTGGAGAGTGAGCTTGGGGTTATCGATATTCTGGTGAACAACGCCGGTATCAGTGGACTGGAAATCCGGTCGGAGATTCCGGATGAGCACTGGCAGAAGGTCATCGATGTTAATCTCAACGGTTGTTATCTTTGCTCCCAGGAAGTGAGTCAGAGAATGGTCGAGCGAAAGAAGGGGAATATCATCAATATAGCCTCAGTGGAGGGGTTAAGGGGAGGGGTATTACCCAAGGCGCTCGCGCCAATGATACCGGTACCAACTGTACCCACAGGGCCTACACTCGTCGGGCAACCATACAATGTCTCCAAAGCAGGTATCATCATGCTTACCCGAGTGATGGCCCGACAACTGGGCAGCTATGGTATACGGGTGAACGCCATTGCTCCCGGGGGTATAAGAACAGAGATGATCCGATTCATATGGGATAACGCCGATTTTATGAAACAGCTCGAGACTCAGGTGCCACTCGGGAGAATCGGGGAGACAAGTGAGATTGCCAGTGTGGCTCTGTTCCTGGCTTCGGATGCTTCCAGCTATGTTACAGGGCATACCCTTGTGGCTGATGGTGGTCTGCTGGCTTAACTCCCTCTGGCGGTGGTGATATGATAATGCTATCACGAAGTTTAGCGAGCATGGTAGCTTTCTCTCAACCTGGTAGATAGAGATATAATGGCAGGGAGGTTCGTAGCCGTGGATGTGTTGAGTGCAATTAAAAAACGTAGGAGTATAAGGAGCTTCAGATCTGATAGAATACCCGATGATATAATGAACAAGCTGCTGGAGGCGATACAACTGGCCCCATCGGGTGGTAATCGTCAACCATACAGATTCATCGTTGTGCAGGACAAAGATATAAAGGTAAAGCTTGCCGAAGCGTGTAGATGGTATCCGGGTCGACCGCAGGGCCAGGGATTTATAGCTGAAGCTCCAGTGGTAATCGTCGCCTGTGGTTCAGAGGGGAGCGCTGTTGTTCGGTATTACAAGGACGAAGGTATGACCCTCGCAATCGGGTGGGATGTCCCAACGGAGGTTGATAAAGAAAGTGTCGCGTACCAGAGTACCATGGAGATGGACCTGGCAATTGCCCTGGACCACCTCACACTCGTCGCTGCAGAAGAAGGTCTGGGTACCTGCTGGGTTGGAGCCATTGACGAGCGGGAGATAAAGCAGTTACTAGCAGTCCCGGACGACAGAAGGGTGCTGGCGGTGATGCCCGTTGGCTTTACTGACTCATGGCCGGAGCCAAGACCCAGAAAACCACTTGAAAGAATCATCTGCTACGATAAGTACAGCAGAAACGAGTAGGCTCTTGCTGTTCTTGGTAATACAGAGGTTATTCACAGAAACGGCAACAGGGGGGCCGCTGAAAGGGGAATACCATGGGACTAGTTGAACTGGATTTCAACCTGACCGATGAGCAGAAGGCGATCCGCGACGAGGCCAGAAGATTTTTTATGAATGTGTGGCGTCCAGCTGCCGTCCAGATGGACAAGTTTGCCGATCCTCAGGATGTGATTGCCGAGGACTCAATCTTATGGGATGTGCTCCGCCAGACCTATAAGCTTGGCTACCACAAGAGGAATTTCCCGGAGGCATATGGTGGTCTGGCCATGAACGACCCTCTGGCCGGAAACCTCATATCCGAGGAAATGGGCTATGCCGCTCCCGACCTGGCAATCACTCTGGGAGTAGCTTCGTTCCCTTTCAACTTGGCCATGTTATCTCCCAATCAGGAGCTACAGAACCTTGTCCGTCAGTACTGTGAGGATACCGAGGTAAAGCTAATCGGGTGTTGGGCCATTACTGAGCCTGAGCGAGGTTCGGACTGGATTTATTTCGACGAGGAGCGTTCCGGTGAGGTTAAGACAATCCCTCAGGTGACGGCTGCGCTAAAAGGGGATGAGTATGTCCTCAATGGGCAGAAATCAGCCTGGGTGAGTAATGGCACTATTGCCACCCACGCCGCCCTTTTTCTGGGTATCGAACCCTGCCACAGCATGGAAAACTGCGGGGTCGCGGTCGTTCCTCTGGATCTGCCAGGCGTCTCACGCGGTAAACCACTTAATAAGTTAGGGCAGCGGGCGCTAAACCAGGGTGAGATATTTTTTGATGACGTGCGGATTCCCAAGGACTATATGATATGTAGTGATCCGGTAACCTATAAAACGATGATTTATAACATACTTGCCGGGGCGAATGCCGGCATGGGGACCATGTTTGTCGGCACAGCACGTTCTGCCCTGGACGAGGCCCTTGCCTATGCCAAACAGCGAGTGCAGGGTGGAAAGACCATTATGGAGCACCAGAGTATCAAGGCACGACTTTTCGATATGTTTACTCAGGTCGAGGCCGCTCGTTCTTTATCTCGAAGGGTCTCGCAATATAATGCCCGAACAAGAACCCCGGCGCTCCAGTATTCGATTGCTTCGAAGATAATGGGGACCGAAACGGCATTCCGCGTGGCCAGTATGGCGATACAAATCTTCGGCGGGTACGGGCTCTCCAAGGACTTCGTTATCGAGAAAATATTCCGTGATGCACGGGCATCCATGATTGAGGATGGTGTTAACGAGACCCTTGCCCTCGAAGGCGCGGTCAGGTTGCTGGCTGACTAGAGGATTTCAGTCTACAATAGGAAATAAAGTAGAGGAGGATGCGAGCAATGGGCAGTGATGTCTATATAATCGGCGTGGGCATGATAAAGTTCGGCAAATTCCTTGAGCGAGGTATCAAGGACATGACGAAAGAGGTCCTTGATGGTGTTCTCCGCGACTGCAGTCTCACTAGGGATGATATCGAAGCTGCCTGGTTCTCCAATACCACGTGGGGCCTCTATTCTTTCCAGCATTCGATACGCGGTCAGGTGGCCCTAACGGCAGGTGGTCTTCAGGGTATACCGGTGACCAACGTGGAGAATGCCTGTGCCAGTGCCAGTACGGCCCTTCACGGGGCCTGGTCAGCAATTAAGGCAGAGCTTTACGATTGCACCCTCGCTGTAGGGGTTGAGAAACAGCATAATGAAGACCGTGTCAAGGTAATGCAAAGCTTCTCGGCGGCCACCGATGTTGAGGAGATGGCACAACGAATGTCCCGAATCCGTATGGAAGAGCAGAAAGCCAGGGAGAAAGGTACAAAAGCGCCGCGACAAGACGAACAGGGTGGTCATTCCGCCTTCATGGACTTCTATGCAGCCGGTGCTCGTTCACATATGAAGGCCTATGGCTCTACTCAACGTCAACTCGCTGTTATTGCAGCTAAAAACCATAACAACTCGACCATGAACCCTCTAGCCCAGTACACCTTCCCCCAGACCGTAGAACAGGTATTAAATGATTATGTTGTGTCCTATCCTTTAACCAGGGCAATGTGTGCTCCCATTGGTGATGGTGCCGCCGCCGCCATTGTCTGCAGCGAGGACTTTCTTAAAAAGCACCCTAACAGTCGGGCAGTGAAAATCCTGGCATCGGTACTCGAGGGGGGGAGCCGGACTGGAAGCGACAATATCGTCGAGCGGGCTGCAAAGAAAGCCTTTGACAAGGCTTCTCTGGGACACAACGATATTGACGTTATGGAGGTACACGACGCCACTGCTTTTGGAGAAGTCTCGGCTATGGAGTCGTTGGGATTCTGCCCGAGAGGAGAAGGTGGTGTAATTGCCGAGAAAGGAGATACCGCACTGGACGGTAAGATTCCGGTGAATCCCAGCGGTGGGCTTATCTCACGAGGGCATCCTATCGGTGCTTCCGGGCTGGCACAGATATACGAACTCGTTACCCAGCTCCGTGGTGAAGCCGGTCAGCGGCAGGTGAAAAGACATCACATTGCCATGACCCACAACGCCGGGGGCACGGTCGGTGCTGGCGAAGCCGCCATGACCATCCACATCCTGGAAAAGACCGGGTAATAACTGGCCGGACGAAAGGAGTATCATGGAGGTTCTGGACTCAGGGATTGGTAGACTGTTCCATGTGCCTGACCCGGATGGACATAGGGCCTACATACGGGATAATAAGCCACGTGCTCTGGTAGAGAAGGTAATGACTGAGCAGGAAGCCGTGAGTAGATTCGTCAGCGACGGTGATTATCTCTGTTTCGACTGTAATATGGTCATGCGGGGGCCGAGTTCCCTTTTCCGCGAGGTCATTCGGCAGAGAAAGAAGAATCTAGCGGTAGGCGGGCGGTTCACCTACATCATCGTGAATCTACTGGTAGGAGCCGGCTGTGTTAATCATATCGATGTTGGCTTTATAGGAGTAGGTTCGGCATTAACCCGCGTACTGGACAATGGAGATATCACAGTTACCGAGTGGAGTAATTCGGCATTGACGATGAGGCAACTGGCCGGGGCTCTGGGGATTCCTTTCATCCCGGTACGGTTTCTCGGAGGGACAGGGGCTTTTCAGTACTCGGCTGCTAAATTGGTCAAAGACCCCTGGACAGAAAAAGAGATTACATTACTGCCCGCCCTCAACCCGGATATCGCTTTGATACACGTCCACCAGTGCGACGTATATGGCAACGCCCGTATCTTCGGTCCAAGCGTATCACCCTGGGAGACAGCGGCGGCATCTAAGAAGCTTATTATCTCTACCGAGGAGATAATTGATACCGAGTACATCAGACGTGACCCTGGTAAGACGACTATACCATATTACCTCGTGGACGCCGTCGTCGAGGCACCTTTTGGGGCTCACCCGGGGGAGGTACAGGGTCTATATGACAGCGACCAGCGGGCCGTAATGGAACTGCTTCAGGCAGGCAGGGAACCTACCGGTGAAGGACTGAAGCAATACCTGGAAAAGTATGTCTATGGCGTGGCTAACCACCAGGAATACCTGGAACAGAGAATTGGTCTGGAGCGGTTACTGGCACTTAAAAAAGAAGCCAAAATCAAGGAGGGCTACTACCTATGACAAGGGCATCGGATTTCACTGAGACCGAAGCTATGATTTCTGTCATGGCAAACATGATGGAAGCAGATAGGAGCTACTGGGTAGTGGGGGGTGGTCCACCTAGGATTGCCTCACTGCTGGCGCAGGCCTTGTACTTACCGAATCTCACAGCCAGCACAGAAGACGGAGTAATTGCCCCACAGCCTCTGGTACCACTATCGCCCTTGATGCAGTTCGTCAGTGCCAAGGCAAGCTACCGGGGGGTTGCCTGGACCAACATGAATACCGTCTGCAGTTTGGCATCTACCGGCTTTTTCGACTATGGAATGCTGGCTACCTTGCAGGTAGACCCCTACGGTAACATCAACTCTTCGTTTCTGGGTGGTGACTACTATCACCCGGGGCGGCGCTACGGCGGGGCAGGTGGCGCTAATGAAATCGCCTCGATGTGCTGGCACACCATCCTGATGACCACACAGGAGAAGCGTAAGTTTGTGAAGAAGATGGACTTTATCTCCTCGCCTGGTTTTCTGGATGGCTTGCCTGGAGCCAGAGAGAGGGCTGGACTGCCGGCTGGCAGTGGACCTTATCGTCTGTTAACACCAGAGGCGATGTTCGGCTACGACGAAGAAACAAGATACATGAAACTCCTGGCTCTTGCCGAGTGGGTTGAGGTAAAGGATGTTCTGGAAAAGATGGACTTCGAGCCTCTAATTGCCCCCGAGTTGGATAGAATGGCACCACCGACTGAGGAAGAGCTGGACGTTATGCGTGTCCGCCTCGACCCTCTGGGAGTAACAATTAGTGACGGCAAATGGATTCATCTCTAGCGTCGCACGTGTGTCCTAATATGATATACGCTCTACATAGATAGACTGATAGAGAGGAGGGGTGAAACGTGGCTATGACCTGGGAAGAAGACCTGAAACGGATTTTCCGTCCAGAAGATGTCCACATGGGAAAGATGAAAGTGGACCCGGATAAGTGCACCGGATGTGGATTATGCATTGAGAACTGCCCCTTCAGGACATGGGAAATGGTAGACGATAACATCCCCCGTCTCAAGGAGAACTGGGCATGCTTTAGTTGCTATAACTGCATGGTGGCCTGTCCGGTAGATGCCATCTCTATTATTGAGCCGTATCATGTCGGCTCCGGCTTCTGGAAGACCTACCCCCACCCCCTCCCCGCCGTATACCCGCTGCAACCCCAGGACGCTGAGGGGAATCCAGACGAATGGAATGAAGTTGAAAAGACAGTGTATAACCGACGTAGCGTCAGGAACTTCTCGGACAAACCAGTACCCGAACCTCTCATCAGAAGGGTGCTCGAGGCAGGCCGGGCTGCCCCCAGCGGTGGTAACTCTCAGCCCTGGAAGTTCATCGTTATCACCAACAAGGCGCTTATCGATGAGATGAACGAGGCGGCCTGGCGCATCCTGACCGGGCTCCACCGGATGTATGCCAATGACGAGACAGTGAAGACACTGGCAGGTGGATACGAGGCTAACCCGAATCCGGCATCCTACGACCCCCGCATCATCCAGGGTGGTATCGGGACCGGACTGGTCAACCGGGTCAGCCCCATTTTGTTGGGCGCTCCGGCAGTGATTCTGATTGCTGCTGATAGCCGGGCTATCGGTGGACCGCAGATGCAGGTAGGTATCTGCGGGACTAACATGAATCTTGTGGCCAACTCGTTGGGGTTGAAGGCGACCTGGGTGGGGTTCGTCGCGACATGCAATATGGTACCCTCTATCATGGAGAAGCTGGGGCTCCAGGCCCCCTTTGCCATAACAAGCTCCATAGTCCTGGGGTACCCGAGGTTCAAGCAGGAGGGTATCGTGCCGCGGGAGTTCCGGCCGATAACCTGGTGGCGTGAAGGGGCTAATGAACCTGAAATCGAGGAGATTCCTGTCATCCCTGAGAGCAATCAGTAAATTAGTAATCTGGATGGCATATTACTAAAATGGTGGGCGGTAGAGGACTCGAACCTCCGACCTCTCGGATGTGAACCGAACGCTCTAACCAGCTGAGCTAACCGCCCAAGCGTGGAGTGTACCTAGATTCTACGTAAAAAAACATGGAAAAGCAAGCTGTAGGCTGTCTTATCTAAAGAGGGGAGTCTATACAATGAGAAAAGAAGTCACACACTCTTAACATCCCGTAAAGAATCACACTCAGCCGGATAAATGAATGGATAATACGCAGGTCCAAGTCAGTGGGGTAGTGATCGTGGGCTATCTAGGGGAACAGGGAGAACCTGTTGATGATATCATTCAGTTGGGCAACATAGATTGAGAAAATTGACTCTTCCGTGATACCTCGAATCGAGTACTTCCACTCATCATGTGCGAAGCATATCTCGCGGCACTTTATTACTTCGCCTGTGAAAGTTTCCTGCCCTATCCACGTTATCTCTTGTGCCGCCAACCCGTACCATTCAATCTCTTCACTCGTTAGGACCTCGTAGGAATACCATTCGTCCTCTCTGGTAGTGTTGTTTTCATCTACCCACTGGTCCAGTCGGTATCCCGGGCGTTTCTGGATTTCGATGACTACCCTGGCCTCACTGGTAGGGCTCTCTATCGTCAGCAAAGACTCCAGGGAGGTGCTCTCTTCCGTTAAAATCCAATCAACCGGGTGGGTGATGGCATACTCCCAGGTGTAATTGGCATAAGTCTGCATAGGAATGATGCTCACATTAGCCTCATGCGTGACTATGATACTACCGGCGCTGTCTTGAAGTTCCACGTCTACCTCGACCGGGAATATGGTGGAAGGATTAGAGCCGGTATACAATTCGATGGTTACCGCAGTGGTCTCACCCGACAGTATGCCGACTCGGTCGACAGCAACCCACGGGTGTGAGTCCTCAATCCAGAGATCGGCGTTCGCAGCGTAGGCAGGAAGCCCACCATTATTTTCAACATTAACTACCACAGCCTGGATTGGAGTATCTCCCCCACCGATAAGTGAGATACTCTTTACACTTAGCTCCACCTCCTGAAAAACAACCACCTCCACTGTCGTCACCGGTTCACCCGACCAGGTGTGGACGACTACAGAATAGGGCCCGGGCTCCGGCGTCTCAAAAGGTGAGGATGTCATCGGTAGCTCGACGGATGATTCACCCTCTTCAACCTGATGAAAGTAACTCGTCTTGACACCGTCAGTGTCGGCCAGGGCTAGACTTACTGGCGCATCGCAATAGAAGTCTATAGCCAGGTATGCCCTGTCAACCCCACCGACAACCGCCCAGCCCTGAAGCTCGAATGAAGCTAATATCTCCTCCTCACCAGGAGCGTCGTCAATAATATCTTCGCCGTCATCAAGAACAGCTCCGTCAGCAGCTGTCTCACCTTCCCTATTGTCAGGTTGTTGCGTCTGCCCCGTTCCGGGTGCGCCTGTGTTCTTACACGCCGACAGGCTACCTGCCAGAAGCAGAATGACAAGGACAGCTGTAAGAACGATAGGAATACCCCGACGACGAGTCAAGGCATGGGTAGCATTGTGCGTTGCCTGCCGTGACCCTGGTAGGACACGTGAAACAGCGCTGACCTTTATAATAGGTAAGCCCATATATCTATTCTAAGCCCGAACGTGGGGGTGTTGAATAGTACTTTGAGTTCCTTGGAACTAGTACTAAATGGTCAACTAACGGCAGTCCAAACTGAACCCGGAAACAAGATTTCAGTTCCTTGTGCTTGGTACCGACCTCTGATAGACTGGAGTCATCAAAATCAGAGTGAGGAGTAGAGCTATGAATCTACTTGAGCCAATAACAATCAGAGGGGTTGAATTCAAAAACCGGATGGTCATGGCCCCGATGCTGGTAGGGATAGGCATTAGAAGCGCCCGGGCAAGGGCCTACTACCTGGAACGTGCCAGGGGAGGTGTTGGTACTATAATAATGGCGGGGACATCAGTAGATGTCTTCGCTACGGACGATGCCTGGGGTCGGGCCGGGGGTGTCGATGCGTTCTTGGATGGAATACGACCCGTCACCGATGATATCCACCAGACTGGAACGAAGGTAGGCATACAGCTCTGGCACGGCAATATCTTTCCTGCCGGAATGGGCAACCCCCTGGATACACAAGGTGAGCCGGTCGCGCCATCGGCGACTAACGAGAGACGTGAACTCACGATTCCCGAGATTGATACAATAATAGCCAGATTTGCTCAGGCATGCGCCAACGCTCGACAGGCAGGGTTCGACTTTATTGAGGTACACGGCGCACATGGCTATCTCACCTGCCAGTTCTTCTCTCCAGCTACCAACCGGCGCAATGACCGATACGGGGGTGACCTGAGCGGGCGTATGAGATTCGGCACGGAATGTGTCGCCAAGATACGGTCAGCAATAGGTAGCGATTTTCCTATCTTTTACCGACTGGGAGCCTGGGAAGACATTCCCGATGGCATTACCACAAACGATAGTGCTCAGTTCGCCGCTGAACTGGAGAAAGCGGGAGTCGATGTTATCGATGTCTCACTCGGAGCGATGACCAGGCAGCGGCTCACATCAAGCCCGGGGCCGGAGTATCCCGAGGGCACCCTCGTTCCCTTTGCCGAGACCATCAAACGCAATGTGAGCGTACCTGTCATAGCTGTTGGTCGTTTCCGGACAGCGGAGGCGGCCGAGGCGGTACTGGTACAGGGCAAGGCCGACATGATCGCCATCGGGCGGCAGCTTATCGCTGACCCCCACTGGCCAGAAAAAGCGACCACCGGGAGAGCCGAAGACATTGTGCCATGCATCAGTTGTGACACCTGTTTCGAACCCGTACGGGCAGGCACTAGCCTTAGGTGCTCCGTAAATACCCTGGCGGGAAGAGAGGCGGAGTTAAAGATTGAACCTGCCCTGAAACCGAAAAGGGTCATGGTCGTGGGTGGGGGGCCGGGCGGCATGGAGGCAGCCCGTGTAACTGCCCAGCGAGGTCATCACGTCACGCTGTACGAAAGGCAAAATGAACTGGGGGGACAGCTTATCCCGGCATCAACCCCACCCTATAAATACGAATTGGCTCACCTGAAGCACTACTTAGCCCGACAGCTTGAAAAAAACGGGGTCCAGGTCAAGCTCGGTGTGGAGGTCACACCGGAGACGGTGGAACGGGAACGACCTGACGCCTTTATCAGCGCCATCGGTCCGGTATCACTGACGCCGGAAATCCAAGGGTTGGAGAGGAACAAGGTTGTAACCGACCTCGATGTCCTTTCGGGCAAAGTCGATGTCGGAGACAGGGTAGTGATTATCGGTGGTGAGCTGTCTGGCTGCGAGACGGCTGACTTTCTCTCGGAACAAGGTAAAAAGGTGACTGTAATCCGTCGAGGCCCTGAGATGGCTACCGGTGTTTTCCCTAGTGCCCGTCAAGCCCTGCTGAATCGGCTGGAGGAGAAGGGCGTTATCCTCATGCCAGGTATCAAGGAGTACCAGGGGATAACCGCAGAAGGACTGCTCATAATAAATAAAGAAGGGAAAAGCCAGTTGCTTGAGGCTGACAGCATTGTCCTGGCCACCGGGGTTACCGCCAATGACCGGCTGGCAAAGGCTGTTCAGGGTAAAGTCGGTGAAGTCCACATGGTAGGCGACTGCGCCGAGCCGGGGCGTATCCTGGACGCCATCCGCGATGGCTCACGCGTTGGGCGCAATATATAGATAATATATAATATATGGATAATATACAATTAAGACCACTTACCCGTTGTTTTGGGTCCTGTTTGGTCCGGTTGCTACCAAGTAGAGAACGGTAGTAGCATGTCATTACGAGGGGGTTTGAGCCCCAACGGCAATCTCATTTCCACACCTGAACAGATTGTTTCGCTCCTGCCCGCCGTCCCTCCAGCCTGCTCACCGTACGACTTCGGCAGGCGGGGACTATGGCAGGCGGATCACTCGTAATAGCCGAACAACCAAATACAAATAAAACGGTGTTTTGAGACCCGGGCCTTCTCCGAGTTCGTTGTACAGCGACAGGCACACGAGCGGTTAATGCCCACACTAATCCTACACTACGACCCCCGATACAAAGAAACCCCGAACATTTCGAACAAAATGGGGGTGAATCTCCGGCTATTATCGCCTTCGGTAGGCTCCACTGCCCTTCCTGGTGCATCTATTAGACCCCCTATTCAAACAAATCATGAACTAAACGAATCTGACAATCTGCCCCATTAATTAACAATGTTTATCCATTGGGGTCTTATTTATGGTTCGTTTTACCCTTCAAGCTCAATAGGTGTCGTGTTAGTCTCATTTATAAGAGGGAAAATTACAGTCGAAAGGAGGTAATAGATGGTCAAAGCAATTAGGAAGAAGTTCCGCTACGGGGAAAAGGGGTTCACTCTGATTGAGTTGCTGGTGGTGGTGGCTGTCCTCGGTGCACTGGCTGCCGTGGCTATTCCCAACGTCGGCAAGTTTATCGGTCAGGGGGAAACCGAATCTTACGAGACGGAACTGCACAACGTGCAGACAGCTGTATTAGCCCTGATGGTTGACAGTGCAAGCGGACAGCTAGACGGGGATGTGGCCGCGACGGCTGATATGACCACAGTTACTGCTACCGATGCCGTTGCCGGTGACCTGAACCTGTCCATGTACATGACGGGGCTTGATGCAGCTGGCCTAATTAAATCGGGCTGCACTTATGCCTTCACTGCTGAAGGCGAAGTTACCCAAACCCTCCCGTAGCACCCAAAACCTCCTATTACTCCCCTCATAAAGAAGCTTATAACTGGGGACGGTTATAGGCTTCTTTTGTTTTCCCGGCACCGCGAACAGCTCCTCCCAATACCAGTCTTTGTCAGAAGACCGGGACCTATTTTTACCCTCTCAACACAGGCATTATATTTGCCCTCTGGGTATCATCGCCAGTATACTCTATATTAGTACCTGAAAGATTCACCCGTGTTTAACGCCATATGTCATTACATCCTGTAATCATTCGTGCGCGGCATAGATACTGCTTTACTTGGACTTAGCGAATTACATTGCGGAAAGAAGTCGGTTGATTAGGCGGAGAAGATTCCCGAAGATATTTTTCGGCTGGTGGACAGTCATAACCGGCGGCATTCTCGCTCTCTGGGGGCATGGCTTCCACACCTACGGGTTCTCGGCGTTGTTCAAACACATTTCAGAGGACCTGCATTTCGACAGGGCAGTCACATCGGTAGCTGCCAGCATCGGCAGGTTCGAGGGCGGGTTCGAAGCCCCGATAACAGGCTGGATAACTGACAGGTTCGGACCCAGGTGGATCGTACTTCTTGGCGTCTCCCTCATCAGCATCAGCCTGATACTGATGCGTTACATTGGTTCTCTATGGGCTTTTTACGCCGTCTGGGGCGTTATGCTGGGGACAGGAATCAATATTGCCCTCACCCTGCCCATGGACGTGGCAATCACAAACTGGTTCGTCAAGAAGCGGGGCAAGGCGCTCAGTACCAGGCTGGTATTCTCCGGGTTGTCCGGAGTCCTCGTGATGCCTCTTGTGGCTGCCCTTATTGTAGCAGTGGAATGGCGTATGACCTGCTTCATCGGCGGCGTGGTCATGGCTGCCGTTGGCATACCCCTGGTCTGGTTCTTCGTGAAACAGCACCGACCCGAGTACTACGGAATGCTACCGGACGGTGCCACATTTGAGGGTGACACCACAGACACAGAGCAGATGCTGGAGAGGAGCAGAGCCTATGCTGCCGAAGTACAGGAAGTTGATTTCACCGTTAAACAGGCCATGAAGACCCGGGTCTACTGGGTGATGATCGCAACACAGGCCGTCCACAGCCTGATAATGCCGGTAATGAGCATTCACTGCATCCCTTTTCTGACCGATATGAAATGGTTGAATATCGACGATGTTCAGGCCGCTGGTATGATGACCATCTGGATTGCCGCCAGCCTTCCGGCCAGATTTATTGGCGGTGTCGTCGCCGACCGTATCAAGGCGCGCAATCTGCGCTTACTTATAGGCGGCTCTTACTTCCTGCAAGCCCTTGGTGTATTTATCTTTCTCATGAGTCGCAGTGTACCCGCCATAATAATCTGGTTCATTCTTTATGGCATCGGGCAGGGCGGCGGTATGGCAGCAAACCCCATAGTCCGGGCACGCTTCTTCGGACGCAAAAGCTTCGGCTCGATTGCGGGACTTTCGAGATTCTTCATGACACCGGTTGGAGTAGTGGGGCCTATCTATGCTGGCTGGATATATGACACCACCAATAGCTATGATAACGCTTTTATCCAGATGGCGATAATGGTCGGGATTTCCGCAGTACTTGCACTTTTCATTCTCCCCCCCAAAACCCCCCGCCAAGATTACGGATACTCATAGCGTGTTCTGAGCAGCTTCAGCTCAGTAATAACTGTCCGTAACGCAGTTTGCGGTCGTATAAGTACTGCCCCATCTGATTAACCTACACTCAACTCTTATATTTATCCACATAGGTACTTGACAAACTTTCTCTCGTCTATTATATTTGTGTATCTTTAGCAAGCACATTACCAGTGTCCTGCCCCATGCAGGTGACCAGAATGCATCATAACGAGCACGGAAAAGGGGGGCCTGTCGAGGGAAATCAGAGTGCTGGGAAAACAGGATGCTTATCCGCCAGCCTGAATCGATATTACCCTTGCCTCGAAACGGAGCTTTGAGAGCAGTCGGGCCTATTTATAGAAAACACCTGATGAACAGGTATTGGTCTAGGAAGGCTAGGAGAGAGGTCATGAAATAGCCTTCGTAGGCTGGTGAGCGTTGTTACATTGAAAGGAACGATATGCGTGCCTATATCATCAGAAGAATCTTTCTAATCATACCCACCCTCTTTTTAGTAACCATTATAGTCTTCCTCACAGTACGTTTGATTCCTGGCGATTTAATTGACCAGCTGGCAGGTGAAATGATCGAACCAGGAGGATTGACTAAGGAAGAGATAGCAGATCAAATCAGACGCGACCTCGGTCTTGACAAGCCAATGCCTATACAGTACCTGGTCTGGTTGGGGGTATTGCCGCAAAACGAATGGGGATTTAAGACAGAATCATCCGTCAGTGACCTAACGGTAAAGCGGCAAGAATCGGATATCGGTGTAACCGATACCGTCAAAGCCACAGTTACAAACGTGGGCGAGACCAGGAGTGACTATGAAGTGTCGCTCATGTCCAATGGTACCACGTTAGAAGCTAAAAGAATCGCCCTAGATATCGGTGCCAGCGAGTTAGTAACCTTCGTCGTATCGGGCAACACCGATGGGACTTATACGGTAGATGCCAGCGGGTATTCCGATTTTTCCGGTATCTTCCAGGGCAACCTCGGTGAATCACTCCGGACAGAGCGGCCGATACTCGGTGAGATAATAAGTAAGATTCCAATTTCTCTAGAACTCGGCATTATCGCTATTCTAACCGGGCTACTGATAGCCTTCCCCATCGGCATATACTCGGCGATACGGCAGGATTCATTTGGTGACTACACGGGGCGTACTATTGCCATATTATTTATGGCTGTTCCCCCCTTCTGGCTGGCTACCATGATTTGGGTCTTTCCTTCCAAGTGGTGGGGCTGGTCACCAGACGCATTTTATATCCCCCTCTTCGGCGAAGGTTCTAATTTTATCGGAAACATAAGACAGTTCATCATCCCCGGGGTGCTCATGGGCATGGTCATGTCCGGCGTGACCATGAGGATGACACGTACCATGATGCTAGAGGTGCTACGGCAGGACTACATCAGGACCGCTTGGTCCAAGGGACTCAGGGAAAGAGTAGTCGTCCTCAGGCATGCCCTGAAAAATGCCATGATTCCGGTGATAACTATCATCGGGCTCCAGCTACCCGTTTTAATCGGGGGTACGGTCATCATGGAGCAGATATTCAATCTTCCGGGGATGGGACGGTACATGATTGACTCTCTTGGGGCGAGGGACTATACCATAATATCAGGCATAAACGTGATGATGGCCAGCGTCATCCTGCTGGCCAACCTGCTGGTTGACCTGACCTATGCCTGGCTTGACCCCAGGATTCGATACAGATAAAAGAGGAAAGAAGAAAATGGCTGAAGAAGCACCCGGAATATACGCCGGCCAATTAGCGGTAGAGAAGCCGCGCCCTTTCCTAATTGACCTTGCTATCAGGCTCGTCAAGGAGAAACCGCTGGGCACTGTTGGTGCGCTTATCGTCCTGATACTACTGATTGTCGGTATTTTTGCTACGTGGATAGCCCCCTATGGATACGAAGACGGGTTCACTGCGACAGGCGCATCCAGATTGGCGCCAATGAGCTGGGACTACTGGCTGGGGGCCGACCAGCTTGGAAGAGACGTGCTCAGCCGTATCATCTGGGGGGCCCAAATCTCCCTGTTTGTCGGCCTGGGAGTCAGTACCCTATCCACCGTTATCAGTGGCTTCATCGGCATCATCTCGGGCTACCTCGGTGGCAAAGCTGACCTGATAATTCAGAGATTTGTTGATGCCTGGATGTGCTTTCCCGGCATATTTATCATGATAACACTGATGGCCCTGGTGGGACCGGGTATCCCTCAGGTAATATGTGTGCTGGGAATTCTCTATGGTATCACCGGCTCCAGGACGGTAAGAGGCGCCGCTATCGGTATTAAGTCAAACGTCTACCTCGAGGCAGCCAGAGCTATCGGCGCTCCGACCAGGACAATCCTCTGGAAGCATGTCTTACCTAATATCATGGCCCCCCTGATTATCGTTTTCACGTCACGTATGGGAGCGGCTATTCTTGCCGAGGCGAGTATCAGCTTCCTCGGCTACGG
>CP070842.1:1677818-1725528 GCA_020342155.1 Dehalococcoidales bacterium
CGTCTAGCGAATCCCCTAACACTAGCCTACTATCCGTCACGAACTTTAGATACTTGCTGTCTACCTTGGCCATGCTGTGTGTGATGCAGTCCCTCCGTTCGCATGGCTCCAGAATACGCTCGTGGGTCTCTGTTTCACGGGCAAGCTTCTCCAAAGTGTTTTTGTGAATAGTCAAACCACGTTCCCTCACTCGTCGTATGATGTTCCCCTTGAAACCTTCCCAGCTTGCCACCGCACTGACGAGCCCCATGTTGCACAGCACTGCTATGTACCCTAAATCTACGAGTTTAATCCTCCTCGCACCCCGTAACCGCACTCGACTCGATTCATACACCTTCACCGTATGGTTCATTAGTTGAAGCATCCCCTCCAGTTCAGCTTGCAGAATCTCCAGCGGATTGCTCGGCTTCCGTGTGTTTGGAAAAAGCTCGTTGCCATTCATTCCTTGTCCCTCATGGCGTATAGGGCTGCTTCTCTAGCTTTTGTCAGTAACTGCTTCTTGACTGAGCCGATAGTACGTTTCCTACTTTGCCTGCCTGAAGATTTGGGTGTCATGACTGGAGAATAGTACAGGTATTCTTAACTGTCAACTACCCCCGACGCACCCCATGAGGGCAGATAAGGGATTGTATATACCCATCTACGGTTGGAATGGCGAAAAAGGACTTGCTGGAGTTTTCAAGGATAAACTGGTAAGCAATAGAACATGGTGGTAAACCAACTAAATCCCACGTAGCTTGTGTAAAAGCCGGAGGCCACTTGCCCCCTTTTTTTAAAAGATATTATCTTTCTTTGTCTTAAAGTGTTAAAAAATGCAGCGATACATTAAGGGGAATCGACATATATCCTCCCCCAGGATTAAATTATGTTCGTCACAATTTCATTGGTATTCATTACTAGATTAGGTCTTTTCCCCTTGAGTCGACCTCTGGCTTTACATTTTGGTATGTTTGTATCAAATTTGAATTGTACTACTATCCAAATCTAAAACTTAGTCCCCCGTCTGCGTTTTGAGTGGTTTTTACCTTCCATCCTGTGTCTTTATAGTGTCTTTCTATTTGTTGAATCACTTTTCCATGGGGAGTTTTCTCAAAAACCACTGTCACTGAACCTCCTGGTACATACCTTTCGGAAATAACAGAGTCAATCTCTTTCTCCATATTTTCGATTTCTATTACCTGTACTTCCGATAAATGTTTTGCCCCCTCATCTTTCTGTACAGGCATCTTAGTCTCCTTTCTTAACCGAACTACTTAAAACTGTATTTCTAAATCTCGCACAATACATCAGTATGTAATTCTATTTCCGCCAATATTCTATATAACAATATAATATCAGTTTATTGGTATAAAGATGTCAAACTGCCGAAGTACACCTGAATATGAAGCACCGTTGCTAAAAGACCGAGTCCGCTTGCCTCCTTTATTCTTCATATACTACCGTTTAACCCATGTCCCGTCAATACTTTAACTAAACTAATAAGGGAGAGCCAGCCAACTCTCCCGTTTCTGATGATTACTTTTATCCACCATGACACTCAATTCTTCTCTTCACCTTTCGCAACAACCCCACTACCACTACTGTCATACTTTATTTCTAGTAAGATTGGATTTACTTCATTCACCTCACAGCTTCAATCGTGTCTCATCACCATAGTTTGTCAAGGGACGGCTGCACTCTCTTTCCTTTTAGGCAGGCATGTATAATATATATATCAGTGCCCATCTCGGCTATAAAAAAGGAGTTTGGCGGATTCAGGCTCAGAGGGCAGGGTAATTCGAAAATACCAGATCAGAAATCAGCTTCAAAACTTGGCGTCCCTGGCAGGATTCGAACCTGCGACCCGCTGCTTAGAAGGCAGCCGCTCTATCCAGCTGAGCTACAGGGACAGACTTGATGGTCATTGTTACTCTATCATCACAGGCGTAGCCCGTCAAGAAGATAGCTGTTGTTTTACGCCTGCCACATACCAATGATGGCCAGTCCGAAATAAGACAGGCAGGTAACAATTACGCCGGCAATCAGCACGCCGATAAGGATTGACAGGAAGGCATACTTGAATCTCATCCCGAAAATGACTGCCGCCAGTGCACCGGTCCAGGCACCGGTTACCGGCAGGGGAATAGCTACGAAGAGCACCAGCCCGATTCTCTCATACTTTTGGATGATTTTCCCTCGCCGGCGTGTCCGCTCGAAGAGCCAGTTCAGGATGCGGTCGAAGAAGCGTACCTTGCTCAGCATTCGGGTAACATAGTCAAGGAAGAGCAGGATAAAGGGCACCGGCAGCAGGTTCCCGATTACACCGAGCAGGAAGGCGTAGTACCAGGGGAAGTCCAGCAGGCCCATGGCCACCGGTATACCGCCACGCAGTTCCAGTATCGGCAGGGCGGAAGTGATAAGCACTACCAGCTCACCAGGAAGACCTATGCTTTGGAGCCATTCAGGTGACACGTTCCTCCTTGCTAACCCCGGTCTTGCTGGAGTGTAGCAAATGCATACTGGGCAGTCAAGCGGGAAGCGCCTTGACATGGTTTCGGGACATTGTTAGTATGGAATCAGGTTGGGAGATGGGGAAAATTTTAGACCAAATCGATAATCCTGCGGATCTGAAGGAACTAACCCAAGCAGAGCTAAAACAACTAGCTTCTGAAATCCGGGAGGAACTGGTATCGGTCGTTTCTGCCAATGGAGGGCACCTGGCCTCGAATCTGGGTGTCGTTGAACTGACCATCGCCCTGCACCGTATCTTTGAAAGCCCGAAAGACAAGATTGTCTGGGATGTGGGGCATCAGGCCTACACCCACAAACTGCTTACCGGGAGAAGAGACCGTTTTTCTACCCTTCGACAGTTCGGTGGGCTGTCTGGTTTCACCGACCGTAACGAGAGTGAGCACGACCACTTTGGTGCCGGTCATGCCAGTACCTCGATCTCCGCAGCCCTCGGGATGGTGGTTGCTCGTGACCTGGCTGGTGATGACTACGAAGTGGTGGCCATCATCGGTGATGGCGCTGCCACCGGCGGGATGGCACTGGAGGGGATGAACCAGGTAGGACATCTCGGGTCACGACTGATAGTGGTGCTCAATGACAACGGTATGTCGATTTCACCAACAGTGGGTGCTTTGGCCAAACTGCTTGGGAAAATACGGTTTGATGACCGCTACCGTCGTGCCAAAGACACGAGTAAGCGGATTGTTACACGGCTGCCGTTGGGAAATAGAGTCTGGTCGGCGGGTAAACAGGTAGAGACTGGGGTCAAGGGTATGTTCATGCCGACTACCTTCTGGGAAGAGCTTGGTTTTGCCTATATGGGGCCGGTCGACGGGCATAATATCCATGAGCTTGAGATGGCACTAGCCCATGCACGTGACTATCGGCGGGAACCAATCCTGCTCCACGTCGTCACTACCAAGGGGAAAGGCTACCTGCCAGCAGAGGGGGATGCCGTCTACTTTCACGGAATTCCGGCTCAGGGCACTGATAACGGAACAATACCGACTTATAGCGATGTGTTCGCTCAGACCATGCTTCGACTGGCTCGTGACAACCCCCGGCTGGTAGTAATAACACCGGCTATGCCAGAGGGGAACTGCCTGAGTATCGTCGCCGCTGAGTTTCCGGAGCGGGTGTTGGACGTCGGTATTTGTGAACAGCACGCCGTCACCTTTGCTGCCGGACTGTCTATCCAGGGTTTCGTCCCGGTGGTGGCAATATACTCAACCTTCCTGCAGCGCTCCTTCGACCAGATTATCCACGATGTCTGTCTTCAGGACCTGCCAGTGGTCTTTGCCATTGATCGTGGCGGGATTGTCGGCGATGACGGTAAGACACACCAGGGTGTCTTTGATATCTCTTATTTGACAATGATTCCTAACCTGATTGTGGCTGCTCCCAAGGACGAAGACGAACTACAGCATATGCTTTATACTGCTACTAAATCGAAGCACCCGATGGCAGTGCGTTACCCTCGTAGCACCGGGCTCGGGGTGAAATTAGATACTGAATTCTGCTTAATCCCCATAGGCAGGGGTGAATTGCTCAGGGAAGGGCAAGATGTTGCCATAGTGGCCATCGGTTCCATGGTAGCCCCAGCGCTAGAGGCAGCCCGGGAGCTGACTGTGAGCGGTATTGAAGCTGCCGTGGTTAATGCTCGTTTCACTAAGCCCTTGGACCGTGAGCTTATCCTGGAGGTCGCTGGCCGCACTAAACGGGTCGTTACTGTTGAGGAGAATATCCTGAACGGCGGTTTTGGCAGTAGTGTGGCGAACCTTCTTCAGAGGTCTGATTTGAATGATATTCAGGTGAGAAGTATTGGTCTGCCGGACGAATTTATCGAGCATGGCCCTCAATCTTCTCTCCGTTCACGATACGGTCTGGATTCTGAGGAAATTGCACGGTATGTTCTGGCTGCCTTTCCTGATCTTGACCGGGCAAAAACTACCGCCGAGTACTCAGAACTGTCAGGATGAGTGCCTGAGACTCTATAGATTACAGTCAAGCCCCCGAAGCTAACCAAGTCTACATTTGTAGGGGTATTTGATGAATAAGCTATCAGTCAGGGACGTGGATGTCAGTAGTAAGCGAGTCCTGGTCCGTGTCGATTTCAATGTACCCCTTGACGAAAGGACCGGAGCAATAACCGACGATGGCCGAATCCTGGCGGCGTTACCGACAATCAGATATCTAATTGACCAAGGAGCCAGAGTTATTCTGGCCTCTCACCTAGGGCGACCCGATGGTAAGGTGGATGAAAAGCTACGGATGACAGTTGTTGCCCAGCGGCTGTCGCAGATATTAAACCAGTCGGTAGAGGCCATCAGGGATTGTATTGGTGCTGAGGCGGAAGAATCCGTGGCCAACCTTAAGAGTGGCGATGTCATCCTGCTGGAGAACCTGCGTTTCTATGCTGCTGAGGAAGATAACGACCCGCTCTTTGCGCAGGAGCTAGCCAAACTGGCCGATATCTTCGTTGATGATGCCTTTGGTACCGCTCACCGGAGTCACACCTCGATAGTTGGTGTTACCAAGCACCTCCCGGCTGTAGCCGGTTTGCTACTGGAGAAGGAACTAAGGATGCTGGGTGGTATTCTTGATAGTCCGACTCATCCCTTTGCGGCACTGCTTGGCGGCGCCAAGGTCAGTGACAAAGTGGCCATGGTGGAGAATATCATGGGTAAGGTGGATTGTATCCTGATTGGTGGCGGAATGGCGGCCACCTTCCTCAAGGCGAGCAATCGTGAAGTCGGTCTTTCCTTAATCGAAGAGGAGATGCTTGATACAGCCGCTGACCTCATGGAAAAAGCAACAAGAAGCGGCGTGCGGATAATGCTTCCTGATGATGTGCTAGTTGCTAACGAAATTAATACTAAGGCCACATTCAAAGTTGTACCTGTTGAGGCGATACCCGCTAATATGAGGATTGCTGATATTGGTCCGTGGAGTGTTAAGAGCTTCAGTGAAGAGCTGCGGGGCTGTAAGACGATATTCTGGAACGGGCCGATGGGTGTCTACGAGATACCCATCTTTGCCGAAGGAACACTTGCTCTGGCCAAATTGTTGGCTGGGAGCCAGGCAACGACCGTTATTGGCGGAGGGTCTACCGCTGAGGCAGTGACACACATAGGACTGGCTGATAAAATGACCTTCGTGTCTACCGGTGGCGGGGCCTCATTGCAGTTTCTCAGTGGTAAGAGCTTACCCGGCGTCGATGCCCTGCTTGATAGAGATAATCCGGTAAGCAGCTGATGGTTCGGGCATGTAATAGCCTTACGGAGGTAGCAGAATGCGCTTTCCAATAATTGCGGGCAACTGGAAGATGAATACCACAGTGGCTGAAGCCATTGAACTGACAGGTCAGGTTCGTAAAGGAATCAGCAATGGCTTTAGTGTTGAAGTGGTGGTCTGCCCACCGTTTATCTCTCTGGCAGCAGTAAAGGAGGCGCTCAAAGGGACCTCAATCAAGCTGGGAGCGCAGAACCTTTACCATGAAGAGAAGGGGGCCTACACTGGAGAGGTCTCCCCACTGATGATTGCTGACCTGTGCGAGGTTGTTATTGTCGGGCATTCCGAGCGCCGGCAGTATTTCGGTGAGACTGGAGAGATTGTTAATAGGAAGATAAGTGCGGCGCTGAAAGCCGGTCTTAAGCCTATCCTTTGCGTCGGGGAACAGCTGGAAGATAACGAGGCAGGCCAGACAGCGGAAGTGGTGACCGAGCAATTACGGTCGTCACTGGAGGGGATCAGTGTTTCCTCCGACCTCGTTGTTGCTTACGAACCAATCTGGGCGATTGGCACCGGTCGGGCAGCTCACGGTAAGCCGGTGAACGAGACCTCTGCCATTATCCGGCGTACTCTTACTGAGCTGTCCAATCAGGAGATAGCCCAGGGTATTCGTATTCTTTATGGTGGTAGTGTTACTGCCGAAAATATCGCCGAGTTTCTGGAGCAGTCTGAGATAGACGGTGCCCTTGTTGGTGGAGCTAGCCTCAAGGCAGACCAATTTATCAGCATGGTTGAGCAGGCGGAGTATATCTATTTCCCGAACAACCCACCGACCAAGGACCTGATTCCCTGGTAGCCCTCCCGCCGAGGCTACCGCTTTTTATTGGAGTATTTCTGGTTGTGGCAGAAAGATGAACCGTTTGGTGGCTATAATCGGACCTACCGGAACCGGCAAGAGTCGCCTGGCTTTTCATCTTGCTCAAGACTTCAATACCGAGATTGTCAGCGCTGACAGCCGTCAAGTGTACCGGTATATGGATATCGGTACTGCCAAACCCACCCGTGAAGAGCTTTCAGTAGTGCCCCACCATCTGATTGATACAATCACTCCCAGCGAAGATTTCAGCCTGGGCCAATACCAGCGGCTTGCCAGCAAAGCCATTGAAAACATCCAGCATCGGGGTCGGTTACCGTTACTTGTTGGTGGCAGCGGCCTGTATGTGTGGGCAGTATTGGAGGGGTGGCAGATACCCAGGGTCCCACCTGATACCGAATTCAGGGCCCGTATGGAGAAGCAGGTTACCCAGTTTGGTATCGACAGGCTTTACCAAGAACTGGTAAGGATTGACCCGCTAACAGCTAAGGGGATTGACCCACGTAACGTACGCCGAGTTATCAGAGCGCTTGAGATAAACCGTCACGTGAGAGTCCCCGTTCGCGAGCTTCGCGGTAAGCGAACGATTTCTGATAGCTGTCTGATAATGGGTCTTACTGCAGATAGGACGGAGCTTTATCGTCGTACTGATGCCAGGGTGGATGAAATGATAGACCGCGGCTTTGTAGCTGAAGTCAAGAAGTTATTGGGGATGGGCTACGGGCTTGAGCTCTCGGCGATGTCCGGCATCGGCTACAAACAGATTAGTAGGCACCTGCTTGGGGAGCTTGACTTGGCAGAGGCGATAGAGCAGATCAAGGTCGAGACACACCGGCTGGTACGCCTCCAGTACAACTGGTTCCGTCTCAAGGATGAGCGGATACACTGGCTTGACATAAAGAATGATGTTGTGGCAGAGGCGAGCAGACTGGTGGAGGAGTTACTCACAGGGACTTAATCCTGATAGCATGACCGTGACAGGTTATCTCATTTAAGTATCGTGTTATCGAGCAGCCTCGTCTTGCCGAATCTCACTACCAGCGACAGCAGGCCAGAGGAAGTGGCCGTTTTCAGTTCTTCCAGGGTCTCTGTGTCGGCAACACTAACGTATTCTATCTCGGCTAAGGGTTGCTGCTGGATGTGGCTGGTTACTACCTGGCGTAGATGCTCAGCGTCCCTTTCACCCTCTGACCATAGTTCTTCGGCGAGTTGTATGGCCTCGTAGAGAGACACGGCTGCCTGGCGCTGTTCTTTACTCAGGTAGATGTGGCGACTGCTCATGGCCAGGCCGTCAGGCTCACGTACAGTGGGACACATAACAATCTCAAGGTTCATATTAAGGTCGGCCACCATCTTTTTAATAACCAGTGCCTGCTGGGCGTCCTTCTGGCCAAAGTAGGCCTTGGTTGGTTCGACGATATTAAACAGCTTGGTGCAGATGGTGGTCACTCCGCGGAAGTGGGTTGGACGGGCGTTGCCCTCCAGTCTTTCTGTGAGCTTGCCCACCTCCACCCAGCTACTAAAACGCTCCGGGTACATCTCGGTGGCCGGTGGTATAAAGACAACGTCTGTTTTAGCCTCTTCCAGCATAGCCAGGTCGCGCTTGGTATCGCGGGGGTAATCTTCGAAGTCTTCGCTTGGTCCGAACTGGGTGGGGTTGACGAAGATACTAGCCACCACCGATGCGTTCTCTTTTCTAGCATATCGTACCAGGGAAATGTGGCCTTTGTGGAGGTAGCCCATCGTTGGAACAAAACCAAACGGCTCCGGCAATTGACGCCGCAGCCGTTTCATTTCGGTGATTGTTTCAACAACCTGCATTGCTTTTTACTTCTTGGTCGCGTACTCTGTCTTTAAACGAGCCAGTACGTCTTTGCTGATGAGGAAGCTGTTCTCACTTGTAGGGAAGACACCGTCCTTCACTTCGTTGAAGTATTTCGTGAGGGCGCTTCGCATGATGTCGGTCAAGTTGGCGTACTGCTTAGCATGCTTAGGCACGAACTCGGTGTGAAGTCCCAGTATATCGTTTATGACTTGAACTTGACCGTCACAGTCTGGGCCGGCACCGATGCCGATAGTGGGAACGCCTACAGTCTCGGTTACGATGGCAGCAAGTCGAGCTGGTACGGCTTCCAGTACGATGGCGAAAGCCCCGGCCAGCTCAAGTGCTTTGGCATCCTCAACCAGTTGCTTGGCTGCATCAATGGACTTAGCCTGCACTTTGAGGCCACCCAATTGGTTGGCCGACTGGGGTGTCAACCCTATGTGCCCCATTACGGGGATACCGCAGTCAACAATTTTTCTTACTTTTTCCGTTACGGTAACGCCACCTTCAAGCTTGACGGCCTGGCAGCCGCCCTCCTGGATAAAACAACCTGCGTTGCGTATGGCGTCCTCAACACTGGCGTGGTAGGTCATAAAGGGCATATCACCGACTATCAATGCCTGTTCAGTACCTCTAACCACTGCCTTAGTGTGGTGAAGCATTGCATCCATCGTTACTGGAATGGTCGATGTATATCCCAAGACGACCATTCCGAGACTGTCACCGACGAGAATCAGCGGTACACCCACCTGGTCAACGAGCTTGGCGGTCGAGTAGTCATAGGCGGTGAGCATAACGATTTTCTCACCATTTTGCTTCATATCTTTTATCTGGTTAATAGTGGTACGCATTATTCGCCTCCTTATACTGGAGCAGTTTCGGTGATTCTTCGAACTGATGTACTGATATTGTTGGCATCGACGTGGACCAGTTTCGGTCTGAAGATACGGGCTTCTTCATCGTTGAGATGACAGTAGGAGAGGATAATGGCCAGGTCCCCGAGTGAGACCAGCCTGGCAGCCGCCCCGTTGACGCAAATCTCGCCTGGCCCTCCTTCAATGGCGTAGGTAGTGAAGCGTGAACCATTGTTAATATCGAGCACCTGCACCTGTTCGTAGGGTAGAATGTCGGCCTCTTCCATAAGCTTTCGGTCAATCGTAATGCTACCCTCGTAGTCGATGTTACAGTCCGTGATGGTTGCCCGGTGGATTTTACTCTTCAGCATAATTCTCATCGTGTCTCCCCTCGTGTTAGGTTTGTTCCTGTGGTTAACTCACTATTTTGTTATCGTACCTCTGAAAAGTCCAGTTCATTGCTGAACATCTGTTTCTTGAATCGTGCCTATAGAGTCCTTGAGCAGGTTTTGCAGTGCCTCTGCCTGGTGCTGGTTAATTCTCCCCTTAGCCAGAGCAATCGGAATGGTCTGCCTGCCCAGGTCAAGATAGGTGGGAAGCAGGTTGGGATCTGCTTTCTGCATAGCATTGATGTGTTTCCTAATGGTACCGGTGTCACCACGGGCAATCGGCCCGGTGAGGCATTTTGGTATGCCGACCCTTTCGATATTAGCAATCGTCCCATGCAGCAACGGGAGTAGTGCTTGAGTAGCCCGGTCTGGTGCGACGTTGAAGGTCTGCCACAGGTCGGTGGCCAGTTTAACCAGGGTGACGAGGTAATTGCAGGCAATGACGGCGGCGGCGTGATAGAGCACCTTGTCGTCAGCGGTCAACTCTATCCAGGTACCGTCGAGTGTGGTGGCTATTTCCTTGAGGGTGCTCAATAGAGGTTCTTGGGCTTCGAGGGCGAAGGTCGAGCCGGAGATGTTGTTTATTGCCTGCTCAACACTGGCAAAGGTCTGAAGGGGGTGAATGGCACCAACGCTGACGCCCTGCTTTCTGGCTGGCTCCAGGGAGTCAACCGAATCAGCGCCGCTGCAGTGAACGACACTCTGGCCGGAGTGCCAGTTTACGCTGGATACAACTGTGGCAATAGCGTCATCCGGGGTAGTGATAAAGACCATCTCGGCGGCATCGGCAACGGCCTGACTGCTGTCAACGGCACGACAGTCATCGATAGCCTGCGCCAGCTTCTCGGCTGACGTCTGGCTTCGACTGGAGACAGCAACAACTACGTAACCACGCTCGCTCAGCCTTATTGCCAGCGCCGTTCCTAATGTACCAGCCCCTATGAACCCTAACTTCGGCATATCACGCCTCACTTTAAGGCCTGGAACGAAAATGCCCTCTCAGGCATAACCAGAGAGGGCATCTCAGCATCCATTATTTCTGCCGTCTCGGTCGTATCCGATCCAAGCGACCATCTGTTGTTAAGTATCCCGGTGGCTCACCACCTATCCGGTTGGTGGCCGTATACTCACCAGTATTTGAATACTATCAGGTGCAGGCTGATTTGTCAATAGCGACTCCTGCATTCCAGGATATGTAGTTACGCCTATTTGTGATATAATGCTGCAATTCACGAAGGTAATTCGGGTGTTTTGAGATAACTAGTACTTTAGAGGAGTAAGAAGGCATGGCTGAAGAGCGTCTGTTAAAACAGATTGACTTCTTAATGGAGATTGATAGGCTAAAAACTGTTTTCAGAAGGGCGTACATCACAGATACCAGTCGACGGGAGAACTCAGCCGAGCATAGCTGGCACGTGGCAACCACGGCAATGGTCCTAGCTGAGCACTGTCAGGAGGAGATTGGTCTGCTCCAGGTCGTCAAAATGCTACTCGTTCACGATATTGTAGAGATTGATGCCGGGGATACTGGTATTTACGATAGTATTGGTACTGTAGACAAGGCTGAGCGGGAAGGTCGGGCGGCTGAGCGTCTTTTTAGTCTACTGCCGGTGGAGCAAGCTCAGGAACTAAGGGGACTCTGGGACGAATTTGAAGAGGGTACGACGCCGGAAGCACAGTTTGCCAGGGCGCTCGACCGTCTCATGCCACTACTACACAACTACTATACCCAGGGAAAACGGTGGCTGGAGGATGGCATTACCTATGAACAGGTACTGGCTGTCAATCAGTCTATTCGTGAAGGCTCTGAGCAGTTGTGGGACTTCGCCCTTTCGATGGTTGAGGAATCGGTTTTGAGGGGGTACCTGCCGAGGGCTAGCAAAACGAGAGGGGACTCATAGCAGTATTGAGAGAGCTTTATCTCTGCTTCAACCCTTCTTTCGTCCGTATATCAGTGTACCACGCCATACTGTAGATTCAGGCTGGCTCAGGTTCTTGATATAGGTTTCCAGTTCAGCAACACCGCGCTCGAATTCTCTCTGGGGCAGAAGGCGATAGGTGGAGACATATTTGCCTTTGACCTTTTGCAGGTACTCGTCGTCTATTAGGATGCTCGCGCCAAGCACTGATTCTTGTCTGATATCATGGAAACCTGCAGTAACCAGCATTTCACATATCACGGGTATATCCGGGAATCTGGCTTTGTCAACGTCAATAGCACCCGGGAAAAACCGTTTGAAGACCGGATGTTCGTTTTCGATCTGCTCGTGACTGGATGTCAGAAGGACCAGTGCTCCGTCCCTTAAAACCCTATAGCACTCTGAGAACAAGAGCTCGAGGTTGCTTATCTGGTGAATGACATAGGTCGCTGTTATGATATCGAAGCAGCTGTCACAGAAAGGCAGTCTATTATTAGCCGCATCGGTGCATATCACTTCCAGTGATTTTCCTCTGGCTACCTCAAGCATAGATAAAGAGATATCAACACCAATCATGTCCAGATTCATCATGTCAAGTAGCTGGCTGGCCAAGTTTCCGGTACCACAGCCCACGTCCAGAGCCTTCATTCCTTCTTGAATGCCGCCAAACTCGGCTACCTTGTCTACAAGGTGCTTTGAGAATGAGCGGTGCTCGTCGTATGTCTGGGAAATGTCTGCGTAATCGATGCCCATCTTTTGGCTTGGATTATACCACCTCTATCGTCACGAAGCATAATAAAAATCACGTTGTTTCTGGTTTGCTGCTATTAGGAGTATAATATGGCGGAACCTGAGTGATATAATTGGGTCGAGGCGTAAACCTGCAGGGGTGGGAAATGCACGAGGCACTGCTCTCTGAGAAACGACCGTCCTCCTATGTCCGGTGTGGTACCTGTCAGTGGCGCTGCACCATCGCTTCGGGCAGGTCTGGTTTCTGCCGGATGTACCAGAACAGGGACGGGCAGCTTTACAATCTCAACTACGCTCAGGTCTCCTCGATGGCACCAGACCCGATTGAGAAAAAGCCACTATTCCACTTTTATCCAGGGAGCCTGTGCTTTTCGCTGGGTGGCTGGGGATGTAACTTCCACTGCGAGGGCTGCCAGAACTGGCAGATTTCAGCTGTCCGTGATAGCGAACGTTTGCACGGTTCCCGCGAGGTGCTGCCGGAGGCGGCGGTGGAGCTGGCACAGAACTATGACTGTCAGGGCATTTCATGGACCTATAACGAGCCGAGCATCTGGTTTGAATATACCCTGGATTCAGCCCGACTGGCCAAGGAGAAGGGTCTATATACCGTCTATGTGACCAATGGGTATTTAACTCCCGAGGCACTGGATACCATCGGGCCATATCTGGATGCTTGGCGGGTGGATGTCAAGGGATTTTCCGATTCTTTATACCGTAAACTAGCGAAGATTACTCACTGGCAGGGAATCCTTGAGGTAGCAGAGCGGGCCAAAAACAAGTGGAATATGCATGTCGAGGTTATTACTAACGTCATTCCTACGCTGAATGATGATGACGAGCAGCTTAGGGGCATTGCTAGCTGGATACATGACAGACTGGGAGAGCTGACGCCATGGCACATAACCAGGTTCCATCCCCAGTATCAGATGATGGACCTGCCGGCAACCCCCCTTGATACTCTAGAGCATGCCTGTGACATTGGGAGGGCTGCCGGGCTCAAGTTCATTTACCTGGGCAATGTACCCGGGCACAAGGCGGAGAATACGGTCTGTTACTCCTGTGGTAACCTAAACGTAGCCAGGTCTGGCTATGATGCCCGTATAGTAGGACTGGTGGGATCCACATGTCGATTTTGCGGGGAGGAGCTGAATTTCAGGGTAACTGACAGAGGAGGTGGGTATGATGATTAGAGAGCCTGTTGTCGCGGGGACGTTTTATCCGGGAACGGCTGACCGACTTCAGTTAATGTTGGAACAGCTGGTAGAAAAGGGGGCAGAAAAAGAGGACGTGGTCGGTGCGCTCCTGCCACATGCCGGTTACCAGTACTCAGGAGGAGTGGCTGGGGCGACCATATCACGGGTGAAGTTCACAGATACATTCGTCATCATGGGGCCGAGCCACACTGGTCTGGGAGAGCCCTTCAGCATTATGACTGAAGGTGTCTGGAAAACACCGTTGGGTGAGGTGGCGATTGATGAAGAGCTCGGTAAGAAGATACTGGCTGCATCCCGCTTCATCAAGGAGGATTACGTGGCCCATCTCCAGGAGCACGCTGTTGAGGTACAGCTCCCCTTTTTACAGTACTTCAAACCAGATGTCAGGATAGTACCGATTATCCTTGCCCCCGCTGACGTTACTGTCTATCAGGAAATTGGACAGGCGATAGCCGGGGCAATCAGTGAGGTTGGTAGAGAGGTAGTGATAATCGCTTCAGGCGACATGACCCACTATGAGCCGCAGAAGGTAGCCGAGCAGAAGGACCGGGAGGGGATAGAAGCGATGCTACACCTCGATGAGATGGAGTTGCTGAAAAGGGTCCGGGAGCAGGATATATCGATGTGTGCCTATGCTCCGGCAGCCAGTATGATTGTGGCTGCCAGGGAGCTTGGTGCCGTGGAAGCCGAGCATGTCAGCTATCAGACAAGCGGTGATACCACCGGCGACTATTCGGCGGTGGTTGGCTATGCAGGCATAATTATCAAGAAGGGCGGGATGTCTCCCGTCGCCAAGCTGGCAAAAAATGTCGTGGAGAAATACGTTCGTGAAGGCGAGAGACTCCAGCCACAGGCACTGACACCCCAGATGGAGGGGAGGGCAGGGGTCTTCGTCTCTATTCACAAAAACGACGCGCTTCGTGGCTGTATCGGTACCTTCGAGCCGGTGGAGAGTAACATTGCCGAGGAAATTGTTTCCAACGCTATTAGCTCAGCCACCAGGGACCCGCGTTTCCTGCCGATTACGGTTGATGAACTTAAAAACCTCGAGTACAGTGTCGATGTCCTGACAACTCCCGAACCGATTGCCAGCAAAGACGAGCTTGATCCGGAGAGGTACGGGGTCATTGTTGAGGCTGGGTGGCGGCGGGGTCTTCTCCTTCCCGACCTCGAGGGTGTCGACAGTGTCGATGAGCAGATTGACATCTGCCGCCAGAAGGCAGGAATCGGTCCCAGTGAACCTGTCAATCTGTACCGCTTTGAAGTGAAGAGATATAAATAGCGGGGTTTAAGAGGGATAAAGCTCCTCTTCACAATACTTCCCCTTTCTCCTTCAAAGGAAAGGGGGACACAGGGGGTAAAGATGATTAAAGACCTGATATTAAAGACCCGGAGCTATCGAAGATTCTACGAGGATGTTGTAGTAGAACTGGAAACTCTGAAAGAGCTGGTAGATTTGGCACGGTGCTCAGCATCGGGGGCGAACCGCCAGCCGCTGAAGTACTTTTTGTCCTGTACTCCGGAGAATAATACCAAGGTGTTTTCCACGTTGGCCTGGGCAGGCGCTCTGAGGGATTGGCCTGGCCCTTCTGAAGGCGAGCGCCCTTCGGCTTACATCATCATTCTTGGTGATACGACGATAAGCCAGACTTTCGGTGTTGACCACGGAATAGCGGCCCAGAGTATCATGCTAGGTGCGGTTGACAAGGGTCTGGGGGGTTGCATGATAGCCTCGGTAGAGAGAGATAAACTGCGCGAACTACTCGATATCCCGGAGCAATATGAGATATTGCTGGTGCTGGCATTGGGTAGTCCCAAAGAGCAGGTAGTACTCGAAGAGCTTGAGCCTGGGGGTGATGTCCGCTACTGGCGTGACGACGAGAGCGTTCACCATGTGCCCAAACGGCGATTAGATGACATAATCATCGGTTGATTGTCTGTGAGAAATGTTTCAAAGCAGATATTCCTGAACGCCCTGTCCTGTCCTGCACTGGGATGGGTATCACGGTGCGATGAAAACTTCGGTGCTCCCCGTAATCTGGGTGAGAGGTTTAGGATGGAGCAGGGTATCGAAATCGGCCGGCGGGCAAGAAGTCTCTACCCTGGCGGGCGGTTAATGTCGTTAAATATAGCATTGGCTCTGGAAGAGACCAGGAAAGCGCTGGAAGACGAATCAGTTCCTGTAATTTTTGAGGGTGCTTTTTTTACTGATAACTTCGCTGCCAGGGCGGATGTGCTTGAAAGAACGGGACAAGGCTGGCATCTGGTCGAGGTGAAATCGGCCGCCAATGACAGGGACGAGTTCATCGATGACATGGCCTATACGACAATGGTCACATCCAAATGTGGCCTCAATATCTACCGCGTCTCGCTGCTGCTGGTGTCACGCGACTATCGGCTGGGAATGCCGGACGAAAATCTTTTCTCAGAGATAGACCACACCGATGAGGTACTGCAAAGAGTCGAGGAGCTAAAGTCTATCTGGCAGGAAATCGAGGAGATTACCAGGGCTTCGGAAAAGCCATTGAGCCGGCTTATCTATGACTGCCGCCAGTGTAAGCTTTTCGACGAGTGTATAGGGAAGGATATTGATAATCACATCTTTAACCTGCCGCGGCTGAACGAGGCAAGGTTCGATGCGCTGACGGCGCTCGGAATCGACCGAATCGAGGATATACCAAAAGGATTCTCGCTGACCGAATATCAGGTCAGGGTGGTGAACTGTGTGCGGAGAGGTGAGGCATTCGTTGGTAATGGTCTGAAGGGTGAATTAGAAGCGATAAAGTGGCCGGCGTACTATCTCGATTTCGAAACGGTGATGACGGCGATACCGCTTTATCCCGATATCGCACCCTATACCCAGATTCCGACTCAATACTCGATACACAGGTGCCCCGAGGTCGGTCTTATTGACGGTCACTTTGAATACCTGGCTGACCCGGCCAGGGACTGCCGGGACGAACTTGCCCGAAAGCTAATCAACGACCTGGGAGAAGAGGGTAGCATTATCGCATACTCCAATTTTGAAAAAGGTATTATTAACAGTCTGGCAAGACTACTCCCGGACCTTGCTGACATACTACTGGTACTGACCGACCGTATCGTGGACCTCGAGGCAATTATCAGGCGGAACTACTACCACCCGGATTTCTGTGGTAGTACCTCGGTGAAGCGGACTTATTCTGTCCTTGTGACAGAGGAGTCGAGTGACGTCTTTGAGATAACAGATATTAATTTGTTTCCTGTTCTCGTACCGGAGATGTCTTACGATAACCTGGACATAGCTGACGGCGACTCGGCTTCGGCAGCATTTGCCTATATGGCTCTTGGTAAGGACCCGGACCCGGAGACCACGAAGAAGAACCTGCTTGAGTACTGCAAGCTGGATACACTGGCCATGGTCAGGCTACATCAGCGTCTAGATAGCATAGTTGAATAAAGATCGGACAATTTATTAAATTGGACTACCACCAGGCGGAAATAGTAAATGAATACCTTTGAAAAACCGAATCCAACGTGGTACAAGGAAGTTTGGTCGTTGGCCATTAAAGATGCGACCTGGGTGGAACACACCCAAAAAGAAGTGGATTTTATTGTTGATGTTATGGAATTATCAGGCTCTGAGAGGATTCTGGACTTAGCCTGTGGTTTTGGCAGGCACGCTATTGAGTTATCCAAGAGAGGTTTTTCGGTAGTAGGTGTTGATATTACAGCCGATTTGATAAATGAGGCTGAAAGAATTGCATCCGCTGAAAAATTAAGTACTAAATTCATCTGCGCTGATATAAGAGACGTTTCGTTTAATAACGAATTTGACGTTGTTCTAAATATGGGCGAAGGCGCTATCGGGTATCTTGAAAACGACGCTGAAAATCTAAAGATTTTTGACCTAATTGCGTCTTCCCTGAAACAGGGTGGCAAGCACTTCATGGAAATTCTCAATGCTGAACATGCTGAAATGTATTTTCCCAAGAAGTCCTGGTATATTGGCGAAAAAGTTCTTTCTCTTGAAGAGTATCAATGGGATAAAGAAACCCGCCGTATGTTAGGTAGTGGCTGGGGTTTTAGATTCGGAGAAATCGCCAGCAAACCGATAGCTACAGATATGGCGCCACGCTCTAGTATACGCGCCTATTCAATGAAAGAAATAGAAGATATTCTTACCCCGAGGCAAATGATTATTAAGAAAACATTCGGAAATTCATTCGGCAAGTTTAGTAAAGACAGACACGCATCACCACGGGAAATGCAGTTGCTGATTTACTCACAAAAAACCTGTACTTTTAGGTAGACAAATAATCATGGACATGTTTGAGCGGCAGCGAGAGGGACAGATGAGTAGAGAGGCCCCTCTGGCGGCCCGAATGAGGCCGACCAGCCTCGATGATTTTGTGGGGCAGGGGCACCTCGTAGGGGAGGGGCATGTCATCAGAAATGCCATCGAGGGCGGGCAGATTCCATCGGTTATCCTGTGGGGGCCGCCGGGTAGCGGTAAGACCACACTGGCCTTTGTCATTGCCAATACCACCGACTCACATTTCAGTTCGGTGAGTGCCGTCAGTGCTGGGGTTGCCGACCTGCGCCGCATGATACAGGAAGCCAGGGAGCGCCGCAGGCTGCATCAGCAGAAGACCATCCTGTTTATCGATGAGATACACCGCTTTAACAAGGCACAGCAGGACGCCGTCCTGCCCTATGTCGAGGACGGCACGGTCACGCTGATTGGAGCTACTACCGAGAACCCGTCTTTCGAGGTCAATGCACCTTTACTGTCGCGGTCCCGGGTGCTGGTACTTAATCCCCTCACTGACGATGAGATTCGTACTATTATTCTAAGAGCGCTGGAGGACAGTGACAGCGGGCTGGGTAAATTGAGCATCGAGGTTGATGATGAGGCGATGGCACACCTGATAATGATGTCGAGCCACGACGCCCGGATCGCGCTCAATACCCTGGAGCTGGCCGTCCTGACAGCGCCACCGGACCGTAAAGGGAAGCGCCACGTTACCTTGTCGATTGTCGAAGACGCTGCCCAGAAACGGATGCTGCGCTACGACAAGGCGGGCGAGGAACATTTCGACCTGATATCAGCATTGCATAAGTCGATGCGCGGCTCCGACCCGGACGCTTCACTATACTGGCTGGGGAGGATGCTGGAGGCGGGGGAGGACCCTCTCTATGTTGCCCGCCGCCTGGTACGTTTTGCCTCGGAAGACGTCGGCATGGCCGACCCGCAGGCGCTGGTGGTGGCGATGGCTGCCCAGCAGGCAGTCCACTTTATCGGCCTGCCGGAGGGGAACCTGGCCCTGGCCGAAGCGGCGGTGTATCTGGCGACAGCCCCCAAGAGCAACTCCCTGTACCGGGCCTATTCCGAGGTGCAGGTCGAGATTAAAGAGGGTTCTAATGACCCGGTGCCGCTGCACCTGCGCAACGCTGCCACACCGTTGATGAGGCAGGTCGGTTACGGCAAGGGGTACAAGTATGCCCATGATTATGAGGGACATTTCGTCGAGCAGCAGAACCTGCCCGATTCACTTCAGGGTAAAAAGTTCTATCAGCCTGGCGACCAGGGGTATGAGAAACAGATTGCAGCCCGACTTAACACATGGCGGCCGGGGAGTAAGCAAAGGGTCCGGAAAGCGAGTAAGAAAATGAGCAACAGCCGTGTCGATTTCCGTTGTGGAGAAATTACTCTGGAGGCGGTATGGCACCTGCCTCAGGGAAAGGGGCCTTTCCCGGTGGTGGTTGTCTGCCACCCGCACTCTCTTTATGGCGGAAACATGCAGAATAATGTCGTGGTGGCTATCTGTGAAGCCCTCAGTCAGCAGGGAATAGCGGCGTTTCGCTTCAACTTCCGTGGTGTGGAGGGGAGTGGTGGCCAGTTTGGTGGTGGAGTTGCCGAGCGAGACGATGTAAAAGCGGCCCTGGACTTTGTGATATCGACAGAGAATATAAACCCCGAAAAGGTTGGACTGGCAGGTTATTCCTTTGGTGGCAGTGTTGCCCTGCCAGTTGCCCTCGAAGAAAAGCGTGTCCGTAATCTGGTACTGGTGTCACCGGCCCTGACGGAGTCGGGGTGGCAGCAGCTGGAGAAATATCCGCACTCCAAGCTCGTCATCGTGGGCGGTAACGACTCGGTGATACGACTGGAGCAGTTTCAGCAGCTCGCTGCAGCAGCCGGTAATCCCGAGGAGTACCAGACGGTAGCCGGTGCTGACCATTTCTGGTGGGGGCTTGAGACAGAGCTGGCTCAGAAGGTGGCCGATTTCTTTGCTGTAGCTTACGGGTAGGTTGGTGGCTATTCGTAAAGATATCTAGTTACTGACCGGTCGGCCAAGCTCTTCCCGGACCTCATCCGGAAAATCGGTAATAATACCGTCGATATCCATCGCCAGGGCATCGCGTACTTGATTCATATCAGTGCAGCCCCAGACAAACACCAGTAGCCCTGCGTTCCGGGTCTGCTCCAGCATGGCGGCATTTACGTGCGGGAATCTGGTTACGACTATTCCAGAGCTGACTGACCGTGCTAATTCTACTGGTTCCTTGACTTCGAAAGCAGTAAGGATACCCCTCTGAATCCCGGGGGCAAGACGGGCTAGTTCGATGACGATGTTCCGATTGAACGAGCTGAATACGACTTCGTCGGGAGTGAGCTTTTCTCGAACCAATACCAGGAAACTGTCCAGTGATGATACCCTTTTTATCTCTATGTTCAGAAGTATCTTGCCATGACATAGTTCAAGGGTCTGCTCCAGAGTCGGTATGCGGAACTTCCCCTCCAGTTTGACGTCCTGAACCTCATTCAGTGTCATCTGGCTGATGTCACAGCCAAGTATTTCACGGTCATGGAATATGACAAAGTGGTTATCGGCTGTTTCATGAACGTCACACTCGATACCATCGACTGGTATCCCGATGGCGGCTTCGAAGGCTTCCAGAGTGTTGTCTGGAAACTGCTTGGTAAAGCCCCGGTGGGCGATATTTAGGATGCGTTTCATCAGATACTCACCCTTGCTAGGTTATTTCCCAGTCTTTATAACCCTGCTGTATTGTGGCCAGGTACTCGCGTGATGGCGAGGTCTCTTCGGACTGCTCCCGCTTGGCGTACGTAACTGCCTTGACAGCTTCACCATCTTCGGGTATCACCAGCACATTCAGTCGGCTGTAGACTGCGGGAGCATTTTCGTACCGGTCTAGCCGCTGCAAACACTGCTCGGAGACATCGTAGACTGACCCGACGACTTTCTCACCCTGGAAGGGTTTAATACTAGCGTAACCGCCGCGCCACTGTCTTGACCAGCCGGTGAATATCAGCTTGTAATTGGGTAGTACAGCCCGGAACAGAGGCTTGCTGTCAGGACAGCGTTCCGTCATCTGTTTCCGGCTGAGATTACTGGCGTAGGCAAAGTAATACATGCTCTTCCCCTTATAATATCTGACTGTATTATACACCAATCAGCTATGGCAAATAGTTGTAGTGAAAAATAGGGTTGAGAAAAGAGGGATAGTCTGGCATAATCTTGATGGCGGCTCGTTCACCTATTGAGTCTCTGTCATGTCGGGGAATCGAGATAAAATACCATGATTGTCGAAATGAAGACAGGTGCTGGCAAAGAGGCCGTAGATGCTGTTGTCCAGAGAGCCAAGTCGCTGGGTTTTAATGTCCAGTTGAATATTGGCACCGATAAGACAGTGGTGGCTATTTTGGGAGGCAACACCGGGCAGTTATCGACTGATGTATTCGCCGTGCTCCCAGAAGTTGAGAGCGTTACCCGCATTATGAGGCCCTACAAACTGGCGTCCCGAGAATTCAAAGGGGCAGACAGCATTGTCTCTGTTGATGGGGTGGAGATTGGGGGTAAGCATGTTGTCGTTATGGCTGGGCCTTGTGCTGTGGAGAGCGAGGAGCAGTTTATGGAGGCGGCAAAGACGGTGAAGAAGGCGGGGGCCAGCATCCTGCGTGGCGGGGCTTTCAAGCCGCGGACTTCGCCATTCAGCTTTCAAGGGCTGGAGGAAGCCGGGCTAGAGATTCTGGAGAAGGCAAGAAAAATATTGGCTATGCCGGTAGTTACCGAGGTAGTTGATCCTCATGAGGTCGATTTGGTAGCTGGCTCGGCGGATATTCTTCAAATTGGTTCTCGCAACATGCAAAACTATACCCTGCTGACCGAGGTTGGTAAGAGCCGGCGTCCAGCTGTGCTGAAACGGGGTTTTTCCTGCACGGTTACCGAGTGGCTAACAGCCGCCGATTACCTGCTGGCTGAGGGTAATGACAAGGTTGTTCTCTGTGAACGGGGTATCAGGACCTTTGAGGACAGCACACGTTTTTCCCTCGATATCTCGGCAATTCCAGTTCTGAAGAGGTTCAGCCATCTGCCGGTGATTGTTGACCCCAGCCATGCTGCCGGTCACTACGCTCTGGTACCGGCGATAGCCCGGGCAGCGATTGCGGCCGGTGCCGATGGGCTTCTGATTGAGGTTCATCCCAACCCGAAAGAAGCCTTGGTAGACGGTTTACAGTCGCTGACGCCATCTGACTTCACCAGATTAATGGATGAGCTGCGGGCAATCGCTAGCTCGGTAGGCAGGTATATCTAGTATATTGATAATACTCTGGCTTGAGCATATGAGCGCAGCCGACCGGAGAGGTCGGCTGCGCTGGTAGTATTACTATTGTCAGGTTTGGGTTGAAGGGTATCCGCTCTCTAAGCTATACTTAGCTTGAGTGCACGCGTTGTGCAGGAGGGAATATTATTGCTCAAGAGTCATAGTTGTGGCGAACTCCGAAAGGGCGATGTCGGCAAGAGGGTAACACTGGCCGGCTGGGTAGACAGACGTCGGGACCACGGTGGGCTGATATTTATTGACCTTCGTGACCGCGCAGGCGTATCACAGGTGGTCTTCAACCCTGAGGTGGCCTCTTCCTGTCACGAGACAGCCAGCCAGGTGCGGAGTGAGTATGTACTCAATGTTAGTGGTGAGGTGGCACTTCGCCCGTCTGGAACAGAGAACCTGCAATTGGCTACCGGTGAGATTGAGGTCATCGCTGGCGATTGTACGATACTCAGTACATCGGAGACGCCACCATTCTATATTAACCAGGAGGTCGAAGTAGAGGAAAGCCTACGTCTCAGATACCGCTACCTCGACCTGCGCCGCCCACGGATGCTGAGGAATCTGACCCTCCGGCACCGCGTGGTTGAATATATCCGTAATTTCCTCAATGCTAAAGGTTTTCTTGAGATAGAGACCCCAATTATGATTAAGAGCACCCCGGAAGGTGCTCGTGACTACCTGGTGCCAAGCCGGGTCCATCCCGGCAAGTTCTATGCCTTGCCCCAGTCACCGCAGCAGCTAAAGCAGCTCTTGATGGTAGCCGGGGTCGAGAAATACTATCAGATAGCCAAGTGCTTTCGTGACGAGGACACCAGGGCAGACCGTCAGCCGGAGCACACCCAGCTTGACCTGGAGATGAGCTTCGTTACCGAAGAGGATATTCTAGGCTTGATAGAGGAGCTATTCACCTCATTGGTCACTGCTATTAAGCCTGACATGAAGGTGATAACACCTTTCCCACGTGTTACTTATGACGATGCCATTGCGCGGTTCGGCACAGACCATCTTGACCTGCGTTTTAGCATGGAGACGGGAGACCTGTCGGACATCGTCGCCGATTCGGAATTCGCTGTTTTCCGCGATACAGTCGTTGCAGGTGGCAAGGTTAAGGGTATTTGCGCTCCCGGCTGTTCCAGTTACAGTCGACATCAACTCGATGAGCTGAATAAAATGGCTCAGGGTCTCGGGGCGCGGGGCCTGCTCACAGTTGCACTTGGTGATACGCCGGGCAGCCTGGATGACCTGACGCTGGATATGGTGAAGTCGGTGGCTGCCAGATTCCTGACGCTGGAACAGGTCAAGGGGATTGCAGGGCGTCTCGGTGCCGGCATGGGAGACCTCTTGCTAATTGTTGCTGGAGATCCGAAGGTAGTTAATAAAGTACTCAGTGAATTGCGGGCTGAAATGGGGAATAGACTCGAACTGGCTGACCCGAATACGCTTGCCTTTGCCTTTATACAGGACTATCCGCTGCTGAAATGGGACGAGGAGTTGGGTAGATGGGACTCGGAGCATCACCCGTTTACGGCGCCTAAGGAAGAGCATATCCCATTGCTGGATACAGCTCCGGAGAGGGTACGCTCACAGTGCTACGATATTGTCTGTAACGGCTACGAACTGGCCAGCGGTAGCATCCGGATTCACGATAGTGAGCTTCAACATAAGATATTCAGTTTGCTCGGCTATAGTGATGAAGAGATACAGCAGCGGTTCGGCACGATGCTTGAAGCCTTCCATTATGGACCGCCGCCACATGGTGGTATTGCCCCGGGCATTGACCGTCTTGTGATGCTGCTTGCGGGGGAGGAGACCATTAGGGAGGTCATTGCCTTTCCCAAGAACCAGAGTGCGGTTGACCTGACACTGGATGCGCCCTCACCCGTCACCGAAGAACAACTGGCGGAACTGCACCTGCAATTGCGCGACGAATAAAATCTTGGTTGGTTGAATTGTGAAAGTTACCAATGAGAAAACCGAGAACAGTCAGGTCTTCCTGACGATTGAGATGGACCAGTCCGAAGTAGAGGAGTCTACAGAGAAGGCTTTTCAGAAGCTGGTGAAACGGGTGAATGTCCCCGGTTTCCGTAAAGGTAAAGCCCCCCGAGCGGTACTGGAGCGTCATGTAGGCAAAGAAACACTGGTCAACGATATGCTCGAGGAGTTGGTTCCCCAGGCCTATGAAAAAGCCCTGGAGGAGCAGGAGATTGAGGCTATCGCCCGACCGCAGATAGAGGTGGTGCAGACAGAACCGGTAATCTTCAAAGCGGTGGTGCCGCTGAGGCCGGTGGTCAGGCTGGGCGATTACCACCAGATACGCCTTGAGCCGGAGCCAGTTGAGGTTACCGAAGAGACGGTTGATGCTGTGGTGGAACAACTCCGGCATCAACACGCTTCCTGGGAGCCGGTGGAGCGTCCTGTAGGGTTGGGTGACCTGGTGACCCTGACTGTCGAGAGCACAATTGAAGGCGAGACGTTTATTAACCAGAACGGGGCGCAGTACCAGGTCATCGGAGAGTCAGTCGCTCCGGCGCCGGGCTTTGCCGAGCAACTGGTAGGTATGATCAAGGACGAGGAGAAGGAGTTCGAGATCAGCTTTCCTGACGATTATTCAAGGGAGGAGGTTGCCGGTAAAGAGGCTTCGTTCAGGGTAACAGTCACCGAAATAAAACAGGAGAACCTTCCCGAGGTAACCGATGAGTTTGCCACTCAGGTCGATGCTGAGTTTAAGGATGTCAAGGCTCTTCGTGAGAAAATCGATGCCGATATGAAAACAAGGGCTGAAGACCGGGCGAAACAGAATTATGAGGAACGGGCAATTGAGGCCGTGGTGGAAATCAGCGAGGTAGAGTTTCCACCGGTCCTGGCGGAAGCGGAGGTACATGAATTACTCGATGACCAGTCAAGGCGCTTGCAGATGCAGGGACTGACAATGGAGCAGTATCTCAAGGCTATGAACAAGACAGGTGAGGAATTGCACGAGGAGATGCACCCGATAGCGGAGAAGAGGGTTACCCGCGGTCTGGTGCTCGGCAAGCTTTCCGAGGAAGAGAAGATTGAGGTTAGTGATAGCGATATTGATACTGAAATTACCAAGATGGTCGAGAGTGCTGCTGAAGACCGAAGAGAAGACATGAAAAAAGTCTTAAGCACACCACAGGCTCACGATTCACTCAAACAGACGCTGCTTTCCAGGAAGACCGTGCAGCGTATTGTTGAAATAGCCAAGGGTTCAATAGAGACCGACACAACACTTAAGGAGGAAGAAGAATGAACGACTACCCGATGAATGTTATCCCGATGGTGATTGAGAGTGGAGCCAGGGGGGAGCGTGCCTTTGATATATACTCACTCTTGCTGCGGGAGCGTATCGTTATGCTGGGCATGCCGATAAATGACCAAGTGGCCAACGTAGTTATTGCACAGTTACTTTACCTGGCGAGGGAGGACCCGGACAAAGACATCAACCTCTACATTCACTGTCCCGGGGGCATCATCAGTGCCGGACTGGCAATCTATGACACCATGCAGTTTATCCAGCCCGAGGTCTCCACGATATGTGTCGGGCTGGCGGCCAGTATGGGGACGGTGCTTCTCTCAGCCGGAGCCAAAGGAAAGCGGTATGCTCTACCCCATGCCACCATCCACCTGCACCAGGCAGCCGGTGGTGCTCAGGGGCAGGCGGCCGATATCGAGATAGCTGCCCGGGAGATTATGCGGCTTCAGGAAATTCTCCGTAATATCCTCGTTGAACACACTGGCCAGCCTGTGGATAAGATAATCCATGATACCGACCGCGATTTCTACCTTGACCCTAAGCAGGCGGTAGAATACGGCATAGTGGACGAGGTTCTTACCAAGCCCAGTGAAGAAAAAGACAAGAAGTAACCTGATTTACTGGACGGTTTTCTTTTTCAGGTATTCTTCGATATCGCTGGTCAGGTCGTAGCCACTGATAAGTCTGCCTGCGGTGTCCGTTATTTCCTTGTTCGGGCTGACCTTCACCCTACCTTCACTGAAAGCCCGGACGGTGGTGATTATCAGCGGGATTTCCCTGATAAAGCCGTGCTGGCGTATGGTCTTGAATAGCAGGTTCTCTTCGCTGTGTTTCTCCGGGCTGTCGGGGGGCAGTTTTGCCCACTCTTCCCAGAGGGCGTCGAACGGCTCTCCCCGTATCAGGTAGGTGCAGTAGGTCACTACCGGTCCCCTATCCAGCTCCGGGATAACCAGGTGCATCATAACGCCACTCTCCCGGGCATCACACTCAATCAGCTCCCAGATTACGTTCTGCCAGATTCCGGTCGGGCCGTGGGGGGATGCCGGGTGGAGATTTATAATATTGTACTTATGGCACATCTCTTCACCGAAAATAAGCATGAAACCGGCCAGAATACACAGGTCTGGTTGGAAGTTCTCTATTCGGGCCATCACTTCCCGGTCGTAGTCGATGCGCCACTGCGGCATTGGCGTTCCCGGTGATGGTGTGCGCTCTCCCCTGGAACGACGGTAGTTCTGATAGGAGAAATAGACGAGAGGAATACCGTAGTCCTCGACCATCTTGAGGTAGACGTCGGTCAGTTCCACTTCTCCGGGTTCGCGACTGCAGAAGACGAAGTCGATAGCTGCCTTGAGTTCATCCGCCTCAATACTATCGTGAATCGACCTGAGGAGTCTCTGAGAGCCCTCACTCCTCCCTGTAGAGAACCAGCCGAGTCTGTACATTGCTGCCCTCCTTTAGAAGGCTTTCTTTATCTTTGCCCAAATACTTAGAAAGTGGACAAGGGGGCTACTTCTTTTGCCTGTAATCCGGCCCTCGCGTAGTGCCTGGAGGTAACCGTCCTTGCCCTCGAATTCCGGCATATCTATATAGGTCCGGCCAATCTCAACAGGTGAGTGAGCGTCACTTCCGGCGCATTTAGCCAGGCCGTGTTTATCAGCAAATGCATACGCTTTTTGAGAAGACTGCGAGAGGGGGCTCCTGGCATTGAACACCTCTATAATGTCGATGTCCGCTGCCAGATCATCTAATTCCGGCTCGCTGAGGCGGAGTCTTCTTAAAGTATCAAAGGGGTGAGGGAGGCAGACAAGGGCATCTTGCTCCTTGATGCGAGCAATCGTCTCTCTGACGGATGAACCGCTGGGTATGGTCTCTTTGAGAAAGACACCCATTATCTCTCCAACCGGGGTCAGGATTTCCTCCGCAACAATCACGGTAAAGGGGGCGATGTCCTGCATCCGCAAGGCCCCCTCAATCGTGCCGTGGTCGGCGATGGCTATACAGTTTATCCCAAACTTGGTGCAGCGTTCTAGTATCTTCTCCAGCGGCATGTCACAGTCCATAGAGTACCTGGTGTGAATGTGAAGGTCGGCTTTTGACAACTCAACCGCCCCTTTCTAGGTAGGTGCCCGTGCGGGTATCAACCTTGATAATATCTCCCTCGTTGACAAACAATGGTACCTGGACAGTGATGCCGGTCTCCAGCGTGGCCGGTTTCGTTCCAGCGGTGACGGTGTCTCCCTTAACGCCCGGTTCGGTGGCGGTTACCTGTAGCTCAACCGCAACCGGTAGTTCGACACCTACCACCTCTCCCTTGTAGTTCGATATCTGTAGAGACAAGCCTTCCTTCATGTAATTGATAACATCGGCCAGTTGGTTGGTGCTGAGGGAAATCTGCTCGAAGTTCTCCTCGTCCATGAAATAGTACAGGTTACCATCGCTGTAGAGGTACTGCATGTTCCGGAACTCAAGGCGTGCCCGGACAAATTTCTCACTCGACTGAAAGGTGCGATCGAAGGCATGGCCGGCCTGGATATCACGCAGTTTCACCCTGGCCAGAGCGGTCCGTTTTTGCTTGATATGCTGGTAATCGAGTACCTGGTACAGCTTGCCGTCCAGCTCGATGACCACTCCTTTGCGGAGTTCGGTGGCATTTATCATGTTAAGAACTAACCTCCGGTTCCCATTTTTTTGCATTTGAAAGGAGCCTGGGCCTGCCATTGTCCATGACTGCCAGGTCCTCGATTCTCACACCTCCCCAGCCGCTGAGGTAGATGCCGGGTTCTATCGAGAAGACCATAGTGTTCTTTAAGATGTCGTCCGAGTTGGGACCGAGGCGCGGCTCCTCATGCGCTGCCAGACCGACACCGTGGCCGAGGCTATGTCCGAACGCCTGACCGTAGCCTGCTTCTTCGATGACGGCGCGGGCGAGAGCATCGGCATCATGACCACTGATACCCTCTTTTATCCCGGTAATGGCGGCCGACTGTGCCTTGAGAACGGTACCGTATACCTGCTTGAATTTATCGTCGGGGGTGCCGAGACAGATGGTGCGGGTGAGATCGCCGCAATAGCCCCCCACCCGGGCACCTATGTCGATAACGACCGGTTCGCCGGGCTGTATCCGGCGCTCCGAGGGCATGTGGTGGGGCAGGGCAGCGTTGGGGCCGGAAGCGACGATTACCTGGAAGGCTATCGCCCCGCTGCCGTGCTCGTGAAGTGATTTCTCCAGCTCCCAGGCAACCTCTTTTTCGGTTGTGCCGGATTGAATTCTGTTGGTGACTTCCTCGAAAGCAGTGTCGGTGGTCTCGGCAGCCCGTGCGATAAGGACGATTTCCTCGGGTTCTTTGAAGGCACGGAGCGATTCCAACAGTCCTTCAACCGGGGTGAGGCTGAGGTTAGGCTTGGCTTCTTTCAGTGTATCGGCTAGCTGACGGTGCAGGGCAAAGACAACGTGGCTGTCCTCGAAGCCGAGCCTGCCATTATTGAGGCTGGTGACCAGTTCCGGTAGCCAGGTAGAAAGGTTGCCGCTTATCTGTAAGATTTTATAGTCCGGAGCCTGGGCAGCGGCCTGCTCCGTATAGCGGGAGTCGGTAGCCAGTATTGCTTCCTGCTCGGTTACCAGCAGAAAGCCGGCCGAACCGGTGAAACCAGAAAGATAACGCCGGTTCTCCGGTTGCGAGACGAAGATAGCGTTAAGCTCCCGCTGGGATAGTTCCCGGCGCAGGTGGTTGATTCGACTATTCACTTTCGCTGTCATCTTTCTTCGGCTGTGCCAGCGGGTGAGCTGACAGGTAGACTTTCCTTGCCTGGCTCTTGCTGACATGCGTATAGACCTGGGTTGACGACAGGTCGGCGTGTCCCAGGAGTTCCTGGACCACTCTAAGGTCAGCCCCACCGTTAAGCATGTGGGTGGCGAAGGTGTGCCTCAGCATATGGGGGTGCACTCTCCGTTCAATACCGGCAATCTGAGCGTATTTCTCCAGTATTTTCTGTACACGCCGTTCAATCAGACGCTCTCCCTGTCGGCTGATAAATATGGCATTACTTCTCTTTTCACCGAGGAGCTGCGGGCGGCCCTCTTTGAGATAGGCGGTTAGTGCCCTGGCTGCTGGTTTGCCCATCAGCACCACTCGTTCCTTGGAACCCTTCCCGATAACTCGAATCTCGTTGGAATCGAGGTCTACCTGCCCGAAGTTCAGGCTTACCAATTCGCTGACCCTGATTCCGGAGGCGTAGAGCAGTTCCAGTAAGGCACGGTCACGCAGTCCGACCGGTGTTGCCGGGTCGGGTGTTTCCAGTAGGCTGGACACCTCGGTAGTGCTTAGGAAAGAAGGCAGCCGTCGCTCCTGCTTGGGGGATGATGCCTTTTCCAGCGGATTGTGTGGTAGTATCTCTTCCCGTACAAGGAAACGACAGAAAGAACGGATTGCTGATAGCTTACGGGCGATGCTACTCTTAACGACATCCTGTTCCATCAGCCAAGCAATGTAATCACGAATAGTCTGCCGGTCGACATCTTCCAGCGACGTCATCTTCTTCTGCCTGAGGAATTGAAAGAAGCCTTTTTGTGAATCAGGTCTCTGTCCCCCGAGCAGGTCGTGCATATAGTTACGCACCGTATATTCGGAGGCATTCTTCTCGGCCTTCAGGTAATTTGCGTATCTATCAAGAGCTTGTTGCATGGGCTGGTTCCTGGGGGATTCTCCCCTTGTAGCTGCATTTGGTACACTTCGCCTGGTTGCCGCGGTACTCGGTCATAAGGGCGTCACAGCGGGGGCAGGGCTCTGGTAATGGCCTGGAGAAGACGGCGAAATTGCAGTTGGGATAGTTGCTGCAACCGTAAAAGGTTCGTCCCTTTTTGCTACGTCGCTCCACCAACTCACCATCGCACTGCGGACAGATAGCGCCGGTCTTTTTCTGGAAGGACTTGGTGTATTTGCAGTCCGGGTAGCCGGTGCAGGCCAGGAACTTACCGAAGCGACCTGTTTTGATGGCCAGCTGTCGGCCGCAATTGGGGCAGGTCTCATCAGTCAGTTCGTCGGGCAGCTTCACCTTCTCGATTTGCTCGGTAGCGTTGGCCAGGTTCTTTTCCAGGGGTGTATAGAAGTCCTGAACAATATCTACCCAATTACCCTTGCTGGCGATTCCGTCAAGCTCATCCTCCAGACGGGCGGTGAACTCGGTATCAACGATGTCGGGGAAGTGCTGGCTCATTAGGTCGTTGACGACAATACCTAGCTCGGTAGGCTGGAGGATACTCCGACTCTTGGTAACGTACTCCCTTTGCTGGATGGTCGATAGAATCGGGGCGTAGGTGCTGGGGCGGCCAATACCGTACTGCTCCAGCATCCTGATAAGGCTGGCTTCGGTAAAACGTGGTGGTGGTTGGGTGAAACGCTGCTCAGGGAACAGTCCCAGCAGCCTGAGATTATCACCTTTTTTCAGGTCAGGCAACGGCGAGCTCTTGACGGCTTCCTCTTCGTTGTTATCCCTTTCGGCAGTGTAGAGGACGGTAAAGCCGGGGAAGCGGTTCAGTGAACAGGAAGCCCTGAGGAGGTAGATGGTCCGGTATTCTTTGCACTCTGCCTCGATATCAACTGATGTATTATCGAATATTGCCGCTGCCATCTGGCTGGCGACCATCCGTTTCCAGATGAGCTCGTAGAGTTTAAACTGGTTGGCGGCAAGGTATGACTTGACCTGGGATGGCTCCCGCCGGATGCGGGTGGGCCGGATTGCCTCATGTGCCTCCTGTGCTCCCTTGACCCTTCGGGTAAAGGAACGGGCGTGTGGCGGAACATAGGCGGCGCCATACTTCTCGTTGATGAATTCTCTGGCCTCGACCACCGCCGTCCGGGATACCTGAGTGGAATCGGTCCGCATGTAGGTGATAAGGCCGACACTTCCCTCATCACCCAGCGGTAATCCTTCGTAGAGCTGCTGGGCAAGGGCCATCGTTTGCCTGGCACTAAAACGGAGCTTATGGAAGGCCTCCTGTTGCAGGGTACTGGTAATAAAGGGCGGCGCTGGTTGCCTGGTCGCCTTCTTGGTCTTCGTATGGTGGACAAGGTAATCGGCTTGCTCCAGCCTGACTGTAAGCCTGGTGGTCTCCTCTTCACTATTCAGGTCGATTTTGGTCCCGTCAAGGAAGCCGACCAGTGATGCCCGGAAGGTATTCTCCTGAGTGGCCTCCTTCTTGGAAAGCTCAGCCTCAATCGTCCAGTATTCGACCGGGATGAAGTTCTCGATTTCCCGTTCGCGGTCAACAACAATCCGTAGCGCCACTGACTGCACACGGCCAGCCGATAGTCCTCTCCGCACCTTTTTCCAGAGCAACGGGCTGAGTTTATAGCCAACCAGACGGTCGACGATACGTCGTGCTTGCTGTGCATTAACCAGCTGCATATCGATAGCGCGGGGATGCTTGAAGGCGTGCTGAATGGCTTCTTCGGTGATTTCGTGGAAGACAACGCGGCGGAACCTAGTGTTGTTTTGCTTTATCACAGATGCCAGATGCCAGGAGATGGCCTCACCTTCGCGGTCTGGGTCGGTTGCCAGGTAAATCGTAGAGACGTTCTTGGAGGCGTCCCTGAGTTCCTTGACCGTTTTACTTTTCGCACGTGGAACAACGTACTTCGGCGTGAAACCGTGTTCTATGTCAACCCCCAGGTTGCTTCTGGGCAGGTCACGGACATGGCCCAGTGATGCCTTGAGGTCATACTCGTTACCGAGGATTTTACTGAGGGTCCGTGCCTTGGCCGGTGATTCTACTATAACCAGGCTCTTATTCTTTTTCTTGCTAGTCAACTTTCACCCTGTATTCTTGTCTAGCTTCACGAGCGAGGACATATTTCATATTACCTATACTCTTTATCAATCCCTTGAGTTCCATCATGGCCAGCGTACTGCTGACCGTCGATACGGGCAGGCCACTGCCGCGACAGACCTCGTCAACATGAGTGGGTTCAGTGGATAATTGCTTCAGTAGTAGCGACTCCGTATCGGATTCGGGGAGTATTTCTTTCATTTCTATCTGCTGTGCAACCGCACCGAGGTTCAGTTCTTCGAGGATATCGCGGTAGTCACGAACGAGTCTGGCACCTTCCTGAATAAGGCGGTTGGTGCCCTTGCTGGCCGGGGAGAGGATGCTGCCGGGAACGGCCAGCACCTCTCGGTTTTGCTCCAGTGCCAGATTGGCCGTAATCAGGGCGCCACTGGTCACTCCGGCTTCGATCACCAGCACGCCAAGGCTCATGCCACTGAGGATTCGGTTGCGACGGGGGAAGTACTCCGGTCTGGGCTTGGTGCCCAGGGGATATTCACTTATCAGGGCCCCTTGCTGTGCAATGCGCTGGGCCAGGGTTGTATTTTCACTGGGATAAACCATGTCCAGCCCAAAGGCAAAAGCAGCGATACTTCTGCCACCAGCATCCAGGGTAGAATGGTGAGCGATAGAGTCAATCCCCCTGGCCAGTCCGCTGGCCGTGGTTATTCGGCTCCGGGCTAAATCAGATACGATTTCCTCAGTGACCTGCCTTCCGTAGGCGGTTGCCCGCCGGGTGCCGACCACCGCCAGGCACCACTCGTCTTCGGGGAGTAGGGAACCTTTAACATAGAGAAGCGGAGGGTAGTCGTAGACTTCCTTGAGTCTTGGAGGATAAGCGGCATCGTGCCAGGTGAGGACCTGCACGCCGAACTGCTCCAGCTTCTCCATCTCCGTGTCAAGGTCGATTCTCGGTCGCCAGGAAACGATTGAGCGTACTACGTTGCTATCAAGGCCAGCCCTTACCAGCTCGGATGGCTCGGCCTTCCAGGCATCGACTAGGTTGCCAAAATGCACTTCGAGGCGATTGAGCCGGACACGCCCGATACTGGGGATAAAGCTGAAGCCTACCCAGTACGGAATATCTTTCCTTGGTATTTCCATGACATAGCCATTCTAGCATAGGGGTTAGCTGGAGACAATTAGACTTTATCTCTAATTATGAGAATCAATGTTCAGCACGGGCTTTAGCCAACACCGACTGGATGAACAGTGTCTTGGCTTCCGTGTAGCCCTCTCGGTTGAGACCATATTGCTCGGCTAGTCGCTTCTTTAATACATGGTATTGCTCAGCAGTGCTATGGTTAGCCCGGAGACAGTCCCGGAACAGCAGATGCTTCTCCCAAAACTCGCTGTCCATCTCAACCATATGCAGGTGATGAGTACGAGCGCCTGGCTCTCGCTTACGAAAATATCGCCGTTCTGGAATGCCTGCTTTTTCTGGTGGGACAAATTCATAACCAACACTCTGGAGCGGCTCAATGCATTCCTCGGCTTCGGCTAGTTGTCGGACACCAACCATGATATCGATAATCGGCTTGGCTCCCAGTCCTGGGACAGAGGTGCTGCCAATGTGCTCAATAGCCACAATCTTAAGCCCGATAGCACTCAGGATTCTGGCCTTCTCCTCTTCGTACATTACGGGCCATTGGGGATTATAGTCAACGATAATAACTGGTTCTGGCATTTGTCTCCGCTTGTTATTGATAATTCTACGTAGGACTCTCAAATTGGGTGTTATTAATCCCGCTTTCCCCACAAGAACACAGCGCACAGTACGGCCACCACGGCCATAGTGGCCCCGGTTATAGTGAAACATGTCTCGTAACTGTAGTTGTCAATAAGATAGCCGAGGGCAGGCATGATGACACCGGGGCCTCCCCGGCTGGCAAAGTAGTAGATACCAAGCATGGTCGAGCGGTTTCGCTCCGGGGTGTGTTTGATAATATAAGCCTCCGAGACCGGCATGCCGATATATTGACAGGAACCCAGAACAAGCAGGAGCAGCCAGATACTCCAGCCGGGCGATACCTGGTTAATGAAGTAGATAGCCGGTCCGGCAAGCAGGCTTACCGTCAGTATCACAGGCACCTTGCCGAGGCGGTCGGAAAGGTAGCCACCGAGGGGGCCTGCCCACAGGCCAGCGAAGTGGGCGACAGCCAGCAGGCTGGCGGCGACTGCCTCACTTGTCCCGAGGACTTCATTAGCGTATAGCGGCACAAAGGACAGTGACGAGAAGACCAGCACCTGAAGGACGACGCCGAGCAGAGTGAATATTATTAGTCGGCGCCGGCTACCTGGGACAGCCGGCACTTCGGTATCCCCTTTGGTGGTATCAGACTGGGGCTTATCAGTATAGCCCCGTCGTCCTAGGATAAAGTATAGAGCGATACCAAAAACGAATGTAGGAATAGCTAGTGAGATGAACGAGCCACGCCAACCCAGGGCGGCGGCAATACCGGCAGCGATGAGAGGCGTGAGGAAAAAGCTGGCAGTACCGCCTATCTGGTGCAGGCCAAGTGCCCGGCCCCGGTTCTGTTCCTCGACAGAGGCTGAGACCAGCGGGGCTGCAGCCGGATGATAGCCTCCTCCAGACAGTCCCAGTATGCCCAGGAAGATAGCCATGACCAGGTAGGTCGGTGCGATACCCACCAACAGGCCAGCAGCGGCCACTCCAGAGATACCGACCAAAATCAGCTTACGGGGACCGACACGATCGGCTAACCATCCGCCCGGTAATTGTGCGAGACCATAAGGCAGATTATAGGCAGTACCGAGGGCACCCACCTGTGTCTTGTTGAGGGTAAAATCGCTGCGAATAAAGGGCAACAAAGGTGTTAGTAGAGACCCTACCAGGTGATGGCTGAAGTGCGCCAGTACAAAGAGCGGCACCAGTCCTGTGAAAAAGGAACGGACACGGGATACCAGTTGTGAAAAGAGAGAACGGTCAGACGTGCCTATGGTAGATTTCCTTTCAACGTGATTTCGTGGATTGTCCGGTTAAATACCGTACCATTTTAGCACATGTTATTCGGCCTGACTCGTATAGGGAAGAAATGGCGGAGAGGGTGGGATTCGAACCCACGGTAGCCAAAGGCTACACGCGCTCTCCAGGCGCGCCTGATAGTCCACTCCAGCACCTCTCCGTGTTCTTTGTCTAATTTTAACGAGAAATTGTAGTGATGTTGGCGGTATATTTCCCTTATTTTTTCAATAAACCCGCCAATGGTTTAAATTCTTTTTCCTTTTTTATTATTTCTTCAAAAAACCTGCCTCTTGACCAGTAAACTCTATATGCATTAGCAGACGTCTTAGAAGAAATAATGCGGTATTTTTCGTCTAAAATTTCAATAGCACAGCAATTGTCTACAGCTATGGCAATACCTGATACCTTTTTCATCATTTTCTTGAGGTCAGGCTTTCTATTCGTCTCAAAATCGTAATGGGGACAGAAAAGCGCATTTACCAGTCCTAGTCCAGTTACTTTAGTTAAATCTGAATCGGGATTTAGGAATCTTCTTGAGTCCGAATTTCCCCACCTGAACCAGCAGATAGCCCCTGCACTTATACCAGAAAGAACCTTACCTTTTTCATACGCTTGATTTAAGACTTTATCAACCTCCGATTGTCTCCATATTCGCATCATCTTGGAGGTATCACCACCGCCCGCATAAATAATGTCCGACCCGAGTATCTTTCGCTTGATTTCTTTTTGAGATGGTCTTTCTCTAATCAGGTAAAGCACGTCGGTATTAGTGCCAAGCCTTTCACCGAAATGCTTCTTCACAGCCTCGTAATAAGACTCGGAATCAGAACTTGCCGTGGGAATAAAAAGCAGTTTAGGATTCCCCTTTCCACTTAGACGAATTATTTCCTTATCTATTTCGGTAGTCTCAATGGGATATCCGGGTCTTCCGATTTCTCCGCCACCGAGCGCGATAATCTTTTTCATAGTTATCTTCCCTCTGGCGGAGAGGGTGGGATTCGAACCCACGCTCCGCTTACGCGGAGACCGCTTTTCGAGAGCGGCACCATAAGCCTCTCGGACACCTCTCCAGCTTCAGATTCTACCTTAAACTACGCTTTCGGGCAAGTTTACTGACATTCTGCCGTCTGAAGATTCGCATAATGGTGTTATGGCGCCATAGTGCTGGTCGGTAATATGGAAAGGTCTACATCTAGTTGAAGAAGCAACGTTTGTAGTGGGGTGGCAAATTCGAGTAGATAATCTCAGGTGACTACTGTTCTTGCTGGAAGGTCGTACCAATGGCTATGAAAGACAGTACGATTATACACGAAAGCGTTACCTGCTGAGCCAGTGCGTTCGGAATATCACTGGCTATTGTCAAAAAGCATATCATACCGAGTAGAATGAGGGCTCTGTAGCTTAAAGTCATATCATCATCCTTACATGAGGCCCTACATAATATCACGTCTATATATCTCTATTGTTACGATACTATGTTGATTTCTTGGTTGTAGACTGGTAGGAGTTTGGTAGGAGTGTTATCCGCCAAGTACAGCAGACTTTCTGCGGAAAGATATCCAGCTTAAGCCGTGTAAGGTACAATACTATATAAGCCCGACTGAGAAAGCAGTGTCGGCGGAAATATATCACTAGACATGTGGTAGGCAGTAGTAAAGACCAGTCGTGTTATCCCTTTATAGGGGAGTGTAAAATGTGCTATCCTAAAAGCAGAAGATAGACTTGGGATTCTATTATTCAAAACAAATAGATATTTCCTCAAACGTTCAGGTGCGGGAAGATGAGGCTTGAGATTTCCTTGGGCAGGCTACGGAATGAGTTCGTGGCGAAAATTACCGAGCTCAGCGGGCAGGACATAAACCTTTGTTATCAATGTGGCAAGTGTTCCGCCGGCTGTCCCATGTCATTCATCATGGATTTGCTACCCAATCAGGTTATACGCTCGGTCCAGCTAGGCCTCGCGGAAGACATCACCAGTTCACGGACCCCCTGGCTATGTGCCTCGTGTCTGGTCTGCACGGTACGTTGTCCCAAGGGGATTGATATTGCCAGTGTCATGGAGGCTGTGAGACAAATTGCCCTGAGGAGAAGCGAAGACTTTATTGACCCGGCTGGGCTTGAGCGGGATACTGTAGCTGAGCTGCCCCCGATAGCTCTAGTTTGCGGTTTCAGAAAGCTGACAGGTTAGCGGAAATGGATTTGAGCTATTATCCCGGGTGTACCCTCAAGACCAGAGCCCTGAACTTCGAAGATTCTGCCATTGCCGCCATGGCGGTTTTAGGTGTGAACCTCATAGAGCTCCCCCGATGGAACTGCTGTGGCACAGTATATTCCATGACGGATGACGATCTGGCCCATCATATCGCACCAGTCCGTAACTTGGTACGTATTGCCGAGCAGGGTAGTGACCGGGTAGTCACACTATGCTCTTTCTGCTACAACACCCTGAAGCGGGCCGACCTGCTGATGAGAAATAGCCCGGAGAAGCGTAATACTATCAACACTTTCATGGACGACGAGATAGACTATGATGGCCAGGTGGAGGTGGTCCATCTGCTTGAAGTGTTGCGGGATGACGTGGGCTGGGAGGCGGTTGCCCGTAAGGTCAAGACGTCCCTTGAGGGACTTAAGGTAGCCCCTTACTACGGATGTACCCTGACAAGACCACAGGAGATCGCTATCGACAGTGTCGAGAGCCCTACGGTGCTCCAGGGATTGATGCAGGCCGTGGGGACGACTGTTCTCGACTTTCCTCTGGCTACCGAGTGTTGCGGCTCTTTCGAGATAGTAAGCGACCCAGATGCAGTGATAGAGCGTGCTTATACAATCCTCGGTATGGCACAGAGAAAAGGGGCTGATGCAATCGTGGTTAGTTGTCCCTTATGTGCGCATAACCTCGGTCACAAACAGGCTGAGATAGCCGGTAAATACAGTGATTTTACCGGGATGCCAATAGTCTATTTCACCCAACTCCTAGCTCTGGCGGTTGGTGTAAACCCTGAGGTATGTCGATTTGACCTTAACTTCGGTGGAGTGGAGGCTCTGCTCCGGGACCGGGGATTAATTCCCCAGCGTGTTTGAGGTTGAGTGTGGAAGTAATAAAGAAAGTGTTGGTCATTGGCGGCGGTGTTGCCGGAATCCAGGCAGCGCTCGATATTGCCGATGGCGGCTATCAGGTAATACTGGTAGAGAAGACACCGAGCGTTGGCGGTCACATGGCACAGTACGCCGAGGTCTTTCCTACCCTTGACTGTCCGCAGTGTATCCTGACGCCTAAGATGGTGGATGTCGGACAACATTCTAATATCACGCTACTCACATATGCAGAATTACAAAAAGTCAGCGGTGAGGTCGGTAACTTTACGGTTGAGATTCTCCAGAAGGCGCGGAAAGTGAACCACAAGAAGTGTACTGGCTGCGGGACCTGCTGGCAGAAATGTCCGGAGAAGGTGCCATCAGAGTATGATGCCGGTATCGCAGACCGTGCGGCAATTTATATACCCTTTGCCCAGGCAGTCCCTGCCAAACCGGTAATCGATACCGAGCACTGTCGCTATATTAAACACCTTGAGTTCGTTGAGGGTGAGACAGAGGGTAAGAGACCGCCGCAGTGTCGTATATGTGAGCGGCTTTGTCCTGCAGAGGCGATAGACTGGGAGCAGGAAGCACAGACTATCACCGAGCAGGTCGGGGCTATCGTCGTTGCTACCGGATTCGACCTCATGCCGATAAAAAGGCTGCCGGAGTACGCCGAGGATCCGGATGTGATTGATGGTATCCAGTTTGAGAGGATGCTATCACCAGGGGGACCGAATGCCGGAGTAGTACGCCGTCCATCCGATGGTAAGATACCCGGAGAAGTGGTCTTCGTATCCTGTGCCGGTTCGCGTGACCCTGAGCACGGTGTCCCTCACTGCTCGCGTGTCTGTTGCATGTATCTGGCGAAACAGGCAATGCTCTACAAGCACGCTGTTCATGATAGCCAGGCTCATATTTTTTATATTGATACCCGGACCACGGGTAAGGGCTACGAGGAGTTTCTACAGCGCACCATGACCGAAGGGACAGTTTATCTCAGGGGAAAGGTATCCCGTATTTACCGTGACGGTGACAAACTCAAGGTAATGGGGGTAGATACGCTATCCGGCAAACAGGTAGAGGTCTCGGCTGATCTGGTGGTACTGGGGATGGCGATGTTGCCCAGTGTCGGGGCCAAAGACATGGCAGCCAGGCTAGGTATCGCCACTGACGAACAGGGATTCTTCACCGAGAGCCATATAAAGATTGATCCTCTGGAATCGACCCGTCCGGGGATATATCTTGCCGGCACGGCACAAGGCCCCAAGGATATTCCTGATTCTGTTGCCCAGGGCAGCGGTGCTGCCAGCAAAGTCTTGGGGTTGTTTGCTCGTAGTGAAATGACACCTGAGGGACTGACGGTGGGCTAAGATGGCCAGGCAGGAGAGAATCGGGGTCTTTGTTTGTCACTGTGGTAATAATATTGCTGGAACCGTAGACATTGAGCGGGTGGTCGAAGAACTCAGCCACTACCCCGGTGTTGTTCATGTCGAGGACTACATGTACATGTGCTCCGACCCAGGACAGGAGCTGATGAGAAAGGCAATACAGGAGAAGGCTTTGACCGGTATCGTGAATGCCAACTGCTCCCCGACGCTGCACCAGCGGACCTTTCGCCGAGTAGCCGAGGCTGAAGGACTGAACCCGTACTGCGTTGAGATTGCCAATATCCGCGAACAGTGTAGTTGGCCGCACGCCGATGATAAAGAGACCGCCACCCGAAAGGCAATAGCCATTATCAAAGCCACTGTTGAGAAATTGCGTTTTAATATGGCACTGACACCGACAGTTACGCCGTTGACAAAACGGGTGCTGGTAATAGGTGCCGGCATTGCTGGCATTCAGGCTGCTCTGGATATTGCCAACGGGGGTTACGGGGTGGTCCTCGTGGAGCAAGACATCGGTATTGGGGGGCATGTCATGCAACTGGCAGGGACGTTTCCCAGCCTGGAGCAGCCAGATTCGCTGATAGCCTCCAGACTGGCCGAAGTAGCCTCTCATCCCCTGGTAAAGCTCTATACCTATGCAGAGGTGGAAGAAGTCTCCGGGTATGTCGGCAATTTCGATGTGAAAATCCGGCAAAAAGCGGGCTATATCAACAGAGGCCGTTGCAATGCGTGTGGGATGTGCCTGGAAAAGTGCCCGGTACTTGTTTCGTCCGAATATGACTGCGGGCTTTCGCAACGGAAAGCAATACGTCTACCTTCCCCTGCAGCACTAACGTTTCATCCAGTGATAGACGTCGAGCATTGCCTTCATTTTAACGGCAGTCAGTGTCAGGCCTGCTGTGAGGTATGTCCTGAAGGCGCCATTGACTTCTCGGAGGAAGATACCTTTGTCGAGGAAAGGATAGGAGTAGTCGTGGCTGCTCCGGGCTATGACCTTCTACCGGTTGGTCAGCCTGAGGCGTATCCTGAAGACCCTGATATTATCGATGGGCTCAAATTTGAGAGAATCCTGTCAGCGACCGGCCCTACCAATGGCGAAATCAGGAGACCTTCCGATGGTAAGGTACCACGTGAAGTAGTGTTCATCTCTTGTGTCGGTTCGCGTGACCCGGAGCATGGTGTCCCGTACTGCTCACGTGTCTGCTGTATGTATGTTGCTAAACAAGCCCTGCTCTACCGACAGGCTGTGCCCGAGGGACAGGCGTACATCTTTTATATGGATATCCGCTCCGATGCCAAGGGGTTTGAAGAGTTTGTCCAGGACGTAATGGATGAGGGTGGCATTCTTTACCTCAGGGGTGAGGTCTCACGGATGTTCCGTGATGGCGATAAGATTAAGGTCTGGGGTGTGGATACGCTTATCGGAAGGAACATCGAGATATCGGCTGACCTTGTAGTCCTGGCTAGGGCAATGGTGCCACGTCCGACAACACGCGAGCTAACGCGTAAGCTGAATATCGCGTCGGATGCGCATGGTTTTCTCACCGAAGCCCATATCAAACTGAGGCCGGTGGAAAGCCTGACCTCTGGCATCTACCTGGCTGGTACAGCCCAGTGGCCTAGGGACCTGCCCGATACGATTGCATCGGCAGAAGCAGCAGCCAGCAAGGTCCTGTCGCTTTTTTCGCGAGAAGAGCTTTTGCATGAGCCGACAATCGCCTGGGTGGACGAGGAGATCTGCTCCGGTTGTGAGCAGTGTGTGGCCAACTGTACCTATAAGGCAATAGAGGTCGACAAGAGAAGTAATGTTGCACGGGTCAACGAGGCAATTTGTGAAGGCTGCGGTTCTTGTGCGGCTATCTGTCCCTCCAACGCAGTTCAGCTCAAGAACTCGACACCACGGCAGTTTTTTGAGATTATAGACGTGGCTGCGGGGTAATGTCGTCGGAGTATGAAGGGAATCAGGGATGAGTATACCGGAAGAAAAAAGGAATAACGACAGTGATAAAGCTCCGGGAATAGAAGGAGCGAACGTACCGGGAAGTATCGGCAAGCTGATTCCGGTATATGTCATGGGCAAGAGATATGAGGTCCCAGAGACCCTTACTATCATGAAGGCCATGGAATATGCCGGATTTAAATTTATCCGGGGCTGTGGCTGTCGCGGTGGCATCTGCGGAGCGTGTGCCACGGTGTATCGGAAGGCGGGCGATTACCGGCTTCGTGTCGGCCTTGCCTGTCAGACAGTTGTCGAACCTAATATGTACCTGACGCAGATACCCTTTTATCCGGCCAACCGCGCGACCTGTGATTTCTCTGAGCTTACGTCCAATCCGGAGGAGATATTCAAGCTATATCCTGAGCTATTCCGCTGTATTGCCTGTAACCTCTGCACCAAGGCCTGCCCGATGGATGTTGAGGTGATGGACTATATCTCTGCCCTGAAACAGGGAAACATTACTAAAGCAGCCGAACTGTCTTTTAACTGTATCCAGTGTGGACTCTGTGCCAGCCGTTGTATGGGAGAGTTGCCTCAGTATCATATCGCCCAACTGGCAAGGCGGATATACGGAAGTAAGATTGTCCCGCGGGCTGAGCATCTATCAGAGGCAACCGCTGCCAGTACCGGGGGCAGGTATGAAGCGTATCTGGAAGCGTTGATGAAGATGGGCGAAGAAGAACTGCGTAAGGTGTACCAAGAGCGTGAGATGGAGCCGGAGATAGCTGCTGAAGACTGGGTACCAAACGACAACCGGTACCTCTAGGGAGAATAGTATGCCGTATACTCAGGAAATTAAGGTACTAATTAAAGTCGTAGAAAAGACAAGACCGGAACGGGTGGCCCGTAAGAAGCGTGGAGAGGAGTTCCCCACGATGTCTCTGGAGGAGCGTGACGAAATCCTGAAAAGGTGCCATCCAGATTATCGTCAGGAGGGACGGCGGGCACTAAGGGTTGGTGTTAATAAGGGCTACGTTATCCCCGACGAGTTTGTCGACATCCTGGAAGCCTGGAGCCGGGTTGAGCCGGACAAGGTTGACCTTTCAGCCCCGGATATAGAGACAGATGTGCTGATAATTGGCGGGGGTGGGGCCGGGACGGCTGCGGCCCTTCTGGCTGAGGAACAAGGCGCCAGGGTGGTGATAGCTACCAAGCTCCGTCACGGTGATGCCAATACGATGATGGCCGAGGGAGGAATCCAGGCTGCCACCAAAATGGAGAAAGATTCTCCGTATTACCATTATCTGGATGTGATGGGGGGTGGTCATTTCAAGTGTGACCCGGAGTTGGTGAATACCCTGGTTACACAAGCACCGGATGTACTACAATGGCTGGAGAATCTCGGTGTCATGTTTTCCAAATATCCAGAAGGAAGGCTCCAATCCATCCACGGTGGTGGGACCAGCCGGAAACGAATGCACTACTGCGGCGATGTCACCGGCATGGAAATTATGCGTACCATCCGGGACGAAGCGCGGAACCGACCAAACATCACGGTTGTGGAGTTCGCTCCGACGGTGGAACTGCTACTGAATGAGCACGGGCATTGTGCCGGGGCCTTGCTGTATAACCTTGAGACTGAAGAGTACGTAATCGTGAGAGCAAAAGCAACAATCTTGGCAGTGGGGGGCAGCGGTCGACTCCATATTCAGGGATTCATGACTACCAATCACTACGGGGCCACTGCCGATGGCCTTGTCCTTGGTTATCGGGCTGGTATCGGAGTCGATTTCCTGCATACTGTTCAGTACCATCCCACCGGCGCTGTCTACCCGGAGCAGGTTGAGGGGCTTTTGATTACAGAGAAGTTCCGGGGGGCCGGCTCCAATCTGGTTAACATAAATGGTGAGCAATTCGTCAATGAGCGTGAGCCACGTGATGTCGAGTCGGCAGCCTGTATCCGCGAGTGTCTGGAAAGGAATCTAGGAGTGGTAACACCTACCGGTCGTGTTGGCATCTGGCTGGACTCACCGATGATTGATATGCTTTCCGGAGAGGGCACGGTCAAGCGGGAATTCCCCGGCAAGTACATCCTCTTCCAGCGTCACGGTATTGATATTGCCACCGAACCGATGCTGGTCTACCCAACGCTTCATTATCAGAATGGTGGCCTCAAGATAGATCCTGGTTGCCGGACTTCAGTGCCCGGTCTTTTTGCTGCTGGTGAAGTGACCGGTGGCATTCATGGTGAAAACCGCCTCATGGGCAACTCTTTACTTGATGTACTGGTTTTCGGAAGAATTGCTGGCCAGAATGCGGCTGTTTATGCCCGAGAGAGTGCCAAAGAAGGCAGGCTTACTCTTGACCACGTCCGGGCTTACCACAAGGAATTAGAGACAACCGGTGTTGCTACCGACAGGGTGGCACCGATGCTCCTGCCTGATTATACCGACCCAGAAGTCAGGAAGAGGCAGCTTACAAGTCATTATCAAGGTACATTGCGGTAAGGATGTGTTGTACTGCTTCAGGTCAGGTGTCCCTATATACCGTAGGTGCCATCAGGCAGTGTTTCTAGGCTGGTATCCTCGAAGTAGTCGTCGTCGAGCTGCCGTTGGGCAGCACCAGAGGTCATGGCAGCCCTGGCGACGGCGTGAGCCACTGCCAGGTGGACCTTCTGTTCGATGGGGCTGGGCAGAAGCTCTCCCTCACTTGTAGCGTCGGTAATGGCGAGACTGGCGGCACGATACATCTCGAAGTTAATTTCTCTCGCTTTGGTGTCCAGTGTTCCCCGCCAGATACCGGGGTAGCCAACCAGGTTATTGACCGTCTTACCGTCAGTCGCCAGAGCTGCCCCTGCCGAGATAGCTAGCTCCGGTGTAATCTCCGGATAGGGATTGGACAAGGCGAAGATTATCTGCCCCTTTCTTACCATGCTTGGCTCTATCAGACCACTCTGCCCACTGGTGGCGATGATGACATCGGCCGTCTCCATAATCTCATTGATGCTGGAAGGGATGCCACCATGCTCAGCATGACGTCTGGCACTGGTTTCGGTCCTGGCAGTACCTAGGGTCGGCTTACCGGTATAGCGGAGTAGGTACTTTCCGACGGCGAGGCCAGCAGCCCCAAGACCGATTAAGCCTATTGTTAGGTCTTCGAGGGCAACTTCAGCGTGCTTGCAGGCATTGAGCAGGGCAGCCAGTGTCACCACGGCAGTTCCCTGCTGGTCATCATGCATCACCGGGACTTCCAACTCGTTCTGCAGCCTTTCCAGAATTGTGAAACACCGTGGTGAGGCGATATCTTCCAGGTGGATACCTCCGAAGGAGGGAGCTATATTCTTGACTGTCGCCACGATTTCATCCGGATCGGTTGTCGCCAGTAGTATTGGTATGCCACTGACACCAACGAGCTGGTAAAGGAGTGCTGCCTTGCCCTCCATAACTGGCATTCCCGCTACTGGACCGATGTCACCTAACCCGAGCACGGCGGTACCGTCGGTTATAATAGCAACTGAGTGGGCAATACTGGTATAGGTGTCCTTCCAGTCGGGCTCCTCGAGAATCAGGCGGCATACTTCGGCCACGCCCGGTGTGTAGACCTTGCTAAGGCTCTCCTGGGAGTCGGCAGGGACGGTGTTGACCATTTTTATTTTACCACCCTTGTGAAGCTCAAGCACATCATCCCTCACTTGGAGGACTGTAACTTCATGAAGCTTCAATATTTCCTCAATTATTTGTGCCAGGTAATCTTCGCTCTGAACAATGATCTCGATGTCCCTGATAGTATAGTGGTGCCCTAAGTGTATAGTCTCAATGTTACCAATCTCGGCGCCAGCCCGACCGATGGCAGTGGTTAACAGTCCGAGCGTACCGGGAACATTCAGGTTCTTGCAGCGTAATGTCCTGACAATCCTGTAATGGGTGTCATTCACGGCTTCATCTCCCTTTGGCTACTGTATTTTCTGAGTTTAGTGTGGATAGTGGGATTATAGCACAGGAAATGATAGGGGTATATATGTCTATGGACAAAGATATCACTAAACTATGAGGCATTGAATTGGCGCATACATCGGTGTAGAATAGCTTGGAATTGATAGAGTCTATCTAGTACAATATTGGTTGAAATGGGGAGGGAAATGTATGCCTGCAAAGAAGGTTAATCCGCTAGACAGGATGTTTCACCCCGAGTCAATCGCTATTATTGGTGCTTCTGCCAGTAACCCGGAAGCAGGCTGGGTCAGAAGGCTGCTCGATTCAGGGTACACTGGTCAGATTTATCCCATCAATCCCAGAGCAACTGAGATAAACGGTTTAAAGGCTTATCCCAGTATCAGAGATGTTCCTGCACCAATTGACTATGCCATCTTTAACATCCCGGCACGTTTGACTCCCCAGATTGCGGCTGATTGTGTTGCTAAAGGAGTCAAGTATGCCCACGTCTTCACGGCTGGCTTCAGTGAGACCGGCACCGAAGAAGGTAATCAGATGGAACTCAGTCTTAAGCAAATCGCCGAAGAAGGCGGTTTGCGAGTGCTAGGGCCCAATTGTATGGGTATCTACTGCCCAGCCTCCGGTATGACCTTTAATCAGGACTTCCCTAAGAAGAAGGGCCAGGTGGCCTTCGTTTCACAATCGGGAGCGGAGTCAATGCGGCTTGTTTTCCTCGCTCAGGATTTTGACATCTATTTCAGTAAGGTCATCAGCTACGGAAACGCCATTGACCTTGATGCGCATGATTTTCTGGAGTACTTGGCAGACGATGATGACACAAAGATCATTGCCTGTTACATCGAGGGTCTTCGCCAGGGACCACGGTTTGTATCTGCTATGAAGGAGTGCCTGAAAAAGAAACCAGTAATAGTTTTGAAGGCTGGACTAACGGAAAGTGGTGCTGGGGCGGCAGCTTCACATACTGCTTCACTGGCCGGGTCTAAAGCTGTCTGGGATGCTTTTTTCAAACAGACCGGTGCTATCCCTGCCAACACGATGGATGAAGTTGCTGATATTATCCAGGCTTTGCAAAGAATGGCAGCCCCGAAAGGCAGAAGGGTGGCGATAGTTGGTAGGGGTGGGGGCATTGGGGTTATTGCGGCTGATATCTGTGAACGCGCTGGACTAAAGGTGCCAGCTTTTGGTCCTGAAACACAAGAGAAACTACTGCAGGTTATCCCTGAGGCTGGTGCTGGTGTGAGAAATCCGGTAGAGACTACCTATGGTATGGGAGGCGCTGTTGACTTTTACCGCCAGGGCCTGCCAATTGTCGACGCTGACCCGACAACGGACGTTATCCTTATACACATGGCGATTGACGTTTACGGTGGACACACACGTGACTTACCAAAAAGAGTAACTGAAGCTGCCGATGCCCTGTGTGAAAAAGCTAAGGTACTGAAAAAACCGGTGGCGGCGGCACTCTTCTCCGGGGGGCATACCGACACTATTATGGCAGTGGCCGCCGCACGGAAGAAGCTTATGAAGGCCGGTATTCCCGTTTACTCCGGTGTCGAGTCAGCCAGCCGGGCAATCAGTAAGTATGCCAGCTACTGCCTGGCTCATACCCAATAATTATCCACCTGTTAGGCAGGATCCCTCGTGCTAAAGTCTGGGCAACATTGTGAGCTGGTAACCGGAGCCCTATGAACTACATACGCTCCGGCAGAATTGTTTTGGGGCTAAATACGCACGGAAAAGGCACAAACTTTTTCGGGAATCGACCACGCTTGACCAATTATAGACAGACGTGGGGCGTGAGTCAACGACTTTAGACGGATGGTTCCCAGGACTTCCGATGTAGTCCTTTTGGAGTAGTCGAATCAACCATTCATCAGCAGGAGGCATTTCAGGCTGATGCCACCTGCAATCAATGGGTCACTCATGGTGGAGAAATGTAAAAGGGTGATAATAGACCAGGTCAACCTTAGAGGTTGACCTGGCTTTTCTGTCTTTTTGACGCTTAGTTACGGTCTTGTGTCGGATTGACCGATAGAGCCCGATTAGTTGAAAATCAACGATGGTACGTCTCTGGAGACCTCATCCATCTCTTTGAGCTTGG
>CP070842.1:1725628-1763033 GCA_020342155.1 Dehalococcoidales bacterium
CCCGCAGTTATCTGATAACCAGAGCGCTTTTCAATACTATCACAAGCCCATTTTAGCATCAACCGAACAGTATATCCAGCGATAGATATAATTAAAAACGTCTGATATAATCAGTGATGTCTACAGTGAAGGTATTATGCCAGCGTAGCTCAGTTGGTAGAGCAGCGCTTTCGTAAAGCGCGGGTCGGGGGTTCGAATCCTCTCGCTGGCTCCAGTTCGGGAAAGCATTCGCTTACACAAGAACAACTCCCCTGCTGCAGCTAGCCTAGGTGCCGGTAAAGGGCTTTGGAGACCAGTTTTAGGGCAATCTCCGGCACTAACCTGTTAAAAGCGGTATAAGCCTGATACACGAAATTACTCTGACTCACCGAACCGACTCCCTGTCTGGCCGGGTAGTAATAATAAGGGAACACAGTTGCCTCGGTCCCCCAGTAACTCTTGAACCTTGCCAGCCCAAGGTTTTCCGGATTGCAGATCCCAAAGTCAAACTGCCGATAGCCCTCAAGGCAGGCACGCTCCACAGCCTTCCAGGTGACAAGGTAATTCCCACGGTACTGAACATACTTTGGGTCAGAAGCATTAAATTTCAGAGTGGTGGTATCACCAAAGCAAAAGTACATGCTACCGGCGATAGCTTTATCACCCAGTTCAGCGAGAAGCAGGAAACCGTGACCGGGCACAACAACATGCCGATAGATTGCCTGGAGAAATTCATATGGCCAGGGTAGCAGGCGCAACCTCTTCCGCGTGATTTCGGTCAGCCGGTGAAATCTCCTGAGGTCATCCTCACTTTCAGCCTCATGAACAACAATACCCGATTTTTCCGCCTTTTTCAGGTTCCGCCTTAGGTGGTAGCTCTCATGGTAAAGCTTGGCCCTCAATTTTTCCGGGTCGCCGTCAAGATTGGCCACATGCCTCAAGTAGTAAGGATTTTCCACCAGCCCCAATTCCTCCGGTACCACCAGCCCCCCCCAGCCCCTAACCTCCCAGAAAGAGACGCCTCCATTGTCCACTTCTGCTTTCACCGCATCTATGAGCGGGAGCAGGCTTTCTCGCGAATCAGACAGTGGAAAGCAGTACTCACTACAAGGAAGACAAACCAGCCTATTACCGGTTAATGCGCTTTGGATGCTAAATAAGGGAATCGCGGCCACTATCTCACGACGGTCATTCTCCATCACATGGTATATTGGCTCGCGCTGATACCGTTCCCTCAATACCTGCGCCCATGCCGAGTGGTGAAAGATAGTGCTTTCAGGATGTTTCTTTATGAAAGCATCCCACCGACTATCTTCTACGGGGTCTATGGTTGTCAGCATCCTCTCATCTCAGCGTGACTTGCTGGCCTTAGAGCTGTCTTTATTAAAGCGCAAGCAGTGAACACCACACACAGTCTAGCACTATGGTGTTTATTCAGGATAACACCGCTTGGTTTAAAGAAGGTTAGGATTTGGTTAGAGGTGAGTTTTAACAGAGTTGTAATAATGGGAGAAAGAAATATGTCCTGGACTATCGCCAGCACACAAGGGACCATGCATCAGTAGGTATGATACGATGTCGCTGCCACATCCTGAGCAAGCGACTCGATTAGTTTATAGCTCTTTCCCGTAGCTGCCTCTGTCTTCCATTGGAAGAAAGGCTGTAACGTCTTCCCTTCGGAAGCGTCGGTCCCCTCGGGGGCCAATCCGGTAACCCCGCAGGATTCCGAGATCGCTCCATCTTCTCACCGTATTAACGTGAATATTAAGAAATTGGGCTACCTCTCGTACTGTCAGTACAGAGTTGTATCGATGCTTGCTCGCCATCCCTTGTCTCTCCATACCTCTGACCTGCCGTCCCTCCTCAGGCTAAAGAGCTCCACCCAATCTAGTCCATTGTCGCACCAGCCTGTCATCTCCACAAGCCACGAGGGACCAAGTATTATGAACCAAGTGATTACATATCATGAGATACTAAGACCAAAGTAATGGCCTGTTGATGTTCTTTCTACTTCACAGGTTAGATAGTATATCAACCATATTAAATAGTCGGCATATATACATAATGCCCTTGATTCTAACCACTAGATTACGTTATTCTAACCATATTCCAACTTCGTACTGCTATGATGCGAACTGTGAATACAGGGTATTATCTATCAAAATCAAGGGGAAGCAAAAACCTGCTTCTCAGGATTATTGCCATACTGTGCCGCTTTGGTATTACCCATAAGAAATTTCAGCGCAGTCTTCAAAGATATGCCGCTGTCACTCGCAACGGCGGTTCTGTACCTACCTTTGCCATCACGGCGGTAGTTCTAAAAAGAAACCCCGAACTCATAAGGGAACTAAACAGGCAAGGCATAGAGTTTGCCGTCCATGGTTATATCCATACAGATTACAGGCCAATTCCCCTGGAAGAACAGGTCAGACACTTCAAGAATGCAATAGACATATTCAACGGTTGTCAGGTCTCTTTCACCGGCTTTCGTGCTCCATTCCTACGTATCAACGGTAGGACACCCAAAGTACTCGGTAGTCTTGGATTCCTGTATGATAGTAGCCATATCTTATGTTGGGACGTACTTGACAGCACACAATACCCAAAACAGGCATGGCATGAGTACAGTAGACTTCTCGACTTCTATATGCCCCTAAAAGCCGAAGAATACCTTACTCTACCGAAGTTCATAAATGGTTTTGTCGAAATCCCGGTGTCAATTCCGGATGACGAGGCAATTATCGACCGTCTCGGCATCACCGATGAAAAGGAAATCAGCAAAATCTGGTTAGATATCCTGCAGAGAACTTACAACAGAGGTGAGCTATTCACCGTTCAACTACATCCGGAACGAATCTCATTCTGCGAGAATGCTTTGTCAGATATTCTGGAGCAGGCCAAGCGACTTAACCCCTCAGTGTGGGTAGCCACGCTGCGGGAAATTACCGAGTGGTGGCGTGAAAGAGAAAAGTTTACCCTTGAGATTGATTCACGGAGTGATAGAAAATACTACGTAAAAGCAGCCTGTTCTGAGAGAGCGACAATTCTATTAAAGAATTGCGAAGCAGATGCACCGTCTACTGAATGGGCAAATGGCTACAGAAGTATCATTGCCAGAGATTTTACTCTGGAGAGTCCCGTACGCCCCGTTATTGGCGTGAGTTCAGACTCTTCACCAGCCGCTGTTAAATTTCTCAGGACTGAAGGATTTGTCGTTGAACAAAGTGATCAGCCAGACCACTACGGACTATATCTCGACGACCTAACACGATTCGAGGAAGCTGACGAGAAACCGCTTTCGGAGAAAGTCGAGCAGTCAGAAGCCCCTTTGCTCAGGTACTGGAGATGGCCTGACCAGGCCAGAAGTGCTTTATCAATAACGGGTGATATAGACTCCATGACAATAGCCGACTTTGCGCTGAGAATTTTTGAAAACTGGCGGCAAAGCAGGAGATGATATTTTCCAGTGTCGAAGAAAGTCCTAAGGAAGGTACGTTACTCGGTCCTCCTTCTCAATGCTGGTGGTCCAAAGGTCTTTTTTCGCCACCTTGGGCGTCAGATATACAGCAGGGAAACTTATTTTGGTCTACAGAAGGCCTTAGATTTCAACTGTGTGGAGGTTCCCAGCAGGTTAGAATACACGCTACGACCTGTTTCGCAAGACGACATCAAGGAAGTCTTGTCAGTGGTAAGAGAAGAAAGCAAAGAATCGGCCCATGATCTTATACAACGTGCGTGGTTCTACGAATCTGGTTTCCACAATTGCTATGTTGCCAGGACTACTGACACTGACCAATTATGCCATATCCAATGGCTAGTTTCAGCAGAAGCAGACAAGGAGGCTATTCGGAACTTTGGAAGCAGATTACCGACGTTGAAAGATGATGAGATCCTGATAGAGAACATGTATACCTTCGAGAAGTACCGGGGGAACTACATAATGTCATCACTAACGACCAGACTATGTGAAATGGCGAGAAACAAGGGATTCAAACGGGCTTTAGCCTACGTGAGACCAGATAACACGGCTTCACTAAAAGGCCTGGAGAGCATCGGTTTCAGCAAGTTCGAAGAGATATCTGAGTATAAAGTCCTATTTTCGACCCAAAGGCAACAGAAATAGGGAATCAACCTTCCATAGAAGATAGGTGTACTGGATGAAGAAGAGAGCCATCACTACTCAACCTGTGTCACATCAACAAGAACGAACTGCCCGTACCCACCGAACCGAACAGGTTGGGGTAGTTATTCTTGGCGGTGATTTCCAGGCCCTGGGTGTCCTGAGAAGCCTGGCCAGGCATAATGTTCCTGTTTACCTGCTGGATAAGGGACTCTGCATAAGCAGATTCTCAAGGTATGTCCGAAGATTTGCGAAGTGCCCCGATGCCGGAGAGGAAGACCTCCTGCTAAAATTCCTGTTAGATTTAGCCCAAACAGAAGACCTCAGGGGATGGACAATATATCCTAATGACGATGAAACAGTCCGTTTTCTAGCCAGACATAAGGAGCAACTGGAGGAATACTACAGAATCACCACACCATCATGGGAAACGGTCCGCTTTGCCTGTGAGAAGAAGCTGACCTACGAGCTTGCGGAGAAGTGTGGTATTCCCACTCCTAAAACTCTCTATCCCCGGAGTGTCACCGAACTGGAACAACTCGAAATCGAGTTTCCGGTAATTATAAAGCCCTCGATAAAAGAGCCCTTCTACAGTAAAACTGGGAAGAAGGCAATCCGTATAGACAGCAAAAGAGAACTTATTAATGAATATACCAGGGTAGTCCAGTTAGCCGGTAGCGGAGAGATAATGGTTCAGGAACTGATACCCGGAGGAACTGAGAATCTATTCTCTGTTGGGTCATTATACAAGAATGGCGAACTGCTGGCGGGAGTAGTAGCGTGGCGGCTCAGACAGCACCCGATGGATTTCGGTCATGCCACTACTTACGCCGAGACAGTGGAAATACCGGAGCTTGAAGAACTCGCCTCCAGAATCCTCGAAGCAATGAATTACTACGGACTATCAGAGGTCGAGTTCATGCGAGACCCGAGGGATGGGCAGTACAAGCTGATTGAAATAAACCCCAGACCTTGGGGCTGGCATACTCTAGCACTCGGCGCCGGCGTGGACCTACCTTATCTACTGTACCGGGATATGCTGGGAGAAGAAGTGAAGCAGAATGGAACCAGCGTCAGGCAGGCCAAGTGGATCCGCCTTATTACTGATACCCCTACGGTTGTCACAGCACTCCTCAAGGGTCAACTAAGGTTTGCTGATTACTTCAACTCCCTGAAGGGTAAGAAACAGTTCGCCGTATTCTCCATAACAGACCCCATGCCCTTTGTCGTGGAACTGTTCATGCTGCCCTACCTCTGGAAGAGGAGGGGCTTCTAGCTGTGAGATGGGAAATAGCTGCCACCAGTCTGGCATTCGCGCTTGTTTTTCTACCCCTACTTGCCTGGAAGTGGCGCGTCCAGGTTAAGACAGCTATCGCCGGTGGGGTCATCATTGGAGCACTGACCGGATTGATTGTCAGCCAGATAGGTTTCGCCACCGGACTCAATACCGCCGTTCTGATTGTCCTCGAACTACCCCTTATTCTGTTGATAACAGCCGCTGTCCTGCTCGCCAGGTTTTATCGAGACCCCGAAAGGTCTCCTACCGAAACCGGAAACGTAATCCTTTCTCCTGCCGATGGGACTGTTGTCTATGTAAATAAAGTAGAAAAGGGGTCGGCCCTGGTTTCGACCAAAGGTGAGAAAAGATTCAGACTGGACGAGATTACGGATACCAATTTACTTCCAGACACAGCCTATCTGATTGGGATTGACATGAACATACTCAATGTTCATGTCAATCGAGCCCCCATTGCCGGGAAGACGCTCCTCCGCAAGCGTATTGCCGGACAATTCATGTCACTACGCCGGCAGGAATCGGAGACCCTGAACGAAAGGGTCACCACGATTATTGGCAACGGGTCATTCAGCGTGGGTGTCGTTCAGATTGCATCACGCCTCGTCAGAAAGATTGTCTCGTACGTCAAGGAAGGCGACGACCTTGCGATAGGGCAAAGAATCGGGGCTATCGTATTTGGCTCCCAGGTTGATATCGCTATCCCAGAATTGGAGAACCTTAGCATAAGTGTTAAGATAGGTGACGAGCTCAAAGCGGGTATTTCTGTGGTAGCTCGATTCGGATAAGAGAAGAAGCCGGACACAGGGTATTTAAACAGACGAAAACAGAAAAGAGCAAGAAGAGGAAAAGCGTGGAAATAAAACGCTGTATTCGCTGCGTTATGCCAGAAAACTACCCCGGAATCACTTTTGATGCCGAGGGAGTTTGCAACGTCTGCCGGTATTTCGATGCTAAATGGGGCTCGTTATTAGCCAGTGTTGAAGAGCAACAGCGCTCTGAAGCGAAACTACGAAAAATTTTCGAGGCAGCCAAGCGGAAGAACCGGCCATATGATGCCCTGATTGGTATCAGTGGCGGCAAGGACAGTTCCTACATGCTCTACCTCTGCCGCGAGGTCTATGATTTAAATGTTCTCACCTACACCGTGCATAATGGTTTCAGGACCGATGAGGTGAATGCACGCGTGGATAAGCTTGTGAAGGTTTTCAAAGTACCTCACATTGATTGCTACGAGCCGCTGGCACGCGAACTGGCGGGGGTTTGCATGCGCAAGACCGGTCACTTCTGCTCCATATGTGAACTGCTGATGTATAATACCACTCAGGTTATTGCCGCCGAGTATAATGTACCACTCATCATCATGGGCAGTTCGAGCCGAACCGAGGCACCTCCTCCCAAGCACCTCAATCCCTGGGACCCGTGGTATATTAACAACGTCTTGAAGGGTGAGCATTATCAGGAGAGGTTACGCTGCTCCTTCTTTGCCCGTAATTACGTCATCAAGGCCGGGTTAGCACAGCTCTTGGGCCGGCGCCGTCTGCTGCTCCTGCCTAACTACGTAATCTGGAACGAACACAAGATACATGAGCAATTTCAGAAAGAACTTGGCTTCGACTTCGGCGAAGAGCATTCTGATTGCTGGGCCACCAGGATAGCCGGCTACCTTTACGCTAAGAAGTGCGGGGGCACCGCTCCGATGGTAAGCAAGTACAGCATGTTAATCCGTTCTGGTGAGATGAGCCGGGAGGAAGCAATAAGCAGGTTAGCCAGTCTTGATGTCAGTGAGCCACCGCCTGAGCTGGCCCGATTTCTTGAGGAATACAATATGACCCGTGAGGAGTTTGACGAAGCCAGCGAGAGAAGCACCGGGGACTATATGAAGGGCATGTCTAAACTTTTCAATACACTACGCAAAAGGTTACGGGGTCAGGCAATATGATGAGAAGTTGATGACTAGACCGCTGAAAATAGTCATACTGACGACCAAGCTGCCGGAGGACATCTGGCTGATTAATAACATGGCGGATATCTGTAGTATTGAAGGTATTGTCCTTCCCTCCGGAAAACGATACAGAGAATATGGCCTTGCTTACGTATTGAAGAAAAGGATGCGACGGCTTGGCATCCTCACTTTAGCAAATCAGGCCCTTCTTATCCTGTACAGGAAAGTCGTAGAAAGCCGAAGGGACAAACAAGCCGCAAAGGAGATCTTCAGTGGTAAGCCCAGCCAATATATAGAGAACAGGGATATCGATATACTCGAGGTAGAAGATATCAACTCCGAAGAGGTGAGAGATTTCATCCTGTCAAAATCACCTCAACTGGTGGTAGTTAGTGGGGCTCCTCTCCTGAAGACACGAATTCTCAAAGCAGCCGAGGGAAGAATAATTAACCTGCACCCCGGGTTAGCACCGCAGTACCGTGGTAGATATGGCTCTTTCTGGCCGATATACAACAAGGAACCTGAACTGGTCGGAGTAACTGTTCATTTTATTGACAAAGGCATTGATACCGGCGCAATATTGCTTCAGCAGCAGGTTGATTACGACCCCGGTGATACCCTAAAAATAATAACGTACAAACAACACGCAGTAGGTATGACCCTGCTGGTCAGGTGCCTTTCAGAGTATGATAAGCTGGCGTCGCAGGCCTATCATAAAACAGATTGCCCCAACAATAATTACCTTGCACCAGGGTTGACCCACTATTTAAAAGTAAGAAGATGGCTAAGAAGGAAGAGCCATAAATGAGATTCCAAAAAGTACTTCTGGTTAATCCAGCGCACCATGTTGAATGGCCAGGATTAACGCCTCCTATCGGACCGGGATATTTAACAGAAACACTGAAGTGCAGTGGTATCGAATATGATGTTCTCGATATGAATCTGGGCTATGGTGTGAAACAACTACGCCAGAAACTGAACCATTTTCAACCGGATTTGGTCGGTATGGGCATGATTACCAGGGATTACAGAAGATTTTACAGCACACTTGAGGAAATAAAACAACATAACAGTAAGATAAAAATCGTAGCCGGCGGCCCGCATGTAACGATTTTTAAAGAGCAGGTACTACAGGAATGTCAAGCCATTGATTATGGCATTACTCGTGAAGGTGAAAGAGCCCTTGTCGAATTATGTCAGGATGAAATTGCGGAGGAAAATGTAAAGGGACTCCTCTACCGCGAGAACGGCGACATTATTTATGCCGGAGACAGAGAGTTCATCACTGACTTGGACGGAGTCCCCTGGCCCCGGTACGAGAAGTTTGAGTTGGGCAAATATTTTCATGAAATTAGCATACACTCCAGTCGGGGCTGTCCATATCAATGTATCTTTTGTGCCCGACACTGCCTGACCCCCATATATCAGGCACGAAGCGCCGAAAATGTCGGCGCCGAACTGGAATACTGGTACCGAAAGGGCTACCGACAGTTTAACATCGAAGATGATAACTTCAACCTGATTCAGCAACGTGTATACGCAATATGTGACGAAATCGAACGGCGGCAACTCCGTGGCCTCGTACTGCGCTGCTCGAATGGGATCCGTGCTGACCGGATAGACAGGGATATGCTCGCTCGCATGCGTAAGGTCGGTTTTAAATACCTCGCCTTCGGTGTAGACGCAGGAAATGACCGCATGCTGAAAGTCGTCAAAAAAAGCGAAACGATGGAAGACATCGAAAATGGAATTCGGAATGCCTGCGAGCTGGGGTATAGCATCAAGCTGTTTTTTATCATTGGCTGTCCAACTGAAACGCCTGAGGACGTGGAGGACATGGTAAGGTTAAGCCGGAAATACCCCATCCAGGAAGTGCATTTCAACAATGTTGTCCCCTATCCGGGAACGGAACTGTACGACTGGATTAAAGACAATGATTACTTTCTTAGACAACCCGATGAATACCTAAACAACGCCTCATTCTGGGAAAAGGTCCCCATATTCGAGACACCCGAGATGCCTGAAGCAGAAAGAATCAGGCTAACCAAATATCTGCACGAAGTGCGTAAAGAAGTGCACCGAGAGGCCATGCGCCGAATACTACAAAGATTCGGGGTAATAGGCACACTGGCAAGCCACATTCTGGCAAACAGTTTTCTAGAACAACTATATTACAAGAGCAGGTTCTGGAGAAAAATACTGGAAGGTTTCAGGTACAGGCTGTCCTCAGGTAAGCGTGCCCTCACGAAGACCGAAAACTAGCCTCCATTAGGACTACTACTCCTGAACCATCAGAGTCATGACCCTCTATCCTATCCAGACAGCCAAAACTGTCCTCAAACTAGCTCAATCAGGTGCGTCACTACATTCCCGTCCGTGAACATAACAATAGGGGGGTGGTCTCGATTCAGAGAGACGTAAGGCGAACGGTTTGGCTCTTCTAGAACGACTACTTCACCGGGATAGAGAAACTGAAAGTGCTGCCATCCCGAGCCTTGCTCCTGGCCCAGATATGACCGCCGTGAGCTTCCACAATAACCTTACAGATGTGCAATCCAAGACCGGCACCCGAAGTAGCACGGGTCAGCCGATTGTTTACCCGATAAAACCGCTCGAATATCCGCTCAATTTCTGATTCCGGTATTCCTATCCCCGAATCAAAAATATCCACGATAAGACAGGGGTACTGCAATGGGGGTATCGCCTCCGGCCCTCCCTGCAATTCATGTTCTTCACGGGCCTGCCACACCACAGCTTCGATGTCCCCGCCCTGTGGTGAGTACTTGACAGCATTCATCAGCAGGTTTGTCAGCACCTGCTCAATCTTCTGCCGGTCGACGTTCACCTTGGGTAACGGCCCAGAAGGACGGAGTTTGATAACGTGCTCCGCAGTCTGGCTCTGTATTTCGAAGACGGTCGCCCGTAGCAATTCCGGCAACGAAGTGGGTTGCAAGAGGAGGTTCGGAGCAGCCATATCAAGCCTTGAGATGTCCCTGAGATTCTCCAGTAAACGTATTACTCTGTCGGTCGCCGTCTGAATTCCCTGGAGATACTGCTGACTTTGTTCCTCGGTGATGACCTCAGCTAGCTGCAGCAGAGTGGCAGTATACCCCTTTATTAGAGTGAGTGGAGAGAGCAGTTCATGTGATAGCACAGAAACGGCATCCGGTTCGGTCCGGTCCTGCCGCTTTTGAGTAGAGGAATCCTTCTGGGTATCAGAATCATAGATAACAGGGATACCGTGTTTATCCTTCTGCATCGGGGGAGCACTGCCTCCGGTGTTACTCCCAACGACGGCGAAAGGATAAAGTACCCCTTCATCATACTCCTCAGCCTTCCCTCCGCGCTCCTGCGTGGTCAGCTTTGCCCGGTCATGGTCACTATCTACCGACACGCTATTCTGCGCAGCCTGCACTCCCTCTGGTACCACTGACATCAGCTCGGTCAGGAGCGTCACCGAGGCAAAGGCCTGCTTCCCGGGCGAAAAAGCCTGCCCCGAGGCAAACATCATTACCCCTGCCAGACCTTCCTCCCGGCGATACCAAGGAACCAGCCACAGAGTCCTGATACCTTCGCTGTGAGCTACTGTCTGTATCGACTTGAACTGCTTGTTGCCGGGGAGATAAACCATAAGATACGGCTCAGCCTGTTCTATGGCCGTTGTTATCAGCTGCTCCTCCCGCTCCTTATTAACTAGGAAATCAAGAAATTCCTGGGAAAGATTTGCAACAGCTCCGGGGTAAAGTTGGTGCTGGACAGAATCAAAGAGAAAAATAACGCAACTCTCAGCACCTGGAATTAAATGGCCCAGTATTGGGGCTGTTGGTACCGACTGCTCTGCGAGGTGACCGTCTACCGAATGAGTGCCGATTCTCCCGAGTACGGCCAGTTCGTCCTTACCCAGATGAGCCACCTCATCCAGCACAGCACGTTCGGGACGCTCAAGTCCGGCCTGGCTTTCCCCTGATATCGAAGCCTCCTCGACACCAGCCCCATCATGGACTTTAGGACCTTCGTTAGGAGGCGGTACCTGCCTCATCAATATCCTCGTTATCCTGAACTGTAGTCTGCCTGCCACGCGCCGCAAAACGGTAGCCCACGCCCCTCTCAGTCAGGATTAACTTCGGCTCGCACGGGTCTTCCTCTATTTTCTGGCGCAGATATCTAATATAAAGCTTAACAAAAGACTTGTCACCGACGTAGTTCGGCCCCCAAACTTTCTGCAGGAGCTGTTCGTGAGTGACTATCCACCCCCGATTCTTTACCAAGCACGACAGCAGTCTGAACTCCGTCGGTGATAGCTTCACCACTTCGCCCCTGACATAAACCTGGTGGCTCCTCCAGTCTATCTCCACCTCACCATCCTGAAAGCTCTTCGACCCTTCCTCTTGTATTTCGATAGTACACCGCCGCAAGATAGCGCCGATTCGGGCCAACAGCTCGGAGAAGTCAAATGGCTTGGTCATGTAATCATCAGCACCAAGCTCAAACCCTCTCAGTAAATCAGATGTCTCCCCGTTCACGGTGACCATAATAACAGGTATGTCACTCATGTCCCTGATGCGATGACATACCTCCCACCCGTCCATCCTGGGCATATTAGCGTCCAGGAGTACCAGGTTAGGACGGCTGCTAAAAACACGACGTAAACCGGCTTTGCCATCCTCAGCTGTCATCACCGTGTACCCGGCATTTTGCAGCCACATCTGAGTCAGGCCCAAGAACTCGGTATCGTCGTCGACTACCAGTATCTTCTCTCTCATCCCGCCCTTCTAATACCAGCACAAGGCTGGTCAGGACTTTACTCCGCTGTTTCCCCCCCATTTTTCCCCGACTACACCAACCAGCAGAGCCCGACCATAAATACGATTATTAAAGAACAAGCTATATTAATCTGCCAAACGGCATATATTTTCATAATTACCAACCACACAAGACAATCTCACCCTTGTCATATTAAGGGTGGACTACCAGGTGGCGGTTGTGTTACTAAAACCTAACTATTGATAAGATAAGACTAGAAAAGATAGGAGAATCCACATTCAAGAATACAACGCAGAACGTTGAATGTCAAGGTCACATATCTTATCTTTTCCTAACATATCGTCACCATCAGCAAACCTGGCCCGCGAGAAAGGTATTCATATAGCAGTGCCAAAAATATAAAGCCGCAAACGGGATTCTAACCTTTTTCTAACTCGCTTCTGACACTGTTCTAACTGTACTTTACTATGATGGCAATTGTAGATAATCAGTCATAAGCGTACAGAGTGAAAAGGGTGGCTGTAAGCGCAAGTCGAACATCAAGACAGAAGCGAAGAAGGGTCATGGTGGTTGACCATGACCCGGAGATCGTCCGAATCCTGGAAGTAAACCTGTCCCACGCCAACCTCGAAGTCATTTCGGCGCGGAGCGGAGCGCAGGCTTTAACCAAGGCCAACAAAGAGCGCCCCGACATAATCCTTCTGGACGCTGTCCTGCCTGACCAGGAAAGCATGGACATCTGCCGCCGACTGAAAGAATCACCGCAGACTAGCCATATTCCGGTGATAATCATCGGGTCTGATGGCAAAGGTGAGAACGGGGGAATCGGCATCGGCAGGGCTGACCAGTACATCGCCAAACCCTTCGATCCTCATGAGGTTGTGAAGCTGGTCGAGGCCTGCTTCAGGCAAATAGAAAGAGACTCAAACACAAGCCCTCTAACCGGACTGCCTAACCAGATACAGGTGAACACCGAGATTACCAGGCTGCTAGAACGGAACAAGACTTTCACCGCCATTTATATTGATATAGACGACCTTAAGGCTTTTAATAAGGCCTATAGCTTCGACCAGGGCGACCGTGCGATTGAGCTTCTCGCCGACATAGTGCGTGAAGCGTTGAGGTTATTTGGCAATCCAGATGACCTGGCAGGGCATCTCGGTAGCGATAATTTCATCATTGTCACTTCGATCCAAAAGGCGAGGGTTCTCTGCCAGAGAATCATCGCTGATTTTGATAGCCGCATCAGAACCCTGTACAACCAGAGAGACCTGGAAAGGGGTTATATTGAGTACGAAGGCCGATTGGGCGAGATTGAGCAATACCCTATCATGACTATTTCGGCCGCAGCCATTACCAACGAGAGACGAATATTCTACCATCCCCTTCAGGTCAGTGAGGCTGCCACCGAACTACTGGATTATCTGAGACGTATCCCTGGGAGCAACTACTACCTTGACCGCCGCGAGGATGGTATCGAGACACAGCTGAGCCTGTATCACAAGGGTATACCACACGCCTACCGTGAAGAGATGAGAATGCTGCAACGGGTGTTGAACTGGGTTACTTTCCACACTGAAGAACTGGAAACGCCCATCTCGGCGATACATGAGAGTCTAGAAGCAGTGGGAGTGGCCCCGATGGATGATACCGAGTCCCAGCAAAGGCACAGTCTGGACGTAATCCGAGAGAACGTCGAGCGTCTTAACGAAGTATTTCGGGAATTCTCCTACCTGACAAGTGGTGAGTGGATTACTGCGGATGCATTCATAGAGGAGGTAAACCTCAGGACTACCTTTGACTGGATTACGAGGCAGGTACAAAAGCTGGTCGACGAGCGGGGAATTGAGGTTGATATTAAAGGAGTCGATGATATCGGTCCATTGATAATAGATGGCGGGAGCCTCATTAAAGGCCTGTATTATCTACTCAGGAGCGAGATAAACTCCAGCGCACCCGGTGACCGGCTGCAGGTAAGTGTCACTGAGATGAATGACCCCTTCATCATCATAGAGGTCACTAACCCTAACCACCACATCCCCCACCGGGACCTGGCCGTACTCTTCCAGGGTCAGATGGACGGGATGGTCCAAAACAGGCTAGGCAATGACCTTTACCTATCGAAGACACTGGTACAGGGCCTCGGTGGAAAGTTCAGTATCAAGAGTGATAAAAAGGAAGGAACGACCTTCATGATTGTCATCCCCCGGAGGTGGCAAAGCTCGATAGAAAGGGTAAACGCCCTGCTCGCAGCTGCGGAAACGAGCAGGAAGGAAGCACGAGCCCAGCTCGAAGGCTTGCGCGACCTTCTGTCATCAACTGCGGCGCAAATGCCATCAGCCGTCGAGGAAAACCTGGAGAACCTCGGGTATAAAATCCAAGAACTCGTAGTACTCTGCAATCGCTCGCTGTTTTTCGCTGATGAACTCAGCAACCGACTTGACAGCGAACAGGACCGATTACTACAGCAAGAAGTTGAACAGCTTACCACACTGGAGGCAATGCAAATCTTCAGCCGAGAGATTGCGGCATCGGCACAGATGGGATACCTCTTTGACCCAGAGAGCGCCAGACGCGTGGCCAAGAATGTCTCACTAATTGCCAACGAATTCAGATTGTCACGAAGTGAGCGACAGGCCCTACAATATGCCGCCCTGCTCAAAGACATGGGATTTGTATCGTGCCCCGAAGATATGATGGAGCAGGCAGTAGCACCCACCCTCGAGGAAGCGATCAATCTGAGCAAGCGTTTCAACATCATGTGGAAGGTACTGTCACGACTCAATTTTCTCTCACCAGCGCTGGACATCATCTGGCATAGATGTGAGAGGTACGATGGTACCGGCCACCCCTTCGGTGTCAAAGGCGCCAATATCCCGCTGGGAGCCAGAATCTTGGTAGTCGCGGACACCTTTGACATCATGACAACAGGCCGGTCGTCTCAGGAAACAGTAGCACCTGAAATCGCCGTGCAGAAGCTTGTTGCTGAATCTGGGAAACGCTTTGACCCTGACGTGGTGAATGCTTTTCTGCGGGCATGGAGAAAGAAAGAATTTCAAGTTGTCCCAACTTGAATCAAGGTAAAAAGAGAGGTCATCATGAGCAACATAAGTGTTATTGGAGCCGGATATGTTGGTTTGGTTACAGCCACCTGTTTTGCCGACCTCGGACACAGGGTAAGACTAGTGGAAATCGACAAAGATAGGGTTACCTGCCTGAAACGTGGGATTCTGCCCATCGTCGAAGAGCAACTGCCCGAGTTGTGGCAGAGTAACTGGGAGGCAGGAAGGCTCAGCGTAACCAGTGATTACAAGCAGGGGTTGGCGGATTGCGAATTTGCCTTCATAACTGTGGGAACACCATCGGCCGGTAACGGCAAAGCTGAACTAAAATGGGTACGCTCGGCTGCCAGGAGTATCGCCGAAGCCGCCAACGGTCCACTTATAATAGTCCTCAAGAGTACGGTTCCGGTGGGCACCGCTGATATCGTGACAAGAGTAATCGCCCGACATTGCCGAAACGGACACAATTTCCCGGTCGTATCAAATCCCGAATTCCTGCGAGAGGGCGTAGCGGTTTACGACTTCATGCATCCTGACCGGGTTGTGGTGGGAGCATTTGACCAGCGTGCCGCCGATGCGGTGGCTGAACTCCACGAACCTCTGGACTCACCAATCATCAAGTGTGACAACAGAACCGCCGAGATATCCAAGTACGCCTCGAATGTCTTTCTCGCCACCAGACTCAGCTTCATTAACGAAATTGCCTTGCTCTGTGACGAGTATGGCATCGACGTAGTAGAAGTGGCAGAAATAGTGGGTATGGACCCCCGGTTTGGTACCGGCTATCTGAGCGCCGGTCTGGGCTGGGGAGGCAGCTGTCTACCCAAGGACGTCAAGGGGCTCATCCATATGGCAAAAAGCCGCAGGGTGTCTGTTCCACTATTACGAGCCGTACAGCAGATAAATCAGAACCAACCTCACCTAGCGATAGAGAAGCTCTGTAAGCAGGTCGGTTCTCTGGAAGGTAAGACCATCGGCATTCTCGGGCTATCTTTTAAGCCGAATTCCGATGATATACGGGAGGCACGCTCGCTGCTGGTTATCTCCATTCTTAAGGAGCATGGTTGCCAGATTAAGGCATACGACCCGCTGGCCATGAAGAATACAGCCAAACTCTTCCCCGATGTGACTTATTGTACCGATGCCTACGAAGTAGCCGCAAGCAGTGATGCCCTGATACTTGTCACCGAGTGGGACGAGTTCAAAGAGCTTAACATGAAAAAGATGGCCTCCTTGATGAACTGCCCTGTCCTTATTGATGGACGCAACCTCTATGACGCAGAGGAAATGGCCAAAGCCGGGTTCACATACGATAGTATCGGTCATCATGCTACGGGGTTAAAGAAACTAGAAGGGGTGTTACTCGGTGGTGCCTAAGATTCTAACCTGGTATTAACCTGTGTTACACCTATTATTAACTTACAGGCGTTAGGATTATTAAATGGCGATAGAAAAAGTAACGAAGATAATAAGTAGTGAGCAGAAGGTAGGGCAGGAACAAATTGCTACCACAATCCGAAGAAAACAGGTGGCTGCTCGTACCAGAAGCTCAGGCTTTAGGATGGGAATCCGAAATCTAAGCAAATACCAACTGTGGAAGGGTATCCTGGACCGCTTAGTCGCCCTGCTAGCGCTGGTCATCGTGTCTCCCCTTCTCATCCTTATTGCCGTTATTATCAGGCTCGATTCTCCAGGAAATCCCTTTTTCCACCAAGAGCGTGTCGGTAAGGATGGACGTAGATTCTTCATCTACAAGTTTCGCACCATGCATCTTGACCATGATGATAGTGAGTATGAAGCTTTCCTGCGGAGATATGTGGGTGGACAAGTTAATGGTGACGGCCTGAAGGAACAGGCCAAAAAGAAAATCAGACGGCGGGGTCCTGACCTGCGCGTCACACGGTTTGGCACCTTATTACGTAAGACCAACCTGGACGAAATCCCTCAACTCCTCAACATACTCAAGGGAGAAATGTCATTTGTCGGCCCTCGTCCTGACATTCCTTTTGCGGTAGCGATGTATAAGGACCATCACTGGGAGAGGTTTGCCATCACACCGGGCATAACCGGTCTGTGGCAGGTATCTAGACGGAAGAAGATACCATTCGAAGCAATGGTGCGTCTCGATATGGACTATATAAAGAAGCAATCACTGTTTCTTGATATAAAAATTATACTATTAACTGTAAGAACTGTCCTCAAGGGAGAGGGTAGTTAGCGGTAGTGGAAGGAGTAAAGGCAATGGTTAATGTTGGTGTTATTGGCTGTGGTTACTGGGGCCCGAAGCACGTCAGGAATTTCCACGAGCTAGAGGAGGCTCAGCTGACCATGGTATGTGATCTGGACGAAGACAGGCTCGAAAGGGTGAAAACCCAATATCCTTATGTAGAGACAGCTCTCAACCCCAAGGACCTCCTCCGAGGCAATGTTGATGCAGTGGTAATAGCGACGCCAGTCGGTACGCACTATCAATTAGCCAAGAAGGCACTCCTACACGATAAACATGTCCTTATAGAGAAGCCGGTCAGCACAAGCAGTCGTGAGGTTCTGGACCTTATTGAATTGGCTGATAAGCGAAACCTGATAGTGATGGTAGGACACACCTACGAGTATCATCCCGCTGTGGACTTCCTAAGAGAACTGGTGCAGAGCGGGGAGTTGGGAGATATTTATAACATTGATGCCTCCAGACTCAATCTGGGCCTGTTCCGACCCGATGCCAACGTCCTCTGGGACCTGGCTCCCCACGACATATGCATCGTACTTTCTCTGCTAGATGACGAGCCAATTGAGGTAAGTGCCCGGGGGTCACATCATATAGATCCCCACCTCTGCGACGTGGCCTATATCGAATTACTATTCGCCAGTGGGACTATGTGCAACGTTCATGTGAGCTGGCTACACCCTCGCAAGATACGTGAGCTTACCATCGTCGGTAGTAAAAAGATGGCCGTCTACGACGATGTATCTGAGGCAGAAAAGATACACATCTATGACAAGGGGCTAGCCGTTGCTGCCAGCACAAACAATAATGGCTTCGCTACATGGCCGCCTAATTACCACTACGGCGATGTCGTTATTCCTTTCATTACCAATGCTGAGCCACTGAAACTGGAGTGTAGCCACTTCATCCAAAGTATAGTCGAAGGAATAAAGCCAAGGAGCGATGGCCTAGCCGGACTCAGGGTAACCAGCATTTTGGAAGCAGCCAACCGTTCCCTCTTAAATGGGGGCGAACGAGAAAAGTTGACCCCAACCAGAACTATCGCAGAGGCTAGTAAAGCGACCATCAGCTGAAAATGAGGCATTAATGGGAGATAAAAATCGGTTCCCTACAATACTACAGGAAAGCAGCAGTACAGTACGGCTGGGAGAAGGCGCTATCATCGATGACGGGGTAACCCTTGGTTATCCACCGGCCCGCGGCGAGAATCACCTCCTAATTATCGGACCTGGGGCTCGCATTCGCTGCGGGACCATCATCTACAGTGGCAGCTGTATTGGACACAATCTGGAAACTGGTCACAATGTAGTTATCAGGGAACAGAATATCATCGGAGACGAATTTCGTATTTGGGGTAACTCAGTTATTGACTATGGCTGCCGCATAGGGAACAACGTCAGAATCCATAACCAGGTCTACGTTTCCCAATTTACGTTCATCGAAGACGATGTCTTTCTGGCTCCCGGTGTTATGCTGGCCAACGACATACACCCCGGCTGCCCCGATGCGGTGGAATGCATGGAAGGCCCCCGTATTAAAAAGGGAGCCCAAATAGGTATCAATGTCTCCGTGCTACCCCGAGTAGTCATTGGTGAACATGCCGTTATCGGTGCCGGCAGTGTCGTTACCAAAGACATCCCAGCGGGGGTAGTCGCTTACGGCAATCCAGCCCAGGCTGTGTGCGGGGTAGGAGACCTCACCTGTACCACCGGCCGCCGGGATAAACCATACAGCCAATTCATAGGGAGAATATAGGGAGAACAGAAAATGCGCAGACCTCTAGTGGATCTTAAGAAGCAGTACCAGGGTCTAAAAGAAGAGATACTGGCCGAGATAGGCCAGGCTCTGGATGGAATGCAACTGTTCCTGGGCAAGAATGTCCAGACATTTGAGGCAGATTTTGCTAATTACTGCGGTACCGAGTTTGCCATCGGCGTCGGTTCAGGCACGGATGCCCTACACCTGGCCCTTCGCGCCTGTGGGATTGGACCGGGAGATGAGGTAATTACTGTCTCCAACACCTTCTTCGCCACAGTCGAAGCCATAGCCATTGTCGGTGCCCGACCGGTATTTGTCGACATTGACCCCGATACCTACAACATCGACCCGTCTCAAATAGAAGGGGCAATAAATAGCAGAACCAAAGCCATCATCCCAGTGCACCTATATGGGCACCCGGCCGACATGGATCCTATCCTGGAGCTGGCTAAGTCCCACAAGATTAAGGTTATCGAAGATGCCTGTCAGTCTCACGGAGCCGAATACAAGGGACGCCGAACCGGTTCCCTGGGAGATGCTGGCTGCTTCAGTTTCTACTTCACGAAGAACCTGGGAGCTTATGGTGAGGCTGGCATAATTACAATATCCGACCCGGAGATTGCCAAGCAATGTCGGCTGCTGCGGGACCACGGACAGGACCCCAAGTACTATCATTCACTATTTGGTTTCAACGCTCGCCTCGACGAGCTCCAGGCTGCGGTACTGAAGGTAAAACTCCCTCATCTGGACGAATGGACAGAAAACAGACGGAGTATTGCCCAGGCCTTCGATGCAGGCCTGCCCGCATCAATAGTAAAACCACAGGAGATGCCATGGGGTAAGCACGTCTACCATCTCTACGTGGTGAGGACGCCGTATCGTGACCAGCTGCGAGCTTGGCTGGAGACCAAAGGCATCGGCGCGGGTATGCACTACCCTATCCCTATCCATCTACAAAAAGCCTGGCAGGATGCTGGCGGAGGTGACTGCTCTCTACCTATCACTGAGAAAATAACTGAAGAAATACTCTCGCTTCCAATGTACCCGGAACTGAGTAGCGAGGAAGTGAAATATATCTGTGACTGCGTTCAAGAATTCGCTGAAGCTGAACTGCATGCAGCGGTGGGAGATTAATTTGTCCCGACTGCTGCAAGCTGACAAGCAAATAATACATTTTGGGGGTGACTACAATGGTGGTCGAAAACAATGGTAGCGGAATAAACTCAGGCGACAGTAAAAACAGGCCTGAGGCAAATTCAGGCGCTACGAACAAAAAGCGCGCGTCAATACCAAGAATGGCGCCACTTCTGAGTCGGCGGTCCATCATCGCGCTGGTGGTCGGACTTGCTATCGGAATCTCGTTGGGACTGGGTTACTGGATTATCAGTCCATCGCTGAGTCCTGCGGACCCTATTACCCTGGCAGAGCAAGATAGCTCCACGCCACTAATATGGCCAGAGTTTAAAGGTCCGTACGAGAGTACTGTCCAAATCCAGATCGTCAATCCTGGCTCTGCCTACACGTACCTCGGAGATCTAATGAGGACAGCAGAGTATTATTCCGCCAAGGCAAATAGTTTCCCATTCCTGGATTTCTTGGCACAAGAGCTTGACGAAAAAGCGCCTACCTATTCCCATAGCGCTGAAGAACTGGACCTGATGGTATCGATAACAAACACTCAGAGTGACGAGGTCCCAGTAATAGAAATACAGGTGACCGCCACTACTGAGGAGGAAACGCTTTACCTCGCCGCCTTTATTCCGACGGTTTTCAGTGATTTCCTGACCTTGGAAGAAAACAACCTACGATTGCAGCAATACGAACTGCTCGTGGAAGATATCGAGGACATTCAGCAGGCCCTCCTTGAAGCCCAGGAAGATCTGGCCAGCTATTCACTAGAAAGTGCTACCAGTAGCATAAGCAGTGATCCAACGTACATTGCATTATCGGCTAAAGTAGCTGCCTTACAGACCGAACTTGGCCGCCAAGCAGAGCAAATGGCTATGCTGATTGCTATAGGTGACCAGAGTCAGGCCTATCTTGAGGCTGTTACAGCGGTCGAAATGGCCAGTTTCGCTCTAGCCGAAGCCAGGAGTGAGCTAGCTGTCCTAGAAGCACAGCATAATATCGACTACACGGAGCAAGATTTCGCATATCAGGTCGCTCAGGCAAAAGTCGATAATCTTAATATTGAGCTTGCTCGCTTAAGCACCAGAGCAACTACTCTCCTGACAGAAAGCACCGAAGAACCGAATACACTAGACTACATCGCCGTGGGGACTCCGTCTTCACCGGTTCCGTCGATTCCAGACAGAATACGGGGACGGGATGCCATATTACTCGGCGGCATACTCGGTATATGCGGTGCCTGGGTCGTACTGAACTTTAAGTGGCTGGCCAAGGGAATGCCTTCCTCTGCTGTACGCAGGGAAGAGGAGACGGCATGAGCCAAACAATATTGGTAACCGGTGCTGCTGGATTCATCGGCTCACACCTCGTCGAGCGCCTAATCAACCTCGGCCATCGAGTCGTGGGACTGGATAACTTCGACGACTCCTACGAGCCGCATATTAAATGGAATAACGTCCAGCAGTTCGGTACCGATGAGCGCTTTATTCTAAGCCAAGGAGACATCAGGGACCGTGCCTTACTGCACGACCTTTTCTCCAAGTATGCCTTCAACAGCGTAATTCATCTCGCCGCGAAGGCAGGAGTAAGGCCTTCGATTGACCAGCCTCAGTTATACGAAGAGGTCAATGTGCAAGGTACCATCAACCTCCTTGAAAAAAGCCATCTGGCTCCGGTACAGAGGTTCATATTTATCTCTTCCTCATCTGTATTCGGTGACAGTAGGCAGATACCATTCAAGGAGGACCAGCGAACTGGTACCCCGATGTCTCCTTACGCTGCTTCGAAAGCAGCCGCCGAATTATTCTGCCGTACCTATCACCACCTTTACGGGTTGCCTATAATGATATTACGCCCATTCACCGTTTATGGACCACGGCAGAGGCCAGGGATGGCCATTCATCTCTTTACCAGAAAAATAGACGTCGGAGAAGAGATTCACATCTTTGGTGACGGGTCATCAAAGAGGGACTATACCTACGTCGGTGACATCGTAAATGGCATATTGAACGCCCTGACCAATAAGGGATGCCAGTTTGACATTTTCAACCTGGGTAACTCACAGCCAGTGTCCCTAAATGACCTAGTACGCCTGATTGAGGAGTCTCTGGGGAAGAAAGCCATAATCAAGCGGTTGCCAATGCAGCCAGGAGATGTGCCCATTACGGTTGCCGACATCTCCAAAGCCAAAACAATCCTCGGCTACCAACCAGAGACAACAATAGAGCAGGGCGTCCGGCAATTCATCAAATGGTATCGTACTGTACAACCAAGCAATAGCTACGTGCGTTAATAATGGGAATAAAAATAATGACACAGCCAGTTTGCATTATCACCGAGGATTTATCTCTACCACTGGATGAGGGAATAAAGAATTTCGCCCATTCCCTTCTCCAGGCCTGGCCTCCGGAGATCCCGGTACTCGGGCTCTCCGTGCATCCTCGGGGCACGACTAATGGCTCCAATGTGGTCTCGCTGGATTCTAATAGGCTCTTCTTGAGCTACAGGTTATGGGAAGAGCTTCGCTCATTCAAACCCGAAATCATCTGCTACGTGCCTTCAGCATCAGCTACGGTCTTCAGTTTTCTACGTAGCCAATTACTTAAGCTGTATCGACCTCGAGCCAGGGTGGTTATGGTTTCACTCCAACCCCGACGTTACGGCTGGCTCTCGCGACATCTTATCCGACTCCTCGCACCGGATGTGGTTTTTGTCCAGCATAAAGAAGTAGCAAAGCAGCTAATTTCTCTGGGGTGCCATGCTCAACTAATCCCCAGTGGTGTGGACCTTGAGAAGTTCACTCCAGTACCTCCGAATAGAAAGACAGAGTTGAGAACCGAGTACGGTCTGGAGCCTGAAACGTTCACTGTATTGCATGTGGGCCACATAAAGAGGGAACGGAATGTTCAGTCGCTCATCCATATTCGACAAGAGCTGGCTGCACAGGTCATCGTTGTGGGAAGCACGTTCCCTGGCCAGGATGAGGGTCTGCTGAGCGAACTGCGAGAGCAGGGTATCACGGTTTTCGACCAGTACTTGCCAGATATAGAGCATATATACCAGCTGGCTGACTGCTACGTGTTCCCCGTAATCTCTCACCAGGCATGTATCGGTGCTCCACTCTCTGTCCTGGAAGCTATGGCCTGCAACCTGCCGGTTGTAACGCTTCGTTACGGCGACCTGCCAACAACGTTTGAACAGGGCGATGGTTTCTTTTATGCCGAAGGGCCTGAGGAACTACCAAAAAGCGTCGCCCAAACTGTGTGGTTGAATGGCTGTGAAACTCGTGAAATGGTAACCCCATATTCATGGCGAAATATAGCTAGACTTCTCTTAGGCCAGATTGAGCTGGATGGATAAGAAAACATGGTAATGACAACCTCTATATCAAGACTAACAGCCTTAGCTGCCAAGATAGTCGATGGCCTCAGTCCAGAGACTACTGAAGGTCTCGATGTCCCAGCTTTACTGGCTTTCTGGGCACAAAACAAGTACCCTTTGCTTGCCTTGAACCATAATAACAGCGGGGGGAGACTCCAAGGCCTAGCCGAGTTTAAAGTAGCCCGGCAGAACCAGGAGGCAATTCTCTCTTCGCTCAGGGAAGAGTACGTTGTTGTCCGGGATCGATGGGCTGAGGCGGGTATCTCCTGCATTCTTATCAAGTCTGCAGGTAACTTCCCGTCCTTCCCTTATACCAGTGACAACCTTGACGTGCTCGTCAAGGAAGACCAGGCAGGAGAAGCCGCTATTATCCTGAAGGACCTGGGCTATATAGAACTAAAGAATATCGAAGAGCCACACAAGTATCTCTTTCGAAAATTCCTCGGCGGGCGCTGTGTTTCCGCCATCCACCTGCATACCTGGATAGGCTGGAACGTACGCTTCCTGGATAATGAGCCTGTCTGGCAAAATGCACGCACTGCCCCGGACGATAATACTGTATGGGCTCCGTCACCGGAGGACGTGATTCTAATCACACTGGCTCACAGTTTCTACGAGAACAAGCAGTTCCGGCTAGCGGATATAGTCAAAGTCCGGGAATGCTGGCGCCGGGCTGAAATCGATTGGGCTTATATAGAAAGAGCCGCCTCACAGCGAGGCTGGCTTGATGGTCTTCACTTCTGTCTCCTGACCTGCATCCACATCGAAAAATCCCTCTGGGGAGAGACCAGTATTTCTGCGCAGACCCTGCATGGCTGGGAGACCTCGCTAAAGCACCATCCCATGATATACCGCTACTACAAGAAAATCACACGACGCACTCCAGTCTCTCTGCCTTTTGCAGTCTCCTTCATTTTCAGCAAGTTTCTCTACTACGGTAAGATTCTCCGCGACCGGCGTATCGGATTGAGACAGAAATTCGCCGAGGTTATTAAAACACTAATCTGGGGAATCGGACTAAAGTTGCATATACGCCTACAGTCCGGGTTCCTGGTTTCGCTCAGTGGCCCTGACGGCTCAGGAAAGACAGAACACGCGCATACTTTAGCTACCGCCCTGTCGCTCTGCGGGCTCAGGACAAGGTACTATTGGAGCCGTTGTGGCAACTCCTGGTTTATCCGGCTCCTCAGCGCCCGAGGGAGGACATTCCTTAGCAGTAAACAGGACACTGAACAGGAGACAATCGGGGCTCCCGGCCGGAAAGGTCGGCTACAGAACGGAATTGTTCGCTTCCTCTGGTCCTATCTGGTAAGTACAGACATGGTAATCACCTACTTTTTCCACGCGAAGTTAAAACTACTCCGGGGAAGGGCAGTCATCTGCGATAGGTACGTCTATGATGCCGCCGCTGAGATGGAGTCCGCCCTGCCTACCAGTGATAAGCTCAACCGGCTTGCGGTTAAGCTTATGCTATCACTAACACCCAGACCAGATGTGCCATATCTCCTCGACCTGCCAGAAGAAGCCTGCGCCCAGCGTAAGGATGAGAATACTGATATAGAATACCTGCAACAGCAGCGAAGAGCCTATACAGCACTTGCAGGCCGCTACAACCTGCGATTAAAAAGAACGGACAGGGAATTCAGTGACACCACCGATGAAATCATCCGTGAAGTCCTGACTTCCTATTACGATACTCATAAGACAATTACAGGTAGTCTCCTCAGGAAGTTGTTTCCCGTTAACTCCCATGAGTTATATCCTCAACGTGAAAGAGTGAAATGAAAGTTCTAGTACTGACAAATATGTACCCTGCAAAAAAGAGGACAGCTTTCGGTGTCTTTATCGAAGAGCAGGTAGCGTCTCTCAGGAAAGAGGGCGTGGAGGTTGACGTGCTCTTCGTCAACGGAGCAAAAAGTAAACTGAACTATCTGTGGGGTATCTTCCGCCTCTGGGGACGCCTGCTGACTCACAGGTATGACCTTATTCACGCCCACTATGTCTTCTCTGGATTGATTGCACGAACTCAGTTTCTCCGCCCTGTTGTCCTGACACACCATGGGCCGGAGTTCTGGAATTGGCAATTCACTCCTTGTCGCATCATTACGCCGCTTGTAGACAAGGTTATCTTGGTCTCTCCGGAGATGTATGACAGGCTGAAATTCGAGAAGGCACAGGTCATCCCGTGCGGTGTCGACTTCGACCTGTTTAAACCGATGCCCAAGGAACAGGCTAGAGAAGAACTGGGACTAGCTCAGGACAAGAAGCTAATCCTGTGGGTAGGCGATTTTACACGTCCAGAGAAAAGGTTTGATATCGTGCAGGAGGCAGTAGCCCTGGCTAAGGAAAAAGACCCGACCATCGACTTTCTCCTGGTGGCAGGTAAATCGCACCATGAGATACCAAAATATATAAACGCTGGTGATGTGCTGCTTCTCACGTCAGACGCCGAGGGTTCACCTATGGTTATCAAGGAAGCCATGGCCTGCAATGTACCGGTTGTGTCTGTAGCGGTAGGCGATGTTGCTCAAGTTATCGGAGGCACTGATGGTTGCTACCTCTGCACGCAGGACCCGGACGATGTTGCCGAGAAGCTTCACCTGGCTTTGAACCGTGGGGGACGGACCGATGGCCGGGAGCAGACCAGCCACCTCGAATTAAGTCAGATAGCCAGAAGGGTTATTTCTCAGTATCAAGAAGTGTTGAGTCAGAGAAGGCCACGGGTTTTGTCCTGGCTCCGACCCAGTCCTGAGGGCCAGCAGCATAGTGGCTAGATTGTAAAAATAAGCGGTTATGAACAAGAAAATGACAGGTAAAACGAAAAGAGTCTGCATTGTACGTCATGCATACTATCCTGAGAAGCCTCCAACCAAGAGGGATGCGGAGACTCTGGTTGCCCACGGTTATGAAGTGGACGTCATCTGCCTGAGGGACCGTGGTGAAAAAAGCCGCGAGGTCCTCAATGGCGTAAACCTGTACCGCCTTCCGGTGGAACATCGCCGGACGGGCGCTCTAAGGTATGCATTTGAATACATTGCTTTCCCTATCCTGGCATCCCTTAAGCTGACCTGGCTGTACTTGCGGAAAAGATACCAGGTGATTGAAGTGAATGCCATGCCAGAGTTTCTGGTTTTTAGTACGCTACTCCCCAGACTTCTGGGTGCTATGGTGACCCTTAATCTCCTTGATCATTCACCCATAGTCGTCATGCAGAAATTCAAGGTAGGTAGAAACCACCTGTTAGTCAGGCTACTCAGGCTTTTAGAGAAGGTCAGCTTCCGCTATGTTCATCACATTATTTTACATTTTCAAATAAGTCAGCAGGGCCTAAAAGAATGGGGCATTCCTGCTTCCAAGGCAACCGTAGTTTTAAACGTGCCTGATGAGGAGATCTTCAACGCCGATGCACCCTTGCCAGTAGAGCGTGAGAATAACCACTTTCAGATAATCACCCACGGCAGCCTGCTCGAACAATACGGAGTTCAAATCCTAATCCAGGCGGTACCACTGCTCATACCCCACATTCCAGAACTGAAAGTCGAGATTGTTGGCGACGGGGAGTATCGCACCCATCTGGAGCAGCTAGTGAAAGACCTAGGGTTAGAGAAATATGTTCGCTTTACAGGATTTGTTCCCATGGAGAAGATTCCGTATCACATCTACCAGGCAGATGTCGGAGTGATATCTATTCTTATCTCAATGGTACCTAATAAGCTATTTGAGTATATCGCCCTCAGCACTCCGGTTGTCTCTAGTGATTTCCCGGCAATACATGCCTGCTTTGACAATGATAAAGTAATGTACTTCGAAACCGGGAACGAAAAGGATTTGGCCCGCTGCATCCTAGAGCTTTATGGAGAGCCGACTAAAAGGACAACCCTGAGAACATCTGCACTGGCTGCTTATCAGCAGTACCGCTGGAAAACACAGCAATACAAATATCTGAAGGTTTTCGAGCAGTTAATGAATTATGAAGACAACCAGTCTGATGTAGTCGAGGAAGATAAGAAAATAAATAATAGGGGGAGGTACGTCAGATGACTACTATTGCCTACCCGATACGTTGGTATGAGAATCAAAGGCTGTACATCGGAGTCGCGGCTGTTGCTGCTCTGACATGGTTAGGAGCAACCTTGTTCGAATGGGCAGGGCCTCTCTCCTTTGTACTGGCTGCGCAGTTAGTACTCTTCGTTTTTCTCTTTCAGCGTCCTATCTTGGCCATAGGAGCCTTGATAGTTGGGCAGTTCACGGCCAACAGCTTCATGTTTGACTTACCAATAGGGGAACAGATAAGCGTTCGTTTCCTTTGGACAGTATTGGCTATCGTACTGCTGGTACCCATTGTCAGAAACCGAGGAGGCATAAAACTGGGCAGTGGAGCAAAGTGGGTTATCATCCCGGCCATCATCTTTTTTGTTATTGCTGCCACCTCTAACTTCGTAAACACAGATATTTCTAACACCCTGAAATACTTCCGACTGAACGCAACCGCGTTAGCCATCCTCATACTATTACCCGCAGTAGTCGAGAAAAAGCAAGACCTCAAGCTCCTCAGCATCGTAACCTTGGGTGTCGGCTCCATATCGGCTATAGTGGCCATTATGCAGCATTACAGCACGCGGTGGGGACTACCCGTCTACACGATATCCGACGGAATATACAGAAGTGGGCGGGCTGTAGGTCTGGCTGAGAGTCCGGTACACATAGCCTACGACTTGCCGTTAATCATACTTCCCACCCTGGGGGTGCTTTTACTCAAAGGCGTAAGCCCTAACGCGCGAAAGATACTAATGGTGCTGGTTCTCGCTATGGGATTAGGCCTATACTTTTCCTACACTCGTTCTGGTATTTACGCCTTGGCAGCCGGTGTCTTCATCATGGTCCTATTTTCGCAAATACGGTTCAAAAAGGAACTGGTGCTGATAACACTTGTCCTAACCGTTGGTTTTTTGTTATGGACTGATATTAACGCCACCCGGTATTCTCAGTGGTTTACCAACGACCAGAGTGGTGCCTCACGGCTGGTTCTCTGGCAATCAGGAGTGAATGTCGCCCTTGACAATCCCGCTCTAGGCATAGGCTACGACGAATTCTTAGGAATAGCCCCCGAGTATTTGGCAACTGTTAATCCCGCCTATGCGGAGACAGAGGGGGCTGGGGGTGTTCTGGGAGTTCAGGAACCCCATAATGACTTTATCCGTGTCTGGCTTTCATTCGGCACTCCGGCACTACTGGCTTTACTGTGGTTGTTCTTTGGTATGTTCCGTAATTTTACAGTAGCATACCGCCAATCAAGTGACCTTTTTATCAAGGGGCTTAGCATTGGTTGTATCGGTGCCTTGGTAGCTTATGTGGTGAATGCCTCTATCCATAATGTGATGGACAGTGTGTTCTTTATGTGGATACTGGCCGGTCTATCTATAGCGCTCACCAAGTTCATCCCGGCTCAGCAGAATCAGATTGAAAGAGAGGGCTGATGCAAGAGCGTAAGATCACCGTCATGTTTCTCGTGAACTACCTGGGAGTCGGTGGCGCTGAACAGCAATTACTGGAACTGGTGAGAGGCATGAACAAAGCTCGGTTCCAACCTGTTGTGGCCTCCCTCTATTCGGGAGGCCCTCTGGAATCGGAGGTTAGGGAAGTGCCTGGTGTGGAACTCATTTCCCTTAACAGGAAAGGGAAATATGACTTCTCCGTTCTTTTTTCAATTCTTCAGCTCATGCGACAAAAGAAGGTGGACATCATCCAGCCCTTCTTGACACCAGCCACCTTCTTCGGTATACTGCCTGCTTCGATAAACCGCATTCCAGTAAAAATAATAACCGAACGTTGTGGACTACGAAAGGACACTTCACCGGGCAACAGATTTTACCGGGCAGCCGAGGATTTTCTTACTCGCTTTGCCAGCCTAGTCGTTCCCAATAGTGAAGCCGGTAGATCATACCTGCTAGACCGTGGTATCGCCCCATCCCGCATTAAGGTGATTTACAATGGTGTCAACCTTAGCCGCCTGACCCCCGACCCGGCGAAAGTAGCGCAAATTAAAGAGGAAATGCAATTACCCCACAACGGGAAAGTAATAGGCATTGTAGCCAGGCTGCACCCGGCTAAGGGTCATGATACGTTCCTCAGAGCCGCCAAGATCATCTCTGAGAGTATACCGCAAACTCGTTTTGCCGTTGTTGGGGATGGCCCGCTGCGGACTGACCTTGAGTACCTTACCCGTGAGCTGGGCGTGGCTTCTAAAGTAATTTTCTTTGGCGGTCAGCGGGATGTCGGTTCTTTCCTATCCACTTTTGATGTGGCCTGTCTATGCTCTACAGACCTGGAGGGATGCTCCAACTCTGTTCTGGAGGCAATGGCCCTGGGAAAACCTGTAGTGGCTACGGATGTGGGCGGTAACAGAGAGTTGGTGCAGCCAGATGCAACCGGGCTTCTGGTACCACATGAAAACCCGGAGGCTCTGGTTGATGCCGTTCTTAAATGTTTCAACCGACCTGAGTGGGCTCAGACTATGGGCAGGCAAGCCCAGGAGATGGTATTTTCTCGATTCAGTCAGGAACGCATGGTGCAAGAATACGAATCTCTATATGAGGAAGCCCTGATGCGGAAAGGTCATAGGAAATCACCGGCAGCTCAGCAGGAAACAGTTACATCAGATACGTCCAGCCTGCACTAAAACTGAGTCTTTCCCGAGACCAGAATGTGCAGCAGGAACTGTCAGAGCAGCGTGGAGAACTAATGTTACAAAGATTATTAGCAATCAAACATCTGGGCTTGATGATCATGAAAGCACCGTTCAGGCCTGTGAAACGTCAGTTCTTCTACCTCAGGATTAAGAAATACAAGAACGTAAAGAAGATTATACACACCATTACCCCCTGGCCCTCCCTTAGAAATGTCGGTGACCATGCCCAGGTAATGGCAATCACCGCGTGGCTCAGAGCAAGCTTCAAAGACCGCTTAATTCTGGAGTTCGACGCATCTGAGGTCTACAAGAATCTCGCTGCGATAAAGAAAATAGTGAACGAGGATGACCTAATTATCTTACAGAGCGGGGGCAATCTTGGTAGTGGATATCTCTTCTCTGAGGGTGCCAGACGTCTGGTGATTGAGAACTTTCCCAACAATAAGATTGTTTCGCTACCTCAAACTATCTCTTTCGGGACTGCACCGAAGGACCAAAACGAGCTCGAAATATCAAGAAGAATCTACAACAATCACAGAGACTTGACCGTCATTGCCCGGGATGAGCGTAGCTTTGAATTATCACAGGAATATTTCCCAAACTGCAAGAGTTTACTGTGTCCTGATTTCGTGTTGTACCTCGCAACCGATTTACAGAAGATAGAACGGCAGAAAGTGCTTCTTTGTCTGAGATACGATAAGAACTCTGCGCTGAGTACTGAAAGAAAGGATAATATCAGGAGCCAGGTACGCAAAACAAACAAAGATTTCGATGAATACAACACGCTAATTAACAGAAATATTCCCAGAAGAAACCGTGAAAGAGAGTTCGATGAAACTCTCCGACTATTTCAGAAACATGAGTTGGTCATTACAGATAGACTCCACGGTCTTATTTTTTCCATCGTGGCTAATACACCATGTATAGTATTGCGAACAATCGACCACAAATTATCAGCATCAGTGAAATGGTTCAGCAACCTGAGCCATGTGACTTATACTGAGGACCTCAATGAACTGCCAGACTTAATCAGCACAATGGCTGGAATGGAGGTCTCCGATAAAATTGACTGGAAAAAGCTGTATTTCAATGACCTGTGGCCGAACATCATGGCTAACGGAACAGGGAACTACACCCAGTTTGAAGAAGATTAGGTAAGGTCAAGGATTGGCTACAGTCGCGGGAAAGCTCAGTAAGACATTCCACAAGTATGCCTATTACGCTAAGAAAACCCTCATGCCTAATGGACGGGATAGGCTACCAAATCGTGTGGGTAGTACCAGAGTATCATGGGAGAACGCATTCATTTCTCTCTGGGAACCCCTAATTGATAAATTCAGCAAGGGCCGAGCACTCGTTATAATAGACGGCCCCCAGGTAAGCAGCGCCGGCGTACACAGCGATGGTTACGAGGGCTTTGCCAGGACATTTCTGGGCGCGGCCTTCTACCTCCACCAGAAAATTGACGGCGTAATCAAACTCAGCAACGGTACCAGAGTTGACATTGCCGCCCTTTACAGAGAGGGCATAGTTAATGGAACGAACCCCAAACACAGGGAGTATTGGGGCAGGATAAAGTCTACACAAAGGCTGGTAGAGAATTCTTCGGTTGCTCTGGGGCTCCTCTTAACCCGTAAACACATCTGGGACACACTATCCACGGAAGAGAAGCATTGTGTCGTGGCGTGGTTCAGAGAAAACGTGCCGGCGCAGTTCCCTATGAATAACTGGCAGTGGTTTAAGCTATTCCACTATCTTCTTCTAGAGGAAACAGGATACGAGATTGACATTGAGGACTGGCAACAGTCCCTCAATAATATTGAAAAAATGTACCAGGGATGTGGATGGTATTCCGATGGCATGCCCAAAGACGAACGCCACTACGATTATTACGTTCCCTGGGCAATGCATTTTTACTCTCTTCTATTCTGCTATTTTGGCGGGGAAAACCACCAGGAGCTGAAACAGAAGTTCCTAGAAAGGTCAAAGCAATTTTTCGGAGATTACCAATACTTCTTAACTCCCGGTAATCATCCCCCATTATACGGAAGGTCTCAGTTATACAGATTTGCATCGCTGGCTCCATGGGGAGTTGCTCTGCTTCTTAACTGCTCCGTTGCTGACCTCGGCTGGGTTAAAGAATCGGCCATAGATGGAGTGAATTCGTTTCTGGAAAAAGGTGCCTTAAGAAAAGACGGGACACTCAGTATGGGCTACTATAGTGAGTTTCCACCGATGCTTGAAACATACTCGGGGCCGGCAAGTCCTTACTGGGCATTCAAAGGCTTTTCCTTCTTGCTGTTACCTGAAGATCATCCATTCTGGAGCGTGGACAGCAGCGATGCAAAACCAAAAGAGCTAATCCATCCGATTCCAGCAACCAAGATGGTCCTGCTACATTCGGGGAGTTCACAGGTGACTATACTAAATGCAGGCTCCTCACATGAGAGTCACCCGATTAAATACAATAAATTCGCGTATTCCAACGTCTTTCTCCCGAACTACGACAAGAGAAACCCGGTTGACAATATGCTCCTGTTATGCTCAGAAAAGGACATCTGGAATTGTCTGGGTCGCATCTCAGAGAGCTCATGCCACGATAATGTGTGCGAGTTGACATGGAAAGCGAGAGGTGCGACTGATGCGGAAATAAAGACAACCCTTATCGGAAGACCGGACGGATATATTGCCATTCATCAACTTCAGAAAGGAGCCCCGATTCGATTCCAGGCAGGGGGTTTTCCGCTAGCCCAAGACAGCAAGGAGCTACGCAGAGAAATAACGGAAGACACTGTTACACTTCAGGGAAAGCAGGGACAGGCAGGTATCAAACTTCTTCATGGCAAGGCAGAGCCATATATCTACGAGAGGGTAGATGTCAATCCGGCAGGAAGATTCTCATCTGTCCCCTGTTTCAAGGGCAGGTTCTACAATACTGGTGATATCGTTGTGTTCGCTATCTGGGGGAGAGAAGACGATAGAGTCATGGAGATTCCGTTAGTATCAATTGTAAACAAGAAGTGTATCATCACATGGCCGGAGGAGGAACACAAGATAGTCTTTGACTAATCTTGATCTCGTGTTCATAGTGATGCTGACGTCAATACCGTCCCGGGAGAAAAGTAATTGAGTCTCGAAGGAATAGAACCAGCAGAAACGAATGGCTCTTTAACCAGGTCGGTAGTTCACGGAGCTGCTTGGCTTGGGATTTCCCAGGTATTCACCCAGGTCTTTCACCTGGTGAGTATGGTCTTCCTTGCCCGATTGTTATTGCCAGATGACTTTGGTATTACTGCCATGGCCGCCATTATCACATCACTGGTATCGGAGGTACTAAGCCTGGGCTTCAACCGGGCTATTATCCAACGAAAGGAAGTCACCCCGAGTCACTTATCAACGGCCTTCTGGATTCAATGGTCGTTAGGGATTGTCTTCTGCCTCGTGACAGTGGCAGTGTCTCCGTTAGTCGCGAGCTTCTTCAATAACGAAATGGTTGGCCCCGTACTGGCAGTTGCGTCGATATCTTTTGTTATTGCTCCACTCGGCGCTGTTCATGGTGCCTTGCTGAGGAAAAAGCTTGATTTCCTGCGGTTCACAGTAGCTGATATTGGCGCAGCAATAACTTATCTGGCAGTTGCTGTACCTATGGCCTTTGCCGGATTTGGCGTTTGGAGCATTGTCGTCGGTGGACTGGCAAGCGCATCTTGCCAGGTAATTATTAGATGGATTATGTGTCGCTGGCGCCCCTCATTTACCTTCAGTCGCAGTAGTTTCAGGGATATGCGGAGTTTTGGATTCAGCGTTACCGGGATAAGTCTCATCCAGTATATAAACAGAAGGCTGGATTATCTCATTATCGGCAGGTTCCTGTCGGCAGCCAACGTAGGTTTCTATAACCTAGGTCTGAGAACACTAAATTATCCCGTAGGAGGGCTTCGATTCATCATCAGCCGGGTAGGTTTACCAGCTTTTTCACAGGTTCAGGACGAGGATGTGCGACTGCGTCGCGGATTCCTGAAGAGTGTGCAGTGGGTTTCAATAATCGGATTACCAATATTCACCGGCATGGCTATAGTTGCCCCCGAACTGATAAGGGTGGCTTTCGGTGAGCAATGGACGCCGGCTATCGTGCCTATGCAACTGCTTTGCGCAGCATCGGCTGCTTCACTGATGAGTGAAACGGTCCCGTCTCTAGTCTTTTCCAAAGGAAAGCCAGGGGCGTATCTGAAACTGGCGATAGCCCGGGTCATCTTTCTAGTTCCCGGACTTCTACTCGGAGCTCAATTTGGAATAGAAGGTGTTGCTATTAGCGTCGCTACTATTAGCGTGATTTTTACAGTAGCCCGACAGATACTGGCCAGTCGGCTTATTGGAATAGGTTTTAAGACCTATCTGGTCGTAATGCGTCACGCGGCAATCGGTTGTATTATCATGGCAATAGTCCTTCTTGCCTTTCGCTATGCAACAAGTCTGTTTGATTTCCCTGATATTCCTCTGTTGATTAGCTCTGTATTGCTGGGTGTTATCGTCTACTTCATAACTTTAAAACTAATCAGAACGGATGCCCTAGATGAAATGACCGAACTTGCTCTGGAGATAATCAAACCACCGGTAAGGTCGGTTATGGCAAGGATTCCACTGCTGAGAAAAGGAGTCCCAGCCACGCCAAATACACCACATAAAAGAGTACAGAACGAAGAAGGAGGCTCAACCAATGCCTAGAGTAAGCGTAGTGATTCCAACGTATAACTATGCACATTTCGTGGGAGAAGCAATCCAGAGCATCCTCGATCAATCGTTCCGCGATGTTGAAATCATTGTCATCGATGATGGCTCCACCGATAACACTGCTGAGGTGGTCTCAGCATTCCCCGTGAGATACTTCTACCAGGAAAATCAGGGATTAGCCGCAGCCCGTAACAGCGGAATCAGGCTAACACAAGGCGAATACATCAATTTCCTTGATGCCGATGACCTCCTTACAGAAGACGCACTGGAAAAGAGTGTTGAGGTCCTAGACAGCCATCCCGAGGTAGGATTCAGCTATGGTCAAGCCCTCCTTTTTGATGATAAAAGGGGCTTCGACGGCTTAGTAAAATCCAGCTTCCTGAATAGCTCAACGATAGTTGATGGTAAAGAGCAAATCAAGGAACTGGCGCTATTCAGCAATCGGATTACCATATCTTCGGTCGTGGCGAGGCGGAGTTGTATTGAAGAGGCGGGAGGATTCAACGTAGAAATGAGACGCTTCCAGGACCATCATTTCTGCATTCAAATGGCCAAGAAATTCCCGGTGGCCTATATAGCAGAGCCGCTGGTCAAATACAGGGTTCACCCGGAAGCCCTTCACAAGAACGTCGACCCTTACCTGGCAGAACGGGTCTTCCTGCTTATTGCAGAGGAAATCTTTAGTGACCCGGATACGGCCGATTATTTTCAGCCGTGGAAGGACCAGATGTATTCCCACTACTACCAGAAAATAGCCAGCTATGCCTACGGTCAAGACATGAGGCTATCTCGTCGGTATATCAGGCGGGCGGTAAAGGTGCACCCCCGCATGATGCTGACTGGTACGGGTATCTCGATGGCCTATCTGTATGCAAAAACCTTTCTACCCAACAGGCCAAGGATGTTATTACATATACTTAAGAGGCGGTTTTCTGCACCAAAGAGACTCATGGAAGGAAAATCATGCCCACAGTAAGCGTGGTCATTCCCACGTACAACCGGGCCCATCTGCTCCCTGAAACAATTCAGAGCGTCCTTAACCAGTCATTTCGTGATTTCGAAGTCCTGGTTGTCGATGACGGCTCCACCGACAACACCGCCGAGGTGGTCTCTACATTTCCCGTAAAATACTTTCATCAGACAAATCAAGGAGCCCCGACTGCGCGAAATAAAGGTATGGAGCTTACGCAGAGTAAATATATCGTCTTTTTGGATTCTGATGACGCCCTCCTCGAGAACATGCTCGAGAGGGAGGTGGAGATTCTGGATAGATATCCTGCGGCCGGCTTCATTTATGGGCAGGCCTATCTCACAAACACAGAAGGCACTATTTTCGGACTCAGGAAACATCGTGGTAAACGCCCTGAAATTCGAGAAGGCTGGGAGGAACTCCGAGAACTCGTCTTCGGTTGCCGCATCCCTTCCCCTACCGTCATGGTGCGCCGAAGCTGTCTTGAGGAAGTGGGGGGTTACGACCCTGATTTTCAATTCGGTTCTCAGGATTTTGAACTCTGGGTACGCCTGGCTAAGCACTACGCCGTAGCCTACATTCCGGCACCACTGGCAAAATACCGCGTTCATTACGATACAATCTCAGGACTCCGTCAGATTAACGAAATCGAAAAGAGCCAGAATCTAATACTCGAATCCGTCTTTGATGATGAGAAAGTGGGCCCTGTTTTTGCCTCTCAGCGAGCTAGTGCCTACGCCCACCTGTATTATCGTTTGGCCAGCCACACTTTCTCTAACCGCAGGGGAGCTAACACCGCCAGGAAATACCTTTTCAGAGCAATACGAACCCACCCCAGTGGTCTCTTCGGAAATCTGGGACTATCCTGGATATATTTGCTTGCCAGGACCTGGATACCGACACCAATCTTACTCTTAGCCAGCCGCAGTAAACGTTTTTTTAAGATAACCCGACACCGCCTGTCATAATTAAACCCAGGGTAACAGCCTAAACTCTTGATATTCTCACCACTACTTGGACCAGGTAGTCGTAAAGAATTAGGTTTATCCTTCTTGCGCCTCTCTTCTGGAGATGTTATCTGATCGGAGTACACGTTCATTACAGGCACCACGGATCAGATCCCTACAGGCATACATTACAAAGATACTATGCCGTGTGCCATTACCAATAGGCTATTGACCATCCACTCCTACTGACGCTACAATTCATTATGTATCAGGAGGAGGAGGATGAGTTTGTTAATCCCCAAACGTGTATTAGCCCCCAAACGATTAATCATGGCGTTCGTGCTCAGCAGTCTACTGAGCCTCTTAGTATTCCCAGCCTTACCACAACAGAATGCTCTGGCTGCACCCGGTGATGAG
>CP070842.1:1763133-1774262 GCA_020342155.1 Dehalococcoidales bacterium
CACGTGTTATTGCGGATGCAAGGGCTATCGTTAAAAAGCTTCAGGACGCTGGAATCCCGGCGTTTACCAGCCTGGAGAGGGGAGCCCTGGCATTAAGGAATACACTCGACTACTACCGGTTCCGGCATGGGTGAAACTAGCCCTAGTCGGTATCTTTACGGAAAGGATACGGCCAGCAGGCCATGAAGACCTGCTGGCCTTTATCTCTTTACCACAACACATATGCTACTTAACTACTGCATTACCGCTCACGACAGAAGCGACAAATGCTTTCGAGCCTGCGATACCAGCATCGTAAAAACCTTTCGCATTATTCATGGCATCCTCGTCACTCATACTACCTGACATGTCGCCGTTATAATACTGAGATCCGGCTACCACGTCACCACTGCTACCCGGTGTAGCAGCGTCCAGCACTCCAAAGGCTGCCCATAGCTCGTCGCCCTCGGCTATAAGGGGATGCTCCATAGCAACTGCACGGCCCCAACACCATGCAACTCTGCCGTCCCTTATTTCAAAAGTTTGCTCTGGTGTGTAGACCAGTACTGGGCCTTCCACTATCTTAACTTCCTCTACCTCTATTACGTACCAGAATTCTAAAGGTTGTCCCTGCCAATCAGAAATGTAAAAACTACGGTAAATAAATCCTTTGGCTGGCTGTCCCATGTGAGTCTCTGAGATAGAGATACGTGCTTCTCCACTCATCCACGCAAGCCCAAAACCACCAGGAAAGTACGTCTCAACTGAACCCGCCGCAAAATGTATGCCACTCCGATTATCACCATCACCAGCGACCGTTGGCGAAGTTGTCACCAGAGCGATACTGAGTATCATTACGAGAGTTATCACGATTCTAATTGTATTCCTTTTCACTATGTTATCTCCTTTTTGGATTGATTATTAACCTGTCATGCTGATAGATTACTTCAATAGGCATCACCTCCCTAATCTCTTTTTTTGTTGTCAGAAATGTTGTGGCCAGCTAAGGACTTTATTGGACTTAAGTCACCCGTCTATGCAATGGAATACTCTTCTGTGAAAAGGTGAGTGAAACCCACCTTGCTCGACTGCAAATCTTTGAGCCCCTCAGCTGCTTCTGGGGACTCCATGGCTTTCTGGAGAGCCGCCATGTCATCGAACCAGAGCTCGGCAATGCCATCATAATCAGGTACTTCGTCTGGTGCTCCAAAAGTGAGGCTGACCACGTATTTCCTCAGACCGGGAAGCTTTCTGACATTAGGAGCGTGGACATCCAGCCACCACGTTTTTAGCTGATCCACGCTCATGGTGGGTGGCCTGTTAGCAATGGCAACCCATTTAATCATCAGAGTCCTCCTTTTCAAAAAATCCCATATCCACAACTATCGGTTCTCATGCTATCAGCTACAAAATGAACTTCAACATGCAGATGGTACGCAGGAGGTAAGCACAGTAGGTAGCTGGTGTGCTGTGTTATCTTTGTTGTTAGGAATCCAGCAATGGTGTATAATGCGGGCTACCTCTGTGCTCTCAGAGCTATGGCCAGTATCTATAAATCTGGCTGAGCCTGGATTTATTAATAATCAAATCCTCCACTTCATTGCCAACTCAAAGGGAAAGGCTTAATGAAGAGGCTCTGCGGTAATGGTTAAACGTTCCAGAACACTAACCAACTTCGGCAAGGACCTGGATTCTTTGCTCAAACAAGCCGGTAAGTTCAGCATAAGTGAGTACGCCGACGAGTGCGGGGTAAGTTATAAATACATTTTGCAGCTACGAACGACAGCAAATCGACGACCAGGTAGGCTCTATGTCAATCTTCTGAAGCCGTTCATCCAGCTGCGAATCGTCGATCTGGTTGAGAGTCATCAACTCTCCCTGAGACACCGCGGTAAACCGCTGTCGCTCTCCGAATGCAGTGAGTTATTTCCCGACACACTGGAGAAAGAGCTTCTGGAGTCTATCGAGCAAGCGATTGAAACTGAACGACAGGAGGACATCTTAACTGTTGAACCTGTAGAGCCCGGGTTCCTCTACCGCAGGGTATTTGTCGGTCGTGAAGCGGAGCTTAAGTTGCTTCAATCGACCTTTGATAACGCGATGTCCGGTAATGGCTCAATTGTAATGGTAGTGGGAGAACCGGGCATCGGCAAGACCGCTCTCTGGGAGCAGCTATCAGCTTACGTGGCAACACGCGGCGGCAAGGCCGTGGTGGGACACTGCTACGAAGAGGGTTCGCTGAAAGTACCATACCTGGCGCTCATCGAGGCGATACGCTCTTATGTTGTAACCAGCGATTTGTCTGATGTCAGGAAAGTGCTTGGTACCGATGCTGCTGACGTAGCAAGAATTGTTTCTGAGGTAAGGGAAAAACTGAGGATAAAACCAAGACCTCCAGTCAACCCGGAAGAAGACCGCTATCGGCTGTTTCAGGCTGTCACCGGTTTCCTGAGTAATGCAGCTACCACCCGCCCGTTGTTGGTTGTGCTTGAGGACCTGCACAATGCCGATAAGGACACCCTCGAGATGCTTATATATGTTGCCCGTAATCTCGGTGGTACACGACTTATGATTGTTGGTACATACCGCGATGTCGAGGTGAACCGTATGCATCCCCTGTCTGCTACCCTGGCTGAACTACGGCGTATTGTTACCTTTGACCGCGTGCTCCTGCGTGGTCTGGACATTAACGAGGTCAATCGAATGCTTGAAAACATCGCAGGGGAGGCTGTCCCTAAGGGTCTGACCGAGGCAGTGCACCACCAGACAGAGGGCAACCCTCTCTTCGTGCAGGAAGTAATACGCTATCTGATTGAAATAGGCATCATCAGCCGGGAGAAAGGCCACTGGTTTTTAACTAGAGACACATCTCTTGAGCTGAGCATACCCGAGGGGCTGCGGGATGTCATCGGCAGGCGTCTTTCACGCTTGAGCGCGGGATGCAACCGGGTGCTATCCACCGCCGCAGTCATCGGCAGGGAATTCCCACTGGAAATACTACACCGGGTAGCCGGTGTTCCTGATGACGAGATATTTACCGCCCTAGAAGAAGCTAAGGCTTCGGCAATCATCGAAGAGCACACCTCGGTTGGGGCGGCCGTCTCTTATCGCTTTATGCATGCCCTTATCAGACAGACCTTGTACGAGGACATCCTCGCCCCGCGGCGGGCACGACTCCACCAGCATGTAGGACGGGCACTGGAAGAGGTTGATAGAAAGCGACTCGAGGAGCACGCCACTGAGCTGGCCGAGCACTTCTCATATTCATCCGACCCGGCTGACCTGTCTAAAGCTGTCAATTATGGTGAGATGGCAGCACAGCAGGCAAGTAGCGTCTATGCCTATGGTGAGACTGTACGGTTGCTAGAACAGGCACTTAGGGTACAAGAGGTGCTCGATCCGGAGGATAAAGAGAAGCGCTGTGACCTGCTCTTGGTGCTATGTGCGACATTAATTGATTCAGGAGATCCCAGACGTGTCGTGGACAAAGAAGCACGAGAAGCTTTGTCACTAGCTAAAGACCTCGATGACAGCGTGCGTGTGTCGCGTGTTTGCGAGGTAGCCCTTGGAGCGCTGTCATTCGAGCAGTCCAGCGGGATGTTTGGCACTCCCGAGACAGCCTACTGGATAGAACTGGCTGACCATTACGCTAAGCCGGGCACAAGAGAACGTGTCCTAGCTGACTGTTTTCTAGCGTCCGCTAAGTGTAGCACGGGTCACTTAAATGAAAGCGTACCTCTCCTCAAACAAGCTCTTGACCTGGCCCGCCATCTTGGTGATCCCGAGGTATTTTGGATCACCGCTAGGACCTACCTCCTCTGGGCCCAGGCGCCACAGCATGCCGAAGAGCAGTTACACTTAGCCACCGAACTAATGGAATCGTCGCGTGCTGGCTTACGAATGATAACGCTTGGATGGGCATTGCCTTTCGCAGCCCGCGTTTTCCTCCGCTCAGGAAACCGTCGACGAGCCGAAGAAGCCTGGAGCGAGTTGCAAGACTTAGCTGAACGCACTCAACAGGCAAATCCTCTAATCTTGTCGATGAGTATCGACATCAGCCGGGCTACACTGGATGGGCGTCTTGAGGAAGCTGTGGAGATAGTCCGGAACGAAGTGATACGCGGACAAGAACTAGGTATCGCTTTATTTGCTAACACAAGTGTGGGTGTATATGGCCTGAGATCTCAACTCTATCTGGCGAGGAATCTCGATAGTTTAGAGCGTGCCTGGCTGCGTGCATCAGGGAATGAGTTAGCTGATGCACCACTGTGCTTGGTTATGGCCCACCTGAATCGAGTTACTCAGGTGGAAGAAGTACTGCAAAAGCGCGTCGTGTTACGTCCTGGTTTTGGTTCGGTCGATGATGAGACTATGGCAGTGAATGATATCATGTTTTTAGAGGCTGCTGTGTTGGTAGGACACCGCAAGTCGGCCGAACTGCTGTTACGGCGATTAGCTGGTAGTGGTGTCCATACAGCCGATATATGGATGACCTGTACGTCCCGCCACCTCGGAGCAGCATCTGCTCTACTAGGTATACCGGAGGAAGCCCGCAACCACTACCAGGAAGCTATCAAGGTCTGCACGGAGATGAGGTTCCGCCCCGAGCTGGCCCTCACGCGACTCCAGCTCGCCGAGTTACTCCTGGAGCACTACCCCGATGAGAAACCTGAAGCACTGGAGCATCTGGACTTCGCCATCAACGAGTTCTGCGAGATGGATATGCAACCCTCACTGGAGAGGACACTGAGGCAGAAGGAGATACTGGGGGCGTAGATAGGTAAAGCAACCTTATCACCTGAGTCTTTACAGAGCAGGTGAGTTCTTCGACTGCAGTTCTAGCCACTCTGCACGGTAGATTTCCATAAGCAGGAATTCGTATCCGTCCCTCTCCAGATAGCCGCAGGGCTTCAGGTTGCATTTCTGAAAGCATTTATGTGCTCGGTTATTGGTAACCAGACTTTTCAAGTGGATACGGTCTAGCTTCGTCTGCCTGAAGATGTGGTCTATTAGAGCAGATACAGCGTCGGTGCCGTAGCCGCTATTCCAGTAACGGCGGTCGCCGATTATAATACCCAGCTCGGTCTCGCCCTTGCCTTCGTTGATATTGTAGTAGACACAGTTACCGATGTGCTGACCGTCATGTGTTTCTATGGCGAAGGAGCGTCGGAAGTAGGAAGGTTGTTGCAGTTCGTCGGTATAATCCACCAGGTACTCTTCAAAGGAACAGGTTATCGGCGTGGTAGCATCCAGTCTGGCCAATTCGTGGTCGCTCTGCCAATCGTAGTCGTTTCTGGCATCGGAAATTCTCTTATTACGTAGTGTTATCTTACTGCTGTCAGTCATATTATCTGCAATTGCTTCAGCCGAAGAAAGATTCCAGGTCTTCTTCGTCTTTCATGTCAATAAGGGCTTCCTCGGCTGCAAGACTGATATCTTCATCAGCGTCCTGCAGGCACAGTTCCAGGTATTCCTTGGCTTCAGCGCCGCCAATCTCGCCCAGTGCCTCGATGGATGCCATCTGCACGTCAATATCAGGGTCATAGAGAAGCTCGGCAAGCTGGGGAACTGCCAGTTCTTCTTCGAGTTCACCAAGTGCTGTGGCCGCAGCACGGCGTCTCTCTGCGTCTGCGCTTTCTAACTCGCTGAGCAGAGTTGGCAGCCACGAAGGGTCACAATTAGTACCCATGGCACGTATAGAACTGAGGGAGAGTCTGTCATCGCTGCTGTGGTAGTTTTCCTTGATTGCCTTGCTGACTCCGGGTAGAGGGAGTGGGGCGGCTGCCTCCAGAGCGAAGCATCTGATATCCACCGGACTGGTCTTATCATTAATCGTGGACAGCAGGGCCTGGCCTATCCTGTTGGCATCATCTTCACCGAGCTTACCGCATGCAGCCAGCATGGCAAACCTGCCCAAGGCGACGGCTGCTTCGGACTGGACCTTTACTGAGTCATCTTCCTCCAGCAGGCTGATAAGTAGCAGGACCAGTGAAGGCTCCTCACATTCCCATAGCCCTTCAATCGCCTGGCTCCTTATCTCAGCACTCGGGTCTCTCAAGAGGTTCTTGAAAATGCTGTCAAAACTGAGCTCGATGTTCTCGTCGGCCAGTCTGACCAGATGATCGGCTATCTGACGCTGCTGTTCCGTTTCGATTGTTGACCAGGTCTGTTTAAATAGTGCCATTTGTTGTGTGTCAAGACCCGATAATTCGGTCAGGCTGGAGTCTGATAGGTCGGTATCTTTTAGCTTAGCAATCGCCTCCTCAACTGACACCTAACCACTCCTTAACGGTGAGGTTGAGTTACGGTCAACCTTCCTCTTCGTCTTCTTCGTCATCAAACTCTTCGCCATTGTCTCCCTGTTGCCAGATAGGCTGGGTAAAATGCTCGATGTACTCGCCCATGGCAACAGCTGTTGCCTGCTTGATTTGTTCCCTTGTTTCTCTGGCCATCTCGGAAAGCTCGGCAGTATCCACTTCGATGCCGAGCATCGTGGCCAAGACTTCTAGAATTGCCAAGGCGGCCATCGGGTTCTCGATTCGTGAAGCGTGTGCCGGTACCTCACCCAGCAGGCAGATACCGTTGATTTCTCTTTCTTTAGCCACCCCGAGTAGCAGGCCATTCAACCCGGCAATCTGGAGGTTCCCCCGGTGTATCAGGTCATATTTTTGTAATTCTGTGGTCATTGCCTCACTGGTGGCTACTCCCCAGACTCTAGGCTGCTCTGTGAAGTGGATACGTGTCAGGGCCGCAGCGCAGGTGATTACTTTTTCGACCTGAAATGTGATGCCGACATCGAGGACAGCCCCGGCCAGTTCGTATACTTTAGCGGCTGGTTGGTCGTCACCGATGAAAAGTATCAGGTCTTGTTCTACTTCTCCAGCAGCCTTACGGTAGTGGAATCGGCTCTGGGGGAACTGTGGGGCCTGTACTACATTGTTGCTGGCGACAACGCCAATCGGGTCAAAGAAGTAGGAAGCTTCAATCTCACCTAGTGGCTTGAATGCAAGCTTCTTCAGCAGGTAACTAGCCAAAATCATTGAAACGTTGCCAACGCCGGGCCAGGCAGCCAGCATAACCGGTGATTCAAGCTTTGGCCGAGCCCTGATTTTAGCGAGACTACTCATTGTGATATACGGCCTTTACACTGTTCTAATTAAATGGTACAACGTCCTGGTGAGGACGGTCAAGACGGAAGGCATAGAAGTAACGCAGCTTAGTAAACTGACTTTTACGCCGGAGTCGGCCTATTTACTGGCCACAGGTACTGAGGGGCAGTATATCGAGGGGGTGCTGAGGAAGCTGCCTACCCATCTGGTGTCGCTGCCGATAGCGGTCACTTGTTTGAGGAGCTCGTAGATATTGCCCGCGACCATGGTATCCTTGACCCGGCCGACAATCTGGCCGCCTTCCACTTTATATCCCAGCAGGACGTTACCGCTGAAGTCGCCACCGAGGATATTGCCCTGCGTAGCACCCATTAGCTGCTCGACCACCAGGCCTTCCTTGATATCATGCAACATGTCGTCGAAAGAGGTATCACCCGGAGTGACAACAAAGGCGCTGGGTAGGGGGCTGGGTTGTCCTCCCTGACTCCGGTGGCCGTTGCCGGTACTCCGGGTCTTGGCCAGGGCGGCGGTCTGCAGGTCATAATAAAAGCTGCTGATAGTCCCTTCGGTAATCAGTGGTGTGACCTCACTGATGACAGCCTCATCATCACAGGGGCTGCTGCCTGGTCGGTAGTCTATTGTCGGGTCGTCCCGGAGTGATAACCTTTTATCGAAAACCCTCTTTCCCAGCTTTTTGGCTATGGGTGAGGCCCCTTCGAGAACGGTCTTACCGTTGAAGGCGGCTATTATTGGCCCGGCGAAGGCGCTGGCTATCCCATGAGGTGTGAAGATGACCGGTAGTGACTTCGTAGGTACTAGAGCCTGCTCCCGGGCCCACTCAAGCTGGCGGAGCACCGCCCTGATGATGTCCCCGGGTTCTGCCAAGGGGTGGCAGGAACTCCAATGCTCGCCGACAAACAGCATATCGGTATCCCGGATTAGCTGGCCTTCAATGGCGGTAGTGAAGGCGCTTTGCTTGTAGCTAGCCTGTCCCCCACGGGAATTGATGATGCTGACGTCCGTGATTATGCGAGTCACTCCAGCTTCACAAATAAGCTCTGGTGTATGCCCTGTCAGTGCGTCAATCATCGCCTGACCGAGTTCCGCCATTCGCTCCTGAGTTACCTTCTCGGTATCAGGGTCGAAGACCTCGATATTCGGGTAGGAGGTCAACGAGGGCAATATAAAGCGGGCGGTGGTGCCGAACTCGGCGGTTGCCACAGCGTTAGCAATCAGGCCTTCGATATCATCTACCCGCGTGGTGGTGGCATAACCAATCCTGCCGTCTTTAACAATGCGGAGTGCGACATTGTTACTCTGTTTACTCTGGATATGTTTGAGGCGGTTGGTTTCAAACTCGACCGGCGTCTCTTCCGAGGAGACTATAAAGACCTCGGCTTCCTCGGCTACTTTGCTGGCTTGGTTAAGGATTTCCTCCACCTATCTACCTCCGACCAGGCAGTTCCGAATTCTGATGTGGGGGCTGCCGTTGCTGCACGGTAACGGCGACTGCCCCCCCTTACCGCAACCACCACCCTGGTTCATATCGAGGTCATTACCGATGGCGTCGATGTTCTTGAGGGTATCGAAGACATTACCGGTGAGTACCACCGGCCTCAGTAGCTCGGCAACCTTGCCGTCACGTATCATGTAGGCTTCACCGGCGGAGAAAGTAAACATCTCCATGCTGGTGACGCCGCCGTACCAGTTTCTGGCATAGACACCTTCTTTAATATCACTGATGATATCGTCGAAAGAGGCTGAACCCGGTTCGATGTAGGTGTTGGTCATACGTACGATTGGCGGGAAGCGGTAGCTGATAGCGCGGGCGTTACCGGTGGGGGCTTCTTTCATCTTGGCGGCTGTTTCCCGGGAGTGCAGTCGGCCTACCAATTTGCCCTCCCTGATGAGGTAGTTCTTGGTAGCGAGGACACCTTCGTCATCATACTTGTAGCTGCCGCGCAGGTTGGGGAGCGTAGCCGTATCAACAATGTTAAGGTGGGACTCACCGAAGGTCTTACCCAGTGTCATTATCTGGCGGAGCTGCTCATTTTCGTATACGAAGTCAGCCTCGGAAAGGTGCCCAAAGGCCTCGTGGACGAAGACACCGGCCAGTATCGGGTCAAGGACTATAGTGTGCTCTCCCCCCTTCACATGAGGTGCAGAGAGCAGATCTACCGCTCGCTTGGCCAGTTGCTCGGCTTGCGAATGTAGTCCACGAACCGCACCGAAATCATTCAGGCCACCCAGGCTTATTCCTGCCTGTTGTACCTCACCGTTGCTGGTGGCGACAGCCGCCAGCCTTAGAGCAACATCCCTGCGTTCCTGCTCAATCCGGCTGCCCGCTGAGTTCAGGAAAATGGTCGTCCTCTGGCTGTCGCTGTAGTTTATCATGGAGGTCTGTATCTTGGGATAACGACAGATAATGTCGTTATATTCATCGAGTAGCTGCTTCTTTTCGGTCAGTGACACGTTTGCGGGGTCTTCACTAATTGTTGAGGGGACGTTTTCGATTACTGGCTCTGCTGGAGCAAGCTGGCTTTCTTCCTTGCCGACGAACCGGGCCTGTTTTATTGCTCGCGCTACCTTCTCCGGTAGCTCGCTGAGGTCATTGAAGCAAACGAAACCCCAACCACCTTTCACCAGCGCCCGCACGTTACCACCGATAGAAGTCGACCGTCCGATTGCCTCCAGTTGCTTACCGCGGTAGGTGATGTGGCTTGTCTCTCCCTCGGTCAGCCGGGCCTCGATGTAGTCTGCGTCCTGCGACTTGATTGCTTCACTCAGCTGCTGACTGACGTCTGTAATATCTGCCATACAAGAAACCAGTTTAAGGGACGGAGGGTGGGTTGTCAATTTGACGTGCTTTTATTCACGTCTAAATAGTTATCTATTTGATGGTGGCTCCATTAAATACCCGCTAGTCTGAATACTGGGAACCTTGACCTATTTAATGTCTCGTAGGGTTATCATAGGAACTGGTGGGTCGTATTGCTCAAGGGTTTTATGGGTAACACGGAACAAGAAATGACGTTCAAGAATCCTGGCGCGTACCATAGCGCTTATGTTCTCTCCATGACGGCGCTGCTCTATATTAGTTACGTCGGTATATCCCCTGCTATGGGTATAACCTAGCTGGCGTACGATTTCCCTCAATTGTAGAGCAGTTGCTCGCCGCCCACCTCCCCTCCTAAATCTCTCGAACGTGTATTGATTCTCTGCCATAGCTTCGTCTTCATCAAGCGGAAACCTATCTTCCCATCCCGTTTGTCTGACATGTTTAGCCGTCACTACCCACCGAACATGGCATATTTCGTTAGTATCATCGGTTCTGGTTACATAACAATCACCATACCCCCGCTCATGGTACCATTTTCGTACAAGTAGTTGGTACCTTCCCTCAGGGCTTTCAGTATGTATACCGCTAAAAAGCTCTTTTACGTCATTAGGTGAAGCCAGTTTAACAGTACACTTGAAGTCGGACGGGGGTAACGGATTATCCAACTGTCCCGTTGTGACCAGAAAAACCGTTCGTCCATAGAGCTGGTGTAGCGTTTTAGTTATGAACATTCGGAAACCACACCAGCGTAAGATAAGCAGTCCGAAATGTACTACAGCAAATACACGCCTAGCCTTAGTAGCTATCCAACTAAACATAGCTTCCCTCAAGGATATTATACTCCAATTACCCTGTGTTTCGGAACTGGAGTACGGTTAGGGTAAAGTCTCATGAGGCTGTAAATACTCTAGAGCCCATCAGCGAGGACAGTGGTGAATAACAAGTGGGTGTCCCCCTTGGGTTCGCAGTTGTAGATAGTAGCTGTTAGTCGGCCTCGTTGACAGGTGGTGGCTGTTGCACTAAAATCAGACGTAATTGAACCTATTAAATACCTGGAGTAATAGTTGAATAGTGATGAAATCCGAACAGCGTTTTTAAAGTTCTTCGGGGACAGAGGGCATAAGATTGTCCCCGGTTCTTCACTGATACCGCACGGCGACCCCAGCCTGCTACTTACAAATGCCGGGATGATACAAATGAAG
>CP070842.1:1774362-1778693 GCA_020342155.1 Dehalococcoidales bacterium
TGCCTGTCAAACTATACCCGGATTTCTACACGGGTGCTATACGTCAGAGACTACTTCGCTTCGTTTAGTAAGAGCTTGGTAATTTCCTTGATATCTTCCATCGCCTTTGAATGACCCAGTGCTGTGCCTTCGAAGCTAGCTTCACTGAGTTGCGGGTCGAGATACACCGTACCCAAAGACCTGATACTTTTCTTGTCGAGTTCGGTTATCATCCGTTCCCTGACCTCATTCGAGGTGACCTTATTGAGAATAGCTCCCGTCCTTTTAATACCCATCCCCTCAGCCATATAACCTATTTTCGCGGCAAGGGCCATTGACTCAAATGAAGGTTCAACTATCATCAGTACTGTATCGGCACTTCTTTCCACTCCCCTGCCATAGCTTTCAATACCTGCCTCCATATCCACCAGCACAACCTCATTATCCCCCACAACGAGTTTTTCTATCAGGTCTCGGGTTACATCTGCCATTGTGCAGGCGCAACCTTGAAAGGGGTCCTCAATCTTACCCACCATCATAAATTTTAGACCATTACGGCTAAGGATATATTCCGAAGGAATGTCCTCGATGGCAATCTCGTCACGTGTTATCCATTCCGTATCAGGCTCAGGCTCACCCAGAGAAAACCTGCTGAGAAGCGTCATTAGTGGTTTTGGTTCTTTATCAAAACCGAACAGCCGAAATAGTCCCGGATTTGACTCATCGGTATCCAGCACCAATACATTATAATCCTCACTCATCAGGGCATTTGCCATCAATGTAACAATAGTACTCTTCCCAACACCCCCCTTACCAGAGACGACTATCTTCCGAACAGCGGGTGCATCCGCAGCGTTGGCTTTTAGATAAGCCCTGATTTTCTTTGACGCTGCTACCATCTCTTCATTAGTGGTAGCAATGCACATCCCACAATCAATACAGTCCTCATCATCGTAAAAAGGAGCCCCCATCGGACAATGGAATAAGCCCATCCGTTCTTCTCTCCTTTTCGATATCAGTGACCTGCAACCTTATACGACACAGGTAAACAATGGAAACTATTCAGTAATCGCTTTGATATTCGTCGAATATGTACCGGATAGAGGGACATATTCTGACGGCCGTACCATTAATCCTTATAGCACTTATTTCGTGAGGACTATGAATGCATACGGCAGGCGAAATCCTGATATCTCTTGGTTAATATATAGCTCCGGCGTCCGGGATATGTTCGGGTGGACGTACAATCTTCATCGTACGGGCTTCGTTGGGACAAGCAATCACGCAACAGCCGCAACCCCTGCATATCTCGGGGTCAACATAAGCCCGTTCGGCACCAATTTCAGGATAGTTCTTCATGCTAATAGCACTATACTGGCAGGTATTAACACAGGTTCCGCACGCCTTGCACTTTTCCGTATCAACCTCGGCCTCAACACGACTCTTGGCTGCCCCCGCCAGGGCTCCACAGCAGCACCAATGGCAATTACAGATTAACTGATTTACGTCCTTCTGGTTGACTACCATGTTTACTACCGGATACTGGTCGAACTTATCATTGACCTCCATGGCTTCTTCATAGGTAATCTTCCGGCTAGCTTCCCGGTCAATATTGTAATCAGCTGTCCGGCCAACGTTTATACACGACTCAACGGGGACACCGCAATCTCTCTTTCGGAAAGACCTCTTGCAGCCACAAGGCTGCAGGGCAATTGTCTCCTGTGATTTCAATATCTCCCTGATATCTTCATGAGGTAAGACACCAGTTAGATCCTTGATTGATTTCCACCTGGGAACTATTCGAAACGCCGAGTACTCAGGTCGAAGTCTCTCCGGTGTCGGCTTGTTGGTTATTCTACCCTCGGGGCCACCCCACAAGTCAAAGAATTCGTCACCGAGGTCTTCGTCATACTTGGGATTACCCAGGGAAGAGTCATGCAGTTGCATAAAAGTACGGGCCATCTGAGGTCCCGCTCTGGTCGGAAACAGAAGCCCTTTTTCATATAACTCCCGTATGTGCTTATCTACCGTTGCTTTGTCCAAGCTAAGTTTCCTGGCGAATTCGTCAGACACCTCAAGTGATCTGCCGGCAGTGGCTTCCCTGTCGGGGTCAGGCAGGGCAGCTACCAACCTAGCCTGCTCCAGATTAGCCATCCGGGCAAGTATTCGTGACATGGTCTCCGACCTGCCTGTTCCAATCTTATTTGCTAGTTCTTCATAAATAGGGTCCACTTCGTTCATTTCCTTGGTTACTCCTTTCTAGATTATTGCATCTGAATAATTAACCACGCACCATTTCTCTTATTGTCCCCAACTTAATCTCTAGCAATTATTTAGAGTCACTACAAGTCTATACCATGACTGTACCTGTGACAAGTTTCATGAGAATAGAAGAGCACTCAGCATATTCGGATGGTGGTTTAAAGTAGGCTACGTCGTTCGAAAAACAGAACTAATAAACTGCCACTGAATCCTGATGTTATATGAGGTGGTTCGAATCGACAATAAAGTGGGGCTTGCTCTGTAGCAAGGGAAATTATGGCTAATGTAGATTTGGAGTCCTGACTATTGGTCCTTCAGCTCTATAAATCAGTACTCGTGGTAGTATTCCATTCCGAGGTGCGTTATCTGCTCGGCGCCCATCAACCACCTGAGTGTGTTCTTGAGCTTTGTCTGCTGTATGAATAAATCATGTTCGGGGTAGAGTGTAGGCGCGCACTGAGGACTCTTGAAGTAGAAAGACAGCCACTCCTGGATGCCACCCAGCCCAGCCCGCTTCGCCAGGTCTATGAAGAGAGCTAGGTCAAGTACTAACGGAGCGGCCAGTGTGGAATCCGAGCACAGGAAATTAACTTTAATCTGCATACGCCGACCCAGCCAGCCAAAGATATCTATGTTGTCCCAACCTTCTTTGCTGTCTCCACGGGGCGGGTAGTAGTTGATACGGACTTTGTGATATGCATCGGCATAGAGGTCAGGATACAAATCGGGCTGAAAGATATACTCAAGCGAACCGAGCTTTGATTCCTCTTTCGTCTGGAAGTTCTCGGGCTCGTCAAGAACCTCACCATCCCGGTTACCCAGTATATTCGTCGAAAACCAGCCGTCCATACCGAGCATCCTTGCTTTTAGCATTGGAGCGATAACCGTCTTGACAAGTGTCTGCCCGGTCTTGAAGTCTTTGCCACAAATCGGGATGTTTTCATCACTGGCCAGCTTCTCGAGAGCCGGTATGTCGACTGTTAGATTCGGTGCACCGTTTGCAAAGGGAATGCCTTCCGACAGGGCCGCATAAGCGTATATCATGGACGGCGCGATTCTTTCATCGTTTTCTTCGAGTGCTTTTATGAAGCTTTCGAGGTCTTGATGTATATCAGATGCAGTAATGAATTTTTCGGTAGAAGCACACCAGACCATTACAAGTCGGTCGCAATTATTAGCAGTCTTGAACCGGCGTATATCGTCACGGATCATATCTACGAGTTCGAGCTTGGTCCGTGCCTTTTTAACATTGGTGCCCTTGATACGCTTGACATACTCACTGTCGAACACAGCCGGCATGGGTTTGATGGTCTTCAGGAAGTCCGCAACAGGCTCGATAGCCTCATAGCGGTCCAGAACTCCGCATTTTACGGCAGCCTCATATCCGTTGTCGGGAATCGGGTCCCACGCTCCGAATACAAGCTGGTCCAGACCTGCCAGCGGCACAAAATCCCGTATCAGGGGTGTTTTTTCTTCTGTCCGCTTACCCAGCCGGATAGTTGCCATCTGAGTGACCGACCCAAAAGGTTTACCTGTACCGCGTCGAATATGCTCGACACCGGCAATAAAGGTGGAACTGACTGCCCCCAAACCCACCAGTAACACACCGAGTCTTCCGTCAGCCGGCTCGATCATCGGCCTTTCCTCTGTAACAAAGTCCCTGGGCTCGAGATTAATCCCCTTCTCGTAGGCAAGCTGCATTAATGGACTGTGCCACTGTGATGGAATCCTTCCGGTCTTCACCCAGTGCTGTACTGTACTCTGACGCCTGCCCAGAAGACTGGCCAGCGAAGACTGACCACCGAAACGGTTGATGATTTGCTCTGCGGAGTTATTTTGTTCATTCATAATGGGGTAATTCTAACGTTTTTTTCGTTAGTTGTCAACCCCACCAGAGCTTGATTGTGGACTTTGGTGGAGCTGAGGTATCAATAGGTAGAACTTTTTCAACCACTTTTACACTCGTATATTAATGTTCCTTTTTTACGCATCTCCCCCCATTGACAATTGCCCTCCAAAGGACTATAATCCACTCCCTAGTACAATACTGACACTTACACACCTAACTTACCTACCTATCCTCAATACAA
>CP070842.1:1778793-1782065 GCA_020342155.1 Dehalococcoidales bacterium
AGAAGCTTATGAAGGCCGGTATTCCCGTTTACTCCGGTGTCGAGTCAGCCAGCCGGGCAATCAGTAAGTATGCCAGCTACTGCCTGGCTCATACCCAATAATTATCCACCTGTTAGGCAGGATCCCCATCGACCAGCAGCACCTCATCCACCCACCCCGGTATTTGCGGAAGGACGGAAGGCAGGTTGGACGCCTCATTCAGAGCACAAATGAGTACGGTGATACTGGGATATCCCGATGGCCTAGTCATGTCACACTGCCTGCATATAGGGTGTTTTTCCTGGCACCGTATCGACCACGCTTGACCAATTATAGACAGACGTGGGGCGTGAGTCAACGACTTTAGCCGGATGGTTCCTAGGACTTCCGATGTAGTCCTTTTGGAGTAGTCGAATCAACCATTCATCAGCAGGAGGCATTTCAGGCTGGTGCCACCTGCAATCAATGGGTCACTCATGGTGGAGAAATGTAAAAGGGTGATAATAGACCAGGTCAACCTCTAAGGTTGACCTGGCTTTTCTGTCTTTTTGACGCTTAGTTACGGTCTTGTGTCGGATTGACCGATAGAGCCCGATTAGTTGAAAATCAACGATGGTACGTCTCTGGAGACCTCATCCATCTCTTTGAGCTTGGCATCTGTTTGTTTCTTTCTCTCTTCTATTGTCGTGACAATCTGGGCTGTTTCGGCGTAGTATCTTCGGATTTTCTCAACATTCTTGAGTTCAGATAGAATCACCGAGACATCAAGAGTGCCACTGCTCCGGGGGTAGTCTCCGTTTCTGATGATGGCCTCCGGGGCAAGGCCCTTAAGGTATTCACCAAGTTCCTTGATGACAGTGAGGTTCATCTCCTTGCTGGGGGCGGAGACAAGGTACAGTGCCCGGGAAGCGTCCTCAGGATTACACTTGAAAGACAACTCACTGATTGCAGCGTCCATTGCCTCAATTCCACGGTGGATTTCTGTACTCTTGTCGCGGAAGTTACTTGAAGTCCGGAAGGGGAGCCGGAAGGAGGGCAGCTGTGACTGACCGTAGCCGATAACCGTCCACCCGGCTATACTCTGCATGATGTCTCCGGCATCGAGTAGCCTGGCGCCAACATACTTGGCCTTCTTTTCCTCACCAGCGCAGAGTATGTTATAGAACGGCTCAACGATTAGGTGGTTGATTCCGGCAAGGTTGTTCCTCAGAGTGTCGGTCTTTTTGACATACCTCTGATTGTCGACCAGGAAGATAGCATCAGCTACCGCGTCGGCGGACTTGAGACATGTCGCCGTATTGTAGATGGTCCTTTCCTCGGTATGCTCTTCGTGCTCGAAGGGAAGTATAATGAGGTTATAGATTGGCTTGTCGATATAACGTTCTTTGAGTACCTGGGTCATGATCGAGATTGACCCGGAGCCGGTACCTCCGGCAGCACCAGCGCAGAGCATGAAAGCATCTGACTCGAAGAAGTGAGGCGTTGACCTGATGGCATCGATAACCTTGTCGGCGTCCTCTCTGGCGATTTCAGCGGCCAGTTCGTTTATTTTACCGACACCATGACCGCCTGACTTTCGTCCCCCGATGAGGATTCTGTGGCGGTAGTCAGATTTGATATGAGACAGCCCGCCAAGGTCAGCGAGGTCAGTATTGACGGCGAAAACACCAGTGACTATCTCAGTCCTGCGTCGAGCTTTAGCCCTGTTGTTTATCATGGCGAAGCCGTCAGCAATGTTGGAGCCGCACTGCCCCATACCAATAACCAGTAATTTCACTTTTCTACCTCCTAGCGTTTGCAGTTGTACCAGAGTAATGCTCTGGCCGACATCTGTGCTAGTTTTAGTATAGGGCATGGGTTATCCGAGAGAATATCCCACGATAGTACTGATACCTCTAGGTGAATAGTCCTAAAGTCGTAGGAGAGGTAGTATATATTATTGACTCGAATACTGCCTGTGTTTATAATTTAGCCAGATTTTATTGTCAAAGCAGGTAGAGGTTGTCCGGTGTCGCAATAGCTTGGAGGGACTGGTATGCAAATCTTTATTGATTCGGCGAGTGTTGGCGAGATTGTAAAATGGCTTGAGATGGGTGTGATTGATGGTGTAACGACTAATCCCACCATAATGTTCGAGGATGGCGTTTATGATATCGAAGCTGGGGTCCGGACAATCTCTGCCTTGGTGGACCCCCTCCCGACATGTGTCGAGGTCACTACTGACGAGCCGGATGATATGGTAGTACAAGCACGCCTATTTGCTTCCTGGGCACCCAATGTAGTCATCAAGGTACCCCACATCACTACTGACGGTGTTCCCTGCTACGGAATCATCAGGGAGTTGGAGACAGAAGGGATAAAAGTAAACGCTACGGCCGCAATGTCCCTGGGGCAGGTGATACTGGCAGCCAAGGCAGGGGCAACCTACATCAGTTTGTTTGCCGGCAGGGTATCTGACGAGGGTGGTAATGCTCCAGAGGTCATCAGGATGGCGGTAGAGTGGCTGGGGCGTTGGAGATTTAAGAGCAAGGTGATTGTTGGCAGTATCAGATCAGTGGGTGATGTCCTGAATGCGGTTATGGCTGGTGCCCATATTGTCACAATCCCACCGCCGTTTCTGAATAAAATGGCAGACCACAAGTATAGCCGTGAGACGGTAAAGCAGTTTCTTAGTGACGCCGAAAAGGCGCTGAGGTTAATGCAACAGGCAATGAGGACGGGCTGAGGAGCCTGATTCTCTACTCTTCACCCCAACATACTATATGCGTTTTTTCGCCCGACCATGTTTTTCTAATGGAGTTCTCTCAAACCAAGGTCGATGCGGTTCAAGGCCTCATCTATGTCATCGGAGATGACCATGCGGCTTGTTACGGCCCTATACTTATTATCACCACGATAGCCGACCTTGACACCCCGGGTATTCATCATCTGTATGAATTCAGAGCCAGAGACCTTCAGAGATGTTTCAAAATTCACGATGTTGGTCTGGACTTCGTGAGGAACTATTATGCCGGGGATATTGGATAGTCCCTTTGCCAGACGGTTGGCATTATCGTGGTCTTCAGCCAGCCGTCCTACCATTGTTTGCAGAGCGACGATGCCTGCAGCAGCGATAATTCCTGCCTGCCGCATCCCTCCTCCAATCATCTTACGCCACTTGCGGGCGCTCTCGATAAATTCCTCTGTTCCGCAAAGAAGCGAGCCGACAGGAGCACTAAGCCCCTTGGAGAGGCAAAGGCAGACAGAATCAACGTCCCTGGCCAGTTCACTGGCGGATATGTCGAGGGCGATGG
>CP070842.1:1782165-1788865 GCA_020342155.1 Dehalococcoidales bacterium
AGACAAGGTCTTTGGGCCGAGTTTCTTCATGTATCCAGCCAGAACGATAACATCTACACCGTGTTTGAGCAGCGCATCCAGAATGGCTTCATCAAGATTCTCTTGCTCTGGATGCGTTTTTTGACTTAGGTGGTAGAATGGGATTCCATCGCGTTTCGCACGGGCGATGGCTCCGGAATTGCTGTTGTTGCTGATTACCACAGCCGGGTTGGCCTGAAGTGCCCCCGACTTACAGGCATTGATTATTGCCTGCATATTGCTGCCAGTGTGGGAAGCTAGGAATCCGATGTTCATTGTAGACGACTTCCGGATTGCTCCTCTCTTTGGGAGTTCGATTCCATCTGTCTGATAATAATATAGTATAATGAGGCATCTGTGAAATGAATATCATTGTCTGTCTCAAACAGGTGCCCGGCACTACCGATGTCAAGATTGACCCCGAGACCAACACCCTCAGGCGGGAAGGGACAAAGAACGTAGTCAATCCGTTCGATACCTATGCCCTGGAGGAGGGCGTTCGCCTCAGGGAGCGGTATGGCGGCAGGGTCACGGCACTCAGTATGGGACCACCCCAGGCCGAGGAGATGCTCCGGGAGGCCATCAGCTGCGGGGCCGATGAGGCTATTCTCATCAGTGACCGCGCCTTTGCCGGCAGCGATACCCTGGCTACCTCCTACACCCTATCCTGCGCGGTCAACAAACTGAAAGACTACGACCTGATAATATGCGGTCGGCAGACAATCGATGGCGATACCGGGCAGGTGGGGCCGGAGCTATCCGAGATGCTGGGACTGCCCTTTGTTGCCTACGTTAGCAAAATCAATGAAGTGGCCGATGACAAGATGGTGCTTGAGCGGATGGTTGAGGATGGCCATGAGGTCATCGAAGTACCCCTGCCAGCGGTAGTTACCGTGGTCAAGGAGATAAACATCCCCCGCCTACCGTCGCTACGCGGGCTTACCCTTGCTAAAAAAGTAGAGATACCGGTCTGGACAGCCAGTGACATGGAGGTCGACGAAAATAAGGTCGGCCTAGCTGGCTCGGCGACATGGGTGGCTAAGGTGTTTTTCCCACAGCGAGTCCAGCAGGGCGAAATGCTGGAGGGGGAGCCTGAGAACCAGGTGGACACACTGATTGAGAAGCTGAGAGATTTAAAGATAACGTAGGGTTGAGGTTCAGGTGAGTATCAGGATTGAGACCGAGCAGTGTACCGGGTGCGGTAGCTGTGTTGATGTCTGTCCATTCGGGATTATTGAAATAGTCGATGACATCGCTCAAATCGAGGAAGGCTGCAACCTGTGTGGGGCCTGCCGGGATGCCTGCACATTTGAAGCAATAATCATTGAGATGCCGACCGAAACAGCCCCGGCAGACAAGTCTTATCGGGGAGTCTGGGTCTTTGCCGAACAACAGGATGGCCAGCTTAAGGGGGTGGCCTACGAGCTGGTGTCGAAGGGCCGTGAGCTGGCGGATTCACTCGGTACTGAGCTGAGCGCGGTCTGCTTCGGCCACAATGTCAACGATGTCAGCCGCTTGGTTGCTCACGGGGCCGATAAGGTCTATATAATTGATGACCTTCTCCTGGCAAATCAGCAGGAAGATATCTACGCCGCCGAGTTTGTTAGGCTTATCCGGGAGCGTAAGCCGGAGATAGTCCTTGCCGGAGCAACCTCTTTCGGGAGGGCTTTCTTCCCCCGTGTGGCTGCTGTCCTGCAGACGGGCCTCACCGCTGACTGTACCGGACTGGAGATAGATACTGAGACGAAGCTGTTGCGGCAGACGCGGCCTACCTTCGGAGGCAATATCATGGCGACCATCCTTTGCCAGACAAGGAGGCCACAGATGTCCACCGTCCGCCCCCGGGTCTTCAAGCGGAGCACCCCTGATGATACCCGGCAGGGGGAAATTGTCAAAGTGGACTTTGACAAAGAGCGTGTCTCTGCCCGTACCAGACTGCTCAACTTTGTGAAAGACCTGACGGAGAAGGTCAAGCTGGAGGATGCTGACATTATCGTATCCGGGGGGCGGGGACTGGGCAAGCCGGAGAATTTCGATATTATCCGGGAACTGGCGGATGTGCTGGGGGCGGCGGTGGGTTCTTCCCGACCGCCTGTGGACGAGGGCTGGATTCCCTATGCCCACCAGGTGGGGCAGACGGGCAAGACGGTCTGCCCGAGGCTCTACATTGCCTGTGGTATTTCCGGGGCGGTGCAACACCTCGCCGGGATGCAGACCGCCGACGCCATTGTGGCTATCAATGACGACCCCGATGCTCCCATTTTCGAGGTGGCTACCTATGGTCTTGTTGGCGACCTTTTCAAGATAGTGCCGCTACTGACGGAAAGGTTGAAAGGAGGTCAGTAAGATGAAAGAAACACTTTATGAACAATCAGAGACAGGGTGCTGCCCGCGATTTAACCCGGAGCCATGGGACAACAGAGTGGTGGCCTTTGAGGACAAGCTGTTTCTTAAAGATCATGTCAGGAGCTTTCTACACATCCCGCTCAACATAGGTAGAGTAATGGCTAAAAACATGACCAGGATTGAGGAGGCGGGGGCCCTTGCCCCTGAGCAATTGGTACTATCGGATGAGAAGTCTCTCTGGGGCTCCGATATCTATATTGCGGTCAGCAAAGAAGTGCCGGGAGTAGAGATGACAAGAATGTCGGGAACATTTCTGTCCAAGGTCTTTGAAGGGCCATACTCGAAGACCGGTAAGTGGGTTAGAGAAATGAAGGCCTATGTCGAGTCGGAAGGTAAGGAGTTTAAAGACCTGTATTTCTTCTATACCACCTGTCCGTCATGCGCCAAGGCGTACGGCAAGAATTATACCGTTCTACTGGCTGCGGTTTAGAGTGAAGACTATGTTTCTATGTGTTGGTAACAAGTGAAAGATTTCTCGCCGTGTGCGATACTCTTAGATTTCTATGGCACCGTAGTCGAAGAGGATGAGACTTACGGAGACAGGATATTCGAAGAGGTATCCAGGGTGTCTCGTCTGGGGGTAGAAGCTTCCGATATTGCTTCTCTGTGGAACTACCTGTTCTTCGAAATGTGCGATCAGAGTCTCGGGGCCAGTTTCCGACTCCAGAAAGAGCTGACACTGATTTCGTTGCAGCAGGTGCTCAATCATTTCGAGGCCGACCTGGACAGCGAGGCACTCTGTCAGCCTGAGTTTGAGTACTGGGCACACCCGGACATCTTCCCCGAAAGCAAGGAAGTACTGGAAAGGTGCCGGATACCGATATGCTTGGTGTCAAACATCGACAATGCTGAATTACAGTTGGCATTAAATTATCACAATCTCAGCTTTCATCAGGTGGTCACCAGTGAGGACTGCCGGGCCTACAAACCGCGTAGGGAGGTTTTTCAAAGAGCGTTGTCGGTACTTGACCTATCACCTGAAGAAGTGCTACACGTTGGCGACTCACTGAGTAGCGACGTGGAGGGTGCTCAATCTCTGGGGATTCCGGTTCTCTGGATTAACCGGAAGCAAAGAGAACTCTCCAGTGTAGATAAGGCCCCTGATTATGTATCAGCTGACCTGACGGGTCTTCTGGATTTGGTAGGATAATGACAGAACCGGAGAAAATCTACTCAGACTACGACCCGTTTGCCCGCGTCTACAACCAGCACTGGGGTAATGAGTTTACGCCGCGCGTCTTTCCGCTCATAGAACAGCTGATATTACGCCATCTTCCCACCGGGGCCAGTATCCTCGACCTCTGCTGCGGTACCGGACAGATGGCAGGGACCTTGACAGCCCTCGGCTACCGGGTGACCGGGTTGGACGGTTCGGCAGAGATGCTTCGTTTTGCCCGTGAGAATGCCCCGGATGCCGAGTTCCTCCATGCCGATGCCCGTTCCTTTGAGCTGCCGGAGACCTGTGATGCTGTTATCTGTGTTTTTGACAGCCTCAACCACGTGATGACCCTGGAGGGACTGACCGCCGTCTTCCAGAGTGTCTATGCTGTCCTGAAAGATGGCGGGCCGTTCTTCTTCGACCTTAACATGGAACCGGGGTACGGCCTGACCTGGAACGATAACTTCGGCATTGTTGAGGACGACCACATCTGTATCGTCCGCACCAGCTACAGTCCCGAGGAGCGAACAGCCCGGTTCGATGCCACCGTTATGCTGCTGGAGAACGGTTGGCGGCGGACTGACTTCGCCCTCCTTCAGAAGTGCTACTCAGTGCCAGAGGTACTTTCCGCTCTAGGGACGGCCGGTCTTAGTGCAATCGAGAGCTATGCTCTCGATGAGCGGCAGGGCCTTACCGGATTGACAGAAGAAGCAGACCGGGCCTATTTCCTTTGCCGGAAGTCAGCGACGGATGCAGTGGACTAGATTGTTTGCCGTTTAGTCTTCATAAGAGTAAAATATCTTAAAGATAAGGGCATCAATTATGATGCCCTGTATTGCGCACAGTTTCCTTTGAGATGGCTGCTGAGATAAGTTACGCATGAAGAAGAACCCACAACAATATGATGGTATGGGTGGTGGTATGGGCCCGGGGGGGCCCGGAGGCGCCAGGGGCCGGTTCAATCAGTTCATAAACATACGGACCTTCAGGTCACTAAAAAATACAGCCTTCCGTTTCTACTGGGGTGCGGCTCTATGTCAGATGGCTTCCATGAATATGCAAATGGTAGCACGCTCTTATCTTATCTACGATGTGTATGATTCGGAGGCCATCCTTGGCTATATGGCCCTATGTAATGCCGGGCCAATGATCTTTCTATCACTTTATGGTGGAGTTATCGCCGACCGTTTGCCAAAGAAATTTGTTATGATTGCCGGCCAGTTAGTTTCAGCAGTGGTTTCTTTGGCTATTGCTTTTGTCCTGATGAGTGGATATATAAATGCTGACAATCCGGGGTCATGGTGGGTACTGGCTGTAGCAGCTTTTTTCCAGGGGACAGTCATGGGTTTGATGATGCCCGCACGGCAGGCAATGGTCCCAGAGATTGTAGGGCAAGAGCAGTTGTTGAATGCTCTTTCCTTGAATACTGTGGGCATGAGTGGCATGCGTTTTATAGCGCCAGCCGTAGGTGGTTTTCTTATTTTTGCTTTTGATTATGCGGCTGTTTATTTCACAATGACGGGTATCTATCTTCTAGCAGTATTCCTGACCACCTTTCTACCATCTGTTCGTACAACTCGTATAGTAAACTTGCAACGTAACAGTGCTCTGGCCGATATACGTGAAGGATTCCGCTATCTCCGTCATCAAAAGGACATCATCTTCATCTTGGTATTCACACTTATCGCTGTGTTGCTTTCTATGCCCTACATGATTTTGATGCCCGTTTTCGCCAAGGACATACTTCAGGTTGGTGCTAGTGGATACGGAGTGTTAATGAGTGTCTCCGGGATTGGTGCCATCATTGGCGCTGTAACCTTGGCATCTTTGCCTAATAAGAAGAGGGGCCTGCTGCTATTGATTAGCAGCTTAGTAATAGGTTGTTCTCTAGCGAGCTTCGCCTTTTCTACTTCGTGGCCCTTATCCCTGGGGCTCATGGTTATTGTGGGACTGGGTACAACTGGACGGATGACGTTGGGCAATACCCTTATCCAGTATTACGTCGAGGACGAATACCGTGGGCGGGTAATGAGCATCTACATGATGGAATTTGGCCTGACGAGTTTTAGTGCTTTCATTGCAGCACAGGTGTCTGAGACAATCGGTGTCCAGTGGGTGATTGGGGGATTGGCCATGGTACTTGCTTTTATATCCCTACTGGCGCTATTATTCGTTGGCCGGATACGTCGGCTCGATTAGCCGGTGTCACCTTGCTGTCTGGATACAACTAGCCTCACCGATGACTATTTTGCTGCCTTCCTGGTTCTCCATCCAGACGTCTAGTATCAGTCTGTCGCCGGCTTCTTCTGATTCAATCGCCGAGACCTGCCCGTGGGCTGTTACTACATCCCCATTGATAGCCCCGCCGCCAATGTAGGACACCTTTATCTTTCCGTGATAGAGCCAGCTCTCACCAAAGTAGTTGTACAGCATCTCCACCACGTAGCTGAGCAGGGTGGAGCCCCCGATTAGTGCTCCCCGCATACCGAATTCCTGTGCATAATCGTCGGTGTGTATTACATTAATTGTATTCGGGTCTATCGGCATATAGGCGGTCTTAGTCAGGCTCGGTATCTCCTCACCGATTGTCATCTGTTTTATAGCTCTCTCCATTTTCCCCCTCCTGCCTATTCCACGTATACGGCGGTCTCGCGGCTGCGTAGCAGTACCTCCCCGGCCTCGTCAACCGTTTCCAGGTCTGTCACCATGTAGTTACGACCGCGCTTGACGTATTTATCGACAACCGTGCCGCGGATGAATACCTTGCTGCTGAGCTTCATCGGCTTGAGAAACTCCTGCTCGCTCTTCGCCCAGATAGAGGCCTTCATTTCTGGCAGTGCGGCGAACTTCATCCGGGCATGCTGGGAGATGGTGAGTCCGGGAGGGGCGAAGCCCTTTTCTGCCAGCCCTTTGGCCTGCCACTGCACAAGCTCTATACGGCCCCGAACTGTTTCCTCATCAAGAGTCATCTCGAGTGTGCCCAGGTCCATACCGATGGGTATTGCTTCGTAGTTCTCCTGGCTTCCCATGATACTCACCTCTCTTCGTCTGGATGAATAGGCTGATGTAATTATAACACCTTGCCAATACAAAGACACTAGTCGCTGCAAATTGACG
>CP070842.1:1788965-1791532 GCA_020342155.1 Dehalococcoidales bacterium
GTCTGGTTGATGGTGGCACCGATCACAGTATCACCTTCGCCTTTGGTTACTGGTAGGCTTTCTCCAGTCACCATGGACTCGTCCAGTGTCGACCGGCCTTCAATTATTTCTCCATCTACGGGAACTTTCTCTCCAGGTCGTACTATTACTACATCCCCTACCTGAACCTGCTCAATCGGGATATCTTCCTCCCTTTCATTGCGAACCACCCGGGCAGTCTTGGCCTGTAGGCCGATAAGTTTGCGAATTGCTTCGCCAGTACCTCCCTTCGCAATGGCCTCGAGGAGACGGCCGAGCATAATAAGAGTAATGATAACACCTACAGCTTCGTAGTATACGGCTCGCAGGCCTTCCGGTAGCGCTCCGGGTGCAATTGTAACTACCAAGCTGTAACCATAGGCGGCGATGGTACCTATGGTGATCAGGGTGTTCATGTCGGCGGTACGGTGGCGTAACGTTAGCCAGCCAGTGTGGTGTATTGGCCAGCCGGAGTAGAACATCACCGGGGTAATAAGAACGAGTTGAAGCCAGTGGTTGAGCAATATAGGCGGTAGCCACGCAGGGCTAAAGAACTCGTGAGTCATCATGGCAAACAACACTGGCACAGTAAGAATGGTTCCCACAATTAAGCGCCGTGTAAGATCTTTGCGCTCAGCATTCCGCTCTGTGGCCTCCCGGTCTTCCGTGTCCTGGGTGCCCGGCTGACTTCGAATATGAACCTTGTACCCAGTATTTTCAATGATTTGTCGCATTTTCTCTGGTGATATCTGTTCTGGGTCATACCGGGCTGTAATCCGATCTGCGCCGAAATTAACACGAACGTCATCCACTCCGGGCAAGCTATTTAAGGCTGTCTCGATATTAACTGCACAGGTAGGGCAGGTAACACCACCTCCGACAAGGGCAAACTCTACCTGTTCGGCCTTGCCCACTGGCATGCGTGGGCCAACACCGACAGCCTGGGCATGCTCTCGAGGAGAAGTCTCCGTGGGAGCTGCCACAGCGGCTTCCGTTAATTCTTTGCCTTCCTCCACGATAAGGGTGCCGTGAAGCATATTCATGCCACAGGCAAAACCAAACTCACCGGCTTTGTCAGGCGTGAACTCGAGTGTTGTCCTGGCAAACGCCGGTAGTGTCTTGCTAGCCTGGAAATCAGGAAAAACTACCCGTGAGCTACATTCACCAGCCTCCTGTCGGTCAAATATCAGTCGGAGCGGGATACCTTTCTTGACACGTATGACATCTGGAGAGTAGCCCCCCTTAACGGTAACCACTATCTCTTGCACATTTCCTTTAACCTGAGCTCTCTGAGCCTGTTTGGGACCAAAGAAGAACCAGGCGAGAAATGCTATAGCTCCTAGCCCACCAAGGGTTACTGCTACTTCAATTGCTGTCATGACCACCACCTACGTTTTCAGCTCATATTGATTCTTATTCGGGCCAAAGATCCAGATCATGTGCGGTTATCTTTATATTAACGGCTCTGGCGCTCTTGACACCATTTCTGGCATTTCTCTCTACCCAATCGCTTTGCTTATCGCCAAAGCCACAGGCTTCACAGACATAAATAGTCTGGCTATTATTCTTGACTTCATTAGCCATAGGCCTTCACTAGACAGCACATTTTTGTATGTTTGGTCTAAGTCTTTTCTTCAGTGTTCACCAAATTCCTTCATCCCGAGGAACCTGCCGTGCCAGGAATGATACCAAACCTGCCCCGTATATCCGTTTACGCTTAACATTCCGTATATCTCTCCGTCCTTAAGTACGTGAAGGGTGTAATAACCATAGAAACGCTCAGCGTCTTCCACCTTGCCTCCAGGAAGATAACCATTGATAAACTCCTGTGCAAGTTTGATGGCTTGTTCTTCACTGACAGTCATCTCCTCAGTGGCACCACGGTTGCCCCACATCATGCCTGACATCATGCCATACCTTGTATTCCACATCATGTTGGGACCTGGTTCAGGATACATGTCTCCTGTATACGGGTCTATCAATGCTTCAAAGGCATGAATACCGGTCTCCCTCTCTGAGAAATCAACGTAAAAGTTATATTCAAATTCCATTATTTCCTCTATTTCAAGGGCAGATTCACCTCGGTCTTTAAGATAATCTTCCACTATTTCGATAGCCTGCTCCATGCTTATCCGTTGCCCGCCACTTTGGTATGGACCTCCTGGACCCATGTGCCCTGGCCCCATCATGCCTCCAGGTCCCATCATACCCCCTGGTCCCATGTGTGGTTGGTAAGGATAGCTAGGCGTGGGGGTAGTCTGAGTGGCGCAACCAACTGTCACAACAAGCCCTGCCACCAGCAATAGAATAGACAACAGAGCTAAGAAGTTATTTTTCATCATTACCTCCTTGAAGTTGTATAGTCGAAATTCTGAGGCCAGCAGATGGTAAGCCCCATTTATTAGCCTATACCGTATCCGGGAAAATAAGACGTACACCCTCAGTGTAGCAAAGCAGGGGTTGCAGGGTCATAAAATCAAGAGACAAAAGATTACAAATTTATGACATACCAGAAACTCAATAAGCCCCATAAGTTACAGTGTCCTAAC
>CP070842.1:1791632-1794839 GCA_020342155.1 Dehalococcoidales bacterium
CAGATGATACCCTGCCAAAGAGGTTTTTCGAGGAACCCCTGGAGGACAGTGGCAAGATACTACCGAAATCCGAGTTCGACCGGATGCTGTCGGACTACTACCGATTGAGGGAGTGGGCCCAGGCTGGTTGATACGGGATCAGTCCAGGTTTTCTAATCTGACACCGAAATGAGTGACGACATTACCGGCAATTCTTGATGCGTATTCTCCTGCCTCCCTCAGACCCTGGTTCCGTGAGAGCCCGTAGATAAGCCCGGCGGCGTAGGCATCACCGGCGCCGGTTGTGTCCAGTGGTGTTACCGTAGTGGTCTTGATTTCGTGCACCTCGTCCCTCGTGGCGATGATACTTCCTTCTTCTCCCTTTGTCAGGGCCACAGTATCGACAATAGCGAGCAGAGAGTCTATCATATCACTTTCTGAATCGCACTGAGTCAGGTTCCTGGCCTCAGCTTTGTTAAGGATGAGGACACCGACGTGTTCGCGGATGCCATCGGTGAACGCCGTTCTATACTTCTCAGCCAGGTTTGGTGCCCCCGGGTTGAATACGACAGTCATATCATCCGGGGTTTCGTCCAGGATTTTTTCGATATAACCACTAAATCCTTCATCCTGGTAGGAATAACCCAAGAAACAGAGGAAGCGACTTCGCTTAACTAGGCTCAGGTCGATGTCATTGTATTGGAGGTTGGTATTGGCGCCTCTGTCATCGATGAAGAACCTCTGTCCGTTGGGGAAGACGAGGGCGAATACCATTCCCGTGTTAGCACTTGCGTCAATAGCCACATTTGTCACTATGCCGTTTCTCTCCAGGTCATCCAGAAACAACCTCCCGAAATAGTCGTCTCCCACCCTGCCGATAAACGCTGAGTTGCCACCAAGTTTCATAACATGGTAGGCAATATTGGCGGCCCCACCGGAGAATAGTTTCCTCTTTGTGTTAGTCACCCCACCCTCCGCAAGAGAAGTAATGTCCTGGGCATCTGACAGGGGTAACACCACGTCTATCATGGCATCGCCAATAACGGTGCAATCGATATACGGCAACAGCTTTCGTTCATCAGTCATCAGTTACCTCAATACCGAGACGGAGCGGTCCCCGGTAAGGCTCCACATTCCCGTATGCATACAATGTGAATTCCGCCTCCCGCTCGCCCACCGACTCTTCGGGGATTAAGATTACTGCCTGCTCCCACACCTCTTCATGAGCAAGCACTATTGGTTCTATCGTGGTTTGTATAACACCGTCCAGTAATGCCACCACCCGATAGCTGACTGTCTCATGCTCCCGGTTGACAATACCCACCGTCACCTCTACTTCCTGCCCGACCGACACACTGCGGGTAAAGTCTCTTGCCTTTCCGTATTCGTCCTGCAGATAGAAATCCGTGAACCGCTCCCCAATCTTTGGGTTGGCGATGGTGTAGCCGGCCATTGCCCCCGCCCCCAGCACCACGACTACCAGTACCACCATGAAAACTCTGTCCCAGATACCCCCCTCCAAGCCAGGTATGCTCAGGCGGAACCTGATGCCGAACCGCTCCTCCACCGGGAGTCTCTTTCTCCTCACCCAGGCAACGGCCGACATGGTAAAGATGAACGCGGCCAGCGAGCTGAGTGTCGACTCCAGGGTTATTCCCCACGTATAGTTAAGCATCAGCCCAATGAGGGGTACGACGACGAGGCTCATCGTCAGGTTGAACGCCGCTCTCTGAATCCTCTCGAGGCTCTGCCTGCGGGGGAACAGGGCCGCTACCAGGGCATAGCCGGGAAGTAACAGTACCGATGGGATACCGAGGGCAATCCGCATAACGTTGGAAGGAAATGCCAGGATAACAATAACCAGGAAAAGGACGAGCAGGTTGAGGAGTATCAGGTCGGTTTCTATCTTGGTTCTCAACGATTACGCTCTCCCCTTCAGAAATAGAGGATATCTCATTGGCTGGTGTCACACTTCGCGATGACCGCCCTTGATTGTACTCTTTATACCACACTTCAATCAATATCTCATGTATGAGAAACATAGCAAAAGAAGGTGGGAAAATCTAGAAATAGTATAGAGGAATTCGAACTTCTTTGGATTAGAGGACAGTGCTCATATATAAAAAGGTCATTAGTTCCTAATACGTCCGCCGAGAAAACCTCCCAGCGTACCGATAATAATACCGACAACACCTACGATAAAAACGTAAGGCAGTGATTCATAATAAATATCACCCATGATGTTGTTTCTTCCGAAGATTGCGAAATGACGGAAGAATACTACAGCGAAGATGATTAGGTTAATTAGCCATGTTACTATAGCTGCGGAGGCGCCATACGAAGCGCCTTTCCAGTTTGCCCAAAATCCAGCAGTAAATCCCACTAGAAAGTAGACAGCCGCGGTGGTACCCAGCGATATCACTCTAATAGTGTCATATGAGATGCTATCGACCAGTGAACTGAGGATAAACCCAATCAGTAACAGTACGAGAATACCCGCAATTCCAGGTACCAGGGTCGCCAACCAACCCCTGAGATTAATCGACAATTTTACCACACCTTTCTGCAACTGATTGAGTAAAATCATCTATCTTCTGATTACGCCAGCGATTTCGGATAATCCGCCAATCCTTAGGACCCCTATTAAGGTTAGGACTATCAATCTGGTAGTATCCGTATCGTGTGTGAAACGCCCAGGGGATACCTAGAGCAGCAAGCACCCCAAAAAGTATTGCTAGGGGGGTCGGAACCTTACCTGTATATCTGTACCACTCGTCAACCGCTGTTGGGTCAACTGCGTTTCCGTGTTGGAAGATAGCGATCCAGATGATAAAGATACATAGTGAAATCGCTATATAACGAATTACGTCGGCGCCCCGACCATATCGATTAAAAGTCACAGAAAGACCATCATACGGAAGGGCATCACACTCCGACTTTGACTTGAACCTCAAAAAACGCCTATCGGTGGCGTAGTAATTATAAGCTCCTTGAGAGAGCCGTAATACAACCTGCTCTCCTTCCAATAATTGTGTTTTCACCCAGTCTGGTATTTTAAAGTTGTTCATTGGATACTTGCCCTCCATTCTCGCTAGTAGGATTCAAATACTGGAATTAACTAATGTTGTCTATTAGTGACGTCGCTCGTGCCTCATCAATGTCAATCACGTTTAGTTGTTGCACTCAATGAAAGTGAGCTATTTCAACTATTGTGGCGATACTCTAGTC
>CP070842.1:1794939-1802144 GCA_020342155.1 Dehalococcoidales bacterium
CAAGGAGGTTGCCTCCCGCGGCATTACCGCCAATGCCATCGCCCCCGGATTTATTGATACACCGATGACACAGCAGCTGCCTGAGGAACGGAGACAGGCACTCATGGACCAGGTGCCTCTCGGTTTCCTCGGCACCCCCCGTGACGTCGCCGAGGCGGTCGCCTTCCTGGCCTCCGAAGAAGCCAGATATATCACCGGCCAGGTGCTGACAATTGACGGAGGCATTTCACTGGGCAAACTGTAGCCCTGCGGGCGGGTTGACTACCGCTTCTCATGCCTGATTTCATTTGATATGGGGACTTACCTTAAGTAAAGGGAGCCCCCAAAGAGGCTCCCTTTCAGACATATTTGTCTGCTATTTACGGACTAATGTCCCATGGGATGAAATGTCGCTGAACCTCCACCACGATTGTCACCCAGGTTCTTTGCGAATGTGTTTTCATCATACAGTTCTTCAGGAGTAACTGCAATCTGTAGCGTAGTACCACGAAAGTCATTAAAGCCAATTATATTGTCATGGATTACTATAGGTATTGGTTCAGGAGGAACTGTCCAGACCTGAGACAGCTCAAAAGCAACTACATCAACAAGACTTGGATTATCACTGACCAAGCTGACGGTGTTATGCAGTACTTGATTACCTGTCATACTAGTAGCTCCTAATCTACCCCAGCGGAAATCTGCATAGATTACTATTCCCGAACCCTCATAGCCACCACAATCATCTTCCCAGACGTGAAGGGTACCCGAGATTCTGTTCTGAATCACCAAGTTATTAGCTACGTTGATTCCTCCGCTGCTGTCGGCAATCAGTATACCAATACCGCCGCCACTCCGTGTGCGAAGACCAGTGATTTCATTGTGGCTGATTTCCCAACCATTACCACCCAAGTTGGAAATAGCTTGTATTGAGTTTAAGAATGTGCACTGAGTGACAACAACATCATCTACTGCTTCACCATTCATAATTGATAGGTCAGTTTGAAAAGTCAGGTTGCGGATAATAGCACCATCGCTACCCGCCAATAATCGAAATCCCATTGATAATCCGGCAGGATGCATCGGACCGGTGTCAATCACTGCACCTCCTGCACCTCGGATTGTAACTGATTTTGTGACGTAAGCGCCTGCGTGGTTACCTTCACCAACAATAATGACGTCACCAGGTAATACATCCGGACTATCAATTGCTTCCTGGATAGTGGTAAAATCTTCTGGTACATGCCAGATTGTCACCGAAGCAGAAATAGCGGGTGAAGTAATGAGTCCGAGGCTTAATAGTAATGTTATAACTACCACAAGACTTACTGTCTTTTTTATCTTCATTTTCCACCTCTTTATACTTTGTCGAGTATATTGAATCTCGTTAATCGTATTTGGTAATTTGAATCATGATTGTTCTCGTACTATCACCCCCTTTAAAAAAATAACCGACCCGTCTGGGTCGGTTTTACTATTAGCTCCACACTCCCCAAGTAACCAAATACAGGTAGCGTTTCAAAGCCCCCCTAAGTATAACATCAATACTATAACGTACAGGATATTACATTATAGACAGACGTTTGTCAACCTCACATATCCTAACATTTCTTACTATTTCTTAACTTTTCCCACTATTTCGTATAAGCAATATTCCGGAACGATAGGCTGAACAAGAAGGGGGCAGGCTTAAAAGCCTGCCCCCTCAAAATAGTACCGAATAGCATTATTAGTGCATATCTTCCAACCCGGGGGGTACGGGATGGTGTGGAGTATGGTCTACAGGTTGAGGTAGCCAGGGGTCCCAATCGACATTCCCGAGAATTGAATCTCCCTTACCTATAACCTTACTTTCATCATCATTCATTCTTCCATCAGGTCCGCTTGGCCCGCTGGCATGCCCCCACCAGTTGTATGTGGCATCTACTTGCGTGGTGAGTTGATTCTCCATTCCGTCGTCGGCGTTGCCATAGATGTTGTTGTAGCGGAACACGTTGCCAGTACCAGCATCGTCGTCAATGAAGACGCCGTCAGCTTGGGTCTCCTCCCAGGATGAGCCTGCCCACAATGTCAGGCTAGTCGTACCGGTAATAGTATTGTAGGTGAAGATGTTGTCGCATGCATATGGGCCATAGATAAGAATTCCGGCGAACTTGGCACCACTGATGGTGTTACCAGTGAAGGTGTTGGCTGATGAGTTATGGGTTGAGTTATAGCTCTGGATCGTTATCCCCGTTCCATCGCAACTAATGCTGTTGTCTATGACCGTTATATTGTTAGCATTGTCTAACTTGATTGCTGCCTGTCCCTCAGGGAAACTGCCAGAGTCCGTTGTGATCGTGTTGTTTTCAATGGTGCAGTACTGGGCGTAGTAGGCAACAATCCCCCGGATATTTCCGGTTACCGTGTTGTTCCTGATGATGTGGTTATCGCAGTTTGAGGGGATAGACTTCTTGCCGTAGAAGAAAATGCCGGCTCCATCCTGATCAGAATTGTGCCCGGTAACTATGTTGTTCTCAATGATAACACCATCCGAATAGTCCTTCAGCACAATCCCTTCAAAACCGTTATTGGCGCATATGTTATCGGATATCACACCGGATATTGGATTCGCGCTGTTCAAGCCAGAGACCGTAATGCCTACTCCCATACGTTCACGGCTGGGATCAGTGGGGTGGGGGCCTCCGTTATTGCTACAGGTGTTATTGGTTATGGTAACAGCGCCCACATACTTTCCAATGCTTATTCCATTCCGGGAGTTGTCTGAAGAAATACAGTGGTCAATCGTTATACCCTCACTGTATTTATGTGCGCTGACGCAGCGGGCATATGATACGCCGATACCAGAAGAACCATTGTTAATGCTCTTACAGTACGAAATAACAATATCCTTGCCATTTTGGATGCTGATGCCTGTAATATCATCCTGGAGGTCTTCGGCTACGTCTACGTACTCTTCATAGGGGATAACTACGTAGGCATCGCCTTTGTCCCAGTCGTTTTCTAAACCACCAGCAAGGGTGGCAGTCACTGTCGTAGCCGTATTGGCCGTAATCAGCCCGTAACTACGGATAGGGTTGTTACCACTTATATCTATTACGATCAGCTTATCACTCACATTATGTACCCACTGTCCGACTAAGTCGTTCGTCCCCCACGAGGCAGTGGAATCGGTAAGAATAGCTGCATCATCTGAGCCGGTATGGGTGCCACTTGTCGTTATCGGTGGATTGAGACCGGCATTCTTCACAGTAAAGCCTTCGAAATTAACACCCTCGATTATGTCGTCAGAGCTGCCAGAGCCGGTTATCAGAACACCGCCTCTGCTGGCAAAGGAACTAGAACAACCAGAGTAATGCCAGTATGGAATCAGCCCATCCAGATCAATTATGCTCTGGTCAATACCGGCCCCCTCAATCGTCAGGTTATCAGTTGTTATATGCAAGTATTCAGGGTAGGTTCCTTCGGCTACATTGATAGTATCACCAGGGTTAGCAGCATCAATGGCTTCTTGGATGTAAGTGTAGTGGTCATTCGTTAAAGTCCAATCGACTTCCAGATACCAGATGTTGCCGGCTATTTCTGAGGTCACGTCACTTGGATTCCTTTCGGAAGTAAAGAACAGGTAGCTGTCACCACCCTGGTCGGTGAAGCCTATCGGCCACATATCCACCCAGGTATTACTCCCATATTTACCTGCGCTTATGGAAACAGAAGGCTCACTAAAGAAAGTAGAATCTAAAGTATCATTTGACCATGCGATAATATACTGTCTACCTCCTCCTTCATTGATCCAAGGCGCTTGAGCGAAAACGTAACGGCCATCCACTTTAAATAAGGTGGGATCCCAACCAGTGGACGCAGCACTACAGAGCTCCACCCAAGACTCAGGAGAATCCGAGTACTGGAGGATTTTGTTGTCTTTACTAGGTGAGGTTCTGAGTATTCCAATATAAAGCTCGGAATTTTCAACGAAGAAATGCCCCGTCCCATTGATTAAGTTGGGTGTAGACAAAGGCACATAAGAACTCCACGTAATCGTGGTAGCGACTGGATCATCGGTGTACTTTGTGTGCCAACCAGCATTGCCGTCTGGATAATTTGCCATCACATATAGTTTGCCGTTAAATCCAATCTCGTCATGATGTGCTGCACCGGGAGGCAGGTTATCAGCCATATCAACGACCTGCGTCCAATTTTCTCCCCCGTCGGATGTGTACCAACCATAGAGACTCTTTCTACCGACATAGTTAGTCGACGGAACAGTGGCAAATGTCCACATGTTTCCATTAACGTAGGCAGCACCGATTTCACCAAGATAGCAACCCACCGCACCAGGTACTGCCTGAGGATCAGCACCTACGAGCCCCGCAACACTCGCCGCTTTTTTATAGTAAATCTCGTAGTCGTGAGTGTCAGGATTACTGTCTTGATAGTTTCCCGTCACAGTAGCAGAGCGACCATAAAAAAGCCAGTAGTCTGCGCCATCATACCTGATCGCTTGCCCTCGCTCATAGTAGCTATCACTGGTAACCTGTACTGGCTGGCTAACCTCAAGGGTGGCAGGGTCTGCTCCTGCTACTGGTACTGCCGTCACCAAGCTCAGGCTACAAATCAGCACTATCGTAAACAATATACTAAATACTTTCTTTTTCAACGTCTTACTCCTTTGTAAATAGGACATACATTGTTGAGTGTTTTATGTTATTTATATTAATCTTGTACCATCACCCCCTTTAATAACAAATAACCGACCCATACAGGTCGGTTTTACTATTAGCTCCACACTCCCCAAGTAACCAAATACAGGTAGCGTTTCAAAGCCCCCCTACTAGTCCTAATGTATCTGCTTCTAAAGAATCATCTCATTTTATTTTTCGCAACTATTCCCTAGTTAACTAGAGTGAACGGTAGCTATCAGTTTATAAATATAAAGCGGCAGAACATTATATTACGTAATATAACCTGTGTCAACCTCACATATCTTAACTTTTCTTAACTTTTCCCACTATTTCGTACCAGCTAGGCCATAGAAGGACAAGACATGTCTCCCAGAGGTATTACTCCAAAACGTTGGATAATCTCGTAGCCCATTTACGCATGACAGGAAAGATTGACCTCACCGCGTTCATTTGCTAAAGTCAGGTGAGAATATTTACTGCGCGCAAAGAAGACAATGGCAGGACAAAGACGAAAAGCCAGAACGATTGCATTTCAAGTGCTGTGTGAAATCAACACCGTCGGGCATGACCTGGATAAGGCCTTAGGCCACCTCCTGGAGGAAAGTAACCTGTCTGCGGCCAATGCTAGCTTCGCCCGGGAACTTGCCAGTGGCGTAGTCCAGAATCAAAATGAGATTGACCAGCATATCCGGCGTTTTGCCCCCGCCTGGCCGATTGAGCAACTACCGGTAGTTGACAAAAGCATCCTGAGACTTGCAATATATGAAATATTACTGGATAATAGGGTGCCAACGAAAGTAGCCATCAATGAGGCAGTAGAACTGGCTAAAACATTTGGCAGTGAAAACTCAGCAAGGTTTGTTAATGGCGTATTAGGTGCAGTAAGCACTCTCGTCAACAAATAGCATTTTTCGACAAGGAGGCAGAAAGTGGCAACTATACTTGATAGGGTAAAGAAGATAGTCGTAGAGCAATTAGGCGTTGACGAGAACGAGGTAGTACCTACGGCTAGCTTTGTTGACGACCTGGGAGCTGACTCACTCGATCTGGTGGAGCTGGTCATGTCCCTGGAGGAAGAGTTTAGCACATCAGAGCTTAAGGTTGAGATACCGGACGAAGATGCGGAAAAGATTGCGACCGTCCAGAATGCAGTAGACTACATTACCGACGCCGGTGTTAAGGATGAATAGTTTGTAGAGGCCGTTTTGATAAAAGCGGTATTTTTCGACTGGTTCAGTACACTCGCTGACTACGACCCGCCACGAGCACAACTACAAGCCCAGGTTCTTCGGGAGCTGGGCTTCAATGTTGACCTTACAAGCCTGCAACGGGCGTTGATTCTGGCGGACAAAGACCTCTATGCCGAGTTTGCCGAATCGTCCCTGGAGGACCGGACTCCCGAGGCACGAATGCAGACTTTCGTCCGCCACCAGCAAGGTATCATGGCGAAAGCGGGTATCAATGCGGACACGGTACTTGCTGAAAAAGCTATCACCAGACTACGCGAACTGAATGCCGGCAGGCGCTTTGCTCTTTACGATGATGTCATTCCCACCGTCAGAATGCTCAAGGAACGCCGATTGACTATTGGTCTGCTAACTAATATCCGCCGGGGTATTCACGAAATATGCCAGGAGTTGGAGTTGGAGCCGTATCTTGACTTCATCATAAGCCCGGCGGAGGCCGGGGCCGATAAACCCAATCCGGCAATCTTCCAGCTCGCCCTCGACCGGGGTGGGGTAGAAGCCGGTGAGACCATCTATGTCGGCGACCAGTACCTGCAGGACGTGGTCGGTGCCAGAAACGTCGGTATAACCCCGATACTGATTGACCGCTATGATGTGTCACCAGAATTCACTGATGCCCCCAGAATCCTCGACCTGAGCGAACTGGCCCCATACCTGGAATAGTCAATACACTGGCTGGCCAATCTTAAGTACCCCGACCAGACCCAATTGAAAAGCGGCCTTGTTTTTCGATATAATGGTTAGAGCCCCAAGCATTAGTAAGATACGATTCGTGGTGGGTGTAGCCTAGTGGTTAAGGCGCCAGGTTGTGGCCCTGGAGATCGAGGGTTCAAATCCCTCCACTCACCCCATCTCCTCAAATGTTGTTATTCATTATCCTACGCGTGCTTCTGAATATTAGCCTACTACTGAGAATCGTTCACCGGTAAATTGACAACCAAATGGTACCAGCACTAGAATGCAGCTAGCGCCTATAGCTCAGCGGATAGAGCATCGTCTTCGGATTTGTCGTTAGGTATTATAAAGAGTGGTTTTAGCTTCAAATAGGTAAAAATATATTAAAACTGCTAGATACATTTTGAGGCTGGCAAAAAAGTCAGCCTTAATCTTTTAGTAGCAAATCTAGTAGCAAATTTGGCGCGTTGCGACACCTCTGTTGACCTGGTATGACAGAGACAGACTCTATTGCATAATACCAGGCGCCGTAGTAGTAGAGGCCGGTGCTGTCCAGCCTCTGTCCCGGTGAACTTTTTGGGGGTTTTGGGTGAGGTGGTTAGTCAAGAATCCGAAGGGTTCC
>CP070842.1:1802244-1806357 GCA_020342155.1 Dehalococcoidales bacterium
ATAGCTACGTCAACTTCAACAGGCATGATAGGCCCTTACTTACCAATACTAGAATCGGTGGCACATCCTGTCAACATCTTGAATTGCAAAATGCCGGTGACTATTAGAAGTGTGCTATCATTGGGCTGGATGGTGTTGACTCCGACTTGACAAGGGAGTACAAACCCTTATGATTAATCTAAATGGCTGAGAAAGGAAAGGCGGGGGACGTAAGATGCAGATAAGGAAGGTGTATCGGGAGGTGAATCCGGGGCTGCTTTATGATGAGATAAGAGATTTCGTCCAGAAGCAGGGCGTATCAATAGGTGACGCCAAGCTGGAGACCTACTCCCTGCCCAACGATTCTTCGTCATTCATATACCGGGGCACTATTATTTTCAAGAGTGGCAAGGATGATAAGGAGAGTCTTCGGGCACACCTGGTCGGCTCACCGAGGGACGAAACGAAGCTGATACTGGATATCGACGAGAAGCTATTTCCACAGGAGAAGGTCTCGGCTCTCCAGGAGGACCTGGACTTCATCTTTGGTTCCTACGAAGTCAAATCTGGATAAAGTGGGCGTCTAATCGGCTTCCGATGGACGTAACCTTGGGTAGATGATGGAGGCGGCAATAAGTATTACGCCCACGACGATAAGGCCGATGCTGAGTGCGGCTAGGGGGCCAGTGACAGCCGTGATGAATCTGTCTGGTAGGTCCTGTGCTGCCGCCGGGATGTCCCCTATATCGATTTCTCTGATAGCAATGCCCCTGCCTACAAAAACAGCGACGCACTCGATAGTCCCTACGATAAGAAACATTATCCCCAGATGTAGTGAGGCGCCCTTCACCTGACGGTAAATACCAATAATACCGAGGATGAGCACCACTATCAGGGCTATCAGTCCCCAGTAACCCGTGATACCCCAACCGATATACCGTTTCACATCTTCGAGTTCTGGAGCGTTCTCGACTTCCGACAGGGCATCATTGATATCGTCCCTCGCCTCGGTCAGTGCCCCCTCTGCTTCAGCTAGACCATCAGCAATCTGCTCCGGTAATTCAGAGCCAAACAGTTCTTCGTCAAACTCGAAGGTCTCAGGTATCGCGTCAGCTAGGAACTCCTCGAGCTGATTATCAATTTCTGCCTGGGGCCAATCTTCCCACGCCGAGGGAATGTTGTCGAGGAAGACCTGTCTCAGGATGGTTTCCAGGTCGTCCCGTACCGGCTCCAAGGAGATAATGATACTTAGACTCTGTCTCTCTCCCAGGAGGTAGTCCAGGATCTGGTCGGTATCACTTAATGCCTGTTTGATGGAGGGTTCGAGGGTGGCGATAGTATCATCCAGTTCGTCAATGAGAAAGTCCATATCCTCGGGGATTACACCGCTGATACTGTCTTCCAGAAACTCTGAGGCGATGGGTACTATATCCAGATTATCTATCAGGGTAGTGGTGAAATCGGTGCTGAGCAGGGTGCTACGCAGTGTATCTACCAGGTCAAGGTCATTTGTTTCTGCCAGCAAGTATTTAAAGATGGGGTCAGAGGCGGCGGCCGCCTGCTCTTTCAACTCCGGCTCAATCTCGGCAACAGTATCGATTAAGGAAGTCAGTAACTCTTCGTCTATTTCCTCTGTATCAATAGATGCCTCGACTACTGCTGGCATATCTACCTTGTCTAGCAGGTCGGCCAGGAACTCAGAATTGAGGAAGGTGTCACTCAGCACCTGTGCAAGGTCCAGTTCGTCTGTTTTACCGCGTATGTAGTCACCCACGGAGAGAATTGCCTCATTTATTGCGGCCTTGATAACGGGTTCGGCCTCTTCGATGGTGTCATTGAGGGCTGTTTTCAACTCTTCCGGAAAATCGGGGTTATCCTCAAACTCCTCCTCCATGGCTTGGGAAGCTATTGATGAAACGTCAATACTGTCGAGCTCTTTGGTGATGAACTTAGGGTTGAGGGCAGTGCCGTTGACCATGAAGGCAGCACTGAAGACAATCAGAGAAATGAAGAGAAAGAAACTGATAATAAATAGACCTATGGTTTTAAGGGCTTGCATAGCTTGGTTCGATTCTATTGTACTCTACTTTTCGATGTTAAGCTATAGTGAATTAGTACCCCTTCTGCTTATTTACTACGTTGAGCAGTCTCTTACCTTCAAGATAACGTCTCAGGTTATCACAGAATATGTCGGTGGTATGGGTGATATAGTCCTCCATGTCACCGGAGACATGTGGGCTGAAAAGCAGGTTGGGGAGCTCCCAGAGTTGGCTCTCTGGTGGTAGCGGCTCGGTGGCAAAGACATCGAGACCGGCCCCGGCAATCCAGTTCTCATTAAGAGCGCGGGCTAAGACATCCTCGTCAATTATACCCCCGCGCCCGATATTTATCAGGTAGGCGCTCGGTTTCATTGCTTTCAGTTCAGTTTCGCCGAACAAACTGTCGGTCTCGCGGGTATAGGGTAATGTAATTACTACGTAGTCGCTCTCGGTGAGCAGGCGTGGCAACTCCTGTCGTGACAGCATGAGGTCGACGTTGCGGGTACGCTGTGCCCGGGGTGTAGAGCGGCGGGTGGCGATAACTCTCATGCCGAAAGCCTTTGATAGCCGCGCCACCTCACGCCCGATATTACCCAGGCCGACAATTCCCACTGTTTTACCACGCAGAGTCGATGGCGAATAGCGCTGCCACTGCTTTTTCTGTTTTAGGTCGAAGCAGAGAAGGGCGTTCTTGGCGAACATTAGTATCTGTTCCATGACGAACTCACCGATTGGTGTGGCGTGAATACCGCTGACGTTGGTCAGTATTACCGGACTCCTGCGGAAGTCATCATCCAGGAAACGGTCGACGCCGGCTGACATTACGTGGACCCACTTCAGCTTTGGTGCCCGGATAATGAGGTCCCGGGGCAGCCGGATACCGTAGGCAATTTCGGCGTCAGCCAGTGCGATGTCAAGTTCATCTTTCGCTGACGAGTCGCCTCTGAAATCGGCCCTGCTCAAATCCCAGACATTCTGTACCCTTACCCTCGGGCTGACTGAGGTTATCCGGTCTAATAGCTCCTCATCGATAGGTGTCGAGACTATTACATTAACCGTTTCCATCTTGTATGAATGATCCTTTCTCTAGTCTGGCAGTAGGCTGTACAGGTTTCCCTTTAAGTGAATGGAGGCATTTGGGTATTTTCGTTTTAATCAGCCCCAGAACCTGCCACGTTCCTTCTTGCGGAAGTAGAGACCGGCAGCCAGTCCAAGTACCAAGCCGCCGACATGGGCCTGCCAGGCGATATTGGACGACCCTACTATCTGAGTAGGGATAATTAATGCGCCGATAACGACGACCAGAACCCAGAGGTCAACCGGAACAAGGAACCAGATGAGCACCTTGAGTCGTGGCCTCATAACCGCCATTGCTCCCATGACAGCGAACAAGGCTCCAGAAGCACCGACGGCTATGGCATACTCAGGTGCGAGGAGGAAGAAGAGGATATTGCCCAGAAGGCCGCCAGCGAAGTACACAATAAGGAATTTAACCTCACCGAGCAGACCCAGCAGGTAAGAGCCGAAGAAGTATAGCATGAGCATATTAAATAGGATGTGCCAGATACCGGCATGGACAAACATGTTGGTCACAATTGTCCATGGTTCATTAAGGAATTGGTTGGGTTGAAATCCAAAAGTTCTTAGGATAAGGTCATCCTGTATCATGTAGGCAACGTAAAAAAGGAAGTTTACCGCTAGTAAAATCCATATTGGGGTCATATTGAAACCGCGGTAACCCCCGAATCGCACTCCCACTTTTAACAGACCTCTCTTGTGGCGAACTGGTTCGTTAGCCCTATTATGACATACCGAGTGCCAACACACAAAGTTGTACTACATCGTGCCGGGTTCGGCTTGAGGTTATAAAAAAGTGGAGGACACCGATACCGATGCCCCCCACTACTAGTCCACTCAGGTCGAACCGGGCTCACTTGCGGTACTCCACCGCACTTGGCCTCTCCTTCAGGAGAACGGCCTTCATATTATCGGAGCCGGGCCCGCTTCCGGAAGCCCTGCTTGCGCAGGGCCTCAACTGTCAACCTGCCTCACCCCCAGAACTGCATGAAGTCTCACGACTCACCTCCGCAGTTTC
>CP070842.1:1806457-1826332 GCA_020342155.1 Dehalococcoidales bacterium
AAACCCTTTCCCGTGTCCAAAACCTCTATTTCCGGGTAGAGTACCGTCGAGTGGATATCCTGACGGGCGAGGTAGTCGGCATAGTCGAAGCCCTCAAAGCTGGTCGGCTCCTTCGGCTCACCGCTAACTATAAGGACATCGCCGTAGCTGTAGGTCGGGTACGGACGGACGTACAGCAGTGCAGTTCCAGTTACCTCCCGCCACTCCCCATCCACCTTCACCTCCCGGGCAGAGAAACGCAGGTGAGTGGTCTCATCTCCAACCTCGGGGTCGCTGTCTATTATCCCTTTGATTTCCAGGATGCCGCCGTCGTTGTAGAACTGGAGGGAACCGACATCGGCTGATGTCAGGTCAGGCTGGAAGCGGAGGATACCACTGCAAAGGATAATGGCACCCAGAGCTAACAGGATGGCGGCTTTGCGGTGACGGTGGAAGAGAAAGGGTAGCGGCAGAGTGACTAGCCCGACGAGGAGAAGCGGTAAGGGTAGATTGTAGATCGAACCCAGCAGGATGCCAGCTATCCAGGCACAACTGAGATAAATCAGTGACACTGTCACTCGCCTCGGCTACTGGTCGGCAACCGTAATCAGGTCCTTGATTTGCTCGTAGGTGGCGGGCCCGATGCCTTCTACATTGGTTATCTCATCGATGCTGCGAAAAGGGCCGTTCTCCTGGCGGTAGTCGATGATTGCCTGAGCTCTTGCCGGGCCTATCTGGGGCAGAGCATCGAGCAGCCACGCCTCGGCCCGGTTAATGTTAACCTTCTGCGACCTGTCTTCTTCTCCTGTTGCTCCTGTCTCCGGAATGTAGAGCTGCAGTCCGGCGGGGTCGGCGCTTTCGGTAGTGCCGCCGGCAGCCTGAATAAGCGATGTGATGGAATCGCTGTCACTAAAAGGGTAGTATCCGGGGTTGTTGACGGCCCCGCCGATTAAAATATCGCCCTGGCTCTCCTCCTCCTGAGGTAAAGATATTTCCAGGGGAGGGCTTGGCTGGTATCTTGCCCAGGCAACCAGACCGCCACCGATTGTGACGGCTATCAGCAGGACCATCACCAGCGTCCAGAACCGGTCGAGCTTACTTACTGTGATTCGGAGACCTCCTGCTCTTGGCGGTCTGATTCGGGAGACAGGCTGCATTCAGCTTCAGAAACAGGCAGGTGTCAAATTTACTGGCCGCTGAGGGCGGTTCGTAGCGCTTCTTCGGACTCGTGGGCCGTAACCGCTATTACCTGGTCTTCTGCCTGAAGGATAGTGGCGCCGGAGGGGACTATCGGTCGGCGCGCTTTGCGTATGACAAGAGACAGTACGCTTCCTTCCGGCAATGACAGCTCCTTTACGGATTTACCGATGGTCGGTGCGCCCGGAGGGATTTTCACCTCGACTATTTCCAGTCCCCTATCCCTGATATCGTGCAGGCGTATTAGAGTATGTGTCGGGACCTCTTCTTCGATGCTTTCGAGTATGAGATTGGTGGTGTTAATTATGACGTCGATGCCCAGCTTCTTGAAGATGGTCTCGTTCTTCGGATTCCTGATGCGACCGACGGTACGGCGCACGCCGAACATGTGCTTGGCCACCTGGCAGGAAACTAGATTATCTTCATCGTCCCCGGTCACGGCGATCAGCATGTCGGCCCGGTTAGTTCCTACTGAAGCCAGGGTAGTCGACTCGCAGCCATCACCGCGCACACAGATACTACCCAGATCCTCGGAGAGTGTTTGGGCAATAGGACCACTTATCTCCAGCAACAGGACTTCGTGCCCTTCATCAAGTAGTGCCCTTGTTAGGTAGTAGCCAACCCTGCCGCCGCCAACGACGATGACATACATGCTTTATTCTCCTTGGGATTCCAGCTTCTCTCTGAGTATCTGAGCAAAGACCGTCGTCGGGCTGACCGCCTCCAGACCCAGTTCCTCGTACATATCCCGGCGCAGAGGGTCATAAATACGGCAAACTGCCCTGGGTACATCGAAGATGTGTTTGGCTATCTGGCTCGCCATGATATTCCGGTTATCCCCCTGTGTCAGGGCTACAAAGGCACCTGCCTCCTCAATGCCCGCGCTCCTGAGTACGTCTTCGTCAATGCCGTTACCTACCAGGGGGGTTCCCTGAAAGTCGGGGGCCAGCCGCCGAAAGCTATAGGAATCGATGTCTATAATAGTGACGGAGTGTCCATCCTGCTCTAATAGCGAGGCCAGGCGGGCGCCAACCCGCCCGCATCCCATAATAACTACTTTCATTGTGCTGCCTTATCAGGAGTATATTGATGGTACAGTATAACACGGCAGGGCGCATGTTTCAGCACGTGGGGTATTACGTCGCCTAGGCTGAACTGGCCGAAACGTCGCTGGTAGGCACTTCCAAGCACAATGAGGTCGGCCTCTCGCTGGATGGCCTCATCAACGATAGCCGGGGCAGCCTCACGTGCCTGCAACAGGTCTGTTTCGACCGCGCAACTCTCCCCGGCACCGACACTCTCCATGTGGTCCAGGACCCTCTCTGCCTTTTCGACTTCAGCTTCGAGCTCGGCATCCAGTGGGAGGGTTCGGTCTATCGGGATAATATAGACGGCCATGATTTTAGCCTTATCTCTTTTTGACAGTCGGCAGGCCAGCGTGATTGCTTCTTCATCAGCTGGGGAGCCGTTTACAGCTACCAAGATATTATGGAATTCCATGGACTCCGTTTCCGTTTATTTTGAACAACGAGTATTATAATCCTGTCAACAACAAACTACAACAGCACAATTACTTATTTTCCTGTACTGCGCTTTTTCTATGCTACCGCCACTTCCAGAAAGCAGGGACGAAGAGTATCAGCATGGTGAAGAGTTCAAGGCGACCAACCAGCATGCAAGCCATGAGAACACCCTTACCGATGGGGGGAATGAACTCATAGTTAGCTGCTGGTCCTACCATGCTGAGGCCCGGGCCGACATTTCCGACACATGAGATGACTGACGAGAGTGATGTAAGCTGGTCCCAGCCCGGGACATTGGTTCCAATGGCGCTCATCATCAGGAAGGCCCCAAAGATGGTGAGGAAGTAGAGGACCACCATACCGACTATTCGGGAAATACCCGGGTCTGGGAGTATCGCCTTTCCCAGTCTAAGGGGAATGATAGCTCGTGGGTTGAAGGCGCGCAGGATCTGGTTATAGGTGTACTTTACCAGCACCACCAGCCGGATAACCTTTAGTGCTCCCCCAGTAGAGCCGGCAGAGGCACCGATTAGCATCAGTATCAGTAGGGCTGACCGGGAGAACATTGGCCAGGTGTCAAAGTTGGCCGTGGTAAACCCGGTAGTTGTCATGATGGATACTGACTGGAAACCGCTCTGCCTGAAAGCTTCCCCGGCTGCCATATCCAGGTTTATCATCAGGTCTATTGCGATGAGAACTGAGGCTATAAGAAAGAGGCTGAGGTAGACTCTCAGCTCCGTGCTTCTAAGGAGTTGTCCTGGTTGGCGTTTCCAAAAGAGGAAGTAAAACAGCCCGAAGTTCACCCCCGCCATTATCATGAAGAAAATGACGATACCCTCAGCGGCTGGACTACCGAAGGTGGCGATGCTTAGATTAGTGCCGGTAAAACCACCGGTAGGCATGGTGCTTAAGGTTACAGTCAGGGCATGAAAGAAGGGCAGACCGGCAATAAGTAGCGCCACGAGTTCCAGGGCTGAAAAAACTGCGTATAGCGACCATACCGCTTTGGCTGTATCACGGATGCGGGGTGTCAGTCGTCCCGCTTCTGGCCCCGGCATCTCGGCTTCCACGAGGTGGGCGGCGCCGATGCCCAGTATCGGGAACAGGGCAACGAAGAGCGTGATTATACCCATTCCTCCCAGCCACTGGGTGATGGAGCGCCACAGAAGAATGCTCTGGGGCTGGCCCTCGATGGAGGTGAGCACTGTTGCCCCGGTGGTCGTAAAGCCGGATACCGACTCGAAAAGGGCGTCTAGATAGTTAGGGAAAGTCCCGGCCAGCGCGAAGGGAATAGTACCGAAGAGAGAAGCCAGTATCCAGCCCCCGGCGACCAGTAAAATTGCTTCCCGCCGGTTCAGCCTGCCCTCGCCGACCGGCGTTAGACGCCAGACCACCAAGCCCAGACCTATGGTGATGGCTATGGCAATGGCAAATGCAGCGGAGGCAGATTCTCCCGCAACGAGACTCCAGACCAGCGGGACGAGCATAAAGCAACCGAGAATAATTATCAGTAGTCCGAGGTAATGGCAGACAACCTTTATTCTCATCTACTTTTTACTTAAAAAGCCGCTCTACAGCCGGCGTGGCTGACAGAGATGACACGATGATGACGTGGTCGCCGGGGTTTATCACGCTGTCATTCGGGGGAATTATGACTGTATCGTCACGGGCAATCGCACCAGCGACGACACCCTTTGGTAAACCGGCCTCGGCGATGCTTCGCTGTGCGATATTGGCTGTGGTACTGGTGACAAACTCGATTGCCTGAACGTCCTTACCTCCAATAAATGGTGCTGAAATAGCACCGCCGTGGAGGACGAAATGAGTAACTCTGCTGGCGACCTGCAACAAGGATGACACGGCGACATCCACACCAATCGCCTCTGCCAAGGAGACGTAGCCCGGCTTGTTGGCGGTGATTATGGTGCGGGACACGCCCAGGTTTTTAGCAAGTAGACTGCAGAGGATGTTGAGCTCGTCACTTTCGGTGGTAGCAATAAAGGCGTCGGCTGACGGTATGCCCTGCTCAATGAGGAAATCCGGGTCGGTGGCGTCGCCCTGAAGCACTGTCGCTCGCTCCAGCCTGGCGGCAATTTCCTGGCAGCGGCTGGTGCTCTCATCAATGACCTTGATAGTAAGTCCGTGCTTCTCCAGGCCCTCGGCAACCAGAAAGCCGACACGCCCCGCACCGAAGACGACAACGTTCCTTACCGGGTGCTGGGGTGGGGCAAACATTTCGCAGAATTCGTCCATGGACTCACGGTGTGCAACCAGGTAGACGTGGTCACCTTTTTTAATCACTTCATCAGGGGCAGGCACGAACGTTTTCCCGGAGCGGGAAATAGCGGCAACGACTCCCGGCTGCGGAAGGGAGACATCGGCCAGTGCCTTGCCAGCCAGTGCTCCATGGTCTACTCTGAACTCCCTTATCTGGACACGGCCGTCTGCAAAGTTTTCACCGGGCGTCGGGTAGAGGTTTGACAACATCCCCATAATTGCGTCGGCCAACTCCACCTCAGGATTGATTATCAGGTTTATGCCCAGCGTCTTCGGTCTGATGACCTTACGCGCTGCTGAAGGTGATTTGGCAGCGGTGATGAAGTATCCTGAATAGTCAGGATTGCGGACCCGGGCGGCTGTCATGACTGCCCCAAGCTCCTTAGCGAGGAAGCATATCAGCATGTTGGTCTCGTCGTTGTTGGTGACGGCAATGATTAGGTTGGCGCGGTTGACTTCGGCCTCTCGGAGGATTCTGGGAGTGGCAGCGTTCCCCACTATCGTTTTGACATCGAGCTGGCGGCGAACACCCTCCACCACCTCCTCGGAGGGCTCGACTACGGTTACCTCGTGATTTGCTTCCGCCAGCAGGGAAGCCACGTGAAAGCCGACGATTCCCGCACCAGCGACAATAATATACATCTAGCTCATTCCAGACTATTCACCGATTATGCCTCTAAAAAGTCTTACCAAATTTCGAGTGAGATTACGCAGTAGCTTCCGCGACCTTTTTCGCCTGCGAAGTATCTGGTCACCCTGCCGACTCGTTGGTACCGGCTCGAAGGTATCTTTCTTTGCTTTTGCTGTCATTCCATACATCTTTCTAGAGCCGTCATCCCTTCATTAGCCTGAGGCTGACTTACTTTATTGTTTTCTCTGTAATAAAATAATGGCATCATTCTGGAGGTTGGTCAAGTTCCAGTGTCACAGATTTATGCTTTACCTATTACTCTTCCAGAACTGTAAATTCTACCTGTACGCGTACCATTACCTCTCGATAGAATCGTAGATCTCAGGCCTCCTGATATAGTGGTGAGGAGGCCTTCATCAGGCGGTTCATGTGTCTCATATCAGCGACCAGCTTACCACTGTCCCTCTCATAAAGTTCTGAGTCTGCCCAGATAAACTCGGTCTTCGGACTGGTGCCAACGCACACGATACGTCCCGTTTTCCGGTAGGGTATACCCGCTTTTATCGGCCCGTTGACGTTACGTAGCTCGGTCGCCCCGAAGAAGCCCACTGCCTGGCCAACACGGTCGCCGGAAATATCCATCATCATAGCGCCGTACATTGAGCTTGGGTTCAGTATGGAAGGTCCCCAGGGAGAGCTTCCTTTGTACCAATCGATGGGATCGGTAATCATCTCCAGTGCCTTATCCAGTTGCTCCTGCGTGAAGACCACGTCTTCCTGTGGTGGGAGCTCTTTCCCTATCTCCATTTTAGCGAGAATGCGTAGCTCCTCTGGCGGCGAGCTCTCCAGCGGGATTTTACGGATATACGAGGCTTCCTCCGGCTCGCCGATGCCCACTGTGCCCTTGGCCACAGTGTTGCCTTCCGGCGTTTCCACACAGGCCCTCAACTGCACGTTCTCGGCCCCTTCTGGAGGTAGCTCAATTACTGCCCGCACCTCCTCCCGGTCCAGGGTGGCATAGGTGTAGTAAATACTCAGTGAGCCCTTCTCGAACCAGCGCTGCCCGAAGAGCTCAATAAGCAGCGGGGGAAAGAGGTTAAGGTGGATAGTACCGGGTATTGTGCCGCCTCGCATCCCAATCTTTTGGGCTACATCATCGGTGTGAATGGAACCGGGAGCCCCCTGCCAGATGTTGACTGGTGCACGCCAACCCCCGTATATGTAGCCTTCCTTGATAACGATATCGTCAGACATGCTTCCTCCTTTGTTAGAGCAGACTATCGTATTGTATTTCTAGCTACTAAAGCGATAATAAACATTCGATAAAAGTCTGTCAACTTTAGGCTACACCAACTGGTGCTTGTTTATTATGTGATGACTCCAGTTGCCATCGCTTGATATTACACCTCCTATAGCACATACCCTGATGTCGTCTCCCTGATAGGTAGCCTCCGATATCCCGTATAAGTACTCGGCCAGGTCTTTTGCTGTCTTCCTGCTGAACTGCAGCCGGGGCAGCTCTGAGCTGGGATCAAACGCCTCCGGACTCTCCAGCGAACCTTTGTATGTTGGAATCCCTATCAGCATACCCTTTTCCGGCTTGACTTTATAGGCAATAGCCGGTGCCCCCTTAGTTACTATTCCGATGATGAATATAGGCTTATCATCACTGGCACTGGTAATTACACCGGCAATCCGGGGCGTGTTCAGGCTGTCCGGCTCAGAGTCGGCACCGTCCAGTATCTTTTCCAGGTAGTCCCCGGTAGGTGCTGTCTCGGCAATCAGGAGAAGTCGGTAGGTCTCAAAGATGGCCTCAGTCTGAATTCCATTGCTGACGACGGCCATGCCCGTCTCGTTGTCGAATTTCACACTCGGGTAGTGGAAACGTAGCGGGATGTGTTCTTGCTGCCCGATGGGGTCGATTCTGATACTGTCACCTGCCGCTACGGCCAGTCGCTCGCGGCTCTGCGGGCTGCGGCCGGTGACCAGATAAGCCAGGGCTGGTTTGCTGTCGACGGTTAACCCGATGAATAGCTGCCTTCCCGGGTAGGGCCCATTTGGATTACTCATGATTTATAACTCCCCCCTGTGTATTATTTCTTTTCCGCCCAGAAGATTGCCCGTGGCGATTCTTTATTATAAAGGTTTCCGGTGCGGTCGCCATATACTTGCTTCACTGTGAAGCCGTGACTCTCCAGCCAAGTTTGGACCTCGACTTTACTGACCGGATGCTTCTGCTGTATGTATTCATTCTCGATAATGCTTCCGTCAGGTAATGTTACCCTTGTACAGCGGCGGAATCTGGCCAATCTTAGTGCTACATCAGACCAGATAGTTTCCATGGTACTCTCTACACGGGTACTGTCCGAGCATGTCCCGGTGGGGAATCCCTGGTTCACACCAGAACGTTGCCAGGATTTATCAAGCTCGCCCTCCATGTGGTCGTTATCAACGTAGATGTGTCCACCTGAGTGCAGTGAGGTAGCGGCAGATATCATGCATTTCTCCTGCTCCTCCGGTGTTGCCAGTTCGTAGAAGCAATTACCACCCAGTACTACCAGGTCAAAGCCTATTGGCCACTTATCTTTTACCACGTCGGCCTCATATAGGTTGATTCTGCTCTGTATCTGTTCGGGCAATTGTTTTACCTTTGTTCGGGCGCGGTTGAGCATTCCTTTAGACTGGTCGAATCCTACAAGCTCGTGACCATCAAAGGCCAGGGGTATAAGAATGCGACCTGTACCGCAGAACGGCTCCAGAATCCGCAGAGGGCCACGGCCACCAATCAGCTTTCGGATTAGCTCCACATCATCACTATATGTCTCGACCTGGTCGTAAATCTCGGCGATGTGCGGTTCAAGGTCATACATATTGGTTTTGTTATAACTCATAAGCATGTATCTGGGCTTCTATAGTTTCTTAGCCACAATACGCCCGTTCCCCCACCTCCCCTGGCGCATTCGTTTTATTTCTTTGGCGAACTCTTGATGGGCATAGCGAACCCAGTCTTTTCCGAGGACGGCAGCAAACTCATTTTCTCTCTCCGATAGCTTACTGTCCAGTGCCTTCCAGCCGATTTCAATATCCCGTTCGGTAATATCCTCGGCGTGGTCCACCGAGTACCCCAGTTCCTGAAGTATAGTGATAATGTCCTGTAGACGCCATTTTGGGCTGTGCTTGTCCGGATTCTCTCGCCTGATATCGAAGGTTATGGCCAGGCGTCCGCTCTGAGCTAGCACCCGGTGGAACTCTTTGAGCCAGCCTTCATCATGGTGCAGGGCACATTGACTCCAGACAACGCTGAATTGCCCGTCTGCAAATGGCAGATTGGTGGCGTTTCCCACGCGGAAGTCTATGAGGTCGGATAGCCTGGCAAGCTCGGCTATCCGGCTGGCAGCAATAGTAAACCGTTCGAACAAATCGACACCGGTAACACGACATCCGAACGACTGCGCCAGTTGAATAGCAGGTCCCCCCAGGTAACAGCAGACATCGAGAACACTGTCATTTGCAGTGATTGCCGCCAGACTGGCCAGCTCTGCTGTATCCTGTGCTCCACCGAGATGGTACTGCAGGCCGCAGACGGTGGCTGTCGGACTGGCTAAGAATCTACCCTCTATCACGGCAGGTAGAATCATCTTTTCAATCCTGTCGAGTAGAGTCCCATCTTCCGGGAGTTGCCAGTTTTTAACGGTTTCGTCCAGCTCGGATATGGTCAAAGACTTTTCTTACTCCTCAATTATGGCTACCACCCTCGCCCAGCCAGCACTCCCACCGGTAATATTGATGGGGAAGCAGGCGACCTTGAAGCCGAAGGGCCTTGGTAACTTGTCCAGGTTGGCCAGCTTTTCAATGTGGCAGTACTCTTTCTCAATACCGGCGTAGTGCGCGCCCCAGATAATACGGCTGTCCTTATTTTCTTTAAACTCTTCCCGAATAGCCCAGAAGGGGCGGTCCCAGCCCCAGGCATCCGTTCCCATGACGCGGACGCCCCGCTCAATTAACCACAAGGTGGACTCCCGGGTCATGCCACAGCCGGCGTCGAAGTATTCCGGTTTGCCCCAGTACTGGTCGGTCCCGGTCTGAACAAGAACTATATCACCCGGTTTCAGTGTATAGGCAATCTTTCTGAGGGTCTCCTGAAAATCTTCGACGGTGACAGCACTGCCCCTTGGCTTGTGGCGCATATCGAGGACGACGCCGTCGCCGTAGAACCACTCCAGGGGCATCTCGTCAATCGTCCGCGCCTTCTTTCCTTCGGACGTGGGGGTGTAGTGCCACGGGGCATCGACATGGGTACCCGCATGGGTGCCTAGGGTCAGGGTATCCGTTGCCCAGCCCAGCCCCTGCGGCAGGTCTTCGTCGGTGCAGCCGAAGATGTTCTTCATGCCAGCGCTGCCCTCCTCGTGGGTGTGGTGGACGAGTTCCACTGCCTGCATTCCGGGAACTGGCTCCATCGGTACGCTCAGGTCGATTATTCTCGTGGTCATTATTTGCCTCCACATATTGTCGGGAATCAGGCCGTATTCTAACATCCCTTTGCCTTGATGGTAAAGCGTAGTCCAGTCTCATTGACAGATTTCCAGTCCCCCACTATAGTGGGATGTATCTTGGTAGAGTGTAAGGAGGAGTCATGAAAGAGGCAGGCATTGAGAGAGTGGCCGTTATTGGCGCCGGGCTGATGGGCTGCGGCGTTGCTGTGGAGTTTGCCCGGTTCGGCTACGAAGTCAGTATCTACAATACCCGCGAGGAGACCAGCCGGCAGGCGATGCAGCAGGCACGGGAGGCACTTGACCTGATGGCCGAAACGGAGCTTATTACGGGTGAGGAGGCTGATGCCGCCTATGGTCGTTTGCGACCCACTACCGATATCGCTGAAGCTGCCAGCGGTGCCGATTTTGTTCACGAGTCGGTGCTGGAGGTACTCGACATCAAGAAGGAAGTGTTTGCTCAACTCGACGAAATTTGTCCTCCGTCGGTTATTCTGGCAACCAATACCTCCGGCCTGAGGGTTACTGAGATTGCCTCGGCTGCCAAAAACCCGGAGCGTGTCCTGGCGACACACTACTTCCAGCCGCCGCACTTTGTCCCTCTGGTGGAGGTGGTGGGTGGTGAGAAGACCGACCGGACACTGGTGGAAAAGGCGGCCCGAATCCTGCAAGGGATGCGTAAGAAGGTGGTCGTTATCGATATTGAGCTGCCCGGTTTCATTGGCAACCGTATTCAGGGGGCAATTGCGCGGGAGGTACGTTCACTGATAGAGCAGGGGATACCCTACCCGGAGATGATTGATGACGTAATATCCTTCGGGTTTGGCCGGCGGATGACCTATACCGGCTACTTCAAACGCATGGACCTGATAGGACTTGATTTTGGTTACCGGGCGGCTCAGGGTCGAGGTGCACCGGCCTGGGGCCCGGTTGCCGAGCGTGTCGAGAGGGGTGATTTGGGGATGAAGAGCGGCAAGGGTTTCTACGACTGGCCGAGTGACAGTGCCAAGCAGCTCCACCGCCGCCTCAACACCGAGCTTATCCGCCTGATGAAGCAGGACATGGAGGCCGGGCTTATCTAAGGAGCTGCTCCTAGTATCGCATCATGCCAGGCTCGTTAATAGTTCTCCACAGGCGTGGCGTGCTATAATATTTTTGTCCAATAACAGAGCGGATTTATCGTAGTTCGCCGTATTAGAGGAGCGGAGAGACATGCCCAGTTATATCGTCAGGCAGTTAGATCCTATTTTCAAAGCAAAGTCGGTGGCCATTATCGGTGCTTCGCGGGAGCCATTCAAATGGGGAGGTCGCACTCTCCTGACCATAATTATGAGCGGCTACTGTGGAGAGATATACCCGGTTAATCCGAAGGAGAAAGAAATCGCTAAGCTCCCCTGCTATCCCAGCGTTCGTGATATCCCGTACGATGTCGATATGGCGGTTATTGTTGTCCCGGCGGCGGTGGCACCCCAGGCGATGGCCGATTGTGTTGCCAAGGGAGTGGGGGGCGTGGTTATGATAACGGCTGGTTTTGCCGAAGCCAGCGAGGAAGGCAGGGTTTTACAGGATGAACTGGTAAAGGTGGCACGCGAGGGTGGTATCAGGTTCGTCGGTCCCAATGGCATGGGGATATATAGCTCTGCGGTTAAGCTAAACCTCTGCCTGCATGATACCGTTAAACCTGGAAAGATTGCTTTCGTGTCTCAGAGCGGTACCTTCGGTGGGTTACTGGCAGAGTTCGCCGAGCGGAAGGGCTACGGACTGAGCAAGTTTATCAGCATCGGTAATCAGGCCGACCTAAATGCCGCCGATTACGTAGAGTACCTGGGGGAGGATAATGATACCGGAGCGATAGTCCTCTACATGGAGGGTTTCAAGGACGGCGACAGGTTCTTTAAGATTGCTCGAGAGGTAATCAAGAAAAAGCCGATACTCATGTATAAGGCCGGTCGCACCGAGGCGGCTGCCAGAGCAACCATGTCCCATACCAGCTCCCTGGCTGGCTCCGACGAGATAGTCGAGGCTATGTGCCGGCAGGTAGGCATCATCCGGGCTTCGGAGGTAACACACCCGTTTGACATGGCCGAGGCATTAATCGGCTTGCCCTTACCTCGAAGCAATCGTGTTGCCATTATCGGCAGCGGTGGGCAGGGAGTGGTCACCTCCGATACCTGCGAATCTCTCGGGTTACGCGTCCCCGCTTTTGACCGTGAGACCAGCATGAAGCTGAAAAAGGTATTACCCCCTCATGCCCCTGTCCCCTCCAATCCGGTGGACTTTGCCGGGGGAATGCGCGGACCGCTCGACGAAGTGCAGGTGGCCGATGCACTCGCCCAGATTGACTATATTGATGGCATCATCTGTAATACACCTCATTTTCATGGAGATGATAATAGCGACGAAGTCAAAACAGCTGTCCAGGGGGCTGAGATAGTGGCGGCCATCCCCAAGAAATACGGTAAGCCGGTGGTTACGCTATCGTGGCACGGTCATGGTGGGGGTGGTGCCATCGGGGATGTTATGAAGGCGGCTGGTATTCCTTCCTACGAGACCCCGGAGCAGTGTGCCAGAGCGATGATGGCCCTGTCACAGTATGCCGAGGTTCGCCGTCAAGTAGATGGGGGATAGGTCAGTCTCTGTCCTAGACGCTCCACGTATGAATCTAGACTGCCAGGTCGCGTCGCTCGAAGGTAATGAGGGCTATCACCAGGAAGAGGACAGTCAGCCCGATGAGGACGGCTGCGTGTAACGGGTCTAGGCCGTTGGATAGTGGGTTGGCGTCGATGTAGTAATAGAAGGGTGAGGCTACCTGGAATGGCTCCAGCCAGTCGATAAGGGGTGCCAGGGCATTTAGCACATAGCCGTATACCCCCAGTGCCCCGGCCACACCCATGCTAAGGCCGCGTTTACCACGGGCGCAACCCACCGCCAGTGCAATGGCGCTATAGCTGATTGCCAGCAGGGCACCGCTGAAACAGACCGCCGCCAGGTGAAGCAGGTTGAGACCCATATCAATGACAGCACCACCTATTGTCAGAGTAGCCCAGAAGACGAAGGTCAGTAGCAATATGCAGATAACCATAGCCGTGAATTTCTCCAGTACCAGACGCCAGCGGTTAAGAGGATTTGAAAGCAGCAGGTCCAGGGTGCTGCTCTCCTCTTCGCCGGCGACGGCACCGCTGCCGAAGCCGATTGCAAAGACCAGCAGTAGCAGGGGATACATCAGGAAGAAAAGTTCGCCGTGAAGGAATCCCTCGGGCGAGCTGTAGTCGATTACCTCACCGGCGAAGAGCGCCAGGAATTCCTCAGGAAACGACTCTAGGTACTCGCTGATAAAGGTCGCGTCACGAACAACCGGATAGAAGGCTACCATCATGGCGGCGAGTGCCACCAGGCCCAGTCCCCAGAACAGCAGGGAACGGCGCCGGTCACGCAGGGTCTTCAGGACGATGTTACGCAGCACCGTTGTTCTCCTGGTTGTAATAGGCCAGGAAAATCTCTTCCATGCTCGGCTCATGGCTTATTACGTTGACTACTTGGTGCTGGGCTGTTACTTTGACCAGAGCATCGAGTTCCCCGGCTACCGTACAAGTCAGCACGTTATCGTGTACTTGGACATCACGCACACCGGCAATGTCGCTGAACTGCTCCGGTGAGACCGGCGTGGCGAAACGGATTTCCAGGCGGCGGATAGCCCGGGCCTTTAGGGTGTCGATGTCCTCCACAGCGATTAACTGTCCCTCGCGGATTATACCGACACGATCGCACACCCGCTCCACCTCCGGCATGATGTGCGATGACAGGAAGACCGTCCTTCCTTCTGCCTTGACCTCACCAATGAGGCGGTAGAACTCCTGTTGCATCAGAGGATCGAGGCCGATGGTCGGTTCATCCAGGATGAGCAGTTCGGGCTTACTCATAAAGGCCTGGACAAGACCTATCTTCTGCCGGTTACCGTGAGATAAAGTCTTAATTCGCTGTGAAAGGTCGTAGTCCAGTCGTGCTGCCAGTTCTGTGATGTATTGCCAGTCAACACCGCCCCGCAGGTGGCCCAGGAACTCCAATAACTCAGCCCCGGTCAGATTGTCATAGACCTCCAGCTCACCGGGCAGGTAGCCGATACGCCGCCGTGGCTCGAGGACATTTCGTCTAATATCCATGCCGAAGATTTCTGACCGGCCACGGGTGGGGCGAATGAACTGAAGCAGGGTGCGAATGGTGGTTGTCTTACCGGCGCCATTGGGACCGAGGTAACCGAAGACCTCCCCTCGCCCGATATCGAGGCTGACATCGAGGATACCGCGGTTCTTGCCGTAGAACTTGGTCAGGCTTTCAGTATGGATTACGCTGCCGGTGTCAGCCACTATGGTTGGCGCCTTTCTGGAAGGTATACTTCTCCCATGCTATCTTATGGCGTACAGGGCGTCAAGATACTAACCTTCCTCTCTGCGAATGGGGAGAAAATCAAGGGGGTGTACCCTTGAAATCCCCCCCAAGAGGGATTAAACCCCTCTGGACTCCACCCATCAATAGTATCTGCAACAGCTACTTTCCAGTGGACAAGGAGCTATCCCGTGCCACTTATTGAGCCTCATAGATTTGTTATAAAACACACATTTTGTAACAAATATGCTTGGACAAGGTGGTAGTGACTATCCCTGGCTGAGTAGCATAAGGTGGGCTCATCAAGAGATGAGGGGTTGCAGAGCACGACTGTCCTGTTGAGAGGGCTAATACAAGGCTCAGCGATGGTTATTGATAGCCAGGTACTCTGGACCATCTCCAATACACTAAATATTCTAACAATATCCTTACTGGGTTCCAACTAAATTCAAACAAAAAAGACACATAATGGGCGTAGAGATAAGCATAGGATACTACCTCTCTGATTCAAGGAGACAGTCTTTAACAATGAAATGTGGCGCGAACATCAGGCTCTTAGATTGCACAATTCGTGATGGCGGCCTAATGAATAACCACCTTTTCGGTGATGACATCGTAAAAGCGGTGTACTCAGCATGTATCGAGGCCGGTATCGATTATATGGAGATTGGCTACATTAACTCCAGACGCATCTTTTCTCCAGACGAGCATGGTGCCTGGAAGTATTGTAGGGAGGACGATATCCGGCGTATTGTTGGTGAAAATGAGACACCGCTAAAACTTTCAGCGATGGCAGATGCCGAGAAGAGTGACTACCGTGAGGACATATTGCCTCGTGACCAGAGTGTGCTTGATATGATCCGGGTTGCCGCTTACATACATCAGATACCACTGGCTCTAGATATGATTAAAGATGCACACGACAAAGGCTATGAGACAACCATCAACCTGATGGCTGTTTCCATAGTTGATGACCGGGAGCTGGATGAGGCACTGGAGTTATTGGCAAGATCGGAAGTGGGTACGATATATGTAGTTGATAGTTTTGGTGCTCTGTCCAGTGAACAGACCCAATTCCTTCTAAAGAAATATCTCAGCTATGCAGAACCAAGTGGTAAACAGGTCGGTATGCATGCCCATAATAACCAGCAGTTAGCCTTTGCCAATACCATTGAGGCGATAAAACTGAAAGCGAATATGCTTGATGCAAGCATAGCGGGACTCGGTCGTGGTGCCGGTAATTGTGCCATGGAACTGCTGGTAGGTTTTCTGCACAATCCCCAGTTCCATCTCAGGCCTATCCTCCACTGCATCCAGCAGTGCATCGAACCGCTACAGGAGGAGCTTAAGTGGGGATTCGGTGTTCCCTATATGCTTACAGGACTGCTAAATCAGCACCCATACGCTGCCATACAGTTTAATGACGGTGACGACCGAGGCGACATAGTAAAATTCTTCGATGCGATCAACGAAGAAGAGCACTTAGCAACCAAGTATTTGGCATAAATATCTTGTGCTTATCTAATTGATTTGGTCTTCCACAACTGAACCCCTGACCTATCCCTATAAAGGATTCCACTCTTTAAGTCAGAGGTGGTCTTGTAATACTTACCCTCTTCAATGCGACGAATTACTCGATTGAGTCTTTCCCTATAACTAGTGAGTCATGTTAATTGATTCCCCCACTCGAGCCCTTCTAAACCAGTTAAGGTAAGTATTAAGAAGACCGCTGCTGGATACATCCATTTCAGTAATTCCCACCCGAATCCCCCCTTTTCTATATAAGCCATTACAGTCATAGGAATGAAGACCGCTGCCAATAAGCCAACGAAACTCCTGAAAATCGAATCTCTGCTAAACAGCACTGGTGAGGTAGTTAAGAATATGTCACAGTGCTACCAATCATCTGAACGAGCACAAACCCTTGTTCAATCACAGCCTCGTGATTTATAATGTCCCTCAGTTGGCTAGATTAAGCTCCACTAAGGACGTCAGGGGGGTAGGGTGATGTCTGCAAATTACTTAGTAGCACAGGACCTTCATAAAAGTTTCAATGAGCACAAGGCAGTTAACGGAGTTTCTTTCACAATCCGAAAACGTGAGATTTTCGGACTGCTGGGGCCGAACGGCGCTGGTAAGACAACGACGATACGGATGCTGTCGACTGTTCTCGAGCCGGACCAGGGAGATGTCATCATCGGCGGTTATTCGATAAAGAGGGAAGCCGAGGAGGTACGGAACCTGATCGGTGTCTGCCCTCAAGAGCTGGCCCTTTACGTGGAGCTTGGCGCCCTTGACAACCTTCTCTTTTTCGGGAGGATGGCGGGGATGAGCAGCCAGGAGGCCCGGGAGCAGGCTCTGGCCCACTTGAAGCTCGTAGGGCTGGAAGAGAGGGCCAAGGGCAGGATAGACAAGTTCTCCGGTGGTATGAAAAGGCGCGTTAACCTGGCAGTGGCCCTGATGGGACACCCCGAGCTCCTCTTCCTCGATGAACCGACGGTTGGCATTGACCCGCAGTCGCGAAATAACATCTACGAGACAATCGAGGGGCTGCGTGACAAAGGGATGACGATTCTCTACACGACCCACTACATGGAAGAGGCCGACCGTCTCTGTGACCGGGTGGCTATCATGGACGGCGGGCAGATAATTGCTATGGACACCCCGCATGAGCTCAAGGCACAGATTGGCTCGCCGGACCGGGTGACTCTGGAGGATGTCTTCCTGAAACAGACCGGCCGGAGCCTCAGGGACTAAGCAAGAGACGATATGACTAAAGCGTTACAGATTGCTCTGCTTCAGGTCCGTATATACCTTCAGGACAGGGGTGACCTTGGCTTCAGCCTGCTCCTGCCGGTGGTGACCTTCGCTCTGATGTACTTTGTCTTCGGCGGGCAGACGCAGTTCCACGCTACCGCCCATATCGTCAACGAAGACCCGGGGGGTATCTACTCGGAAGCCTTTATCGAGCAACTTGATGCTCTCAAAGAACTTGATATCGACCTGCTGTCGCTTGACAAGGCTGATGGAAAGCTGGAACGGGCCGACCTGCTGATGTTCGTCGTAATACCGGAGGGATTTTCGGATGGGCTGGCTTCGGGAGAGCCGGTAGAGCTGCTTTTCAAGCAGAGGGGTAATGGAGGGCAGGAGCAACAGATAGTGGCTGCCCTGGTGCGGAGTGTCGCCGATGACATCTCGCTGGGGCTCCAGGTGCAGGAACAGGTCATCGCCGCACTGGTGGATACCGATACCACGATTAATCAGATTGAGACCACCGTTGAGCGGTTACTCGCTGACGAACAAGAGAGTCCTACCGTGGCTGTTACCGAGGAGGCAATCGGCAGCAGCCCCGACCCGGTCAACCAGTTTCTGGCCGGTATTATCACCATGTATGTCCTGTTTGCCATAATCCTGAGTGCCCGTATGCTGGTGGAGGAGCGGCACCTGGGGACTCTGGAGCGCCTGCTGACGACCCGGCTCAGCGTCGGGCAGCTTTTCGCCGGTAAGTATATCGCCGGTATCAGTCGTGGTTTTATTCAGACAGTAATACTGATGGTACTGTCTTACGCCGTTTTCCAGATTTTCACGCCCCTTTCGTTTATGAGCTCGTTGCTGGTTGCCCTTGTTTATGCCAGTGCTGCCAGCGCACTGGGTCTCATTATCGCCTCGGTGGCGCGTACTCCGGACCAGGCCACCTGGATGGGCGTCTTTTTCACGATGGCGATGGTCATGATAAGCGGTACCTTCTTCCCCATCGAGGAAGGTTCGGTAATGGAGATAATCAGCCGCTTTTCCGTCAATACCTATGCCAACGATGCCTTCAGGACCCTGATAAACGAGGGGGGCTCGCTGGGCGATATCGGTTTCGAGATAGGTGTACTGGCGGGCGTGATTGTCGTCGGCCTGCTGCTCAGTCGGTATTTATTTAAAGTCATGCCGGGAGGTAGATAGAGAGGTGGTACAGCCGAGGCTGGTCTGGTTTATTGCCCTCAAGGACCTGAAGCTCTTTACCCGGGACCGGATGGCCCTGTTCTTCTTCGTGCTGTTCCCCTTCATGTTTGTCATCCTGTTCAACTTTCTCCTGAGCGACGCTTTTGTTGATGAGGACAACCGTCTCGTGTTTCACCTTATCACCTTGGAAGAGGAAACGGAGACAGCGGTGAGCCACCAGATAATCGCTGCCTTGGTGACTCCGGACGAGTCCAGTCTCCGGCCCGGAGAACCACTGGTTATCGAGGTAGACGACTATGATGAACTGCGCCGGCAGGTTGAGGAGAAGGAGCTGGGTGGATTTCTAGCCTTCCCTGAGGATTTCACCGAAAGCCTTTATGCGGGCGGTGGAGCTGATATTGAGGTGGTGGCCGACCCCGAGGCTGTCTACCACCGGGCGGCCCTGCACGGCCTGGCCCAGGGAATCAGCTCCTGGATTGGCGCCGAGTACGCGGTCAGGGGTGCCATCATTGAGCTGGCCGGAGAGCAGGCCCAGGCCATTTTACAGTCACTGGAAGGTCAGGTCATCACCGGGGAGCCGCTGATAGGGTATACCAGTGATAACACGGCCGGAGACATCGTGGCAGAGCAGCCGACCAACTATGTTATTCCCGGTTACCTGGTGATGTTCGTTTTCTTTGCGGCCGCCCTTTCGGCGGAGGCGATTGTCCGCGAGCGCCAGAACCATACCCTGGAGCGGATGCTGGCCAGTTCGGTGCGGAGGTCTACGCTTATCGGTGGTATTTTCACGGGCACGGCGGCCAAGGGATTGGTACAGATAATCATCTTCTGGACGGTGGGCATCCTGGTATTTAATATCGACCTCGGGGTGGCCCCGGCGGCCGTTATCATCCTCTCGTTCCTGATGGTAATCGTGTCGGCTGCCTTCGGCGTGATGCTGGCCACCCTGGTAAAGACCGACCGGAGTGCCGGCTCGCTGGCGACGCTGTCCGCCCTGATAATGGCGCCGCTCGGTGGCTGCTGGTGGCCTCTCTTCATCGCGCCCCAGTGGCTGCAGTCGCTGGCCAAAATCACGCCCCACGGCTGGGCAAATACCGGCTTCAACAAACTGATGCTCTTCGGGGCCGATTTCGCCGATGTTGGCCCGGAGCTGCTCGCCCTGGTGGTCTTCACAATAGTCTTCGCCAGCATCGCCGTCTGGCGCTTCCGCACCGCGGCGTCATAAAGGTGGGGGAGTAAGGATGAAAACTCACCTGAAAATTGCCCTGTCATTCATAGCCCTGCTTCTGTGCATTGCCCTGGTATGCATGCCTGCCGGCTGTAAGCAAAATGGCACTGCCGACCAAGAGCAGGAAGAAGAGCAGGAGGAAGAACTAACAGGTGAGCAGGAGGAGGAAGAAGAGAAAGACGACAACGGTTCTGAGACCCCGCCCGAAACAGAAGA
>CP070842.1:1826432-1846222 GCA_020342155.1 Dehalococcoidales bacterium
CCGATGTCGGACATGCCGTGCTGAGGAATTTTTTGGGTTACCGGCAACCAGTGTGGCCGAGGGAGCAGGTCAGTGTCTGAAATAGTCTACCTGAACGGTTCTTTAGTCCCGCGAGAAGATGCCCGGATATCTGTAATGGACTACGGCTTTCTCTATGGCTACGGACTTTTCGAGACGATGCGTGCCTACGGGGGAAGGATCTTCCGTTTGGAGCGGCATCTCGAAAGGCTGGCAGGTTCGGCGGCGAAGCTGGGCATAGCTGTTGATAAATCGGTGCTTGAGAGTGCTGTAATGGATACTATCAAAGCCAATAGACTGAGCGAGGCCCGTATCCGGCTGACCGTCTCCATCGGTGAGGGAGGGACGGTACCCGACCCTGCCTCATGTGGCCAGCCGACGGTACTGGTAGTGGTCAGCCATTACCAGCCCTTGCCGCAGGAGGTCTACGAAAAGGGATACCGGGCAATCGTGTCATCAGTCCGCCGTAACAGCCAGTCGCCCCTCGCTGCAATGAAATCGCTCAGCTACCTGGAGAGCATGCTCGTTCGGCAGGAAGCCAGAGCGGCCGGTGTCGATGAGGCAATCTGCCTCAACGGGGAAGGGATGCTGGCCGAAGCCAGCACTAGCAACATCTTTCTGGTGGGGGATGGTGCTCTTAAAACACCGTCAGTATCCAGCGGTGGCCTTCCTGGAGTCACACGTGAGACTGTACTGGAAATAGCCGGAAAGCTGGGGATTACCACTATGGAAGATGACATAACGTTCAAGGAATTGATACAGGCTGAAGAAGCCTTTCTGACCAACTCGGTCATCGAAATCATGCCCTTGGTTGAGATAGATGGAAAGCCAATCGGCTCAGGTACACCGGGAGAGATTACGCGCAAATTGATGGCGGGATACAAAGAGATGGTGAGGGGAGAGGTAGGATAGTTAAACTGTAATCGTCCCCTCAAGATATAGTACGGCTCTTCCGGCTATGGCGACGCGCTTACCGCAGTCTTCGCAGAATAGCTCACCGCCCCTTTTTGAGACCTGCCTGGCGTGCAGTTTTTTCTTACCCAGCCTCTGTGACCAGTAGGGCACCAGTACGCAGTGTGCCGACCCGGTGACGGGATCCTCGGGAATACCGACATTTGGAGCGAAATACCTTGATACAAAGTCGCACTGATTACCCGGCGCCGTCACGATAGTCCCAAACTCATACCGGGCTAGCAGACCGAAGTCTGGCTTCAGCTCTCTGACGGTGCGCTCGTCCGTAAACACTACCAGCAGCTGTCTTTCTGTGCCAAGGACTTCCAGCGGCGGATGCCCCAGGGCGTTGGCCAGTCCTTCAGGAGTCTCGTGTGGAGCAGGCGTCATTGCCGGGAAGTCCATCTCCAGGAGTCCCTCCTTCCGGGTGACGGTGAGCACACCGCGCTCTCGGGTCTGGAAGCACACGGTAGAATCTGTCCAGTTCAGGTGGTTGAAAACGACGAAGGCGCTTGCCAGCGTGGCATGGCCGCAGAGCGACACCTCGGTTAGAGGCGTGAACCACCGTACATCGAACCCTTCATCACTTTTAAGCAGAAAGGCCGTTTCTGATAGGTTGTTCTCGGCAGCGATTTCCTGTAGACGGGCGTCATTGAGCCACTCGTCTAGCATGCATACGGCGGCGGGATTGCCTTTGAAAACCTCAGAAGTGAAGGCGTCTACCTGATAGAGTGGTATTTTCATTTAATTCCTTTCTCGTTGCGTCGTCGTGTTACCCACGCACGATGGCGTCGGTCATGCGGCAGACCCGTACCATCTGCCGCACATCATGCACCCGTACGATGTCGGCCCCGTTGGCGATGCCGATGGCCACCGTGGCAGCGGTGCCCTCGACACGCTCGGTGGCGGGGAGGTCAAGTACCATCTTTATCAGTGACTTGCGGGACGTACCCAGCAGAATGGGTTGGCCAAGCTCCTTTAGCTCGGCGAGGCGGCGCACCAGTTCGATGTCCTGCTGCCAGGTCTTACCGAAACCGATACCGGGGTCGATGATGATATTCTCACGGTGAATCCCAGTACTCATTGCTGTCTCGACACTCCACTTGAGTGAGGCGATAACCTCGGCCATCACATCTTCATATAAAGCGGTATCACGTTGGGTTTGCGTATCATAGTCGCCCTTGTCGCGCTGGTTGCTCATCAGGATAATAGGTACATTCCTCTCAGCGGCCAGCTCTGCCAGGCGCGGGTCGTGTCTCAGTCCCCACTGGTCATTGAGCATAGCAGCACCGGCATCTAGCGCCCTGACGGCCACCTCTGATTTATAGGTATCGACGCTTAGCGGCACGGATACCTTACTAGCCAACCGCTCGATGACAGGAATCACACGTCTTATTTCCTCGTCCGTACCGATTGGGGATGAGCCGGGGCGGGTAGACTCCCCGCCGATGTCGAGGATATCAGCGCCCTCCTCGACAAAGCGCTGTGCCTGCTCTACGGCCGTCTCGATATGAGCCAGACCGTCACCGGAGAAGGATTCCGGGGACACGTTGACGATGCCCATCACGTGGGTTCGCTCTCCCCAGTGGAACTCGGCATCACCACAGCGGGTAACGTTGGGTCTGTTCATAATATTGCTCCGATAAAGAGCCGTCACTCTTTGATTCTTGTATCAAGACTTACTTTAGCTGACGTGATAGTGCCCGTCAATAGACGAGGCAATCCCCCTCCTGAAAAAGAGAGATTGCCTCGTGCAGTAGTAGAATTATTGTTTTGCCCTTATCTGCTTAGTCGGACTTTTTTTCTTCTTCCAGCAGGTCGCCAAAGACCTCGGCGTGGTATATCTCGTTATCACGCAGGCGTAGGAATAGCTTCTTGAGCTTAGCGTCAGTGGCCTTGTTGGCAGCCTGGTCATAGGCATCGGCTACCTCGTTCTCTATCTTGATATCGGCACTGAGCATATCGGCCGTCCGGGTTGATTTGTCGACCTCAATGTGCTCGATAATCGGGGTACCGCCCATGCCGATCACCTTTTCCGCCAGCCAGCCCAGGTGCTGCATCTCGTTGATGGCCTGGTCCTCCAACTCTTCGGCGGCGTCTTCGTTGGGTGTGAGGTATCTCTGCAGGAGGTACTGAAGGATAACGGTATACTCATGCTCGATGCCCCAGTTGAGAGTCCTGATAGTGTCATCACGCTTTGTACCCCTGACATCCTCCATGGCCTCTCGGTGCGACTTCTCGACGAAGTGTTCGAAGTCATCGCGGTGGGCCTCTTCGTCCGAGAGGATACGTCGCAACAGCCTCTTTATCTTCGGGTCATCAATGGCTTCAATTTGTTCCTTGTATTGAGTAATAGCGCCCTGTTCGAGAGCGACATTATTCACCATCCAATCATGGACAGATGCCCCGCCCATTTTCATTGTCCCGCGTTCCAGGCTGGGGACTCCGCCCAGCTCGACAATTGTTTCCGCCAGCCAGTCGAGGTGCCGCATCTCATCACGGGCCATTGCCTCGATCTCACAGGCCATCTCGCCTTCGCCCATCCCGTACGCATGGCTCAGGTACTGGATGATAGCGCCGTGCTCATCTTGAATGTCTTTGTTCAGCAGTTCAATGACCTTTTCTTTATCCATCGGTCCCTCCTATTTGATTTAAAAGAACGGTCAGTGTCAGGGCATACCAACCACCCCTGACGAAATTCTATATTCGCTAGCCGCCTGACTTCCACAGTCCGTGGACAGTGCAATATTCGCGGGCAGTGGCATTCTGCCCTTTGGCCTCGAAGACTGCTTCCGGTTTTTCTCCCGGCTTGAGGAAGTGTCGGCAGGACTCACCGTCAACTGTCAGTTCTACCCACTCGATGTAATGTTCGGCTTCCATGGGGTGGGGTACTTCGCCCACCTTCACTTTGGTGCCACTGTCGGTTGCTTCCAATACTGGGACGTGCTTTTCCAGGCCTACGTCGCTGGCCTTCTCCTGAAGCAGCTCCATGGGCTGGCCGCAGCAGACCAGCTCCCCGGCACCGGCATGCAGTACCTCAACGATATTACCGCAGATATTGCACCTGTAAATCCTTTTCTGTTCTGCCATTTTATCTCTCCCCTCCTTCGTTATTTCTGGCAGTATGGTGAAGTTCAGTCTACTTTCTCGAAATCGCTCTTGGAGGCCCCGCAGACGGGGCACTCCCAGTCGTCGGGTAGTTCATCAAAAGATATCCCCGGTTCTATCCCATTCTCCGGGTCGCCAAGCTCCGGGTCATAGACGTAACCACAGACAGTGCATTCGTACTTATCCATTTTACCTACCTAAGCCCCGTCCATTAGCGGGTGTTCTTTTTGCTGGAACCATTGTACCGGGTCCTTGAGGTACTCATAGTAGTCACGTAGTAGCTTGTGGTGTTCTGTTTCCTCAGCGGCGACCGCTTTATAGAAATCTTTCTCGGCTGCGAAGGTCGCGGTTCGACTCCGGGCTTTGTAGAAGTCGTAGCTCTTGTTTTCCATGTCCATCGCTGTATCTACAGCATCAAGCTCGGTAGTCAGGGCCGTGATGCCGGTACCGAGCTCTTCCGCCTGCTGGGCAAACAGGGTCTTCAGCTGCTGCCTGCGGGTGGGTTCAAGCTTAATGCCGGGCCAGGATTTTTTCTGCTGGAGTATCTCGTATATTTGCTCGAACTTCTGACGGTGCAGGTCCTCTTCGATGGATAAGTTCTCGAGGAGCTTCCGCCCCATCTCATTGCCGCTTTCACGGCTGGCCTTCAGGTAGAATTCCTTGCCGTCAATCTCCATCTGTACGGCGACCCGTAGCCCTTCCAGGGTCTTTTCGTTCTCGTTTACCATAGCCCTCCTTCATCGTAGATTATTTACCCGTTGAGTATAAATATACTGTAGAGGATCGTGCCTGTATGTGATTTTTGTCGCCCTATAGGTATTGGAAGATGGAGTGTAACGCATAATAGACCTAGATAACTGTGATGTCAATAGCATTTTTATGGCACACGGCTTATCGAGTCATGTGCATCCCGATAGTCTGTTGTGTTACAGTAGATTATACGTTAGCAACAGAGGCCCGTATTGCAGGAACCAGATAATTCACTTAGTGATTTTCTGCCGAAAAGAAGGAAAATCTTCTACGGCTGGTGGATTGTTGTAGCAGCTGCTCTTCTGAACATACTTGCTGGTGGCACCTTTGTCTACGGTCTCACTGTTTTTTTCAATCCCATAAGAAATGCCTTTGGCTGGGGTGCCGCTGTCACCTCGGTCGCCTTCACCCTAGGGAGACTTGAATCGGGCCTGCTTGAGGCCATAGCCGGCTTCCTGGTTGACAGAGTCGGACCGAGGAAGCTGATGCTCTGTGGTTGGAGCGTGGTCGGTCTGGGTTTCCTGCTGATGAGTAACGTTGACTCTCTGTGGATGTTCTACGGTTCTTTTTTGCTTATGGCAGTGGGGATGAGTTTTGCCGCGTTTATTGTTATCTTTGCCACCATTGCCAACTGGTTTGAGAAGAAGCGAAGCCGTGCCATGACAGTAGTTGTGACTGGGTATGGCCTCAGTGGTACCCTGGTGCCGTTGGTGGCTTCGGCTGTTGGTGCATTTGGCTGGCGCGAGACACTGGCAGTCATGGCTATTCTGGTATGGATTATTGGTCTGCCGCTAAGTTCATTAATGAGGCACAAACCCAGTCAGTATGGATATCTTCCTGATGGCGCCAGCTCGGAAGCTGTCGATTCATCACAATCTGGCTCACCCAATGAAACAGGAAAAGGGAGTCCAGCCGCTTCAGCCGCAGATTTTACTCTTAAAGAAGCAGTAAAGACTCGGGCCTTCTGGCTGCTTGCCGCCGTCAGTTTCTTCCAGTTCTTTGCAGTAAGTGCCGTTATGGTGCATACAATTCCCTTTCTGGAGAGTATAGAAGTCTCCAGTAAGATGGCGGCGACCGTGGTCACAGGGGTTACCGTATCCAGTCTTATCGGCAGGCTGGGGTTTGGTTTCATCGGTGATTTTGCCAATAAAAGACACCTGATGGCTATCGGTCTCGCGCTCCAGACCATTGGTATCTTCATTTTTTTCCTTGTAGGTAGCGGTAGAGAATGGGTGATTATACCCTTCCTGCTCACCTATGCTCCCGGTTTTGGAGCAACGATACCGCTGAGACCGGCTCTCCAAGCCGATTACTTCGGTACGAAAAGCTTCGGGGCGATTATGGGTATCATGACGCTTGTGGCCATGGTTGGTGGCCTGGCCAGCCCGATTATTGCTGGTTGGATATTCGATGTCACCGGAAGCTATCATACTGCATGGTTGCTGTTTGCCCTCGTTTCACTTCCAGCAGTGCCTCTGATACTGCTGGCAAAACCCCCAGCCGCCAGATAGAGAAACCGTTTTGTCCCCCTTTTACTATCTCATATCCATCCGTTCTTTTGGCTTTCCTCTACAATTTTCCCCAAATTCTAACAAATCTTACACCAGTATCATACGCGGGCAGTCTAGTATGGGATGTGCGGAAGTGAGACTGACCTCAGGGAGTACTCATCTGTTTCGAGCGCTTTGCACCTGTTGAGTTACCGTCGGGGTCAAGGAGGGTGCTGCCGTGAGACTGGTGGTTGGATTCGTAATTGGAACACTATTTGCCGGGCTTATCTTGGGTATAATCAGTGGGGGAATTTCGGTTGCCCAAACTGATGATGATTCTGACCTCACGACGTTGCTACCTGATATCGGTAAAATCTACCGCACGTCCTTGGCCTCTCCTTTTCAACAGGTAGAACAGGAGATAGAAGACGAAGATATCGCCGCCTTCTATCGCCGTCTGATGGAGAAGACCGGACTTACTCAGATACCCGAGGAATAGGTCGTCGGTCTGCTGTAAAAACTCTTACCCTTCTCTTGTAACTTACACTGCTTTCCAAGTTTGCTGAGATGACCGAACCATGACTAGCGTGTTCGGTTACCGAGCATCTGTCGTGCTGAACCACCTGTACATCGACGGTTCAGTCTAATTTCAGTGTTACTGCGTTATCCCTCTTCCTTCCTTGTCTAAGTCGCCCGTCTTTATTTCATGCAACTGCGTTCACACCGGCCTCCTGATGCATTGTGCAGATTAACTGTGCCTACCACAGGCGAACTTTGTTGATTCCGTGACTGATAAAGGCATGGCTGTACCAGGGAACCAACATCACGAGCCAAAAGGCTCACGCAATAAGACCCAAAAGTGACTGTTTCGTAGGGTTACCAATTAGTACGATTAGATAAGTAAAGAACTATATTAATCTATGTTAATCAGTAAACTCACTAATAATATAGGTACTCATCTAATAAGACTGATAATAGGTAGATAAGTACGTAATAGGGTCTAAAGAGCCATATATAGTTATTTTATACGACTTAGATAAATCTGAGACAAAGATTGAGATGGAGGCCTGATACTTGAGGGGCAAGTCGAAAAGGGAAATGGTATTGGACGGTGATGCCATCATGACAAGTGCTGAAGTTGCCGAATTTCTCAAGGTGCACCTTGGTTCAGTCAGACGCTGGAGCCGCAGCGGCAAGTTGAAGGGGTATCGTTTGGGGGAGCGTGGCGACTGGAGGTATCTCCGAGAGGACGTGATGGATTTCTTTTACGACTATAACAGACTTATATCGGAAGGAGGTGATGCTGTGGCCCAAATGAGATAGCAGGCTACAATAGCAGGCTACGGGTACCTGCAATGCCCATGCAGGTATCAAAGACACAAGGCATTCAACCACTCAAAACCTATGAAAAGGAGGAATCAATGCTGAAAAGATTTACGAAGATGCACCGAGGTGAGAAGGGCATTACCGGCCTGGAAACAGCGATTATTCTAATCGCATTCGTGGTAGTTGCCTCTGTATTCGCCTACACCGTTCTCTCGGCGGGTATATTCTCGTCTCAGAAAGGCAAGGAGGCCATCTATTCCGGTCTCGAGGAGGCCAGGGCTTCCGTGACGCTTAAGGGCAGCGTCGTTGCCATGGACACCGACGCTAATGATGAAGTCGACGAGCTGGTGTTCGTCGTCGCCACTGCGCTGGAGGGTGAAGCGATTGACTTTACCATGCCGACCGACACCACTCCCGCGGACGGGCTAGCTGACACCGGTAGTTCTAATGTATGCGTGATCTCTTACTCTGACCAGACGCAGCGGTTAGACGACCTGAACTGGACCTTCATCCCGCTGGGCAAGGACGATGCTGACAATCTGCTCGAGCCAGGAGAGAAATTCCAGATTACCGTCGATCTGACTGCCGCGGACGGGGATATCACTACTTACACCACCTTCTCGATAGAGGTCAAGCCGCCGAAGGGCAGCGTGCTCGTAATCCAGAGAACGACTCCTGGTGTAGTCGACGATGTCATGATCCTGAACTAATGGATAGTGACATCGAACAACCTGAAAAAAAAAGGAGGAATCAATGCTGAAGAGATTTATGAAGATGCACCGGGGCGAAAAGGGCATCACCGGCCTGGAAACAGCCATTATCCTGATTGCGTTTGTGGTCGTTGCCTCTGTTTTCGCCTACACGGTCCTGTCGGCCGGCATATTCTCGTCCCAGAAGGGCAAAGAGGCAATCTACTCTGGTCTGGATGAAGCCATGGCTACCCTGGAACCGAGGGGCAGCATGACTGCCGATTCGGCTACGGTAGTTGCTACCGAAACTGCGGTCAAACTATCCTTTACCCTGACCACTGCCCTCAGCGGGCAGGCCGTAGACCTGTCGCCACCGTATACTGCTTCAGCCACCGACCTGACGGCCAGTGGCCTGGACAACGTCTGCCTCGTGTCATATATTGACGAGAACATGATCATCCCCGATGCCGCCTGGACGGTCGTGTTCGTTGGCAAGAACAACGGGGACTACCTGCTGGAAGCTGAGGAAAAAGCCGTAGTCACCGTATGGCTGGCTAACTACACTACATCAGCCTACGCTCTGGGCACCGATGACACCGACCCCTTCATTGACGCCGAAGCCGACCTGCTCGATATCTACGACACGTTCACCATCGAGGTACGGGCTGATAAGGGCGCCGTGCTCGTGCTCGAGCGCACCCTGCCTGGACGATTCGACCCTGTTATGGACCTGAACTAGGGGATAGCCTGTTATTTGACTCTAATAGTGTGAGCTGAGAGGAGAGAGACACATGGAGGAAAGGATCCAAGAACTGGAAGAAGAGCTAAAGCTACTTAAGAACCAGATACAAGCGGTCCTGCTCGATATAAAAGAGAACCTGGCCAATGGCGAATGGCAGGAACTCTCTTCTCGGTGGGGAAACGAGGCTGCTGGTCAGACTCAAGAACCGTCTGGCCAGCAGTCAGTGGAACTCCACTCGACACCAGAAGTGACTCAGGAGTCAAGCCCTGCGTCTACGGTCACAGTTGATACGGGGGAACCGGTCCGGCAACAAACCGAACCGGCCCCCCCCTTCTCCAGGAGCGAGCCTGTTAGTTTACCACAGGCTGCTCCTGCTACTGGCAATGTTAATGGAAGAGGTAGTGACTATCTAAATAATCAACCGGACTTGCTAACCATCGTTATGCTCGGACAGTGGCTTGACCGGGCGGTTGCCACTGTCGGTAAAAATGAGACAGAAAAGATTGTCGAAATGTATGACATTACCGGAAATTTGCCGGTACAGATGAAACAGACCCTGCTATTACTTATCGATTCATACGAGAAAAATGAGGGGAGTACCGGAAGAAGTAACAAGCACAGTATAGGGCTGACCAGCTACTCGCTTCTCATGGAAATGGACAGCCTTTTGAGATATCGGAACCGGGCGCTTGAGGCAGCTGTCCTCTCTCTACTGGCCGAAAGACAATTTCAGCGGAAGAAGGAACAGAGCCCAAGACGGGCCCGGCAAAAAAACGAGAGCGAAAACAACCAAGACGCACATTATGTAGGAGCCTTCGATGGATAAAGCCCTGAGTACCATCCTTCTTGTCATCGCTTCCCTGGTCTGTGCGGTTCTGGCGATTAACGCCATCTATCCGGCGACCAGTATTTCAAGTGGTGCGCTCGGTAGCGCGTCAGCGCAAATGGGCGATCGCATTAAAAGTCAGATAAGTATCGTACACGCTGCCGGTGAGTTGGATGACAGTGAAGTATGGCAGGATACCAACTCGGACGGTAATTTCGATGTGTTCGTATGGGCAAAAAATATTGGGATTACCACTATAGATAACGCGGAGAACTGTGACCTCTTTCTTGGCGGAGACGATGGAACCTGGTCACGGATCCCGCATGAAGACTATGCTGGCGGGGAATTACCAAGCTGGGACTATACTATTGACAGCGGCACTGAATGGGGTCAGGAGACCACCATGATGATTGAGATAAGCTTCGAGAGCGCCCTGTCGTCAGGGGAATATCGCATCAAGTTAATTATACCCAATGGAATTTCGGATGAATACTATTTCAGTATGTGACCGCGATGAGTACTGTCGTTACTACGTTAGTTATGATTGCCATGCTGCTAACAACGGGCTTGGCGATGGCACAGAGTTCTTTAACATCTATGGACTACATGGCTCAGTGTTGGAAGGAGACTGAAAGCACAGCCCAGGAGATATCAAGAACTGACATTTCGATTTCAGATGCCCAAATAGCCGGGGGCTTTATCGAAGTCCTTGTACAAAACAGCGGTAGTATCCATATCGCGCAGTTCCCCAACTGGGATGTACTCGTTCATTACTATGACGATAACGGTGATTACTACATCGTCCAGACTGAGTATGTAGAGGGGACAACCCCCGGCGATAACCAGTGGTCTGTAGCTGGTATATACACAGACGATACGTTGGGACAGGACGAGGTATTCGAGCCCGGGATATTAAACCCGGGTGAAGTCATGTTGCTGCGAGTGAGTCTAGTGCCAGCCCAATACGCAGGGACAATGTGCTGGGTTACGGTGTCCACACCAAGTGGCGTGATGACCTCGGTACAATTTGAGGTTTAGGAGGCTGCTAATGGAGAAACCGGCGAAAAAGGATATCGGCCTAATATCCACCGGAAATGATGAATTAGACAAGAAAATCGGGGGAGGGATACCACCCAACTCCCTTAGCCTGATAGAGGGGCAGCCCGATTCAGGTAAATCTGTCCTGTCGCAGCAAATGATATGGGGTTCTCTTAAAAACGGGTACAAGGTAGCCATCTTCACCACGGAAAACTCCATAAGGAGTCTCATTACACAGATGGAGAGCCTGAATTTGGACATTACGAATTATCTGCTGCTTTCCCGTCTTCAGATATTCCCGGTGGACGCCAGGAAGACGGCCGGCAGTCTGAATACCGGACTGAGCCCCATGGTCGCGAATTGTGCGCTGAGGGGATTCGACCTGGCAGTGATAGACTCTCTTACGTACTATGTCACCCATGTCGGCGTGGCTGACCTGATTACATTCTTTGAGGATATGAAGGCCCTGAACGGAAAGGGATTGAGCGTTCTTTGCAGTGCCCATTCCTATGCCTTTGAAGAGGGTACGCTTATCAGAATTGGGGCTATGTGTGACGCTCACCTGAGGCTGCGCATGGAAACAATGGGGGCCAAGCTGGTAAAAATCCTGGAGGTGGCCAAAGTCCGTGGCGCTGTCCAAAAGACCGGTAACATCGTCTCCTTTGATGTCGAGCCAAACTGGGGCATCAAGGTTATACCATACTCCAAGGCGAGGGCCTAAGAACTGATATGCCAATAATAAGTCTACCATTCAGTGAGCAAATTGATGGGGAAGCAAAGGGAAATCGAGTTAGCGCCGAATTGTATCAGCAGCTATCCGAACCCTTTAAAAAAGCTTGCGAGAATAATAGCCATCTCGCAGATTATGTCGGAATGTGTAGTGTTGCCGAAATAGAGATTCCTGAATTCGTTACAGATCTCAAACGGTCTGACGGGGACCGCGAGACTAAAAACCTGATTTATCCGGTCTCAGATAACATGTTCGTCCATATTTTCTCCAGTGCTGCCAATGACAGGGACGTATATATTCCAATAGAGCCCGGGATGACTGAAGACCTTAGTCAGGTAATGCTTAGTGTTGAGAACCGACTGCTTGATATAGCGGGAGATCTTGAAGAGGCAGAAACGGACGAGGAACGGACTGAAGGGATACTGAAGTGTCTCAAAAAAGTATGTAGCGTAAGTCGTAACGGCTCCAGGCCCAACTTGGCTAACGGCAAGCCCGATAGTGGCAGCGGAAAGGTATCGGTATCGACTACACAATATGAAGCCCTGAAATACCTCATCATCAGGGACAAGATAGGTATGGGAGTCATGGAGCCCTTAATTGTCGACCCGAATATTGAAGACATCAGTTGCAGTGGTATCGGACCTATATTTGTCGAGCATAAGATATTCAAGAGCTTGGCTTCGGCGATAGTATTTGAGGCCCATGAGGAACTGGACGATTTTGTGCTGCGCCTTTCCGAGCATATTAAAAAGCCGGTCACGCTGCGAAAGCCTATTGTTGATGCTACCCTGCCCGACGGGTCTCGTATCAACATTGTGTTCGGTCGCGAGATTTCGCGGCGGGGCAGTAATTTCACCATCAGAAAGTTCGCCGGTGTGCCTTTAAGCATAATGGAGCTTATCGGGTTTGGCAGTATCAACTACGAAATGGCAGCTTATCTTTCGCTGATTCTTGAAGACGGTATGAACGTATTTGTCGTGGGGGAGACTGCCTCGGGCAAGACCACCCTTCTTAATGCGATAACCACCTTCATCCCGATAAACAACAAGATAGTCAGTATCGAAGACACCCCGGAGCTTCAGGTGCCGCACTCCAACTGGCTCCGTGAGGTGGCCAACGCCTCCGGGGGTGATGAAAAGGAAGCCAAAGTGAGTATGTTTGAGCTTCTGAAAGCCGCCCTCAGACAGCGTCCCAATGTTATAATCATCGGCGAGATTCGTGGAGAAGAGGGGAACATTGCTTTTGGCGCAATGCAGACGGGTCACGCTGTGATGTCCACCTTCCACGCCGCCTCTGTAGAGAAGGTCATCCAGCGTATTACGGGACACCCGATAAATGTACCTAAGACACATGTAGACAACCTGAATGTGGTGGTAGTCCAGAACGCGGTTAAGTTGCCTAATGGCAAGAATGGCCGTCGGGCGTGCAGTATCAGCGAGATAGTCAGCTACGACCCTCCCTCTGAGTCTTTTAACTATGTCGAGGTGTTTCGCTGGGACCCGGCTACAGACGAGTTTAATTTCGTTGGGAGCCGTAATAGTTATCTTTTAGAAGACAGGATTGCTATTCGGCGGGGTATTCCTGCCGACCGCAAATGGGAGATATATGCCCTGCTGGATAGAAGGGCGCGGATTCTGGAGAGGCTTCATAAAGACAGAGGAGTGACCAACTTCTATGAACTTCTTAACGTTCTGGCAAAGGCGCAAGAGCAGAAGCTCTTTTAACGAAGGCCCCATGGCCTTTGATCTGCTTTATCAGCTGTCCTATATGTCGGCTATATCGGCGGCTGGCCTTCCGCGTAGCCAGATTTTTGCCTTGGGTGCTCAATTACCCTGCAGCGCGGCCAATTATATCGCTGAAATCCATAATCTATCGCAGAAGTGGCGTTACGACTATGCGGTCGCCTGTCGTATGGTAGGGGAGTCATCAAAGAAGGAAGCAGTCAAGAGCCTGCTGCTACGCCTGGCGAGTTCGCTTAACTCCGGTGAGCCTGAGTCGACCTTTCTTGACCAGGAAGCACGGATTCAAGCTGAAGCTTTTAACAGTGACTACGAGCGCCGTGTCGAATCGCTGAGGAAGTGGACTGAGGCTTATGCCGCACTGGTTGTCTCGGCAGCCCTGATAGTGATGGTAGCGGCTGTCTCAATGCTGATATACCCCATTGCGGCAGGATTCACCGTGGCATTGGCCGGCGTCACCGTTATTACGGGTGTGGTGGGGGCATGGTGCGTCTATTCGGCGTCGCCTAAGGAGGTAAGAGTACACTCGCCGTCTCAATATTGTCCTGCCTTTATCCGGGCCAGTCGATGGGAGCGTATGCTGGTACCGGCAGCGTCGGTCACTCTGGTCCTCACGCTGGTGGCAGGTATGGAATTGGGGTTCTCTATTCTGGCGGCTTCTATCTTGCTTATTCCCATAGGTATCTTCGGGACTCTGTGCGAACGTCAGATAAGTACTAAGGATAGGGACATCCATACCTTCCTGAGGTCGCTGGGAAATGTGACATCGGCGATTGGGATAACGACTTCCCAGGCGGTCGGAAGATTGGACCTCAGGTCAACTGCCGCCCTGGCTGAAGATGTTAAGCGTCTTCGTTCCCGGTTGGCTTCCAGGCTGAAGCCGGACCTTTGCTGGAAACGCTTTTCCCTGGAGACAGGTAGTGAGTTGATATACCGGAGTATCAGGATGTTTCATGATGCTACCAGGCTGGGTGGTGAGGCAGACGTCGTGGGGGAGCGTTCGTCTATACTGGCGATGAGTCTTGACTTCCTCCGTGCCAAAAGAGGGCAGGTGTCATCATCTTTTGTCTGGCTGGCAATAGGCGTACATGGGGCTATTGTCGGTCTGCTGGTTTTTGTGTCGCAGGTAGTGGCAGCTTTCGCAGGGGTCGTGGAGGGCGTCTATGAAGAAGCGCTGGCCGATGCCCCGGTAAGGACAGTCGAGATATTCAGCTTCAGCTTCCAGAGTGTACCGATACTGAAGAACCTGACGCTGCCTTGTTTGCTGGTGCTGGCAGCCACCACCGCCTTTGCCGCTAATGCGGCGGTCGGTGGCTCTCGTTATAAATTTTACCTTTACCTTGGCGTAACCTTTGGTTTATCTGGAGTAGCCATGCTGATAGTACCAGCAATGACGGATATGATATTTGCATCGGTGTCAGTTATGTAGAAGAAGACTGAAGGAGATAATCAATCATGGCCAACCAGTCTATTTTATTAGCAATACGAAGAATGTGGGAATACTTCGCTGTGCCCCCCCCGGGCGACCTTGGTTTCGCCTCTGAGGAGCATGATCCCGTTGGCGAATTCCTGGAGAAGCGGAACAGGGGAGGGGCTGGTTTGATCGAAACTGAAACTGAGGAGGTAATACCGATGAATAATCTTGAGCCAGAGACTGGGAGTAGCCAGGCTACCGCGGACATAAGGCCATCACCGGTCGAGATTCTTGAAGATAAGCCGGCTACTGGTCCGAGTGAGCTTGAGAGTGAGCTATTGCCACCAGCGGCCGACAGTAGCCGAAACGAAGCTGAGGACGAGGTGGTACAGGAGATGACAGATGGCAAAACAAACCTGGCCGAGAACGACGTATTGCAGTTAGATGATATAACTCCGGATGGAACCGAGGACAAGACGGCGGAAGGTACTGTTGCAGAAGCTAATCAAGGTGAGGTGGATGACCTGCTGGATATCTTCCGGAGTGAAAAAGAGGTGAAAGAGACTGATGCCCTTCACGAAAACCTAGTTGATATAGATATCCAGGACCTTCTTCAGGAAAGCAGAGACCTTATAGCTGATATAAACGCGAGACGATACAGAAAGACCTGAGATTCGTGGGGTGTACTGTCCTCTTGACAGCCTAACACCTGAGTTGCTATCATCACTGTTATAGACCGGCTGTTGTTTAGAACAACAGCCGGGTGTTTTTCATCACCATAAAACGCTAGCGTCAGCTACGTCGGCGGTCCTGTTTCTTGTGACTGCTTCAATAACCCCGTAGGCAGACCCGACCACCTCCGCTTCACTGGTAGTCGTCTTCATCAGAGCTGCCTCAAAATCACTTCTGAGGACATCCGCGTCCTTGGGGATAGCATTAATGCATTCGCTCAGGACGCTTATATGTATGTCCAGACGCTCAATCAGCAGTGATATTGCTTTTTGTAAGTCCTGTCCGAATACGCTGGTAATCTCCCTCATACGTCGGCCTTTCCTTCTCATTGCTACAAAACGGTGCCTCATTTTACCGAGATGCTGAAATGTGAATGAGCGTAGTTGCTCAATGTCTTTGACCTGGTCAAAGTTATCACCGAATCCACACGAGATTACCTCCGTTGCCCACTCTTCAATTTCTAGCAGTCGCATCAGCTTCTGGTTACTTCGCTGTGCTTTACTCACTCGGCTGATACGTAGCAACACCGTCAGAAAGAGAACGACAGAGCCCACCATTGCCAGAAGGCCCAACCAATCAGAGGTCTCCATACTGGGGATTATATCATGCCAGAGATATCCTGCTAAAGCCTGAGGTGTTCTTACGCCTGAACTTGCGAGGTCGGTCAATAAATGTGCGAGTTAGGTCTCGATAAACCAGTATTTGTGCTGTAAAATATAGATAAGAGAATAAAAGTAACAGTTGTAACCGTAATGTAACCCCAGTCGACCTATCTTAACTCTAACTTAACATCAATGCAGTATACTAATACTGGAGGGTAGATTGGGGAGGTCTTGTTACTACAAGAGTTACTGAGGAAAAGGAGTGAGGGAGTGTGGTAGATAGTGCACTGGAAAACCGACTAGACTGGAATGATGATACCATCATGACAAGCAGTGAGGTTGCTAAATTTCTCAAGGTACACCTTGGTTCAGTCAGGCGATGGACTCGTACCGGAGAGCTAAAGGGATACCGCCTGGGGGAACGGGGTGACTGGAGATATCTCCGGAGAGATGTGCTTGATTTTCTATTCAAGTACAGTCAAACCATTTCGAAATAAGATAATTACCCAATCAATAATATATAGATTCCTCTATCTGCCCGAGTGGCCATGGAAGAGAGTTGCCTTTCTTCCATATGGTTGGTTTCCTTGGGTGTTGACCGGAGTACGAGGTCACCGTGTTCCGGTCAAGAAAGATATAACGGGTTCCAGAATACCTCTGGAACCCGTTATTGTTCTGGTGAAGATGGGGAGAGTGGAACTCTATCTATAGGTTCCTTAACTAGGCAGTAGACAGTATCGCGGCTTCAGCTCGAGTCTTTATCTTGCTGAGAATAGTCCTTCTCCCATTGTATCTTTCGATATCGTACTGCATCGTGATATCCACCTGAGTTGGTTTTCCAATGACAGCCGAGAGAGCGATAGCCGTAATCTGGCCGTTCTTGTAGCTGACCATCTTCCCAAAATTTTCTGTCGCTACCAGATCAACTGCTGCTATCCCAAAATACCGCCCCATCCTTCTGTCATATGCACCGGGAGCACCCCCACGCTGAAGATGACTGAGGACAACACTTCGACATTCAAGACCAGTAGTATTTGAGATTTGATTTGCCAGGAATTCACCAATACCGCCGAGAGCTTTGTGGCCAAAGCTGTCCAGACCGTTTTCTTTCACGAACTCCGTACCTCCCGACGGTCTGGCGCCCTCCGCTACCAGAATAATGTCATACCTCGCGCCTGATTTTCTCCCCTCCAGAACTAGCTCACATACCTTCCCGGTGGAGAAATCATACTCGGGAATGAGGATGATATATGCCCCACTGGATTCTCCCCCCTCCAGAGCCAGCCAACCGGCATGTCTACCCATTGTCTCTACGATAAATGTCCGTTTATGAGAGCCGGCGGTAGTCCTTAGTCTATCAACTTCTTCAACGATAACGTTCAGAGCAGTATCAAATCCAAGTGTATAATCAGTTTCAGGGAGGTCTTTATCAATGGTCTTCGGTATACCGACAACGTTCACCCCATCTCTGGACAATTTGTAGGCGACACCCAGTGTATCCTCACCGCCGATGGCTATCACTGCTTTCAGGCCCAGTTTCTTTATATTACTAAGTACTATTTCTGAGCGGTCGTTGTTAGGATCATAGGGATTTGTCCTTGAAGTCCCGAGGAAGGTACCACCGTATCTGTCCCAGGTTCTTACCTTCTTTTCATCCAGAGGCTCGAGATATCCATCAGTAGCCAGGTTATCAGGGTCGGCCCGGACCAATCCTTTCCATCCGTCGTGGATTCCCAGTACTTCGTACTTGACACCCCTTTGCCACTGGAGACCTTCATCAAGGGCTGTTTTTACCACCCACTTGATGGCGGGGCTCAGTCCAGCACAGTCTCCACCACCGGTGAGAACGCCTATTCTCTGTTTGTTCATAATTATTTAATATTACTTATTTTATGATAGATTTTTAACTAATTAAGTTGATTAATACATTTTTGCATTAAATAGTTCTAATAATAAGCTTTATAGGTATATAAATAGTGAACCAAAAGGTCTATCCGGATAGCTATTAACGGCGGCTTCGCGTGAAGGGTCTGTTATTCGCATAGTAAACGAGCCTCTCGGTGCTGAGACCGGAGGCTCATCTGTGTTTATGGTGGAGACGGGGGAGGGTCGACTGCTTGCAATTTGCAACCCACACTCATTATCCGCCTTGCTGGCAGTGCTCGCATGTAGCCCTGACCTTGCGCCTCGAAAAGGAGTCCGGTTTCATGTCAGCTATACAATGGTTCCTTTGTTTGTTTGCCCATGTAGGAAAAGTCAACTAAAGTGAGGTTGACAAAGGAAGATGCCGGTCATATAATGTTCTCTCACTTAATATAATCTGACCGATAGCTACAGGACACTCTGAGAACTTGGAGACTAGTTGCGAAAAATCAAATAAGTTGATTCTTGAAGCGCAAGTGCACCATGACTAGTAGGAGGCTAAGAACTGCCACCTGTAACTGGTCACTTTGGTGGCAGCGAGCCAATAGTGAAACCGGCCTGAAAAGGTCGGTTTTATGCTTTTAAAAGCAACAAGGAATAAATGAGCATAACAGAATGCTTAAAGAGAAGGTGGTAAAGGCGATGAAAAGGTTATCGATTATTTTTTTAACAGCCATGCTAGTTTTTACCTTGGTCACTGTTGCATCTCCTCCTCAGCCGGCTATGGCAGATCCTGCAGATATCTATGTTCCTGGCGATTATCCAACTATCCAACAGGGTATAGATGCCGCCACTTCTGGGGACACTGTGTATGTAGCAGCGGGAACATACTATGAGAACATCGTTCTGAAGGACAGTGTAGATGTCTTGGGAGCGGGTACGGCAGTGACAACCATTGATGGCGGGAGTACGGGCTCTGTAGTAACAGCCATTGGCGTTGGCTCTGAGACGTTGCTGGACGGATTTACTATTACAAATGGGACAGTACCCACGTGGGGTGATGGTGGCGGCGGGATGTACAACCTCAACTCTTCACCAGTGGTGACCAACTGCTTGTTCTCTAGCAACTCGGCCCTATCTGATGGTGGTGGGATGTACAACTTTGATTCATCGCCGACGGTTACAAACTGCACTTTTTCCAATAACTCAGCGACAGCAGGATGGGGTGGCGGCATACGTAACCACAACTCTTCTCCTACAGTCACTAATTGTATCTTCTCCGAGAATTCCGCCGCAGGGGCGGGTGGTGGAATGTACAACTACGCGTCTTCACCTATACTCGTTAACTGCATCTTCTCCAGCAACTTGGCTGAGCGGGGTGCTGGAATGTTCAATACTGTGTCCTCGTCGCCCACGGTAACAAATTGCACCTTCTCTGGTAATTCGACTGTAGACACCGGAGCCGCTATTACCTTTTCCGGCGGAGGTATATTTAGTGATCGTGATTCAACGCCGATGGTCACCAACTGCACCTTCTCCAATAATTCTGCTATTGGGTACGGTGGTGGTATGTACAACGAGGACGGTTCGCTCGTGGTCACCAACTGTAGCTTCATCGGAAACTCGGCCAGCTCTGGTGGGGGGATATACAACTACCACGCTTCGGCAACGGTCACCAATTGTATCCTCTCTAATAACTCAGTCACTCCTTTCGGCGGCGGTGGGATGTCCAACCACAGCTCGTCACCGACAGTAGTTAACTGCACGTTCTC
>CP070842.1:1846322-1860876 GCA_020342155.1 Dehalococcoidales bacterium
CGGTAACCCCCGACCTGGTGGACCAGGGATATAATGCAGGGGACATTGTCAAGCAGGTGGCTGAGGATACTGGTGGTGGCGGTGGGGGAAGGGCTACCCTTGCCCAGCCTGGTGGACGGGATAAGGGCAAGCTGGAAGAAGCCCTGCGACTGGTTAAAAACCTGATTTAGCAGACTACATTTCAAAGACAAGCAGTGGTGGTGGCAGAAGGCGGGGGTTTCTGAGCAGTGAAAAGGCCATGATGCGTAGCATGGGACTGGACATTGGTGATAAGAGAATCGGGGTGGCTCTCAGTGACCCCGGAGCGATACTGGCCAGCCCGCATACTATTATTGAGTGTAGCAACGAAGAACAGGATATCGCAGCTATTATTAGAATAGCAACACAACATGAGGTCGGCCAGGTTGTCGTTGGCTTACCACGCTCAATGGATGGCATGGTTGGTCGGCAGGCGGCTAAAGTGGAGGCATTTGTCGAGCGACTACGAAGTCATACCGAAATCCCGATAGAGTTTCGAGATGAGCGCCTCAGTACCGTGTCTGCCAAACGTCTTGTACAGAGTAGCGGTCGAAAAGCAAAGAAGAAACCAAGGTACGACGCGGCCGCAGCGGCCGTTATTCTTCAAGCCTATCTGGAAGAAAAGCGATAGGCGTAGTTATAGACTTACCTTTGCTATAAAAGGATTACTAGCCGAGATGACAGTAAGCCATGCCAGCTTCAATATAACAAAGACCTGTCGCGGTAGCCAGGCTCGTACTGCGGAACTGGTTACACCCCACGGTGCCGTGCCCACACCAGTGTTCCTTCCAGTGGGTAGTCAGGGCTCGGTGAAGACGTTGACACCGAATGAAGTCCGTGATACCGGCATGAATATGTTACTAGCCAATACCTACCACCTCTATCTCCGGCCGGGTATCCCCGCGGTTGAGAGAGCAGGTGGTTTACATAAGTTTATGGCCTGGGATGGGCCCATTCTTACCGATAGCGGGGGATATCAGGTCTTCAGCCTGGCGGGACTACGGCGTGTGAATGATGAAGGCGTTGTATTCCGCTCCCACATCGATGGCAGCGAGCATACCTTCACTCCTGAATTATCAGTGCAGTATCAGGAGTCTCTCGGGGCTGATATTATCATGGTCTTCGATGAATGCAGCGCCGCTGGTAGTAGCTATGACAGGCTAGAACAGGCGTTGAAAAGGACCCATCGCTGGGCGGAGAGGTGCTTGAAATCGCAGCGGCGCTGTGACCAGGCGCTCTATGGGATTGTTCAGGGTGGGGTTTTCCCTGAACTACGAAAGAGGTCGGTCGAGTTCCTGACTTCACTTGATTTCCCCGGCTATGCCATCGGAGGTTTGAGTGTCGGTGAACCGAAACAATCGACTTATGATGTGGCAGGCGAGACGGCTGCCCTGTTACCTGAGGATAAACCACGCTACCTGATGGGGGTTGGTTCACCGGAAGACCTGGTTGAGTGCGTCTCCCGTGGTATCGATATCTTCGATAGTGCTCTGCCTACACGTGTCGCCCGGAATGGTGCTCTGTATACGCCTTCGGGGAGGATAAACATCTTCAATGCGCAATTCAGCGAGCTACAGCAGCCAATTGACGCCACGTGTAGCTGTTATACCTGCCGCACCTTTTCCGCCGCCTACCTGCATCACCTCTTCAAAGCCAAGGAATTGCTTGCCTACCGACTGGCCACCATCCACAACCTGACCTTCATCAGTAAGCTGATGCGCCAGATGCGTGAGACAATCCTTGATGGCACCTTCCTCTCGTTTCGGGAAGACTTCCTGGTAAACTACCAACCTACAGATGAGATAACACGACTCGACCAGAAGCAGAAGTGGTTCCAGTCACGAAATAACAATAGCTAGTAAGCCATTCTATGTTGTTATTGCCCCTGAAGGTGCTGGATAATTGCGCTGGCTTCGCTGATGATACCGTCCATAATCTCCTGAACGGTTGGGATGTCGTGGACCAGGCCGACTACCTGACCTACGGTAAACAGGGCATCGCTTATGTCCCCGGTGCTGTAAGCATTTCTAACGTTTTCACCGCTTATCAGGGGAAGTATCTCTTCAACAGGGGTGCCCTTTTCCTCCATTTCAAGTATCTTCTGGGCGAACTCTGTTTTAACTACCCTTTCTGTGTTGTTGATGGCCTTATGTATGAGCATCGTGTCAGCTTCACCGAGCTGAAGTAGCCACTCCTTGGCCTTTTCATGCAGGGAGCACTCTTTGCTGATGGTGAAGCGTGTCCCCATCAGGACCCCCTCCGCCCCGAGGGAGAGTGCCGAAACGAATCCCCGGCCGTCGGCGATGCCACCAGCAGCGATAACCGGTATCTTGACGGCATCGACACAGGCCGGAATAAGCACCGATGAGGCAACATCATCGGGGAGCGGATGTCCTGCGGCCTCGAAGCTGACGACACTGACGGCATCTACCCCAACCCGCTCAGCTGATTTAGCATGCCTAGCTCCGCCGACCTTGTGCATGATGATGGCACCGGCATCCTTGACAATCTTCATGTATGGTTCCGGACTACGCCCCGAAGTCTCTATGATACGTACGCCCTCGTCGAGGGCTGCTGCAAAGTATTCCTCATAGTTTACCGGCCGCATTGTCGGCAGCAGAGTAACGTTTACCGCGAAAGGCTTATCGGTAAGACTTTTGGTCTCCCTGATTTCCTCACGGAGTCCCTCGGCGGTGGCGTAGTTTAGAGAAGTTATCATCCCCAGACCGCCGGCGTTGGAGACCGCCGATACCAGCCCGGCCCGTGACAGCCCACCTCCCAGAGCCCCCTGGATTATGGGGTATTCAATACCGAATAGTTCTGTAATCCTGGTCCTAAACAATGGTACTCACCTTCCTTTCAAGAAGCGGAACATATTTTTCTAATACATATAGTATAACAGTTGGCGGATTTAGGTGACAGAGGAAGCAAGTGTCTACCTTGACTCCACAAATTTGCGGTGCTATCCTTGGCACACAATATATCCACTTTCCAGTGCAGAGGAGAAGCACATGACTGGATTGATAATTCTAGCAGTTATCGGGGGAGTAATCTATGTTGCTAGTGGAATATGGCTCCTCATCATTAGTTTCAACGAATCCATGCAACATGGATGTCTCTCCATGATTATCCCTTTCTATAGTCTCTACTATGTCATCACTAGGTGGGATAAGTCGAAGAAGCCGTTTGTCATCGGATTGGTCGGGTTAGTTCTCTTCGTCAGTGGTATTGTGCCTACCCTTGTTCAGTTCAAGGGTGAGGTGGAAGAAATAGTCACAGAGTTCATGGAGGCTGCATCAGCGGGAGATATAGACGCAGCGTATGCCTGCTTCAGTTCACAGTTAGATACAGAAGAACTGGCTGATTTTATCAACAACAACCCCAGTCTGTTCGAAGGATATGAGCGGATAAGTACAAGTAGCTGGGAGGTGGTATCAAGTGGGGGAATAACATCAGGCAGCGCGAGCGGTACTATCATCTACAGCGGTGAACGAAGACTACCGTTTGAAGTTTGGTTGATTAAAGAGCAAGGTGCTTGGAAGATGACAGGTTTTTATATAGGTTCTTAACCTCCCGGGTGTAGTGCGGTATGAGGATGGGGTACATATATGATTAAAGGGTGCGTAATAGTACTGGTGATTATTGTAGTCATACTCTTGGTCATCGGATTCAGTACGGGATTTTGCAGCATGGATTATCGTATCATGTAGAACACTATAAAAAATGCGGGTACTACCGGAAAATGCTGCCAGTAGTACCCGCTTGTCCTCGAATTATGCCGTAATATTGGCTAGTTTACCTCAGTTGGCAAACTGCTTGGTCATGGTCTTCTGTATCTCTTCGGCTTCCTTGACAGTGCGCTCGATGATATCGGCCACCGTGGGGATATCTTTAATTCTACCAGCGGTCTGCCCCATCATTAGAATACCGTTTACGGGGTCCTCCAGGGCTGTTCTGAATAGTCGGCTACCAACAGCGAAACGCATTGATGAACCCAGACCACGCTGGCCACCACCTATGCCTGTCTGCTGTTTCCGCAGATTATTGGCTGTGCGGAAGAGCTCTCCCCAGGACATGTTCATTACCTTCTTCATATGCATGCCTGCCGAGATGGCATCGAACAGTGGAAAGGCCTTCTTTTCAAGTAGGTCTTCGGCGGCTTTGTTCCTCAGCACCCGGCAATTAATACCGTCGAAGGCCGGGTCGATTACAGTGTCTTCTTCGCTGGCATTGACCCAGGTCTCCTTGACTGCATCGGTAACTTCGGCATCCTGGGTGGCTGCCAGTCGGCTACCCATCGATATACCTTCAGCGCCGAGTGCCAGGGCGGCTGCCAGGCCGTGGCCATCAGCGTAACCACCAGCGCCGATGCAGGGGACCTTGACTGCCTCGGTGATAGTTGGTACCAGAACTAAGGCTCCGACATTGCCGGAGTGGGAGGCAGCTTCGTAGCCGGTGATAATCAATGCATCCGCGCCAAGTTGCTCAGAGCGAAGAGCGTGTCTGAGCAGGGCGATTGTACCGATTACCTTACCGCCGTAGCCATGTACCGCTTCGATGAGAGGGGCAATCTCCGGGGGTCTACCCAGGGCGTAGTTTAATACCGGGACCTTCTCTTCGATAACTATCGGTGCACGCTGCGCAGAGCCGATCCCCAGTGTCAGGTTTACGCCAAAGGGCTTATCCGTAAGGCTCCTGATTTCCTGAATCGCTGCCCTGAGCTCATCGGGGGTCTGGTGGTTTCCGGCCAGGACACCGAGACCGCCAGCGTTGGAGACGGCTGCGACCAGCTTGGGTGTGGTCAACCAGTTCATTCCTGCTAGCATGATGGGATACTTGATTCCAAATAACTCAGTCATTCTTGTTTTCATAACACCTTATCTCCTTCTTTATAAATTCCCGAGTCAATACCCATCCGCCCTTCTCTCTACCAACTGAGTACGAGTCACCTCCTGCTCTTGTCTGCTTGGCTCAGCCGGCCAGGCCTGTCTTTTCAAGGCGCTGCATTATGCCTTTCGCCTCATTGATTATACCGTCGATGATTTCCTTGACTGTGGGGATATCATGTATCATCCCGACTACCTGTCCCACCGATATTGCGGCTCCGGAGCCGACGTCACCAGTAGCGTAGACGTTTCTCCCACGCTGTCCGCTAATCATCGGCATGAGTTCTTCCAGACTAGCACCGCGATTTTCCATCTCCAGGATCTTTTCCGAGTGCTCTGTCCTGACGACGCGAGAGGCATTCTTGATTGACTTCTGGATAAGGATAGTGTCCATTTCGCCTAGAGTCATTAACCAGTCTTTAACATTAGCATGGATAAGGCAGTCCTTGCTTGCCATGAAACGTGTGCCCATGAGCACACCTTCGGCTCCCATCGCCAGGGCAGCGACGAAGCCCCGGGCATCACCGATGCCTCCTCCAGCGATAACGGGTACCTTGACCGCGTCGCAGGCTACCGGGATTCTGACCATCGAGCCTACTTCTTCCTGTCCCGGGTGCCCTGCCGCTTCCATGCCAAGGATGGTAACCGCGTCAACACCGACCCTCTCGGCTGTTTGGATGTCCTTTGTCCTGGTCGCCCGGTGCATCACGGTCGCTCCGGCATCTTTGAGCAGCTTCATGTAAGGTTCAGGACTCCGCCCCGATGTCTCGATAATATTCGCGCCTTCCTCTACGGCGGCGAGGAAGTAGTCCTCGTATTTTACCGGTCGTGCCGATGGCAGTAGTGTGATGTTTACAGCGAAAGGCTTGTCGGTCAGTTGCTTGGTCTTCTTGATGGCTTCCCGTAGCTCATCCGTCGTCTGGTAGCCCAGGGAGGCCATGATACCAAGCCCACCGGCGTTGGAAACTGCCGAGATCAACTCCGGCCCTGACATATAGGCCATTGGTCCGGCGAGAATCGGGTACTCTATTCCGAGTAGTTCTGTAATTCTGGTCTTGAACATAGGGTTTTCTGTCTCCTTTCAGTGTTCTTCTTCAGGTATATTTTTATCGACTGCCGGCTGTCAGTATCAGCCGCCGCCGAGAAGGTACAATATGTGGAGGTCGTCGCCGTCGTTGACAGGTCTGGTCAATTCGGCCGCGTCGGCAAATTCCCCGTTGAGATAAACACTAACATAGTCCAATAATTTGCCCTCTTTGGCAAAAAGTACCTTGCTTATATCAGGGAACTGTCCGATAAGGTGGTCGATACATTCGGCGATAGTGCTACCGGTGACTTCAACCACCTCATCGCCACCAGTAAAGGATTGTAAATACGAGGGAATGTTTATCTTAACACTCATGCCGTGATTATTCCGCTTCCTCTCATGACTTTCCAGGGCGCTGAGTCACGTTTGAGTCAGAAATGTAACTCCATCGCCCTTGGGGGGCAAGCCTTGATACACAGACCACAGGCAAGGCATTTGGGATTATCAAAGGCAACTGTTCTGGCAATCGGGTCCAGTTCGAAAGCTCCGGTAGGGCAGATGGTAATGCAGGCGCCGCACTGGGTGCACCGTTCCTCATTACGGGTTACCGTCTGGCTGAGTGATTGGATTTGAACACCGGCCTCACCCAGGTAATTGATACCCTGGTCATAGTCCTTCTGTTCCCCCCTGAGCTCCAGCACCATCAGTCCTTCCTCTTCCGGGGTGACCGAGGCCTTCAGGATATTAAACTCCAGGTCATAGTCTTTAATCAGCCGGTAGACAATTGGCCGGTCCACCAGTCGACGGGGAAAGTGCAGTACGATTCTTCGGGAAACAGTCATTCCACCACCTCCGCAGTTGTTATCTACTGTCGAACTCAGATTCACGCTTTCCGATGAAAGCCAGGGTCTTCATTGAAGTGTTCTCGGTGCTAAAGTAGCCGCGTATTACGAGGGAGCAACATTACCATTTTCACGGCACCGACAGGCTCCTTTTCGTGACACGTCTTCTCAGAATAATAGTATTTCAAGGGCCAGTTTGTCAATTTGGAGGCGACCGGGACCCAGGACATGCTGACTTTGACAAAGTGACTAGAGATTGCTACGCTATTTTATAGTGCAGTGAGTAGACTCAAAGAGCTGGCGTTAAAGAAGGTAGACCTCCATATCCATACCCCAAAATCAGTCTGCTACAGTGATATGTCCGTTACTCCAGAGCAGATAACTGACACTGCTCTGGCTGCTGGTCTTGAAGCGATCGCCATCACCGACCATAATTCGGCGGAGGCAATCGAGGACATGCGACGTGTAGCCGCCGGGAAAGAACTTAGCATCTTCCCTGGTATCGAGTTGTCCACGGTAGGGGGACATATCCTTGCCCTGTTTCCTCTCGATACCCCGATAGAAGAGCTACGAAATTTTCTCATCTATGCCGGGCTTGGTCGGCATCAGTGGGGGGACGCTATCAATGTAACTAATGGAAACACAGAAGAGGTGCTTCGGAAGATAGAGGAGTGGGGCGGGCTGGCAATTGCAGCTCATGTCGAGCGTTGGCCCAGTGGTTTCCTCGAGACGAATCAGCCACGCCGGATTAAAATGGCAATCCATGCCAGCGAGTATTTAGGAGCCCTCGAGATTACCATTCCCCAGAACAAGGCTCAATGGAATGCCGGAGCAGTGCGGGGCTATCCCAAAAAACGCGCTTGTACCCAGGGCTCCGATGCACACGCTCTGGGCGAAATTGGCCGACGGTCAGTCTATATTCAGATGGAGTCAATAAGTCTGGACATGCTGCGGGAGGCTATCCAGAGCTACGAAACAACAATCTACTTCCCAGAAGAAATTACCTATTAAGGTCGTTTACCCCTACTTGAAAGGAGTGCATAGCTGATGGCGAAAAAAAGAAAGGTATTGACAGGATATCCGGATATTATATATACCAAGGAAGACAGCATTGCCACTATCAAGATGAACCGTCCCGATAACATGAATGCCTTTTCCCCCGACATGTCGGACAGCCTTTACCGGGCGGTAGAAGATAGTATGAATGACGACGACGTGAAGGTATTGGTAATTACGGGAGAAGGTCGGGCCTTTTGTTCCGGTGCCGATGTCAAGGCGATGGCGGAGCGTCTCAAGCAGCCGGGTGCTCAGGGTGCCATGATGGCAAGGAGTTCAGAGCGTATTTCACTTCACCTCCTGATGCAAAAATGCCCGAAGCCAATTATCGGGGCGATTAACGGGGCGGCTGTCGGGGGTGGACTTGACTTTGCTTGTGCCTGTGATATCCGTATTGCCTCCGACAGGGCACGCTTTGCTGAGGTGTTTATCAGGCGCGGAATGTTGCCAGCCGCCGGCGGCACCTACTTTCTGCCGAGACTTGTCGGTATCGATAAAGCCCTTCTCATGGCTATGACAGGTGACATGGTTGATGCCAAGGAGGCAGAGCGCATCGGTCTGGTTACAATGGTCGTCCCCCATGATGAGCTCGAAATAGCTACTATGGAACTGGCAGAGAAGCTGGCCAAAGGACCAACACTGGCAATTCAGAAGACGAAGAAGGCCATATATGAAGGTCTGATGATGGATCTTGAGGACACCCTGAAGTTCATTAGTACCCAGATGCGAGAACTTAACCAGACAAGGGACCACGAGGAAGGGGCCACAGCCTTTGTAGAGAAGAGAGAGCCATTATTCCGGGGAGAATAAGAGTAGCTTCTCTTGCCCTCGATAGCGTCCCAGTCTTTTCACTAGCAGTGTTGCCGCTCTGTTTTCGCTTATGAGATTGCGAGGGGGCTTTAGCCCCCTCGCAATCTCATTTCTGCACCTGACAAGATTGCTTCGCTTCACTCGCAATGACGGAACAACCAAATGCAAGCAAACTTATCTCAATCTCTGCTCGTCCTCCAGTAGTACGTCCTGTGCTGTAGTAACACCTCCTCCATTGGCTTCCCATTTAGGATAACAGGTCTGATGCCGCTACTGCCGAATAGACGTTGCCATCTTTCTGGCACTTGACCTTTTACTGATGTCATTTCTTTAGTTCAATCTCGAGTATTACTGGTCCTGCGTCCAGCTATTTACGGTAAGTATTGATATTACAGATATCACCCTCTGATATTCGGGTTTTGTAGGGAGATTTTGAGATATCTTCCTTGACGGTAGAGTTATTCTCTATATATTTAACCTAACGCAGTTGACCAATACATGCATCAGGATAATTTCGTAAATCCCGTCATCACAATAGCTACTGAGAGCGGTGTAGTTACCTAGTGAAGACGGACTAATCGAAGAGTGATAGAGTCATTAGGTAATGAGGCAGTGCGAGGTCTATGTACGGATGATTTCCACTGATGGAATAGGTTGGCTATACAGAAGAAAAGTGCGCTTATTGGCTACCTTATGCCCGAGCCCGGTAATATGTCAGCGAAGTATCCAGTCCGCCATGCTCGACGTCCCTCCGGGACTATGACAGGCGAGCTAGCACCGCATTATTTTCTCGCTCAGGCAACTGCAAATGAGGTGTTCAAGGACCAGGTGGAATGATTCTACCTGAGGGGTAGAGTTTGCGGGAACAACGATGGAAACATCAGCGATTTCATTCATGGCTCCGCCATCGAAGCCACTCAGGCCAATGGTCTTGCCTCCAATTTTCTGAATGTGAGTTATAGCCTTGAGAAGATTTTGTGACCACAATCCTGCCTTATCCCTGCCCGAACCACCGTGGACACTTATGCAAATGAGGATATCACCCTTCTCGGCCTTTACCTTTAGCTGTTCGCTGAAAAGGTTCTCAAAGCCATCGTCATTAATTAAGGCCAGCACTAGTGGAATATTGTCGTTAAGACACTCTGCCTTAAGTCCTGCCTTGCCTGCAACTGTGGTGGTCTTGACCAGATCGCAAGCAAAATGGGTTGCTGTGGATGCGGAACCACCGTTACCGCAGGTGTAAACATGATTACCATTCTTCCAGGCATCGAAAAGTAGGTCTATGGCCTTATCAACCGTTTCTACAGAAACGAGCTTGGTGATATCTCGCGTTTCTTTTAGGTAGTTTTGAATATATTGCTTGTTTTTCATCTATTTCGCTTTACGTATTGATGAGTATTTTAGCACCGTCAAAGTCGAACCGGAACCGCTCCCATCTGAGGCCGAGTTTCTTCATAGCCTCGATAACCTTTGGTTTGTGGCTGTTTTCGCAGTAGAATATGAAAAACCCGCCACCACCGGCCCCGATAAGTTTCCCCCCGGCCGCTCCTTTATTACGGGCGACCTCATAGCATTCGTCAAAGAAGGCGTCGGATATGTCCAGGGAGCGTTCTTTCTTTACCTCCCAATGGGTATGCAGGAGTTCACCAAGCATGTCGGGTTGACCCTTCTCCAGATACTTCCTCGTTTCCAGTCCTATTTCCTTGATCCGGTGAAGATTATCGAGTATGACCGGGTCATCCTGTTTTGATCTGGTGTCCTGGTCAGCTAGAATTTCAGAGGCTTCCCTTTCTCTGCCGGTGAAGAAGAGGAGAAGATTACTTTCCAGTTGGTCTATTACTTCATGAGAGGTGTTGAGGCGTTCTACCAGGACATCTCCATTTTTATCGAAGGTGAGACAGGTAAGGCGACCGAAGGCAGCCATATACTGGTCCTGTTTGCCGATAGGTTCTCCAAGAATGTCGATTTCAATATGGCAGGCTTCTTCAGCGAGTTGCGTTTGGTTGATAAAGTCAATTTTATATGCGTGGAGGGCATTAAGGAGGGCCACGGTGAAGGCAGAGGATGTGCCCAGGCCGCAGCCGGCAGGAACATCGGCGGTAGAATGAAGCTCTATTCCCGGCTCGCTTCCAAGCAAGTCCAGTGCCGCCCGGAAAATACGGTGCTTAATCTCAGCAACCGTGTCTACTATCTCCATCTGCGAGTAGCTGAGACGAATGCTGTCATAGAACCTTTTATTGGCCAGGATGGTACAGTACTTATTGATTCCGGCAGCAATAAGAAATCCCCCGTACTTGGAATAGTAAGACTCGAGGTCTGTTCCCCCTCCGCCAAGGGTTAATCTGGTAGGTGCCCTGGAGAGTATCACCTTATCCCCCTGATGTATTCATTAAAATCGCTAAGACCCTGTGGCGAACCTATCTCGTAGAATCGCTCCGTGATCTCATAGGCGAGAAGCTCTTGGGAGGCTATCAGCTGGGGGAAAAGGTCTTCCAGCGAATAGAACTGACCATCCGGGACCATATCCAGGGTGCGTTTCCTGAAGATACTCACCCCATAATCAATGTAGACCATGTCTGTATTCTTTTCCTGCTTATTATATCTACTGACGAGATCCTCTACAACCACGACGTTGCTTTTATCGAAATGGTTGTCATTTCTGAATACGGTCATCAGGGCAAGTTTTTTCTGTGCCTCGAAATAGTCCATCACTGTCGGTAAATCGACCAAAAGGTAGGAGTCACCGTACATACAGCAGAAGACGTCGTTGAGTAGAGATATAGCGTTCTTGAGTGCTCCAGCGGTGCCCAGGGGTGTGTCCTCATAGCTGTAACGGATACTGACTCCATGCTCTTCCCCCTTCCCGAAGCACCTTTCTATTTGCCTTCCGAGATTTCCGACACACAGGACAATGTTCCCGATACCTGCCCTGCGCAGCAAGTTCAGCTGGTATTCCAGGAAAGGCTTCCCTTGTATTTCAACGAGAGACTTGGGACGGTCTTTGGTCAGGCGACCCAACCTCGTGGCCAGTCCCCCGGCCAGTATGACCACCTGAATGTCTGTCAAGGTGAGCAATACCTCATTCGGTTTGAGGTGAGTATAAACCAAGCGAGGCTGTGCGTCAACAAACTGACGGACAGCCTCATATATAAGGGGGTAGGGATTTAACCTTCCAGCTCCTTTGTTGCTACTGGTTGCGATTCATGCGGTACTTCTAGATTAACAACCACTCCTGCAGTCTAGTATCTTATCTCCTCCTTAAGCTCCTGGTCAATCCAGCGATACTTGATGGCGCTGCCCACGTTGTAGTATCCAACGGCAGATGCCGCATAGTAGTTCTTTACCCACGGCCACCATATACTGTAGTATTCAGCGACAGGCGAGGGTATGCAGTAAGCCTGCTCAAGAAGCCACGGCATAAGCTCACGATGGATTCTCATGACTTCGGCTTCGTTGGTGCCAGCATACTGTACAATTTCGGCATAGGCCTCTTCTATCTCGGGTATACCGTAGTCCTCATTAATGTAGCTGGGGTTGTAAGCGCCCGGCCCTCTGAAGTCGATCATCTTTAAATAAGTACCGTTTCCCGAGTCAGTAGTGTACATTATCTCATATGCGCCGTGGTTCCTGGAACGGGTTCGGGTGCTGTAGTCAGAAACATCATAAACATGGAGATGCATGTTGATGTTGATTTCTGCCAGCATCTCCTGATACATGGTGAGGATGTCCATCATTGTGGGAGTACTATAACAGACGACTTCACAGTCGAATCCCTCGGCATAAGCAGTCTGGTCCAGGAGCACCTGGGCTGCCTCTAGGTCTTGGTCAAAGAGTGCCTGGACATTATCAGGGAGCTCCTCAAGCGGCATATAGGCATCCACGTACTCTTTGGAGGGTGTCAGTGGCCAGGTCAATATCTCGGCATGACCTTGATAGTACTCGTCCCTTATCATCGGCTGGTCTATGGCCAGCATCATCGCTTGTCTTACCTCTTTGACGCTGAAGGGTGACTCAGGCATATCTGTTCTGAAAAACATGCAGAAAGTCCCGCTGGGGAGGTAAGACCGATATAATGCTTCGCTCATCTTTGGGTCAGTAATGACGGGTTGGGCATCGTTGTAATTTATCCCAGCCAGTATGTCAAGCTGCCCGGAGCGAAATGCCGCCTCCCTGACGGAGGGGTCTACCATGATTAATGACCGATACCTGTCTACATAAGGCAGCTGATTTCCCTTCCCTGGACCGATGGGGTCAGTTTCCCAGTAGTCTGGGTTCCTGACGTAGGTGAGTTGGCTGTTGGAGACGTACTCGGTCAGCATGAAAGGCCCGGTGCCGACGACGTTCCGCCAGTTTGTCTCACCTCCGTATAGCTCAGTCACCTCTGGTGCTACTATTGACATATAGTCTGGTATCAGGGTTAACAAGTTGACCCACTGGTCTACGGGGACCGTGCAGGTTACCGTCCGCGCATTACTATCTACCGTTACCTCCAGGGTACTGGACATTTCGGCGTAGAAATACGCAAAATACCCTGCGGACGTTGCCCGATTAATGGAAAACTCAACATCCTCCGGAGTCAGCAATCGACCATTTACTGGCGGCTTGTCTTGCCATCTGACCCCCTCGCGGATGTGGAAGACGATTGTCCCGATCTCAGGTATCTCCCACCAATCGGCCAAACAGCCCGTCTTCAAGTCCATGCGGTTATCACTGCTATTGATGAAATCGGTCTCACCGGAGCCAGCCGGTCCTTTCGTCCAATCACCCTGCAATAACTCATTATGGGTCAATTTTGTGGTAGGGGCATAAACGTGGCCTCCATAGTTACCACCGACGACTTCGTCAAAATACGAAACATCTGCGGAACTAGAGGAGGTGTATGTACCTCCGTATTGCGGTTCCTCCTCCTCTTCCTCCTCCTCTTCTTCTTCTTCTTCCTCACCGCCTGTACCGTCGTTACAGGACCACGCCACTAGGGTTATTACCACGATACAACTCACGAATATCCATAAGAATTTACTCTTCACTTCCTCTCACCTCCTTTTAGCGTGGGTGAGTAGTTACTGTTATCATTCCTGTTTTTATAAGTCTCACATCTTACACCTCCGTTACTTCGAATAGACGTTCCACACGGGGCTGTTGAGTGAGTGAAAAGGCCGAGAAAGTACAGTATCAGGATGATAAGCGTACCAAACAGTTCTCGCAGGTTTTTCCTCGGTAGGCCTGATAACCGAATCAAACGGGAAGGAGCGTGGTTTCTTTATCGCTAATTGGCCGGTGTATAATCTGGCTGTATCCTCACCCATATTCCTTCTTCCCCCTTTTGTCTGTGACAGATCCTGAGGTCAAGGCAGGCGTAGGTAAGGTCTACCAGCATGGCGTCGAACAGGATTACGCTGGCTACCATCCCGATAATTCCCGATATTATGGAATGTTAACTCAAACGGTTTAGGGGGAGTATAGACCAAATAATGCGACGCGTCAATACGGAATGACTATATCTTGTAAGTATCTGGTGATGCTTGCTGCGGGTCTTGGGCAGGGTGAGTAATCACTGCTGTCACCCCTCACACCTCGGTTACTTTGGATAACCGTTTTAAAGCGATTTGATGCTACTTTTATTGCTCTACCTGCTCGCGTTTGGCCAGCTTGGCTAACTGCTTGGATACTTGTTTCTTCGTTCCAAAGTGGCGTCCCAGGCCACCTCTCAGTCTGGGATCCAAAAGGTCTCTTATGGCATCCCCAAACATGTTTATCCCCCAGACAACAATAACCAGGGCTATGCCGGGCCATATGGCCAGATGTAGCGCCTCGTTGAAATACCTTCGTCCCTGGTTAATCATGCCGCCCCAACTGGGAAACGGCTCCGGGATGCCGTAGCCGAGGAAGCTGATACTCGCCTCGGCAAGAATAGC
>CP070842.1:1860976-1869790 GCA_020342155.1 Dehalococcoidales bacterium
ACCTTGGCGTGAATCTCATACATCTCTGGCATTTTGGACCTCTCTTCTATCGATTACTTCCCTTCTGTAGGAGACCAGTATAGTCGTGCGGAACTCAAGACGTCAATCTATTCCTCCGGCTGTCAGAGTTGACGCTACAAGGCGTTTTCGCTATTCTCTATATATAGTTTTGCAGGAGGAAATAGAATGGAATGGAAGACCCGTATCACCGAAATGTTCGATTGTAAGTACCCCATCCTTGAGGGAGCCTATGCGGGGTTTGGCAACTGGGAGTTCGCCGCGGCCTGCGCCGAAGCAGGTGTTCATGGTCTCATCACGGCCTCTACCTCCCGAACACCGGAGCAGCTAAGCGAGGACATCAGGAGCTGCCGGAAGGCAACCAGCGGCTCGTTCGGCGTGAACCTGAGTTTCGGTATCTGTCCCCGTATCGACGAGATGCTTGAGGTATGTATCGAGGAGAAGGTGCCGGTGGAGACGGCTGTCTACCGGCCTGATTCCCTGGCACCCCGTATTAAGGAGTCCGGCCTCAAGTGGATACATAAAACGGCCCGGGTAAAGGACTCATTGCATGCCGAAGAACTCGGGGCGGATGCCGTAATCGTTGTCGGGGTAGAGGGTGTTGGTTTCAAGAACCCGGAGCAATTACCGACCTTTATGAATGTTACCTGGGGAGCACCGCAGTTCAAGGTGCCTTTCGTAGCCGCCGGCGGTATCGGTGATGCCCGTGGTCTACTGGGATCACTGGCAATGGGGGCCGATGGCATCATGATGGGCACTGCCTTCATGGCTACCAAGGAGTGCCCGACCAACGAGGCCTCGAAGGTTGACATGGTAAACACAAGCCCGGACAATCCCAGGCTACGCTGGCGCGTGATGTCTCATGCCTCTCCGAAAGACTACGCGGAGGTGATGCGTAAGCGGGGTAATTTGCCGCTGAACGAGTGGTTGCCGATGTTGGAGCGTGTCCAGCCGAGTGCCAATGACTGGGAGGGTGACCCCAATGTACCAGAACCGAGTCGGGTAGGCTCGTTGGCGGTGGGGGCAATAAAGAGCGTGCCCACTGTCAAGGAGTTTATTGATAATATCATCCGGGAAGCCGAGGAGCTTGCCGAAAAGTGGGAGTGGATTAGGGGGAAGTAATAATCTCGGCCCCTACAAATCCTCTCAGCACCTCCGGAACGACGATTGAGCCGTCGGCCTGCTGATAGTTCTCCATGACGGCTATCATAAGTCTCGGCAGGGCCAGTCCTGAGCCGTTGAGGGTGTGGACGAACTGGGGTTTGGAATCGGAAGCAGGCCGGTAACGGATATTAGTACGACGTGCCTGAAAGTCGGTACAGTTCGAGCAGGAACTCACCTCGAGCCACTCCTCACAACCCGGTGCCCACATATCGATGTCGTATGACTTGGCGGCCGTGAAGCCGATATCAGCGGTGCAATGCTCGGTAACACGGTAGGGAAGACCTAGTTGCTGACAGACCTCCTCGGCATCGGCTACCATCTTTTCCAGTTCTTCGTATGAGGTCTCCGGCTCGGTGAACTTGTACATCTCCACCTTGTCGAACTGGTGGCCACGCTTGATGCCTCTGGTGTCCCTACCGGCCGACATCTTCTCGCGGCGGAAACAGGCGGTGTAGGCAACGTAGTAGAAGGGCAGCATCCCCGGCAGGATGATTTCGTCGCGGTGGAGGTTGGTCAACGGAATCTCAGCCGTGCCCACGAACCAGAGGTCGTCCTCTACATCACGGTAGATGTTTTCGTCGAGCTTGGGTAGCTGGCCGGCCCCGACCATGCACTCGCGCTTGACCATATATGGAGGATATATCTCCTGGTAACCGTGTCGGCTGGTATGCAGGTCGAGCATGAAGGCAATCAGTGCCCGCTGCAGGCGTGCCCCCATCCCCTTGAGCACATAGAACCGCGAGCCGGAGAGCTTGACGCCACGCTCGAAGTCGATAATACCTAGCGACTCACCCAGCGTCCAGTGGGGGGCGGGGGTGAAATCGAAGGTCTTTTGCTCTCCCCAGGTACTCACGATGACGTTGTCGTTTTCGTCTTTGCCGACTGGTGTTGAGGGGTGGGGGATATTCGGTAGCTGGAGAAGTGCGTCTTCAAGGGAGGTCTCGATATTTTTTACCTCATCTTCGAGGTCTTTTATCATATTGCGCAGGTCACGGCCTCTCTCGGAAGAATCTGCCTGTCTGTCCCGTGCCAGCTCTTTGCGGGCGTGTCTCAGGTCTTCCAGTTCGGTTACTTTCTGTCTACGCTCGGTGTCTAGCTCCAGGATTTCATCGAGTATGACACTATCTTCCTGGCGGTTGGTCAATGCCTGCCGAACGATGTCAGGATTATCTCTAATGATTCTGATGTCTAGCATAGGGGTCTCCTTAAAAGGTTTATATCAACCTCACCCTTTTCATGATTTCTCCTCAAGCCACTGTTCCGTGCCGATAAGGCTTCTCTTCTTGAGGTCTTCCTGCCGCTCTAGCAGGGACTTTTCGAACTCCTCGTCACTAAGAGAGGGGTCACGTAACGACAGGAACATCTCGCAGGGGAGCTCAGCGCATATGCCGCAGTGCTCAAGATGCTTGGTGTTGACACAGCAGTCATATAGCTGGCAGACTTCAATCTCTATCCCTTTGGTCCAGAATGGTTTGCCCTGCTCGTGACCACAGCCACGGCACTGCACTTCGAGATATTCACAGGTTCCACAGTACAGTCCACAGACAGTCGCTAAGTTCGCATCTACCATGTCTATCTCCTTACGGCTTCTCCTTGAGGTGGGGAAAGAGGATTACCTCACGGATGGACTGCTGGTCCGTCAGTAGCATAACCAGCCGTTCAATACCGACTCCCAGCCCGCCGGTAGGGGGCATACCATACTCCAGGGCTAGCAAGAAATCTTCGTCTATCGTCCAGCGCTCCTCATCAGCGCCGTGGCGCTCCTGCATCTGCTCAACGAACCGTTCCTGTTGCTCGATGGGATCGTTGAGTTCACTGTAAGCATTACCAAGCTCAAGGCTGCCGCCGACAAAGGCCTGGAAACGCTCGACCACTCTCTTTTCGCCCGGCTTAATCTTGGCCAGGGGGGACATGGAGACCGGATAGTCATAGACAAAGGTGGGCTGGATAAGATTAGGCCTGACGAAGGTTTTGAGAAGTTCATCCACCAGTTTGGCCCAGTTACTCTCCGGGTCGACTTCCATATCTAACCCTCGCATTCGTGCCCGCAGACCATCGGCCGTGGGGAATGAAACAAAGTCAATGCCGCTATATTCCTTGACGGCATCGCGGAGCGTGATGCGTTGCCAGGGAGGAGTCAAGTCGATAACGTTCCCCGCAAACTCGACCTGTAGGGTTCCCACAACTTGCTCACATATGGTGCATACCATCTCCTCGACCATCTGCATGACATCGAGGTAGTTGGCGTAGGACTCGTAACTTTCAAGCATGGTGAACTCGGGTGAGTGTGTCGTCGAGATGCCCTCGTTGCGAAAGGTGCGGCCTATCTCATAGACCTTGTCGAAACCACCGATGATAAGGCGCTTGAGATGAAGCTCGGTAGCGATGCGTAGGTAAAAGTCTATGTCGAGGGCGTTGTGGTGTGTGACAAAGGGCTTGGCGAGCGCACCACCGGCCGAGGGCAACAACACCGGGGTTTCCACTTCGACGAAGCCACGCTCGTTGAGGAACTTCCGGATGGTGGCGATAATCTGGCTGCGTATCTCGAAGGTATGCCTTGTTTCGGCGTTGGATATCAGGTCGAGGTAACGTTGCCGGTACCGTGTCTCGACATCGCTGAGGCCGTGCCATTTTTCCGGCAGGGGCTGTAGCGACTTCGCGAGCAGACTGAAACTTTTCACATCGACCGTCGGCTCTCCGGTTCGTGTACGGAGTAGACTACCCTCAACACCGATGAAATCACCCGTATCAAGGTCGTCGAACAGCTCACGCTCCTTCGGCTTGAAGCGGTCTATGTCCTTGAAGAGTAGCTGTATCTTTCCGGAATTGTCGCGGATATCGAAGAAAGCACTTTTGCCCATTTTTCGCTTTGCCATGATACGCCCGGCCACGCTGACCTTACTCTTCTTGGCCTGGCCGGCTTCTATCTGCTCGAGCAGGGCCACAGCCTCACGGGTGGAGTGGCTGCGCTGGTACCGGTTGGGATAAGGATCAATACCCAGCTTCCGAATCCGCTCGAGTTTCTCCAGCCTCTGTTGGACAATGCGTTCCTGTCTGGATGGCATTTTTCACTCTCGATAGTGGGTGATTGTTATACATGTGTCAGTATAGGCTATCTTCAAGTTATAGTAAAGTGGCGGGAGTCGTTAGATTTTGAGACTGTTATTTAAGGAAGTGGCTTATCGGCTGGCGTCTGCCTGCTTCATCTGTGCCCGTAGAGTGTCCAGCCAGTCAACCGACTTAACGTCATGCTCAAGAAGGTACTTGATGTAGCCTCTCATGATTGCTTCCAGCTCCTGTGATAGCGCCTGTTCTATCTTGAGCCGGTTGATGGTGTCGTAATCGTTTTCCTGAAAGAACCGGAGTACCTTGAGGGCGTTGGTGGTGATCGGGTGGCTCAGTGCCTGTTGTGGGCCGCAATTTGGGCACAAGACACCTCCAGCAACCGGGGAGAAATAGTTGGTGACTGGTTGCAGGGGTGACTTGCAGGTGACACACTGCTGTAATTGGGGGCGGTAGCCGACTTCATGGAGCAGGTGCAGCTCGAAGTAGCGGAGGGTAGATTCCTTATTCGTTTCCTCCTGGCAGAGGTTGTGCATGGTATCAAGCAATAACCGGAAGAGGGCGGGGCTCTCGACGTGTTCAGCGGTGAACTGGTTAACCAGTTCGATGACGTAGAGACCGTAGGACGTTAGCCATAAATCGCTCTTCAGGGGGAGAAAAGCGGTAATTGTCTGGCTGCCGGTTATCGTGTCCAGGTTACGTCCCCGGGCGAGTAAGACTTTGCTATGTGTTAGCAGTTCGAGGTGACCGGCCATCTTGCTCCGGGGGCGCCGCAGGCTTTTAGCGAATCCCTGAATCTTACCCATATCAAACGTGTACATAGTGAGGATGCTGTCAGCCTCGCCCAGTCTGGTCTTCTTGATGATAACGGCTTCGGTCTGGTAATTTCTCGGTCTGGTCATAACAGAATATCCACTAGCTCCGTCATGGAATGTATTTCATAGTCCGGCGTGATGTCGGTTTTATTCTCAATGTTGTCTCTATTCAGCCAGACACACCTGATACCGGCATTATGTGCTCCTTCGACGTCGTTTTCCAGGGAATCGCCGACGTGTAGCAGTTCTGCCTCTGAGCAACCGAGCTCCCTGAGGGTAATGCGGAATATCTCGGGATCAGGCTTCTCAACGTTGTGATATTGTGAAAAGACTACCGATTGAAACAACCCCTCAAACCCACAACGTTCCGGGTAGCTGTTGCCGTTGGAGAGGAGACCAAGGGCATAGCGTTCCCGCAAGGTGTGCAGAGTGGGTAGGGCATCTTCGTAAGGCTCAATGTCTTCAAAGCGGTGCTGAAGGTAGACCGTGTTGAGATGGCGTGCCAGGTCATCATTAGGGCGACCGATTTCCTCAAGGTCGCGTTTGAAGGCCTGAAATCGGACTTCTTCGAGGTTGGTGGTCTTGCCTTTCAGTTCTTCGGCCACCCGATTCCGTATGGCAATCATTTTCTCAATATCAAGTTCGGTAGCTGACTTCGGGTCCAGCCGTTCCAGCTCTTCCATGACCTTACCGAGGGAATGGCGCATCACTTTCTGGAAGTCCCACAGCGTGCCGTCAGCATCGAAGGAGATAGCCTTTATTCCGGTTAGCCTGGGCATGTATTCAATCTCTTTTCTCGGCGACGAATATCATTTCGGGGGAGTCGCCAGATAGCGGTGAGCAGTCGAATTCACCGAAGATGTCGACCACCCCAAAGCCACAGAGTTCAAGCAGGTTCTCTACCTCGTAGCGGAAGAAATATCGGAAGGGGAATGCCTGGACAAGTCGCTCCTGTCGTCCATCGGGATAAGTGATGTAGTATATTAGCTCGACATCATTGTACTGCTGCTCACGGTGATAGTCAGCTGTGCGGTTGGTACGCCGAAAAAGGCGGCCGTCTGGCAGGGTCATCTCAGGCAGGTCTTCAATTTCGGACATGTATTGTGGGTCAGGTATGAGCCTCTGAAATCGGGGATAAAAGAGGTCGAGAATCAGCAGTCCACCGGTGATAAGATGACGATTGACACAATTAAGACAGGACTTCTGCTCGTCCACGGTAATCAGGTGCTGGAAGGGGCGGAAAGGTGTCGTCACCAGTGAATAGGTCTCGCCGGTGTCGAAATCCGTCATGTCGCCCTGGACCAGTTTCACTCGCTCCTGTACTTCTTCTGGCTGCTGGGATAGTTTCTCGCGACAGATGTTAAGCATGTAGGACGATATGTCGAGGCCGGTGATTTCACAACCGGCAGCGGCGGTAGGTATCAGCACGCGACCGGTACCGCAGCCCAGCTCAAGCATCCGACCGCCGGCACGCAGTGAATAGTCTACGAAGAAGTCAATGTCCTTCTGCCTGGCGGTCTCGTAGGCGGCGTCGTAGTACTCGGCGACGAACTCTCGGTAATCATATCCACCGTGTCGACTGGCCATTTTTGTCTCCTTATAATAGCCTTTTTATAATGCTCTGGATGGGAGTGAAGGGTCTGGTACTGGGATTGGACTGAGTATCTAGAGTTCGTGTCTGCCTTCAAAGGCACGGGTCAGCGTGTTATCGTCGGCGTATTCCAGCTCCGTGCCGAAGGGGAGTCCATGGGCAAGGCGCGTAACCTTAATGCCGAGCGGTGAAAGGAGTTGATTCAGGTAGAGGGCAGTCTGCTCTCCCTCAAGATTGGTGTTTGTGGCCAAGATGACCTCATATACTGCCCCATCCTGCAATCGGCCAGTAAGCTCCTTAATCCTCACATCATCGGCGCCGATGCCCTCGGTTGGCGAGATGGCCCCATGCAGCACATGATAAAGCCCCCGGTAGCTTCCGGTGTGCTCGATGGCCAGGATATCCTGGGGTTGCTCTACCACGCAAATCATCCTCTGGTCCCGCTGGTCACTACGGCAGATGGGGCACGGGTCGGTGTCGGTGACATTACAGCAGGTAGAGCACAACGTGATTTTCTGTTTGACTGTGAGTATCGTGTCGGCGAGGAGGCTGGCCTGCTCCCGGGGAGCGCGGAGCAGGTAGAAAGCCAGACGTTGGGCACTCTTGGGCCCGATGCCGGGTAGCTTATTCAGTTCCTCGATGAGTCGGTTTATGGCGTCAGCCGCAGGTACAGACCTCTGGTTCAATGTGACCTCTCCATCAGAACAGGCCGGGAATATGGATACCGCCGGTTAAGCTCTTCATTCGCTTGTTGGCCACCTTCTGGGATTTGGCCTGGGCATCTGTTATTGCCTTGAGTATCAACCGTTCCAGTGGCTTTGGATCATTGGAATCCATTGCTTCGGGTGATATTGTGATTGACAGAATCCGCTGCTGACCGTTGGCCGTGACTTTGACAGCACCCTTGCCAGCCTCAGCGACAACCTCGGTCTTTTCCAGTTCCTTTTGGGCTTCGTCAAGCTTGGCTTTGAGTTGACGTGCCTGGTTAATCATTGATAAGTTCATTCTTCCTCCGCAGTTATAATCTGGCCTCCCAGTCTCAGGGCTTCTTTTACCAGGTGATTGTCTTCGGAGACACAACGCACGCGGCATGGGTGCCCGAGGAAAGTACTAATAACCTTTTCGACAACTCTCTGGTTTTCCGGGTCCTCAAGCTTCTCCTTGAGATAGGGGTATCGGGAGGAGAGGATTACGGTGCCGTTGTCAATCGATACCGGCATGATGCCGGCACTCCGGAGAATCGCCAGCGCTGGTGTTTTTCTGATTTCCGGCGGTACCTCTGCAATCAGCCTTTTCCAGTCCTGCCGCAATCTTGCTATCTCCTCATCGGATGTCTGGGGGGAATTATTGTAAGACACGGACTGGGGTGCCTCGGTTGGGGTGGATTCGGGTGCTGGTTGGGGCTCCTCAGCCTGGGTAATGGGTGCCGTTGAAGCCTCCTTTTGAGGTTGGGGGGCCTCATATTTGGGTTGTTGGATGGGGCTCTCCTGCTCTGGTAGTGAAGTTAAACTGCAGTCGACGATGGCCAGCTCCAACGGCAGGGTAGAGTGGATCTCGAGGTCAGGCTCAAGTTGTCCGAAGACCTTGACTGCTTTCAGTACCTGGGGCAGTGAAGCCCGGGATGCGAGCTCTTTCAACTCGGCGGTGTCTTCAGCGGTGAGGTCAACCGCTTCTTCAGCGCCGGTTTTGATCAGCAGCAATCCCCGGAGGTATTCGACCAGTTCTCGGTTGAACTGTCGCAGGTTCAAACCGTCAGTGTTGACACTATTGATGGTAGCGACACCGGCGGCGACGTCGTTATTAATTATGTGCCTGGCGAGTTCTTTGGTTCGCCAGTCTCCGGTAATGCCCAGCGTCTCCTGGACCTGGTGGAGGCTAATCTCGGGGCCGTAGTAGGTGGTCAGTTGCTCTAGCAGGTTCTCAGCATCCCGCAGGCTGCCGGTGGCACTCTTGGCGACAAGACGTATTGCCTCCGGTTCTATGTTTATCCCTTCTGTCTCACAGATGCGGATCAATTTGGAGACCACGTCTGCCTGGGGAAGGCGGCGGAAATCAAACCGCTGGCACCGTGACATGATAGTGGCGAGTATCTTGTGGGCCTCAGTGGTCGCCAGGATGAAGATGACATGTGCTGGCGGCTCCTCGAGAGTTTTAAGCAGGGCA
>CP070842.1:1869890-1882718 GCA_020342155.1 Dehalococcoidales bacterium
GGCTGACTTTGTCAACAACAGCTATGCCACCTTCGTCAGGAACCTGGACTACTGGGAGACTGACCCCATCGGCCCGGGGATGGGTAACCAGTTACCTTATCTGGACAGATTCCAATGGCTGGTCATATTAGATCCCTCCGTCAGGGAAGCAGCCTTTCGCGCCGGGATGATTGACACGCTAGCCGCGGTCAACTACAAAGACGCCCAACCCATCGTCAATGACCCCAGTATTAATGAACTTATACAATGGAAGAAGTACCTCCCCGATGGGGCTACCGGCCTGTTCTTCAGGACAGACATGCCGACGTCACCCTTCAGCATAAAAGAGGTCAGGCAGGCGATGATGCTGGCGATAGACCATGAGCTAATAAGGGACAGCTACTGGCAGGGCTCAGGTGAGATATTGACCTGGCCGATAACACCCACCCTGTCATACCTGCCCGCCTATTGCCCCCTTGAAGAGCTGCCCACGGATGTCCAGGCGCTTTATGGACACGATTTAACCGCAGCCCAGGCGCTCCTGGACCAAACTGATTACGCTGGGGGCTTCAGTTGCAGTGTCATTTGCTGGAACACACCTGCCATGATAGACATCCTCTCTTTGTATAAGGACATGCTGGCGGACATCAACATTAACATGACACTCGATGTTAAGGACTATGCCGTCTATAACAATATAGTCCGTTCCAGGAATTACGGCCCTAATGAGATTGTAAACGCTAGCGACTCGGGCAACGGTACCTACCTGAAGATGATTGATTTCAGAGGTCCGAGCTCTTTCAATCTCAGCTATATTAATGAGGATTATAGTGTAACTGAGATCGAAGACGCCTATGCGCAGATGGTAGCGTACGCTGGTACTAACGAACCAGCCATGATGCAAATCCACAAGAACTTGATGCCGTGGCTCCTGGAGCAGACCTATGTCATCAACAACGTGCTGCCGGAATACTACATGTTCTGGTGGCCGTGGGTAAAGAATTATTATGGTACATATGCTTGCGGCTACTACAATTATGCAGGCACCGTCAAGTATCGTTGGATAGACCAGGATCTGAAGGAGGCTATGGGTTATTAGAAATCCCAAACGCTAATTAAATCAGAGTTTGGTTGAGTAAAAAATAGGTCCACAGTGATAATAGTAATAGAAGAATGGTAAAGCTTACTGCATGCACGATTGTGGTAGGTAGTGAGGCTAGCAGGTCTTCAATGGTCTGCTAGCCTTCCTCAAACAAGTCGAAAATCGTGAAATCGTTTGAAAAAATCTCGGGTTGACCAGACCCATTTATAACCCAACCTATGCGGCCCACCCACTTCTGATTAGTTAGGGGAGCCTGAGGGCGAAATATGGCACTGTTTGTATGCGGTATAATTGCCGGAGCCGGTCTTCTTCTAGTCCTAACAGGAGCTTTCAGTGATAACATGGGAGTGCTTGGGGCAGGGCTAATCCTGATTCTGCCCTTTGGATATATAGGAACGATTTTTAGTTAAGCAGAAGCATCTTAACAATCTACTATTTTGTGGCCTTTGCTTGATTAACCGCCTTAAATACCCAATTTTTTCCGTTTGGACTCTATACTAGCAAGTATATTATCCGCTGCTATAACCGGGTCAGTCTCGGCATCCAGCTGACCGCCGGTCACTTCCTTGCAGTCTTCGGTTAAGAGTTTAACCAGGTTCGGTCCTCCTGTCACCGTAGGGACAGGATTGACATAGGTGTAAAGCCCGAAGGCTAGAGCAAAGACGGCATCGATAGTTGCTTTCTGTTCCATGTACTCGGGAGCAACAGCAGCGACCGGAAGGTCGGGAATAGGCACATCTCCCAAGGCGTTGGATACACTTGCCAGCAGGTCAGCAACGCGACCGGTATCAGTGCAGGTCCCATAACTCAACACAGGTGGTACGCCAAGAGTCTGGCAGAGACCTTTGAGACTGTCGCCCGCAAGTTCGCTAGCTTCAGGTTGACACAAACCCGCAACCTGCATTGCTCCATTCCCGCACCCCATTGATAGAACCAGAAGGTTTCGGTTGATTAGTTCTTTGGCCATCCTCACACTATGTACATCCTGTCCCGTGTTTCTAAGGGTAGTACAGGAGATTAGGCCAATCACACCACGTATTGTGCCGTCTTTAATTGCTTTCAATAGTGGTTCAAGAGAACCGCCCAAGGCTTCAACTATACTTTCTGAGGAAAACCCAACAGTAGCTTCGTTCATTGGCAAACCAGTCACCGGTTTTACCGAAGCCCGGCGCTCTTTAAAGTTATCAATAGCTATCTGTAATAGCTCAGCTGCTTGATCTTCAGCCTTGCTAGGTTCATAGTTGATGCGATCACTAATACCTTCAAAGGCGACCAGGTCACTGACCGGTACCAGCTTTACTTTATACTTTTCAGCATATGTCGGGTCAATTGGCATAGAGCAGTTCATATCACAGGCAAAGAGGTCTACACAGCCACTAGCGAGAACTGCCTCCTGCATTATCCAGTTGCCGGTAAAACCGTAGAAGACATCATCCATTTCCCATCTCTGTATCATTTCCTGCCCCGTCTCGATGTTGGCAATAACACGTAGTCCCTTGGCACCTGCCGCCCTGGCTTTCTCCTGCCAATCAGACTTCCTTACTAGTTGAACCATGGCAAAACCGAGGAAAGGCTCATGGCCATTGGGTAGAACATTGACATAGTCGGGATCGAGAACACCGAGGTCAACACGCATCTGATGTGGCCTTGGGAGGCCAAACAGTATATCCTGGCAAAATTCATTCACAATCTGGCTCTGGTAGGCCATGGCAATACTCATGCGCATTGCCTTAAGTGCCAAGCTTACGTAATAGCCATCTACGTTTGTAAGACAAGAACTCGTTGCCCGCATCATTTCGCCGTATATCCCGCCTGGGAATATATCGTGTTTCCTCCAAACCTCCTTACGTTCCTCAGGTGCAAGTGCTGCCACTATGTGACTCGGCTCATCAGCCTTGCGATTGAAATCAGCCTGGACAAAATCGCATAAAGCAAGAGCCGTTTTCTTAATTGTATCTGATGTGGATACTCCGAGCCTTCCGGCAAAAGTTTTCAGCTTACTATCTTCTGTTATCTTAAAAGGAGTTTCATCATTTGCCGTAGCCCGAAGCGTCTTGATAGTCTGCTCAGTGTGGTAATGGTATGTTGAAGCACCTAATACATTCCTTAGAAGCATCATGCGCATTGCCATACCATCGCCGGTGATGCCGCAAACACCCCTCTTGTCCTTGACAGCATCAGCGCGGCAAGGCCCGTTAGAACATAGGTCACACCGAACACCTCCCATGCAGAATGGACAACGCTGGTCAGGATTACCTCCCATCCCCTGGGCTTCGTATCTATCCCAGATATTGTTCATACCATCTTCTTTGATTCTATCGTACACTCTACGTACTGAGTCGTGATATGAAATTCTTTCGCCTTCCATGGTGAAACCCCCTTCTAAATATATTAGTGCCCCGAACCATGTACGAATAATATCCACACTGATATCTACTGTAAGAATAGAGTATTTTATCGATTAAGGGAAATTACGAGAAGCAGTACTACGTGATTCTATTGTGTATTATATTTTTAACTTCTATTACTCCTCGAGGGGGACGATAAACGTGCTAGTTCTTGAAATTTAACCTTATGACTTTTTGTTAAATAATTAAAAATAAGTCTGATCATTGTTTGGGACACAGTTCTACTCTTCCCCTTCTCCGTCTATTTCGAGACTATTTCCCTATGTCAATTCCTATCTTGAAGCTAAAGGGTATAAGCGTATTATGCGCCAATCTTCGGAATGTTTGTCCAGCCATGCGTATAGCTATCTTATACCGTTTGCCTTTTCCACAAGATGATAAACTGGAAAAAGGTACCCATATATCTTACCGCGGAAGGGGAAGCAGCCGGGCACACTCTGCAGAATGGTTGGTATATGAGAACTAATACCGAAGGACCAATCAATTACTTCATAGAGTCGTACAAGCTGACCGGCGCCTTGCCTGACACCAGATACGATATTGGCTGGGAGTTCGAAGCCTATCCCGGGGTAGTTTTTACCGGGGAGAATTTCTTTATTCAGACCAACGAGGATGGCAACGGCTACTTCAACTTCAAAGCTACGCCAGACCAGATGAGGGAGGGAATGTACCCCGCCACTTCTGCACAATGGAACTATGTGTTCGTTTCAGGTGGGACCCCGGTGTATCTCCCGGCTTACGGGGTCTGGGTTATTTATGGCGGGCCCCGTGCTTTCGAGACTGAGGTGATTGAATTTCACTACGACTGGGACTGGTAGTGATTTGCAGACTTGCCATGAGTGCCGTGGGGTTTATTTGATTGCTGGTTAGTATCATAAAGCCCCAATAACTAAGGGAGCCTCTGTAACGGCTCCCTTTTCTTTTATGCAAGTCATTCCTTTTGCCCTGTGAAGGGTTAAGCACTGTGTAGCTGGCTCCCCGGGTAGGACTCGAACCTACAACCTAGCGGTTGCGGGGCGCTGACGGGAGTAGGCAAGTCTAATCCATTGCCTGTTCCCGCTTGGGCTAATCCTCTTCATACTGGAAGACATCCTCAAGTCTAACACCGAAAGCCTTTGCAATTCTGAAGGCCAATGCGATGGAAGGAACGTACTTTCCCTGTTCCAGGGCAATGATAGTTTGCCTCGTGCATTCAGCACGTGAAGCCAGCTCCTCTTGTGTCATCTCACTATTGTCGAAGCGCAAGCGTCTGATGCGGTTCTTGACCCTGGATCTAGTCATCTCCAACCTTCCGGCTGTACAGGAACAGAGCTGCAATGGACTGGGTTAGCAGGAGTGTCACCCCCCCAACGAGTACTATGAACAGAGGGAAGTAAACCGGCACAGTATCACTGCCACGATTCATGTAGGTGATAGTAACAGTCAGTAATAGCACACCCACCGTGGTGTAGGATATTCCCGTTGCCCATAGCGATGCCCTGCGAAACACGGCTCGGTCCCGTTCGTCCGAAGAAACCTCTGTATGCTTGCGTCGTAGTGTCGCCCACATGTTCATCAGAACCAGCAGGACAAACCCTGCCCCTGAAATCGAATAGAACGTCATCATCATGGAGTTGTCCTGCCAGTAGAAGATGGTGCCATTCATAACAAAAAGCACTAGCCAGCCAATGACCATCAGTCCGAATATCGCCAACTGCCCCCAAGCGCACTTCTGATTCAGTGACATTGTCGTCCTCCCTTTTTGATGGTATCTGTCATCTATTCCCGCAATTCCCAGCCTTTACCCGCCCTCCAGTAGCCTATTAGGATACCAAGTGACTGTGCTAGGGTCATCACGACGAGCGCTGATATGAACACCAAGGTCAGGAAGATTACCGGCACTTGGCCTTCATCCGAATATACCTCAGTCAACACTATTGTCCACACGATGAGCGAGAATATGACCGCTATCAACTGTGTCTTGACAGCTTTGGCGGCTATCAACTTGTCTCGTTCATCAAGCTGGCTCGGCTTGCGGACGGTCAGCTTGACTACTATCAGGTATGACAGGGGAACCCCAATCCACAGGGCGTATACAATCAGCCTGAATCCAAGGTCCTCGTCAAATGTGGTAACGTCTCCCCTTGATACAAATAAGGCGATGAGAGCAATCGCTAATACCAATCCTATCGCTAGACTGTACAGTGCTCCTTTTTGAAGCGGTGCCATTGTCATGTCCTCCCGTTCCCTAGCAGTAATGCCACACGCACTATAGTATAGTACACATAACTTAATGTAATGTATACCGTACAATTTGTCAACTGTCATATACATAATCCAACGGCAATGAGGCCTGCTGACAACGATTCTCTCAACTTATGCACGTAGCTTAGTAGCAGATACTATCGTATGCTACATGTGATCTGAATCACGTCGGCTGTGGGGCGCTACATATGCCCCTGAACGGCGGGATGGCACTATCATGGTAGGGCCGGCGGCTAGAGTTACTTTGTTATAGTAAGAGTTAGTCGGTACTCATTGGGAGGTATCTCTTCGCCTTCTCTTGGGTATGGGTTGAGACTATAAGTAAGTGTGTAGTCGATAAAGGTGTCCTCGGCATGCTCTGTTAAACCAGGTTGATTTAGCACTATTAAATAGCCTACACTTCGATGAATAATTGTAATTTTACTGCTGGCTACTCCTTCCCAGACACAAATCACATTCTGCGGGCAACGGCTATCACCAATAACTTCATTGAATGTTAGTTCGATATCTTCACCGACTATCCGGGCGCTGTTACCGATGCCGATAGTGAATACCTCACCAAGTTCTACCGTAACAACCCCATGATTGTTAGTACATCCAGTCAAAGATATAAAAACAACTGTAGCAAATATTATTAAGTACCATAGCCTCGCCATTTTAGACTCCTTTTCAATTTGAGCTTCAGTACGTCAGTCTCATTCGCCTTTAGCGTATAAGAGACTTAATTACAATTTACCGCTTACAAATCCCCTCTTTTGCGCCATTAACCTGATGTGGGAACCTAGCGGCTGCGGGGCGCTAGGAGGTGAATCACCATCACGGGGTGCTGGTTACAAACTTCTTCTTATCCTTTTTACAGATAAATTGTACCGCATGCCGACCCGACATGACCGCCGTAGGCATGCTGCCCAGAACGACCCACTGCCCGGCCATATAGAAATTGTCCAGCCCCGGTAGGGTCTTGCTCCACTGATGCATGAGAGTCTTGGGGGTTATCATCCACCCTTCATAGGCACCTCTCCAATTACCGGTATAACGAACCCATGTCATCGGAGTTGCCACGTCACGCATCTCCACCTGGTCAGCCAGCCCCGGGAAACGCTTATCAAGTAGGGCAATCACCGTATCTGCTATCCGCTCTTTCTCCGCTTTGTATTGTTCAGGCTCCTTGTATAACCTCTCCCAGTAATCGTAGTCCGTGATGAAATAAACTCTGACCACAGTCTTGCCCTCAGGCGCCAGTGTGGGATCAAAGTTGAATATCTGTACACCAAGTGTGTCATGTTCCTCACCTGCAATAATTACGGGTTCCTCGAGAGGGAAATGAAGACCTTCGGTAGAGGAAGGCACATCATCGAACCTACGAGCTACTCCAAGTCCGATATATACCAGTGGTTGGCGTAACGGAAGATTGTCATAATAACCACGTATCCTGTCATCAATGTATTTGCCGTCCAGCATATTGAAAATGGTGGTATGACCGTCGGCGGCAGAGATAATGACGTCGCCGCGGTGTTCCGTACCATCTGCCAGCCTTACACCTACAGCCTTGTCGTTTTCTACCAGCACCTTTTCTACTTTTGCTCTGAGGTGTAGTTCGCCGCCAAGGTCAAGGTATCGCTGCTGTATATAGCTGACCAGGGCCAGGGCACCACCAATAACATAACCTCCATCTTTCTGGTCTAGCGAGGCAAGCATCGAAAATAGAGTTATCACTGGCATTCCAAGGAATTCAGCTTCCGGACGAATGCCGAAGACCTTACGCATGAATGAATTTTTAAAACACCTGTTATGATCAGCCGTTGAAACCCTGCCCCACTTTTGTATTAATCTTAGCGTGGGTAGCATCTTTAACATCTTGATGTAGTCGAGTACGCCGTAAAGCTCCGTTGGCTTATCTATCGGCATTTCGACTCGTCTACAATCGCGAACTACTTTGCAGCACTTTCGAATGACTGCTTCGTCCTCCGGTGCAAATTCAATCATTTGCTGTTCGAGACGGTCTATATCGGAATACATTGTAAAAATCTTACCGTCTTCGTTTTCCATAAGAATATACTGGTCATGATTACATATCTGCCATTGCTGCGCCGCCCCAAGCTCTTCCCAGAACCTGTAAAAGCCGCTTTCAGGTCTTGTACCCATCATCGTATTCATCGCACCGTCGATTGTGTATCCCTTGCGTTTCCAGCCGGTACATACTCCGCCTGCCATATTATGCATCTCAAAGATAGATGTGTGGTAACCGTTCATCCGACCGTAGCAACCCGCTGCCAGACCGGCGAGTCCTCCCCCGATGATGATTATTGACTTTTCCATATCTCTCCCTTTTCCGCCTGGATTATATTCTTGATTACCCGCTTACAAATCCCCTCTTTTGCGCCATAATAGTATATAGAGGACGGTGACGCAAGAGATGAAGGGAAAAGAGGCGAACGACGCCAGGCTTGAGTCGGCAATCGCATGGCTGCGCTGCCTGCCGCCCGAGGCGAGGGAGATCTGGCGCATGGCGTTAGCCGGAGGAAAAATCCACACCATATGCCGGGAACTTGGAAGGCGGGGTATCCTTACCCCGAGTGGCAAACGGGACTGGAACACCAACACGCTGCGCAATGTGTTGAAGAACCGTGCCTATTCCGGCGTGATCGAAGCTCTCAAACAGGAATCCGTCGAACCGCGTCGACGGCGTAAGGCCACTTACGAAAAAACAAGCCGATGACCGCGTCTGGAAGATCAACGCGTCCTGCTGTACGGCCTTGTCGAGAAACCACTGGTCACCGAAGAGGAGTTTGCCTGGGTGCAGCAACGCTTAAAAGCTAACCGACTATGTGCGAAACGTAATACCAGGTTGCGGGAGTATGTCCTGAAGGGATTAATCCGATGCTCTGCCTGTGGGCGTACCTACATCGGCGTCACACGCAATGGTCATTCCTACTATTATTGCAGCGCTAAATGGAAACCCGTCAATAGAGAAGCATGTCAGTCGCACGAGATGGGGGTAACGGCAGTTGAAGATGGTGCGTTCCAGACAGTCGCTGAATTTCTCCGTGGGCCGCAGGGATTCGAGAATGAAATCCGCCATCGCTACGGGCTAACCGAGGAAAGCGAAGCAAGTCTTCGACGCCAGATTACTAACCTGGAAGGTGAAGATCAGAAGGAGGAAGAGGCCGAATCACGGGCGTTTCGCCTTGCAGCCCACGCTCAGGTAAGTGAGCCGGTATTCCAACATGAAGTTGGACTAATAAGGGCCAGACGACGTTGGCTGGAAGAAGAGCGGTGCCGTCTGGAGAATCAACTGGCTGACATCGAGCGCCTTTCTTTCAGTCCGGATGCAGTTGAATCGCTACGACGCCGCTTCGAAGAGCGGCTGGCACGGGCAACACCCGAAGACCGAAGGTTTGTTCTGGAATCACTTGGCGCTAAGGTGATCGCTTACCCGGATGGAACTTGGGACATGGAAATAGAGTTACCACGGCACGTACAAAGTAATATGCAAATTAAACACAGCGTACCAGAGTCGGTCTCTACCTGAAACAATACTGTGTTTTGTGTAGGTGACCTAGCCCTTTTTCTATCCTTTCCTAATAACATTATAACTGGACTCCTTTTCGGGGGACAGGTCGGCTGAGCTGTATTTAATACGAATCTCTGTATATTTGAGCTATAGCCCTTGCATCTATTGTTTTTGGACCCCTGCTATCGAGTCCAGGGGCTGACTGTATTGCCAGCTCCGCTATCTCATCAGCCCGCTCAAGTTCACAACCCAGGTTTCGCAATCGTAACCTCATTCCTACGCTTTGTAGCCATTCTTCAGTAGCCTGTATCCCATCTTTCTTGCCAAATACATTTTGACCTAGCAAGTCGAATCTTTCCTTCATTTCTGGAAGATAGAATTTCATCCATGCAGGCAACAGAGCTGCTAGGCCTTCACCATGTGTGACATCGTAGTATCCACTCAATGCGTGTTCAACACTGTGACAGCTCATTACGCCCGCACCGTCTCCCCAGGTAACAAATGATGACATAGCAGTAGCACTCGATACGGAAAGCTGAGTACGAGCTTCTATGTCATCCAAGCGGGCCAATGCCTTCGGTAAGTACTCCACTACCATCTTCATTACAGTTTCGCGAATACCGTCTGTCATGGGACTGGGTCTGTCATCGGTAACATAGCGTTCCACTACATGAGAAAAGATGTCTGCCGCTCCTGCTTTTGTTTGTTTTTCAGGTACGGTAAGCGTCACTTCAGGGTCAATAATAGCCAGCTTTGCCCATAAACTACGATGACCTATCCCAGTCTTAACATGGGTTTCCCAATTGGTAATTACGGCTCCAGCATTTATCTCAGAGCCGGTACCGGCCATAGTTGGTACCTGAATGAGTGGGGGAACTGGACCCTTTACTTCAGCTGTACCTCCTAATATATAGCTCCAGACTGACTCGGTGCCACTGCTGGCTAACGCTATTCCCTTAGCTGTGTCCATAGCACTACCGCCACCCAAGCCGATAATCAGGTCAATCTTCTCGCTACGGGCTATGTTAGCTCCTTTATCCACTGTTGATGAACGTGGATTTGGTTCTACCTCTTCAAAAACTAGGGTATCAACCCCGTTTGACTTCAGGTCTTCAATAACCCTGTCCAGTAGTCCCACTCGACGGATGTCGGGATAGGTGACAATCATAGCTTTTCGGCCTATTGCCGTTGCTTCTCTCCCTAATCGGGTAATAGACCCAGCACCGTAAACGATCCTCACGGGTAAGTTAAATGTAGTCATAATGGTATGTCCCCCTTTTCTATAATGAAATATTGCTGTTGGATAGCCTTATGTTCTTGTGATATTACCATATAATCATCCCCCGCTGGCCAATGCTAGCAGCACGATACGGTCGCCATCCTTGAGTTGAACCTCCTCATCATCGATGTAGTAATACCCGTTGATATAGAGACCAAAAGAGTCTGTTAACTGGTCTTCTCCACGACGAATGACGGGACCTTCCAACACCGGGACTTCACGCCTGAGTGCTGCAATGACATCGCTTGGATTGGCCCCATCCTTTAGCCGAACCTCTATCTTCGGTGGACCGGTTATTTCCTCCGGTAACCCGAATATTTCCACCATACATCTGAACATTGCTCCGTGTTTTCCTTTTCCACTCTACCTTGTTATCTTCTTAATAGCCAGTATTAAATCAAGCATATCAGTTAGGGGGGCGAGGGAGAATACGATAGATCTACCTCCTGATGAGAGATTTACTTGGGCCAGAGCTCCTCAGCTACATCATCAAGGCTCAGTTCCAGCAGCTTCTTCCGGCTCGGCTTCGTTGTTAATCGGTCCCAGTCTAGGGCACCGAGATTCCAGTATACCTGAGCCTCAATGTCAGCTGTTACATTGGCAAGTGGCCCTTCCTTCTGAGGAGGTACACCAATTATTCTAGGGTGTATCTTCCACTGTAGAGGATTTATGCCTTCGCGTAGGTTGAAGACATGCCTCATATTGGCAATCCTCTCACCTGCCTTGAGTAGCTCCTCCATAGAATAGTCCCAGCCGGTCACTGCGTTCATGAATCCCGCTATATATTTGCCGGGGTCGGCTGCCATGTTGCCAAACATACAGAGTCCAGCAGCATTAATAAGGTGACCCTGGAAACCAGTGGGCCCAAAACCTTGCATATGGCGACCAGGGGTAGCATCCATCTGATAGCGAGCAGCAGCAGGTTGGCCCGTGCGGTAAGCTGGCATGAGCTTCGGGTCGTGCATTCCTAGTTCCTGACCTCCAATATGTATGGCATATTGATCGGCTCCCTTTCCGATTTTCTCAGCTGCTATCTTTACTCCATCGGTGAGGATATCACCAAAGCCTTCTCTCTTGGCTATCTTCTCGGTCATGGCCACGATGGCCTGATGATTGCCCCAGGTTAGCTCAATGCTACCTGTGTCCGCCTTGGTAATAAGACCATTCTCATAGCACTCGATAGCAAAGGCGATAACGGTGCCAGTAGAGATAGTATCCAGGCCGTAGCTATTGCAGATGTGGTTCGCCATATTTATTGACTCCGTGTTGTTATTGAGGCACATCGTGCCGAAAGATCCTTGGGTTTCATATTCTACTCGGCGAGTGCCTGCCGGGTACTTATACTCACCTCTTCCCTCTTTCAGTCTGCCTTCACAAGCAATAGGGCAACGCCAACAGCCTGTCCTCCTCTCCAGGTTGGCTATAGCCTCATCACGAGCGAGGCCGGAGCGATCAGGGAAATCGATAATGCCAACGCCTCCCCAGTTCTTAACCGGCGTATCACCGCTGTGCGCCGATCGCCAACCGCCACCAGAGGTACCATACTTATGAAATTGCTCAAGGTACGACACCCTTCCGGGTTCCGCTTCTCTCATCTGGGCTATATGCTCCCTCCTTAAACTATTGGCCGCGACGCTATCGATCAGGGGAACCTTCCGGTTTCCACTGACGGCCACCGCCTTTAGTTTTTTTGAACCCATTACCGCCCCTAGTCCCGAGCGTGCAGCAGCCGCTCCTCTCCTTGTGATAATGCAGGAGAGGAGCGAGAGTTTCTCACCAGACGGACCAATGCAGACGATTTCTGCCGCCTCGCCTAGTTCAGTTTTCACGACGTCCTCGGTTTCATAGGTATCCTTTCCCCAAAGGTAACTAGCGTCTCTCAGTTCAGCTTTACCATTATCAATTAAGAGGTAAACAGGTTTGTCGGCTATCCCATTGAAAAAAACAGCATCATAGCCCGCGAACTTAAGGTGAGGACCAAAATATCCCCCTGAGTTGGCATCTCCCCACCCGCCGGTGAGGGGCGATTTCGCTACCGCAGTGTACCGGGTACCTGTCGTGGCTGGAGTACCCGTGAGAGGGCCAGTAATAAAACCAAGGGTATTTTCAGGTCCCAGTGGGTCTACCCCAGTCTTCTGGCGGTTGTAGAGAATCCTGGCCCCTATACCGTAGCCACCAATGAAGTCGCGGCAAAGCTTTTCGTCCAGTACCTCATCCTTTAGCTCACCGGCAGAAAGGTCTACAAATAGGATCTTCCCCATATAGCCTCCAGCCATATTTCACCTCCTTGTTCTCTTTACTA
>CP070842.1:1882818-1888336 GCA_020342155.1 Dehalococcoidales bacterium
CCGGTAGTAGCAGAAGACGGCAATGTCAGAATTATACAGATGGACGTAATTGGTGGTATCGTCTCCAATGCCTACTTGTTAGTATGTCAGAAAAGTAACGATAGCGTCCTTGTAGATACGCCGGGGGATGCCGGCAAGCTCCTGGAACAGTTGCAGGGTACCAACCCCAGGTACATCCTGATAACTCACAACCACTTCGACCACCTTATGGCCTTCTCCGGAGTACGGTCACAGTTACAGGTACCGGTAGCGGCCCATCCCCTGGATGCTTTGCCATCACCACCCGACATTTTACTTACCGACGGCGATACCATTTCCTTCGGTAATGTAACTCTCAAGGTGCTGCATACGCCTGGTCATACATCGGGTAGTCTATGCTTCTATACCGATAAGTACCTTATATCCGGAGATACACTCTTTCCCAGCGGTCCAGGGAAAACAGGCTCACCGGATGCGCTGAAGCAGATAATCAAGTCAATAACTGATAAAATTCTGCCTCTGCCTGATGACACCCAGGTATTTTCCGGCCATGGCGACCCCACGGTGCTGAAGAAAGAAAAGGAAGAGATAGCCTTGTTCAAGTCACGGAGCCATGACCCAAATCTGTGTGGCGATGTTCTCTGGCTCTCCTCCTGATGAAAAACAAGCGATGCAGTTACCGTAAGAACTCTTCGCGGTGGAAATTCTCGGCCAACTCGAATTTCTGGTCGGCTGCCATCTGCTGGTAACGCTCCCTCATTCGCTGCTTCATTTCAGCGAAACGCTCAGGAGGAATCTGGCTCTTGTGGCAGGCTAAAGCTGCCATCTTAATCTCCCATGTATCAGTAATGTCGAGGCTATAATTGGTATCTGGAGACCCCCATAGCAAGATTTCTCGTACCCTGTGTGGTTCCAGGCCTTCTTCCTTGTACAGGTCGGGATAGGCATGAATATCCCTGGCGTAGGGGAAAATAGCATCCATGACAACACGCCCGACGATACGGTGGTCACGATGCCATAGATAACGGCGGTATGGGTCGGCGGTTACCACTGTATTTGGACGGTATTTTCTTATTTGACGTACAATATCTTTCCTGAATTCCGGGGTGTCCTCAATACCCTGGTCGGGATAGCGCAAAAAGACGACCTCTCTGACTCCAAGTAACTCGGCCGCCGCCAGTTGCTCCTCTTCACGTATCTTGGCCAACTCTGCCGGGTCCATATCAGGGTCACTGCTACCTTTGTCGCCGTTGGTACAGACGATATAGACAACATCCTTACCTTCTCTTACCCAGTTAACTACCGTCCCGGCGATACCAAATTCGGCATCATCGGGGTGCGGCGTGCACACCAACGCATGAACGGGCTCTACAATACTCATCGCTCTCCTTAAATATTCTACAGGGATACAATTAATAATATATAATATCTGGTAGGGTTGGTACAATTATACTTGAGGAGGAAGACTAACTAGATGAGTTCAGATTGCATTATCCGCAACTACCACCCTGATGATTTCAATACACTGGTACAATTGAAAAACGAAGCGGCATCACTGGCCGCAGACGGGAGATATCTATCACCGCAGGCAGTATGTGACACTCTAGGACGACCAAACTACACTCCCGAACAAGACCTGTTTATCGCCGAAATCTCGGGGGCGTTGGTCGGCTACCTGGACATAACCGACGAAGCGAGAATAGGTCGGGTCGTTCTTGAATGTCTGGTGCTCTCTGAGCACCGCCAGCAGGGTGTATCCGAAGGACTCTACCGCCAGGCATTACCAAGGATGAAAGCCCTAGGAGCAAAGGTAGCTCACGTGAATGTTCATGAGGACAACACTCTTGTCCGCTTGGTCCTGGAAAAGATGGGGTTTAACTCTATCCGCCGCTTCTATGAACTGGAGATTGACCTTGACATAATCACGGAGTCGAGCATTTCTACCAACTTCCCGATACATCCCCTCCAGGCAGGGGAAGAAGCTACACTTACCGAACTTCAAAACCTCGCTTACGCTGGCTCATGGGGATACAATCCCAACACCGTTGAGGAGATTGGCTATACTATCAACACAGCCGGTAATGCCACGGAGGGTATATGCCTTGCTCAGGATCAAGATAGACCTGTTGGTTATTTCTGGGTGAGGATAGAACATGATAAGCAAGGCAAACACCGGGGCAGGGTCTCAATGCTCGGTACAGACCCGGACTACCGGGGGAGGGGAATCGGCAGGGAGTTACTACTGGCTGGGTTGTCCTTTCTTAAAAGTAGAGGGCCGCGGGTAGCCCAGTTGACGGTGGACAGTGAGAACCTGGTCGCAGAGTCATTGTACCGTTCCATTGGCTTTACGAGGATAGATTCCAGCCTGTGGTACGAAAAGGTGCTGTACTAAATCAGAATTTCGGCTAGATGGTTATCTGACAGCGGTATAGCTGGACTTCCTGACCGCCGAGGTGATACTTATAACGTTCGTCGCCCTTGAGGAAGTCGAATTTTTTCTTGCCCCGCTCGATACTGTCCCTGATACAGAAGGCCTTCGAAAGTACACCGACACTCAACGAACTGTATTTCGGGTCGTAGGCACTATTATAAAGGTAGGTAACATCGTCATAATCAAAGGCAATTAGCGCCGCCACCGGGATATTGTCCAGTTCAAGGACACTCAATCTCAGTGATCCAATTTTGAAAATGACATCAGCCATATACCGGAAGAACTTTTCCATCTCCGCAGTCATAAAGGTGGCCTTATCATCCCGGCTTTCAACAAACTGTCTCAGGAAGAGATCCATAAAATCAGGCACAGCTTCGACGTCTTCAATGAATCGATAGTCTACCGCTCCCGCCTCTTCCAGCCTTCTCAGCTTCCGCCTGACCTCGTGCCGCTGCTTGGAACTCAGGCTCTGCAGGTACTCGTCCCAGGTAACCGGCAAGTCTCGCTCGAGAGTAAGTTCGTCTTTGGTGCAAACAAACTCACAACCGTTTTGTTGCGCTGCTTCACGCATTGAGGTCATCACCACCGAATCAGGCCTGACCGAGACCAGATCGAGGTATTCGATTTCCCTTTGCTTGAGCGTATCGAGTAAAGCGGTACAGAATTCTGTGCCGCTTTCCGGAGCAACAATAAAATCGGCATAATCGCAGACATCAGGGTTGCCGATTATAGAAGCGGTGTGCTCGGTGATTCTAAGTGGGGCAATGCCGATTACCCGGTCTTCCTGCCGGCCGACGAGGAAACACAGCCGGGCTTCAGGAGCAAATACCTGTTGCCAGACACGCAGCCACGGCGGTATAACAAAGAAGTTGTCCCAGCTCAGTCCGTTATTGTTGTCCTGCCAGCAAGCAGTGAACCAGTCGAAGCTTTCCTCGGTGATAATACAGTCCATGAGTACTACTACAAGTGTAGCAGGTGTCTCAGGGGAAGTAAACGATGGACGAAACTACCGTAATACGAGTTTAGGCTAATTCCTCCCTGGTGCCATTCCAGGCATGCATAAAGATTGCTTCCACCTCTTCAGCAGAAGCCGGTATCCCACGAGCACGCCGGTCTTCGGGTGAAAGCTCGTTTAGACCAGGTATACGGCTGAAAGTGGCCGCATAGCTGGCCGCAATCGAACCGAGGTGTGCCTGCCACTGGCTCTCTTCCAGTCCGGAGTCTTTGATTGCCAGAGAAATGCCAACCTTCTTCTTCAAATCATCGAACAACGCCAGCAGGTTCATGACCTTGGTTCGGTCATCCTTACCGTCGATTCCGAGGTGTGTTGCTAAAGCAACGAGGCGGGCACGATAGCCCTGATAAAGGAAAGCAAAGGACTGACAGAGCATGAAAGCATTAGCCCTGCCGTGAGGAATGTGATGAGTGGCCCCAATCAAATGCGCCGTGCCGTGGACCATTCCCAGCCTGCCGTTGCTGAAGGCTATGCCTGCCTGTAGTGCCGCCAAGTGCATTTTGTCACGGGCTGTCATGTCTGCGCCATTATCGACAGCCTTTGGCAGCCACTCCAGTATTGTCCGGGCCGACCAGATAGCCAGTGGGTCGATCATATCCGATGGGGGGGTGAGAACATAGCACTCTACGGCGTGAACAAGTGCATCATACCCGGTGTTGGCCGTCACTGCCGGAGGCATCGAGGCTGCCAGTTCTGGATCAGCAATGGCGATGTCCGGTACAAGCTGCAGTGAACCAAACCCGGCTTTGTTGGGAGGGTCGACACTACGGTCGGTGATTACGGCAGCACTAGTTACCTCTGAACCAGTACCGCTGGTCGTGGAAATTGCCACATACCTCGCCTTCTTACGAAGCTCACGCCTACGTGCCTCCATTAAAAACTCGAGGAAGGATTTTTCAGCAAGGTCGGGATTCTCATATAGTACCCAAGCTGATTTGCCGGTGTCTATCGGGGAGCCTCCACCAAGACCGACAATGATATCAGGCTTGAAGTCCTGTGCTAGGGCAAAGGCAGCCCAGGCAGTTTCCTTCGATGGATCGGGTTCCACATTATCAAAGATAGTGGTCGCAATGTTACCAGCCTGGAGGGTCTTTTCCACCTTCTCCGCCAGTCCCAGGTCCCTGACCCCAGGGTCCGTTACTATCATTGCCCGTTGTGCTGGCACACTCGATAGGTGTTCCAGGGCCCCCGGCCCATAAGCGATAGTACGAGGAACGACAAACCTCCGGTACGGCATAATAAACCTCCTCTAAAACCAGTCTCTATAAAACGTGGTCTCATTGTACAGGTCAGGTGATGAATCGGTCAAACTAAATGAGGATAGAGTTATGAGTAGACGAGTCAGTTAGACAAGAACGTTTAGGGTAGAAGGTAAGACCCGGAAGCGGGCAGGGGCCTCGCCAAGGAGTTCGCCATCAGCCTGTATTAACAAACGCTGACTGGACTGTATCTCTACCTCCCGGCCACGCTGCATGATGACTTTGGGATGCGTCAGGTGCGTTCCCTTATAGATTCGCGGCAGCGACCACAGGAGGTCCGGTTTGCTTAAATCACCAATGGTAAGAACATCTAAATAGCCATCGGTAAGGTCAGCATCGGGAGCGACAAACATACTGCCGCCGCCGTATTTGCCGTTACTCATTACGGTGGCACAAATTTTCTTACTGACGACCTCGCCATCCACCTTCAGAGTTATCTCCCGGTTCCTGTAACAAAGGAGCGTGGTCAGCAATCCCAATAGATAGGCAGGCAGGCCACCCAGAGACTTGTATTTCAGTGTGGTAGCCCGGACTACCTCGGCATCGAAGCCGAGACCGGCGAAATTCACGAAGAGTCGTTCAGCCGTATGCCCATTGTCTTTGTATTCGGCCACTCCAAGGTCGACAAGCATCTTATTTGGTTCCAGTAATCGCTTACAGGCGTCTTCGTAGCGGCGTGGTATACCGACAGTACGGATGTAGTCACTACCGGTGCCGGTACTGATAATGCCCAGAGAGACATCGTCCAGGGTACCGCTATCATGGAGTCCGTTAACAACTTCATTTATAGTACCATCGCCACCAACGGAGACCACCGTCTCGTAACCCTTCTGA
>CP070842.1:1888436-1890988 GCA_020342155.1 Dehalococcoidales bacterium
GGGATTCATTCCGGACATAGTTGCTCCAATTCCTGATTCTGGCAGGTTCTGTGCTATAGGATATGCTCAGGAGTTTGTCCGACAGAAGAATGAGGGGAAGGTGGAGAGAGCTCCTGAGTATGATGAGGTCCTACTTAAATATCCATATGCTGGTAGGAGCTACATCCAGTTAACCCAGGAAAAAAGAGAAACTTACGCTCACACCAAACAACTGGGAAGCGGAGAAGATTATCGTGGGAAAGTATTAGTGGTTTGTGATGATTCGATCAGGCGAGGGACTCAGACTCAACGAAGCACTATTCCCAAGATCAGAAATCTGGGTTTCAATGAGATTCATCTCAGGGTTTCCAATCCGGACTCCCTTTCTTATTGCCCCTGGGGAAAAACCGTTCAAAAGGGCGACCTCCTAGCCGCTCGGATTCCTGATTTTACAGAAAGAGCTGCCTTTCTTGGCGTTGACAGCGCAGAATACCCCACAATTGAAGAACTGGCTGAGGCTATCGGTCTCCCTGTTGAGATGCTCTGTGTCGATTGTGACCTGCCACCCTCTGATTGATACTTCTTCAGATAATGGTTGAGCTATAGACCGAGAGCGGCCACTCTGTTGCTCTAGTAGCAGCAGCCTGATATACTGTCTCAGATCAATGCCGACAAGACAATTAGCAAGACAACATGAGCGTTAGACTGCGAAGCTATCGACATCCCGCTGACTTCAACCGCGTGGGGCAGTTCCTGATTGACACGTACCGCCCCCGAACCTATCATGACAACTGGCTGCAACCACGTTGGGAGTACATGCATTACCACCCACAGCTCGATAGGCTGGGTGAGTCGGCACTGGCAAAGATAGGTGTATGGGAATCCGATGGGAAAATCGTTGCTGTGGCGCACTTCGAGTCCATGATGGGTGAGGCATACTTCCAGATACATCCAGATTTTACGTATCTCAAGCCTGAAATGCTGGAGTATGCTGAGGCGCACCTCAGCGTGGAAGCCGACAACGGACAGCGGCAAATCTCGGTGTGGGTGAATGACTTTGATACAGAGTTCGAGTCTATCGTTAAGTCATCTGGTTACCGAATAGTCGACGGTGTTTCGGACTGCTGGTCGGTATTCGAGATAACCCATCCCTTTCCGCCAATTGACTTGCCAGATGGCTTCAGGCTGCAAAGTCTGGAGGAAGAAAACGACCTCTGGAAACTCAGCCGGGTAATCCACCGCGGCTTCAACCACCCCGGGGAACCACCCCAGGACTGGCTGGCAGAAAGGGAGAAGATGCAATCAGCCCCTAATTACCGGAAAGACCTGAATATAGTAGCGGTAGCTCCCAACGGTAGCTACGCCTCGTACTGCGGCATGTGGCATGATACGGTTCACAGAGTCGCCTACGTTGAACCGGTCTGCACCGATCCCGACTACCGCCGTATCGGGGTGGGCAGGGCCGTGGTACTTGAAGGCATCAGGAGATGCGGACAGGAAGGCGCAACAGTTGCCTTCGTTGGGTCAGAGCAACCGTTCTATCTGTCCATGGGCTTCAAAAAGCTCTTCGGCATCAACCTGTGGACAAGGCAGTGGGAAACCTGACCACCGAACGACGCCCAATACTACGGACTTCCAATTACTACTAAGTCACCATTGAACAAACATCGGGATGTTTGTTCGTCTTGTACTATAACAGCTTGGACAAAAAAGAGTCGGTCAGTATTGCCCCTGTTTGAGTGAATAATCGGATGTTTGTCCAGCCATACGTACTCGCGGATGATACCGTTTACGTTCACTGTGAGGTGAGAAATCATGTCGTACACATAACTTAGTGGTTTCGGGTTGCCCAGCGCTTGGGAGCAGACAACTGTTCTACTTACTTAACTACAACTTGGCGTTTATAAATGTGAGGGTTTTGCATTGTTACCTGTGCTCTTATCTTTAGACTTCACCGCATTTTGTACCATTTTCAGGAATTTATCTGGAGGTACACGGTGAACAAAAGCGGCACGTTTGACGGTAAGAAATCTTGTTATTATCTTTCTGATAGAATACCGTCCAACTCGCTTGACGCCAAAGACTTCCATCACTTCAGCTATATCACCATACTTCATTAAAATGTCGTAAACGCGCGTATTCAAATTAATTTCCATATGTTCAGGATTTTTATGATCCTCTCTATTAATCATTTTCTGCTTCCTCTTTTGGTATAAATGGTATATTTGGCCACCTGAGGTTGTTTCAAGAACTCCCAGTGACCTTTCATCCCGTAATTAATCGCCGCTGTTTCAATATGTAGCATGGCGATGCCACAACATAATCTTTTCGATATACCGTATTCACGTTTCTTAACGTTTACAGAGACAGTAATTGAATCAGGTTCGATATGGAATCTCCATGGTTGACGATTTACCGCCGAAGGAGATAGGCGTGCAGCTTCTAGAGAAAACTTAATCCATTGCGGCCATTCAGATTCATCAAGTCCCGTTACTAATCCTGAGAGTTTCTTTCTCTTGTGCGTAAGTCCAAATCCAGTCATAAATCTTTCTTCTAATGACTGGTCCTTAGTA
>CP070842.1:1891088-1896790 GCA_020342155.1 Dehalococcoidales bacterium
CCTGGACCGAGCACCGTCAGATTTCGGTGAGAGGATAACCTCACTGGTAACACTCCCCCTCCCCCGACCACACAAGGAGCCATCCGGCTCCGTCGTCGGGCACATCCTGCATATCGACAGCTTCGGCAACCTGATTACTGATATCACCGGCCAGGACCTGCCAGCTACCGACAGACCGCTAACTGTCAAGGTCGGCAACCAAACTATCCGCAGTCTGAGTCGTACTTACGCCGAAGGTGAAGGGTTGCTAGCCCTAATCGGTAGCAGTGACCACCTTGAGATATCCGTAAAAGGAGGTAGCGCCCACGGCTTCCTCAATGCCGAGGTAGGCGACAAGGTAAGGGTAAGTCCGCAAGATTAAAAGGAGAACCGAGAGCAAATGAAGAAATGGCTGATGGTAATCAGGGCACCTTTCTTACCCCTTTCCGTGGCATTGGCCTTTCTGGGTACCTGCATCGCCTGGTACTACGGAGCCTTTCACCTCGGTCATGCCCTTCTTGCGGGCTTCGGGCTACTGCTGGCCCATATCAGTGTTGATGTGCTTAATGAGTACTTTGACTACCGGAGTGGCGTAGACCTCAGGACCCAGAGGACCCCCTTCAGTGGCGGTAGCGGTGCGCTCCCACAAGGTCTGGTCACACCCAGGCAAGCCCTCTGGTTGGGATTTGGCACCCTGGTAGCGATTGTACCGATAGGCATCTACTTCACCTTGACCAAGGGGTGGGCACTGGCACCGCTGCTGGTAGTAGCGGCCATACTAATCGTTTTCTACACCCCCTTTATTCTAAAGATGGGCTGGCCGGAGTGGGCGCCAGGGGTGGGGATGGGCTCGCTACCCGTCCTGGGGGCATTCTTTATCCAGACCGGCGAATACACCCTACCGGCAGTTATCGCCGCGATACCATCCGGCATCCTGGTACACAACCTGCTCCTGCTTAATGAGTTCCCGGACGTCGAAGCCGATGCTTCGGCTAACCGCCGTACTTTGCCGATAGTTGCCGGCAAGAGAAAAGCAAGCCTGTTCTACTCAGCGATGACCGTACTCGTTTACCTGTGGATTATTGGTGGTGTTATCGCCTGTAAGATGCCTGCCTTCTCCCTGCTCGGTCTGCTGACCTTACCTATGGCAGCCAGGGCAATTCTCGGATCAATGAAATACGATGACGCAAGCAAGTTTATGCCAGCCATGGCAAGTAATGTCCAGGTCGTCTTGATAACCCAGTTTCTGATGGGTATCGGCTATATCCTGGCAAGGATTGTAGGGGGATAGCAACATCTAAACCAAAGAGGGGAGGGGTATATGCCTCGATGTGACCTGGTATTATTGCACGCACCCAGCGTATACGATTTTCGCGAGAAACCTATCCTGTATGGACCGGTCAGCGACCAGATTCCGTCGTCGCCGGTATTTGAAATGTACCCAATCGGCTTTACCAGCCTGGCCGAATACCTGGAACGTGCCGGGTACAGGGTACGCATCGTCAATCTGGCGGTAAGGATGCTGACCGACCGAAATTTCGATGCCGAGGCAATGATAGCAAAACTCGAAGCACCTGTCTTCGGCATTGACCTGCACTGGATGGTGCACTGTCACGGTTCAATCGAGGTAGCCCGACTGGTCAAGAAACACCACCCCCAAGCCAAGGTCCTGTTTGGTGGTTTTTCTGCATCCTACTGGTGCCGGCAACTGATGGGATATCCCGAGATAGACTATATCCTCCGTGGAGATTCCACCGAGGAGCCACTCCGGCAGCTGATACACTGTATCCAGAATAAAAAAGAGCCGGAAATGGTACCCAATCTTGTCTGGCGGGACAGCCAGAATGAAATACGGGAAAACCCCTTCAACCACGTCCCCAACGACCTCAGTCACGTGATGCAGAAACATTATGTCAATACGATGCGTTCGGTCATCAGGTACCGGGACCTCGCCAGCTATACGCCTTTTGCCGGGTGGAAGGACTACCCTATCAGCGCCGTGTTCACCTGCCGCGGCTGCACTCACAACTGCACTATCTGCGGTGGTTCCGCCACCACCTTCCGCGACTCCTTCTCCCGCCCTCAACCGGTCTTTCGTTCCCCGGAGGCTGTGGTTCGGGATATCAAGCAGATTGCGCGCTTCAGTAACGGACCGGCCTTCGTCCTCGGCGACCTGCAGCAGACCAAAGATGACTACACCCGCGAGCTGTTCCGACTGCTCCGCGAAAAGAAGATCAGGAACCAGCTTATCTTCGAGGTGTTCGAGCCTGCCCCGAAAGAGTTCCTGCAAAGGCTGGGACAGGCAGCACCGGACTTCTGCCTCGAGATGTCCCCGGAGTCACACGACCCCGAGGTGAGGAAAGCGGAGGGCAGGCACTTCACGACGGAGGCGATGGAGCAGACCTTTCGGGATGCCCTTGATGCCGGTGTCAGCCGTATTGACATCTTCTTTATGATGGGCATCGGTAAGCAGACACCGCAATCAGCCCTGGATACCGTCGAGTATTGCGGTCATCTACTGGATAGATTCGGCGGAGACAAACGGCTCTTCCCCTTTATTGCCCCTCTGGCCCCCTTCCTCGACCCGGGCAGCCCGGCCTTCGAGAACCCGGAGAAGCACGGCTATCGCGTCCTTTTCAAGACTGTGGAGGAGCACCGTCAAGCACTGGTGCAGCCGAGCTGGAAGTACTCCCTGAACTACGAAACGGAATGGATGAGTCGTGAGCAGCTTGTGGAAACTGCCTATACAGCCATGATACGACTGAACAGTTTGAAGGCGGAATATGGCATTATCTCCCAAGAGATGGCGGAGGCGGAGAACCAGCGACTCGAAGCCGCCCGGGACATGAGGCACACCATCGACGAGATAGTGGTACAGAGTGACAAGGAAGCCTTACACAACCTCAAAGGTGAGATTGACCGGATAAATATGTCTGCTCATACTCACTGGGAGGAACTGAAGCTACCCGTGGGGGCAACACCGGTAAGGTTTCTGCGTTCGCTCCTGTCTTGGGCAACCGGCTGGTGAGAGGTGAGCTACTCTACCACTACCCCGGTGCCGTAGGCCAGAATCTCGGAGGCATTACTCATTACCATCGAGGTAGTAAATCTAAGGCCGACAACAGCATTGGCACCCTGCGCCTCGGCATCCTCGGTGAGTCGCTGAAGGGCTTGCTCCCTGGACTCGGCCATCATCTTTGTATAGTCAATTATTTCACCACCCACTATACTCCTCAAGCCAGCCATGATGTCCCTACCCACATGCCGCGCCCGGATGGTGCTCCCCTTGACTAACCCGATGGTGCGGGTGATGTTCTTGCCCTCTATTTTCTCTGCGGTGGTAATAATCATTTGTCAACCTCCTTGAAATCTTCCTTCTTGTCTTTACTCAACCTGTCTTTAATAGCAACGCCAATGAGAATCAATACCCCGATCCCAATGGCACCGACAGCTATCCTAATCAGTATGTGAATCTCGCTTGAAGTAAAAAAAGCCTGCAGCGCCCACCCGACCAGGGCTACAACACCGATACCAATAAAGACAAAGGCTACATTCTGCAGCATTTCAGCGCCTCCTTAACAAGCCCAACTTCCGCAACACTTCACACGTTTTATTCCTGTTTCTCTACAAGACGCTTGAGGTTGTCTATTATTTCCTGAATGCGTCTCCCTATCATCCTGCCTACCAGTGCAACTATCATCTTGCCAAGTATCGCCCAGGGCATCTCGTAGTCCTCGGTTAGGGTAAATCGGCTCCCCGAAGGAATGGCCTCGATAGCCCATACCTGGTCGTCCCTCTTTGAAGGTCCCGAAGTCATGCTGAAGGCAAGCCTCTCATTCTCCACCCACTCAGTTACTTTGTAATTAAGTTTCGCCAGCATGAGACCGGTGTTTTCCTCATAATAGAAGGTGGTGCCCACGCCAGTACGCTGCTCACTGGTATACTCGAATTTCTTTAGAAGGGTAAACCACTGCATTATCTTGTCCGGCTCAACCAGGAAGGGCCAGATTTTCTCCGGCGGGGCGGCAATCTCGACAGACCTTTGTATCCTCATGCCTACCTCCTATTTGGGTTAGCGTTTACGCTTCCAGACTGTCCCCTGGGAGGTGTCTTCCAGAGTGATGCCTAGCTCGCCTAAGCCGTCTCGTATCTCATCGGCAAGCTGGAACTGCTTGGCGACACGTAAATGAGTACGTAGATCAACTTGGGCTTTAATAACCTCATTAGCTAAAACCAGAGTTCCTTCTACATTCTCTCCCAACTGCTCTTTAATGGACTCGATATTCCTATCAATCAATCCAACGACGTTACCTATTTCTACTCTTATCGCTTCATCAGGGATTGTTTGAATAGTCGCAAGATTTTGCTCTACACTTTCCCAACCAGCAACAAGTTTACCAACATAATCTGGATTAATAATTAGTGCCTCCGGCTCTTTCAAGGTCAGGCCGAGGACACCGGCCAGCTCTACCAGTGTGTCACATGCCTTAGATACGTCCATTCCGGTCTCGTCAGCCCGGTTGATTTCCCGAGCTAGGTCAAAGAGAGTAGCCAGTGCCTGCGCCGTACTGAAGTCATCGTCCATAACTTCAATAAAACGATTTCGATAGCCTGCCATGTCTATTTGCGCCTCACCCTGATTTCCCTCACGTATCCGGCTGGCCGCCTGGCGCAATCGCTCCGCCCCCCTCTCCGCTGCCTCCAGCGTCTCCTCGGAATAGGTCAGAGGGCTGCGGTAATAGGAACTGAGGACAAAGATACGGATGGCATCGGCACTATATTTCTCCAGGGCTTCCCGTATCGTTATCAGGTTGCCCAGCGAGCGGCTCATCTTGGCTTCATCCGTTTCGTGCATCTTGAGCAGCCCGTTGTGTAGCCAGTACTTAACAAAGGGCTTTTTACCGGTGAAACTTTCCGACTGGGCTATCTCATTCTCGTGGTGAGGGAACAAGACGTCCTGCCCGCCTCCGTGGATATCAATCTGCTCCCCCAGGTCTCTGATGGACATGGCACTGCACTCGATGTGCCAGCCGGGCCTCCCCTTTCCCCAGGGGCTGTCCCAGGATGGCTCGTCCGGTTTAGACTCCTTCCACAGGAGAAAGTCCATCGGGTGCTCCTTGTCCTCTCCAGGCTCGATGCGGGCCCCCGCCATCATTTGCTCCAGACTGCGCCCCGACAACTTACCGTAGTCCGGGACGTTCCTCACCCGGAAATAGACATTGCCGCTGACGGCATAAGCAAAACCCTTCTCTATCAGGCCCTGCACTATCTCAATCATCTTGTCTATCGCGCCCATCGCCCGGGGAAAGCCATGAGCCGGGAGGACGTTCAATGCCTTCATATCCTCTTCATAGCGCTCAACATACTTCTGGGTCAGTTCGGGGACAGAAACGCCTAGCTTGTTAGCGTGGGCAATAATGTTGTCCTCGATGTCGGTAACATTCTGGACATGCTTCACCTTATAGCCACGGAACTCTAGGTAGCGCCGGACGACATCGAAGAAGACATAGCTCATGGCATGACCAATATGGGCATCGGCGTAGGGATTGATACCACAGACATACACCGTCACCTCATCGCCCTGAGGCACGAACTCCTCTTTCTGTCCGGAAAGGGTATTGAATACCTTCATGCTATTCCCTCTCTTCCCATTGAACGGACTCAGTCTCCTCAAGCAGGGCCACTGCCATGGCGGCAATCCCCTCCCCCCGTCCAGTAAAGCC
>CP070842.1:1896890-1916073 GCA_020342155.1 Dehalococcoidales bacterium
ATGTCCTGAATGCGGTTATGGCTGGTGCCCATATTGTCACAATCCCGCCGCCGTTTCTGAACAAGATGGCAGACCATAAGTATAGCCGTGAGACGGTAAAGCAGTTTCTTAGTGACGCCGAAAAGGCGCTGAGGTTAATGCAACAGGCAATGAGGACGGGCTGAGGAGCTCGATTCTCTACTCTTCACCCCAACATACTATCTGCGCTTTTTCTCCTCGACTATGTCTTGCTAATGAACTTCTCTCAGGCCAAGGTCGATGCGGTACAGGGCCTCATCTATGTCATCGGAGATGACCATGCGGCTTGTTACGGCCCTGTACTTATTATCACCACGATAGCCGACCTTGACACCCCGGGTATTCATCATCTGTATGAATTCAGAGCCAGAGACCTTCAGAGATGTTTCAAAATTCACGATGTTGGTCTGGACTTCATGAGGAACTATTATGCCGGGGATATTGGATAGCCCCTTTGCCAGGTGTCTGGCATTATCATGGTCTTCGGCCAGCCGTCCTACCATTGTTTGTAGAGCGACGATGCCTGCAGCAGCGATAACTCCTGCCTGCCGCATACCTCCTCCAATCATCTTACGCCACTTGCGGGCACCCTCAATAAATTCCTCTGTTCCGCAAAGAAGCGAGCCGACAGGAGCGCTAAGCCCCTTGGAGAGGCAAAGGCAGATAGAATCAACGTCGCTGACCAGTTCACTGGCGGATATGTCGAGGGCGATGGCGGCGTTAAAAATCCGGGCCCCATCAAGGTGGACCCGGAGGCCGTGTCGGTGTGCTATTTCGGCAGCATCCGATGTGTAATTCGCCGTGAGGACAGCTCCACCACAGCGGTTATGGGTATTTTCCAAGCATAGCAGGGTGGTTTGAGGGAAGCTGATGTTCTGGCTACGGATGGAGTCCTCAATAATATCGAAGTCCATCTGTCCGTCATGGCTGTTTGGTATGGTGTGCATTACCACTCCACCCAGAGCAGAAGCACCTCCCACCTCATACCAGAATGTGTGAGACTCGCTACCGAGGAGGACTTCGTCACCATGATGTGTCTGGGCGAGAATAGCCAGGAGGTTGCTCATCGTTCCGCTGGTAGTGAAAAGAGCAGCCTCCTTTCCCAGCATCTGCGCCGCCAGTTGCTCCAGGGAGTTTATTGTCGGGTCTTCCCGGTAGACATCATCACCGACCTCGGCCTGATACATGGCGAGGCGCATTTCGTCAGTGGGCAATGTTATGGTGTCGCTGCGCAGGTCAACGATTTTCAATAGTATCTCCTTATATCATACTTCGATTGCTGGTGGTTTGAGAGAGATTTACCTGCCGAAAGTTGCGATTGCTTGCTTTATATTGGCAACAACATCTACCTTGAACGGACAGCGCTCAGCACATATGCCGCATTCGGTGCAGGCCGAAGCAGTGACCGGTAATGATTCGTATTGGGTGGCAACAAGGCTGTTCCCGGCATATCGGGCGGTATCAACGAGACGTGTAACCGTCCCGATGTCAATGCTGACCGGGCAGGGCAGGCAGTGGTTACAGTACATGCAGCTGCCTTGCAGCTTCCAGATAGTGTTGGTATCAATGGCGCTGTAGTCCTTTTCCTCGTTGGTGGCTTCCAGATAGGTCAGCGCAGCCCTCATCTCATTCGTGGTGCGGCAGCCCGGGACTGCGGTACACACCCCGGGCTGTGAAAGGGCGTAACTGAGGCACTGGACTGGCGTCAGGACGATACCACTTGGATTTTTCTTATTAAACAACCAACCAGCGGCGTAGGGTTTCATTGCTACAACTGCGACACCACGAGCAGCACAAGCATGATAGAGCTCCCTTCTGCTGGGTGTCGAGTCCCTTTCAGGCCGTGGCTGACGGTAGGTACTTGCCTGCCATACAGCCTCAACTTCGATATCACCCGGCAGGGTGTCTATCGCCGGGTTTATAGGAAGCATCAGGACATCGATATAACCACTGTTGACTGCTTTGAGGGCAATCGGTACGCGATGACTACTCATCCCGATAATACGCGCCTTGCCTTCTTTCTGCAGGCGAAGTGCCAGTTCCAGGAGTCCGCCTGGACCGAACACCTTATCATGATCGTCTGCCTCATCGACGAAGAACAGCATGATGATGTCAATGTAGTCTGTCTGCAACCTGGTGAGTAAGTCTTCGAAGTAATGCTCACACAGGGCACTGTCCCGGGTGCGGTTAGGCTGACCGTTTTTCAGGGTGGACCCCAGGTGACCGGCAACCATTACCCGGTGCCGCCGGTCCTTAAGGGCAATACCGAAATTGTCCCGCACATCAGGCGATGCCATGAAAAGGTCAATATAGTTAACGCCTTCATCGAGGGCAGTATTGACGACAGAGACAATCGTATCTAGCGGGGCGTGTTCCAGGTACTCAGCCCCGAGCCCGATAATGCTGACGTCGACCCCTTTCCTTCCCAGCTTCCGGTACTGCATTATTTATCCTCCTGTGCTTGCGGGTACAGCGACACTATCTTACTAGCTAGCGCACTTAATAGCAAGCGCAGACTTCAGCAGAATGAACAGTATAATAACTAGGCGCTCGCGTAACGTGTTGAGAACCTAACACCGGCGTCAGTCGGTACTTTGGATCTGCCTGGGTAACAGAACACCTACGGGGCACCGCTTTACACATTCCATACAGGAGGCACAGCGTGACTCATCGCCGTAAAAGGTCACTCTGGTATCGGTACCACGGTTAAGGAAGTACAGGGAACTGGTCCCGTGGAGGTCTTCGCAGGTCTGGATACATATCCCGCAGAGGACACACTTGTTGGGGTCATAATCGAAGCAGGGGGGAGAGGTATCTAGGGGAAACTCCTCCTCTGGTACTCGTAGGCGCCGTACTCGCCGACGGTCGATGCGGAGCTGGGCCATCAGCTTCTGGAGCTGGCACTTACCGCTACTGGGGCAACCGCGGCAGGTAATGTGATGGTTGGCGATGAGCAGCTCAACCACGGGACGGACTGCCCGGTCAATCTCCGGGGTATTTGTCCTAACCACCATACTGGGCTCTACCGGTACACGACAGGCGGTGACCAGCCTGCCACCGATCTCAACCAGGCAGAGCCGGCAGGCACCACGGCCTTCCAACGCCGGATGATAACAAAGATGGGGAATATAGATATCATTCTGGAGAGCGGCTGCCAAGACCGAGGTCCCTTCATCAACCTCCAGTGCTAGATTAGAAATGGTTAATTTAACTTTTCCCATTTTTTTACCTTACTGGTAGAAGAGGCATACGCCAGCGGGGCAGTAACCCTCTTTGATATGCGCCTCATATTCATCACGGAAGTAGCGGATGGTGGTGAGTACCGGGTTCGGGGCACCCTGTCCCAGGGCGCATAGGGATGTCTCGGCGATTGACTTTCCCAGTTCTTCAAGCAGGTCAATATCTTCCGGCCGACCCTGCCCCTGGCAGATGTTGTCGAGGATGTCAAACATCTGCCTGGTTCCTACGCGACAGGGAACACACTGCCCGCAGGATTCGCGCCGTGTGAAATCAAGGAAATATCGAGCGACATCCACCATGCAAGTGTCCTGGTTCATAACGACCATGCCACCCGAACCCATCATCGAACCAGCCTCAGTCAGTGAGTCGAAATCGACCGGCAGGTTCAACAGTTCAGCCGGGAGGCAGCCGCCTGATGGACCGCCTGTCTGGACAGCTTTGAAAGTACGACCGTCGGGGATGCCGCCGCCGATGTCGAAGATAATATCGCGGAGCCGGGTGCCCATAGGCACCTCTACCAGGCCATTGTTGACCACATTACCAGTTAGTGAAAAAATGGCTGTGCCTTTGCTACGCTCCGTCCCCCGGCTGGCAAACCAGCCAGAGCCATGGTTAATAATCAATGGTATGTTAGCAAAAGTTTTGACATTGTTAAGCAGGGTCGGCCTGCCCCACAGTCCTGATTGGGTGGTACGGGGACGGGGCGAAGGTTTGGGCAAACCTCGTTTGCCCTCGATTGACAGGACCAGGGCAGTTGACTCACCGCACACAAAAGCCCCGGCACCCTGAAATACCTCTATGTCGAAGTCGAAACTGCTCCCCTGGATACCCTTACCAAGAAATCCTCGTTCTCTTGCCTGAGTTATGGCTATCTTCAGGCGTCTTACGGCGAGGGGGTACTCAGCGCGGACATAGACATAACCCTGACCGGCACCAACGGCCCAACCGGCGATTGTCATCCCTTCAAGAACTGAGTGTGGATCTCCCTCGAGAACAGACCGGTCCTGGAAAGCACCCGGGTCACCCTCATCAGCGTTACAGATAACGTACTTCTGTTCTACCTTCTCCACATAACAGGCTTCCCATTTTTGTCCGGCAGAAAAACCAGCGCCACCGAGCCCACGGAGTCCAGAATGCTTTACCTCGTTGATTATTTGCTCCGAGGTCATTTCAGACACAGCTTTACGTACTGCTTGGTAGCCACCGGTATCAAGATAATCATCGATACTCTCAGGATTGATATGGCCACAGTTCCGCAGCACTAGTCGCTGCTGCTTGTAATAGAAGGGTATGTCCTGGTAACGGGTCAACGTTCTACCGATAGTCGAGTCGTAGTAGAAGAGACGGTCGACAGGCTTACCATCTGGCAGGAATGACCGGGCGATATCCGGGATATCATCGGGACTGACCTTGGAGTAAAAAAGACCCTCTGGTTCGACGACGACCAGCGGTCCCCTCTGGCAGAAACCGTGGCAACCGGTACCTTTAACCTGGACACTATCACTCAGGTTGAGTTCGACCAGTTCTTCTTGCAGCAGGGAGTATAATTGTTCAGCCCCCCCGGAAACACAACCCGTTCCCTGGCAGACAATAATATCATGCTGTTTACTAGACATACGCCCTCTCTTTGGGCAGACTTGGGATAACCGCGTTTGCTTTTCCGGGGACTAATACACGGTGCACATCATAGATAATAGGATTCAACGGTACTGGCTGTCAAGTGCGGATGAGGCTGACGCATATAACGTAGACCGTAGATCAAGGTATCGGCATGATATGAGTCATCCCCACTGAAAATGAGCAAGTCCGAGGGTAACCCCCCGGACTTGCCTGGATAGGAAGATGAAGAAAAAAGTGTGGTGATAGATATTGTACTGTGATAAGGTTAAGAAAAGGTAAAAGCCACCTTTGTCAGGTTGTAAAAAGGTTACGAGCCGGTAAGCGTATCGTGACAGTTCTGTTCTCTGATAAGCTGCTGGCTGTTCCCTGAATTCATCATTCTCCAATGCTGTCGCTACTGCTATTTGCTGGCAGGCTATTGCAATCGACCGATGCTGCGCTATAATGAACCGGGATGTACACCACCAGTGGTTTCATGCCCGAGCAGAGCCACATTGCCGGAAAAAGAAGAGGTGCAGAGCATAATGGTTAATAAGGTGCTTATTGTGATACTGGTATTACTTGTAATATTAAACGGTGCTATTGGTGCTTACGCCTACCTGCTCAACAAGGATATCGACACCCTGAGCGAGCAACTGACAGACCAGATAAGCGCTGTACGCACTGAAGTGACAGCTCTCAGTGAGGAGACAGAAGCCCGCTTCGATGTCATAGACGAAGGTGTACAATCAAACCAGGCCAGCATCGACGCCCTTGGTGACAGATTGGATGAAGAGCTGGCCCAAACCAGCGATAAGATTGCGGGACTCGAGGCCGGAATAGGTGGTATTAGAAGCGAACTCGCCGCAATTGAGCCCGGACTGGAGGCCGACGAGGTCTATCAAGCTGTCAGTCCGGCAGTGGTTGAGGTGAGTGACGGAGAGCAGACGGTTGGCTCAGGATTTATTTTTGATACCGATGGTCACGTCGTGACTGCTAATCATGTAGTCGATGAACTGACGACTATACACATAATCCTGGCTGATGGCAGGACCTCCCCGGCGAGTGTAGTTGGCACCTGCCCGCTTAGCGACGTGGCTGTCCTTGCCCTTGAGCGGCAGTTTGATATCATGCCATTGACACTGGCAGATTCATCCCTTATCAGGATTGGGGAACCGGCTATCACCGTCGGCAGTCCATTCAACCAAGAAGGAACTGTGACAGCGGGGATTGTCAGCCAGGTTGGCAGGTACGAGGAGATTGGTGACGAGACCGATAGCCACTGGGTAGCTAACCTGCTCCAGTTTGATGCCCCGGCGAACTTCGGGAACTCAGGTGGTCCCTTATTTAGTGCTGCTGGTGAGGTCATCGGGCTGATTATCGCCCGAGTCGGACCCGATATAGGCGACGGAATTGCCTTTGCCGTGTCGGCAAATAAGGTCAGGAGGGTTGCCGACGCCATTATTGAGTATGGTTCTTTCAACTATCCTTGGATTGGTGTGGAAGTATCTGATATTACGCCAATTATAGCAGAGACGTTCGGGCGAGAAACGGTTTACGGGGCAATAGTCGACTCGGTCACTACCGGCGGTCCAGCAGAGGATGCCGGCGTTCAAGATGATGACATAATTATTGCTATCAATGGTGTAGCCGTTACTGAGGTAGCTGACCTCGTATCATACCTCGGGGAATATGGCAGTCCGGATGACCCGGTCACTTTAACTATAGTAAGAAACGATACCGAGATAGAACTGACCGTCACGCTGGGCACCAGGTGACTTTCTCTTTACTTTAGTTCTAATGCATCTTGGTTAAGTGCTTTGGCCTTATTTGCCCTTCCAGACAGGCGGTCTTTTCTCCAGAAAAGACCTGATGCCTTCTTTGCAGTCTTCAGATGCGTTCGTACTGCGGAAGCGTTTACCGGTCTCAGTACGGTGGACGGTGGGTGGCCACTCCAGCGAGCCATAGGTTAGCTCCTTAATTGCCTTGAGTGCCAGTGGTGCGCCACGTATCAGTTTATTTGCCATCTCCCTGGCAGCAGGTATCAACTCCTCGGGCGGTACTACCTTACTCACCAGGCCGATTCTTTCTGCCTCCCGAGCATCAATTATCTCGCCGGAGTACATCATCTCGAGGGCTCTGCTCAATCCAATAATGTAAGGGAGCAGGTATGGCCCGGTACCAATATCCGGGCAAAGGCCTCTCTGACTGAAAACCCAGCCGAAACGAGCGTTCTCCGATGCAATACGGATGTCACACTCGGCGGTCCACTCGGCTGCCATGCCGACGGCAGCACCGTTGACGGCAGCGATGGTGGGCTTGGGAATCCGTGAGAAGGTCCAGGGTGGAAGCACGCTCTCGGGAAGACTGGCAGCCTCTGCCCGTCTCTGGCTTGCGGCCGCAGAATCTGCCTCGCTCCGGCTCAGTGCAGATACATCGGTACCGCCACAGAAGGCGCGACCATTCCCAGTAACAATAACTGCCCTTACCTCGTCGTCCCTGATAGTTTCACCAATGATACGCCGGATATCGATGAGCATATCGTTAGTGATAGCATTCATCTTTTCGGGACGGTTGAATGTGATGGTGGCGATACCATCTTCTTTGCTGTAAAGAATTTTATCGTCTGCCATAGTCTCTCTCTCCTTAATAGCTCTTTAAGCTCCGTTGTCACTACTTCTTCAGTACCTCGTACAGGCGGGCTACATTCATTCGCTGCAGCATGGGCCCCATTGCCTCCATGCGGGCATCCATGGGATAGCGGTCAAGGAATGAGATGGTATCCTGGGCTTCTTCCAGGCTCAAACCTTTGCTAATAGCATCACTGACAGCATCTATCCAGTCTTGAATTGCGGCCTTCATCTCCGGAATATAGCTGGGGCGACAGACCTCGCCATGGCCTGGCACCATATGTTCCGCCCCCAGTTCTTGAAGTCGGTCCAGGGAATTAAGCCACTCGTAAGGCACAGCCTGGTGCAGGAACGGGTGTGTCTCGTAGAAGATATTATCCGAGGTGAAAACGACCTTTTCTTCGGGGATGTAGACGGCTACCTGGTAGGGGGTATGTCCGGGATGATTTGTCAGTTGGAAGGTATGGTCTCCGACATAGATAGTTGCCCGGTCGTTCAAGGTGATGGTGGGTGGGTGGTAACTGAATCCTTCGAGGAAGGGCAGGTTCTCGGGAGCAGTTTGTTGAAGACGTTCTTTAAGTTGCTCGACGTCAGCAGCCAGAATTGCCTCCCTGGTGCCCTCGTGGGCAATGACGGTGCCCTCGAAAAAGTGGATACCGCTGAAGTGGTCACCGTGGGGTTCGGTTATCATGATATAGCGGACGGGTCCGTGCTTGACAATCTCATCCCTCCACTTTATTGCATCCGCTGGCATCTGCGGGGTGTCTATCATGACGACACCTTCACTGGTTACCACAAATCCGGGATTACAGCCAGCTAACTCGGTCTCGGCGTAGACGTTGCCTGTAACCTTTTGCATGTCTTCCTCCTTTACATAAAGCGCATGACCAGAGCCAGTACTAATTGATTGTGTACTATTCTATCGTAAACCAGAGTGGAATGGAAGCATAGGTATTTCGTGTCTAAATAGGCTATAATGGTTGGCATATGTGCTTGCACTGTGCTGACTTACCTGCTGCCAAACAGTTTCTTAGTGGTTCGGATTGCGCGTAACCACATGCGGAGGTCTGATTATTGGTCTGGCTGAAATTCATTGCAAGTCTCGTTATTATTTTGTTTGCCGGGACAAAACTGGCCCGGTACGGTGATGCGCTTGCTGAGAAAACACGCCTCGGTCAGATATGGATTGGCCTTATCCTGCTGGCTTTCATTACCTCTGTGCCTGAGCTTTCTACCGGTATAGGTGCTGTAACCCTGGTCAGTGACAAGGAGCTCGCCCCTGACCTGGCAATAGGCACTATCATGGGGAGCTGTATTTTTAATGTCCTTATTATTGCCTGGCTGGACGTGCTACATCGCCGCGAACCTATATTAAGTAAGGCCAGTTCGAACCACATGATTTCGGCATTAATGGGCATTATCCTGATTGGTCTGGCGGCACTGAGCATTTTTGGTGGCGAGAATATTTCAGGATTAGCCCTGGGATGGCTGGGCGTTCCCAGTATTGTAGTGATATTAGTATACCTGATAGGAGTGCGGTGGACGCTTCGCTCAGCTCGTGACATGCAGTCAGTGTCCCCTCAGGTTTCTCAGGAACAGTATCGAGATATGGGGATGAGAGAGGTATGGACCAAGTTCATACTGGCCGGGGGGGCGGTTATTGGCAGTGGCATCTGGTTAGCCTTGATTGGTGAGGAGATTGCTGATACCACCGGTCTGGGAGCCAGCTTTGTGGGCACTCTATTTCTGGCTGTATCAACCTCGATGCCGGAGATAGCACTTACGACCGCAGCTATTCGTCTCGGTGCCATAGACCTTGCGGTGGCAGATGTAGTCGGTGCCAATATGATAAATATCGCTAAAATCTTTATAATCGATCTCTTCTACACTGAAGGTTCCCTTCTTTCTTCAGTATCGAAGCCTCAGATAACCACCGCTATTGTGGCTATCGGGATGAGCCTGGTTGTACTTATCGGCCTTCGATTCCGCCAGCGCCGCAAGACCTTTTTCGTCATCAGCTGGTACGGAGTGGTGTTAATCGCTCTCTATGCCTACGGGGCTTATGCCCTTTATACTTCCTGAGTAGGGTAGGCTATCACCACGCCTATTCACACTTAGTTTTTAATAGCTATTGATTCTGTTATAATAGTTCTGACTTCGCGACGCCAGCGTGTCGAAGAGATAGGAAGTAGCATTATCGAATGGAACTAAGTCAAATCTTCGCCCTTGTCATCTTCGTCGGGATGTTTATCGCCGTTGTAAGTGACAAGTGGCACCGCTATATTCCGGCTCTGGTTGGCGCCGGTCTTACCGTTATCGTTGTCTTTCTCATCATCCTGAAAAGTCCCCAGGCTGTCCTTGATACGCTCAGCCTGGGACAGCTCACCGAGCAGGCATTCTGGTGGGTGCAACCCGGCGGAGAGCTAGTGGAGTCCCACCAGGGCGTGAACTGGCAGACCATTATTTTCATCGGCGGGATGATGGTGATGGTCGAGGGCTTGGGAGAGGTCGGTTTCTTCCGCTGGCTGTGCCTCCGCCTGGCCAAGCTGGTCAACTACAAGGTTGTGCCGATACTGGTCGTTTTCATGCTGCTGTCCGGCTTCCTGGCGATGTTTATTGACAGCATCACGGTATTGCTTTTTCTGGCTACTGTCACGATTGAGCTGGCTCGCCTGCTCAAATTTGACCCCGTTCCAATCATCATCGCTGAGATATTTGCATCGAATGTCGGCGGTAGCGCTACCATGTGCGGTGACCCGCCTAATGTCATTATCGGCACCGCCTTTGGTTACACTTTTTTCGATTTTGCCACCAATACCGGTCCCATCGCCTGGATAGGGATGTTAGCTACCCTGGCGTTCTTCTACTTTGCCTTCCGTAAGGTGCTCACTGCCTCTCATGGTGATACTATAATTGACCCCAGTACTTACCCCGAGCCGGGTGAGGCCATCACCAACATGAATCTCTTCCGGATAAACACAGGCATCTTTCTCCTGATAGTGGTATTGTTAGTCACCCATGCCCAGACCGGGATATCAGTGGCCTTAATAGGCGTTATTGCGGCAGCCCTGACACTACTCGCCGGATTTAGAGGTGCCAGGCATATCCTCGAGAGGGTGGACTGGCGGACACTGCTTTTCTTCATCGGCCTGTTTATCTGTGTCGGCGGGCTAGAGGTGACCGGGATGCTGGAGAAACTGGCAGAGTTTATCGCGGAAGTTTCCGGTGGAAATATCACGGTGGTGATACCCATTATCCTGTGGATATCGGCCATTGCCTCTGGTTTAGTTGATAATATACCGTTTGCGGCAACGATGATACCAGTGCTGAGAGGACTTGCCCAGACGACGGCTATGAAGTTACCAACACTGGCCTGGACGCTGGCACTGGGGACTGATATCGGTGGTAACGCCACTCCAATCGGCGCCTCTGCCAATGTGGTCGGTACAGCGGTTGCCCAGAGAGAAGGCTACCGGATAAGCTGGGGTAGATTCTGCAAATACGCTATACCGGCAGCGATTATGGTACTCGGTCTTTGCTGGTTGTACCTGGTGGTGAGGTACACCTAGTACCGAAGTCAGAAAAAATACAACAATGCGACAATTGCGTCATTATTGTACGATAAGGTATGATAGTTGGGGTGGAGTATCATATTAATACTCGTAATTCGCACGCCCCTGTAGCTCAGGTGGATAGAGCACCAGCCTCCGGAGCTGGGTGCGCGCGTTCGAGTCGCGCCAGGGGTACTTCCATGAGAAAAAGTAGCAAATCTCTACTTTACATATATACATGGAGGCAAGATTGATAGATACAACCCGACTGGTCGAAATCAGGTGGCATGGCCGCGGCGGTCAGGGTGCCGTCACCTCTGCTGAGCTCCTGGCACAAGCAGCGATTAATGAAGGCAAAAATGCCCAGGCCTTTCCCCTGTTTGGCATGGAGAGAAGAGGAGCACCGGTGCAGGCTTTCGACAGGATAGACCCTAATGAGCCGGTTCGCGTTAGGGGTGAGGTCTTAGAACCTGACGTCGTTGTGGTGCTTGATCCAACTCTTTTAAATATTATGAATGTTACTGCCGGGCTTAAACAAAAAGGGCTTCTGATACTGAATACCAGTAAGGGTATCGAAGGTTTTGAAGCTGAGTTCGGGACGAAATATCAGATGGCTTCGGTTGATGCCACCAGGATTGCCCGTGAATTGTTGGGAGTTAACATTGTCAATACTACCATGCTCGGGGCATTACTAAAGTCGGTTGCAGTAGTTGATATGGAGTCGTTGGTGAAGCCTATTGAAAAGAGGTTCGAGCGACTGGCAGAGCGGAATATCAACGCCATGAGACGGGCATACGAAGAGACCGTAGTAAAGGAGTAACCTCGATTTGAGCAAGAATAAAGAACAGTATACCTGGAAAGAGCTAGAAATCGGCACGATATTTACCGAACCGGGTAATACTGCTGAATACAAGACTGGTGACTGGCGTTCGCAGGCACCTGCCTATAATTTCGAGAGGTGCATCAAGTGCGGTGTCTGTCAGCTTTACTGTCCCGAAGGCTGTATTGAGGAAGACGCGGATGGATATTTTGTCGCCAACCTGTACTGGTGTAAGGGGTGTGGTATCTGTGCCAGAGAATGCCCGACGGGTGTCATCACGATGGAGGAGGAGACAGAATAATGGGCGAGAAGGTAGGTATCGAGGCATCAATCGCGATTGCCGAAGCTGCCGGACTGGCCAATCCCGACGTTATCGCTGCTTATCCGATAACCCCGCAGACCCATATCGTAGAGCACCTGGCGGAAATGGTGGCTAATGGTGAAGTTAATGCCGAATATATACCGGTAGAGTCAGAGCACTCTGCCATGAGTGCCTGCATGGGAGCGTCAGCTACCGGAGCACGTACCTTTACTGCCACTGCCGGTCAGGGTTTGGAGCTAATGCATGAAGCTCTTTATATTGCTTCCTCGATGCAGTTGCCAGTGGTAATGACAGTAGCCAACCGGGCGCTTTCAGCACCCATTAATGTCTGGGGTGACCACTCGGATATGATGGCGGTTAGGGATACCGGCTGGATACAGATAGTGGTCGAGAACGGACAGGAGGCGGTAGATAACGTATTCTGTGCGTTTTGTATCGCTGAAGACCAAAGAGTACTACTGCCGGTGATGATACATATTGATGGTTTTCACCTGACTCATGTCATTGAGCCCATTATCCTTCCTGACCGCGAGGAGGTCCAGAAATTTATACCACCGTATAACTACCCTATGCCGCTGGACACGGACCGTCCGGTAACAATGGGTGGCGTTGGCCCTCCCACAATATATCCAGAGGCCAAGAAACGGCAAGACGTCAAACTAAGAGCAGCCAGGGATGTCATCCTGGAGCACTGGGCCAGGTTTACCAAAGCTTTCGGGCGTCAATACCATCCAGTTGAACGTTACCGCACCGAGGGTGCTAAAATCCTGCTAATGACAATGGGCAGTATGAGTGAGACAGCCATGGGCGCCATCGATAAGATGAGAGATGAAGGGATAGATGTAGGGCTGCTGAAGCTTAAGCTGTGGCGCCCCTTCCCCTTCGAGGAATTGCAGGAAGCAGTACGCGAAGCGGAACTGCTGGTTGTTGTGGACAGGTCCATTTCCTTTGGTGGACCCGGCGGGCCATTCTGTTCCGAGGTGAAAGCGGCGCTGTATAATCAGGAAAAGAGATCTAAGGTAATAGGCTTAGTAGCCGGCCTCGGTGGGAGAGATATCTCAGTAGATGGATTTGTAGGGATAACCCATAGGGGGATCGAGATTGCCGAAAAGGGGGACGAGCAGGTACTGGAGACTTATGGGGTGAGAGAATAATGCAGAATTACACTGTTTATGTTCCCCGGCTGACGCCCAAGAAAGAACCGTTTGCCCCGGGTCACCGGGCTTGTGTGGGCTGTGGTGAAGCGCTGGCTGTCAGGCTTGCCTGTAAGGCATTTCCACCGAATACGATAGTGGCTAACGCTACCGGTTGCATGGAGGTTATCTCGTCTCAGTATCCGATGACTGCATGGCGTGTACCCTGGATGCATGCCCTCTTCGAGAATGCGGCGTCAGTTGCCTCTGGCATCGAGGCTGCACTGAAGGCTCTGACAAGAAAAGACAAGCGACCCGATAATGGAACCAAGGTAGTGGCTATGGCCGGTGATGGTGGCACCAGTGATATCGGTCTGCAGGCATTGTCCGGAGCCCTGGAACGGGGGCACGATCTACTCTACATATGCTTTGATAATGAGGCATACATGAATACCGGCATCCAGCGGTCTTCAGCCACTCCATTCGGGGCGTGGACTACTACCTCTCCGGATGGAAGGGAGAGCATCGGGCAGAAGACCTGGAAGAAGAATATGGCAGCGATTGCTGCTGCCCATGATATACCCTATGTTGCCACGGCCTGTCACAGCTACCCGCACGACCTGATGGCCAAGGTTGCCAAAGGGATAGCTGTTCCCGGCCCCGCCTATATTCATGTGCTTTCTGTCTGTCCTACCGGTTGGCGTTCTGCACCTGATTTATCGGTTCGGCTGGGTCGCCTAGCGGTAGAGACCGGCGTATTCCCTCTATACGAAATCGAGAACGGTGAATATAAGATGAGCCTGGAGCTATCGACGCTGAGGCCGCTGCAAGATTATCTAAAACTTCAGGGGAGGTTCCGACACCTGTCTGATGATACTATCAAGGAGATTCAGGAGCGGGTGATTAAAGAGTATGAGCGAATCAAGGAGAGAGCCAGATGACTATAGATGCTGAGCAAATACGTGATAAGGTAGGCTCAGTACTGGATAAATATCAGCGTGATAAAGGTATGCTGGTATCAATCCTGCAGGATACACAGGCAGCACTGGGCTATCTTGCCAGGGAATCGCTGCTTGAGGTTAGTGCTGGCTTAGAAGTCCCGCTTAGCCAGGTGTACAGTGTTGCCAGCTTCTTTCGAGCGTTCAGCCTGAAGCCGCGGGGTCGTCACCTGATAGATGTCTGTCTTGGTACAGCCTGCCACGTCAGAGGGGCTGTCGGCATTCTGGAAGCAATCGAGCGGGAGACGGGAATCAAGTCAGGAGATACGTCTGAAGACATGAGGTTCAGTCTTGAGACCGTCAATTGTGTCGGGGCCTGTGCCCTGGGGCCTATTGTGATTGTTGACGGTAAATACGAAGGCGAAATGAAGATAGACAGGGTAAAACCCTTGCTGGCGAGTTATGACTAGCCTACTGTGAAAATGCAAGAGAGGAACGAAAGATTGAACAGGCTAAGTTCCCCAGAAGAATTAGAGAGACTGAGAGAATCAATAATCAGGGAGCGAGACCCTGATAAACGGTGCGTGGTTATCTGCGGTGGTACCGGCTGCGTTGCCCTGTTGAGTAATGATGTCATTACAGCTTTCAAAGAAGAAATGAAGGGACAGGGGGTCGATACCACAGTAGACCTCAGGGTGACCGGTTGCCGGGGTTTCTGTGAAAGAGGTCCGCACGTAGTTGTGCTTCCAGAGGGTATCCTCTACCAGCGGGTGAAAACCAAGGATGTTCCGGAGATAGTATCAGAGACAGTAGTCGGTGGCAAGATAGTTGACCGCCTGCTCTATGTCGACCCTGCTACCCGGGAGAAAGTCGTTTACGAGAGTGAAGTCCCCTTCTATGCAAAACAGGAGCGTCTTCTTCTCGACAGCAATGCCAGGATAGCCCCGGATAGCCTTCAGGACTATCTGGCCATTGGCGGTTATTCTGCCTTAAGTAAAGTCCTGTTCCAGATGTCGTCGAATGAAGTCCTCGAAGAAGTGAAGAAGTCTAACTTGCGTGGTCGTGGTGGTGGCGGTTTTCCTGCGGGTCGGAAGTGGGAGACAGCTCGTAACGCCGAGGGTGAACCGAAGTACGTTATCTGTAACTGCGATGAGGGTGACCCCGGTGCTTTCATGGACAGGAGCTTAATGGAGGGTAACCCTCATTCTGTCCTTGAGGGGATGATAATCGGAGCCTATGCTATCGGAGCCCACGAGGGATATATCTACGTGCGTAATGAGTATCCGCTGGCGGTACGACATGCCCAGACCGCCATCGATCAGGCTGAGGAGTCTGGCTTGCTTGGCGAAAACATCCTTGGTTCAGGATTTAGTTTCAAAGTCAGGATAAATCGGGGTGGCGGGGCCTTTGTCTGTGGCGAATCTACAGCACTGATGGCCTCTCTGGAGGGAAAGGTTGGTGAGCCGAGAGCGAAATATGTACACACCTCGGAGAAAGGTCTCTGGGAGAAGCCCACCAACCTCAACAACGTTGAGACCTGGGCGAACGTACCGCTAATCATCAACCGTGGCGCTGACTGGTACCAGGGTATCGGTACCGAGGGGAGTAAGGGTACCAAGATATTCTCTCTGGTGGGCAAGGTGAACAATACCGGCCTGGTAGAGGTGCCGATGGGAATGACCCTGAGGCAGATTGTTATGGATATCGGCGGTGGTATTCCCAAAAAGAAGCAGCTCAAGGCAGTCCAGACCGGCGGACCATCTGGTGGTTGTATTCCGGAGAGTATGCTTGATATTCCAGTAGACTTTGACGAGCTTGACAAGGTCGGCTCAATGATGGGCTCCGGCGGTATGATTGTCATGGACGAGACCAACTGCATGGTGGATATCGCCAAGTATTTTATTTCCTTCCTCGAGGGTGAGTCCTGCGGGAAGTGTGTGCCCTGCCGTGAAGGACTGAAGAGGATGCGGGAGATACTTGATGACATCACCGAGGGCAGGGGGGAAGAGAAAGACCTCGAACGATTGGAGGGGCTGTCGGAGACCTTGCTAGATGCAGCACTTTGCGGTCTTGGCAATACTGCCCCTAACCCTGTCCTGACGGCGATGCGCTACTTCAGGAACGAATACGAGACGCATGTCAGGGATAAACAGTGCCCGGCCGGTGTCTGCAAGGCATTGATAACCTACACCATATCCGAGAAGTGCCCTGGTTGCGGCTTGTGCGTGAAGCCATGTCCGCAGGGTGCTATTACGCTCGTTGAGAAGAAAAAACCGGTGGTACTGGACCAGGAGAAATGCATTAAGTGCGGGGCCTGTTTCGATGTCTGTAATCTGGACTCTGTACTAATAAAGTGAAGGGCAAAACTAGCATGGTGACATTAACGATTGATGGCAGGACAGTTCAGGCTGAAGAAGGCGCTATGGCTCTGGATGTTGCCCAGGAAAAAGGTATCTACATCCCGACACTTTGCGCTCACGAATCAGTAACTCCCTACGGTGCCTGTCGCCTTTGCCTGGTTGAGGTCAAGACTGCTGCTGGTAGAGAGCGGTTGGTGACCTCTTGCCTTTATCCCGTCGAAGAGGGACTGGAGGTAATAACAAACTCCGAGAGGATTTTACGCAACCGCCAGACAATAATTGACCTGCTGCTGGCCCGCTGTCCGGAATCGACCGTTATTCAGGATATGGCCCGGGAGCTGGGTGTCGAAAAAAGCTCCTATCACCCAGAAGACCATGGAAACTGTATCCTCTGTGCATTGTGTGTCCGTGCCTGCCAGGAGGTAGTTGGTGTCAGTGCCATCAGCCTGGTCAACCGCGGTGTCGAGCGCGAGATGGCAATCCCTTTCTTTGATGATTCCACTGCCTGCATTGCCTGTGGCTCCTGCTCTTATATCTGCCCCACGAGCGCGATAACGATGGAAGACTCGGGTGGTGTCCGGACGATACGGATGCCTAATAACGAGACCGAATTCGAAATGGTGCCGTGTAAGGTCTGTGGTAACTACTGGATGCCGCGTAAGCAGGTAGATTACATATCCAGGACAAAGGGCATCGAGCCCGAATTCTTTGACCTATGTACCACCTGTCGAGACTAGGTTACTTCAGACAGATTAAGCTACTCTGGACAGAGTAGAGGCACTGATTTCAGTTACCTTCGCCTGGCTCTTGCTGTGCTTCCCCTCGTAAGTGATGAAGACCAGAGGGATACCTCTCTTCTCACAGACAAAATGGTTACAGACGTTTTCCAAGGGGGACACCCCCTTGCACCCCCGTTCCAGAGGGGTTTCACTCCTCTGACTCCCCAAAACGGTGTGGGGTAGTTTATTGGTGTGGGTTATTTTCACCTTAGAAGGTACCGTATTGCTTTATTGGACATGCTAAGAACTGTAAAGGGTTAGCCATAGGGGCGAAGCCCCTCTTTTATTTATGGCCCCCTTCCCCATCTGGGGAAGGGGGCGCAGGGGGATGGGACCACGTTCACTGAACAGGGCGTGTGTGGTAAATAATGTGAATGGGTACAGGGACTAGGCTGGACGGCCCGACACCTGTTATACTATTGATGTTCACGACGACGGGGTGTGGCGCAGTTGGTTAGCGCGCAGCGTTTGGGACGCTGAGGCCGGAGGTTCGAGTCCTCTCACCCCGACCAGACTTTTTCCCCGCTCACTGTAAAGAATGCCTCCATTCATGAGTCGCTTTGATTTCGCGAATTAAACAAAGTAGCTTTTTATGATTCTACAAGCAGGTGGGTTGTCACAAACAATATGCTAAGGTAGAATTATCGACTGGGGTTTTATAATGTCTTTAGGATACGATTGGGAATATCTTAAACTTGGAAAGTTCACCTACAATGTACTGTCTCAATCCCAGATTAGGCCTTTCCTTATGGAGTGGCTGAAGAGGGAGTGGGAAATCGATAAAAACGAGTTTCCCGACCAACCATGGAGTCTTGAATGGCTCGACATTCTACAGAGAATGGATTTCAGTTTAGAGATCCTTCAACTCCAAGAAATCCGGTTGCGGCAAGAACTCATGGATTATAAGAGTGATACGTATAATTTCAGCGAAGAACTACGTAAACGTGCTAATGAACGTGAGGAGTCCCTTCTTCGGGGAGTCTCGATGGAACCGCTCGTTGTGAACGGTGACAACATGGAATTAATGGATGGTTACACTCGATACATGGTGCTGCGAGACTATCAAGAAGAGAATGTCTATGCGTACGTGGGTCGTATAAGGTAGACGCCTCAAGCGCATGTAAATCATCATATCCGCAACATCGTTGTCCATCCCAACAATACTGTTATTCGCTTATTTTACAATGTAGCGAATTGTTTTCCGACTGCGTCATTAACTGGAGACAAGTATATCTTCTAGCACTATATTGAAATCGGCAAGATACTTAAATATACTGCACTCAAGAAAGGCAGCAGGTAGTCGGTTGAACAAGCGGCCTATGAGAAAATAGATACTTGGAGAAAAATATGGTAAAAGATAATGGATCGAACAGCGTTCGTCCATCATGGGATGACTACTTTTTAGAGCTGGCAGACGCAGCTTCCAGAAGGGCCACCTGCGACCGTGGAAAAGGTGGTTGTGTGATTGTACGAGATAAACAGGTGTTGGCGACAGGATATGTTGGCTCTCCCGCCGGACTACCTCATTGCGATGACGTAGGACATTTGATGAAGAAAGTGATTCAAGAAAACGGTGAGATAAGCGAGCACTGTGTGCGGACAGTGCATAATGAACAGAACGCTATCTGCCAAGCTGCCAAAAGAGGGATTTCCATTGAAGGTGCCACTGTTTATACAAGAATGACCCCCTGCCGGACCTGTTCCATGTTGTTGATTAATTGTGGGATTAAAAAAGTAGTTTGTGAACGCAAATATCAACTTGCTGAAGAGAGTGAACAACTACTGGCGGAAGC
>CP070842.1:1916173-1920304 GCA_020342155.1 Dehalococcoidales bacterium
CATCAGGAACCCGGATTACTGGGAAACCGACCCCGTCGGCCCGGGTATGGGGAACCAGTTGCCCTATGTGGACACATTCAAGCAGATCGTCATCGTAGATCCATCCGTCAGAGAATCGGCATTTCGCTCCGGGTCGATTGACACGATGTCCGCAATCAACTACAACGACGCCCAACCCGTCGTCACTGACCCCAAGATGAGTGACATAGAATATGTGAAGTACCTCCCCGGTGGGGTTACCGCCATGTTCTTCAGGACGGACCTGCCGGAATCACCCTTCAGCGTAAAAGAGGTCAGGCAAGCGATGATACTGGCTATAGACCAGCCGCTGATAAGGGACGAGTACTGGCAGGGCTCGGGCGAGATAGTGACCTGGCCGCTGACACCCTCCGCAGAGTACCTGGATGCCTACATGCCACTGGAGGAACTCCCCGCAAATGTCCAGGCGTTCTATAGCCGCGATCTGGTAGCAGCCCAGGCGCTTCTGGACCAGACTGCTTACTCCGAGGGCTTCGACTGCTCCGTCATCTGCTGGAATACACCCGCGATGATAGACATCCTCTCCATATACCAGGAGCAGCTGGCGGACATCAACATCAACATGGAACTCGATATTCACGATTACACTGACTACAACAATCGTGGCCGTGGCAGGAACCACACCGCCTATGAGATTATGTACACTACTGACTCGGGTAACGGTACCTACATGAAGATGATCGACTTCAGGGGACCGGGTGCCTACAATCCCAGCTACGTCAATGAGGACTATAGCGTACCTGAGATCGAAGCAGCCTATGCGGAGATATTACAGTACGCCGGTACCGACGAAGCAGCCATGATGGCAATCAACAAGGCATTGATGCCGTGGCTCCTTGAGCAGGTCTACTGCATCCCCTCGGTAGTGCCGGAATACTACAGTATATGGTGGCCGTGGGTGAAGAACTACTATGGTACCTATGCCGTCGGCTACTACAACTATAGTGGCGCCGTCAAGTATCGCTGGATCGACCAACAGCTTAAGGACGATATGGGATTCTAGACTGCGGTAACTGCCGGTAAAACTGAAGTACTATACCAGCAGCAACCAATAGCAGCAAAGGGGCCAGAGGGTCAAACCTCTGGCCCCTTTATATTTAAAGCTGCCACCAGGGTGTTGACACGACGCATCTCTTGGTTTATACTCGCCTCTAACCGTATGTAATGTAACCAAATCGCTTCAAAACAGCTCTCCGAAGCAAGGGAGGTGTATAATGTGAGGCTTTTAGAAACAGGTGTGACAGCAGTAATTACTCACCCAAGTAAAAGGAGGTGAGAGGAAGTGAAGAAAAAATTCTTATGGATACTCCTTAGTTGTATTATGGCCCTGACTCTGGTGGCATGGTCCTGCGACGGAGAAGAACCCGGAGAGGAGGAAGAAGAAGAAGAGGGACCATCACTGGATGAGCCGCAGTATGGAGGCGTCTACATAGTCTCCAGAAACACGGACATTTCGTATTTTGACGAGGTCGTCGGTGGTAACTACGGCGGTCACGTTTATGCTCCTACCACAAAATTAACCCATAATGAGCTATTGCAGGGTGACTGGACCAAGGGACCGGCCGGCACCAATGAGACTACTTTCATCAATGGCGGCGATAACCGAATGGACCAGAAGACGGGCTGCCTGGCAGATAGCTGGACAATACCCGAGATGGGGACAATCGTCTTCCACATCCGCGAGGGGGTCAAATGGCAGAACAAACCGCCGGCTAACGGCCGTCTGTTGACACCCGAGGACGTCGAGTTATCACTGAAACGGTCAATGACCGCAGGGTATTTCGCCTATTTCTACCGCACCATGGCCCAGACGATAGAGATAACAAGAGATGATACCGAGCGGACGATAACTGTCACCGTTCCCATCGACCAGTGGGTCAACATGCTAACCCTGGTACCCGACTATACGTCAATTGTGTGCCCCGAGGTGGTTGACCTATACGGAGGTGAGGCAGACTGGAGGAACGTCGTCGGCACCGGGCCATTCATACTGACCAACTACGTCTCCAACAGCCAGGTTACCATGATCAGGAACCCGGACTACTGGGAAACCGACCCCATTGGAGAGGGGATGGGGAACCAGCTTCCTTATGTGGACACATACAAGCAGATCGTTATCGTAGACCCATCCGTCAGAGAAGCGGCATTTCGCTCCGGGTCGCTTGACGTGATGTCCGCCATCAACTACAACGACGCCCAACCCGTCGCAACTGACCCCAATCTGGCTGGTCAAATAAAATTTAAGACTTACGTCCTCGATGGAGGTGCCGGCCTGTTCTACAGGACAGACCTGCCGGAATCACCCTTCAGCGTAAAAGAGGTCAGGCAGGCGATAATGCTGGCCATAGACCAAGAGGCGATTAGGGACCAGTACTGGCAAGGTCATGCCGAGATAAATAGCTGGCCGGTGACACCCACAGTGGCGTACATGGATGCCTACATGCCCCTAGAGGAGCTACCCGCAGATGTTCAGGCACTCTATGGACACGACATCGAAGCAGCTCAGGCGCTCCTGGAGCAGACCGCTTACTCCGAGGGCTTCGACTGCAGTGTCATTTGCTGGAATACGCCCGCAATGATAGACGTCCTCTCCATGGCTCAGGAGATGCTGATGGACATCAACATCAATATGGAGCTCGATATCCATGATTTCACTGACTACAACAATCGTACCCGTGGCAGGAACCACACCGCCTATGAGATTATGTACACTGGTGGCTCGGGCAACGGTACCTACATGAAGATGATCGACTTCAGGGGTCCGGGTGCTTACAATCCCAGCTACATCGACGAGGACTACAGTGTAGCTGAGATCGAAGCAGCCTATGCCGAGATAGTGTCGTACGCCGGTACTGACGAAGCGGCCATGATGGCAGCCCACAGGGCATTGATGCCGTGGCTCCTTGAGCAGGCCTACTGCATGCCCTTCCCGGTCCCCGAATACTACGTGTTCTGGTGGCCGTGGGTAAAGAATTACAGTGGCGAATATGCTGTCGGCTACTACAACTACTGGGGTTCGGCCAAGTACATCTGGCTTGACGAGGAGCTTAAGGACGAGATGGGATTCTAGACTGAAGGAGCGGTTTTTAAGCTAGAAGTACTCTATCAGCAGCAACCAGAATCAAGAAAGGGGCCAGAAGATTGACCATCTGGCCCCTTTCTATTTAAAGCTGCCACTATGTGTATTAACACGCGACACTTCTTGGTTTATACTCACCTCTAACCGTATGGGCGATAATACCATAATATCGGGGATAAACGGATAACCAACGTCATCCTGCTTGCCAACCTGCTGGTTGACCTGACCTATGCCTGGCTTGACCCCAAGATTTATTATAGTTACAATGGGAAAGAAGAAAAATGGCTGAGGACACCACCGGACTATATATCGGCCAATTAGCTACGGATAAACCACATTCCTTCCTGGTTGACCTGGCTATCAGGCTCGTCAAGGAAAAACCGCTGGGCACTGTTGGTGCGCTTATCGTCCTGATGCTACTCATTGTCGGCATTTTTGCTCACTGGATAGCCCCCTGGGGATACGAAGACGGGTTCTGGACGACAGGCGCATCCAGGTTGGAGCCAATGAGCTGGGACTACTGGCTGGGGGCCGACCAGCTTGGAAGAGACGTGCTCAGCCGTATCATCTGGGGCGCTCGAATCTCCATGTTTGTCGGCCTGGGAGTCAGTATTCTCTCCACGCTTATCAGTGGTTTCATCGGTGTCATCTCGGGCTACCTCGGTGGCAAAGCTGACCTGGTGATTCAGAGGCTTGTTGACTCCTGGATGGCTTTTCCCGATATATTGATCTTGATAACACTGATGGCCCTGGTGGGACCGGGTATCCCTCAGGTAATAGTTGTACTGGGAATCCTCTACGGTATTACCGGTTCCAGGACAATAAGGGCTGCTACTATCGGCATTAAGTCGAACGTCTACCTCGAGGCAGCCAGGGCTATCGGTGCTCCGACCAGGACAATCCTCTGGAAGCATGTCTTACCTAATATCATGGCCCCCCTGATTATCGTTTTCACGTCACGTATGGGAGCGGCTATTCTTGCCGAGGCGAGTATCAGCTTCCTCGGCTACGGC
>CP070842.1:1920404-1946156 GCA_020342155.1 Dehalococcoidales bacterium
ACTGAGCGAGATAGTTGTCACAAAAAAAGAAAGCCCACCACCTCCCCCTCCAGACGCTGAAATCATCGGGCTAGTATACGATTTCGGCCCCGAGGGGGCCAGCTTTGACCAGGCAGTGACCATAAGGCTGAGCTATGATGATACTCAGATACCAGAAGGCGTCAGTGAGGAGCAACTGATTATTGCTATCTGGTACGACTACCTCCAGGAATGGGTCCGGCTCGATACTACGGTCGACCCGATAAATAACATCGTCACGTCAGAGGTAACCCACTTCACTACTTATACAATCATAGCCCACACCCGACCGGCCGCCTTTACCGTCAGCAACCTAATAATTAATCCCCCCGAGGCAGCGGCCGACGAAAGGATTGATGTCAGCGTCCTGGTCAGCAACACCGGTGACCTGACCGGCATTTACCAGCTTGAATTAAAGGTTGACGGGGAGGTAGCCGTTGTTAAGAGTGCCCATCTTGATGGCAATAAGAGTGTGACAGTACCGTTCTCCTTATACTGGGATACTGGTGGAATCCATACGGTCACTATTGCAGGTCTCTCCGAGACATTTACCATCGACACCGGAGAACCAACAACGCCGGATACGGTCATTACCACGAACACAGTTATAGCGACACCCATCGATATTGCCAATGGGGAGAGTGTTGCCATCCGTGTCATGATAACCAACACCAGTAGCGAGCAAGATAAATGCCGGGTATCACTGAAGAAAGACAATATCCTGGTAGAGACCAAGGAAGTAACTTTGGACGGTGGTGCCAGTCAGCCCGTAATCTTCACGATACTGAAGGAAACTGCGGCAAGCTATACAGTGGAAATCAGGGGTCCTGCCGGGGTCTTCACTGCTGAGGATACGCCGCTCTCCATTCCACAGGTACCCACCCCCACGCCACCAACTGCGACACTGAACTGGTGGTTAATTGGCGGCAGTATTGCCGCTGGTATTATCATCGGCCTGGTAGTCGCCGTGATAATTGCCCGCAGGAAAACACAAATAAAAGCGTCTAGATAACTTCCTCGTTCCAGTCTAGCATCATCACCCGGACGGTATCTCCCGGCTTCGCCTCAACCCTGTCCTCAGGAACAATTGCCAGGCCGTCAGCCTGGCTCATCGAGGTCAAAATCCCGGAGCCCTGGGGGCCAGTCAACCGGGCAAAGTAACGCCCTTCCCGTTTTTCAACGACGGCACGGGTAAAGATACGGCGTCCGTCGGTATTAACGATACGGTCTTCCAATACTGCCTCCACCGTGGGCTTCGTCCAAGCATTCCTGCCCATCATCTTGAAGATGGCCGGGCGAGCAAAAACCTCGAAAGTAACCATGGAGCTGACTGGATTACCGGGCAGTCCGAGATGAGGTATTCTCCTGGGAGTCCCCTGACGGTCACTACCCCTGATGGTACCAAAGGCAATCGGCTTCCCTGGCTTCATCCGGACAGTCCAGAAACCTATCTCACCCTCTTTGGCAAGGACATCCTTGACAACATCGTAGTCACCTACCGAAACACCACCGCTGGTTATCAGCATGTCGGCATCCAGTCCCCGCCGAAGCGCCGCCACCAGGGAGTCCTCACTGTCCAACGCTATCCCCAGCATGTTGGGAACACCACCATAGCGCCGCACCAGCGCGGCCACACTATAGGAATTACTATTATAAATCTTTCCCGCCGGTAATGGCTGGCCAACCTCCACCAGCTCATCACCGGTCGACAGAATAGCTACTACTGGACGTGAAATAACTGTTACTTGACTCCTCCCAAGTGAGGCAAGCACACCCACCTCGGCGGGCCTGATGACCGTCCCTTCAGCCAGTATTCTGGTACCCCGACCGATATCCTCCCCGGCCCGTCGGATGTTTAGACCAGCTCCAACCTCACAGAGAATGCCTATCTCCGTGATTGGCTGTCCACCAGAGATTTCCCGCCGATTGACCTCATCGGTATCCTCGAATCTGACCACGGTATCAGCGCCCTTTGGCACCGGTGCCCCGGTCATGATACGGACTGCCGTACCTGCGGTTACTTCACTCTCCGAGATAGAACCGGCCGCCACGGTATCAATTACACGTAGCAGTCGTGGGGAATGAGACCCAGCGCCACGGGTATCGCTCGATTGCACAGCATAGCCATCCATAGCGGAGTTGTCCAACGGAGGGACATCAATCTCAGAATAGATGTCCTCGGCGAGGACCTGCCCTAGAGTGTCGAGGACAGCTACCTCTTTCTTCGCGAGAACATCCACGTTACTGAGAAGCTTTTCTAGCGCCTCTTCAACACTAATCATTGTCCCTTCTTTTACTGGCTATTTCCCTGGCTATCTGTAAGTCACTTCCGGTATTAACGTTAAAAAAGCTGCTCTGCGTTGGGTCAAACCGTTTGATTTCTTCCTCATCGATATATCTAACATTGACCCGTGGAAATAGTTTGTGGACACCGAGTTCACCTTCGTTAAGCATCTGTTCGATCTGGACGAGGCAGCCCCGGGTGTAGACAGCGTGAAGCGGCTCCACCTGACCTCCTACTCTTGGTGCCACCAGGTCAACACCATTAGCCAGACCAAGCATATATCGCAGTAATGCCTGGTTCAGGAAAGGCATGTCGGCAGCAACAACAAGGTTGCAGAAAGCAGACGAGACCTTCAGACCAGTGTAGATGCCACCCAAAGGCCCCTTGCCTGGATAGATGTCTGTTACCACTCTCAAGTTCGGGTAACCGGTAAGCTGGGGCACCAGCCGTTCTTCAGCAGCTACGATGATAACTTCATCACTGAGGGAAACGACGCAGAATACCACCTGCTCCAGCAGGGTTTTACTGCCGACCGTCTTCATAACCTTGTTATCCCCCAGGCGCCGGCTTCGCCCACCGGCCAGAACAATGACGCTCGTTTCCAAGTACTCCCGTTTCCCTCTCTCGCTTCCGCTATTCAGACTATCTAATTCTATCACACAGGTTATCCGCTTCCAAACGGGGGGACTTAATCGATACGAGAAGACCGATACACCTTCTCTGAGCAGAGGGGGTGCATAAACGATATTTCCAAGGGGGGATTTCCACGTGTCATGAATCCAAGGCATGTCACTACCCGGGATAGCATAGGACTCAGGTAAGAGGTAAAACCGGCTGTGATTAGAGAGGGGAGGATAAATTCTTCAGCCACTCATCTGTGGAAAGGGCGAAACGGTGATAATGAAACCTAGAAAAGGTACCACCTGCGTGGCATCTCTGGCATCTTCACGGAAGGCGATTCGGGGATTGCCTTCAGAGGCTCTCTCCTGGGAGCGGATTTACGGCGACGGATCGGGACCAGTTCTCTTTTTTTCTCTTCCTGTCGCTCCATGATGAACCCCCTAAGAATCATCCGCTCAGGCTCCGTCAGATAATATACTGATAATCGCCTATTAGAAAGTTAGCACACCAGTGGAGATACAGGCATAAAGAAGATAAAGATACCATAAAGATTTCGTTAAGATTTCATAAGAAATTACCGAGGTACGCCATGCGGTGGTATAAAGCCGCCAGGTAATAATAAAGAGATAAAAACAGGCAGTATTGGCAACGGAATGAGAGTCATACTCTCGTGCGGTGGAGATACACTACCCGGTATTACACACACAAGGGAAGTCACTTCAATATCGGGTAAATTCTAGGATTGGGTATTTGCGTGTAAGAAACGATTAATACCGGCCGACCGGTTATCTCTTCGTTCCAGAAGCCGTGCTTACTATATTCTTTGGTTTAGATATGTCACGAGAGTAGCCGCACAGAAGACAACGCTCAATCAAGCCATCGACATCTCTCTCAATAAACATATCACCAGTGCAACGCGGGCAGTTCTTGAATTTCCAAGTAGTCATTTTCACCCCTCCCCCACCAACACGGTTAAGAGCCGAGCACATGTGAACTATTAGAACGCTCACACTTACCTTTATGTCAGTTAAGACAGTGTAACGACTCGAAGTTACACTAAGATTACAATTCACCGTATGGGGTTACAAAAATGTTACAAAAGGTTACAGAAAGGTGATGGGTCCGGAGTCAGGCGGTTTACAGCAGCCCGAAGCCATACAGGACAACGACAGAAACAACGACTCCCAGGACTGAACCTGTCATCATCTGGTTAAGGGTATGCTCTCGAAGCAGGTACCTGGCCCAGACTATCACGGGGATGATGGCTGCTATGACAGCAAGCAGCGGTTCCCATATCACCGCCACCATGATAATGAGACAGGTGATACCGGCAAGGTGATAACTCACCCTGTACAATCTCCGAACCAGCGCGATTGATAGTGAACAAACCAGCAAGGAAATCAATGTTGCCACTAGGAACGACGGGGCGTTAAGGCAAACGAGCAACACAATGCACGGTAGTCCGAAGACTATACCTAAAGCACCGACATCCCTGGGGTGTTCTTTGAGAAATCCTACCAAGTCTCCAAGCCGCTCAGCCCGGGTCCCTTGCCTAGCCATCCTGACGAGAACATATGCAATCGGCAGCAGAACCAGACCCAGAACGATTACCGCGACATAGTTGACTGTGGACCACAGTTCGGCAGAATTGGTATTCGCCATCAGAACTAAAACTACAACACTTAGAAAGCAGGGATTTGTTATCCTGGAGATTACCCTGGCGGTATTGATTGAGCGGCTCAACCTGCTTGCCTGCCTCCTGTGAACCTAGCGCGGTGTGAGTGGTGGCGGTTTGTCCAGCCACATCAGTCTTATCGTATACTTATTTTTAACAGCCGTCAATTTACTCACCTGAACAGCCACCGAGGTCACCTTTTATTAGATAACCACGCACAAAATGAACCCGAAGTCTAACCAAGCTCTAACCGTATTTTCCTTGAATCGCCGCTATCCTAGGTGTATATTTTCACAGGGATTTTATCGCAATATAGCTAATGAAATACCTTCTGAGCTTACTGATTCTGCTTAATATCACCGACGGTGTGTTAACCCACTTCGTCATTGAACTTGGCCTCGGGAGTGAAGGTAATCCCTTCTTACTCAATCTGGTCGGTGAGCCCAGCTTCATTATCCTTAAAGCAGTCGGGGCGTTCGTTTGTGCGTTCATCCTCTGGGACATTCACCGGCGGCACCCTCGGTTAGCCTTCTTTTCCACATCTGTCTTCGTGGCTTTTTACATTGGTATCGTGACCTGGAACTCTGCTGTATTTCTACTCTAGACATCCTCGGTAACACCAACACAACACAGGCTCGTCCTCCTGCTATTCAACCAATAACCACTCTTAACGACGTGTCCTTACCCATCGTAGTGCTGAAGGGGTAGTTCGAAATAGCCGTGTGTCTTATTTCCGGGTACTATTGACAAACAATTGTATAAGGGTTTATCATGCGCAGACAAACCATCAGGAAGGATAAGATGGCGCCGAAGTACCAGATAGGACAGAAAGTTGTAGTTATGCCGACCCGTGAGCAGGGTGTCTCCCTGCGGGACTCCAGTATCGAGCCCTATATCGGCCGGACTGGTGAGGTTACCGATTACTACTGGATCAGCCCGAGCGCGAGCGAATCCTTCTATCTCTACACTGTGCGTATTGATAGTGCAGGCCGCAAGGCGGTTGTTCTACACGAGGATGAGATAGAGGCCTGAAGCAGGAAGACTACGCCACGTCCGGACAGCGATTACAGGTCACCGGCGTGTTTCTGCTGGAATTGATGGTAGCCGATAAAGCTTGAGAGAGCCCTTGAGGCACTCTGTTGAGATATATAGGTTGGGACTCCAGCCAGGGCAAATTTCCGCCACAACTCGGCCGTTGAGGTAGCAGAGTCAGGGGCGTTGAGACGTCCGTTCAGAGCCAGGACAACCGGTTTGCCAAATCGGTTATTTTTAGCGAAATCTATTATGAAATCGCCCACCTTCTCGGCTTCCTGACTGTTCCCGGGACCCTCATCATCATCTTCTCCCCAGATGTATTTGTCCAGTATCACCAAGTCGATAACCGGGTCAGCCACAGACAACTCCAAAGCCCGCCGAAACAGGTCGACATTGTTCTGAAGCATCCAGGCATCTACCGGATTACGAGCGCTGTTACCAGCCAGGCTGATAAAAGTATTTAGTTGTTGCCTAGTTTCTTCAGCAAGGTGGGGCACCTCCAGACCTTCCTGATTACAGATATCGGCCATGGCTACTGAATTACCACCTCCGCCACCAATCAGTAGAGTACGCCGCCCTCGCGGCGGTTGCAGGTATAAAAATGCCATAACTACATCTACTATCTCCTGTAACGAGTTTACTCTTACGGCTCCAGTCTGGGTAAAGAAGGCATCCCACATCCTTTCCTCGCCAGCGAGTGAACCAGTATGAGAGGCAACCGCCCTAGAGCCAGACTCGGTCAGGCCACCTTTCCAGATGATAACCGGCTTGGTGCGATTTATCGATTTTATAAGCTGAACGAACCGATTGCCTTCCCTGATTCCTTCAAGGTACATTGTGATTATACTGGTTTCCGGGTCCTGGGCAAGGTATTCAAGGAAATCAACCGCCTGAAGGCCACGGGCATTTCCGAAACTAATTACCTTGCTGAAGTAAACACCGAGGTCTTGAGCATATTCGCTGAGCATCTCAGCATGACCACCGCTCTGTGAGAGAAAGGCCACCGGGCCGCTCCCGGTTGGTTCCGCTCCCCAATAGGCCAGCTTGCTCTTAGGGATATACAGACCCATGCAGTTTGGCCCGACAACTCGCAAGCCACCTTTTTGAATAATCGCTGTAATCTCTTCATCAAGCCTGCGTCCTTCTTCCAGTCCCGTCTCAGCAAAGCCAGAGGAGAAAATATGCACGTTCTTTACTCCGTTGGCAACACAGTCCTTAAGTACCTGTGGCACCGCTGATGCTGGAATGGCAATGATAGCCAGGTCTGGCGGATTGGGAATTGACCTCACGCTCGGATATGCCTTGAGACCTAAAATTTCAGTATCTCTGGGATTGACCGGATAGAGCTCACCAGGAAACTCAAGCTTTTGCAGACGGGATAAAAAGCTCGTTCCACCCCATGACAACGGATTCGCTGAGGCACCAACGACGGCTACTGAATCGGGATAGAACATGGTGTCAAGCTCATGTGGCTCAGGCATTAGTCAAGTCTCCTTTCCAGAACCCTAAATCCATGCTACCACAGCTTCAGGCTGAAGGACAAACTTGAGACATAGTCCGGTAGTATAGACTAAACATGCAATGAAAGAACCCCAGAGAGTTGATAAGCACGCTAGAAGGGCCGAAACAGCTCTGACCCCGTAGAGTATTCTGAGAGTTCTAAACTCCGCCCCCTATGGTGGGGCTGCGGTTCAAATGAGTGATATGCTTGAATTAATTATTTACCTTGCTACTTAAGACAGCCGCGTCTTTCTCACGAAAATCCAACAATAGAATGCCCGACCTGTGGCTATATTGGGTGGTCTCCTCCCAGATATCCTTGGCTTTCATGTTTGGTCGGATTAATACCTTCTCTGCCTCCCCCCACCAGCTCTGCCACCTCTACCACCAGAAAAGCCGCCACCCCTCCTGTCACCATAGAACCCACCGCTTCTGTTGTCAGGACGAGGACGAGCTTCATTGACTACGATAGTCCGCTCTCTCAGTATTTTCCCGTTCAGGCTCGCGATTGCAGCGTCAGCCTCAGACTTTGATGCCATTTCTATAAAGCCAAATCCTTTTGGCCGCCCACTGTACTTATCGGTGATAATGCTAACAGATTCAACCTCTCCAAAAGCGAGAAACTCCTGGCGTAACTCCTCCTCAGTGATATCATAAGACAAGTTACCCGCATATATCTTCATGTTAAGGACCCCTTTGCTAAATTACCCTACCTGACAACTAACTGTTCACCAGCACCAGCAAGTGACTCACTAACCAATCGCTAGCACACCCTGTTATTATTTGTTACCCTGACGTCGTCTCCGCCTGGCGTTATTCTTCGCCTTTATCCGGGCGGCATCCCTCTTGGATACGAAGTGACGGTGCGTTTTCGCTTCACGCAATATGCCCTCTATCTGCACCATCCTCTGAAAACGCCGCAACAATGACTCCTGGGATTCACCTTCACGTATCCAAACTTCTAATGCCATAACACTCCATCATATTCCGGAGACATACCCGGGCCAGAAATTTCCAGCCCAGGTATATCCAACGTCTCAAATCAGTCTATCTAGCTGGTCTGACTTTACGATAGCAATCGCTACAGTACACCGGCCTATCACCACGGGGTTCAAAAGGTACTTCGGTGTCTTTACCGCACTCGGCGCAGGTCACGGGAAACATCTGGCGTCTGGCGCCGAAACTACTGTTTCCGTAGCGCTCTGCCTTCCTCGCCTGACGGCACTCCAGACAGCGCTTAGGCTCATTGGTATAGCCTCTTGACTGGAAAAGCTCTTGTTCGTCAGCGCTGAAGGTGAAGGTTGACCCACAATCGGAGCACGTGAGTGTCTTGTCCTCAAAACTCATTGGATGACCTCCTCTCTCTTAGATTTTAGTTAGAGTCCGGGTCATCCAATGCTTAGTTGAACTAAAGATAATAAAAAGCCTGTAATAACCTAAACCGACACTAATTACCTATATTATACATTAAAACAGCTTTGTTTACAAGAAGCTAGTATTGGATTTATTAAAACAAGGTATTAACAGGCGGAACTGTGAACTTAGAATTAACCTCCAGGCTATTAGAAAGTACTTTCATATCCACAACTATATCTACAACAACTATCCTATTATTTCCTACCGTTAATGAACACGGACTATTTACATACATAATAAGAGGCGAAATACATAATAAGACGTATAAAGAAAACACAACGGGAGGTAATATATTAGGGAAGAGATACTATGAAAACCTTGCATACAATACTTACTCTGGTCACCGTAGTAGCACTTATACTGGTGATGTTAAGTGGCTGTAACAGCCTTGAGGGACCCCAGGGCGAACAGGGACTACAGGGTGAGCAGGGGCCACAGGGTAAACAAGGAGCATAAAGTGAACAGGGGCAACCCGGGGCTTCTTTGAACCCTTTCCAAATTGTGTTATCTCGCTGGTACGAAGTAAGCAATGTAGGAAATACATTTCCCATTGGTGACCGTGCCACTGACATCTGCTTCGTCGACGCTGAAATCTGGGTGACAAACGGTTATGGCGATACTGTGACCAAAATGTAGTTGATTTGATTTATCTCACAGCCTTAATTGTTCGCTCTATAAGCAGTTGATTACTGCTGCTCTCCAGAGCTTATCAAGACGCCAGACTGAAGTTAATTAGGATAGTGATTTATGGTTTCTTTCTTGTATAAAAAAGGTCTTGAAAAGTGCAGGAAAAGCGATTATGATAATGCCAATTCTTATGAGGAGCCAATAACAGACCAGATATTTACAGAAAGGAGGTTATCAATGAAAAAAGGCTTCTGGTACACACTGATATCGTTGTTCCTGGTGCTGATGTTGATAGTCCCGGCTATAGCATCGTGTAACGGCGCAAACGGGGAACAGGAAGAAGAAGAAGAAGAGGAGGAGGAAGAAGAAGAAGAAGAGGAGGAGGAACCACCCGATATAGCAGACCCGATAATGACGGATGCCGGTCTCGTATCCGGGTTTGTCTCAGGGGGTACCGGAGAAGAGGTACGCACATACAGAGGCATCCCGTACGCTGCCCCACCTATTGGTGATTTACGCTGGAAGCCACCGCAGTCGGTTGAACCCTGGAATGGAGTTCTCGAGTGCACTGAGTGGGCTGACCGTGCTCCACAAGATGCCGATGGATTGGGCGGCGTCAGCGAAGACTGCCTTCACCTGAATGTCATGACGCCAGCGAAAGAGACAACTGACCGTCTTCCGGTGATGGTCTTTTTCCATGGTGGTGGTCTTACTATTATGTCCGGCAACTCGCTGACCTACACCAACATAGCATTACCGCAGCAGGGCGTGGTGACAGTAACCGTAAACAGCCGTCTGGGAGTCATAGGTTACATGGCCCACCCCGCGCTCACTGCGGAATCAGAGAATAGTGCCTCCGGAAACTACGGTACCTTGGACCTGATCGCCTCCCTGGAATGGGTGCAGCGTAATATCGCCGCTTTCGGAGGCGACCCCGATAGGGTTACTATTTTTGGGGAGTCGGGGGGGGGTACCAAGACCATTTCCTGCATGTCTTCACCTTTAGCTGAAGGACTTTTCCACCGGGCCATTGTCGAAAGCGGGTCAGGAATAATCTTGGAGGACCGCTGCACAACCCTTGAGGATGCGGAAAGCATGGGTGAAGCGGTAGCAGAGGCACTGGGCGTTTCTGATGAACCCGATGTGCTGGCCGCTATGCGCGCGTTTAGCTGGGAAGAGATTATGGAAGCGGCAAGCACAGCCGGTTATAGTACCAATCTAACGGTTGATGGCTGGGTCCTGCCAGATCAGGTTCACAACATCTTTGAGGAAGGCAACCAGAGTGACGTTCCCCTTATTGTGGGTGCCAATGCAGGCGAAGGCGCTTCATTAGCTGGAAGTGTACCAGACATGGCTTCACTGATGAGTTCCGTATCATCCAGTGCTTACGTCTACGTGTTCAGTCACGTACCAACCGGATGGCGGGACGAGGGTTGTGTCGCCTTCCACGGCCTGGAGTTACCATACGTTTTTGGCCATATCCCTGATGGGCTGTATTCGCCCACTGTAATCAGTCTCTCAGCAGGTGGTGGCGCCCAGTCAGCGGAACCGGGGCCCGACGAGATGGATGAAGTGGTCGCCGAAAACACCATGGCGATATGGGCCCAGTTTGCCACCACCGGAGACCCAAGTGTGCCCGGACTGATCACCTGGCCAGCCTATGATGATACTACCGACCAATACCTTGATATCGGCTATACGCTTGAGGTAAAGACGGGAGTAGCCGATGCGGGTGTTGATCCGCCAGAACCCGAACCGGTTGAGCCAGCCACCTATACCAATACTGAATACGAATTCTCTCTGGAGTACCCCGGTAACTGGACCGAAAAGACCGAAGACCTGGGCCCTGGCGTTGTCTGGCGAGTTGGTGCCGCGTATACCGTACCTGCAGTCAGAGTTATCATCCGCGACGAGGCTGAGGGGGCTACCCTGGAAGAGGTATTCACTACTCACCTGACCGCTGACGGTGAAAAGACGATTGACACCTTTACGGCGAGCGACGTCACTATTAATGACACTGATTTTACCCGGGCTGAAGTCACTTATTCCAGCACTGCATATGATTATGAGAGTGTGATTATCGGTCTGGTCAAGGACGGTAAATGGATTATCATCGAAGTATATACTATCTCTATATTACCGTTTGACTCTGAAGACCAGCCTGAAGAGATTCTCGGTACCGTGACATTCGAATAATCTAATCTAGTCTAGCAGGAACTAATAAAGGGCGTACTCGAAAAAGGGTACGCCCTTTCCACTGTTAGTAAATATACTCTAGTGCCGTTCACCTCACAAATAACAAGTCAGCTGAACTAATATATAGAAGTCTAGGGGGATATGAACACCTTATTATTTGCCACGTCCGATGAGCCTTATCTTTTCCAGTTGCTGGTTTGCCAGAGAGAAGACACCGCGTTCTGTGTCATCTAGGCGGCGTCTTCCCTGACGGTCTCTTGCCCAATCATCGAAGGAGGCAAGGACAAGTGGTTTAGGAATGTCAGGCAGCGATATCGGTATTATATCTACAGGTATGCCCAATTTCTTCAATCCTTCTTCCAAGGGGGTGTCGCGTGATGTATCGAAGACTTTCCAGCCATCGATGTATACCTCCGCAAGGACATGGTCCTGCTCTTGATATGGTTCGCCCATCTGACGCGCAATCTGTTCATCCTGCCCGGTTATCCACCCAAAGAGCATCAGTTCAGCTTCGACTTTAAAGACCCGGTATCTGGCCGGTATCCCAACAGACCTCGCCATAGACACAAGAAGATTGGTTTTACTCGAGCACATACCCACTTTCTTACGGAGCGTATCCGATGCCTTAACGTACCAGTCGTCATATGCGTATTCTAGTTCTTTGACAAATCTGAAAATCGTATCGAGTTTCTGGTGCTTGGTTACCAGACCGGCAGTCAGACCAGAAGCAACTGCTTTCATCCCAGGTGCTTTATCAAAATCACAGAGTTCAGTTGGTCGAAGATATTCTTCAAAGGAATTCATAGTAAAACTCCAGACATTGGAGATTTAATGTATTTTAACCAGCTTCCAACCGCACTGTCCAGTGGTATGTAATACTCTCATCTAATGAATGCCTGTGATTGCGGTAAGTAATATCCAGTGCCGTTATAATTGAGTCTTGCCATGGAACACGGGAATATTTTGCTAAGACAATCAGGGATAATTTCAACCAAAACCAACTACTCTTGTTCTATGTACCCAAAGCTATACTAGGTTGACAAATGCTAACAAGGAGTTATAATGGGCTATATATTTTGACAAAGCAAATTATGAGACCAAAACAAGCTTGCTGGAACATTCGGCTAGTCTAGCGGTAACTGGTCACGAGATTATGTTTACGACTAGCCTTGATATGTCAGAAATCAATATAAAAGGAGGTAACACTGGATGAAAAAGGTGAAGTCGGTAATATTCTGTGTTCTGATGGCACTAATACTCCTGTTTAGCCTGATCGGGGGTGGTTGCGACGGTGTAAAGGCACCAACAGACACCCTGACTGTGGCCCTGTCTACGTTTGCGGAGGAGACTTTCCTGCCCTGGAACGGAGGTGTGGCTCGTCAGACTTATCTGGGCCTGATTTATGAATTCCTGGCCTATGCAGACCCAGAAACAGCAGAGCCTCAACCCGGCCTGGCCACAAGCTGGGATATGTCAGCTGATGGTATGACATGGACCTTCGAGATTCGAGAGGGTGTCCAGTTCCACGAAGACTGGGGCGAACTGACTGCTGAAGACGTCAAGTACAGCTGGGAAAGGATGATAGATGAGGAATCGATTGGTAGCCCGGCGAGTCAGATGCGGGACCTTATCGACACAATCGAAGTTACTGATACCCACGAAGTAGTCCTAACTCTACAAACACCCTACGCTGAGCTTATTCCCAGCCTCCTGATGGACTACAACGCCGGTGGGATGATCGTCTGCAAAGATTACGTAGAAGAGGTGGGTGATGACGATGCCAATGCTCACCCCATCGGGACGGGTCCCTATACTCTTGCAGAGGAGCATCAAGCAGCCGGACCAATTGTGCTTGAGGTTATCGATGGTGTCGAGGACCACTGGCGGGTAACACCCGAGTTTAAGACGGTTACTTTCCTGCTTGTACCGGAAGAAGCTACCCGGGTGAACATGCTGCTCGCTGGGGAGGCAGACCTGGCCCCTATCTCCTATGATTCTGTCGAAACAATAGAAAATGAGGGGCTTAGGGTTGTTTCTATCCCCGATAACTGGGTGCCTCTGATATGGTTTGGTGGCATCACCGAGACACAGGAAGCGCGCTACGACCCTGACCAGCCGTGGTTCGACCTTAGGGTCCGCCAGGCACTTAATTACGCTATCGACAGGCAAGAAATCGCCGATACCATATTCCACGGTGAAGCGACACCCGCCGGTTCCTCCAACCCCGTTCCCGGGTGGATAGACATCGTACCTTACCCTTATGATACAGCCATGGCAATACAGCTACTCGAAGATGCCGGTTATGATGAAGACAACCCGCTGGAAGTCACCCTGAAGACCCTTACGGCCAACCCTGGTGCCGAGCTTCCCATCATCGGTGAGGCGGTCGCCGGGTACTGGGAAGCGCTTGGGGTAGTTGATGTCACCATAATCCCGACGGATTGGGGCTCTGTCAGAAGCGAGCTATTAGCTGCTCAATCAAATAGCTATCTCTTCACCCAGAGAGGCCAGCCATTCGCCGAAGCATTGACCCCCGCAACTATCTTCTATGCTCCAACAGGTCCGTTCACGTCATATGCGACCGAGGAGAGCGCGGCTTTACTGGACGAAATGTTGAGTGAGCTTGATGCCGACCGGAGAGTAGAACTCGCCGAGGACTTCGGCCAACTACTGCATGACGACGCCGCCGGTATTTTCATCGTATATGCCAACGAACCCTATGGTGCCAGCGACAAGGTGGGGGAGTGGCCGACGATACGCATGAGGCCATTCAACATCGAACTAATCACTCACCCTTAGTTTTACCAGAAGGTTAGCGTCAATTTTGAGGACAAGACCTCCGGGTACTTCAATTATGAAACTCCCCGGAGGTTTATCTCCTTACCCTATGGCTTTACGCCGGACCTCGAGAAACCAAGCATCTACTAACCAATCCGTATTAGAGCTACTAGCTTGCCGAGAGCAATCCGGCAGCTAGTAGCTATTCTATGATGCAGGGTCTGGCCAAGTGCTGATAGAATAAGAAACAAAACGCATCAATCGGATTAGTCTGAGATGAGTCAGATATGCAACGATACATTGTCAAACGCTTACTTCAGGGAACCCTGATACTTTTCCTGGTGAGCATCATCGTCTTCCTGCTAGGAAGGCAGATTGGCGACCCGGTAGCCTTACTACTCCCTGAATACAGTACCGAAGAAGACAGGATACGTCTTACAGAACAGCTTGGGCTGGACAAATCGCTCCCGGAACAGTATGCCATATTCATATGGAACGCACTGCAAGGTGACCTGGGAAATTCCATCCGGGGAGCACGCGAACCCGCGCTCGACCTCGTCCTTGAGAGGGTACCTGCCTCTCTGATGCTGGCATCGATAGCCGTTTTTATAAGTTTACTCATCGGGATACCGCTAGGGGTTCTGGCCGCAGTAAAACGAGGGTCTCTCCTGGATACCACGGCCAGAGTACTGGCCTTACTTGGACAAGCAACTCCCGTTTTTTTACTGGCAATCATGGGCATGTATATTTTCAGCGTTCAACTCGGCTGGTTTCCGACTTCGGGATACGGAAGACCAGAGCAGTTCGTCCTACCCGTCCTTACTATGAGCTGTTTCATGGTGGCAGCCTTCCTACGACTGACTCGTGCCAGCATGCTGGAAGTCGTCGACAGCGAGTACATCAAGCTGGCCCGGATAAAAGGACTATCAGAAAGAAACGTGATATGGAAGCATGCCCTGAGAAACAGCCTGATACCTGTCCTTACCTTTATGGGTACCATCTTCGGCCGCATGATATCGGGAGCAGTGATTGTCGAGACCATTTTCGCCTGGCCGGGAATTGGACGTCTCGCCTATGACGCGGTAATGCAGCGTAACTACCCAGTACTTCAAGCGGTAGTCCTGTTCATCGCAACCTCTTTCCTGGTAATCAATCTGTTGGTTGATATCCTGTATGCATTTATTGACCCCCGTATCAGGTACTCGCAGTGACTATTGAACTAAAAGAACTTTGTCGTAGAATAGGATTGAGATATAGAGTGAAAATTAAAGGCCTGTGGCGTTCTTACTGGGTGGAAGAGGATTAGCTTATGCAGCTCAGTCTATCTGCCAAAATAATCGTTGTTACGGGGCTGGTGATAATCCTCGTACTGGCAGTTATAGCCATATTCGCACCACTTATCGCTCCCTATGACCCGACTATCGGCGAATTATCTGAGCGTCTGAAACCCCCATGCTGGCAAGAAGGGGGCAGCAGGGACCATATTCTGGGAACTGACACGCTTGGCAGGGATGTCCTGAGTCGGCTGATTTATGGTACCAGGACATCATTAACGGTAGCCGTAATCGCTATCCTGATTGCTGGTAGTATTGGCTCATTACTGGGGATTACGGCCGGTTATTTGGGCGGCTGGGTAGATACTGTAATAATGCGATTAACAGATCTGGCGTTTTCATTCCCAACAATACTCCTGGCCCTGGTGCTTGCCTTCGTCTTGGGACCTAGTTTCTTTAATATTATTCTTGTTATCAGTCTGGTCCTATGGGTTGAATACGCCCGGATGGCCAGGGGTGAAGCACTGAAAATAAGAGGCATGGACTATGTAGCCCTGGCCCAGGTTGCTGGTTGCTCTAAAATACGCATAATGCTAAGGCACATATTACCAAATGTGGCTAGTTCACTTATTGTCCTGGCTACTCTGCAGGTTGGTATGGTTATCGTCCTAGAGTCTTCGTTAAGCTTCCTCGGTGTCGGCGTACCACCTCCAGACCCCGACTGGGGCTCCATGGTAGCTGGAGGCAGGTCCTATATTTTCTCGGCATGGTGGCTTTCTGCGGTTCCCGGGGTAGCCATTGTAATCACAGTGCTTTCATTCAACCTGCTTGGCGATACACTCACCGAGTATATTAATCCGTCGCTTCGCCGACAGGGTGGTTGGTAGAATGACAGAGGCTGTATTAGAGACCAAGGATATTAAGAAGTATTTTCCCGTAATAAAGGGGATATTATTTTCAAAAACTACAGGTTGGGTAAAGGCCGTTGACGGTGTGGACCTGTATATCGGTACCGGAGAGACCTTGGGGTTGGTGGGTGAGTCCGGCTGTGGTAAAACGACCATAGCCAAGCTCCTTCTGATGTTAGAGAAGCTAACCGATGGCTCTATTATATTCAGAGGACGGGACTTAAAAGAATTCACCAGAGAGGACGTCAGACAATACCGGAAGTCAGTACAGGCCGTTTTTCAGAACCCGCTTTCTTCGCTCGACCCCAGAATGAAAGTGGGCAGTATCATAAGCGAGCCACTAATAGTAGACAGGACCCTTGACAGGAAAGGGGTCAAGGACAGGGTGACAACCGTACTGGAAGCAGTAGGTCTCGACCCGCGTAGTGCCAAAGCCTATCCCCAGGAATTCAGCGGTGGGCAGAAGCAGAGAATAGCCATTGCCAGGGCTTTGGCCTCCGACCCCCAGCTTATCATCCTCGACGAGCCGATATCATCACAGGACGTCTCCATCCGGGCTCAGCTCATGAACCTGCTGAAAGACCTTCAGGACAGCATGGGTGTGAGTTTCCTCTTCATTGCTCATGATTTAGCGACGGTAAGATACTTGAGCGACCGGATTAACGTAATGTACCTTGGCAAGATAGTCGAATGTACTAACAGAGAGGACTTATACACGAATCCATTACATCCCTATACCAAAGCGCTGCTGTCAGCCAGTCTTCCCCACGACCCTGATTCCAGGCGCGAAGGCGATGTGCTTTCAGGGGAGGTACCCAGTCCTCTAAATCCCCCCACCGGTTGTCGCTTTCATACGCGATGCTCCCAGGCAATGCCAGAGTGTTCCCAAACTGACCCTGTATTCAAGGAAGTACAGCCAGGGCATTCGGTGGCATGTTTACTCTACCAGTGAGTTGACCAATCACTAGCTACCTATGTGATGGCAGCACCTGACATAGTGGTTGTCAGCGATTTCTATCAGAGGGGGCTCCTCTTGCAAGCAATCGCCATCTGGTTGGGTGCAACGGGGCGCAAATTTGCAACCAGCTGGCAGACTATCGAGTCTGGGTGGCTGGCCCGGGATAGAGACCAGTCTCTCCATACTGGTCTGCAGTGTCGGCACAGCCTTCAGCAGAGAGGCTGTATAGTGATGGGCCGGTCTGTATAAAATATCCCTTACCGACGCACTCTCAACAATTCGCCCCGCATACATGATGGCCACCCGGTCACAGATATTGGCCACAATACCAAAGTCGTGAGTTATGAATATGAGGGCCATACCCAGTTCTCGCTGAATATCTTTGAGAAGCTGCAGGTATTGTGCCTGAACAGTAACATCGAGAGAAGTCGTTGGTTCATCGGCAATAAGTAGCTTCGGACGACAGGAAATACAGACTGCCCCCACCACCCTCTGCTTCATGCCTCCACTCATCTGGTGGGGATACCCGCTAATGCGCGTCTCCGGCGACGGAATCTTCACCAGTCCCAGCATTTCTATAACTCTGGAAACCAGGCTGGCCTTATCAAGCTTACTATGGATAGCTATTGCTTCTCTTATCTGGTCACCTATGGTAAATACCGGATTCAGCGATGTCATCGGGTCCTGCAGAATCATAGAGATTTTATTGCCGCGGAGCTTCTGCATCTCTCTTTCGCTCATGGCCAGAAGGTTTTGCCCCTCAAACATTATTTTCCCGCCGACAATGCGACCAGCAGGCTTGGGTACCAGCCTCAGGACAGAAAGGCAAGAGACAGTTTTGCCACAGCCCGATTCTCCAACAAGGCCCAGCGTCTCGTTTTCATCAACGTGGAAACTCACCCCGTCCACGGCTCTCACCCTATCATTCCCTTTGATGAAGTGAGTTTGAAGGTCTTCTACTTCGAGTAGTCTTGCTCCCATAACTACCTCATTAGCTTTAGATGACAATAAGATAGGCCCATTATAGTTTGCCGAATTTACAGCGTCAATTCAGTGACACTATGACTTTATCTTATTTACCTCGCCGTTTTCAGTAGTGGTGGCCCGATCCCCTTAATCCCCTTCAGGGAGAACCCTCAGGATGAACCCTTCCCCAGAGGGGAAGGGAAAGATATACTAAGAGGGGCTGCACCCCTCCTTTACTCCCCTATAATAGACTTTTACAAATCCAGACTTGGGAGTGCGTCACTCTCTAAGGTGCGAATAACCCCCACCAAAGAACTGGCCCCAACACCGTTTTGGGGTGTCCAGAGGGGTGAAACCCTTTGGAACGGGGGTTCAAGGGAGTGTCCCCCTTGATTCTTCTCCCCCAAACAAGGAAGAGGAGAGAATCAAAAAGTAATCGCCTTCAAGCTAACACAGACCGTACTTCTGGGCGATCTTACGAAAGCCATCGAAAGAGCCTTCGATAGTACTGTCGTCCACGCAGAATGAAGCACGGAAATATCCGGGCGTACCAAAACCGCTCCCCGGGACGACAAGCACCAAGTGCTCCTGCAATTCCCTGACAAAAGCGACGTCATCATCAATAGGTATCTTCGGGAAGACATAGAACGCCCCCCCGGGTTTTACCATCGAGTAGCCCATCCCCACCAGACCGTTGTAGAGCAGGTCGCGCCTTCTCTCATAGTCGGCAATCGAGACGGTGACGCCCTGCAGATGGCCTACTATATTCTGCATCAGGGCCGGGGCATTGACGAACCCCAGTATCCGGTTGCAGAAGACCAGCCCATCGACAACATCCTGCTTATCGTCACAGTTGGGGTGCACAGCCACAAAGCCGATACGCTCACCGGGCAGCGCCAGGTCCTTGGAGTGTGACCGGACTATGAAGCTCCGTAGGTGGTGTCTCAGCAGCACCGGGAACTCCAACCCGTCGTAGATAAGCCGACAGTACGCCTCGTCGCTGAGGAGATAGACCTGGGTCCCGTACTCCCTCTCCTTCCGTTGTACCAAGCCCGCCATTCCATGTAGAAGGTCATCGTCATAGACGACACCGGTGGGGTTGTTGGGGGAGTTCAGGATGACCGCCTTGGTCTTCGGGCCGAGCACCGCCTCCAGTTTATCGAGTGAGGGCAGGAAATTACCGCCTGCCTGGACCACTCTAGCCACACCGCCGTGGTTCTCGATATAGTTGAGGAACTCCACGAAGTACGGCGCCACGACGATAACCTCATCACCGGGGTCCAGTATTGTCTTGAGCACCACGTTGAGTCCCCCCGCCGCCCCGCAGGTCATGACAATGTCACCGGCGGTGAAATCAAGGCCTGTATCCCGGCTCAGCTGGGCGGCGACCGCCGCCCGGGTCTCCTCATAGCCGGCGTTGGACATGTACCGGTGCATGCCCGGCTGAGGCTGGCCGACTATCTTCTCAAGCTCACGGCGGAACCCGGCGGGCGGCTCCATGACCGGGTTCCCGAGGGAGAGGTCAAAGACGTTCCCATCGCCGTGGCGCTCTTTGAGCAGGATACCTTCCTCAAACATCCGCCGGACCCAGGAACCCCGGAGCATGTTTTCTCGCACCTGGCTGGACATTCCCATGACGGCCCTCCTTTCTGCTCACGCCTGAGGCATCAGGGTTGACCCAAGAGGGTACCACCTTTTTTCATGGTGGGGGAAAGTTAGTCTATGGAAACGGCGGCTCTTTTAGCCCATGTATCATCAGGCTCATCCATGGTCACTGTCAGTACCAAACGGTATTCACTGCTCTTAATCTGCTTTTCGGCTTCTTCAGGGTAAGGCTCGACATTAAATGTGAAAACATAACCCCGATAGAATTCCTGAGCAGGCTGGTCAGTAAGGCCAGGCTGTGTCAGCGTTATCTCTTCTGAAACACCATCGCTGGTTATTTCCAGAAGGCATTTCACCCTCCCCTCCCAGGGACAGACGACGTCACGGGCACAGCGACTGTCTTCACTGACTTCCTTGAAGCGTATTTCGAGGTCCTCGCCCGTGATCACAGCTTTCTTGCCGATAGCCAGAGAGAACTCCTCCCCGAGGTCAGCTTCAACATCGCCGGGTCCACAGGCAGAGCCGACCGACAATAAGACCGCGAAAACTACCAGAAGCAGCATAAGCTTTTTCGTAGGCATATACTATTCCCCCTTTTGCATAGAAACATCGACTTCGAACAGACTTTAGTACCCTATTGTACCACCTTTTGGTTTATGGGGCCGAAAATCTTGCCGGTATCCATGGTGCGGTTGGGGTTGAAAGCCCGCTTGATTTTTTGCTTAATTCCTACCTCATTCTCCCCGTTCTTTAACCTGGATAATTACCCGGCCGCGCTAATCTTGGATACAGGCAACGTTTTTTATGTCATTAGCGATAACCTGCCCGCAGTGTAGTACGAAAGCATCATTGACAGTAGACGTTTATTCAAACTAGAATGGCTTTTAGAGAAAAATCCGACCGTGCCTAAAAAAGCGCCTAGTACAAGCAAGAAGGAGGTATGTAGATGACAAAAGGACGAATCATTGCGCTGTTTATATCGGTGGCCCTGGTTCTTGGGCTAGCCTTACCGGTTGTTGCGGCTGGACCACCGGAGAATCCCGGCAAAGGACCTTCGGGTCTCACCAAAATTGTCTTTGTACACTATCCGAAAGGGGTGGAGGCCAAGGGTGGAATACCGGGTAAGCCGGATGGCGGGGACGCCAAGGCCGATAAAGAATGGTACAGATACCGGGGAGTACACTGGGTAGATACTTCGGTTACGTATAAGATAGAGGACGTGACTGATGATACATTCGAGGATGCCATAGAAGCCGCTTTTCAGACCTGGGATGTCGAGGCTTCGATTAGTTTTACCTGTATAGAGATTGGAGTACTTGAGTACGGAATACCCAGCTCCTTTTTCGAGGATTCGTCAAATCCCAACGGCACAATAAATGGGGACAATGAAGTCGGCTGGATGAGTTTTTCAGCCGAAGGTCTGAACCCAAATGCGATAGCCGTAACCGCGGTATGGATCGACGGGTATAACCATATTGTGGAAGCTGATATGGCGATGAATACCGACCTGCCCTGGGCACAGGACAACAGTGTCACCGATCCGGATAATGAGACAGCCGATACGGCTACCGCCTACGATGTCCAGAACATTGTCACTCATGAAGCCGGGCACTTCCTCATGCTGGAGGACCTGTACAGCAGGCCGGCCGGCGAGCAGACGATGTACGGCCGTGGCTCCTTGGGGGAACTGAAGAAGCGTAGTCTAGAAGATGGTGACATAGCCGGTATTCTTGCGATTTACGGGCCTTAGCTGAAACGATCAAACACGAACGACTTTTTTAAGAGAGAGGGGTAGCAATAGCCGCCCCTCTTTTCTGCATCCGTATTGCTCCCCTAAACCCCACCAATTAGCTCAAAGACGCCGGCCCCGACAAAGCCTATCAGCGGGGGGAGGAAGAGACAGACAATATAGCGGGTCAGGGCTATCCTTGCCCCCAGGAAAGGAACCGCCCAGGTGAGAAGACCCGGCAGGCTGAGCAGGTTCATCGATGTCATCAGGGCGATTACCGGGCCGGGCCCCGCCCCGGCCGCATAGATCGAGGCGACTATCGGTAAACTGACATAGGGCCCACCGGTCATGACAATCCCGGCGTAGGAAGCAATCAGTATTCCCCTCAACCCGGAGGTCGGCCCGAGCCAATCTGCAATCAGGTCGCCGGGTATCAACACCTGGATCATTCCGCCGAGCGTGAAGCCCAGGATGAGGCGGAACCAGACCGTCTTGAAGGTAAGGACGGCCTCCTTGAAGCCGGCAAGTATCTGCCGCCACCCACCCCGCCAGAAGGCCAGGCTTATGGCAACGGCCACCATTCCTATCAGTATTGCCAGCGACAGGTCCATGCCTCTACCTACACCTCATTCTCCGAATCATTAGAAGCATCATCGGTGGTGTCCGACGACAGGTCGGCATCGGTGGTCTGCCCCCCTATCTCCCCCATCACTGGGGGCGGTCCAAAGAGGAGCTTGTACACAGCTGCCCCGACCATTCCGGCAATCGGCGGCAGTACCAGGCAGGCAATATACCGGGCCAGGGATATCTCGACGCCGAGGAAGGGGATCTGCCAGACGATGAGCATCTGAACTCCCAGCAGTGCCCGGCCCGTCAGCAGGGCGATAATCGGGCCGATACCCGCCCCGGCGCTGTAGATGGCGGCGATTACGGGCATCGTAACATAGGGACCACCAGGCATGATGATGGCGATGTACGAGCCGATGAGGAGGCCCCTGATTCCCGACGCATGCCCCAGCCACCTGGCTATCACGGCGCTGGGAATCAGCAACCGTATCATCCCCCCCAGGGTGAAGCCGAGGATTAAGCGGAGCCAGACCGACTCGAAGAGGCTACCGGCCCTCTCCAGGCCGTCAAGGATTTTGTCCCCACCCCCGATTACCTGGGCAGCAATGACCGCCACGAGAACCAGCGCCCCGAGGAATACCAGAGTCCCATCTATCTTCTTCAGCAGGCCTTTAATCTTTGCAAGCATGTGTCAGGAAATATGTCCGCACCCTTCTTTTGAATTGGAATAACAGAAAGCGGTCAAAACGACTATGAGTAAATTATGGTACCTATTGTACCATTTTTTCTCTGATGGCGGTGAAAATTCAATCCTGAACGCCAAAGATTAGATTATCTATAACGATGTTTGTGTAAGCAATATGTCCTGGACCACAGGACGATTAACCCAGTAGTTGCTTTTCCATTGCGACATGCTTGATACCGGCTTCCCAAAACGTTGAGCCTGTTGAGCTGTAGCCACAGGCTTCGTAGAAAGGTATGGCAATATACTGAGCGTGCAGGACTACGTGTTCGACATTTCGTGTCACGAGTTCATTGGCAAGAAATGACATTATACCACTACCGATTCCCCTACGGCGGAAAGGTTTTAGCACGGCCATCCGTTCAATTTTAGCCTCACCCTCACTTAGAAACCGGACTCGAGCAGTACCAATAATCTCATCACCGTTCTTGACGACCATTTGCAGTGCTTCGTGGTCAAGGCCATCATACTCCTCATCTTCATCGATATCCTGCTCCTCAACGAACACTACCCGTCGGACCTCAAAAGCCCCTTCGAGTTCGGAGTCATTCTCAACCAGCTTGAAGATAATCCCATCCATTAACTGGATTATAACGGAATGGCACGATGAGACGCTATAGCATAATGCATATGTGGACATTATACGGTAAATATGCTAGAATCCCATGAAATTCAGAAGAGAGGTGTGAGTATGAAAAGATATCTTTTGCTTGTCCTGGTTGGGGTGATAATTCTCAGCCTGGTAATCAGTGGTTGTGATAACAAAACAACCGTGATCCGCATTGCCACTGATGCCACCTGGCCGCCCTTCGAATACGTTGACGAGGATACCAAAGATATTGTCGGGTTTGACATCGACCTGATAAATGCCATCGCCGAGAAGGAAGGCCTCGAAATAGAGATTATCAACGTCGCATGGGACCCGCTTCTGGCCGGTATGGCCCAGTGCACGTATGATGCGGCAATATCGGCCATGACCATCACTGAAGAACGTGCCGAGCAATTCCTTTTCTCGGACCCGTACTTCTTTGCGGGGCAAATTATTACCGTGCAAATCGATAACACTGACATCAACAGCAAGTATGACCTGTCTGGCAAAGTAGTCGGTGCTCAAATCGGTACAACCGGCGCTATTGAGGTGGAAAAGATCGGAGGGGCAACGCTAAGGACATACGACGATATCGGTCTGGCTATGCAGGACCTGATGAACGGGCAGATCGATGCCGTTGTAGCCGATAATCCACTGGCTCTAAGCTATGTCGGTGAGAATCCAGATGAGTTGAAGACAGTGGGTGACGTCTTTACCGACGAAAATTACGGAATAGCAATCTGTAAAGACAATACAGAATTGCAGGCTCAAATCAACTCGGGCCTGGAAGCCGTTATGGAAGAAGGCCTGATTGACGACCTCGTCGAGGAATGGCTTGTAGGCGACTAGGCTAATAATGTATCGGCAGGCCTCAAGAGAGGCCTGCCGCATTACTCCGAATTTTTATGGCTGAACAACCGGAACCCGGTTCCAACGGCAGCAGGCTGTTACGCACTCTTGGTGTCGAGTCCACCATGCGTATCGACCCATGGTGGGGCCTGGTTATCTTGGTAATCGTCCTCATCGTAGTACTGTGCGTAGTCAGTGCCGACCCCTTCTGGAACATGCTAAAATTCGTGAGCGATGGTATCCTCATCACCGTCATTATAACGGTATCATCGTTCGTCCTCGTACTGGTGTTGGGCCTGTTCGGCGGCCTTGGTCGGCTCTCACGGAACCGCCTTATCTATGCACTGGCCACATTCTACGTTGAGATTGTCCGGGGTATTCCTCTTCTGGTACAGCTCATCTGGTGGTACTATGCCTTTCCTGCCGTGATAAGTGAATTAGGCGGGTGGCTGGGTATCACAGCCCTGGCTGAATATAAAGCCAACCCTATTTTCATGGCTATCGTAGGTATGACCATCTGCTACGGTGCCTACATGAGCGAGATATACCGCGCCGGTATCCAGAGTATCCCCAGGGGCCAGATGGAGGCTGCCCGCAGTCTGGGAATGACACGTTTCCAGGCCATGCGTCACATTATCCTGCCGCAGGCAATACGCGTTGTCCTACCACCGGTGGGCAATGAGTTTATTGCCCTCCTCAAGGACTCTTCCCTAGTCAGTGTAGTGGCCGTAACCGATTTAACGCGGCGCGGGCGTGAGTACATGTCCACGCATTTCAACCCAATCGAGACGTGGACAATGGTGGCTCTAATATATCTGGTGATGACCCTGCTCTCAGCTCGCGGTGTAGCCTGGATTGAGAAGAGGAACAAATTCGAAAGATGAACTCAGTTGACCCAATCATCCAGATTAAAGACGTTCACAAGCACTTTGGCAGGGTCCACGCGCTGCGAGGCGTGAGCCTGGATGTGAAGAAGGGCGAGGTAGTCGTCATTATCGGCCCCTCCGGTTCAGGCAAGTCCACCCTGCTGCGCTGCATAAACTATCTCGAAGAATACGATGCCGGTAACATCGTCGTGGACGGTATTGCGCTTGATAATACCAAGAATATCAATATTGTCCGTCAGGAAATCGGGATGGTGTTCCAGTCGTTTAACCTGTTCGCTCACCTGACGGTACTGAAAAACCTGGTCCTGACGCAGCGTGTGGTGCGTAAACGCTCCGAAGAAGAATCAGAGAGGATTGCCCTGGAACTCCTGAATAAGGTGGGAATCACGGATAAGGCCGAGGCCTACCCGATACAGCTTTCCGGCGGGCAGCAGCAGCGGGTGGCCATTGCCCGCAGCCTCTGTATGAATCCGAAAGTGATGCTCTTTGACGAGCCGACTTCCGCGCTGGATCCGGAAATGATAAAAG
>CP070842.1:1946256-1958244 GCA_020342155.1 Dehalococcoidales bacterium
CCAGAGGAAAGACGGCTGTATTTCTCGGCCCATCTGGAGTGGGCAAGTCTGCCCTGATAAACGCTCTACTCGGTATCGAAAGGCAGGAAGTCGGCGAAGTGCGGGACACGGATGGAAAAGGAAGACATACGACTTCACGACGCGAACTCATTCTTCTTCCCGAAGGTGGGGCTGTCATTGACACCCCGGGCCTGCGGGAGATTCAGATGTGGGCCGATGGAGGCAGCCTAAGCAGCGTGTTTGAGGACATCGAACAGCTGGCACATGAGTGCCGCTTCAGGGACTGCACACATCACTCCGAGCCGGGATGCGCTGTTAAAACCGCAATCCAGCAGGGAAGTCTCGAAGTCGTTCGTCTCCAGAGCTACCGGAAGCTGGAGAAAGAGCTTCGGCATCTGGCGGCACGCCAGGAAGACCGGACTCGCCTTGAGGAGCGGGCAAAGTGGAAGAAGGTTTCCCAGTGGTCGAGAAAAAACCAGAAGTATAATCAATAGAATCGCACGATGGATAAAGGAGAAATTAAGTGGTCAATAATATTGATAACAACAGTAACCAAATCTGGGAGAAAGGGAGAGATTCATCCATGGAATGGAAGATGGACATGTGGAAATTTTATAGCGTAACTCACAGGTACCACGTAGTCTGCAACCCGATGAGCACAGAGAAGCTTGACGAAGTAATCGAGCTTCTAAAACTTGATCCAGGGTCTGTCGTACTCGATATTGCCTGTGGCAAGGGGGAGATACTGACAAGGTTAGCGGAGCGGTACGAGGTATCCGGCGTCGGCGTCGACATTTCGCCCTACTTCGTAGCGGATGTAAAACAGAAGCTGCAAGAACGTGCACCCAACGCTCAAATTGAAGTCCTCAACATGGACGGAGCAGATTACAGGCCCGACCGGTCCTTCGACCTCGCCATGTGTATCGGTGCCGAGTGGGTCTTCCAGGGGTATCGTGGGACTTTGCGTGCTCTGAAGGCTATGACAAAACCGGGTGGCCTAGTTCTCGTCGGTGAACCTTTCTGGATTAAAGAGCCGGATGAAGAGTATCTGGTTGCCGAAAACCACACACGTGATATGTTTGACACACACTACGAAAACGTACTTATCGGCGAAGATGAAGACCTGGTCCCGCTGTACATAGTAGCCAGTAATCAGGACGATTGGGACCGGTACGAGACACTGCAGTGGTATGCCGTAGCAAGGTATGCTCAAGAGAACCCGGACGACCCTGATGTACCGGAGATACTGGCTCGAGTCGCTCACGGACGGACCAATTACCTGCGATGGGGTCGTGATACGCTTGGCTGGGCACTGTATCTGTTCCAGAAGGCGGCTCATGCCTGAACAGGGAGAGGATAAATACGAAGGAGAGAGCAAGTAATGAGTTCAGTAGAGATTGTCCCCTTTAGCGAAGACCACATCGAAGCCGCTGCGTCTCTGGTAGCTGCTCGGTATCGAACGGAGAGAGAACTCAACAAGTCTCTGCCTGCTAGATACGAGAAGCCGGACGCGATACTGGAGAGGCTACGTCCCTTTGCCAACGGGCGTGCTGATATCGCTGTAATGTGCCAGGGACAGCTCAAAGGTTTCTTGCTCGGGTTGATATTCCCTTTGAGGGGGGTGCGGACAGCCTGGAGCCCCGATTGGGGCCATGCCGTTAACCCGGTGCGAGACTATGAGACCTACCGCGAGATGTATACCGCGCTTGCCCCGAGGTGGGTCGCCAATGGGTGCTTCGACCACGCCGTAACGGTCCTAGCCCACGAGCGGGCGGTTTCGGATGCCTGGTTCTCGCTTGGTTTCGGTATGGCGGGAATCGATGCTCTGCGGGACTTAAGCCCAGTGAAGGGAGCGCCATCTAAGGTGGAGATTCGGCGTGCGACCTTAGAGGATATTGACGTGGTACTAAGACTGACGGTCGGACTCCAACGCCACCTGGCCACCTCGCCAATCTTCATGCCCCTGATGACCTACCGCGAGAGGCGGTTTCATGAGGAATGGCTCTCAAATCGCGACAAGGTATTGTGGTTGGCGTCCCTGAGCAGAGAAATCGTGGGACATATGAGGTTAGGGCCCGTGGATGCACCTTACGCTCCCATGCCTGTCTCCGACAAGGAGACCGTGGCTATCAGCGGTGCTTTCGCCTGGGAGGACCATCGATCTCGTGGTATAGGTACGGCGCTGCTTGATCACTCACTACAGTGGGCACGGTCGGCTGGCTACAAGAACTGCTCTGTGGACTTTGAATCCGCCAATATCTTGGGGTCTCGCTTCTGGCATCGTAGTGGCTTCAGGCCCGTCTGCTACTCACTGGTCCGCCGTATCGATGAGAGGATTGCCTGGGCGCACGAGAATCGGGACGAGATTGACCTTCTCCGGGGCCTGTGACCGGGGTGAGCAGGAACATAGTGCATGAGGAAACACAGGGAGGTAACACTTGAAACCTGCCAACGATTCTAAAATAAACTACAAAGACCTCGTTCAGCGGGGGTATGATTCGTGTGCCGCTGAATACGATGAGTCACGGCAGAGAAAAGCCGGTCACGAACTGACTCTACTCACAAGTCGGCTGCATGATGGCGCAACTATTCTCGATGTTGGCTGTGGGGCCGGTGTGCCCATCGCACAGACTCTAGCGCAGCGTTTCGCTGTCACCGGCGTAGATTTTTCACGTGAGATGATAAACCGCGCCCGGGCGAATGTTCCGCAGGCGACCTTCATCATGGGAGATATCATGTCGGTCAAGTTACCACCGTCACACTTTAATGCAGCCGTCGCGTTTTACTCGATTTTCCATCTTCCCCGTGAGGAACATCCTGAGCTACTGCGGCGGATACATGGATGGTTGAAGCCAGGGGGGTACTTTCTGGCAACATTGTCCTATCTCGACGAGGCTCCATACACAGAGGATGATTTCTTCGGAGTCACAATGTACTGGAGCAACTATGGTCTCGGGGACTATAAGAAGATTATGGCGGAGGTCGGGTTTACGCTGCTGGAGACCACTGTCGTTGGGCATGGTTATGGGGTAGAGGTTCAGGTGTCTGATGAGCGCCATCCGTTAGTTTTTGCCCAGAAGTCCTGAGCCAGGCTAATCGAGCAGCTTAGTTAAGTCCTGGGGGATTAGAGAAAACATGACTGCGTCAGAGACCCGTTCACGATAAACCATATTGTCAGGGCTCAACTCACGAACGACCAGGCGGTTTCTCAGGATACCCTCACGGGTGGCACCGGCCTTCTCGGCGACGCGCTGGCTGGCCTTATTATCGATTGAAGCGAAAATCTCAATTCGGTTGAGCTTGAGTTCCTCAAGACCGAATCGGGCCAGCAGCCGTGTGGCGGTGGTCGCGATACCCTGCCGTGTCCGGCTGGTTCTTACCCAGTAGCCGAGATTAACGACCCTGTCCACCTGGTTGATGTATCTCATACCACAGCCACCCAGGAAAGACCCGTCCCCGGAATCTGTGATGGCGAAGCTGTACTCCGTACTCTCCTGCGAGCGTTCCTCACATTGTTGTGCTAGCCAGGTCCTGCTTTCTTCGATAGAGTAGTCAGGGTGGCACCAGGGCATCCAAGGGTACACCTCGGCGATGGATTCCCGCGCTGCCGCGTAAAGGTCGGCAGCGTCATCTGGGCGGCATGGTCGCAGCAGCACCTGCCCGGAGACTAGATTTGGTTTGTCTTTCATTGTGTGCTCTTTCTAGGTTGGATAGTCGGGGGTATCGGTTAGTGGTAACTGTGGGTTGTTGTGTTACTGGAGCAACTCCAGCAGTTTACCCACCGGTATACTTTCCTGCTGTGAAGTGGTCATGTCCCGCAGCACCACGGTGCCCGTTTTTACCTCATCCTCACCAATGATAACTACCCTCGGGACGCTGAGGTTGTTTGCCTGGCGGAGCTGGGCTTTGAGGCTGCGGCTACCAGTAGACATAATGACGGCGGTGCTATTGCGTCGCAGGGTGGTCGCCAGCTTTATAGCAGCTTCTCCGGCTTCTTCACCCAAATATGCGATGAAAAGCTGCGGGCCGGGTGTTGATGGTACCGGAACGGTTTCCTTCTGTAGACCGAGAATGATACGCTCCATGCCGGTAGCGAAGCCGATACCGGGCGCGGGTTTACCGCCAAGCTCCTCGATAAGGACATCATAGCGACCGCCACCACCGAGGGCGCTCTGTGAGCCACCGCCTGCCGGCTGGACCTCAAACACTGTCCTCGTGTAGTAGTCAAAACCACGGACGAGGCGGGGATTATCTGTAAACGGGATTTCGAGGCTGCTCAGGTAGCGTTTCACATCACTATAGTGCTCGGCACAATCCGCGCAGAGGTGGTCAATACTTTTTGGGGCGGCATCGGCTATCGGCTGGCACTGCGGACTCTTGCAGTCCAGCAGCCGTAAGGGATTCTTCTGGAACCGGACCTTGCAGTCGGCGCACACCTCGTCAACGTGTGGGCTGTAGTGCTCCTTGAGTAGTGAGAGATACTCGGGTCGGCACTTCTTGCAGCCGATGCTATTTAACACTATAGTGAAGAGGCCCAGGCCAAGACCGACAAAGAACTGCCAGGCCATGTCAATGACCTCGGCATCGAGGGCGGGGTCGGCGTCACCGATGGCCTCACAGCCGAAGTGGCCATGTTGCCGGTACCTGCCTGCCTGTGGTCGTTCGTAGCGGAAGGCGGGCCCGATGTAGTACAGCTTTACGGGTTGGGGACGATTATGCATGCCGTGTTCCAGGTAGGCACGGCAAACAGAGGCGGTGCCCTCCGGTCTTAAAGCCAGGCTGTTGCCCCCCCGGTCCTCGAAAACGTACATCTCCTTTTCGATGATGTCGGTGCCTTCGCCGACACCACGAGTGAAGAGACCGGCGTCCTCAAACATCGGCAGGTCAATACGCTCGTAGCCGTAGAGACAGCAGATTTCAGCCGCCTTTTCTTCGACGTAGCGCCAGTAAGGCTGCTCTTGGGGAAGGATATCCTGAGTTCCGCGTGGTGCCCGGTACAAAATTCACCCCACCAGATATTTCTAAGCTAGAATAGCGTATCCACCCCGAACTTGTAAAGGTGGCTTGACTTTTTGTATAAGTAATTTTCTTACGCTATACTATCTGTGTAACGAGCGTGATGGAGTAGTCGGTGGTTTTCGAGGAGCTGCTGGGGAAGGCAAAGGAGTATCTGCCGCCAGAAAAGCTGGCCTTTGTGCAAAAAGCTTATGACTTCGCCAGCCAGGCACATGAAGGGCAGATGCGGATGTCGGGCGACCTTTACATTGAGCACCCGCTTCAGGTTGCCGTGATTTTGGCTGACCTGGAGCTGGATGCCAGCGCCCTGGTTGCCGCACTCCTGCACGACGTTACGGAGAACTGTGACATACCCATCTCCGATATCGAAGCTGAGTTCGGCCCTGAGGTGGCCAAGCTCGTTGACGGCACCACCAAGCTGGGTAAGCTCTCCAGGCAGGCGTCAGAAGAAGCTGGTTGGGGAGCAGGTACTACTCCTGCGGCAGGTCAGGCAGAGAACCTGAGAAAGTTACTGATGGCCATGGCTGAGGACCCCCGCGTCGTCTTCATCAAGCTGGCTGATCGACTTCATAACATGCTTACTCTCAAGTATCTACCGTTGGAAAAGCAGCAGTCCATCTCTCGTGAGACCCTGGAGATATACGCTCCCCTGGCGCACCGTCTGGGGATATGGGAACTGAAGTGGAGGTTGGAGGATGAGTGCTTCCGTTATCTACACCCGGAGGAGTATAGCCGGATTGCTGGCCTGGTTAAGGACAAGAGGGACACACGTGAGGAGTTCATTACGGAGATAAACAATCAGGTAAACCGTGAGCTAGATAGGGCTGGCATTAGAGCTGAGGTATCCGGTCGACCCAAGCACCTTTACAGCATATATCAGAAGATGGAGCGATACGCCGTCATGGGCAAGGACTTTGATGATATCAATGACCTTCTGGCGCTCCGGGTGATGGTAGATTCCGTAGGAGACTGCTACGGCGTGCTGGGAATCGTCCATAGTCTGTGGCGGCCTGTGCGGGATCAGTTTGATGACTACATCGCTAATCCCAAGACCAATGGTTATCAGTCGTTGCATACCACCGTAATGTATCAGGGGACAACTCCCCTGGAGGTACAGATTCGCACCCATGAGATGCATGAGCTCGCCGAGTATGGCGTAGCGGTTCACTGGCGATATAAGGGGGGAGAGAAGCGTGATACCGGTTTTGAGGATGGTGTGAAAGGGCTGCGCCAGCTAATAGAGTGGCACCGGGAACTGCACGGAGCTGAGGAGTTCGTGGAGGCGGTCAGGACAGATGTCTTCAGTGACCAGGTCTTTGTCTACACCCCTATGGGAGAGATAAAGGACCTGCCCAAGGGTTCTACCCCCCTTGATTTTGCCTACCGGATTCATACCGACGTCGGGCACCAATGCATCGGTGCCAAGGTGAACGGTCGGCTGGTGCCGCTTAACTATCAACTCATCAACGGTGACGTAGTCCAGATAATGTCGGGTAAGGGCGACCGGGGACCGAGCCGTGACTGGCTGAATTCCAACCTGGGTTATGTCAACACCTCTCATGCCAAGGAGAAGATACGGCAGTGGTTTAAGAAGCGAGAACGGGTTGAGAATGTGGAACGGGGCCGGGAGCTCTTGGAAAAACTGATGAGGCAGCTTGGTATAAAGTTCAGTGAGCGTGAACACCTGGCCGAGTTGTTCAAACATGACAGTCTTGATGATTTCTACAACACTATTGGCTACGGTGGAATAACCACCCACCAGATTGCCTCGAAACTGACTTCTGTCGAAGAAGAAGCACCAAAAGAGGCAGAAACAGAGGTGCCGCTCAAGCGAGTAACCTCGACAGTAAAGGTGCTGGGTGCGGGTGACATGCTTACCCAGCTTGCCATGTGCTGCAACCCTGTACCCGGTGACAGTATCATTGGCTATGTTACCCGTAGCCGGGGCGTGACCGTCCACCGTCGGGACTGCGTCAATGTTGTCAACGAGGAAGAGAAGGAGAGGATAGTCTCAGTGGAGTGGGGGAAGACGGATGTGCTTTATCCGGTAAGGGTCCGGGTGGATGCCTGGGACAGGGTGGGATTGATGCGTGATGTCACTATGATGATCGCCGAGGAGAAGGTGAATATCGTCGCTGCTAACCTTGCCGATGGTGAGGACCAGAGTGTTTCAATATTCCTTACAATGGAGATAGAAGACTTGGCGCAGCTAAGTCGGCTCCTGGCAAAGGTCGAGGGGGTGCGGAGTGTTACCAGTGTCGCCAGGACGACGGAGGGGGCTACTGTGAAGTCTACCCCGCGGACTGATGCCGGGTAGACTTTTTTACCATAAGGAGAGTATTAACCGAAGGGACCGAGGAGGGAGAGATTGCCTATCACCAAGTCAGCTAAGAAACAGGTGCGAAAGGATGAAAAACGTCGCTTGCACAACAGGTCCATTCGTAGCCTGTGTCGGACTAATGTGGTCAAGGCGGGACGACTTATTGCCTCAGGTGAGCTTGAGGAAGCCCGCGAAGCGGTGACCGTCGCCATCAGTTCTCTTGACAAGGCGGCGGAGAAGGGGGTGATTCACCCAAATAACGCTGCCAGGAGAAAGGCACGCCTGGTGAAGAAGCTGAATCAAGCCCTGGCCAGCTAAGTTCAGTCCTTCCAGCGCCACCTGACCTATATCGTGTCGGTTTGACATTTCCTTTCAACTAGTTGTAAATTACCTCTGGCACTAATGGAAGCGGGCACCAAGTGAAGGGGTTGGGATGCTGTCTAAGTTTCAACAAGTGGGGCGAGACCTGTTTACCCGGGGTCTTGTTGCTTCTCACACCGGTAACTTGAGCATCAGGTTGAGGAACCGTATCATCATTACCAGGCGTGGCTGTATGCTCGGGGCCTTGGAGGAACACGACCTGATAGAAACTGGGATAGAAAAAAATGACCGTTTAACACCACTTGCCTCGACTGAGCTGGCGGTACACCGGGCTATTTATCAGGCAACCCCGGCACAGGCGATAATTCACGCCCATCCACCCCACGCGACCGCCCTCTCAATGGCTGCTACAGAAATCGTGCCCAACTGCGCTGAGAGTCTCTCTACCGTGGGCACGGTGCCGGTGCTTGGCTGGAAGATGACGGTTAAACCTGGAGGACTGGCAGAGACAATCGCGGAAGCTCTGCGAGAACACCGCGCCGTCATGGTGCACGGGCATGGCTGCTTTGCTGTTGGTCAGCTGCTTGAGGATGCCTTTAGCTGCACTACGGCGCTGGAAGAATGTAGCCAGGTTATCTACTTACTGAAGTCCCTACAGGCGCAGCCCACTGCCTAATCACCGCGGATAAAGTCCTTGACATTGCCGGACTTGGCAATTGATGCCAGGGTTGTCGGGGCGAACTTCACTACAATAATCAGCCCCACTATGACCGACCAAATGACAAACATACCCGGATGTGGGAGATTTGAATTAGCGTCCATTAACCAGACGATAAAGGGCAAGACCAGCAGGCCGATACCCATGGCCAGGGCGACGTTGCGGATAGTTACTAGAGGAATTGCAATAATGCCGAGCAGGACTCCCAGGCCTATGGCATACCCGTAGATGGGCATGAGTACTGCCAGGGCGCCAATCGAAGCCCCCATCCCCATACCACCACGGAACTTCAGCCATATCATCCAGTTGTGGCCTACTACCACTGCTCCAGCTGCGACAAAGACGTAAACAGGCTCCAAATCCAGCAACCAGTAGGTTATCGCTACGCTTGCTGCCCCTTTGCCAACGTCAACAATACCCACGGCAACAGCGGGACCTATTCCGACCTCGCGAAAAGTGTTCAGACCACCGACATTACCCCCGCCCAGTTTACGGATGTCCTTACCACTGGCGAGGCGGGTGGAGATGTAGGCAGTCGGTATCGAACCGAGAAAGTAGCCTATAAGAAGAACGACAATGCCGGTGATTAACTCATTATTGGCTATCACAAAGAGCCTCCGCTAAAAAGTCTACTTATTATAGACCGGTGTGCACCAGTCTGAGTATTTCCGGTTGTTATTCAGGATAACGTCATGGTAGAGCTTCTGCAGCTTGCTGGTTACCTTGCCGATTTCACCGTTGGCTATCTTGCGATGGTCTATCTCTGCGACCGGCGTAATGTGGGCGGCGGTGCCCGTCAGGAAGCATTCATCCGCGGTATAAAGCTCGACGCGGTCAATATGACTTTCAACCGTCTCGATGCCCAGTTCCTCGCGGGCAAGCGTCATCACCGCATCTCGCGTAATACCGACAATAAGTCCGTCTATACTCGGTGGAGTTATCAGCTTGCCGTTGGTTATGATAAAGACGTTCTCGCCAGTGCCCTGGGCGACATAGTCATCCGGTGTCAGCATGATGGCCTCATCAAATCCTCTCTCAACCGCCTCTGTCTTGGCCAAGGCGCTACTTACATAGAGACCCGCAATCTTGGCGCGGGGCACTTCGTTGGGGAATCTCCATGATGAGACACAGCACCGTGCCCGGTCAGTGTCAAGGTAAGGTCCCCAGGGGAAAGCAAAGAGCAGGAAACCACTTTCCAGGTTGTGGAGGCGGACGCCCATAGACTCGGAGCTTTTATAGGCAAGGGGACGGACATAGACGTCTTCTTCGTAGCCGCACTTGGCTACCACCTCTACCGTTATCCGGTAGAGGTCATCCAGGGTATGGGGCAGTTCCATGTTCAGCAGGTGACAGCCGTTGAGCATCCGCTGATAGTGCTCCTTGAGGCGGAACAGGTATATTTGCTTGCGGTCGCCGTTCCAATTGCCCCTAATACCCTCGAAGACGCCGGTGCCGTAGTGCATGAAGTTGGTCATGACATTGAGGTTAGCTTCCTCAAGAGGAACAATCTGATTGTGGAAATAGGCGTATGACGGCATTAGTGGCCTCCTCTTTAGTGGTTAGATTAATTCAACTCACCATCACAGCTTTATCAGTATCGATGTATACAGTAACGGCGGCATTGGCTATTATTATCTCATCGGACTTATCTTCCAGTGCGGGTAGCTGGTGGCCGTGAACAATCATACCGCCCTCGACTACCTTTATTTCCTTCTGACCGAAGGGAAGGACCTGGAGAACTTGGTCGGCATCTACCTCGTCAGGGCGAGGACAGGCGATGAGGACCTCGACAAACATCTCGTTGAGGTCTTCTAATGTCACTATTTCCAGCAGGCCGACGAGACTGACCCGGCTGATGGCATCCTTCACTGCCTTTGTGGCCGCCCTGGTGATATCCTGCCCGTGCTGCTCCACCCCTGTCCCCATCTCAATAACGAACCGCTTCTTATTCATCATGTCTCTACCAGTCCAGTCGGGGTTATTATACGGTACGATACAGCGGGAAGACAAGCAGGGGCAGGTGTCGGGAGTACCAGTTGTATAGTGGGAAGCCATTCTTCCTTTACGATGTTCCCGACGAATCTGGGGCTTCGGACGGCTTTGCCTCTTCCTCGGCTTCGGCAGCTTCCGCTACCTCTTCTTCTGTGACTTCGGCTGCTATTGGCACCTCTTCCTCCACCACCCGCTGTACGGCGATTCTGGCTAGCATCACTTCCGGGTCATTGAGGATGGTAACACCTTCGTCAGGGACGATATCACGTACACGGATTGCCTGGTCGGCTTCGGTGAGGGAGTTGACATCAACTTCTATACTATCAGGGATATTGGCCGGGAGACACTGAATACTCAACGTATTGAGTTCCTGCGCCAGCATGTATTCCTTGTTCTTCAGGGCCGGTGCCTCACCTACCAGGACGATTGGTACTTCAACGTCTATAACTTCGGTCATTTTCACCTGGTAGAAATCTACGTGGAGTAAACTACCCTTCAATATATTCTGCTGAACTTCACGGGCCATTACTGTTCTCGGGCTTTTCTCATCGTCAATCTTGAGGTTAATTATCCGCGTCTGTCCGCTGCGGGCCAGTACCCGCTGCAGATTGGCGGTATCACACTGTAACGCCAGTGATTCTATCCCGTGACCGAAGACGTGTACGGGCGTGATGCCCTGACGACGCAAGAACCTGACCTTCTTACCGAGGACATCTCGTTTGGCGGCCTGTAGCTCTATTTGTTCCATCTAGTTGCTCCCTGGTAGACAGTGATTTCTTACATTAAAACATATTTTGGGACTCTATGTATAGGGGCTTGTTTTTCGACCATGCCTACCTCGAAAGGCTCGGGGTCTGGAGGGTATAGTCGCCGCCGTTGCTTGAGGGGAAGATATCCCTGAGACGCAGGGTGCGGCCGGTCTGGATAGCGGTAGAGCCGTAGCGGTTGCGGATTCGGTCGATTGCCCGGTTAAGCTGCTCCTGTCGTTGGTCACGGGAAACCAGCATCGTCAGTTGCCGACCCGGCTCTACCAGGTTTGACACCCCGATGCCGATGAGGCGAACCAGTTGCCTCTCCGTCGCCAGCGCTCGCCGCAGCAAGGCTACCCCGGTATCAAAGATTACCTGGTCGGCATCGGTGGCCTGCGGCAGGGTACGGCTGCGCGTAATCGTGGTGAAATCGGCATATCTCAGCTTAAGGGTGACCGTCTTTGCTTGCTTGCCCCGCCGCCGCAGGTCGCTCCCCACCCTTTCCCCGAGGTAACGCAGGGTAGCCTCCAGCGTCTGCCTTTCACCGATGTCCTTGTCAAAGGTGGTCTCGCGGCTGATTGACTTGGCCTCGACCGGCGGCGATACCTGTCTGTCGTCAATGCCTCTGGAGGACTGGTGCAGCGCCTCACCAAACGCACCAAAATGGCTTTTCAGGGCTTCCAGTGGCATTAGGGATAGTTGGCCAAGGGTCTTTATCCCCAACCCCCTCAATCTTTGCTCTATCTTCTTACCGATTCCCGGCAGCTTGTCTATGGATAGCGTTGCCAGGAAGGCCTGTTCCTCACCAAACGGCACTTCAATAAGTCCATCCGGTTTGGAGAGGTCGGAGGCGACCTTGGCGACCACCTTAC
>CP070842.1:1958344-1962956 GCA_020342155.1 Dehalococcoidales bacterium
CATGACCGTACCGACGAGGAGATGGAGAAGATGAGGGAGTCCTTTATAACATGTTGTCGCAAAAACGGCGTGAGCAGTAAAATAGCTGAGGAGATTTTTGAGCAATTGGCCGCCTTTGCTGCCTACGGGTTCTGCAAGGCCCATGCGGTCGCTTACGCCGTCCTTGCCTACCAGACCCTCTGGCTGAAGTGCCACTACCCTGCCGAGTTCTTCGCGGCGGTACTCTCCAACCAGCCGATGGGCTACTACCCACCGCGGGTGCTTGTGGACGAGGCCAAGCGGTCAGGAGCAATGGTGTTGCCACCAGATGTAAACTACTCACATAACCATTATACCGTGGAGGACGGGGCCATCAGGATTAGCCTCAGGCAGTTGAAGGGTATGTCCGAGGAAGCGCTGGACTCAATACTGTCAGCAAGGGCCCAGGGCAGATTTACCTCGTTGCGTGACTTCATCCTGAGGACGAATGTCAGCTGGCCTATTATTGAGAACCTGGGCAGGGTAGGCGCTTTTGAATCATTGGCCAGCAGGGAGGAGGTGTTTTCTCAGCTTCCCAAGCTTTCAACACTAAAGCGGAGTGCAGGCAAAGGGATGAGGTCTCTATTTGAAGAGGTCTGTGTGGAGCCAGCGGTACCAGAGATGGCAGAGGACAATCAAACAGAAAGGGTTCTTGCCGAACGAGAGCTATTGTCACTCAATATATCGGCACACCCCATGGAAATCCTGCATACCGGCAATGGTCTTACGCGGATGAAAGACTTACGTTCGGTAGCCACAGGAGAGACTGTTAAAATAGCTGGTTCGGTAATCCGTTATCAGACCCCCCCCACCAGAAATGGTAACAGGGTGGTGTACGTAATTATGGAGGATGGGACAGGCGTGGCAGATGTCACGGTTTTTGGTGATGTCCAGGAAAAGTGTGGGAATGTCCTCTTCAGAGAGGGCTGGCTGAAAGTAACCGGGGTAATCCAACGGAGAGGACCGAAGGCATTATCTATAATTGCTGAAGATTTGTCACCCTTGGTGGAGATAGGGGTATTAAGTGGAAGGTCGTCTTCTAAGGACAATAAAAACAACAACTACGAAAAGAACTATAAATCCACCCACTACGCTCCATAGCAGAGTCCAATTGAAAGGTATAATCACCAATAGCCAATTAACGTTCTGTAGCATCGTATAACTATATCTTTTAGAAAATACCGTTTGTCCACTTATATTTCTTGCCATAAGCCGCAATGAATAATCTGTTACCATACGATATCCGTAAAAGGATTCTTCCTGTAATGGCTCCAAATATCCCATGAGTTGCCCAGTGACGTAAACTATTATCATCTCACTGGTTAGATTGCGTACTCTTAACTCGGGTGGTATTACTATTGTCCACTTCTGTTCATCGGAACCTATATCGAAGGCATACCAACTGATGTCTTTAGAATAGTAAATGGTACTGTCAGTGCTCTTAGCTTCTATCAAGTATTTCTCCGATGTTCTGCTAGGCTCAGGCCTCCATTCCATTCGTGGCTCAACTTCTAACTCTTCGAAAAGCTTCTCGGTATCAGGCACGATACTGCCGATTGTTTGCCCGTTTATTGTAATAGCCAGAGATTGAGAGGACAGGTTTACAAAATTGAGGGAAAAGGTCACGGGAGTGGAAGATGGAAGAGTTATTATCCATCCGCTGCTACTTATTTCTGATAAAGTAGGAGTTAGAGATGAAATCAGTGCTCCCTGAGAGTTCCTGGTTTCTATCAGCTGTTGGTTGTTACCCTCTTCATCCGTATAGAGCCAACAACTGCTGTATATACCAACATGACCACTAATGACATCAATAGGAATCCCATTTATTATGACGACAACCGTTTCATCACTTGGGTTATGTATCCTGACGCTATACTCCTGCATCCCACTCATATCTACAGAAGGAGCTCCGACACTGGGCGGTATAACCAGAGTAATATCCTCACTTTCAAGCTCCTCAGCCCCTAGATAAGTATGATAGACCACGTCACCAAACCCATTTTTCAACTCGATATTGAAATCGTCCTGGTACTTGATATCGACGACAGCTGTCCAGCAAGCAACGTGTTCTGACATTTTATTCGAACGTACTACGCTATCCAGTTCACCATCAACAAATATAATAAGGTTTTCTGCAGTATTATTCTCTATATATAGACAATATTCGGCTGCTGTAAGAGCGTTACTCTTGTAGCCCGGTATTAGAGATATGAGCAGACAAACGGCCAGAGCTAACAGAAGGATCCTATAGCGAATGCGTACCATATTGGAACTCCAAGATTACATTATATACAAGAATAACAAAATATCAAGACCGAAATGCCTGAATAGATAAGTATGTCTATGGAGGGATTTGTACAAGTTATGGATTGAAGAGTTTGGGGATTAAGCAGTAGCTCTAAGTATTGATAACTTCGTAAGATTTTCAAGGTTAAAAGGTTAAGTGGAGATAGGGGGAATCGAACCCCCAACCTCTGCATTGCGAACGCAGTGCTCTCCCAATTGAGCTATATCCCCACGCCTCAAAAGTACATTATAGCACGCCCCTCCTTGTCAGTCACCGCCTATTATTGCTATACTTAGGCTGTTTTACGATGCAAAAAACTATCAGCTTTGAGACTATCATCGGGCTGGAGGTGCACGCCCAGCTACAGACACGGAGCAAGATGTTCTGCTGTTGCAGTACTGACTACGCCAGCACCCCACCCAACACCCATGTCTGCCCGGTGTGCCTCGGTATGCCCGGTGTCCTGCCTGTCATCAACCAGCAGGCCATAGAGTACACGACGATGACTGCCCTGGCACTAAACTGCACCATCTCCGAATATACCAAATTCGACCGCAAGAATTACCCTTACCCGGACCTGATGAAGGGATACCAGATTTCCCAGTATGATGCTCCCATCGGGAACGATGGCTGGTTAACCATCGAGGTCGACGGTGAGACAAAGAGAGTAGGCATTACCCGCGTGCACCTTGAGGAGGATGTCGCCAAGCTGACGCACCGCAACGGCCCGGGCAGTGAAGCCTACAGCCTCGTGGACGTTAACCGCTCCGGGGTACCCCTGATGGAAATCGTCGGCGAGCCGGACTTGCGTTCCCCGGAGGAAGCCCGGCAGTACCTCATCAAGCTACGCAATATCCTACGCTACCTGGGTGTATCCACCGCCAACATGGAGGAAGGAAGCTTCCGCTGTGACGCCAACATCAGCCTTCTCCCCGAAGGCAGCAATGAATTCACCGCCAAGGTCGAGGTCAAGAACATGAATAGCTTCCGGGCGGTATACCGCGCCCTTGAGTACGAAGCCCAAAGACAACGGCGCGCCGCCAAGCGAGGTGATAGGCTCATCCAGGAGACCCGGGGCTGGTCGGAGGAGACGGGCAAGACCGTCTCACAGCGCAGCAAGGAATACGCCCACGACTACCGCTACTTCCCCGAGCCGGACCTGCCCCCACTGTCACTCAGCCAGGAATGGGTTGAGAAGATAAAAGCGAAACTGCCGGAGCTTCCCGAAGCGAAGCGCGACCGTTTCATGGCCGAATACGGTCTACCCCGGTATGATGCAGATCTACTCACCACTTCAAGGGATATGGCCGACTATTTCGAAAATTGTATGAAAACAGCAGAAGCGGGCAATCTACAAGCAGCCGAAAGAGCCAAACTATTCAGCAATTGGATTTTGGGAGAATTCAGCCGCATAATGAACGCTGAGAACATAGATGTGCCCGACCTCGCAGAGAAGATAAGTGTTGAAAGGCTTAGCGGACTGCTGGTTCTAGAATGGAATAATGTCATCAACTCGTCGACAGCAAAACCTGTATTCCAGGAAATGTATAATACCGGCAAATCGGCCAGAGAGATAATCGACGAGAAGGGTCTCAGCCAGATTACGGATTCCGGAGAGATTGAGGAGGCTATCAGCCAGGTGCTCGCCGCCAACCCGCAGGCAGTAGCCGACTTCAAAGGCGGGAAGGAGACAGCCCTCAAGTTCCTCGTCGGACAGGTAATGAAGTCAACCAGAGGCCGGGCCAACCCACAACAGGCCAATGAACTGCTAATAAAGAAACTAAAGGAAGAATAGCCATGGAGACTGCTTTCAATGTCATCCAGATAATCGTATCTGTAGCCCTGATAGCGGTGATTACGCTGCAGGTGAAGGGTGGGGGACTCGGAGGCATCTTTGGGCAGGCAGATACCGTCTACCGCACCAAAAGAGGTCTGGAGAGACGGATGTTCCAGCTTACTGTAGTTTTGGTAGTCCTGTTCATTGTTATCTCAATCGTCTCCATATTGGTTTCCTAGTAATTGGCCACGATGAGTTCCGTAATAACCTTAACCACCGATTTCGGCCTGAACGATGCTTATGTCGCCGCCATGAAGGGCGGCATTCTCAGTATCAATCCCGGGGTGACGTTAGTCGATATCTGCCACACCATCAACCCACAGGATATCGCCCAGGCCGCCTTCATTCTGGGCACGGCATACCAGTCTTTCCCTAAGGGAACGGTACACCTGGTGGTGGTTGACCCTGGCGTAGGTAGTGAGCGAAGGGCCATTGTCCTGCGAACGCCATCAGCCGACTTCGTTGCTCCC
>CP070842.1:1963056-1965672 GCA_020342155.1 Dehalococcoidales bacterium
GCATCGAGGTCGAAATCCTCACCGTCGTGGAGTCGTTTAACCTTGCGACGAGCCCGGGGATTCAGTTGCTCAAATCGCCCTCTGATTTCGGCGACCAACCGGGCATACTCATCGAGGGTGGCCTCGAAAAAGTCGGGAGTACCCTCCGCTAACGGCATCTCCCTTACGCGGCACCACCTTAACCGATAATCGCTGGCCCTGAAGTCCCATTCGTCGTAGAGATAAGAGCGGGGGCTATTGATTGTAAGGGATTGACCTTCACTAATATCGTCCTCATGGTCTGGCTGAACCTCACTTAATGGAGTATCCTGCTCACTCAATGCGTTCATCCCGAAGACATGAGTCTCTTCCGGATCATCGGTCGCAGCTGCCAGCTCACCGATATCGAAAACGTCATCTATCTCTACCGTTTCCGTTGACGCCGGCCACGGTGAAGACGCATATTTTGTCTCTTCTTCGTCTACACCTGTCGACTCCGCTTCTCTGATTTCGTGAACAGGCTCCAGCCTGAAAATGCCCCGGTACTCTACCTTCGCCGGGCTAAAGTGTGGCGACCCATCAGTAGCATCCCACTGTAGCTCTCTCAGCACTTCATCGATGTCACTGAGAGTGGATGTGAAAGGCTCGTCACCATTACTGTTGAGCTCAATGGCCTCCCACCGGTCAATCCGGGAATGGCTGGCAGGTATCCTGCTGGCCAGCTGGTAAAGGTGTATCATTGCTTCGGTGCTGTCCTCTATACTCGCTTCCGGCGATATCACACGGTCCATAATCCTGCTGGCAAGTCGTAGCGGGGCGTGCAATATCGCTGGAACCAGCCATTTCCCCGAACCCTGCAGGCTGAGTCGGACCATAATCTCAAGGAAAGCCTCTCTGAGCGAGTGCGAGGTGATGGGCGGCCTCAAGCTCAGTGCTTCAGCCTGAATCCTGCTGTAATCCTGTCCGATACCTCGATACCTCTGTTTGGTGAGGAAGTCAATACGACTGTCCTCTACTATAGTGAATATATCGGTGGCCAGCTTGCTATTATCGAAGAGATTTAAAAATCTCAGCAGGTCAGTTGTGGTATCATCCCCATCAACGGGACCGTGTAAAAGACCCAGGTTATGGCAAAGCGTGGTCGCTTTGTCAATCCTGAATTCATAACTGCCGAATTCAAAGTGCCCTATCTGATGGGTAGCCATCACCTTGTACCAGGTGAAGTTCTCGGGTTTACTGGGATACCTGTCAACGAACTCCGGCAGAAAGATGGCGTGACGGTCTATCGGGAGTTCCGCAGGCAGAACGGGAGTCTTACCACCAATCAGCGCCAAACAGTAGGTTTCTATTAACTTTTTAATACTACTTAGTTCCACCCCGGGTGAAAGCTTCTCCAGCAGGTGGGCACTCCTGAACGTTCCCAGGCGGAAATACTCAATTCCGCTCCCCTCGCTCTTCCGAAGAAGTTCAAGACCTTCCTGGCACCAGGACTCTAAACCAGCGGGACCAGCCCTTTCTATCACAAAAGGACAGGTTCTCAGGAATTCTGATACTGCAGGGGAGGACAGGCCAAGTGCTTCTTCGGCCAAGTCTAAAAGGCGGATATGCACCGAACGGGGCACCAGTCGCATTACCGCGCGAAGCTCGTCGGCAATCGTTGGTGGAAAGTTCTCAAGTGTCTGCTCTATCGAGATGGTGTCTCTGTCGTCTGTCATGTGGCCTATATTCTCAGTCGTATTGGCCTACTCAAATATACTGGAAACAACCTCTTCGATACTCTGCTGGACCTCAGCTTCGTCTGAGATAGCCCAGACTACCGCCACCTGGCAAGCTCGCCGTGGTGCGACGCCCTGTACAATGAGTTTCCCGGCGTAGATTAGCAGGCGGGTGCTTGCCCCTTCCTGCAAATGGTATTCCTTGAGGTTTCTCGCCTTCTCACCAAGCCGGGCCAGGTCGTGGGCCAGCGTCTCTACAACGCCACTCTCATGCTTGATGATTTCCGTCTCCAGATCCAGTGGGGGATAGTCAAACTCAATGGCGATAAATCTCTGGCGAGTGCTCTGCTTGAGGTCTTTGAGAGTGCTTTGATAACCGGGATTATACGAAACTACCAGCAGAAAACCATCGTTAGCTTCAATCACCTCGCCCTTTTTCTCTACCGGCAGAATGCGGCGATGATCGGTGAGAGGGTGGACCAGGACCGTGGTATCTTTCCTTGCCTCAACTATCTCATCAAGATAGCAAATAGCGCCAGCCTTGACTGCTCTGGAGAGCGGACCATCAATCCACTTAGTAGACTCACCCTCAAGGAGATACCTACCAACACGGTCACTGGCTGTCAGGTCCTCGTGGCAGGCAACCGTAATCAGGGGAATTGATTGCTGCCCATCAGAAGAGGCAGCTTTCCGGGAACGGGATTTGACCACAGTAAGCAGCTTGCCTAGTCGATAGGCCATGTATTCCAAAAACCTGGTCTTACCGCATCCTGTGGGTCCTTTGAGAAGCACCGGTATCTTCTGAGCATAAGCAGCCTCAAACAGCTTCACCTCATCCCTGACCGGCAGGTAGAACGGTTCTTCGGTAATGATGTATTCCTCTACCACGTGTTCCCGGTATGTTCCCTGCCCTTGAGCTGAC
>CP070842.1:1965772-1969153 GCA_020342155.1 Dehalococcoidales bacterium
CGGCGCGGAAGCTCGGTCTTGATGATGAGGGTATAACCGAACTAATGACAGTCGTTGATCTGTTCAGTGGCCTTAACAAGTTCTCAGACGGTCTTCAGCTTGAAATGGATGAGAAGCCTTGGTACGGTTGTGGTTCAGCCTGAATGCCGTGAGCATTCAGTTGCACTGAAAATCAACAGCGCCCAACAATGCGATATGTGCATTTGATCTAAAAAGAAGTACTTAAAACGTGACAATCAGGTTGAACAATGAAAAAGAGGAGCAAAGATGAGAGTAGAAGATCTATCAACTTACGGAACAACTTTTGACTATATGCCGCGGAAAGCAATGATAGTACAAATGAAAGTAATGTTTTCCGAACTTACAAGAAAGTTTGGATTATTTGGCACCGTTGGATTTCGTAGATACCCACGGGACCTGCCCGTGGCACTTGTTAAAAACCAACGATTTATAGTTAAGGGAATCTTGTTCTTTTCTTCCTTTTTCTCTTATCTTTTGAACCAGATGGCCTGCCTAGCCTCCTACCCTGAGCTACGGCCCGGGCTAATCCTGCCTTCGTTCGCTCCGATCTCCGCTGACTTTCCATCCGTGCTACCCAACCCGAAAGAGCATAGAGCACCTCAGCCAGTTCTCCAGGGGCCTCGGTCCACGATTCCTGGTAACTGAGAACGCGTACACCGTATATCCTCAGCTTATTAACCAACTTCAATATAGCTAGAGCACCTTCCCTTGATAACCTATCGAGGCTCCAAACCAGCACGGCATCAAATTTGTGGCGTCGAGCGTCTGCTACCAACTTCGCCAGCTCTTTTTGGTGGCCAGCTTTCCAAGCTGATTCACGTTCACTGTATATCCCGACAACCTGAAAGCCACACTGCTTTGCCCAATCCTCCAGTACTATAGTATAGATTGATTGGTAGTGTTCTGGTCGTCGGTACTAACTCGAACATAAATAACAACCCGCATCAACTATGCCCTGATTAAGAGTCGAGTGCTCCTGCGTCTACCGAATTACACAACAATTCGTTACCTGACAAAAAACCTGATTAAGACCTCGTGGTGGTCACTGGATATCCAACTCAGTTAAGAAGGGTATAACACTGGTCGGATTATCAGTTCGGCAAGGGGGACACAGGGGGATGGGGCTTCCACTACCAAACAGGGGCATCACTAATCGCATGGACACGCCCATTTTCTTGACAGTCAGGCAGGCTAAAGATATTATGCCTTTGGGGGGTAAATTGGATCATGACCGGATTACTTTTTGGTACGGCGGGCACTCCCCATAGTACTAAGAAGCCATCTACAGCCAGTGGTATCGAGCGTGTTTCCGAGCTTGGACTGGGTTGTATGGAGATGGAGTTTGTCCGGCGTGCCAGTATGGGTGAAACAACCACTCGTGTTGTTGCCGAAACGGCTGCCAGGACTGGGGTGAAACTCACCGCTCATGCACCATACTACATCAACCTCAATGCCCGGGAACCGGAGAAGGTCAGGGCTAGCCAGGAAAGAATACTGCAGACGGCAAGGATTGCTTCCTGGTGCGGGGCTCACAGTGTCGCTTTTCATGCGGCTTTCTATCTTGGTGACCCGCCGGAGCAGACCTACCGGACGGTAAAGAAGCAACTGGAAGAAGTGCTGGAGCAGCTCAGTCAGGAGAACATTAAAGTCTGGATTCGCCCCGAACTCATGGGGAGGGGGACGCAGTTCGGTAGTCTTGAGGAATTGCTTGACCTGTCCCTTGAGCTCGAAATGGTGGCTCCCTGCATTGATTTTGCTCATTATCATGCCAGAGACGGTAAGAATAACTCCTACGATGAGTTTAGTTCTATTCTCTCGCGAGTTGAGGAGCGGCTGGGTCGGGATGCCCTGGACGATATCCATATCCACGTCTCTGGAATAGCCTATGGAAAGAAGGGCGAAATCAAGCACCTGAACATGCACGAATCGGATTTTCAGTACATAGAATTTATTAGGGCCCTGAAAGACTATGATGTCAAAGGGATGGTAGTCTGCGAAAGTCCCAATCTAGAAGACGATGCCTTGCTCCTGCAGAACACTTACCATGATCTGTTGGGACCGGCTTGATGAAAGCAGATGAGCCATAACCTAATAGAAACACAGGAAACTAGCATAAAGACAAGGAGGAGAATGAAATGAATGTGGCGGAATTCATCCATGGGTCTGTAACTGGCCTCAACAGCACGATTATTGATGACGTAAAACCACTGACCCAGCCGCAATCGGAATGGCAACCTGCCCCCAATGCTAACCCTATCGGTTTCATCCTCTGGCACTTCATGCGGGTCCAGGACAACATGATACACGGATTTCAGGGTAAGTCTCCGGTATGGGAGGCCGAGAAGTGGTACGAGAAGCTGGGTATGGACGTAAAGGTATCGGGCGGCGGTTTCGAGGAACCTGAGGTGAAGAAGGTTGCTGACCTGCCACTTGCCGACCTTGTTGCCTATGCGGAACGTGTATCTCAATGCTCTTCGGACTACTTCGCGTCACTGCAGGACGCTGATTTAGAACGTGCCCCCGACCCTGACCGACCGAAGCGAACTATCGCTGTGATAGTACGCGCCTTTCTGATTGCGCATGGCTGGTGGCATGACGGCGAAATTAAGTATCTCAAGGGAATGCAGGGCATGCCTTTTGCCTATTAGTCTATTAATCAGATGCCCGTTCAGTATGAGATTTTCATTACTGTTTTGAAGCGTAATAAACTCTAGATTAGCACCTTAGTAGTAATCTGTGGGCGTTAGCCTATAGATACAGTCGAGACCTGAGATAAGTCTATGCACGAGATGTCTATTGCTCAGAGCATCGTTGACATTGTTGAGAAAGAGCTGGCTAGCCATGGGGTTGAACAGCTCAAAGCTGTGAATATTGCTGTTGGCAAGTGGGCGGCGGTCGTACCGGAGCAATTGGCCTTCTGTTTCAGTATGATAACCACAGATACCAATATGGCCGGGGTCACTCTCAATATCAGAGAGGTGCTTCTTGGCTATACGTGCTCTATCTGCGGGGAGGAGTTTACCTCCGGGGAAATGGCAATCGTCTGCCCCAAATGCGGTGATACAAGTATTGCTTTAACCGCTGGAAGAGAATTGACCATTGAGAGTATCGAGGTAGCTGACTGATTTGGAATGTATCTCAGCAGAAATCTATTAAAGAACTGCTGGGTTCAATCTCATACTTTTGATTACCTATACAATCGACAATTATCGCTTTTTTGATAGGTTATTACCAGAAGCCGTAACTGGTTATCACCTTCCACATTGACACTTGTTCTGCTATAATGATAAAGACAGTGTCTGAGGTTCACTGTTCGGAGAGGATATAATGCCGAGGTGGCGGCGAATCAGCTTGCTTTAC
>CP070842.1:1969253-1978866 GCA_020342155.1 Dehalococcoidales bacterium
ATATACTCACTAAATCCCATGTTAAAAAAGGTCAGGTGGTTGCTGAACTTGGTTGCGGCTCAGGATACTATACGCTCCCTCTGGCTGAACTCACTGGTCCTGAAGGAAAGGTCTACGCAGTTGACTTTAATAAAAAGAGCATTCGAGCGTTAGAGAAGAAAGTTGAGAAAGGTGGTTACCGCAACATAGAATCACACGCTTCATCTGCCGCCGATTTGAGCTTCATTAAAGACAGGTCAGTTGATTTCGTTTTTGCTAATACCCTGTTGTGAGCTATGGCTGATGACAGGCAGTTGTCTGTAAGCGAAATAAAACGAATCCTCAAGCCTACAGGGCAGGCATATCTTAGTCTAGGTGCTTATCCTCCTATTGGTTTTATGGGCAAATCAGAGTGGGAACAAATGCTCAATGGATTCAGAGTCGAAAGGGGGGGCAGTATTAAGGAGATGTGGGCTTTAGTCTCTCCAAAGGAATGAGCAGTCTGAAGTACCGAGGTATATTCGATTACAGTCTGATATGTCCAGGTGTAAATTAGCTTTGAATCGGTAACGGGAGTTGAGTTCATGAAAAATAAAATGTCTGAAGAAGAACGCTATCAGGTAGAAAAGAAAAGGGTCAACTTATATCGGAATATTCTTGAACCGATAATAATAGCATTGATGATTGTTGGTGTTATTACCGCAGCTTTGGATGTATCATTTGGTGGTTTTGCACCTATCTTTTGGTTTGTTTTGGCTTTTGGGTGGGTCCTCATAATAATCTGCATGGAAGTAACGATGATACGAGCTTTCTTGGAGAGTAAGAAGTAGAAATAGGGGGAAATAAACAGTCTTTAACCCACCTCCAATATGTTATATAGCTAGCAGGTCTTCAATGGTCTGCTAGCCTTCTTCTTTGATGACGCAGTTGACAACATCCCTCTGAAGGACTATAGTTTACCATCCCGTTACAATACCGATACCCAACCATACCCGACTTCTTAGAGATCGGGAGGAAGGAAAAGAGATGGTAAGAATTTGCTTGTGTTTTACTATGGTCATAATTCTATTAGTGTCGTTAGCTGGTATTACCTCGTGTGGTGGGGGATCACCCGAAGGAGTGGTCAAAGCTTTCTTGCAGGCAGTAAATGATGGCGACTTTAATAAGGCTGAGCAGTATTTGGATGAGTCACTATTCACTTCACAATTACCCTATGAGCTTGAAGGAAATATCGAAAAAATAGAGATAGGCTTGGTAACAACATTTGGGGAGGGTATTGAGATGGCGGCTGTCTCGGTAACGCTTACAGTCAGTCCCGAGCTCTATTCTTCCTCGTCAGCATGGATGCAGGAACACATTACGGGATTTGCTTTAATAAAGGGCGATCAGGGATGGAAGATAACTTCCATCACATTATAACAGGCAGGTTGGCAAGACTAAAAGAGTAACCAATACCACCCCCGGTAGTGTCCTGTGGAAAGCCCTTCACAATCACACTAATTGTGCAGCCTTCACCGGGTGTATTCTATCTGTCACCACTGTCGGAATCGGATACAGATAGCCGACTTTTCTTAAGTACGAGTGACTGGAAGTGTCGATTATCCGCTCTTTGAACTGGTATCTGTCTGAAGGATAGTATGTCAAACACCTGGGACACGACTTTCTGTATATGCTCGTCGGTGAAATAGGAGAAGAATCTCTTCGGGTCGCTCGGGTCATCTTCCAGGGTTCCTTCGAAGTCATCGCCTCCATACACACCCATGAAGAACAGTCCGGCTGGCTTCAGGAGCGAGTGAATCTGCCTCAAAACGGCCGGTAGCTCAGCCTTGGTTAAGTGCAACAAGCTATTCAGAGTATAAACCGCATCAAACGAATTATTAGCGAATGTCAGGTTGGTCATATCCATCACATATGCAGTCAGACCCTTTTGGTGACATAATCTAATCATCTCAGGTGACAGATCGATGCATGTTACCTGAAGCCCTTGTTTCTGGAAGAATTCACCGTCTCGTCCTGGACCAGAGCCGATTTCAAGCAATGTCTGCTTATCCTCTTTTTGCAGGAGGGAAAGAAAGCTCGCACGCTCTTCTACCTTCCATTCCTGAATGGAACTTGCGTCACGTAGGTTAGCCTGGAGGTCATACGTTTTCCTTAAGTCGTCCCGAAATTGGTTGTTTGTCATGGCATCAGAACAGATTGTTGTTCTTTCTGATAAAGACCAAGCTGTCTGTTTCTTGTTGACGTACTATTCGATGGCGTATAGCCTGCCGTCGTTTGAGGTTACATAGATGATGCCATCGGCTAGTGCCGGGGAGGAATTAATTGCGCCGTCGGTGGCAAAGTGCCAGAGTTCTTCGCCGTTGGTAGTATCCACTGCATAAAGGAGGCCGTCTTCACTACCTATGTAGACGACATCGTCTCCGAGTGCTGGTGAAGACCTCAGCTCCCCTCCGGCTTCAAATGGTAACTCCCAGAGCTTTTCGTGCGTCTTGATATCTATCGCGTACAAATACCTGTCGAAGGCAGTATAGATTGTATCACTGGTCAGAGCGGGAGATGAGTGGGACCGGCCACCTAATCGTGGGACGTTCCACAGGTATCCGGACATCGGCGGCGGTATTGGTGCAAGATGGAAGGCGTACATCTGAATCCAGAAGTTTCCGAGCTGATACTCTCCTGGCCAGTTTCTCGCTTTGCCGTCAAGGGCGAAAAGATTGCTGCCGATGTTGATGTAGACGATACCGTCTTTTACTGCCGGGGAGGATATGGTTCCGTCGAGCCTGACCCGTAGGCGGAACCTCCCGTTGGATGCCTGCAGAGCGTAGACGTGTTTACTCGCTGTGCTGAAGTAGACGATGCCATTTGCTACTGCTGGTGAGGATATGATAGGGCCGTCGGACTTGAATTCCCAGAGTATTTCTCCGGTCTTGGTATCAAGGGCGTACATTTTAGAGTTATCGGAACCGAAGAAGACCATACCGTCGGCTACTGCCGGAGATGATTGGTTGGCCATTCCGCTACGAAAATTCCATAGTTTCGCGCCAGTCTCAGCGTTGAGTGCATAGAAATTACCGTCAGTTGACCCGAAGTAGACTATGCCATCGACAACGGCCGGTGAGGACTCAACAATACCGCCTGTCCTGAATTCCCAGAGCTTGGTACCGGTATCTGAATCTAGAGCGTACAAGGACCCCTCCTGAGTACCAAAGTAGATTACACTGTCTACCACCGTCGGTGACGAACTGAGAACGGTCTTACTCTGGCTTCCTGACTCTGGCCGGATCGAACCCTCAGAGTCACATGAGTACTGACCTTCTGTTATCTCTATATCCAGGTAATCCGGATAGAGAGGATTACCTTCAGGGAAAGCTGACATGCGGTTGGTTCTGTCAGTAGCTGTCACTGAAATAAGACCCTTCTCGGCTATCATTATATCCATGGCTGTCTGTACTATCGCTAGCTCTTCTTCCAGGGGGAAGAATGACCACTTCAGTGTTCCTTGGGGTTGAGTGCTTCCAGTGTTAATGCTACCGGAATGGCTGAGGTCGTGGCGAAACATTGTCCATTCCCCGGGGAGGGGGTTAGAATTCAGTGTAGGTGAGGGTGACAATATCAGGTCAGAGAAGCTATAGATCGAGAGGAAAACCACAATGGAGAACAACAGTGGAGCTAGTATACTTACCGACACTGTCTTAATCAGATTGCGCCGTCGGGAGCGGACCCGCTCCCGTTCCATGATAATCTCTAGCTCTTCGTTGGTTACGGGATCGACTGAGTAGAGTGAGGCTCCCCAGCAGTGCCGGCAGTGCGGAGTTCCTACTGGGTTAGGTTGCTTGCATACAGGGCATACCAGCCACTGTTCTAATTCTTTTGTTTCGGGCTCAGACTTTTCAGGGATGGGATCCACTACTTACCTCAGTATTACATTATTCGTAGCATAAAGAGACTGTTAAGTCTGGTTGGGTTATGGGTGGGTTTTCCGACAGACCGCATCCCGAATGCCCGAGAGTAACCACTTTCGGGGGGACGGTAAACTTTTGATTGGAATACCGTGTGTAGCTCCGGGAGTTAGCAGGATATTCCACGTGGTCTCAGACAATTTCGAGGGTGGCTCTGGTACCGGCTTTGGCGGCTTTCACCCTTATCAGTGTGCGCATCGCTTCAGCAATGCGTCCCTGTTTACCTATTACCCTTCCTTTATCATCGTCGGCAACTTGTAGTTTGAGAATGACACCTTGCTCGTCCTCTTCCTCGGTAACCTGAACATCATCGGGTGCGTTAACGATTGACTTGGCGATGTACTCCACTAGATCTTTCATGCTTTCTCCTTGGCTGTCTTGGACTTCTTAATACCCGCCCTGGACAGCAACCGGGCGGCGGTAACGGTTGGTTGAGCCCCTCTGTCAAGCCACTTCACCGCCTCTTCCTCATCTATGACTACAGTCTCCGGGTCAGTTAAGGGATTATAGTGACCGATGATGCTAACAGATGCCCCATCTCGGGGGGCCCGGGCATCAACCACCACTAGACGGTAGCTTGGTTTCTTCTTAGCGCCGACTCTTCTTAAGCGTATTTTTAGCATGACGAGCATATTATGCGCTTTCAGGGGCATGTTGTCAATAGAGATTACTCAATAAGGTTGCTGTTGTCAAGGCGTCGTGTAATCGCTATAATCGGGGTGTGAGGTTGAGGAAACGGCATACCTGGCAACTGAGTATTGCCGAGGCTGTGGAGATGCAGCAGCGGTTATCAGCCCAGGTGTTGCGGAGTGGGGAGGTGGTCAGACCCCGTTTCATAGCCGGTGTAGATGTATCCGTCTCCAGGGCGCGGGGAGGGGCGACCGGGGCCGTGGTTGTGCTTGAATATCCCGGTCTCAGGCTAGTAGAAGTCAGGTTGGTTCACGGAGAGGTTGATTTCCCCTATGTACCCGGACTCCTGTCATTTCGAGAGGCACCTCTGGTTTTGGAGGCCTGTGAGGCGCTGAAGATAACACCTGACCTTGTTCTGGTGGACGGTCAGGGGATTGCCCATCCACGACGAATTGGTCTGGCCTCCCACCTGGGGTTATTTTTGGATGTGCCGACCATCGGTTGTGCCAAGTCCCGACTTTGTGGCAGTCATGGTACTCCCGAGAATGAGCCGGGTAGTTATGCTAAGCTGGTAGATAAGGGTGAGATAATTGGGGTAGCCCTACGAACCAAGGTACGAACGAAGCCTGTTTATATTTCTGTAGGCCACAGGGTTGAGCTACCGATAGCGGTACACTGGGTGCTGGAATGCTGTCAGGGCTATCGTCTGCCCGAACCCATACGCCTGGCTCACCAAGCTGCCGGAGGCAACCTGAAACCGAAGGAACCCGTTTCGATACCAGAGAGTGCTATTAAGAACGGTTTCTCCCGTTAAAGAATTGTGAGGGACAAATGCAAGAGCTAAGAAGCAAACTGGAAGACCTACGGTCCCGAATATCTAGTATTCTGGTGCATCTTTGACGTTGCCAGCAGGGAAGAAGAGATTACCAGGTTAGAAAAGCAGTCTGCCCAGCCAGATTTCTGGTCAGATCAGATTACTGCCCGCAGTGTCATGCGAAGATTAGCGGAGCAGAAACGTGTGGTGGACCGGTGGCGTGGGCTAGAGAAGAAGGTTGCCGACATTGCCGAACTGATTGCTCTGGTGGCGGCGGAGAAGGATGTTACGCTGGAGGAGGAGATAAGGGTCGAAACGGAGCGGGTGGCAGCACGTCTTGATGAACTGGAACTGGAGATGGCTTTCCGCAGTGAGTATGACGGCCGGAATGCCATTCTGGCGATTCACGCCGGGGCTGGTGGTACCGAATCTCAGGACTGGGCGGAGATGCTGATGAGGATGTATCTTCGCTGGGCAGAGCGCCGTGGTTTTAATGCTGAGGTACTGGATACCTCGCTGGGTGATGAAGCGGGGATTAAAAGTGCAATTATTGCAATTAATGGTGACTATGCCTGTGGCTATCTGAGGTCGGAACACGGCGTCCACCGTTTGGTCCGCCTTTCTCCGTTTGATGCTGACCACGCCCGGCATACCTCTTTTGTTCTGGTAGAGGTCATGCCTGAAGCCGAGATGGATACTGATATAAAGATAGGGCCTGACGACCTGAGGGTAGATGTCTATCGGTCGAGCGGACCGGGGGGACAGCACATGCAGAAGACATCGAGCGCTGTCCGAGTGACACATCTGCCTACTGGATTGGTGGTCACCTGCCAGAGCGAACGCTCCCAGTACCAGAACAAGGAGACCGCTCTCAAGATACTGGGAGCCCGACTCCTGGAACTGGAGCTGGAGAAAAAGTCGGAGGAAATGGTCAGGCTCAAGGGGAAGCGTATTGATGCCGGGTGGGGTAGTCAGATAAGGAGCTATGTCCTTCATCCTTATAGGATGGTGAAGGACCACCGGACTGGCTACGAGACAAACAGCACGGAGGCAGTGCTGGATGGTGAACTGGACGGTTTTATCACGGCGTATCTCCGGTCCCTGGCCGGCAAGGAAGACTAAGTTGAACTTAAAATCCAAAAGGGCAATTTTGCTGGGTGTAATTGTATCTTTATCTCTGCTGTTCAATCTGGCACCGGTGTATGCTGAGGGTGGACTGAGAATAACTAACAGTTCGGCTCAGGTGCAATTTCCCCTGACGATTAGCTTTAGTGTAACTGCTGAGAGTGGTGTCGACATTACCGATATTCGCCTGCATTATAAAGTGCTCCGGCACAGTTTCGCCGATGTTACTGCGGAGATATATCTGCAATTCGTGTCAGCGCCAGAGGTTGAGGCAAGCTGGGACTGGGATATGAGGCGGACGGGCGGACTACCTCCCGGAGCCAGTATACAGTACTGGTGGACGGTAAAGGATGCCAGTGGTGACCAGGTCGAGACCGGCCCTTTTACCCTTCCGTTTGATGATGAGCGGTTCTCGTGGCAACGTCTAACCCAGGGCCTGGTGACGATGTACTGGTACAGTGGCGAACAGGCCTTTGCCGAAGAACTGATGCTCACTATTGAAGATGCACTAGACTGGCTTGAGGCGGATACTGGCGCCATCTTGCTGGAACCGATTGAAATATATCTCTACGCCAATTCACAGGACTTGCGTGGATCGATGATTTTCCCACAGGAATGGACCGGGGGAGTCGCTTTTACCATGTATGGCCGCATCGCCATTGGCATTAGCCCGGATAACCTCGAGTGGGGTAAGGGAGCACTTGCCCATGAGCTCACCCATCTGGTAGTGCACCAGATGACACTCAACCCCTACGGCGGATTGCCCACCTGGCTTGAAGAGGGCTTGGCGACGCGTAGCGAGGGTAGTCTCGCCTACTACTATGTCAATGCTCTCAACCAGGCGATATACAACGGTAGTTTAATCTCAGTACAGAGTATTTCCAGTCCGTTCTCAGCGTATGCGGACTTGGCTGTCCTCTCTTATGCCGAGAGCTATAGTGTGGTCGACTACCTTGTCACCACATACGGGAAAGACAAAATGCTTGAGCTGCTCGAGACGTTCAGAGCGGGCGCCAGCTATGATGGCGCGTTGATGGAGGTCTACGGATTTGACACTAACGGCCTCGACCAACTATGGCGTGAGTACCTCTCGGAGTCGGTAGGAACGATTACGGTTGGTGTGGCGTCAGATGGGCTATCACGGCGTACAATCGGGTTGTCCAGTAGAACATAGTGGCTAGGTTGGCAGTGGATTGCCGCAGGAGAGGAGCAGTTTGGTAAAGAAATCATTCACCATTCATGACCTACCGGTTGCCGAACGCCCTCGTGAGAGATTACAGCAGTTCGGGGTGGAGGCCCTCTCGGCGCAGGAAATTCTGGCGTTGATTCTGGGCCGCGGCATCTCCGGGGAATCGGTAACGGTGACAGCGCAGCGTCTGCTCAGCCGATTTGACGGTCTCAAGGGGCTAGCCGCTGCTACTGTGGAAGAGCTATCCCAGGTAAAGGGGATTGGTCTGGCCAAGGCTTCACAGATTAAAGCTGCCTTTGAGCTGGGTAAGCGTCTAGAGAGCTATCCGGGGGCAGGTAAACAGCCCGTACTGAAGAACACGGCTGCAGTGGTCAGTTTGGTACAGGGCCGGTTAAGGGGCAAGAAAAAAGAGCATTTTCTGGCGCTACTGCTGGATACTAGGGGGCAGCTGATTAAGATTGCCGAAGTCTCGGTCGGTAGCCTTGACAGCAGCATCGTTCATCCCCGTGAGGTCTTTAAAGAGGCAATATCGGCCAGTGCCGCCTCTGTTATCTTTGTACATAATCATCCCTCGGGTGATACAGAGCCGTCCCAAGACGATATTGGTCTGACGAAGCGGCTGACTGAGGCAGGCGCGATAATGGGTATCGATGTCCTTGACCATGTCATCGTCTGCGACCACGGTTACCTCAGCCTGAAGGCGAAGGGGTTGTTTTAAAACAACCCCTTCTAGGTCTTTATTTCATAATTAAACAGATACAGCCACGTGCCGTTACAGGTTTAGTGTCGACCGGCTATACCCTAACTAGTTCTCGGGCATTGCTGAGGTAAAGTAATTCCCTGGCAACTTTGTCCGAGGTATTCATCCGCGGTGGTTTCCGTTGCATCAATTCGGCCCCATACTCCTTTTTCCAGGTGTAATAAGCTGCAAAGGTACCAGGATGTAGCATTGTTACCTCGAGGGGCCGAATACCCATCATCCGCTCGAGGTCACGATACCCCGGATCTAGATTTGCCAGTTCAACGTGCAGCGATGCGGCCACTTCTCGGGGAGAGTGGTTGCCATTCATCTCAATGTAGAGATGAAGTGTAGTCTTATCTCCATCGACGTCTTTGCTTAGTGTCCAGTCCTCATATTTAAGGTCGGCATTTACAAGCGCCTGGACAACCGTTTTCTCGCTTATTCTGGTGAAACCGGCGATATCGAGCAGGTCATCCGCTCTGCTTTCGAAGGTAATTTGTGGCAGGTAGACCTGGGCCTCCGTGTCTTCCAGTGCTGTGATTTCGATGAGGTGGCCGAGACGGTACCTGATAAAAGGCATTCCATGGAAGCTGGTGATGACCATTTCGTAGCGTTTACCCGATTCAACCTCGGGAAGTAATACTGTGCTTGGCTGGGCGAAAATATTGTCGCGACATGCCAGCCATTCTTCCTCCGGGATAAACTCGTAGAAATTGGAGGTTGGGAGGAGGGTGAGGTCACTCTTGCTCCAGCTCTGCAGGGCCATTATCCCTGCCTCGGTGCAGCCGTGTAGCTCATAGGGATACCTACCCCAGGCCTGGTGGACCTGTTCACGATAGCTACGGGTATCAATCCCCCAGCCGATAATAGCCTTGACCGGCCAGAGGTCCTTGGGCAGTATGCCCCTGTGCTCCAGCTTGCTGCGGAGGAGGGCCCGACCAAACCGTTGGAGGACGATGGGATGCTTGGTGAGCTTTGAATCCTTCGTGTCACGAGAGAGCTCGCCGAAATCGTTACCGAGTTTGACGAGGACGCTGGTCATGGCGACGAGGATATCTACACCAGTCTTCAGCGAGGTCTCGAAACCCTTGGCTACCTTGTCTTTGAAGTCCATGCTGTCGTGTTCATCAGGAGGCATGACAGCTTTCAGGTTGAACGTCTGGTATGCCCCGGAA
>CP070842.1:1978966-1996309 GCA_020342155.1 Dehalococcoidales bacterium
CAGAAGCACGCGTAGGATAATGAATAACAACATTTGAGGAGATGGGGTGAGTGGAGGGATTTGAACCCTCGATCTCCAGGGCCACAACCTGGCGCCTTAACCACTAGGCTACACCCACCACGAGTCGCATCTTGCTAAGGTTGGTCTCGCTGCGTCAAAACAGAGTATAATCTTGGTTAGAGCCTAGAAAGCAAAGGAGCAGAAGAGAACACTTGGTAACCACAAAGCTACCAGACCGTATTAACAGGCTTGATGAACTAGCTAATAATCTGTGGTGGAGCTGGCATGAAGAGGCCCGCAGGTTATTTCGCATCCTTGATAGTCGGCTCTGGAGAATGACTGTGCATAACCCGGTCAAACAGCTAAACGAGGCCGCTCAGGATACACTTCAAGCAGCAGCTAAAGACCCAGCTTTCCTCAATTTGTACGACTCTGTAATGTTAGAATTTGACGCTGACATGTCATCTTCAAGCACGTGGTTTGCCAACGAATATGGCAAGTCACTATCGGGACCCATCGCCTTTTTCTCAATGGAGTACGCTATCCATAACTCTCTTCCTATCTATGCCGGCGGCCTAGGAGCACTAGCCGGTGATATTTGTAAGGAGGCAAGTGAACTCGGCTTACCACTGGTGGCGATTGGATTCATGTATCCTCAAGGTTACTTCCACCAGCATATATCCGCAGAAGGCTGGCAGGAGGAGGTCTATCAACAGCTTGATTTTAATACAGCACCCATTAATCGGGTCCTTTCTCCTACAGGCGAGAGCGCCATAGCCAAAGTTCAATTGGGCAATATTACCATCGCTATCGGGGTGTGGAAGATACAGGTAGGCCGTACGAGCATCTATTTACTGGACACGAATCTTGAAGAAAACCCCCAGCAGTACCGCGAGTTATCAGCACGCCTCTATGTTGCTGACCGTGAGCAGCGTTTACAACAAGAAATTGTACTTGGAGTCGGTGGCGTGCGTGTCCTGCGAGCATTAAACATCCATCCAGCCGTATGGCATGCTAACGAGGGACACACGGCTTTCATGATGCTGGAACGCGTCCGGGAGTTGGTGATGACAGAGGTACCTTTTACCGAGGCTTTAAGTAAGGTGCGGGCAACGACCGTTTTTACTACCCACACGCCGGTAATGGCCGGTCATGACACCTTTTCCTCTCAACTAATGGAGAAATACTTCAAGGATTACTGGAAATCATTGGGGGTTGACCGAGAGGTGGTATCTCAACTCGGGCAGCAGGATAATGATACCGCTCAAACTTTCAACATGACTACCTTTGCCCTAAGGATGGCTAATCAGCGCTGTGCAGTGAGCCAGCTTCACGGTAGAGTTACGCGAAAGATGTGGCATAACCTCTGGCCCCAGGCTCCAGAAGATGAAGTACCCATCACTCACATAACTAATGGGATACACGTGCCTTCGTGGGTGGCTCCGGAAGTATATCACCTCTTTGAAAGATATATGGGAGGAGACTGGATAGAAAAACGCGATGATAACAGATTGTGGGAACGTGTCTTGGACATCCCCGATGAGGAATGGTGGGCAGTGCATCAACTGCTGAAACGCAAACTCATCGGCGCTATGCGGGAAGGTGCACGAAATCGCTGGGTGGAGGATGATGTGGAACCCAAGCAGGTGCTCGCCCTGGGTGGATTACTCAACCCTGAAACGCTGACTATCGGCTTTGCCCGCCGATTCACTGAGTATAAACGGCCAACACTGATATTCCAGGATGTTAACCGTCTTAAACGTATTATCAATAATCGGTGGCGTCCAGTACAAATTGTCTTTGCCGGTAAGTCGCACCCGGCTGATTTTTCATCCAAGCACCTTCTTCACCGAGTGTATCTGCTGGCGGCCGACCGTGAGTTTCAGGGACGGATAGCCTTTGTCGAGGACTATGATATGCATATGGCTCGCTATTTGGTCCAGGGTGTAGATGTATGGCTCAATACCCCACGACGTTTGCAGGAGGCCTGCGGTACCAGCGGAATGAAAGCTTCACTAAATGGTGTGCCTCATTTGAGCGTTCGTGACGGATGGTGGCACGAGGCCTACGACGGTACTAACGGTTGGGCTATCAATAGCGACCTGGATGCACTCAGACCAGGAGAGGAAGACGGAGCAGATGCAGAGACACTATATCGCCTGTTGGAAGAGGAGATTGCACCTCTCTACTACACACGTGGTCGGGGCGGCGTACCCCATGGCTGGATTCGCATGGTTAAGGAGTCGATTCGTTCGGTGGTGCCTGTGTATAGCGCACGGCGAATGCTAAAAGAATACACGGAAAAAATGTACCGTGTAGCCGCTCATTCAGCATCAGGAATTGAGCGAAGCTAGCTGCTAATAAGGAGAGCCACAGGGAATCTAGCCAGTACGTCAGAAATCCTGAGACTCCATTGCGTATTGGAAACTTTAAGCTTCTCACCGGTAAAAACATTGAGCCATTGATCAGGCACGCTATTGGGTAATAGCAGAAGGTCTTCCCCCCACACTTCCTGGCCCACCGGGATCATACCGGCACGAACTAGCTTGGTGAATAGTCGGGGAATTATTACCAGAGCATATTCTTCCCCTCTGCATCGTGCAAAGGCACACACATGTTTCTGCTTGTACCCAGTGATTTGCAGCGGGATATATTTTCCTTCCTGAAATGTCTCGCTGTAGGTTCTGCGGACATTTAGTCCTTTATAGGTCACGTAAAGCTTTACCCGGCCGTCCTGCCACGAGTCCAGAAGTTGCTGAATTGGTATCTCTTGCCCTTTCCCTTCGCATTGGGTAAGCTCATCCAACAGCATGGCACGTGTTTTAAAGTTAACCGGACGCCGGTTGTCGGGGTCTACAAGACTGAAGTCCCAAAGTTCAGTCCCCTGATATAAATCCGGTATCCCGGGTGAAGTGAGTTTAAGCAAGACCTGTGCCAGCGAGTTAAGGGCTCCATAATACGCTATTTGCTTCTCAAATATCATGAAGTCATCTAGAAAACCATCCCCTTTTTTAGTGTTATCCAGAATGGAATCCAGAAATCTGATAAGGGTACTTTCATACTCTAAATCAGGTGAGAGCCAGTTAGTGAGGACCTTAGCCTCTCTAACCGCCTTTATCATATATGCTTTTAGTCGCTGTTTGAATCCTGGTACTTCGTTCTCGTGGAGAGGCCAGGCACCAATTAGTGTCTGGTAGAGTAGTATCTCTGTATTGGGCTCGGGCACAAGTAGTCCATTCACCAGTGGTTTCTTAGGCTTGTTCCACCGTCTCCATTGGGTTATGTGGTTCTCCCATTCCTTGGGAATCTCTGAGAGTACATTAATTCGGGCCCTGACATCCTCGCTCCGTTTTGTGTCGTGTGTTGAGGTAGCATTTAATGTGTGGGGCCAACGTTCCTGTCGTGCCAGAACACAGTGGTGGAAATCGTCAATTGATAAGCCAAGCGAATCGGGTTCACTCCCCACTTCGTTAAGAGAGACCAGACGGTTATAACAATAGAGGGCTGTATCCTCGTAGCCTTTGGCCATGACAGCACCAGTTAACTGCTGCCACCGTAACACAAATTGGAGCCAGGATTCCTCATCCTCAGCAGAGAAATCGGCTGGGAAGTCCAGAAAAAACACCCTCCGCAGGAAATCCGGTATGCCATTATCAGTTACGCCGGCAATCTGCTTAGCTTCCCGAAAAGCATGCTCAAGATATCCTCTATCACGAGAAGTTATTTCCCGGTTCTGTATATAAGTACGGTAGACAGGCAAGTAGGCGGTTATCTCGGTTAGCAATTCAGTTGCCTTTTCGGGTGATAGTTGGGGTGTGTGTCCTGGTTTATTAACCAGACAGGTCAGATGATTTCCCAGCGCCTTCATTTCTTCGGGGAATAGTTCGTCCATAACCTGTTTCTTCTTGTCGTAGACAATAGCCGCAAATTCTACCTGCTCGCCGGTGAAGCGTGAGTATATCCCATCTAGAGACCTGAGCCCGTCTCCATCAACGAACAGATTATTAAGGGTATTAGCAAAGTCATAACCTGTGGTGCCGGAGACAGGCCATTCTTCGGGAAGGGATTCATTCCCGGAAAGTATTTTCTCTACTACTATGTAAAATCCTGTCTTATCTACCTGGGGATTAATTCGGTTCTGTAGCTGTGAGAGATACTTTGAGGGGTCATACAGACCATCAATGTGATCAATCCGCAGTCCGGTAATCTTGTTTTCATTGATAAGGCGCAATATCAGGGAGTGTACCGCCTCGAAAACGTCAGGGTTCTCCGCGCGGATGCCCACCAAATCACCAATATCGAAGAAACGCCTGTAACCCGCAGTTTCACCTTCTGTTTCTCCGAAAGAAAGCCAGTCCGTATCAAAGAAACCTGCATAGGGAGACGCCTGTCCCTTGTCCAAAAAGTCCTGCCACCACGGATTTTCGTGACTGGCCGCCATATGGTTGGGGACAATATCGAGAAGCAGTCCCATATTGTGGTTCTTTAACTCCTGTGCCAGTGCATCGAAATCTGCCTCAGTACCGAGCTCCGGGTTCAGGTGTGTTGGGTCAGTGACATCATAACCGTGCGAGCTTCCCTCGCGTGCTTTCAATATGGGCGATGCATAAAGGTCGGAGATACCCAACCGTCGTAGATAACGTATCAGGACACGGGCATCTTTAAAGCGGAACTGTCCATTTAACTGAAGTCTGTAGGTGGCGATAGGTATTCTAAACTCTGACATTTAGCCGACTCGAACGGATAGTAGTTGTCCCAGAGCAATAAACTGGTCAAGCCACTCTTCAGCTACTTTATCTCCCTGCTGCGCTCTTATTGTAAATTCAGGGTAAGTAAACTCTAGCATTTCGTGATAGAGGTTCTGTACTCTCCAGAGGTCGATGGGGAACGGCGCTGAGCGGGCTAATTGAGTGGCAGCTAGAAGCTCTTTCAACAGATCAACATCTTCGGGCGAGGATACCAGTCTTGACATCATTTTCTCCAGGCTCTGCTGTGAAAGATAGCTAAGCCCCTCTGCATCAAGTTCCACCTGCCATGTCTGTACCTCGTCCAGTAGGCTCCTGATGCGTTCCAGTTCTACAGGGTCGCTATGGAGTGCCCTGCGCAGCCCAGCGTTTAGGATAAATTCGGCAGCAGACTGGTAGCTTTTTGGTATCGGGTAGCCCAGTTCGGCAAGAAAACGCATCGGCGGGTAATTATGCTCGTACACCTGGTTATAGGCGGCTTCAATCTCCGAAAGGGCCGACTCAAGTATACTGTCCAGCACTTTACGCTGTTCATCATGGAAGAGGGATCTGAGCGAGTATGTAGAAGTACCAAAGTGTTTGTCCAGGAGTCTGACCACCTCGGCAAAATCTGCTCCGGAAAATGTCTGGGTCATTTCCTGAAGCATCATCTGGTAAGCTTCTTCCCCTTGATACTCGCGGACACCGGCATTAACATTTTGGTCGCCAAAATGCAAGACACCGAAGCTCATATTGGCTGATTCTCGAGTTATTATGGATGTAATCTTGGCCCTGCCAGTCGCCAGCCTAGCCTTACCGCACTCAGCAGTTTGGTATTCTTTAGCATCAAAGTGGTAGCAATAAATCTCGGCTTGTTCTCCGTATTCTTCAAACAGAGAACTAATGGCAAAGTGGGCGGTGACCTTGGTCAGGTCTACCATGGCTGGTTTTACGAATTCATCGTAAATATGTCGGCCATTCCTATACACCCGGAGGTTGCTCTTAGCCAACTCGAGGCGTTCTAAGAAATGGGATTCAATGTCATCACCGAATAGTTCCTGTGCTAGCTGGACTGACCGCCCTGCATATTGGATCACCTGTACCGTTTCAATGCCGGATAGTTCGTCGAAAAACCAGCCACAACTAGTATACATCAGCATAGCATGTCGCTGTAGTTCTAGGAGTTTAAGTACGGTTACTATTTCCGATTCATTCAACTCGCGGCTTTGGTGCCGGTCTAAGAACCCCTGAATATTCTCTAACGAGCGGTCAAGGATAACTTCAATGTAATCATCACGGGCAGCCCACGGGTCTTTCAGAAATTGCCGGGCCTTTTCCTCATACCCGGGAGATAGGGTGTCGCGGAGCCAGTCCATCGCCTGACGCAGAGGGGTACGCCAGGCCTGATTCCATTTTTTGTTTCGGCCGGCATTACATCCACAGTCACCACGCCACCGCTCAATTCCGTGCGTGCAACTCCAGGAAGTATTTTCAATGATTTCTACCTCGTGGGTAGGCGGGTGCTTGTCCAGATATTCGCCATAATTAGTAATTCGCGCCAGACCACTGGTTTCAATGTGGTGGAGAGCAAAAGCCAGCGCCATGTCCCCAAAACGATGATGGTGTCCGTAGGTCTCTCCATCGGTAGCAATGTTGACGAACTGAGGCCAGGTGTGCTCTTCAGAGAAGGTGTCAGTAAGACTATGGGCGAAATTGTCACCACTATTGAGCAGGTCTTCGAAGGCGACACTCCGGGAGATAGTGCCATTATAAAAAAAGAGAGTCAACTCCCGACCTGATGGCAGTCGAAACTTATAAGACATCCTAGGGTCTATAGTGGCATTACTGACATCTTGCCAAGTGTCGGTGCCAATTTGACGTACTCGCCTAGCCTGATGGGTAGCGAGGAGGGTGAACCTGATACCCAGTTCCGCCATTATGTCCAAGGTCGCCAGGTCTACGGCGGTTTCTGGGAGCCACATGCCTTCGGGTTTTCGGCCAAAGCGGTGCTCAAAGTCCCGGATTCCCCAGAGTACCTGAGTGTATTTATCCCGACGGTTGGCCAGAGGCATGATAATATGGTTGTAGGCCTGGGCTATGGCCGAGCCATGTCCGGAGAAGGTCAGCTTAGTTTGTCGATCGGCTTCCAAGATGGTCTGATAGACATCGGGTGCCTTCTCCTCCAGCCAGGTGAGAAGAGTTGGCCCGAAGTCAAAACTCATTTTGTTGTAGTTGTTGACTATCTGGGTAATGTAGCCCTCACTGTCCAGAATGCGTGAGGCAGTATTGGGGGCATAGCATTCGGCTGTTACCCTCTCGTTCCAGTCATGGTAGGGATAAGCCGAGTCCTGCATCTCGATACCTTCCAGCCAGGCATTTTCTCGCGGTGGCTGATAGAAATGGCCATGAATACAGACATAACGTTCCATCTAGGTCTCCTTGAAAAATAAGGCAAATGCCCACGGACTAAGCGTGACAGAGACTTCCCCTTTCGAACTAAGTTGTTCAGGTGTAACACTCCCCCCACCCTGCCATCGCTCCTCTGCCGAGTCAAAACCTTTTACCCAGTGTCCTGCTGGGATCGGCAAAGTAATCGCTGTCTGACTATCATTCAAACTGAATATGGCCATGACCTCATTATCTCCGTTCCAGCGATGGAGGAACAGCAGCTTATCGTCCTCGATGATTTGCACGTCCATGTTGTCCTTGCTTAAATGAGCCAAAGCTGGGGTCTCCTTGCGGAGTCTGATCAGTTCACTGTAGAACTCCAGCAGGACATGGTTCTGACTATCATTGCGTAGTTGGTGGTCCAGCTTGGCACGAAGAAAAGTAGCTTCGTCCTGGGGATCTGGCAACTCCCCTTGCCACTGGAAGGCAGCGAACTCATCTCGTCGCCCTTTACGGACTGCCTCTATCAGGTCGGGTTCAGAGTGGTTAACAAAGTAGGGAAAAGGGGCTGGCTCCCCATATTCCTCGCCCATAAAGAGCAGAGGAATGAAGGGCGACAGCAGGACGATGCCAGCCGCCAGCTTGAGCGCCTCAAAGGAGACAAGCTGACTCAAACGCTCACTATTCATCCGGTTGCCTACCTGGTCGTGGTTCTGGGCAAAGACAACCAACCGATGAGCCGGGATATCTTTAGAGGAGACACCGTGCCTCCTCTGGCGGTAAGAAGAATACTGCCCGGAATAGACAAAACCTTCCTGAAATGCCTTAGCCAGGTGCTGAAGCTGGCCGTAGTCCTGATAATAGCCAGTTTGCTCACCAGTTAGCAGCACATGAAGTGAATGGTGAAACTCATCGTTCCACTGGGCATCTAGGCCATAGCCTCCGAATTCCTGTGATATAAGGAGTCGTGCATCGTTGGCGGTGCTCTCACCAATGAGATACGCCTTCCGCCCTAGCTTTTCTACCTGCTTGTGGAATGACTCAGCCAGCCCTTCGATAAAAGGATAGGCCGATGTATCAAGTATGGCATGTAGCGCATCCAGCCGGAGAGCATCAATGTGAAACTCGATGGGCCAGTAGATGGCGTTTTCAATGAAGAAGCGCCGCACATCGTCACTGTGAAGCCCATCAAAATTAATGGCAGCGCCCCAGGGGGTTTTATAGTGGTCAGTAAAGTAAGGGCCGAAATCAGCGAGGTAGTTCCCCTCCGGACCTATATGGTTGTAAACCACGTCCAAAACTACTGCCAGTCCTTTCCGATGACAAGCATTGATCAGACGCTTCAGCCCTTCCGGGCCCCCATAAGAGTCCTGTACGGCAAAGGGGTAAACACCGTCATAGCCCCAGTTACGGTTCCCGGGGAACTGAGCGACAGGCATAAGCTCCACAGCAGTAATTCCCAAGTCCTTTAGCCTATCAAGACAGGGAATAATAGCATCAAAGGTGCCTTCGTTAGTGAAGGCACCTGCGTGCAGCTCGTAAACAATATATTCCTCCAGAGACAAGCCGGCCCACTGTTGGTCCGCCCATGGAAAACACGAGTCTACTACCTGAGACGGGCCATGAACGCCCTCGGGTTGGAACCGAGATGCCGGGTCAGGGCGTTCCTTCTCCGAGTCCAAACGGTAGAAGTATTGGTAGCCCGGCTTGATACCCTCAACGACTGACCGATGATAGCCCCTGTCACATCTCTCTAAGAGCACTATCAGCTCTTCAGGCGAAATAATGTGCACTTCCACTTTTGGAATAAGGGGTGCCCATACAGTGAACTGGCATCGGCCGTCTCCTAGATAGACAGCTCCCAGGCGGCTTTCCTTGTTCATTTCTTGCGTCTCCGACTCTTGAAGAAGACGATTGCCAGAGGTGGTAGCGTGATTTCAAGAGAGTATGGACGGCCATGTATCGACTTTTTGTACGCCCTCAGTCTCGCAGGGTTATCCTGGCTACTGCCTCCGTACTCGGCGACGTCACTGTTGAGGATTTCTCTCCAGAAACCACCACGAGGGACGCCGACCGTGTATTTGGAGTGAATCGTGGGAGTGAAGTTGCAGACAATGAGTACTATATCATCAGTTGATTTGCCCTTACGGATAAAACTGATGACACTTTGTAAGGCATCACTGGTATCGATCCATTCGAATCCGGCCGGCTCGCAGTCCAGTTCATGAAGTGTTGGCTCGCTCCGGTAAAGCTGGTTCAATGCCTTCACCCACTTATTAATGTCAGAATGTCGCTCATATTCGAGGAAATGCCAGTCCGGACTCCTGTCATGGTCCCACTCCTGCCACTGGCCTAGTTCTGCTCCCATGAAGAGTAGCTTTTTACCCGGCTGGCTGTACATATACCCCAGAAGCAGCCTGAGGTTGGCAAATTTCTGCCAGTCGTCACCCGGCATCTTTCCTAGCAGTGAACCTTTTCCATGAACCACTTCATCATGGGAGAGTGGCAAAATAAAGTTTTCGTTGAAAGCGTAAAGCATGCGAAAGGTCAAGTCGTTGTGGTGAAACTTTCGGTGGATAGGGTCACGAGACATATACAGTAATGTATCGTGCATCCAGCCCATGTCCCATTTCAGACCGAAACCCAGCCCGCCCAGATATGTTGGCCGCGAGACCATAGGCCATGCCGTAGACTCCTCAGCAACTGTCTGAACATCAGGATAGTTCTTGTAGACCTCCTCGTTGAATTTCCTTAAAAAGGCAATCGCTTCGAGGTTTTCCCGACCACCATACTTGTTGGGAATCCAATCTCCTTCTTTCCGGGAATAATCCAGATAGAGCATAGAGGCGACTCCATCTACACGGAGGCCATCAGCGTGGTATTTATCGAGCCAGAATATTGTACTACTCAAGAGGAAGCTCTGCACTTCAGCCCGCCCGTAGTTGAAAATGTAGCTCGTCCAATCGGGATGGAAGCCTTTTTGGGGATTGGCGTGTTCGTATAGATGAGTCCCATCAAAGAAGCCCAGTCCGTGCTCATCGGTGGGGAAGTGCGAGGGTACCCAGTCCAGAAATACCCCGATTCCGTGCTGGTGTAAATAGTCAATCAGGTACATTAAATCCTGAGGGCTGCCGTAACGGCTGGTAGGCGCGAAGTATCCTGTAACCTGATAGCCCCAGGAGCCAAAAAAGGGGTGTTCCATAACCGGGAGGAATTCCACGTGCGTGAATCCCATCCGCTGCACGTGCTCAGTGAGTTGAGGAGCAAGCTCGCGGTAGGAAAGAGAGCGATACCCCTCATCGGGCACTCTTTTCCAGGAGCCCAGGTGCACCTCGTAGATAGACATAGGAGCATCAAGGCCATTGTGTTCCCGCCGTTTCTCAATCCACTCCCGGTCTCCCCAGGTGTATTCGAGATCCCAGACTATAGATGCCGTTTTAGGCGCTATTTCATTGTAAATGGCGAACGGGTCAGACTTATCTGCTCTATAGCCCTTATAACGAGAAGCCACGTGATATTTATAAAGGGCACCCTTACCTATCCCCTGTAAGAATCCTTCCCAGATTCCTGACTGTCCCTTTGGCCGTAAAGGATGGCTGCTCTTGTCCCAACCGTTAAAGTCGCCGGTTACCGAAACCTGTCTGGCATCAGGTGCCCACACGGCAAAATAAGTGCCACTCTGACCATTAACTGTTATCGGATGTGCTCCCAGTTTCTCATACAGGCGGAAGTGAGAACCTTCATTAAACAGGTAAATGTCATCCTCTGTGAGAAGTGTTATCTCTGGTGACACAGGCAGTTTCCTCTGTTTCGATTCAGGTCCCGCACCTGATTTTCTACGCACTTTTCCCTCTGCCATCTCTGTGCTTACTCCGTTTCCGAAGTCCGTCAATAATCGGTAGTGTACCAACTACCTGAGGTAGTTGGCAAAACTGCTCGAAGGTGTATTGCGCCCTACGCCGCCAGTTTGGATATTCTTCTTTACTAGTACTCGGTATGTTATGTGACCGTGTCTCAAGCCAGAGGTCTTCCAGGTTGATGAGGACCATCCGGGCCCGGCTGGCAGCCAGGAATGATAAGCATCCCCTGAGAACAGCAGCGGTACTATTCTCTGCTCCTGGTAGCCAACCCCTGTCCCGCAGGAAAGTTATCAAAGCCTTTTTCATGCTCTGGAGACTATTTTTTTCTTCTATTTCACCTGTCTTATCCATGAAGCCCATTCTCCTCCGCTCCTTAATGTCTAGACCCTGCCAGAATGATGCAAATGGTGGCATATCATGGGTATTGAGGCTGGCTACAGATTTAAATGAAACCGGTGGCAGGCCTCTTTGCAGGTCAGAGGCAAGTTCGTAATGCACCACATACATACGGTGGAAATCATGTTTCTTCATGGCCGGTCTAACGTACGAGGGTACCGTGCCTAGGTCTTCGCCGACAATGATAGCCTTATAGCGCTGTGACTCAAGAGCCAGTATGGCATAGAGCTCCTCTGCCCGGTAACGCAGATAGACTCCATGCCTGCATTCCATGCCGTCTGGGATACAGAAGAGCCGATGAAGACCCATGACGTGGTCAATACGAAGAATGCCAGCATGTTGAAGGTGATGACGAAGGCAGGCAATCACATAGCGGTGACCTTGCTCCCGGATTCTCTCCGGATGCAGCGGTTGGAATGCCCAGTTCTGCCCCTTCAGGAAAACGGTATCGGGAGGGGCACCGGCTGAAGCATCTGGGATAAAGATTTCACGCTCACGCCACACATCATAACCATCGGGGTGAACTCCCAACGGCAAATCAAGATAGAGCTGCACCCCCCTGCCTCTGGCCTTATCTGAGACATCGGTTATCTGCTGGTGAGCCAGCCACTGCACATAGAGGTGATAGCGCCTGTCACTCTCGTTGTAGTCACCTTCCCGCAAGAGTCCTTCCTCAAGTGGCTGGGGCCATGACGGCCAGGAGATACCCTGTTTTTCACAGGTAGCGCGGAAGTGGGCGTAGTCTTTAACTATTGGGTTGGCTTTGACAAATTGCGTCAGGTTCTCTTGTTGTTTGGATTCCTTGGTAAAGAAACTGTGGCTGAGTTCCTCCAGGACTTTACGCTTCGATACCATCTGCTGTTGGTAATCTACAAATGCTGAATTGCGCAGTACTCTAATCTCGTCCTGTAATGGTGCTGACTCTAAAAAGGCCTGCGCCTGGGGACAATCCTGCAGCTCTGGAACTCTGGTTATATCCAGAAAAAATTCGTTCCATAAGAGACGGCTCACCGGGAGATAAGGGCTGGGCTCGAAGATATGGTCGTCAACGAAGGTAGGTAACAGGGGTAATGTCGCTATCACCTGACCTCCCATATCACCGGTCCATTCCGTTAGCTCTATTAGGTCTGAATAGTCACCAGCCCCCCAGCTTCTTTGAGTGTGCAGTGCATATAGAGGGATAAAGACACCCCACTGCCGTTCTCTCAGGCCCCCCGAGGGGCTATATGCTTTCGTTGGTGCCGAGATTACCAGATTCTCTGCCTGCCTGTCTCTTAGTTCTACGGTGAGACGGTGATATCCCATGGGTAAACCACCCGGCAAAAGCATTTGTTTTACCAAGTATTTAATACCCTCCACATCACCCGTCCCAAGCAATTTCCCTTCATCACCACGCCATTGCCACTGCCTTTCCTCTCCATTGTCCAGCTTCAAGTGGCAATTAATCGCGGTATCGACTTCACTGTAAGGAAGTCTAACTTCTAGCAAGGGTATTTTACCTATCCAGGTAACAATGACCGGTTCTATCATTCTTTGCCACAGCACCTGTCTTCGTTCGCGCCATGCCGAGGGCACGTCCTGAAGGTTCGCCAGAGGGGCTCCCAATGAGCGGAGTATCGCCAACAAAGACTCATCGAAAGCCTGTTGTCGATGGTGATTCACATCGTAGTAAGCCGTCTGAACACCGTAGAGGCGGGCCAGTTGACGGAGGTGAACACTCGAAGGAGGACTCATTTTTCAGCCTTTTGCTCGGCTTTGCCCCGGCCTTCTTCTGCCATCTCCCCAGACTCTGCCTGGGGCTCCAGCATCTGTAATATCCCCTGAAGCGGTAATCCGACCCAGTCCGGACGATTGTTGAGTTCGTAGTTTACTTCGTACATGGCTTTGTCAAGGAGATAGGTGTCCAGAATAACTCTCATGCCTTCTCGACTCTGGGGCAATACGGGAATATCTGCCATGAATTGCAGGTAGGACTTTAAGTAGGTGGCCGATACCCAAAGGTGCCAGAACCGTGCCCATTCTTCCAGCACCGGGAGGTCTTCGGGCCGCAGTGTGGTTGATGTCTGCCCACGTAGAGCAGCAAAGGCAGCGTAATGGAACGAACGTATTATACCGGCAATATCCCTCAGTGGTGAGCGCTTAATCCTTCGTTCTCCCAGGCGTCGTGCTGGTTCCCCCTCGAAGTCGATAATGACAAAGTCGCTACCAGTATAGAGTACCTGCCCCAAGTGGTAGTCACCGTGACAGCGTACCCGCATCCCCGTAATTCTTCGGCTGGTTAGAGCCTGGAAGCGCCGCATGATGACATCTTCTAGTCCGAGTACCTTGCGTGCATCGGCTTTTACCTCATCTGGCAGTCGGTTCAGGCGTTGACTTAGCAATTGCAGTACCTGAGAAGCAGACCCTCTCATCCCGTGATATAGAGAGCGCTGATAGGTCACTGAGAACGGCTCGGGGACGAAGTTCGGGTCATTCATAGCTGAGGCAAGTGTCATGTGGAGTTCGGCAGTACGCTGGCCTAAAAGCTCAGCCGAGACCAGGTATGGACCGATAGTCTCTTCAGCTATCGGTGGGAGGCTGTCATCGCTCATCTCCACAAAAGAATCTCCCTGAGGCAGAGGTGCTTCCGCTCCTGGATGGGCTAAAATCCTTTCGAAGTAATGCCTCAGAGAATCCAACGAATAGTCCCAGCCATTACCCTCGTTGTTTACATACCCGTGAAGGATACCCAGCGTCACTGGCTCACGTAACTTGCGATTACGATACTCGAGAACTCCAGCTACCGGAGGAGAATTGGGAAATGGCTCCTTTTCTGTGAGAAAGCGTCCAATCTCCAGTTCAGGGCTGACCCCTTCCTCAAGGCGGCGAAACAGCTTTAGCTTAAACCGCTCACCGTAGACAACTGAGGTGTTGGTCTGCTCGCCAGGCAGGATCGCGGATTCCAAGTTTTCTTGAGATGATTCACGTATCTTGCGAAATACGTCACGGCTGTATGAGGTTACGAGCTCTCCTTTTTCTCCCCGGAAGCGCCGCCGCCGGGACATGAATTTAAGCAGGGCATCACGGAAGCCCTGTTCAAACAGGGCATCGTAAATTATCCCATCCTTCTCGCTACCCTTTTGCCCCAGCTTCAGACGGGCAATGACAGCTTGAGGCATGTCATTAAGGACCTGAACCACCGGTTCTTCCGTAGCAAAGGTGACAGGGATGAGATAGGTCTCGGACTCACCCTCGGTGTACTCTAGTCTGACGAACACCAGATGAGCCACGGACGTATCGTAGGGAATAGAAATAGTGTCCTCTATCTCCACTGAACGAGTATGCCGCGCCTTGCTACCAAACCAGCGACGCTGCCTTATATAGCTTGATAGCGCCGCTTCCAAAGCTGGCTTTGTCCTGCGATTATACAGGTCTTTCCATTCACTGGTAAGCGCAAGAGCTGGTGCTGAAACCTCTACTGGTCTGGTCTGCAAATCAATCAGCTCTTGCTGCCTGGATTCCAAGGAAAACCAGTAAAAGGCGTACGGGCTGAGGGTGAAAAAGTATGGCGCCTCTCCGATTTGAGGAAACTCCGCCTGCCCAAAAACCTCAACGGGTACGCTACCATCAAATTCAGCTAGATTGAGGCTGGTATACTGTACCGAACGCGAAAGGTTGGCCACCACCAGGATGGTCTCGTCCTCATATCGGCGGATGAAAGCCAGTACCTTCCGATTCTCCGGGTAAAGGAACTCGAGGCTACCGCGACCAAAGGCTTTGAAACGTTTTCTCATGCCAATAAGACGCTTCATCCACCAGAGAAGAGAGTCCGGGTTGTTCTGCTGGGCTTCCACGTTGACGGCTTCATAGTGATACTCAGGATCAATGTTAACAGGCAGGTATAGCCGCTGTGGGTTGGTGCGAGAAAAGCCTGCATTGCGGTCAGCACTCCACTGCATCGGAGTACGCACACCGTTACGATCACCCAAATAGAAATTATCGCCCATGCCAATCTCATCCCCATAGTAAATTATCGGCGTTCCGGGGAGCGAAAACAGGAGCCCGTTCATAAGCTCGATTTTCTTGCGGTCGTTGTTAAGGAGTGGGGCTAGGCGACGACGGATGCCGAGGTTAAGCCGTGCCTGAGTGTCATAGGCATACACCCGGTACATATAGTCTCTCTCTTCGTCAGTAACCATCTCTAGAGTAAGCTCATCGTGGTTGCGGAGGAAAAGAGCCCACTGGGCAGTCTCTGGGATCAGAGGTGTATGCTGCAGGATATCATTGATTGGGAAACGATCCTCCATGCGGATGGCCATAAACATGCGCGGCATAAGAGGGAAGTGATAGGCCATATGGCACTCATCTCCCTCACCGAAGTAAGCGACAGCGTCCTCAGACCACTGATTTGCCTCTGCCAGAAGCATGCGGTTTGCAAACCGTTCATCCACGTGACGGCGTAGTTCTCTTAGAAAGCTGTGTGTCTCCGGCAGGTTTTCGCAATTCGTCCCTTCTCGTTCGTAGAGATAAGGCACCGCATCCAGACGAAGCCCAGACACTCCCATGGAAAACCAGAAATCGATAGCCCGGAGTACAGCCTGTCGCACGAGTGGGTTGTTGAAGTTAAGGTCAGGCTGGTGCAAGTAGAAACGGTGCCAGTAATAGGCTTTGGCTGCAGTGTCCCATGTCCAGTTCGATGACTCGAAGTCCTTGAAAATGATACGGGCCTCTTTAAATTCTTCTGCGGTATTACTCCAGATATAGAAATTGCGTCCCGGGCTTCCTGCCTCGGCCCGTCGTGCCCGCTGGAACCACGGGTGCTGGTCTGACGTGTGATTAAGGATCATCTCAGTAATAACGCGAAGACCTCGATAATTGGCCTCCCTGAGTAAGACTCTGAAGTCGCGAAGCGTTCCGTATGTGGGATGGACACTGGTGTAGTCCGAGATATCATAACCGTCATCCCTGAATGGAGATGGGTAGAATGGGAGAAGCCAGATCGCAGTAACTCCCAAGTCCTGAAGGTAGTCCAGTTTTTCCGTCAGCCCCGGGAAATCACCCATACCGTCACCATCACTGTCGTGGAAGGCCCGGACGTGAAGCTCGTAGATTACGGCATCCTGATACCAGAGGGGATCACTATCACGCCAGAAGTATGTTTTATCGCTGGTTGCCATATTATAACTCAGCCTCTTCTGCGCATTATACGCTAATTCCTGGTCTAAGTAATCCTTTGGTCTATCTGGAAGATGTGGGCTGGTACCTTTCCAGGATCCAGTTCCACGTAGTTTCGAGCGTCCTGCCACTGATAGGTAGTATCCGCTAGAAGGTCATGCACTTTATACAGCTTGCCAGTGTCAATCCCCAGTTCCTCAGGGGAAAGGTCTACCCAGCCCGACTGCTTATCTTGATAATCCAGATTGACAACAACCAGTATTACGTTAGAAAGGTCTTCCGTACGCTTGCTATAGCAAATAAGCTGGTCATTATCTACTGAATGGAAGCGTAGACTATGGTCATTTTGCAGGGCTGTATTTTCTCTGCGGATGCCATTTACCCGGGCAATGAAATCCTTGAGGCTATTGGGACTCTCGATGTTCCACTGCTTTAGTTCGTATTTTTCTGAGTCCAGATACTCTTCACTTTCCTTATCCTTCCGGCGGTTTTCGCCGAGCTCATAGGCAGGGCCATAAATCCCGTAGCTGGCCCCAAGAGTTGCCGCCAACACCAGCCGTGTCATGAAGGCCGGTCGTCCGCTGTCCCAGAGGTAATCGCTCAGAATATCAGGGGTATTTGGCCACAGGTTGGGGCGGAAAAACTCCCTTACACCAGTCTGAGTGAGTTCGGTGAAATATTCAGTAAGTTCCCACTTGACATTACGCCAAGTGAAATAGGTATAAGACTGGGTGAACCCCAGCTTAGCCAGGCGATACATAATCTTGGGCCGGGTGAAGGCCTCGGACAAGAAGATGACTTCAGGATAACCCTTTTTGACC
>CP070842.1:1996409-2001126 GCA_020342155.1 Dehalococcoidales bacterium
CCCCCTTACCCCGAGGTTGTTGATGGTATAACGATACACAAACTGGAAAGTCTAAACCTCTATGAATCAACAAACTCCGTCTGGCAAGAGTTGCCACGCCTTCGCAACCCACTCCGCTTTTACGAGTTCTTAGCAGTGTCCCTCGGTACTTTCCCCGAGCCCTTCACCTTCAGCATCCGTGCCTTCCACCGACTTCGAGCCCTCCAGCCCAAGATCGAGTTCGATATCATTCACGACAACCAGTCTCTCGGTTGGGGGCTGCTCCTGATGAAACGTCTCAAGGTACCGGTTGTCGCTACTATCCATCACCCGATTCCGGTTGACCGACAACTAGCCCTGGCCCAGGCAAAAGGCCTCCGCGACCAGTTCCGCCTGAGGAAGTTTTATTCGTTTATCGGTATGCAAAAACAGGTGGCTCAGAGGTTGGACCGGGTAATAACCGTCTCCGAGAACTCCGCACAAGATATCAATCGTATCCTCAAGGTCAAGAATGATGTACTCAGGATTGTACTTAACGGCGTTGATACCAATTACTTCGATGGTAACGGGCATATCCCCAAAGAGGCCAATAGCCTGATTATGGTAAGCAGTGGCAATGGGCATATCAAAGGCTTGCCTTTCCTGCTGGAAGCACTCCATAAGGTAAGGCAGGAAACCCCGGCAAAGCTTACGGTAGTTGGCAATGGGACATCAGACGACAAACCAAACCATCTCGTAGAGAAATATGGCCTCGAGGATGCGGTTACCTTTACCGGGAAGATAGAGAAGGAAGAGCTTGCCAGGCTGTATGCCAGCTCCGAAATTGCTGTTGTTCCGTCCCTCTACGAGGGCTTCGGGCTTCCTGCAGCCGAGGCAATGTCCTGCGGTCTACCAATCGTCTCAACAAGTGCCGGTGCCCTACCAGAGGTAGTGGGTGAAGACGGCAAAGCCGGTTTCCTGGTACCGCCGGCCGACCCGGATAATCTGGCGGTTGCCCTTAAGCGTCTACTTAGTAATAAACAACTAGGGAAAAGCATGGGGGATGCTGGCAGAAAGCGAGTCCTTGAGAATTTCTCCTGGCAGCAGACCGCCTTAAATACCGTCCGGGTTTACGAGGAGCTCCTAGATGCTCACGGTAGACTATGACCTGTTAGCCATAAACAAAGGTGAGCGGGTGCTCGATGTTGGTTGCGGCGAGGGAAGACACACTACACAGGCATGCAAGGAGACTGAGTGCACTGTCTGCGCCATGGACATCGACCCAGAAAACGTAATCAAGACGAGCTACATGCTCGACCTTATGGAACAGGCAGGCGAGTCCCGGGCTAGCTGGGGTGTATTCAGAGGAGATGCCCTGCGGCTTCCCTTTAAGGATACCCATTTCGACAAAGTGATTTGCTCCGAGGTTTTGGAGCATGTCCCTGATGACAATCAGGCAGTACGGGAGCTGACCCGTGTTCTCAAGGACGATGGCACACTGGCTATCAGCGTCCCCACTTATTTCAGCGAAGCCATATACTGGAAAATATCACCGGACTACCGCCGCCAACCGGGGGGACATGTCCGTAAATATCGACTCCGGGAGGTTGTCTCGCTGTTGCAACAGAATGGGCTTCATGTTTTCACCACCCGTCGCAAGCATGGCCTTCATTTTTTCTACTGGCTGCTCCGTTGCCTCTTCGGTATAAACCGGCAACAGGCACGGATTCCAGCCCTCTATCATCGGTTCCTCGTATGGGACATCATGACCAGGACAAGACCGATTCGCCTGCTCGAGAACCTGCTCAACCCCATCATCGCCAAGAGCGTTGTCCTTTATGCTCACAAGAACAACCAGGGGTATACTGATGCTTAGCTCCAAAATGACGGCTTCAGACTTGCGACGCTTTGTCGAGGAAATAGGGGCTTTCATCGCTGCCCACCAGTTACCTTCTGGCGCTATTCCCTATTACCAGGATGGTGTTACCGACCCCTGGGACCACGTCGAGTGTGCTATCGCCCTCGACCTATGTGGTATGTCTGACTCAGCTACGAAGGCCTACCGCTGGCTGGCTGAAATGCAAAATCCTGACGGGAGCTGGTGGTATACCTACCAGAGCGGCCAAAGAAAAGAGCCAGCGAAAGACACAAACCACAGCACTTACGTAGCTACCGGCGTTTGGCTCCACTACCTGACTACCAGAGACAAGCTTTTTCTCCGTGAGATGTGGCCGGTCGTAGAACATGGTATTGGTTTTACTCTGAGTCTGCAACAACCGACCGGGGAGATTTACTGGTCACTCGATTACAAAGACGATCCCTGGCCAAGTGCCCCGCTATCGGGGTCCAGCTGTATCTGTCAGAGCATTACCAGCGGGGTGAAAATTGCGCATGCTCTGGGTTTTGACCGACCGAACTGGGAGAAGGCAGCGGTAAGACTGGCCAAGGCCATCAGGGAACGACCGGAGCTTTTCGATGGTCACGGTGACAACCAGCGGGGTTACGCGATGAACTGGTACTACCCCATCCTTACTGGAGTGGTCTCCGGAAAAGAAGCCGGGGAACGCCTCGCTGAACAGTGGCCGGAATTTGTAGTTGACGGCTGGGGGTGTAAATGCTCCCTCGACCAGCCTTGGGTAACTGTTGCCGAGACCTGTGAACTGGCAATGGCCCTGGTTGGCATCGGCGAAATAAAAGCCGCTGATACCCTGCTGGAGTGGGTGCTTCCAATGCAGGACTCTGACGGCGGTTTCTGGACAGGCATCAGGCTGCCGGAGGAAATAATCTATCCCCCGGACGAGAAAACTACCTGGACAGCTGCCGGGGTGATACTGGCATTACTCGCCGACTCAGAACTGGCCATTCCCAATCACCCCTGAGATAGGCTTAATGCAGACTCTAAGGCGATTCTTACAAAACTTCTGGCCTCAAAAATCTATCGCCCTTGACTTTGTCGGCTACGAGGTCTTGCTTGACTTTATCAAGGCACGTTCTCTGCACAGGCTGGAGGGAGACCTGATTGAGATTGGCTGCTTTATGGGCGGTGGCACTGTCAAGCTGGCCAGGTTTGCCCGCAAGCACGGCAAGCGTGTTTTCGCCGTCGATATTTTCGATCCCGCCGCCGATGCAACCACCACCTCTGACGGCACCAGGATGTGCGATATTTACCTGGCATTCCTCGAGGGGCGTTCCCAGCTTAAGGTCTACGAGGAAGCAGTCGGCGGTCTGGACAATGTTGTGACCATCAGGCAGGACTCGAAAACAGTCTCATTCCCCGCATCGCAAAAATTCGTCTTCGGCTTTATTGATGGGAACCACCAGCCAGACTATGTCCGCAACGACTTTAGCATCATCTGGTCTAATCTCGTCCCTGGTGGCGTTCTCGGTTTCCACGACTATAATACGGAGCTTCCCGAGGTGACCGACTGCATTGACGCCATAATAGCCACGCATACTGAGGAGATAACTGAGACACAGGAGATAAAGCCACAACACATCATCCTACTGGTGAAGAGACAGAGAGCAGGCAAGCCCTAGAGACTATCGGAAACACACCGGCGGCAGACTTCGTAGTTGGTGAATATCCCACGGCTGACGTCATCACGCAGGTTCCTGTACTCTGAAGAATTCCAGATGGATTCTAGCGAATCCTTGGTCACATTACCAAGTACGGTATAGCCAGCCCAGTCCTTACAACAGGCAACCACCGAGCCATCCGATAGAATGTAAGTGCACTCAGCCACCTGGAAACAGCCCATTTTCTGCGCATTCTCGAATGCCGGTAGCCGCCCCTCCCCTCCCCGGCCATCACACGGCAATATGTCCACGATATCGACCTGCTCCTTCCAGAACCGACGGAAGTCTGTGACTTCGTCTTCGTTATCAGGTGTCATGGTGAGGACCACCCGCGTGCCCACTTTCTCAGGATGACTTTCGAGACGGGCAAGGAAGCCCCTGACATTATCGATTACTCCTTCATATACCAGTCCACGGCGGTGCTGCTCATAGACCTGCTTGGAGAATCCGTCGATAGAGAAGTGGACCTCACGCACGTTATAGCGTAGTAACATCTCGGTGGTCGACTCATCAAGGAGATATCCGTTGGTGTAGATATGAATGGCCACCTCCGGTAGATTCCGCGAGATATAGTCGAGGGCATCCTCAAGGTAAGGGCTGGACAACGGCTCACCGTTGATGAAGGGATGAAATCCAACCAATCCCTTTCCCCGGCACTCATCGACTATCTTGGTGAACAGCTCCCAGGGCATATCCACAGGCCGACCGGTTATCTTCTTGTTAGGACAGAAGATACAATCAGCCGGGCACCGCAGGGTAGTCTCCACTAAAACAGTTCTGGGAAAACTCAATGAGGACATGACACCCAACCTCTAGGCCATTATAAGTCTCTGAACCTGTGCACGCAACACTGCTCTAGTTGACAAGGTATCAGAGACATGTCATAATAGTTAATTAAGTAAACTATTATTAAATGAAACTATTTGCTTCAGAAACACACCCTGTTATAGTGACAATCTAAAATGAAAAGCGAAATCCTGGACAGTATCACGGAAGATATGTTCACCATACCACCCCTCATCGGCAGGAGTGTCCGGAGAAAACTGCTCAGGACAGCAATGGCACACATCCGGGAGGATATTTCACCAGCCCACTTCGAGATTATGAGGACACTGGAGGAAGCGGGGACACTGCATGTCACCGAAATCGGGGAGAGGCTACAGATACCCAAACCACAGATGAC
>CP070842.1:2001226-2009130 GCA_020342155.1 Dehalococcoidales bacterium
ACCGGCGCCCACATAGCTCAGTAGGAAGAGCATACCCTTGGTAAGGGTAAGGTCACCAGTTCGAATCTGGTTGTGGGCTTGGACAAAGAAGGGGGTCTTTAATGGCAAAACAGAAGTTTGAGAGGACTAAGCCGCATTGCAATGTAGGCACAATTGGTCACGTTGACCATGGTAAGACAACGCTCACCTCGGCAATAACGCTGGTGCTCTCCAAAGCCGGTGTTGGAGCTACTGGCTTTCGCACCTTTGATAGCATCGACAATGCTCCGGAAGAGAAAGCCCGTGGTCTGACGATTGCGATTGCTCACATTGAGTATGAGACAGCCAAGCGACATTATGCTCATATTGACTGTCCCGGGCATGCCGACTTCATCAAGAACATGATTACCGGTGCCGCTCAGATGGATGGGGCGATCCTGGTGGTCAGCGCGCCGGATGGCCCGATGCCCCAGACCCGTGAGCATATTCTGCTGGCGCGCCAGGTGGAGGTTCCGCGCATTGTCGTCGCCCTTAATAAGGTGGACATGATGGACGATGAGGAGCTCCTCGAACTGGTGGAGATGGAGCTCCGGGAATTGCTCTCAAAATATAACTTCCCCGGTGAGGAGATACCGGTAGTGAAAGTGAGTGCTCTCAAGGCGCTGGAGTGTGGCTGTGGCAAGCCTGAGTGCGAATGGTGTGGACCCATTCTGAAGCTGATGGATGAGGTGGATGAATATATTCCGACACCTGTAAGACCTAAAGACCAACCCTTCTTAATGCAGGTAGAGGATGTGTTCAGTATCAAGGGCCGTGGTACCGTGCCTACAGGAAGAGTCGAAAGGGGTGTTGTCAAGGTCGGCCAGGAGGTCGAAATCGTCGGTCTGCATCACGAGCCACGTAAGGTGGTGGTCACCGGACTTGAGATGTTCCATAAAATGCTCGATGAAGCTGAGCCGGGTGATGCTATCGGGGCTCTTCTCAGGGGGGTTGAGCGTACTGATATTGAACGGGGACAGGTCCTGGCTGCCCCTGGCAGTATCAAGCCTCACACTTATGCCGAAGGGCAGGTATATGTCCTGAGCAAGGACGAAGGTGGACGGCATACCCCGTTCTTCAATGGTTACCGGCCCCAGTTCTACATCAGGACCACCGATGTCACCGGCTCCATCGAACTACCGGAAGGTGTAGAGATGGTTATGCCCGGTGATAATGTAAACATGAAAATAAAGCTCATCTACCCTGTGGCCCTAGAGATAGGACTGCGTTTCGCTATTCGTGAGGGAGGTCGTACGGTAGGGGCTGGTACCTTTACCAAGATTCTCGAATAAAATGGCCAGAAAAACCGAAGCCAGAGTTATCATCCACCTTGCCTGTCCGGAGTGCAAGGAAAGGACATATACAACCACCAAGAACCGAAGGAATGATTCGCATCGGCTTGAGTTTAATAAGTACTGTCCGCGCTGTCGCGTGCATACCCTTCACCGGGAAGTGAGGTAGTCAGGGGCGAGAGATATGCCATCTGCTAAACGTTCGAGCACTTCTGTAAAGCGTCCTGCCGCTGCCGCCAGGCGTCCTTCCAGATTCAGGTTTATCACTGATACCTTCGCCGAAATGAAGAAGGTAACTTGGTTGACCAGGCGGGAGGCTGCCTATCTCACTGGGCTTGTCTTACTGGTTGCTATTAGCATGGGTATTATTCTGGGACTGATTGACCTTGGCTTCAGCGGTCTGGTCAATAAACTTCTCCTGGGTGGCTAAGGGTTTCATGACTAGGGGTACACTTGAATTCCTGGGCGTATCATCTGAGTGAGGATGCGTGTGAGCGAGAGCGGGAAAGACTGGTTTGTGATTCATACCTACTCCGGATATGAGGAGCGGGTTAAGAAGAACCTGGAACAGCGGGTCAAATTCATGGATGCCGATGGTGAGGTTGCCCAGGTCATAATACCCACCGAAGACGAGGTGGAGATTAGGGGTGGGCAAAGACGCACTATATCCACGAAGATTCTGCCGGGATATATACTCGTCGAGATGGTCATGACTGACCAGAGCTGGAATATTGTCCGTAATACTCCTGGGGTTACCGGTTTCGTCGGCAGCGGCGGTAAGCCGGTACCGCTCTCTGAAGAGGAGACGGAAAAGATTCTGAAACAGATGCGCGCCGAAACACCCAAGGTGAAGGTCGGTTTCCGGCAGGGGCAGAGTGTCCGGGTAACGGACGGACCCTTTACCGATTTTGTTGGCACCGTTGATGAAATCGGGACCGAAAAAGGCAAGGTCAAGGTGCTTCTCTCTCTCTTCGGACGTGAAACGCCCGTAGAACTCGATTTTCTTCAGGTGGAGAAGCTCTAACTACCTAAGATTGGAGGCAGGGTGGCAAAGAAGGTAAAAGCTGTAATCAAACTCCAGATTGAAGCGGGTAAAGCAAACCCGGCGCCGCCGGTTGGGCCGGCCCTTGGCCAGCACGGGGTTAACATTATGGGCTTCTGCAAGGAGTATAACGAACGTACTGCATCTCAAGCAGGATCCATTGTCCCGGTGGAGATAATTGCCTACGAAGATGGCTCGTTCACATTCGTCACCAAGACATCACCGACCACCGACCTCGTGAAGAAAGCCCTCGGAGTAGAAAAGGGGTCTGGTGCTGCTGGACGTGAGCAGTTACCCAAATTGTCGCAGGAGAAGCTGCATGAGATAGCTGAGTTAAAGGCGAAGGACCTGAACGCTACCAGCATCGAAGCTGCCGAGCGAATTGTTGCCGGGACGGCAAGAAGTATGGGGATTGAGATAGAACAGGAATGACAAAGAACGGGAAGAGATACCAGGGGGCATGTCAGCAGATTGATAGAATGAAGGCCTACTCACCTGAGGAGGCTGTTGACCTTACCAAGCAGGCAGCATCCGCTAAATTCGATGAGACTGTCGAGCTTCATCTCCGCATGGGGCTCGACCCTCGTAATGCCAGCCAGCAGGTTCGCGGTGTTGCCCTTCTACCGCACGGTCTTGGCAAATCGGTTCGTGTCCTGGTTTTTGCCCAGGGTGAAGCTGCCAGAATTGCTGAGAACGCCGGAGCGGATTATGTCGGTGCTGACGAACTGGCGAAGAAGATAGAGGACGGCTGGGTGGAGTTCGATACCGCGATTGCTACTCCCGATATGATGAGTAAAGTAGGGAAGCTCGGTCGGGTGCTGGGGAGAAAAGGGCTGATGCCCAATCCCAAGTCCGGCACAGTTGTACCGGCGGAAGACCTGCCCAAAGTGATTGAGGACGCCCGTAAAGGCAGGGTAGAGTTCAAGCTAGATAGGACGGCTATCATCCACCTGCCTCTGGGCAAGGTGAGCTTTGATAAAGAAAAGCTGCTAGATAATCTGTCTGCGGTGATTGAGGCGGTGATGAAGGCGAAGCCCAGTGGTGCCAAGGGGCAGTATGTCAGGTCAGCTTTCCTTACCACAACGATGGGCCCCGGTATCAGACTTGACCTCAGACCGACTCTGGTACTTACTTCAGTTTGATATATTTAATGTCGGGTAGTAAAATATGTCTGCCAGAAAGTAGGTATGTTTTCGAAACTGGATGGTAAGTACTATCTAAGGAGGAAAAATGGCAGGTATTAAATCTTATGGAGCTTACATTCCGTATTATAGGATGCCCCGAAGCGTAATCAGCGCCGCTTGGGGGCGTGGCGGTGGACGCGGTGAGTTGGCAATAGCCGGTTATGACGAAGACCCTGTTAGTATGTCAGTGTCCGCTGGCATCGACTGCCTGAACAGTACTGACCCACATGCGGTTGATGCTGTCTACCTGGCAACTACCACCCCTGCATATGTCGAGCGGCTAAACTCAAATATAGTCTCAAATGCCCTTGACTTTCGTCGTGATGTGCGAAATGCTGATTTTGGGAATAGTCTCAGAGCAGGGCTTAGTGCACTGATGGCAGCTGTCGATGCGGTAAACGCGGGTTCGCTCAAGAGCGTCCTGGTGACCGCGTCCGACCTGCGTCTGGGAGCGCCCGGTGGGGAGCATGAACAGGCTCTGGGTGATGGTGCTGCCGCTTTTCTGGTGGAGAATGAAGCAGTAGCAGTTGAGATTGAAGGTAGCCTCACCTATTCGGACGACCTGGCGGACTACTGGAGAAAGGATGGCGACGTCTTTATTCGTTCCTGGGAGGATCGCTTTGGCCGTGATGCCGGTTATAGCCAGATACCCGTTGAAGTAGCCAAGGGCCTTATGGCAAAACTAAACCTGACGCCCCAGGACATCACTAAGGCCTGTATTGCTGGTGCCAACGCCAGGGCACAGGCTGGCTTAGCCAGGTCGATGGGGTTTGCTCCCGAGCAGGTGCAAGATGCACTTCTTGACAATGTGGGTAATACCGGGGTGGCACAGCCTCTGATGGTACTGATTGCGGCGCTGGAAGATGCCAAGCCAGGGGAAAGGTTCCTGCTAGTCACCTGGGGCACCGGTTGTGATGCCGTTGTCCTAAAAACGACCGATCAGATTGAAAAAATTAAGGATAGAAGGGCTATTAAGCGCCATCTGGCTATCAAGGGAACGCTCGATAACTACGGCAAGTACATGCGCTGGCGCAACCTGGTACCGACTCAAGTACGCACTCGCGGGGGTATATCCATGTCGGCGGAGTGGAGAGAGCGTAAACTGGGCCTGGCACTCTACGGCGTAAAATGTTTAAACTGCGGTACCATCCAGCTGTATATGAGGGGCTCGTCAATGCGTGCCCATATCTGTGTCGAATGTCAGGCGAAGGACAACTTCGAACCCTATCGTTTCGCTGATAAAACGGGTAAGGTTGTTACCTTCAGTCATGACTACCTCGGTGGTGGTATTAACCCACCGATGACACGGGCTGTGGTTGATTTCGAAGGAGGCGGCAGAGGCCTGTTCGACCTGGTTGATCGTGACCCCGAAGAGTGCAAAGTAGGTATGTCTGTCGAGATGACCTTCAGGAAAACAATATCTGCAGAAACTTCTAATAGCTACTTCTGGAAAATTAAACCGGTTAGAGAGTAGAATATAATTTACCAGCAGAATGGACAATAAGGGAGGTAAGGAAGATGGCAGGAAGTATCAAAGATAGAGTAGCGGTTGTTGGCATGGGGTGCAGCAGGTTCGGGGAGCGCTGGGATGCCAGTGTCGACGACCTCATTGTGGAAGCTGCCTATGAGGCCTTTGAGGATGCCGGAATAGGGCCGGAGGATATTCAGGCTGCCTGGGTAGGCACCGCAACTGGTGGCACCGGTATGACAATATCTGAGCCTCTACGACTCCAGTATATCCCTATTACCAGGGTCGAGAATGCCTGTGCTACTGCTTCGGATGCATTCCGTAATGCTTGCTACTCTGTCGCGGCCGGTATCTACGACATCGTGCTGGCTATTGGTTGCGACAAGTACAAGGATGGTGGTCTCAGCGGTCTGACCGATGGCTCGATACCTGGCCCCGGCCATGGATTGATGGCAGCTGCAGCCGGTCCACCACCGGCGTCATTTGCCATGCTGGCCACGACCTACTTCGACCACTATGGCCTCAGCTATGAAGAAGGCAAGCATATGATAGGCCGGGTTTCCTGGAAGAGCCATGAGAACGGTCGGCGACACAAGAAGGCTCACTTCCAGAGAGAAGTCACCATGGATGCTATTCTCAATGCCCCGATGGTTGCCTGGCCCCTGGGTCTGTACGACTGCTGTGGTGTCAGTGACGGTGCCGCCGCCGCCATTATCACGACACCTGAGATTGCCAGGAACATGCGTAAGGGTAAAGAGCCACCCATGTTTGTCAAGGCATTGCAGATTGCTATGGCACCTAATGATGGTAACTTTAACACGAAGTTCGACTACATGCATGTTGAAGCTACGGTGCGGGCAGCCGAGAGAGCCTATACCGAGGCTAGCATAACCAATCCACGCGAGCAGATAAGCATGGCCGAGGTTCATGATTGCTTCTCCATCACCGAGGCGGTCACCATGGAAGACCTCAAGTTCAGCGAGCGGGGAAAGGTCCAGAAGGATATTGAAGACGGTTTCTTCGACCTGGATGGTGGTCTACCGGTGCAGCCGGATGGCGGTCTGAAGTGCTTCGGACACCCCATTGGTGCCAGCGGAATCCGGATGCTCTATGAGATGTACAACCAGCTCCAGGGCAGGGCTGACAGGATGCTGAATCCGGGACAGCCTTCCCGGCAGATAAAGGACCCCAAGCTGGGGCTCACCCATAACCTTGGTGGTGGTCCGGCCGGTTGTGCTATTTTCGTTGGTATCGTTGGGCTCGAAGGGGTATAGTACACTACTCCTGGTACTATCTAGTTAATACGGGGGTTGGGGACAGGCTCGGATTGTGCACCAACCCCTACCCGGTATAACTGAATAACAATTAAATATCCTAAGACAGCGGGTGCCGATAGTGGCTTAAAGCTTGCCTGCCGAGGAGACCGAGTGACCGTGGCTTACCGTGGGGGTTTGCAGTGGTGCTGGGATGGTCAATGGGAAGTCCTCGTGCAGCAGGCATGAGGACTTTTTTCGTAGGTGTCTGGTGTAGCAGGAGGTAAGGAGGTGTGAGCATTTGTCCAGAGAAAAGAAAGCGCAGATTATTGATGCATTACAGAGTGAGTTCTCCAACTGCAACATCGCTATCCTGACAGACTATCGGGGACTGTCAAATGCTGAGATAACAGCGTTCCGTCGGAAAGTACAGGAGACTAATGGCGCTTACAGGGTCGTAAAGAATACCCTGGCACGGTTTGCTGCGGAACGGGTAGAGCGACCGGACCTGGCTGCCTCTTTTGAAGGTCCTGTGGCTATAGCCTTTGGCTACGGCGAAATCACCCAGATAGCCAGGGCAGTGGCTGATTACATTCGAACTTCCGGGACCACGGCCAGTATCAAGGCTGGCTTCCTGCCGGAGCGGATGCTTACTGCCGAGGAGGTGAATATCCTTGCCAGGTTACCGTCGAGAGAGGTTCTGCTGGGCAGGGTTGTCAGCGGGATGCAGAGTCCGTTCTGGAGGTTGGTGGGGGTTCTCGCTGGCCCGATGCGTGGACTTGCCGGGGTATTACAGGCTAGAATTGAACAACTGGAAGGGGCACAGAATGTCTGAAGAGAATGTAGAAGTAACACAAGAAGCTGCGGCTGAAGAGGCTGCGACCGAAGAGGTCGCTGAAAAGAAACCGAAAGCAACTAAAGCTAAGGCACCGGCTAAAGCCGAAAAGCCGAAGAAATCCTCATCTCTTGATGACATAATGAATACCATCAAGACTATGAGCGTACTTGAGCTAGCTGAGCTGGTTAAGGCTTTGGAGGAGGAGTTTGGTGTCAGCGCCGCTGCTCCGGTGGCAGTCGCTGCTCAGGCGGGGGCTGCCTCAGCGGATGGGGGTGCTGCGGCGGCAGAAGCCGAGGAACAGTCCGCTTTCACCGTCATCCTCAAGGACTTCGGAGCGAATAAGATTAACGTTATCAAAGCGGTACGGGAGCTTACATCGCTCGGCTTGAAAGAGTCCAAAGACCTGGTGGAGAGCGCCCCTACGAACGTGAGAGAAGGGGTCAACAAAGACGAAGCTGCCAGCATGAAGGAGAAGCTGGAAGCTGCTGGTGCTGCTGTCGAGGTCCAGTAAGACCTTATCTCAGGTCGCAGGAAAGCGAAACTCTAACATTACTACGGACCTAGTTGATGACCGGACGTAAGGTGTGCTATCCTACCTCAATAGCCTCCCGGAGGTGAGATTTATGGCTTCCAACGGTTGGCTGATACCGGTTGTGCTGGGTGGGGTGTTTATCCTTCTCGGTGTGGGTACTGTAATCTGGGGCAAACGTGAAGAGAAGAGCTATTACGATGCCCTGACCACCCGCACCGACCTGAGAGAGTTCTTTGACCGCTGGCCGTTTCGTCCCGAACCCGGAGCCTTGAAAATA
>CP070842.1:2009230-2011823 GCA_020342155.1 Dehalococcoidales bacterium
CCAAGTAACCAAATACAGGTAGCGTTTCAAAGCCCCCCTAAGTATAACATCAATACTATAACGTACAGGATATTACATTATAGACAGACGTTTGTCAACCTCACATATCCTAATATTTATTACTATTACTTAACTTTTCCTACTATATCGTATCAGCAATATTCCGGAACGATAGGCTGAACAAGAAGGGGGCAGGCTTTTCGGCCTGCCCCCTCAAAATTGTACCGAATAACATTATTAGTGCATATCTTCCCACCCAGGGGGTACGGGATGGTGTGGAGTATGGTCTACAGGTTGAGGCAACCAGGGATCCCAGTCAACATTTCCGAGAATTGAATCCCCCTTACCTATAACCTTACTTTCATCATTATTCATTCTTCCATCGGGTCCACTCGGCCCGCTGGCATGACCCCACCAGTTGTACTCGGCATCAATAAAGATGTTGTCAGCAAAGTCTCCATCTACATATATGCCGTAGAGATTACCCGAGAAATTATTGAACCTGAGTACATCGATAGGATAATTAACATCATCTCCACAGTAGTAGTGGACTCCAGCCCCGTTCGAATTGCTGAAGGTATTATACTCAATTGTGTGAGGAAGGAGTGTAAGCCCGGTTTGCCCGGAATAGTGTTCAATACAAATAGCGCCTCTGGGGAAGGATTCCTCTGTGCCATCATAGCCGTCACCTATATGTGCAAAGTTGTTACCCCAGATGTGGTGACCTCCTCTTGATGGTGAATCACCGGTACACCCACTTCCGATGAAGATTGCCGCATTCTTCCTTGTCGCGTCACCGTTGCCAACTGTATCATATGCGAAGTCATTATTAAAGATATCGTAGTTATCGCTATTGGACATACAGATTCCCGACGTTGTCTGGAAGATATTGTTATGAATTTTTACAGGAGATTCTCCAGTAACCGAGTCTCGCACGATTCCTGAGTTTCTGCACAACCACAGACCATAATTGGAGTTACCGGGTGTAATCAATTTGTTGTCATGAAAATCAAAGCCAAAGCCTATGTCGTGATAACGATTTACTTTGCATAGTTTAATCATCCCACCATTAACGGGTGGCATATCAGACTGAAATGTAAATCCTGATATCTCGAAAGTCACAGGCCAAACGAAGGGAATAGATGGGCCAGGCCCGAGCCAATTAATACACATGCCTCCACCACCATCCCATATCGTATCTTCTAAGCCTGCTCCAATGATTCTCAAAGAGTGGTATGGTAAAGATACGTTACTTTCATTGTACGTCCCTGCTGCCACATTGATAGTATCGCCCGGACTGGCATCGTTAATAGCGAGTTGTATAGTGCCATACGTAACACCGGTTTTGGCATTTGTGACTGGACCAGGGGCCGGCGTCAGGGTAACGTCGTAGTCGGTGCCGTTCCAGACAACCGTCACATCAAATCCGGGTAACTGTAGCGGAACAACCTCGGAGCCCCAGCTCCAATCCATGTCCCAGCAGGCAGGACCGCCACCCTTGGTGGCTGCCCCTCCTGGGATTTCTCCTGTGCCAGTGGAGGGCAGATAGGCTCCAATGTCAGTCTCGGCGGCATAACCGACGGTCCAGTTCATAATGCCGGACATCGGAACGCCCATAGGAGGCTTCTCACTGCCCCAGTGCGCAGTGTCGTACCAAGGATTCGCAGCAGTCGCACCGGGATGATTTCGAACAGCCCACTTCTGGATGCCGCCCTCTTCGTACAGGTTCAGACTATATTGATACCAATCTGGCGTATCTGGGTTCCATGTTGGCCATGCGTCGTTGTTGGCGATTGTAACGGAAGTCCAAACTGGTCCAGTACCTGGGTCATCGCCAAACCATGCCGTAGCCCCTTCATAGCCATAGACATCATAACCGGCCTCCCCGTCTCCAACGAGCACGACAGTCTCGTCCACCATGGCTATGACACCGGTGTACGTGCCGTCGCCGTTGTCTGTCAGGTTTCCCTGGAAGTGCATCGTTCCGGATGCAATGGTGGTCGGGTCGGCTGCAGCTACTGGTACTGCCGTCACCAAGCTCAGGCTACAAATCAGCACTAGCGTAAACAATATACTGAATAATTTGCTTTTCAATTTTGTACTCCATTTGATATAATTTATAACGTCGAGTGTTTGTTATAGTTCTTATCAATCTTGTACCGTCACCCCCTTTAAAAAAATAACCGACCCATACGGGTCGGTTTTACTATTAGCTCCACACTCCCCAAGTAACCAAATACAGGTAGCGTTTCAAAGCTCCCCTAAGTATAACATCAATACTATAACGTACAGGATATTACATTATAGACAGACGTTTGTCAACCTCACATATCCTAACATTTCTTACTATTTCTTAACTTTTCCCACTATTTCGTATAAGCTAGGCCATAGAAGGACAAGACATGTCTCCCAGAGGTATTACTCTGAACCATCTGGCAGCCCATTTTCGCATTACAGGAAAGATTGACCTCACCGCGTTCATTTGCTAAAGTCAGGTGAGAATATTTACTGCGCGCAAAGAAGACAATGGCAGGACAAAGACGAAAAGCCAGAACGATTGCATTTCAAGTGCTGTGTGAAATCAACACCGTCG
>CP070842.1:2011923-2016006 GCA_020342155.1 Dehalococcoidales bacterium
GGGTGCGGCATTACGCGTGACTGGTCGTAGATGGCTTTCTACCTTGCCTTGATTCGGGAGGCATGCTGGATTATATCACAGAGGTAGGTTAAATTGTGACTTTAGCAGTATCTGGTTCCCGGTGTTACAAACACAGTGGCAGCCCAGGAACCAACGGTCATTCGTTTATGCCATTGGTCTCCAGGCTGCCAGCACCGGGTTAGAGGATAGCTTCTTAGTTAATCAAGGATTTCTTAAGGCTTCCATTTGCCAGTCATGGTGACACCACCGGCTATGACCCCGATAATATGTCCTTCTTCTATAAGGGGGATAATCCATGCGTCAAACGTGCCATTACCGTGATCACTACCAGTAAAATTCCAGTGACCACTAAGTATAAGGCCATCGTAGCCTGGTATTGGTGTGGCACCAATGCTGCTCTTACCGTTGACGTGAACAACGTAATCGCCTACTACCATGTCGCCGTGGAAGGTACCAGCCTGGGTGGCCAAGACTACATTAGCTTTATATGTGAGGGTGAAGTCCCCGTCTATATCTCCACCTAAATATCCGCCTAATACGCCTCCTATCGCACGTTCCTTAACGACCCATCGGCCGCTTTGACCTGCTGGAAACTCGATTACATCGTCACCGATGGTAATGGAGTCAATTATTCCAAAGGCCTCCATATTTGATGGCTTCGCGGCCAGTGCCGTCGCTGGCATCACCATAGTGAGAATTAGGGCAATAACTATCCCGAGCAATAAGATTTTACGTTTCATTTCTTCTCTCCTCTCAATAATGCCTTTTGCTTCATCTTTTTCCTCCTTATTAGTTGTTTTACTCCCCTGTTTTTTGAAATAGCTAGTATGAACTTGAGCCAAGATGTTCGTTATTATCCTTTATGCTTAGCTGGTAACTGCGACAGGCATCTGCAACTGTCGTAACACGCTCGCTTCGTCTTCATAGAGTTCCATACAGGCGTCGACTACTTTCGGGTCATAGAGAATGCCTTTCTTTTCGATGATTTCTTTCATGGCATAGTCTAGGCCGAGAGCTGGGCGATATGGTCGGTGGGATGATATCGCCTCAATAACATCGGCTACACCGAGAATTTTAGCATCGAGTATGATGTCATCACTCGTCAGACCGTCAGGATAGCCAGAGCCATCCAGTCTCTCGTGGTGCTGTAGGACTGCCTCTTTGACCGGCCAGGGGAATTCGATTAATTCCAGTATATTGTAACTTACCTTCGAGTGACTCTTAATGATATCAAACTCGGTCTTGTTTAACCTTCCGGGTTTACTCAGGATCTCGGCAGGGACCGATAATTTACCGACATCGTGGAGCAGGCCGGCGACCTGAATACCTCTCACGTCCCATTCAGGCAAGCCCATCGTCCTGGCAATGGAAGCGGCAAGGTCGGCAACTCGCTGCTGATGGCCGGCAGTGTACGGGTCTCTCGTTTCGACAACTAACGACATGGCGTGGATGATGCCGTCCATGGCTTCCAGCAGCTCGCCATGCTTCTGCTGTATGTTCTCGTAGGCGAGGGCATTATCGATACCAATAGCAACTGCTCCCGATATTCTCTGCAGCAGGTGCCGGTCCTCGGGTGAATATCGTTGATTGGACAGCTTGCTGCTTAGGAGCAGTATGCCTACGAGGTTGTCATCGGTCTTTAAGGATACTAGTAACTCGATACGGTTTCTCGCCAGAACGGCTTTCTCATTATCCGTTAGAACGCTTAAAGTAGGGCTAACGTCTGTATCATTGATATCGACAGGATAATCCTGGTCCTTCATGGTCAGAGTAAGCAGGCTACTAGCCTTAAAGGACAGATCTCCCGGTTGAGTCTGTCCATAATAAGAATGTGTAGTGAAGTCACCTGTCTTCGGGGATGGCAGAAGCAGAAAGGTGGAACGACTCTGCATGCCGTTGGCGACCGAGGTGACCAGTGATGATGCCAACTGGTCGATGTCAATGATATGCTTCGTTTCGGCCGTAAACCTCTTCAGAGTCTGAAGGTGGTCATATCTCTCACGGAAGAACCATCGGTCGACGATACTCTGGAAGATAGGTAACATTGGCTGAAACAGGGTTATCGCAATAATAGTAATGAGTACTGAGACAAAGGTAATCGTCAAGGAGATAGGGCTCAGTGCTGTCTCAAAGACACTGCTGAGCAGGAATATCAGACCACCGAAGACGCTGAGGAGCAGCAGACCGGCCAGTGCATAGGCGATACTCTTACGAAGCATCACTTTCATTTCGAGCAGGTCATACCTCAACATGGCGACGGTAGCCAGGGCACAGAAAACGATGTTGCCAACGATACCGAGGGGGTACATACTGATGCCCAGCGCTGGTAGGTAGTCGGTAGTACCACCGATAAACATTACTATCATACCGGCGATGATGTACTGCCCGCGAATCCGCTCATCCATATTGATAGAGCGTCTGCCGTGCTTCACTAGGGTAATAAGACCCAGCACCAGTGGTGCATAGGCACTGGCAACGTAACCGGCGAAGAGTGGCCCGATGATAGGGGCCTTGCCGTACCACATTGTCTGCATGCCACTGACAATGAGGTTGGTTGGTATGAGGGCGATGCAGGTGATGTAGAGAGCATGAACCGCGTAGAAGACAGTCTTACGCGGCTTGGCGCTGGTGAGGCTGACGGTGAAACGATAGAAGAAGAAGGCACCACTCAGTATAGCGACAAAGACAAATCGCTCCCAGAGTAGCGCAGTGGTCATGCTCGAGGAGCTACGCATCAGGAAAATGAATGTACCCCAGAGGCTCATACTGAAAAGGAAGAGGAAGAAGGGCCTTCTGGCGGCATGCTGCTTACCCCTTACTGCCAGGGCTACTAAAAGCACCATGGTGAGGGTGATTTCTACCAGTGGTATTATCAGGTAATCATTCATCTTCAGCTACTCTTTACAATCCCATAGGCTTCATTTTGACACCAAACCTGACTACACCTTAATTACTTCCCGGGCATTGCTGAGATACAGCAATTCCCTGACGATTTCATCCGGGGCGTTCATCCGTGGCGGTTTCCGTTGAAGTAACTCGGCTCCAATCTCCTTTTTCTGAGTGTAATAATCCGCAAAGGTACCGGGATTTAGTATTGTTACCTTAAGGGGTTGACTGTCTATCATCCGCTCGAGGTCACGATACCCAGGATCAGTTTTTGTCAGCTCGTCCTGTAATAGTGCAGCTATCTCTGTTGCCGAACGATTGCCATCCATCTCAATGTAGAGATGAAGCGTAACCTTATCGCCATCAACTTCCTTGCGAACTGTCCAATCTTCATACTTGCAGTCGGTATTGGCTATCGTCTGGATAACTGTTTTCTCGCTTATTCTGGTGAAACCGGCGATATCGAGCAGGTCATCCGCTCTGCTTTCGAAGGTGGTCTGTGGCAAATTGACCTGGGCCTCCGTGTCTTCTGGTGCCGTGACTTTGATGAGGTGGCCGAGACGGTACCTGATAAAGGGCATTCCATGGAAGCTGGTGATGACGAGTTCGTAGCGTTTGCCCGGTTCAACCTCGGGAAGTAATACTGTGCTTGGCTGGGCGAAGATATCGTCACGGTATGCCAGCCATTCTTCTTCCGGGATAAACTCATAGAAGTTGGATGTTGGGAGGAGGGTGAGGTCGCTCTTGCTCCAGCTCTGCAAGGCCATTATGCCTGCTTCAGTACTGGCATGTAGCTCATAAGGGTACCTACCCCAGGTTTGGCGGACCTGCTCCCGGTAGATGCGGGTATCAATCCCCCAACCGATAATAGCCTTGACCGGCCAGAGGTCCTTAGGCAGTATGCTCCTGTGCTCCAGCTTGCTGCGGAGTAGGGCCTGAACGAGTCGATAGAGAACGGCGGGATGCTTGGGAAACCTTGAATCCCTTTTGTTCTGGGAGAGTTCGCTGAAATCGTTACCGAGTTTGACGAGGACACTGGTCATGGCGACGAGGATATCTACACCAGTCTTCAGCGAGGTCTCGAAACCCTTGGCTACCTTGTCTTTGAAGTCCATGCTGTCGTGTTCATCAGGAGGCATGACAGCTTTCAGGTTGAACGTCTGGTATGCCCCGGAA
>CP070842.1:2016106-2019897 GCA_020342155.1 Dehalococcoidales bacterium
ACAGCAGTACTTGACACCGAGACAAACGAATGGGTGCTTAACGGCGAGAAGATATTCATAACCGGTGGGCAGAGGGCCATGGAAGAGTCCGATGGCCTGGTAGTAGTCTGGGCTACGGTTGACAGAACAGCCGGGCGAGCCGGCATGAAGCCGTTTGTGGTCGAAGCTGGAACTCCTGGAGCGCACATCGATAAAGTGGAGAACAAGCTGGGAATCCGTGCCAGTGACACCGCCACACTGATACTGGACAACTGCCGTATTCCATATGAGAATATTCTGGGTAGCCCCGAAGTAAGAAGGGTTGACTCTGGGGACACAGCCGGGTTTAGACGCGCAATGGCTACCTTTGATATGACTCGTCCGATTATAGCCGCCATGGCACTCGGGGTTGGGCGTGCCTCGCTGGACTTTGTTCGCGAAGTTCTTGAAAAGGAAGGGATTCCAATAAGATATGGTTTACCTCGTCACAAATTGACAGCAGTTGAGCGTGACGTGATGGAAATGGAGGCCGCCTATAAGGCTGCCCTCATGCTGATGTTGCGTGCTACGTGGATGATGAGTCAGTTCCAGCCAAATAGTCTCGAGGCCTCGATGGCCAAGGCAAAAGCCGGAATCGTTGTTGCTTGGATAACCCAAAAGTCCGTCGAGATGATGGGACCACTGGGCTACTCTCGTAAGTATTTACTTGAGAAGTGGATGCGGGACGGCAAGATTAACGATATCTTCGAGGGTACCGGGCAGATTAATATGCTGATTGTTGCTCGTCGTATCCTTGATTATACCCGGGAAGATCTCAAGTAAACGCTAATTATTTCTTGGTAAAAGATAGTGCCCCCTGTCAGGACATTTACGGCAGGGGGCACTTATTTTATCAGCCTAGATAACGTGTGCCCTTATATTTTACGAAGTCACTAAAGACTGTCTGGTACTCACTGACCATCTCGAGAGAAGATTTGGTGCGGAAACGTCTTGTGTCAGCATCATACTCTGTGTGCCGTACCCTGGCAGTGTACCAGGCATGTACCTCTTGATGACAATTGGCACATAGTTGAATAGTCTGAGACTCGGGAATACCTGCCTCTTCCGTCAGATTTCTGGGAACGATGTGGTGCTTCTCTACATCTTCGGGGTCAACGCGGTTTTCACATACCTGACACTTTTTGTCAGCCACTTGACTACCTCCGTGGCGTCATGTCTAAGCGTATCTCCCTGTTGGTGATATGGTAGATTGATAGGCCGGGATTGTCAATAGGTTTGAAGGCCTACGCCCCCAGTATCTCCTTGTGCCTCAATGCCCTCTCCAGTGAGGGCTGCATCTTCATCTCGCGGAACTCGTTAATGGCGAAGTCCAGGTGCTCAAGCGCCTCCTTTTTCTCGTCCGGGTAGTGCTCCAGGAGCAACTCAGCAAGCTGGAGGCGTGTGAGGGCAATCTCCGGGCGGAACCTCATGTCGGTGGCGACCTCCAGGGCGTCAGCGTAGTATTTTCGGGCTTCCTCCGGTCTGCTGAGAAGTACGGCGGCTGCTCCCAGATGGCGGCCGATACATGTTATCCCAGAAATTCCAGTGGTACGCCGACTACAACCCGCCAGCCGGTTGAGAAGAAGCTCGGCTGCCGGCCGGTGCCCTATCAGCGTCGCTGCCTCAAGAAAATAAATATCAGAAGACATGACTGCCTCATCATCTGGTGTACCGATGGTAGGTCGTTTTACAACGTATTGATCGAGTATTTCGGCAGCCTCGCTAACGCGGATAAGATGGGCGAGGCTATACGTTAAAAGTGTATAATCGATACTAGAAGGGTAAGTTTCTGGCCGAGCATAGCGTTCCAGGACTCTATCTGCATCAGCGAGGTAAGACCGCGGTCTGAGTACAGCTTGTGGCACATAGGCCAGTGCGAACTCGGGAATCCCCGCTTCGTCACTAAAAGATATCATCCGCCGGGCTATTTGCACCGTTTCCTGCAGGTCTCCGTCCATCGCAGCTAAATTGCCCTTGGTAAACATCGTAATGAGCAACGCGTGCACTTGACCTGTGTGCTCGGCTAGTTCTTCAATCCTGCGCCAGACTTCCTCTGCCCGATTACGTTGACCAAAAACTAAGAATTCACTGCTAATAAGTACCCAGGCTGCACAAAGCCACGACGGTGCTAAGTTGCCAGGTGGACTCTGTAACAATTCCTCCGCAATCCGAAATCTTTCCTCGTTGTGTTGCGGGGCACGTGACCGCCACAACCACCAGTAAGTAACAAGCCAGTACGTCGTGGGGTCACCAAGCCGACGTGCCAGGTTATAGGCAGAGTCGATACGCTGTCGACCGGCAACCGGGTCCTGGCTGCGCATCGGGCCTCCCAGTATCACATCAGCCAGAGCTCGCTCTCTGGTCTCAGGTTGAGAATAACGGTCAAGTCGCTGTGCCCACTGCTCGTACTCGGGAGTTGACATGACGGGGGCGGCCCTGTAGTAATTCAATGCATCCATCGCCAACCAGCACGCAGCCGCGGCTCGTCTGTCATTTTCCTCGACTTCGGCGAGAGAGAGTGCCAGGGGTGCCGTCTTTTCGACGGCCTCCCGCGGATTTCCAGCCACCGTCTGGGTTTCACATAAAGTAAGGAGCAAATCGCACCGCTTAGCCTTATCATCCGGATTCAGTACCTCCTGCACCTTAAGTGCCTGCTCCAGCAGTCGTACCGCCTCCCCGTAGGCATAGACACTGCTGGCCCGTTCGGCAGCCATCTCACCATAGCTTACTGACTTAGTCAGGCCTTCAGCATCAGGAGAATAGGAGAAGTGCTCGACCAGCTCCGCAGCATGTTCCTCCAATCGCCTGGCATATATCTCCTCTAACGCTTTACCTACCTGCTGGTGCAGCCGAATTCTCCTCGGGGCAATAATCTCCTCATAAAGCGTCTGGCGGAAGAAGGCGTGGCTGAAACGGTAGGTCACCGCCGCTCCAACTGCAGAGCGTTCTTCTACTACAGCAACTCCCTTGGCCTCCTCCAGAGCAGCAAACAGCGCATCATCGGATACATCGGCTACTTTTTGCAGGACAGCCAGCCGGAACTCCCGGCCTATCACCGCGGCAATCGATAGCAGGCTGTTACACTCCGGACTCAGACTCGAGAGACGTTTACCAACCACGTCCCTCAGCCCCTCGGGGATGCTCATCTCAAGAGGCTTGTCCCTGGTAATAATCCACTTCCCCTTCTCACGGTAGAGCAGTTGCTCCTCGACGATATACCGCACTACCTCCTGGACGAAGAGGGGATTGCCCTCAGTCTGACGGTGGACCGCCTCGGCCAGGCTCCAGGGCACCTCTTCCCGGGTGATACTCTCCAGCATCCGCCTCACCTCGTCGGCATTGAGACCGCGCAGGAGGACACGGTCAAAGGTGGCAACACGCCTTAGCTCAGCCAGTGCCGCCGATAATGGATGTGTCCTGTCTACCTCTACGTCACGGTATGTACCGACAATCAGAAGCCTTGCTCCACTGAGATTACGCGAGATGTGGGTCAGCATATCCAGAGTACCCTTATCGGAGTCGTGCAGGTCTTCCAGTATAATCAGCAATGGCTGGACCCTGGCGGCACTGGTGAGGAAGCTGGTAACGGCCTGAAAGAGGCGGTAGCGCTCTTCCTCGGGGCTCTCCGGTGGTCTCGGCTCTACCTTTAGTTTTTCCCTTACCTCGGAGACGATACGGGCGACATCGGCCGCTCCTGTACCAAGCTCCCTCCTCAGGTCTCTGGTCTCTCGTGATAGCACATAGGAACGCATAGCCTCGACAAAGGCCAGGTA
>CP070842.1:2019997-2024722 GCA_020342155.1 Dehalococcoidales bacterium
GGCGATTGCTGTTCGCCAAAGACTCTCGGCTAACTTCGGATTGGGCACCACCCCTGTCGCTAGCGTGGATAATCCCGAAGGCAAACAACCCGGTCTGGCCTTTATTGGTGTCGCCGATGCCAACGGAACTCAAACCTGGCAACAGAACTACCCGCCTACCTGGGAGGGCGTCAGAGACCGCGCTGCGATTTCGGCACTATTCCGTCTCAGGGAAAGAATGATGGAACTAAAGCTCGACACTCCCTAAAACAGTATTGTTAAGTCAATAACCACCATTGAGGAGGATGAAGTGAGTATATCTGACCTGACTGTAGAAGTGAAGGATGATGCAGTCCGGCAAATCGTGCCTGATGATACTATGGTCGAGGAACTGGCCAGTGGCTTCGATTTTACCGAGGGCCCTGTCTGGTGTGGAGGCCATCTGCTTTTTAGTGATATACCACGCAACCGTATCATCCGCTGGCGGATGATGGCCGAAGGCCCGGTAGTGACTACCTTCCGGGCTCCCAGCGGAAATTCAAATGGCCTCACTCTCGACCGGAGTGGGCGACTAATTGCCTGTGAGCATAGCACCCGGCGAGTTACTCGTACCGAAATAGACGGGACTATCACCGTCCTCGCCGAAAGCTACCAGGGCAAACGTCTCAATAGTCCTAATGATGTTGTCGTCAGGTCGGATGGCAGTATCTACTTCACCGACCCTCCGTACGGGCTTATGCAGATGACGACTTGGAAAGAACTGCCCTTTAATGGCGTTTACAAGCTAGCCCCGGATGGTGGCCTGATACTTCTGGTAGATGATTTCGACCGGCCTAATGGACTGGCTTTATCACCGGACGAGCAAATACTCTACGTCAACGACACTGCCCGTGGCCACATTAGAGCCTTCGACGTTAGTCCTGAGGGTGGTATCAGCAACGGACGGGTGCTTATCGAGATGCAGGGTACTGAACCAGGAGCCCCGGACGGCATGAAGGTTGACCGGCAGGGAAACATCTACTGCACCGGTCCCGGAGGATTCTGGATTATCAACCAGGATGGCAAGTGCCTGGCCGAGGTTAAACCGCCCGAGTTACCAGCCAACTTTGCCTGGGGTGACGCTGACTGGAAGAGCCTCTATATGACATGCCGCACAGGTCTCTACCGTGTCAGGCTGAACATTGCCGGTGTTCCCGTATCTTACTAGAAATGGCGTTTGACTATCGAGACGGCTATTGAAAAAAGTCGCGTATGGCGTCGAACTCGCTTGGGAGCAGTCCCAGCACAATCGGGAACGTGTCCAGCAGGAATTCACCCAGCACAGATTCCGTAACTAGCCCCTCTCCGAAGAACTTTACGACAGTTGCCAGTAAGGCACTGATTAGTATTGCCCCCATTATGAAACCAAAGACAGCGCCACCAATACGGTCAACCCAACCCATCAGTAGTGCCTTGATGGTAGCTCTGAGGAAGAAAGCTATTACCTGGGAAATGATGAATACCAGTGCCAGGATGATGATAAAGGCGACGATATTAGCGATATCTTCATTGTCGATGAAGGTAAACACCCCAGCGAAGTTCTCATAGAAGTTGCTTGCCAGGAGAACGCCTACTATTATACCTGCCAAAGATAAGGCTGCCTTGATGAGTCCTTGCATCAGGCCAGTGAAGACGGGAACGATTAGAGCGATGATAATAATTATGTCAAGCCAGTTCATTCGCTGCTCCTCCTCTGGCATTACACGTGATAGTGAATTGTACCACAGGACACGACGATGGTAAACTGCTAAATAGTCCTAGTACCTTTCACTACAAGCGTAAATTCGAGTTATTAGCCCACCCTACCCTGCTCCAGACAGAGGTGGTATTCTTTCAGCCCAGGGAGCAGCACGTTCAAATGCAGCGGCAGCCCTAAGAATGGCGGCATCATCGAAACACCGCCCAACTATCTGGAGACCGACGGGTAGCCCATCCTCTGTCCAACCGCACGGTACTGATGCTGCCGGCTGGCCAGTGAAGTTGAAGGGATAGGTAAATGGTGTCCAGTCGACTGTTGGCGTTCCTTTTACCCCGGCAATCTCGGTAACCTGGTAAGTATTAATGTCGAACGCCGATATTGCCGTCGCTGGGGTCAGCAATATATCGTATCGTTCAAACAATGGCTGGATTTTGTTCCAGAACTCCTCCCGGGCGAGTGCAGCGCGTGCGTAGTCCATTGCTGATATCCCCATTCCCCGTTCCACCATCCGCACCAACTGCGGGTTCATATGCTCACGCCATTCGTTTAGATAATTAGCCAGCTTGCTGGCCAGGGTAACGGCCCAAATCACGGCAAAGACAGGTCCCTGGTGCTCCAATTCAAGATTGGCTTCTTCAATATCGGCACCAAGCGACTCAAAGACACTGAGTGTTGATGTCGTTACTGCCAGCACTTCAGGGTCTACCAGTGCATAACCGAGGTCTGAACTCCAGGCAACTTTCAGTCCTTTGAGGTCTCCTTCCGGGAGCGGCAGGTATTTCAGATTCGTGTCTGGCAGCGAGAGGCGGTCACGGACATCTCTGCCTGCTATGACCTCCAGCATCAGGGCGGCATCGGTTACGGTACGTGTTATCGGACCGGTATGTGACAGCGTCTGCCACTCCGGTAATCCCGGACCCCTCGGGACACGGCCATAAGACGGTTTGAGTCCGAATGCCCCGCAGAAACTACTGGGGATACGAATCGAGCCGCCGCCATCTGTGCCGACGGCCAGTGGTCCCATACCGGCAACCACTGCCGATGCCGCACCGCCACTTGAACCACCGGCATGCCGCCCATAATTCCACGGGTTATGCGTCGCCCCGAATAGCAGGTTATCGGTCACACCCATGAAACCAAACTCGGGGGTGTTGGTCTTACCTATCACTATTGCCCCGGCTGCCTTGAGACGTTCGACGACAATATCGTCCTCATCGGGTACGAAATTCTCGTGGATACGGGAGCCGAAGGTAGTACGGACGCTTTTGGAAAATACCAGGTCCTTGACTGATACTGGGACACCGTGAAGCGGTCCGAGTTCTTCACCCTTCATAACAAGGGCCTCGGCCTCTTTCGCCTGTTTTCTGGCATAGTCGGGAAGCAGGGTGCAGTACGCATTGACTTTTGGATTAAGCTCGTCAATGCGAGTCAAAATTGCATCAACTACCTCCACGGGAGAAAGCTTCTTCTCCCGGATTGCTACCGCCATCTCCAATGCCGGCATGTAAGCAATATCCGAAATGCTCATGTTATCTCCTTTATAGAAAATCTGGTTGCCTGAGAAGGATTATATTGTGTTTGATGTGACGAAGCAAGCTCAATTATTCATCTGTGTCTGACTACTGGTTATACTATTGACAATTCCGGCACAGCAAACTACCATATCATCAACAGGGAGATACGCTTAGACATGACGCCGCGGAGGTAATCGGGTGGCTAAGAAAACGTGTCAGGTTTGTAAAAACCACGTTGACCCTGAGGACATTGAGGAGCATCACATCGTTCCCAAGAACCTGACAGATGATGCAGGTATCCCCGAATCCCAGACTATTCAACTGTGCACCAACTGTCATCCAGAGATCCACACCTGGTACACTGCTAAAGCTCGTCACACAGAATATGACGCCGACGCGAGACGGTTCCGCACCAAGTCTTCCTTAGAAATGGTCAAGGAGTACCAGACAGTCTTTAATGACTTCGTAAAATACAAGGGCACACGTTAACTAGGCTGATAAAACAGTTGCCCCCTGCCGTAAATTTCTTGGCAGGAGGCACTATCTTTTGCTAAGAAATAATTAGCGTTTACTTGAGATCTTCCCGGGTATAATCAAGGATACGACGAGCGACAATCAGCATATTTATCTGCCCGGTACCCTCGAAGATATCATTTATCTTACCGTCTCGCATCCACTTTTCAAGTAGATACTTGCGGGAGTAGCCCAGCGGTCCCATCATCTCGACTGCCTTCTGGGTTATTCGTGCAACAACGATTCCAGCCTTCGCCTTAGCCATTGAGGCCTCGAGACTATTTGGCTGGAACTGACTCATCATCCACGTAGCACGCAACATCAGCATGAGGGCAGCCTTATAGGCGGCCTCCATTTCCATCACATCACGCTCAATGGCTGTCAATTTATGACGAGGTAAACCATATCTTATTGGAATCCCTTCCTTTTCAAGAACTTCGCGAACGAAGTCCAGCGAGGCACGTCCAACTCCGAGTGCCATGGCGGCTATAATCGGACGAGTCATATCGAAGGTAGCCATTGCACGTCTAAACCCGGCCGTATCACCAGAGTCAACCCTTCTAACTTCGGGGCTACCCAGAATATTCTCATATGGAATACGGCAATTGTCCAGTATCAGTGTGGCGGTATCACTGGCACGGATTCCCAGCTTGTTCTCTACTTTATCGATATGTGCTCCAGCAGTTCCAGCTTCAACCACAAACGGCTTCATACCGGCTCGCCCGGCTGTCCTGTCAACCGTAGCCCAGACCACTACCAGGCCATCGGACTCTTCCATAGACCTCTGCCCGCCCGTGATGAATATCTTCTCGCCGTTAAGCACCCATTCGTTTGTTTCGGTGTCAAGCACTGCTGTTGTCTGGATGGCTGCCGTATCCGAACCGGCGCCGGGTTCGGTCATGGCCATGCCGCCCCATTTTGGTTCACCTTCGCCAAAACGCTTTAAAAACTTCGCTTGCTGTTCCTGGGTCCCGCTCGCCA
>CP070842.1:2024822-2075385 GCA_020342155.1 Dehalococcoidales bacterium
TCTATCTTAACCCCAGAGCGAACAAGAAGTTGCTGAATCCCATGCGGGGTACACGGTATGTAGTCTGGTTCGCCAATCATCAATTTGCCCAGACTCACCGGGTGAAAGCCGTCCACATCCTTTTTGGGATTAATGGCATAGAGTACCTCTGTCTCGTTTATGTGTTTGGGTAGGGGGAGTTGTACCAGGATCCCGTTAATCTTGGGGTCTTTATTGAGCTTATCAATCAGGGCGAGCAGGTTCTCTTGACTGGTATCCTCAGGAAGGTCGTATCTCTCCGAATAGATGCCCAGATTCTGTGATGTCTTTTCCTTCTGCCCGACGTAGACCTGTGATGCGGGGTCTGCGCCTACCAGGACGGTTACCAACCCGGGTACTATATTGTGTTTTTCTTTGAGTTCGGCAATTTCCTGTTTCAGTTCGGCACGAATCTCTTTGGCGACTTCTGTACCGCTGATAATCTGCGCTGCCATTTATTCTCCCTCCTTAATTATAGGCGTTTCCTATATTTTATGCCACTTACCAGTTATCTCCTAGCACACTTAAATGTACCATTTTGTATTGTCTGACAAAAACTCTGCCCTGAGACCTTTTGTACTCTACGGGGAAGGTGCCTTCACTTTCTCAAGGACTTTTCCCATCAGGTCATCGACAGCGCGTACTGCTTTGGAGGTATCCGGCAGCTCAAGCAGTGGCTTGAGCTCGAGGTCATACCGGTGAAGCTCTTCATCTTCGGGGATTATCGCGACTGGCTTGATTCCTAACCGGTCCAGTTCCTCGCTTACCAGCGGGTTCAGCTTATCCGGAACCATATTGATTACCGCTAATTGTTTACGTGCCACCAGCTTGAGTGAGGTAACCAGTTCCTGTATCCGTGCAATTGTCCGGGCACCTTTCACCGTATGGTTGGAGACCAGCAGCAGGGCATCCACATTCTGGGTGGTCCTCCGGCTCAGGTGCTCCATACCGGCTTCATTATCCATGACGGTGTAGGCATAGTTGTCAGACAACTCATCGGCAAACTTCCTTATTATAAGGTTAGGATAGCAGTAACACTCCGGTCCTTCTCCCCTGCCCATTGTCAGCAAGTCGAGTCCCGGACTCTCTACCAGGATTGAATTTAGCTTGAAGTCCAGGTAGGCTTCCTTGGTCATGCCGGGAGGGATGTTAATTTTCTCTCCCTGGAACTCATCCAGCAGTTCACCGACGGTGTGGGGAACAGCCAATCCCAGGCTTTCCCCGAGGTTAGCGTTGGCATCGGCGTCAACTGCTAGAATCGGCACCATTCCGTTATTCTTCAGATAGCGAGTGATAAGACTTGCCAGCGAAGTCTTACCACAGCCACCCTTGCCGGCCACTGCTATAGTAAAAGCCAAACGGTTGCCCTCCGTATTTTATTCTTATTTAGAACAGGCCGGAGACCTTTCCAGTATTAACATCTACATCAACCTTACGGAAGGCAGGACTGGAAGAGGTTCCTGGCATAAGGCTGATAGTGCCGGCGCAGGGGCAGAGGAACTTGGCACCAGAGTAGATAAGTACATCACGTATGGGCAGTGTCCATCCCTTGGGTACACCCTTGAGTGTTGGGTCATGGGTCAGGCTCAAGTGAGTCTTGACCATCATCGTGGCGTAGTCATCATACTGGGAGTCATCCTCGAGTTTCTTAGCCTTGGCTTCGGCATCCGGAGTCCAAGAGACACCATCAGCGCCGTAGACTACCTTGGCAATCTTCTCTACCCGGTCGCGTAGCTTCATCTCAAGCGGATAGAGGAAGTCAAACTCGTTATCTTCCTTGCAGGCATCGATGACGGCATCGGCAAACTCCAGGGCGCCGTCTCCACCATCGGCCCAGTGGCTTGAAGTAGCACAGCGCGCCCCGGCAGCCTCGGCGGCTTTCCTGACAGCAGCAATCTCATCCTTGGTGTCGGTGTGGAAGGAGTTTATGCAGACAACAGGGTTGATACCCGAGGTTCTGATGGTGTTGATGTGGTGAATCATGTTAGCCAGGCCTTTCTCAACAAGGTCTACATTCTCCTTGGTATACTCGTCGGGTAGTGCCAGCCCGGCGACCACTCTCGGTCCACCACCGTGCATCTTGAGGGCGCGGATGGTGGTGGTAAGTACCGAGACGTGTGGCTTGAGACCACTGTAGCGGGACTTCACGTTCCAGAACTTCTCGAAACCGATATCGGCGGCAAAACCGCTCTCGGTTACGTGGTAATCAAACAACTTCAGCCCAACACGGTCACCGATAATAGAGGACTGTCCTACCGCGATGTTGGCGAACGGTCCGGCATGGACCATCAATGGCTGGTACTCTACCGTGGAGCAGAGGGTGGGGTTGATGGTGTTACGCATCCAGGCCGTCATAGCCCCACCAACCTCTAGGTCCTTGGTATAGACGGGCTTGCCTCTCTTGTCGAAGGCGACGGTGATGTTGTCCAGCCTCTCGCGCAGGTCAGCCAGGTCGCGTATAATCGACAGGATTGCCATGAGCTCGGAGCCCACGGCGATACCGAACTTGGACTGCATGGTGAAGCCGTCCATCGATCCACCAAGTCCAATGACAATATTGCGCAGACTCTGGGCACAGAAGTCCATTATCCAGCCCATCTCCACGTTGGTGGGGTCGACATCCAGGCGCCGCATACCGGTCAGCCTGTCCAGTCGAGCATCAGTGTAGTTACGCTCATGCTGCATTCTGGCGGTAAGTGCTACCATGGCCAGGTTGTGGGCGTTCATGATATCATTGATGTCACCCGTAAGTCCCATGGAGAACTCGGTCATGGGAATCAGCAGGGAGTTGCCTCCACCGGCGGCCGTCCCCTTGACATTCATCGTAGGGCCACCCGAGGGCTGGCGAAGACACCCACCGACATTCACGCCCCTCTTGCCCATGCCTTCCATCAGACCGACGGATGTGGTGCTCTTACCCTCACCCAGAGGCGTCGGTGTTATCGCCGTCACCTCTATATACTTTCCGTCTGGTTTGTCCTTGAGGCGGTTGATGATTTTCAGGAAATCGAGCTTGGCAATCCGCCCGTAGGCAAGCAGCTCATCTCTTTGTAGTCCGAGCTTGTCTCGCCATTCATCGGGGGAGGGCATGTTCGCTTCAGCCGCTTCTGCAATCTGCCAGTCTTCCATATTTACCGCATCGTAAGCCACAGGGAACCTCCTTCGTTCTTGTTTATCTATTTTACCGAGGGCTTCAGACTGAAACACAGGTTTCAGATTAGTGCCCTTTCGACTCTATTCTGCCGGGCTCGATATTTTAGAAGCAGGTACTAATGCCTGATAGATATTATTTATCTCGTCAGCGATTAGCTGGCTGGCGTTTTGAATGGGAAGGTTGGCCAGGTCAGCCTCCACCAGGGCCTGGTCATAGGGTATAAAACCGAGGAACTCCAGGTCGTGCAGGCTACTGATCAGAAACTCCTTTTCAGACTGGCTGTGGACCTTGTTGGCGACCAACACAATATTCTCCAGGCCGATGTCTCTGGCGAGTTCTTGAATGCGCTGGGCAGTTTCGATACTACGCCGGCCCGGCTCGACTACGATTATCATGTGGTCTACCGCCTTGGAAGTACCGCGGGCGAGATGCTCTATCCCGGCTTCCATGTCAAGGATAACTACCTCATCTCTCCGTATCAGCAGATGACCGAGGAGGGCTTGCAGGAGAACACCCTCGGCACAGTAGCAGCCGGTTCCGCCCCGCTTGATGCGCCCCATCACCATCAGTCTGATGCCATCATGCTCTGCTGCAAATCTGTCAGGGATGTCATCGACTCTGGGGTTCAGTTTGAAAAAGGAACCGGATTGACCGGGCCGTGCCCCGGTCCTTTCTTCGATGAGGTCGTCCATTTCGGATATAGGGGTTATCTCATCAGGGTGCGGGAAACCAAGATTAGCGGCTAGATTAGCGTCTGGGTCAGCGTCTATGGCTAACACCGAGTAGCCAGCCGAAGCGAATCTTCTAGAAAGTAGAGAAGCTAATAAGGTCTTCCCCACTCCCCCCTTGCCACTTATCGCAATCTTCATCAGAAATCGAATACTGGCATAACAAAGCTGAGCCTCCCACAAGGAAGCACCCAGCCTAAACAAACCTTATCGGCAATCTGCTTTCGCATCATCAGTATATCTCAAGGAATAAACCAAGTCAAACTACGTGCTTATTTACTGAATTCAGATCGCTCTCTGCCGGTCGCATTATTATTAAACTTGGGACAAACGGCGGTCAGCGACTTCTCATCCTTGATGTCGTGACACACCGTTTAAATTTTAATCTCTTCGAACGCTAATGTCAATCCGCTGAATAGCTTATTAACTGATGTAAAAATTCCTTGACAGGGGAGAACTCGCAGCATTACCATATGGCTGTATTACCATAAATCGGAAAGGTTATGTTGCTATGGTGATTGATCTCACGGATCAGGAGTTTGAGCAAAAGGTTATTAAATCGGATCTGCCGGTGCTGGTTGATTTGTGGGCACCCTGGTGTGGGCCTTGTCGGATGATTGCCCCCATCGTTGATAAGCTGTCGGAGAAATATAATGGTAAGTTCAGGTTCTTCCGCCTGAATGTCGATGAGAATCCACAAACGGCCACCAGATACCGCGTGATGTCAATACCAACCCTGATGTTTTTCAAGGGTGGTGATGTTGTTGATACTGTCATAGGTGCTGTACCGGAGAAGACCATTGCACCCAAGATTGACGCACTCCTTTAGGGATCGTTTGAGCCTTAACCGGGTAAGGAGAGTCGAGAATGTCGGGACATTCTAAATGGCACTCAATAAAACACCAGAAGGCGGTAACTGATGCCCGGCGGGGCCAGCTTTTCACCAAGCTGACCCGCGAGATTATCGTGGCGGTACGTAACGGTGGGCCCAATCCGGATACCAATATCTCGCTGCGTCTGGCAGTACAAAAGGCCCGCGATGCCTCGATGCCATCGGATAATATTGAGCGGGCGATAAAACGTGCCAGTGGTGCCACCGAGGGGGTTAATCTGGTAGAAATAGTCCTCGAAGGATATGGCCCCGGTGGCGGTGCTATCCTGGTGGAGGCCCTCAGTGATAACCGTAACCGGACTATACAGGCCGTTCGTAATGTTTTTTCGCGTGGCGGTGGCAGTCTCGGGGAAGCCGGGTGCGTTGCCTGGCAGTTTGACCCCAAGGGGGTCGTCACGGTGCGGTCTGAGGAGATGGATACCGAAGAGTTGGCGCTGCAGGCGATTGATGCCGGTGCTGAAGATGTCACCGTCGAAGCCAGCGTGGTCGAGGTCTACACCAGGCCTGAGGAGCTGGAGAAGGTCAGGGCGGCACTAGAGCAGGAGAATATCCCGGTAGCCTCGGCCGAGCTTTCCATGGTGCCCAAGGCAGCGCTGGAGCTCGGAGAGAAGGCAGCCGTGCAAACATTGAGGCTGATGGAGAAGCTGGACGAACTCGATGATGTCCGGCATGTGTCCAGTAACGTTGATTTCTCTGATGAAGTCCTGGCGAAGTATCAAGAATAGGCCAACGCTGGTTACTGGTCTTTTCTACCTTATATATATGTCTGCTCTGTCGGTTGAGCTCTCTCGTTACCATCTGAAGGGATTATAATAGCAAGGATGATTTGAGTCTGTTTATGAGGGTCTTGGGTATTGACCCGGGCACGGTTGTTATCGGTTACGGGGTGATTGACAGCGATGGCGATAGAACGACCCTGGTTGACTGCGGTGCTCTGAGTTCTTCAGCACGATTACCGATAGCGGAACGACTCAGCATTCTCTACAACCAGCTTTTAGAAATCGTCTCTCGCTACCAGCCGGATGCTATGGCCGTGGAGCAGCCCTTTGTGGGTAAAAACGTTAACTCGGCGCTGGCCATCGGCAAGGCCCAGGCAGTGGCTATTCTGGCCGCCGCTAACCGGGGCATACCCACCCACGAGTACACCCCGGCCCAGATAAAGCGGCAGGTGGCCAACTACGGCACCAGCTCCAAGGAGCAGGTCCAGAAGATGGTCAGCCTTCAACTCGGTCTCTCCGAGGTCCCCCAGCCGGATGACGCTGCTGATGCCCTGGCAACTGCCCTGTGCCATCTTGGTGAAGTGCACCTCAGCAACCTGCTGACGGAAGAAAGGCAATAAGAAGAATGATAGCCGGTCTGCAAGGCGTAGTGGAGTCACTGGGTGGTGATTATGCGATTATCAACGTTGGCGGCGTCGGCTTTCGCGTCTACATGCCGACCTCGGTGTTGAGTACCTTGGGCAAGGCTGGTGAGGAGGTGAAGGTATACACCCACCTCCATGTCAAGGATGACGACCTGTCCCTTTACGGCTTCGGCTCTGCCGATGAATTGACCCTCTTCGAGACCCTTATCGGTGTCTCTGGCCTCGGCCCCCGACTGGCCCTGGCGATGCTCTCTTCACTTACTGTGGACCAGCTAACGATAGCTATCGCCACCGGCAGCACCGACCTTCTCACCACCGTACCCGGAATCGGCAGGAAGGTGGCCGATAGACTGGTGCTGGAGCTTAAAGACAAGATTGGCGCCGGTTTGATTGCCACCCCTGCCGCCCAGATAGCCCAGGAAAACACCGATGTCCTGGCAGCCCTGACCTCCCTCGGCTACTCCGTGGCCGAGGCCAGCCGCGCCGTAACCACTCTACCCGCTGCCTCCGACCTCAGTATCGAGGAGCGCATCAAACTTGCGTTGCAATATTTGGGTGGAAAGTGACCAGAAACTGATAAAAAAGCCTATAATATTCATTGAAGAGTGTGCTATTACCAACTAAGTGAAATATCTATTTGGGAGGCAGTTTAAAAATGGTAATTCAAGGATTGGAAACAATAGATTATGAGAAGAGGGCTAAGGATTCAGATTATAAAAAAAGATTGAATAAGGTGATGACCGAGAAGGAAGCGGTAGGGACATTTCTCCATGATGGTAATTCATTCTGTATGGGGGGTTTTGTGATGTGGCGGCAGCCTCAGTCCATCATGAGGGAGATAGCTCGTCAAGGAAAGAAGAACTTGTCTATTATAGATGAGAGCGGAGATTTTGAGGGCATAGATTTACTGGTAGAGCTGGGGATGCTGGATAGGATAGATATAGCCTACAGTCTGACACGCCAGGTAGGCGGTATTTCGGGCACCCCCGCCCTGGAACGTGGTCTCAAGGAAGGCATACCGCGACCGGTTGAAGCGGGCGGTGTTATGGCCACACCCAAAGAAAAAATTGAGTCTGGTGTGCCACCGGTGAAGATAGTGGACTGGACGAATTTCGAAATTTCCTTAAGACTCATGGCCGGGGCACTCAATGTCCCCTTCATGCCGTGTCGTTCCTCTCTCGGGGCAGATATCCCCAAGTACACCAAGGATATAAAGGTGATAGATGATCCATATGAGAACAAGCCGCTCCTTCTTGTCCCGGCTTACAAACCAGATGTCGCCTTCATCTCAGTTCAAAGGGCAGATCGGAGAGGGAATGGTCAGATATGGGGCTTCAGAGGAACCGATTACTGGAAAGCAAGGGCGGCTAAGCATGTTGTTCTGATTACTGAGGAGCTTGTTCCCACCGAAAAGATATATGAGAATCCTGGACTAACGACGATACCAGCCTATTGTACCGATGCCGTTGTCCATCTCCCCTTTAACTGCCTCCCTACCGGCTGCTACGGGTACTATATAGGAGACCTGTTGTGTTTCGTATCTCTCTTACTACAGAGGCAGAGTCGTGACGGAGCCTTGGAGTGGATTGATGAATGGGTTTATGGTCTTAAGGACCACTTTGAATATTGTAATAAGTTAGGATGGGAAAAAATAGACAGATTGGCTAAATCGGAGCACAAGCTGAACAGGATACCCGGATGAGGGATACTTATAAGAATGTGAGGGAGGTATAAAAATGGGACATTTATATACCACAAGGGAGCAGTTTACACCAGAGCAGCTTAAAGAGATGAAGGGAAAATATACGCCGCCGGAGCTGGTATGTTGTGCCGGGTCAAGGGAAGTGGAAGATAGAGAGGTTGTGTTTGTTGGTATTGGCATTTCAGACCTGGCCGGTGCAATAGCGAAGTTGGTCCATACGCCAAATGCCATACTGGTGGCAGAGGCAGGCTATATTGGATTTCCCAGTGTTGCCGTCCTAGTAAGTCCTGCTGATAACTCGGCAGGCGCAATGGCGATGTGTCATCAGAGTCTCCCCGAGGTTTTTATAGACCAGCAATCGGGCTTCATTGATGCAGCCTATCTAGGATTTGCCCAAATGGATAAGTATGGCAATGTAAATGTCAGTTATATAACTGGACCACAAATAAGGATGAATGGAAGTGGTGGTGGAGGCGATATAGCATCATCCGCAGGGAGAGTAGTGTATACCGCAGAGTTTAACCCGAGGCAATGGGTGGAAAAAGTTGACTATATGACCGAGACAGGTTTCGCTGACGGCAGTCCTGATGCTAGGAAGAAAGCGAATCTAGTCGGAGGAGGGCCTTCCTCTGTGGTAACTGACAGAGGAGTTTTCAGATTTGACCCTGGGACCCATGAGCTGTTTTTAGCTGAGGTATTCCCCTGGCAGGATGAGGAAGATATTGAGGATGTTAAGAAAGGAATTCCATGGGATCTGAAAGTGGCTGACGAACTGAAGGTACTCGAACCGCCTACCGAACGGGAACTATGGGCACTTAGGTTAATGGATCCGACTGGCCAGTATACTATCGCTAACATTATGGATAGACCGCTTGGTAAGATAATCATGGAAGGCAAATTCAATTTAGAAGGGTACAATACATTTCTAGAATTGAGTGATAGAGCGATAAGAGAAGTGCTGGATTTTGTGACTTAGTCTCCTCTTTACTTCCCTTGACAAATTGCCTGCATCTAAACTAGAGTTCGAATATGCTTTTATGCTAGATTTTGCTACATAATCAGGAAGGAGGAAAACTAAATTGGCTATGGCACTTGAGGGTATCAAGGTTATCGATTGTTCACAGGTGGCTGCGGTACCGATGGCTGCCCGTATTCTCGGTGACTTCGGGGCGGATGTCATCCACGTTGAGAACCCGACCACGGGTGATTACTGGCGGGTCTTCAAGGACGCTCAGGCGGAGCAGGGTGGAGCCTGCCCATCGGATTTCGACTATAACTGGGAGAACTTCAATCGTAACAAACGGAGCTGCACGGTCGACCTCAGCACAGAGAGCGGACGTGCCATCATCCATAAAATGGTGAAAGAGGCTGATGTATTCCTCAGCAACCTGCGGACCTTTGAACTGGAGAGGTTCCAGGTAGACTACGAGACATTAAGCAAGATAAATCCACGTATAATCTGGGGCAATGTCAACGGTTACGGCAAAGAAGGCCCGGACAAGGACCTTCCTGCCTATGACGCGACCGCATACTGGGCGCGGGCTGGAATTCCTTTTGCAATATCTCAGCCTGGCATACCCACATATGGTTACCGACCGGCTATCGGTGATAATGTCGTCGGAATGTCTCTTGCTTATGGTATAGCACAGGCACTGTATGTCAGGGAAAAGACCGGCGTCGGCCAGCAAATTGATGTCTCATTGCTGCATACCGGTCTCTTCCAGATAAGTTTCGACGTTTCTGGCGCGCTCATTACTGGTCTTGACCGTGACGACTGGATGGAACAGCCTCCGGATGAAATGATCCAGCAAGCATTGATGGCCGCTATGCAGATAATGGGCTTCTACAGTGCTAGGTTTAACAGTCCGATAAGCGGCATGTATATGACCAAGGATGGGAGGGCCTTGATATTTGTAATTCTACAGCCTGACCGTTACTGGGTTAAGTTCTGTAACGCCGTCGGGAGACCGGACCTGGGCGAGAACCCCAAATACCAGACAATAGAGGGACGGGCTGAAGATGTGGCCGAACTACGGCAGATATTTACGGAAATATTCATGACCAAGACCTATGAGGAATGGCGTCCCCTTCTGGAAGGGATACCGTATGCTCCCAACCAGAGTCTTAAGGAGGTTATTAAAGACCAACAGGCGATAGCGAGTGGCTGCTTTGTCGAATATGACCACCCCACTCAGGGGCGTATCAAGCAGGTAGCCAATCCAGTGATAATGAGCAAGACACCAGCCAACGTCCGAATGCCAGCTCCGGAGTTCGGGCAGCATACTGAAGAGGTCTTGCTTGAATATGGCTTTTCTTGGGAAGATATTACTCGCTTTAAAGATGAGCGTGCAATCGCCTGACCGACATTCGGAGACAGAGACAGGCTACTGGCTGAGGGCCACTGTTACCTCGGCCAGTTACTTTTGGCTTTCTTACCACTGAAATCGTTACCGCACCTTCCCCTGCTTTTCTTGACAAATTACCTGCATCTAAATTAGAGTTCGAATATGTTATTGTGGTAGATTTTGCCACATAGTCAGGAAGGAGGAGAATTAAATTGTCTATGGCGCTCGAGGGTATTAAGGTAGTCGACTGCTCACAGGTGGCTGCAGTTCCGATGTGCGCCCGCATCCTCGGCGACTTCGGGGCGGATGTCATCAAGATTGAGAACCCGACTACAGGTGATTACTGGCGGAGTTTTAAGGATGCACAGCTAGAAGCGGGTTTCGGTTGGCCATCCGAGTTTGACTTCAACTTTGAGAACTTCAACCGAAACAAGCGGAGCTGCACCCTTGACCTCACCAAAGAGAATGGGCGTGCCGCAATCCACAAGATGATAAAGGAGGCCGACGTTTTTGTCAGCAACCTGCGAACATTCGAACTGGAAAGGTTCCAACTGGAGTACGAGACACTGGACAAGATGAATCCACGTCTCATCTGGGGTAATGTCAATGGGTACGGCAAAGAAGGCCCGGACAAGGACCTGCCGGCCTACGATACCACTGCCTTCTGGGCCCGTTCGGGATTTCCCCAGTTGATGTCCCAGCCCGGTGTTCCCGTTATGGGTTACCGTGTAGCAATAGGTGATAACGTAGCCGGGATGAGCTTAGCCTTTGGCATAATGCAGGCTCTCTATCTTAGAGAGAAGACAGGGCTTGGTCAGCGAGTGGATGTCTCATTGTTCCATACCGGTTTCTTTCAGCTCGGCTATGACACTTCAGCGGCCCTTATCACCGGGATGGATGTTGCTGACTGGCGTGCCCCCGACCCCCCGATGGAGTTACAGCAGCAGTCTCTGGCGGCGATTATGCAAATCCAGGCTTTCTATGCCGACAGGATTAAGGTTCGCAATCCGATAAGTGGCATGTACGTAACCAAGGACTCCAGGACCCTGGCTTTTATCATTCTACAGCCAGATCGTTACTGGGACAGGTTCTGCCGGGCTCTAGGAAGACCTGACCTGGCTGAAAATCCTAAATACCAGACGATGGAAGGACGGTCTGAGGATGCCGCTGAGCTACGTCAAATATTCACCGAGATATTCATGAGCAAGACCTACGAAGAATGGCGTCCTCTGCTCAAGGATATACCGTATGCCCCTCGCCAGACTATTAAGGAGGCTATCAATGACCCACAGGCGCTAGCTAGCGGCTGCTTTGTTGAATATGACCATCCTACCCAGGGGCGTATCAAGCAGGTAGCTAATCCAGTGATGATGAGCAAGAACCCTGCCAATGTGCGGATGCCAGCTCCAGAGTTCAGCCAGCATACTGAAGAGGTCCTGCTTGAGTACGGCTACTCCTGGGAGGATATTGCCCAGTTTAAAGAGGAAGGCACCATCGCCTAATCGACATTCGGTGGAAATAAAGATGAGTTACCGGCCGGGTAAAATCCTTACCTCGGCCGGTTCTTTTCTGTGTTCAATACTGGCGAGCATTATCTTCGCTAAAGAAGGCGTAATCGGCTAGGCTGGAGACCCGGTGAACCCTGCCAGCCTGAATGTTGGTAATTCTGAACTATTAACTATCCGGAGGGACTTTCATGGGAATTGGTGGGTCGTAGCGTTCCAGGGTTTTTCGGGTAACACGGAACAGGAAATGACGCTCAAGAATCCTCGCGTACACTTTACCACCAGCCTTCTCACCCCAATAAAGCTGCGGTATATTGGTCTCATCAGTGTATCCCCTGTTACGTTTAAAACCTTGCTGTTGGACTATCTTTCTCACCTGGATAGCAAAAGCTGTCCGGACGCCTTCTCTCCGATATTGTTCGAAAGTGTACAGATTTTCAAATATGATTTCGTCTTCCGCAAGCGGAAATCTGTCTTCCCACCCCAGCTGTTTGATATGCTCAGGTGTGACAACCCACCGTACCGCACAGATTTCATTGTTATCGTCGGCTCTACCAATATAACAATCACCTATCCCGCGCTCATGGTACCACTTGCGGACGAGTAGCTGGTACCTCCCTTCAGGGCTCTCATGATGGAGCTTACGAAAGAGCTCGTCGACATCATCAGGTGAGGCCAGGTTTACCGTGCACTGGAAAGAGGATGGAGGTCGTGGATCGTCTAATTGACCTATTGACGCAAGGAAAATCGCTCGACCCTAGAGCTGATGTTCCATTTTGCGTATGAATATGCGAGGACCGCACCATCGTAAAATCCGTAGTCCAAAGCTCACAAAGGTACATGCATGTTTAGTCCTGTTTGCCATCTTGCGAAGCATAGACTACCTCACATTCATTATGAGCTAGTAACGAGTTATTCGGGGTTAGAGGATGGTTAGAATACGGTTTAATTTGTTAGAATTCATATGTAGAGTTCGAAGAGTACATGCATCAATGCTAGAATAGGATTGGGAGAGAACCGAAAAGGTAATGATTGAGAACTTTGTCGATAACCTGGCCAAGCTCTTACCCTTCGGGTATGCATTTGGCCTCGGTATGGTGACTGCGGTAAGCCCTTGCAGCATTGCTATGCTGCCCGCCTATATCTCCCTGCATCTGGCGACCGATGAGAAGGGCTACTGGGACAGGTCTTGGCTCTGGCGGTTCCGACGTGCACTGATGATGAGTGGTGTGATGACGTTGGGATTTGTACTCCTTTTTGGTCTTGTGGGGGCTGCCCTGTCTCCGATTGGCGAGTTGCTGAAGCCCTACGTAGAATGGGTGGGAGTCGTTATCGCAATACTACTCATACTGTTGGGTGTGTACGTCTTGGTTGGGGGACGTGTTTATGCAAATCTGCCGGCGCGTCTGGCTAACAAGCTCAGTCAATCAGGTAGTGTTGGGGTTAGAGGATTCCTTGTTTTCGGTATTGCGTACGGTCTGGCCGCGCTGAGCTGTTCGGTTCTTCTCTTCACCGGGATGGTAGTAGGGGCTTATAGTAGCGGGGGCTTCGCTAATGCTTTGCTGCAGTTCATCCTTTTTGCCCTCGGCATGGGACTGGTTATAACCGTGGTTACAATAGCATCGGCGCTTATCAGGGAGACGGTGAACCGATGGCTGCACCGTCTGGTGCCAGTGGTGGCCCGACTCAGTGGTCTGCTGCTTATCTTCGCTGGTGGCTACATGATATACTACTGGTTTGTTGTCGGTGATATCCTAGGCGGATAATCAGAATTGAGGTATCGGGATATAGGGGAAGTAGTACGCAACTCATCAGAATGCAGTTCGTCTCGCTGGACCTGGGCAATCTATGGGCTCCTGGCAATAGTTTTGCTGGGATTGCTGGTAGCCCAGGCTTGTATGCCGGTTAGCCCCCAGATAGGCTACCAGGCACCAGATTTCACCTTGGTTGACCTTGATGGCAACACAGTACGCCTCAGTGACTTCCGAGGTAAGGTGGTGTTTCTTAACTTCTGGGCTACCTGGTGTCCACCTTGCCGTGCCGAAATGCCGGCGATAGAGGAGGTCTACCAGGAGTACAAAGACGAGGGTGTGGTAGTAGTTGGCGTTGATGTCGGGGAATCAAAGAGCACCGTGAGAAATTTCGTTGAAGAGAACGGCTACAGCTGGATTTTTGTTCTGGATACCACCGGCGAGGTATCTATGGAATTTATGGTTCTCCGCTTTCCTACTAGCTTTTTTATCGATAGCCAGGGCATCATCCGGGCGACCAGGGTTGGTTATATGAACAAGGCTACCATGGTGACTTTAATTACCGGCGAGGATTTAGCTGCTGGTGAAGAGCTCGATTTGTCAGCATTATGGCTCACCAGTGTGGCGGTATTGCTTACTTCAGCCCTAGTACTACTGGCATTGGCTTTGGAGAAGTGGGCGTGGCGACGTTGGTGGTAAAGGTAAACTAATGTGGTGACCAGCCCACAATTGAAGCTCGTTCCGCGACAGGATATACTGTTCATATAAGCTATCGCCGTTAGATTTATCATGCCGTTGTTTGAGATTGTTTCTGATTTCGGGATGACCGGTGACCAGCCCCAGGCTGTTGATGATCTAGTGGCCGGGCTGGGGCAGGGTTTCAAGAAGCAGGTGCTGCTGGGGGTTACCGGCAGTGGTAAGACCTTCACCATGGCTAATATCGTACAGCGTCTCCAGAGACCTGCCCTGGTCATCTGCCACAATAAGACCCTGGCCGCCCAGCTCTACTCCGAGTTCAAGGAGTTCCTGCCGGATAACGCCGTCGAGTACTTTGTCAGCTACTATGACTATTACCAGCCCGAGGCCTACGTTCCCCGGACAGATACCTATATCGAAAAGGAAGCTGACATAAATGAAGAGATTGATAAGCTGCGCCATGCCGCTACCCGGTCGCTTTTCGAACGACGTGACGTGCTGATTGTCGCTTCGGTGTCTTGCATCTATGGGCTGGGTGAACCGGAGGAATACCGCGGCTTCGTTCTGAACTTTCAAAAAGGGGAGACCTACAACCGGCAACGGCTCTTGCATAAACTGGTTGACATGCAGTATGAGCGTAACGACTACGACTTCACCCGAGGGAAGTTCCGCATCCGGGGTGATACACTGGAGATTCAGCCGGCCTACGAAGAGATTGCCCTGCGGGTGGAGTTCTTCGGCGATGAGGTTGAACGTATCGTCGAGATTGACCCGCTGACCGGTGAATTGCTGACAGAACTGGCGTCGGTGGACATCTATCCGGCCAAGCACTTTGTCACATCGCAGGAAAAGCTTACGCTGGCGATTGAAAGTATTGAACAGGAACTGGAAGAGCGGCTTCACGAATTGCACAAACAGGACAAACTGCTGGAAGCGGCCCGGCTGGAGACCCGCACTAACTATGATATCGAGATGCTCCGTGAAGCGGGATACTGTGCCGGTGTTGAGAACTACTCCCGGCACCTGGCCCGGCGTTCGGCGGGGAGTGCCCCCTGGACACTTCTCGACTACTTCCCCGAGGATTTCCTGTTGTTTATTGATGAATCGCACATGAGCCTGCCCCAGATTCGCGGCATGTATCACGGTGACCGTTCACGCAAAGAGACACTGGTGGAATACGGCTTTCGTTTACCGTCGGCTCTGGACAACCGCCCGTTAAACTTTGCCGAGTTCGAGGCCAGAATTAATCAGGTAGTCTATGTCTCGGCCACTCCTGGGCCTTATGAATACGAGCACAGCCAGCAGGTGGTGGAACAATTAGTCCGTCCTACTGGCCTACTCGAGCCTACTGTCGAGGTCAAGCCGACCAAGGGACAGATTGATGACCTGCTGGAGCAGGTTAAAGAACGGGTTGACCGGGGCGAGCGTTGCCTGGTTACCACCCTGACCAAGAGGATGGCCGAAGAACTGGCCGATTACTTGATTGAGTTAGGGATTAAGACGCACTACCTGCATTCCGAGATTGAGACTCTAGAGCGGGTTGAGATTTTACGCGACCTCCGTCTCGGCGTCTATGACGTAGTTGTCGGCATCAACCTCCTTCGTGAAGGACTTGACCTGCCAGAGGTAAGCCTCGTGGCCGTCCTCGATGCTGATAAAGAGGGTTTCTTGCGGTCGGAAGGCTCGTTGGTCCAGACGATGGGCCGGGCAGCCCGTCATATCGACGGTCACGTTATCATGTATGCCGATACCATCACGAGGTCAATGCAGGCGGCCATGGACGAGACACAGCGCCGTCGTCGGATACAGGAGAATTACAATCAGGAGCATGGCATTACACCTCAGGGTATCCGGAAGGCGATCAAAGACATCACGGAACGGGTACACGCGGTAGCAGAGACCCGCACTCCCTATACAGCGACACCTATTGCTAAGGAGGACATCGCCCGCCTGATAAAGGACCTCGAAGTGCAGATGAAGGCGGCGGCGAGAAGCCTGGAGTTTGAGAAGGCGGCGCTGCTGCGCGACCGTATCGTCGAGCTGCGACGCCAGGAATAACCGAACATGACCCAATATTTACTACTCTTGACTTTACGAAAAACTCATGATAAGGTTCTCCTATATCAGAGTCTAAAATTCCAAATGTAGGGGGTGTCGAGATGTTAGACCAAGTTACATACATGATTCATGATATCGTCACGCCCTGGCAGGTTTCAAGTTAAGTAGCCCTTCACTACTGGCAGTAATAACTTAGCTGTTCCGCTAGGAGCAGCATTTTTTTTGTTAATTTGACCATGGGTGTGATGTACCCGTGGTCTTTTCTTTTGAATCTTGGTCCACAGAAAAATCCGCTTGTTATGTACTAATATCAATTAAAGGAGATAGATTTATGCCGGAAGAACTTCACGACTTAAGTCAGGGATGGAACAGCCTTGCCGCGGAGTTACTCTTCGCCCATAATCCAAATGGTCTCCCTGCAGAGGAATTGGCGTTCTACGAGCGCAGAATCCGAGAGAACGGCGGAAAAGCACTCGAGCACGGTTGTGGGACTGGACGCCGTCTGTTCCCGTTACTGGCGCAAGGTCTCGACGTACACGGCGCGGATATCTCGGCCGACGGTCTACGCTTTGCCAGAAAAGAGGCGGTGACACGGAAGGTTCAGCCCGTCCTGTATCACCAGCGTATGGAGGAGTGCGATATACCTCACAAGTATGGGACGATATACTGCGATTCGTTCCAGGTTATTGCTGATCGCCACCAGGCACTTACTACGCTGCAGCGATTCTGGCAACACCTGGTTCCCGACGGTCAGCTGTTACTTGAGCTGTTTGTGCCTCGGGAAGTCACCCAGGGAATGGATTGTAATGATGCCGATCATCCGAGACGTTGGCGCGATATGCTGCTTAGGGATTCGGAGGGTGAGGTAAAAACTATTATGTGGTCGGAATCCGTGGACCTTTTTGAGCAGGTGTTATTATCGAAACGGCGGTATGACGTTTATATAGACGGAAAATGCATCCGGTCTGAAACTCATGCCCACTGGTTACGATGGTATTTTCACTATGAGTTTATCATGATGCTCGAAAATACTGGGTTTGATAGCATCACTACTTATGGTGATTACACCGACAACCCTGCGACGCAAGATAGCAAGACGGTCGTCTATGGTGCACGTCGCCCACGCGTGTCATGAGGGAAGGGATCACAAATTGATATGGACAAATCCTAGACAATGTAATCATGTTTCTTTGACATTTTTCAGCCAGCCGATTATGATGCAAAGATGATACCAGCACCGACATTGGTCGTAACCCTCGAGCAATCGGGGATGGACAAGTACAGTCAGGAACTGGCTCGGAGGTTGCCTTTCCAGACTATAGAGAGTCGACGTTACCTGTCGTTGCGACAGGCCTTCCATATGGCGCGCGTTATCTGGAAAGAGAAGGGTACTGTCCATCTGCCGAACCAGCACTTCGCCAGGTACGCCATCTTTCGTCGGCGGCCCTTCATCGTCACCGTGCATGACATCGCCAGGTTCCGTTTTGGGTTCGACCCTGAGACTTCTATTGAGCGCCTGATGCTTAAGCTCGATGTCCTTGGTATCAGGCGGGCCACTCATATCATCGCCACATCACAGCATACAAAAGATGACTTGATAGAGTATCTGGGGATACCCAAAGACAGGATTAGCGTGGTTTACGACGGGACGAATTGCAGCGTATTCAAGCCTCACGGCGAAGAGAACCACAATGGCAGGTATATCCTCTATGTCGGCTCGGAGAGGCCGAGGAAGAACCTGGGACGGCTTTTTGAGGCCTTTGCCGAGCTTAAGCAGGAGTTTACTGACCTGAAGCTGGTTAAAGTGGGGCCGGTGGGGAGGAGTCAGGATTACCGGCGGGACGTTATGCAAAGACTGGACAGCCTCGCGATAACGGATGACGTTGTTTTCGTTGATTACGTCCAAGAGCCGGAGCTGGCTAACTATTATGCAGCGGCGGAGCTGCTCGCTTATCCGTCTTTCTATGAGGGTTTCGGGCTGCCGCCTCTGGAAGCGATGTGCAGCGGTTGTCCCGTGGTTACCTCGAACACCTCGTCCCTGCCTGAGGTTGTCGGTGAGGCCGGTATCATGGTTGGTCCTAATGATACCAGTGGATGGGTTGAGGCGATGCGGCGGGTGCTGACTGACGATGAACTCAGAGAAGATATGGTCAGGAAGGGCCTGGAACAGGCAAGTAAGTTCTCCTGGGACAGGACTGCTGCGGAAACACTGGCGGTCTACCGCAAGCTCGGTGCTGTCTAGACTGGTGTTATGGACAGGCAACCGGATAGTGACGAAACGAGACAGGAGCGACGCGAAAAGAAGCTCAGGAAGAAGCGAGAGCGTATACGCAAACATGGTAGGAGTCTGGCTTCCATATATAGAAGTGCCATCCTGAAGCGGTTGAGGGGTAAACGAGGAAGCCAACAGTAGCGACGTTTGTTACGCAGTGCCTCAGTGATGCCTGGGGGAGGTAAGAACATGAAAGAGGTCGTGTCAAATCCAGATTTAGTAGCGTATTGCGGTCTTTATTGTGGAGCTTGCCGGTCATATCTGAAAGAGAAATGCCCGGGTTGCCATGAGAATGAGAAAGCGAAGTGGTGTAAGATCAGGGTCTGCTGCATGGACAACCAGTATCTATCGTGCGCTGATTGTAAACAGTATGATAGTCCCAAAGACTGTAAGATGTTCAGTAATATTATGGCCAGGCTATTCAGTCTGCTCTTCCGCTCTGACCGACCTGCCTGTATCCAGCAGATAAAAGAACTGGGTATTCAAGGTCATGCTGATAACATGACCGAAACCGGACGGCAGAGTATCAAGAGATAACAGAAAGTGTTTTAGCCATCCTGTAGAATTTTAACTTCTGGTTATACCCGACTGGTATAAAGTCTTCGCTCTGGATAATGTAGCCCAGGGACTCCCAGAATTGCCTGGAGACCAGAGAGGCCTCCAAATAGAGGGTGGCAGGTTTATCGACTAACGCTTCTCTCTCTAGCTCCTGTACGATTATTTTACCTATGCCTCTGTGCTGATGGAGAGGATTAACAAATACCCGGACAATGTGTAAACCAAGCAAAGTACCTGTTCCTACTAGCTCGTTGTTACTCTCAGCTACTACGGTATAGCCGGTAGCGGTCTCATTCAGGATTTCCTCTTTACGATGGTGATTCTTGAAGAATTCAACAGCCTCTTCTGGATAGGCCTCATGATAAGAAATATCAATCGTTCTTTGTATCAATTGATATACGGCCTGTAAGTCTTCTTCGCTGAATTTTCTCGTTTCAATATCTCGTGCCATCTGAAAACGTCACGGTTGCATCGCCTATCTATAGACCGAGCCCTAGATTATTCAGTATCTTTATGAGGTAAACAATGCCTGGTATGAGGACCGACACGGACAACCTGCGTAGAATACTGGCATTGTAAGGCCACTCCGGGGCTTCGCGGACACGTCTCTCATAGATACCCCAGGCGGCTACGGCGGAGTAAAGCCTGTCTATTCCCTCCGACCGGCCCTCTACTGCTGCCTCTCTAAGTTCGCGGGTGGCCTCTTCCAGGTGGATTTGTGCCAGGTCAAGCTCGCGTTTTTTGGCTCCGGCCATGATATTGTGGGTGCTCCACATAGATAGAAAGAACAGCAGCACCGTCACACTGACCAGAATTGAATATGTGACGATACTCTGCCAGGCAAGCAGGCTCTCAATGGACTGGAATATCAGGCTTAGACTGATACCACCGATGAAAGCAAATGTAATGCCCATACTGTAGCGGGCGACGGGTACCAGTTCGGTGTCGAATATTTCAATCTTGAGGTGCTGTCGGCTTAGTTTGTTAATGAACCGGGTACCACTTAGTCCGTTATATATCAGCCAGCTTAGCAGGACAAACATTGACAAGGTCGTGACCGATGCATAAAAATCCAGCCACTGGTCAACCCAGAGCCAGGGACGTTCCAAACCCAGCCAGAAAGCTAACCCGAGAAAAATAGCTGTCCATTCCCAGCGGCGATTCGGTGCAGGAGTTGCTACTGCTGCTTCATCATCCTCAATGGGTAATAGCGATTGAAAGGCCTGGACAGCCCGCTCTCCCAGTCGCTGCATAAACGGGTATACTATCAGGATATAGATTATTATAACAGGCGAACCGAGAAAGATTCGCCAGAATTCCCACTCGGACAAACTGGAGAAAGCCCCGTCTAGATATGTAACCAGGATTAGGAACAGGAGCCATACGACAGCAACAATAATGATAGCCCAACGCCACGGTAACCGGGAGCGCTTTATTAATTCTTCAAGCAGGGGGAGAGTGGGGGATTCTTTTACCATGTGTCCTCTACAGTATTAATTTCCTGTTATTATGGGGGCATCCTTGCTGCTTCTAGGCGTTGGTTAACGTCGGGCTTGCCTCACGTACTATCTTTTCACTGTTGAGAGGAAAAGCAGCCAGATTGTCACAGCATATCGGCCTTCAAGAAATCAGTAATACGATATAGTATCCCTTGAACTCACCTGATTGTTATGTTGCCGCTACCTGTATGTACATCCAGTGTAGATTCCCCGTCGCCGATAGTGCCAATCAGTCGATACTCCGACTGTTCACTCACGGCAACCGGCAGGTCAACTCTTATCTTACCCCTATCATCAATCTCTAGGTCCAGTGATACACTTGGCGAACCAGTTATCTCCACCGTGACGGGTCCGTTACCTATACTGATTACATTATTGCTGCCAGGGTCTAATTCACCCTCAAAGGAAATGGAACCATTACCAACGCTCAGTACTACAGACCCTTTCCCTTCAGATAGCCTTATGTCCCCATTACCGATGCTGAGTATGAATGACCCTGTTGCACCTGCCAATTGAATGTCGCCATTACCGGTGCTTAATACATAGATACCTTCTACATCTCTCAGGGTCATTTTACCGTTGCCGATACTTCCTGTAACATCACCTATAACCTGCTCTAGTGTTATTGACCCGTTGCCGGAATTCACCAGCCCCGACGCTTGCACACCGGTTACATCCACATTGCCGTTTCCGGTTGTTAACTCAAACTCGGTGTTTGCAGGTACAGTTATGGTAACATCTGCTCTGCTACCGCCTCTGGTCTTTGCTTCAAGGGTAACTCTGTTACCTTCCTGTGAAATCGAATACTCAATTCTGTCGGGATTCTTCAGGTTAGCCGTGACAGAAATTTCGCCGTCTGAGCCTATGACGAGACTTACATTGCCGTTGCCAACTTCAACTTCAACCGAAGGATTCAAACCTACTGTAAAGTTATTCGTCCGGATTTCTGTGGGTGCACAACCAGCCAGTACCACTGTGCTGAGTAAGACCAGGGCCAGAATTACGGTTACAATTACTCTCTTCACGTCAATCTCACCTCCGAACTTTTTATCAGATTTACTCCGTTAATAACTGTGGTTATCCTACACACCTGTTCACAGTATGTCAATACCTGACATAAGTACTCGTTTGGGGTTTTCTAATAGCTAGGGTGTCGGGAAGTGAATGGGTCTGATAAGGGGTTGGAGCAGGATTACACTACTCTTAAATAACAGTCGTTGTTCTTAGGCTTATTGCACCCGGAACCTGATTACCTCGGGCGTGACGTTCTCGACGTAGAGATTGACACCGTCAATGGTGATATCCTGTTTCCTTCTGGGGAAGTACAGGTTCCAGGAGTATCCCTGGTATCCCGATGCCTTAATCTGGACAATAGAGTAGACATATTCTGAGGGCATCCCGGCGTAGGCAATACGGTCCTTGCCTCTTTTCAAGTGGAAACCCTCTCCGACCGTGAGTGTGACTATTTTATCCATACTGACCGGCATCACTTGTCCAGGCCTCTCTGTAGCCCGCGCAGGTAGGCTATCTGCCCGGTATGCTCGGCTATCTCACAAAGCGTCAGGGCAAGGGTCTGGCCGATAGTAAGTTCTCCCAGAGGTGTCTGGATTGCCTGTTCAAGCTTATCAGCCGTCGCATTCTTTAGATAATCAATAGTTTGTGTCCGTGTCGCTTTGGCATACCCCAGTAATTCCTTCAGTTCAGGAACGGGGAAGGCAGCAATCTGCTCGGTGGTGTACCCCCAGCCGTTATCATGGGGATTCTCGGGCAGTTTGAGTCTTTGATACCACTGCTCCGTTACCCACACCTGAGGTTTCTGTTGAATCCAATCGTGAATAAGTACGTCCTCGGCTCTTGTTTGATGCCAGAGAATAAATCCTATCGAGTTGGCTTCGGCTCCCGGCTGCCATGTCAACTCCTCATGGCTTAATCCGTTCACGGCTACCGTCACTACGCTTTGCAATCGCTCGAGCGTATCTAGGATGAAATCACTTGTCTCCATGTGTGGTTACCTCCTTCCGGTTGGTGGAACCTTTCACCGATAGCCAGTGTTATGGATTTATCCACGGCTTATCTACTATGAATCAGTTTGCGGGCAACGAAGAGGCTCATGGGTATGTCAGAGCCCTCATAGTACTCCATTAGCTCCAACTGGGCATTGCTAATAGCATCTAAATACTGCTGTCGCGAGAACAAACCAATCTCCATTGACTGTGTGTGGTATGTGACGATGCCCTCTCGACCTACCAAGTGGTGAAAATCTACTTCGATCAAACCAGGTGCTTTGCGTTTGACATTCTCCATCCGGCTGATGCGGACATGGGGGTGCTTCACTGTGTCAACCACAATATTGGGTTGGAACTCCTCCTGAGTAGACCAGGGCGTCAAACAGAGGATGCCACCAGACTTAAGATGGGCGGCAAAATTCGATACTGCTTTGTTTAGATTTTCCAGCGTGCGCACAAAACCGATTGAGCCATAAAGGCACACCAGGGCATCGAAACGCCGTTCTAGGACGAAATCCACCATGTCACCCAGGTGAAACTCGACGGTAGGGAATTTGCGGATAGCGTGGTCTAGCATTACCGGACTGAGGTCTAGTCCCGTAACGGTATAGTGGTCACGCCAGTAGGAGATATGTCCGCCGGTTCCGCAGGCAATGTCAAGCAGTTCATTACCATCGCTTTGTTTGTAGGTCCCTATGAGAACGGAGGCTCTTGCAGCCTCACGCTGGTATTGCTCCGGCTTTACGTATAATTCGTCGTAGTATGCAGCAATGTTTGCGAATTCATCATTCATTGTTGCTCTGTAATGGTAACCCGATGGACGTCCTGCGTCTAGTCGTCCAGCTTATCGATAGCTTCGTCTCCCTCTTCCTCTTCTAGAGCCAGCTCCTCGTCGAGTTGTTCCTTGAGGCGGGCTGCCCTTGGGTAGCCAATCTGCAAACGCCGTTGCAGGAAGGATGTCGAGATGTTCTCATGCTCCTTGGCCAACTGTTTGGCGGCTTCGAGCAGTGAGTCCTTGGGTGCCTCTCTTATCTTGCGGGCTGACGGTGAGCGCAGGTCATCCTCGATTTGCAGTGGTGCCATATCGCCTATCTTCTGGCTTCCCCAGAAGTAGACCAGCCGCTCGGTCTCGGTGTCGGAGACAAAGCAGCCTTGCAGGCGTTTCGGTTTGGCTGCCTCGGTGGGCATAAAGAGCATATCACCTCTACCCAGCAACTTTTCTGCGCCGGCACCGTCGAGGATTGTGCGGGAGTCTACCTGGGAGGTTACGGCGAAGCTGATGCGGGTGGGGAAGTTGGCCTTGATAAGCCCGGTGACGACATCTACCGATGGCCGCTGTGTTGCTACAATCAGGTGAATACCGACGGCTCGTGACAGCTGGGCCAGGCGGCACAGGATGTGCTCCACCTCATCAAAACCAGCCATCATCAGGTCAGCCAGCTCATCGATAACGAGTATTATATAGGGTATCTTTTCCGCTCCCTGTTTGTTCTTATTATAGCCCTCGATATTGCGTGCCCCGCTTCTGGCCAGCTGCTGGTACCGTTTGTCCATCTCGTAATTAAGCCAGCGCAGTGAGTCCAGGGCTTTGTCCGTTTTGATAATAACAGGGACAGCCAGGTGCGGTATGCTGTTAAATGGTGTCAGCTCCACCCTCTTGGGGTCAATCATAATCAGACGCAGGTCGTTGGGTGTGTTGTGCAGCAACAGGCAGCAGATTATGGAGTTCAGGCAAACGGTCTTGCCGCTGCCGGTAGCCCCAGCGATTAGCAGGTGGGGCATCCTGCCCAGGTCGGCTGCCTCCGCTTCACCGCCGGCGCCCTTACCCAATGCCAACGCTAATTTTGAGCGGCCGAATATTTTTTGGAAAGAATTGGTCTCAAGAACACTACGCAGATTAACAGCACTGGAGACGATATTGGGTACCTCAATGCCAACCACCGACTTACCTGGTACCGGGGCTTCAATCCTGATGCTGGGCGCTGCCAGTGCCAGTGCCAGGTCATTGGACAGAGATGTAATCCGTTCTACCTTTACCCTTGTCCGGGAGACCTCCTTGGTTGTCACGTGGACATTGCCGTCCTTGTCTTTTTGCCGTATTTCCTTCGTCCTCCGGTCCCAGCCTGGTTCCACACCGAACTGGGTGACGGTGGGCCCGGCGTTTATCTGGACTACTTTAGCGTCAACGCCATAGCTGCCTAGGGCTTCCTCTATTAACCTGGCGCGCTGCATGTTGTCCGCGTCACTGAAGGCCATATCGCCCCCTTTATCAAGAATGTCGATTGGGGGCAAACGCCAGCCATCAATCGTAATCGCGGCTGGCTCACCGTACTTTTTCCACACGTCCTGGGCTACCTGGCGTATTTCTGGCTGGGGTCGCGGCTGGCTAGTGACAGGAGTCGTTAGCCTGGCCGCGGTAGGTTTGGGAGAGGGTGTGACTATCGGAGGCGCTTGTTTCTGGGGAGGGGGAAGGGTTCTGGCCACAACTGGTCGCTTTGGCCGGTTACGCCACCACCTTACTGGTTTTATAAAGGCATAGTAGATGACTTCAGGGAAGGCCAGAACGATGCCTACGATGAATAGAGCGGCGATTCGGAGATAGCTACCTAGTCCGGGTTGCCTGATGATGACTGCACCAAAGCTACCGCCCAAGTCGAAGAGGGCTAGTATTCCCCACATGGCCATGATGATAAAGACAATGCCCAGCCACAGGTTCCAGCTGTGCCACAGCAGGGATAACTGGCGTTGTTTCAGCAGAACTCCCAAAATCAGGACAACGAGGGCGATGAATATTATACCCCAACCAAGTGTATCCCAGATACTGTTCACGGTATTACCGATCCAGGCAGTGATATCTTCCCAGAAAATCGCCAGGGGGATAACCAAGACGACCACTGCCAGAGTACTGATTGCCACACCCAACCGTGACCGACTCTGAGGTTGCTCTTTAGGTGTTTTCTTGGGTGTTTTGCTGCTTTGGGTCTTTTTCTTGGCCATATGACTCCGTGTATGGAAATATACTTTGAAGCTAGACCTTCATCATAAAAGGAAGGACCATGGGGCGGCGTTTTGTCTGCTCATAGTAAAACTTGTTCAGTGTATCCCTTACTTTGGCGTTGACGAAGCTCCATTGCGTTGAGCGGTCACCACCACGGTCAAGAACACGGGCGACCAGGTCACGGCTCTCGTCCAGCATCTTCCTGGCTTCCCTAGTATCGACAAAACCACGCGATACAATATCAGGGCGGCCCAGTAGCTTACCCGTCTGCCGGTTGACAGCAATGATTACCACCACGATTCCGTCTCGTGAGAGCATCTTCCGGTCACGGAGCACAACAGTACCGATATCGCCGACACTCAAACCATCAACATAGACATTGCTCGAGGTAACCCGGCCGGCTAGCTTGGCCGCTCCCGTCTCAATCTCAAGGACTTCACCGTCTTCCATGACAAAGATGCGTTCACGGGGAATGCCTATTGATTCTGCCAGTTTGGCATGTTGGCTGAGGTGTCGGTACTCACCGTGGATAGGAACGAAGTATTTAGGTTTGACCACATTCAGCAGCAGTTTCAGTTCTTCCTGACTGCCATGTCCGTGGACATGCACCGGGGCTATTGCACTGTAGACCACGTTAGCCCCTTGCTTCAGCAGGTTGTCCATTGTCTTGGCAACCAGCGCCTCATTACCCGGGACCGGGGTTGCCGAAATAGCTACCGTATCATCGGGGACTATGTGGACCTGACGATGGTCACGATTGGCCATACGGACCAGGGCAGAAGTTGGCTCACCCTGGCTTCCAGTGGTGACAAAGACAATCTTGTCATGAGGTATTCGCTTGATTTCATCGATTCGACCCAGGATACCATCTGAGGCATGGAGATAACCCAGCTCCAGTGCCATCTGGACGATAGCACTCATATTGCGTCCGATGACGAAGACCCGACGCTCGTATCTGGCAGCTGAATCAATCACCTGCTGAATTCGGGACACCAGTGATGAGAAGGTGGTGATGATTACTCTTCCCGGCGCTTCTGCCATAATGCGGTCCAGGGCTTCCCCGACCACCCTTTCCGATGGTGTATAGCCCGGTAGCTCTGCGTAGGTGGAGTCGGAGAGAAGTAGTAGTACTCCTTCACTGCCCAGTCGTGCCAGTCGGGACAGGTCAGTGGGCGCACCATTTACCGGGGTATGGTCTAGCTTGAAATCGCCACTGTGGACTATTATGCCGATAGGCGTTTTAATGATGAGACCAGTGGCATCCGGAATGCTATGGCAGACCGGGAAGAATTCTACCTGAAACCTTCCCAGTATTACTGTCTCTCCAGGTGATATCACCCTGAGGTCAGCCCCAGTGAGTGCCTTCCGCTCCTTGAGTTTGACTGATATCAGGCCATTAGTAAGCTTGGTGGAGTAGACAGGTACACCAAGCTGTGGTAGAACATAGGGGAGGGCGCCAATGTGGTCCTCGTGACCATGGGTGACCAATATCCCTTTTATTTTGTCTCGCCTCTCCAGGAGATAGCTGATATCGGGAATTACCAGGTCGACACCCAGCATTTCTTCTTCGGGGAACATCAGGCCGGCATCGATGACGATAATGTCACCTTCATACTCGATGACCATCATATTCTTACCGATTTCACTCAGCCCGCCGAGGGGGATTATTCTTAGTTTCGGTTTGGCCATAATACTAGACCTCAAACATGTCGAGCTGCTTCGGTTGTGGTTTGGCTTCTGGCATATCAGGGGTTTTTGTCAGGAGTAACGGAATCTTGTGTATATCCTCTTCGATGGTGCGGCGCAGGCTCTGCTGGTGCAGGGCAGCCGCTGGATGGTACATAGCGAAGCAGACGGTGTCGTTCCATTTTTGGGCGGTACCATGAATCTTGCTGATAGTTTTTCCCGGAAAGAACTTTGCCATCGAGTAGCGGCCCAAAGTGACAATTATCTTGGGACGGATTATCTCAATCTGGCGTTCTAGCCACCTGTCGCAGTTATTTATCTCAGTAGGCAAAGGGTCGCGGTTACCTGGCGGACGGCATTTTATTACGTTAGCGATGTAAACTTGACTGCGGTTCAGATTGATGGAGGCCAGCAGCTCGTCTAGGTACTTGCCCGCCGGCCCGACAAAGGGGCGCCCCTGCTGGTCCTCGTGCCAACCCGGCCCTTCGCCGATGAATAATATCTCGGCGCCCTCTGCTCCTTCGCCGGGGACAGCATTAGTCCGGGTTTTGGCAATCTCGCATAAGTGGCAGCGAGTAATTTCCTCGTTGAGCTCAGTCAATGCTGACATTGGTCTGGTTAGGCGACATAAATTCTTGACAATCATAGCATGGCCACTCGTGCAAGTCAATCTGCCCGGTACCTAGCAGGGCTTTACCAGAGTGATAAATGACAGTGAACGGAAAGTCCTTTTCTTTGTTGACACCAATATGGTACCGTTGTAGACTTCATTGGGGAGGAAAAATGAGCCTAAGAAACATTGATCCGGATACCAGTCGTATCATTGAGCTGGAGAAGAAGCGACAGACGGAAACAATTAGCTTGATTGCTTCCGAGAACCATGCCAGTGCAGCGGTGCTGGAGGCGCAGGGTAGCGTCTTCACTGACAAATACGCTGAGGGCTATCCCGGCCAACGCTACTACGGTGGCTGTGAGGACGTAGACCTGCTGGAAGACCTGGCCGTTGAGCGAGCCAAAGAGTTGTTTCAAGCTGAGCATGCTAATGTCCAGCCACACGCCGGGGCTCAGGCCAACATGGCTGCCTATTTTGCCCTGCTCGAGCATGGCGATACCGCTATGGGTATGAAGCTGGATCACGGGGGGCACCTCACACATGGTGAGAAAGTGAGTTTCTCGGGCAGGTTATACAACTTCATTAAGTACGGCGTAGACCGGGAAACGGAGAGGATTGACTATCAGGAGATAGAACAACTGGCACTCAAGCACCATCCCAGATTGATTGTTGCCGGAGCCAGTGCCTATCCGCGGATAATTGACTTTGAACGCCTGCGTAGCATTGCTGACACAGTCGACGCTAGGCTATTGATAGATATAGCCCACATCGCCGGTCTGGTGGCTGTAGGACTTCATCCCAGTCCGGTACCGTATGCCGATGTCATCACCTCCACTACCCATAAGACACTACGCGGTCCACGGAGTGGGATCATTCTTTGTCGTAAAGAGCTGGCATCGGCGATAGATGCCGCCGTTTTTCCCCAGATGCAAGGTGGCCCCCTGGTGCATGCCATCGCTGCTAAAGCGGTCTGCTTCCACGAAGCCATGCAGCCTGATTTCGAGGATTATCAACGGGCAACTCTGGAGAATGCCTCTGTTCTCGCCAGTGAACTCCAGCGACTGGGGCTGCGTCTAATCTCCGGCGGGACAGACAATCATCTGGTATTGGTAGACCTGACAGCCATGAATGTTACTGGCTTGCAGGCGGAGGTTGCTTTGGAGAAGGCTGGTATTGTCACCAATCGGGATCCTATCCCCTTTGATAAACGCCCACGCAGGGTAACCAGCGGCATCAGGTTGGGTACGCCGGCGGCAACTACGCGTGGTCTCGGCAAAGAGGAGGTGAAGCGGCTGGCAGCGTTGATTATACGGGTCGTTACCAACATTGATGATGTTAATGTGGCCAGAGAAGTGAGGGAGGAAGTACGTCAGATATGTGCCAGTTTCCCGGTACCGGGTATTATTGATTGATATTGCTGGATGGTATGCCCCCTCCCTTTATAAGGAGGGGGGCTTTTTCATTTTACGTTGATTTCAGAAGGTATTACTAAGCGTAGTTCTCTCGTTGGAAGATGGTGGCCATTCCCTGTCCACCGCCAACGCATAAGGTTGCCAGGCCCCACTCAAGGTTGCGACGGACCATCTCGTGGGCGATGACGGCGGCCTGTCTCGTACCTGTCATCCCTAGAGGATGGCCGATGGCAATAGCGCCACCCTTGGGATTGAGTTTTTCCACCTCTTTGTCAGTGAAACCCAGCTCACGCATGCTGTAGACCACCTGACAGGCAAAGGCTTCATTGATTTCGATGATATCGAAGTCAGAAATCTTCATGCCCGTCCTCTTCAGAATTTTCTGGGTGGAGGGAACCGGGCCGATGCCCATAACCGTCGGGTCGACACCAATTGCTACCGCATGTCGGAAGGTGCACATCGGTTTATAGCCGAGTTCTTTGGCTTTTTCCTTGGACATGAATAATATTGCTCCGGCACCATCGCTCCTGGGGCAGGAGTTGGCGGCGGTGACCAGGCCACCTTCGCGGTAGGCGGGTGGTACTGCAGCGATTCTCTCCAGTGACGTCCCTCGCCGGGGGCACTGGTCGATATCGATGACCTCGGTTGAGCCGTCCTCGTAGTTAATGGTGATGGGGACAATCTCGTCTTTGAAAAGCCCGGCATCCTGGGCGGCAAGAGCCTTCTCGTGGCTGGTCAGGGCGAAGGCATCCGAGTCCTCTTTGGTGATGCCGTAGCGCATCGAGAGTTCCTCGGCTGTTCGGCCCATGTCGTAAATCCACATCGGCACATCTGGGGGCAGGAATGCTGGCAGGAGATTGGCCTTTTTCCAGTCTGGGGGATATTCTCCCTCATCCTGCCCGCCGAGGAGTCGTGATAAATCCCCGCCTCCACCAGCACCACGCTGGCCTACTTGTGAAGGTGGTACCGGTCCGCGGCGGTCCATTGTTTCTAATCCTCCAGCGATGATGATATCGGCGTCATCATTGATAATGTAGTGGGCGGCAACGGCAATGGCATTTGAGGACGAAGCACACTGGCGGGCGGTGTCACTACCAGCGACCGATTGCGGTAGTCCGGCAATCATCACGGTATTCCGTGTCATGGCGTTACCAATGGTAGCCGCCGAGCCGATAATAACTTCGTCAATCAGGTTCGGGTCCAGCTTGTTTCTCTCTATTATCGTGTTAAGTACTGGAACCATCAGGTCGTTGGGGCCAATAGCCCGGTAGACCCCGCGGTCTCCTGCCCGGCCGATTGCCGACCGGCATGCGTCTACTATAACGGCTTCTTTCATAGTCTCTCCTTCCATGAATTATGATTGCATGTAAGACTGATTAACCAAATTCGACTATAGCATATCTGTCTTCGTTTCAGCAAGCTAGAAGGATGCCAAGTATTGGAGTGAGTGTGAGTGCCGATGATATGGTATGTAATGGTTACCGGTCAGAGGATTGACAGGTGCTGCTGAGCAAAGTAGATTACTATACAAAAGGAAGATGGCATCACGCCGTTTTTGCTCGATTTTCAGGGACTGGAATCAGGGGAAACTCGGAGTAGCTGGATACATGATAGATAAGGTCAAGACTAAACGGTTCCCGAAGGTGTTCTTTGGTTGGTGGACAGTCATAACGGGTGGTTTTCTGGCTCTATGGAGTGAAGGTTACTTCAGCTATGGTTTTTCCGCTCTGTTCAAACCAATTGCCTCAGAATTAGGTTTCAATAGAACAGTTACATCTGTGGCGACAAGTATTGTCAGGCTTGAAGGAGCATTTGAGGCACCACTGACAGGGTGGATAATAGATAGGTTTGGTCCAAGGCTGGTTGTCATGTTCGGTGTCGTGGCCATGAGTCTGGGCCTGGGTTTAATGTATTTTGTTAATTCACTGTGGGCTTTCTATGTGGTCTGGGGTGTGCTTTTTGGCACAGGGTATATCGTTGCTGTACACCTACCAATGGATACGGCGATATCCAACTGGTTCGTAAAGAAGAGGGGGATAGCTCTGGGTGTCAGGATGGTATTTTCCGGGCTTTCTGGAGTACTGGTATTGCCACTAATCGCGTGGTTGATAATCGCGTCCGACTGGCGAATGACATGCGTCATTGGTGGCATTGTTATGGGTGTTGTTGGTCTGCCAATGACATGGTTCTTTCTTAGACCACACCGGCCTGAGTATTACGGACTGTTGCCCGATGGTATGAAAATCACAGAAGACCAAATAAAAACAGACCAGATAATAGACCGAGGTATTGAGTATGCCGCTGAAGTTCAAGAAATTGAGTTTACGTTAAGACAGGCGATGAAAACTTCAGCTTATTGGCTTCTACTGATTACTAATGGTATCCATTCGCTGGCTGCTTCAGCCATCAACGTACACTGCATTCCACTTTTAACCGATTTAGGTATTGACCCACTAGATTCTGCTGGAATGATGGTGGTTATGGTAGCGGTCAGCATTCCCCCAAGACCTATTATTGGATTACTGGCGGACCGTATTAGCAGAAACCGGGTGCGCTTTTTGATTAGTGGAGCCCTTTTTTTACAGGGCGTGGGATTATCCGTCTTTGTGCTCAATCAATCTACAACTATGATTTATATCTGGTTTATCTTGTACGGGATGGGAATGGGGGCAGCTTGGACAATTGCCTCTCCCGTCAGGGCGCGATACTTTGGCCGGAAGGCTTTTGGTTCCATCACAGGCTCGTCAATGCTGTTCTTAACACCAGTCGGAATGGCTGCTCCAATTTACCTCGGCTGGGTACATGATACCACTGACAGTTATATGCAGGGTCTTACCGTAATCACTGTGCTCATTGCTATTGCAGCAGTTGCTGCCTGTTTCATAGTACCACCAAAACCGCCAACATCCGTTACAGACATCCGTAAGATTGTATGAGGTTATCCGAGCTGCATTTCGTTAAATTAAGTACTAAACACCTCGGAATAGGGGGTGAGGATAGGGTTAGATAGTGATATAATATAGCTGCTAGTCAAGGTTGTGAAGCTACTGAGAAAGGAAGCGTGTATGGATGACTTTAAAGTGTTCACCGGGAATGCCCATCCTGCCCTGGCCCGGGCGATTGCCGATTATCTTGGTATGCCGTTGGGCCGGGCTGAGGTCTTTGAGTTCGCCAACGAGAACATTTTCGTACGGATTCTAGATAATGTTCGCGAGAGGGATACTTTCGTTGTCCAGTCCATTTGCTCACCGGTCAACAAGAGTCTGGTGGAACTGCTTATCATGATTGATGCCCTCAAGAGGGCATCAGCCAGCCGAATTACCGCAGTGATACCCTATTATGCCTACGGACGTTCTGACCATAAGGACCAGCCTCGCGTACCGATAACGGGGCGGTTGGTGGCTGACCTGCTTACCACCGCCGGGGCTAACCGTGTGCTCACTATGGACCTGCACGCTGCCCAGATTCAGGGCTTCTTCAGCGTACCAGTTGACGAACTAACAGCCCTGACCTTGCTAAGTGACTACTTCAGGAAGAAAGCAATTAAAGATCTGGTGGTGGTGGCTACCGATATCGGTATCTCCAAGCGGGCGCGTGATATGGCTGCCAGATTGGACGCACCGCTGGCCATCATTGAGAAGCGCCGTCTGGGTAACACGGACAAGACCGAAATACTCAATGTCATCGGGGATGTCGAGGGAAGACCGGCTCTCGCCTTTGACGATGAGATTCTTACCGGGGGCTCTATTCTCAACGCAGTCGATACTGTGCTGAAAAGAGGAGCTACCGAGGCGTATATCTGCTGCACTCATGCCCTATTCACCCCTCCGTGGTCGGATAGAATCGTTACCAGCCCGGTAAAAGAGGTCGTCGTCACCGATACGGTGCCAATATCTGATGGTAAAATGCTTGATAAGATTACTGTCTTGCCGATTGCCCCTTTGCTAGGAGAGGCTATCCACCGTATCCACACCGGAATATCAGTGGGGGCGATGTTTGAGTAGTAGCGAAGAGATGATAGAGGTGTATCGGGCGGTAGGGGAAGCGGAAGCGCAGATAATAAAGAGCCTGCTTGAGAGCTATGGTATACCTTCCCTGTTGAAGTCAACTGCAGCACCGTCGGTGCATGCCTTCGCCATAGACGGCCTTGGTGAGGTCAGGGTTATGGTCTGGCTGTCAACTGCGGATAAAGCCAGGGAGCTAATTAAAGGAAATAGCGATGCCTAAGTGGTTGAGTGGTCTACTCGACTCCAACGAGAAAGAGTTGAAACGGTTTCAGCCAACGGTGCAGAGGATAAACGAGCTTGAGCCGGAGTTCGAACGGCTCAGTAATGATGAGCTCCGTGCCAAGACGGCGGAGTTCAAACGGAGTTACCAGGCTGGTGTCACGCTGGACGAGCTGTTGCCTGTAGCCTTTGCCGCTGTTCGAGAGGCCGCCAAACGTACTCTGGGACAGCGGCATTTTGATGTCCAACTCGTAGGAGGTGTGGTACTTCATCAGGGCAAAATTGCTGAGATGAAGACCGGTGAGGGTAAGACGCTGGTGGCTACATTACCCCTCTACCTGAACTCTCTCACGGGTCAGGGCTGTCACCTGATCACGGTAAATGATTACCTCTGTAAGTGGCAGTCGCGCTGGATGGGGCCGGTGTATCATGCCCTGGGGGTTAGCGTTGCCTGCATCCAGCATGATGAGAGCTTTGTCTACGACCTAGAATACGAAGCGGAAGACAAGACGTGGAACTACCTGCGACCCATGTCCCGTCGTGAGGCCTACGCAGCTGATATCACCTATGGCACTAACAACGAGTTCGGTTTTGATTACCTTCGTGATAATATGGTTGTCGACCTGTCCCGGTGTGCCCAGCGTCACTTACACTATGCCATTGTTGATGAAGTAGACAATATCCTGATTGATGAGGCGCGTACACCATTGATTATCAGCGGCCCGGCGGAGGAGGCTGAGCAAAAGTATCAGGTCTTCGCCCGGTTGGTGCCACGCCTGCGCCAGGACGAGGACTTCACTATAGACGAGAAACGGCGCTCGATAAGCCTCACAGATAACGGCATCACCAACGTAGAAAGGGCGCTTACCAGTGATGGGATTCTGCAGTCGCCCAATCTTTATGACCCTTCAAATGCCTCACTGACCCGATACCTCGATAATGCGCTGAAGGCCCAGTTCCTCTTCCGCAGGGATGTCGATTATGTGGTCAGGGATGGCGAAGTGGTCATCGTCGATGAGTTCACCGGCCGTCTCATGCCGGGTAGGCGGTATTCTGGAGGCCTGCACCAGTCGATTGAGGCAAAAGAGCGGGTCCAGGTGAAACGTGAGAGCATGACATATGCCACCATCACCTTTCAGAACTACTTCCGGATGTATGAAAAACTGGCCGGAATGACCGGTACCGCTATCACCGAGGCTGAAGAGTTTCACAAGATTTATAAGCTTGAAGTGGTGGTTATTCCTACCAACGAGCCGATGATTCGTGAGGACTGCTCTGACCAGATTTACAAAGACGAAGAGACCAAGTTCAAAGCGGTCGTCCGGGAGGTGGAGCAGCTGCACCAGGAGAAGCGGCCGATACTTATCGGTACGGTATCGATTGAGAAATCGGAAGACCTGAGTGACCGTTTTCGACGGAAAGGTATCTCTCACCAGGTGCTCAATGCCAAGCAACATGAGAAGGAGGCGGGTATCATCGCTCAGGCTGGACGCATTGGGGCGGTGACTGTTGCCACCAATATGGCCGGACGCGGTGTTGATATCGTACTCGGTGGTAATCCCGAAGGCAGAAGTCAGGAAGAGTGGCGTCAGGAGCACGAAGAAGTACTCAAGCTTGGCGGACTTCACATTATCGGTACCGAGCGTCACGAGGCGAGGCGGATTGATAATCAGCTCAGGGGTAGGGCCGGACGGCAGGGCGACCCTGGGAGTTCACGCTTCTACGTATCTTTAGAGGATGATATCATGAAACGCTTTGGCGGCGACCGTATCAAGGGTATCATGGAGTGGGCAGGGATGGACGAGGATACACCTATTGAGAACAGGCTGGTCAACCGCTCGATTGAGGGTGCACAGGTGCGGGTGGAGGGATACAACTTCGATATCCGCAAACACCTGGTTGAGTATGATGACGTAATCAACCAGCAGCGTGAAATTATCTACGGTGAGCGGCTCAAGATTCTGAGTGGGGCAGATCTTAAGGCCAATATCCTCTCGATGGTAGCCGACGAGGTCAGGGGTATTGTTGCCACCCATGCCGGGAGCGAACGTGACGAAGAGAGCACAGGTAACCTTCTTGCTGAAGTCTCGACTATCTTCTCGTTGTTGCCCGAGCTTAATGCAGATGCTCTTGTCCAGATGAAGACGGGGCAGATGGAGGATACTCTTATTGAGCAGGCGGAGACCCTCTATGAGCAGAGAGAGCAGGAGCTTGGTGCTGACAATATGAGGATGCTGGAACGTCTGCTCATGCTCCGTATCATTGACAGTCTCTGGGTGGAACATCTTACCGAGATGGACCACATGCGGCGCGGCATCGGGCTGCAGTCGGTTGCCCAGCGGGACCCACTGGTGGCCTACAAACGGGAGGGGGCCGCTCAGTTCGATGCCCTCATGGACACGATACATCATGACGTTGTCCATTCTGTTTATCATGCCAACATGACCAAGCAGCCAGTTAAGAAGAGAGTACCGGCAGCCATGGCCAAGATGGTTGCCGGACGGGGTGATGATGGCCCGAAACAGCCACAGAAGGCAAAAGTGGCTGGTAAAAAAGTAGGGCGTAACGACCCCTGCCCCTGCGGTAGTGGTAAAAAATATAAGTACTGCTGCGGAAAGTAAAATCTGGCTCGTATCATGAACAATTCTGAAATTATTGTTGTCTTCCGGGATATTGCCGACCTTCTGGAGAAGAAGAAAGAAAACTGGTTCAAGATACAGGCCTACCGCAAGGCGGCTGATTCTATCGAGTGGCTGACGGTGCCGTTAGGGCAGCTGGTGGACGAGGGGAGATTGAAGGAGGTTCCTGGGGTGGGGGAGGCCATCACCAAGAAAATCACCGAGCTGGTGACAACTGGCAGGCTCGAATTCTATGAGAAGCTGAAGACCGAGATGGGGGAGGGTAAGATTGAGCAGCCCGGATAGTCAGGCGGTTATGCAGTTGTTTGACACCAAGGCTGCCATAAAGCATCTGGAGAAGTCAATTGCTGACGGCAAGGAATGGTACCTGGCACTCCTTGAAGCAATCGCCCTCTGGGACTGCCCGAAGGAAACCCACAACGGACGTACCTATCGCTACCTAATTGCCGATGAGGCCCTCGACTGGATGCTACTGGCGGAGCGACTGTGTGAGGCGGTTGATAGCAGGCTACCGGAAGATGAAAAGCTTAACTTCCTCTTTCACGGTAGGTTACCAGTTGACATAACTACAAAACAGTTCAAGCAGCTTGTCGGAAGCGTCAGATATCATCAGTACCTCAACTACTTTTATGGCATTACGGTTGAAGAGGCACTATTTTGGGCGGTACAGGATGAGGTCCGTAAGGAGAGAAGGGTTTCCGGTTTTGCCAGGGAGCAGGACCCTTCCAATGAGGTCTATCGTCGGGTCTACCGGCAGGGTCGGGAAGTGCTGCTGAAAAGTTTCCGCAAAGAGAACGGCTACCACCACCTGAAGTCGACTACCCTCCTCGAGATGAAGGAGTTCACTTACTGGCTGTTCAAGTATCGACTAAAACACAGTGATAAAGCCCGAATAGCCAGCGATACAAAAAAAGGCCTAGACTGGCTGAATGCCAACAACCTCTCCGGGCAACCGCTCAAATCCTAGCGAAGACAAACAATAGTTTAACCCAGCCTATCCAGCTCCTGCCTCAGTCTCTCCGCCCGGTCTTTCTTTTCCACCAGCCGTCCGCGCTCTTTTTCGATAACGGCCTCCGGGGCCTTGCTCAGGAACGCCTTGTCGTTGAGCCTGACCTCGAGACGGCCAGTTTCCATATCAACCTGCTCTATTTCCTTGCTGAGGCGCTCTCGCTCTGCTGCCAGGTCGACCATGCTTTCCATGGGGATGACTACTTCGGTCTCTTTCAGCACCAGCACCAGTGAATTGTCACCTGTCTCACCGGCTGCCCGGCTTTCATGGAAACTGACCGGTCTCACCTGTGCCAGGGTCTCGACTGATGCCGCGTGCGTGGATAACGCCGATGCTAGCTCACCGCCATATACATGGGCTTCGATCCACCTCGCCGGTTCTACCTTATGCTCTGCCCGGATATTACGGATAGAGCGCACAAGCTCGATGACCGCTTCCATAACACGCTCAGCCTCCGGATCGGCAGCGCTTTCGTCGGTGGTGGGGTAGGGGGCGATCATTATAGACTCCGCTTCCTGCCAGTCAGCTGGCAGGCGCTGTTTTAGGTGTTGCCAGAGTTCCTCAGTGATGAAAGGCATATACGGATGGAGCAGTCGTAATGATGTCTCGAGGGCGTGTATTAGTACCGGTAGCGGTGATACTGATTCATTGGTGCCGAGACGGTTCTTGGATAGCTCAATATACCAGTCACAGAACTCACCCCAGAGGAAGTCGTGTATCTGCCTCAGGGCCTCTCCGAACTGGAACTCTTCAAGCAATTCGGTGACACTGGCTATGGTGCGGTTAAGCCGGCTCAGTATCCAGCGGTCTTCCATCGGTAGCTGGTCTCGTTTGATTTCGAGGTCGGTCTGACCGTCAATGCCTCTCACTACGAACCGGGTAGCATTCCATAGCTTGTTGGCGAAGTTGCGCCCGGCTTCTATCTTGACGAGCGATAGCTTGCTATCGTTCCCCGGCGTTATCCCAGTGGTCTCTGCGAAACGCAGACTATCGGTGCCATATTCGTCCATAACGTCAACCGGATTAACCACGTTGCCTTTAGTCCTGCTCATCTTCACGCCCTTTTCATCCCGTACCAGGCCGTGCAGGTAAACGGTGTGGAAAGGGATGTCGCCCATGTGCTCAAGGCCCATCACTATCATTCTGGCTACCCAGAAGAAAATGATGTCATACGCGGTCTCCATCACGGAGGTCGGATAGAAATAAAGCAGGTCCTCGGTATCGTCGGGCCAGCCAAGGGTAACGTGAGGCCACAATGCCGAGCTGAACCAGGTATCAAGAATATCCAGGTCCTGTTCGATATTGACTGAACCGCACTTGCTGCAGGTTTTGGGTTCTTCGATGGCCACTGTTATCTCATCGCAGTCCTGGCAGTACCAGACCGGGATGCGGTGTCCCCACCAGAGCTGGCGGCTGATACACCAGTCGCGGATGTTCTCCATCCAGTTAAGGTAGACCTTGGTAAAGCGGTTCGGGAGAATGGCAATTCGACCGTCTGATACGGCCTCTATCGCCGGTTTTGCCAGAGGCTTCATACTGACGAACCACTGCTTGCTGCCGAGCGGCTCGATAACAGTTTCGCATCGATGGCAGTGCCCCACGGCGTGGCTGTAAGGCTCTATCTTTACCAGCAGCCCTTCCTTCTCCAGGTCGGCCACAATTTCCTCACGACAGGCAAAGCGGTCGAGCCCCTGGTAGGGTCCGGCATTCTCATTCATGGTGGCGTCGTCGTTGAGAATATTTACCAGTGGCAGTCCCTGGCGCTGAGCGACCTCGAAGTCCACCGGGTCGTGGTTCGGCGTAATCTTGACGGCACCGGTACCGAATTCGGGATCAACCGCATCGTCAGCTACGATAGGTATCTCGCGATTGACGGCTGGTAAGATAGCTTTTTTGCCGATTATGTGCTTGAACCGTTCGTCGTTCGGATTGACGGCGACGGCAGTGTCACCGAGTATCGTCTCCGGTCGTGTGGTGGCCACGGTGATGAAATCGTCAGCGTCAACCAGGTGATAACGGACATACCATAGGTTCCCTGTCAGGTCGACATGGTCGGTCTCAAGGTCTGAGATAGCAGTCGCGCAGCGTGGGCACCAGTTGACGATTCTCTCTCCTCGGTAGATGAGGCCCTTTTCGTAGAGGCGGACGAAAGCGGTGAGTACTGCTCTACTCGAGTCCTCATCCATGGTGTAGCGCGCACGACTCCAATCACACGAAGCCCCGAGTCTACAGTGTTGCTCCGTGATAGTCTGCCTGCATTCTGCTGCCCACTGTCTCATCCTCTCCAGGAATTTTTCCCGACCTAATTGAAATCGGTCCGTCCCCTCTTGAGCCAGCATTTGTTCCATCACGACATGGGCAGCGATGCTGGCATGGTCAACCCCCGGCAGCCAGAGTGTCGGCTCGCCCTTCATCCGGTGCCAGCGAGTCATAATGTCTTGTAGTATCGCACCTAAGGCATGGCCAACGTGGGCTTCACCGGTGAGATTGTCCGGTGGCATGATGATAACGAAAGGTTTCCTACCTTTTTCTATCTCAGGTTGGAAGTAACCTTTGTCCAGCCAGAACTGGTACCACTTGGACTCGACCTTATCGGCTTGATAAGCCTTGGGCATCTCTGATTCAACTTGCGGGGTCTGTATCATGCTTGTTTCTCCGAGATTTTCTTGTATTGTATCACCCTCACCCCCTGCGCCCCCCTCTCCCTCAAGTGAGAGGAATGGGTTTTACAGCTTTTACGCCTCAACATATCTACGCTGGCGAGTCAACTTAACATCAGTTGCGTCTGGTCGCTCTTCGATGAGTTCATTTTCTGGGACAGTGTGGAATGACATGACTGCCCAGTTCTCTTCAGTAACCACAGCCTGATGCCAGACGTTGGCAGGAATGGAAAGCCATCGCCTTTCCAATGGCGCACCGGTATCACTGATAAGACGATTGGAGTTCCACTTCTTACCATCCCATATCTGAAGATTCCCTGAACCTCGGGAAGACATCATTCGTTGGTGACTGTTAGGGTGTCTCTCGGCCCCTGTATTGGTTTGAGCACGAAGAACAAAAACCCAACCGGAACGAATCATATCCGGCAATCCCTGTCCATATATAGCTAACGGCACTGGTTCCCAGGCTAACAAAGCTTCCGGGTTCTGAGTCAGCTTCTGTTCCGCACGCCAAACTATCGAATCAATAGTTGCACGGACAGATTCCCGCGTTATAATTGTATCAAGGTTTCCGAGAATCCTCAGTTCCTCTTTGTCCATTCCTTACCCTTAAGGCTTACTTTTCTTCCAGTATTGCCACCACCCTGTCCAGAATTATATCGGACACCTCCCGCTTGGTCATCAGGGGCAGGTCTTCCGTCCTGCCGTCAGGATAGAGCAGCGTTACCTTATTGGTGTCCGTACCGAAACCGCTATCAGCGGCGGTGACATCATTGGCGCAGATGAATCCCAAGCGCTTTTCATTCAATTTTTTCTTGGCGTTCTCCAGCAGGTTCTCCGTCTCAGCAGCAAAGCCAATCTTGAGAAAAGTATCAGGAAGTTTCAGCAGGAAATCTTCGGTCCCCACCAGTTCGAGAGATGCCTTACCCCCCTCTTTCTTGATTTTTTGGTTGGCCTGCTGGGCCATCCGAAAATCCGATACCGCAGCGGCCATTATCAAGACATCAGCCCTTTTCGTAGTCTCTGTGACCGCCTCTTTCATCTCGGCTACCGATTCGACGTTGATGACCTCGATACCTGCTGGAGATGGCGTAGAGGTGGCGGCCTCAATAAGCACTACGGTAGCCCCTCTATCCCGGGCGGCTTCGGCCAGGGCAAATCCCATCTTCCCCGAGGAGCGGTTCCCGATATAGCGTACCGGGTCGATTGCCTCCCGGGTGCCGCCGGCGGTAACGACGATACGCCTCTGAGCAAGGTCTCCACTCCTGCCCAGTACCTGCTTGATGGTACCGATGATATCATCTGTGGCGGCAAGACGTCCCATACCCATCTTGCCTTCGGCCAATCTACCATACTCCGGGTCGATGATGGTGAATCCCCTTGCCTTGAGCTTGGCAATGTTATCCTGCGTGATAGAGTTCTGCCACATATTGACGTTCATTGCAGGTGCCACGATAACCGGGGCCTCAGAGGCAAGGACAGTGCAGGTGAGCATGTCATCAGCGATGCCTGCTGCTATTTTAGCGATGGTGTTGGCGGTTGCTGGGGCAATGACGACTATGTCGGCTGCTTCTGCCAGGGCAATGTGCTCGACACTAAACTCGGAGGCGAGTTCGAACATGCTGGTAACTATTGGTCGGTGAGTCAGGGCCCGGAAAGTGAGGGGAGAAACGAACTCGGTGGCCGATTCCGTCATGACCACATTGACCACTGCACCGGCCTGGGTCAGTTTGCTTGCTAAATCGGCCGCCTTATAAGCGGCGATGCCTCCGGTAACACCCAAGACTATATTCTTATCAGTCAGCATTTTGCACCTCCCTGCCGGGATTGAGTCTGGTTTATCTGATAGATTGCTCTAAGCCCGATTAGTGTGATATCGGGATTAATTGTATCAATAACAGTTGTCTCTGGGGTGATTACATAAGCGTACCCGCCGGTGGCGACCACAGTCGCCTTTTCTCCCAGTTCCCTCTGGATACGCTCTAATATGCCCTCGACGAGCCCGACGTAGCCGAAGACAATACCTGACTGCATACCCGCGATTGTGTTCGCCCCAATTGTCTGTTTGGGGGCGACCAGTTCGACGCGTGGCAAAGCAGCAGTACGTGCGAACAAGGCCTCGGCGGCATGACCGAGCCCGGGGGCGATAACACCCCCTATAAATTCACCTTCTCTAGAAACGATGTCGAAAGTGGTCGCGGTTCCGAGGTCAACTATGATTACCGGTCCTTTGTAAAGAAGATGGGCAGCGGCGGTGTTGGCGATGCGGTCGGGTCCGACCTCTCGGGGGTTGTCAAAGCGGATACTTACGCCGGTTTTAACACCCGGACCGACCACCAGAGGTAAAATGCCGAAGTAGCGTTGCAGCATCTCCTGAAAGGTGACTACTAATGGTGGAACGGTGCTGCACAAGGCTATTCCGGTGATATCAGAAGTCTCCAGGTTCTTGTACTGGAATGCGTTGAGGAGGAACATGGCGTACTCGTCGGCCATCTTGTTAATAACGGTTGCTGTCCGCCAGGTATTCCGGAGTTCCTCGCCTTCAAATACCCCGAAGATAACATTGGTATTACCGATATCAATTGTTAGCAGCATTTTATTCCCCTTCGATGTAGCTACTTTCAAGCCCCTCTTTCAATTCCTGGATAACCATGGGTAGCACTGGTAATAAATCGCTGGCTATCATGCCGGCATCACCGATATCTGCTCGGATCACCTCTCCGGCCTCGGCGTGGAGGTAGACACCACAGGCGGCCGCTTCTGCGGCTGCCAGTCCCTGTGCCCGCAGTCCGGCGATAACTCCGGCAAGGACGTCACCGGTACCGGCTGATGCCAGTCCCGGGTTGGCCATCGGGCTGATGTGGCATTCACCGTCCGGCGTAGCGATGACAGAGTAGGCTCCTTTGAGGACAACCGTCTTCCCCCACTCCCCGGCCATCCTTCTGGCGATACCTGTCCGGTTAGACTGGACTTCATTGGCAGAGATCCCCGCCAGCCGCGACATTTCCCCGGGGTGTGGTGTCAGTATCGCGTCGTCATGTAGCTTTTGCCACCAGTTAGGGATTGTAGCCAGTATATTGAGGGCGTCGGCGTCTACCACCAGTGGTAGCTGTGCCCGCTTGGGGCCAAGCAGTACGTTTTTAATGAAGTTTGCCACCGGCCGACTCTGTCCCACCCCGCACCCTATTTGCAGGACATCGTAGTTACCGAGCTCCTGCTGAATTTGCTTTGCTGCACCGGGGGAGACAATACCGGGCTTTGCTTCCGTCAGTGGCAGGTAGGTTGTCTCGGTGAGTTTAGTTGCCAGGACAGGCTTGAGACGGTTTGGCGTAGCCAGGGTCACCAGTCCTGCCCCCACCCGTATCGCTCCCATGCAGGCCAGGTAGGCAGCCCCGATGTATTGATTGGAGCCGGAGACAACGAGGACACGACCGAAGGTACCCTTGTTGGCCAGAAACGGTCGTTCCGGAAGATTCGACGCCACCCAGTCGTCGGTGATAAGCTCAACGGATATCTGCTCCGCCAGATACGAGGGGATACCGATATCCGCCACCGTTATCTGTCCTGCCCTTTCCGCACCGGAGGCATTGAACAGGCCTAGCTTGGGGAATCCCAGCGTGATGGTATCATCTACATAGAGACACGCCGGGTCGGCACTGCCGCTGTCGGCATCGAATCCGGAGGGTACGTCCAGAGCGAAGGTGTGTAGCTCTGGGCGGTTGCTCTGGATATCGCTTACCATTCCCAGCGCCTGCTGAAAAATCCCTTCGAGATGGCGGTTCTGGCCGGTGCCGGTACCGAATATCGAATCGATCACGGCACTGCACGATGATAGTAGCTCGGAGAGCTTGCCAAGGTTCTCGTCCTCGGTTACGTCCATGCAGGGAATATCACGCACCCGGACCAGCTTCAGGTTCGGGTCGTTATCCGGTCTCTGGGTGAGGAGGTAGACGCTAACTTTAGCGCCCCAGTCATGAAGGTAGCGGGCAGCTACCAGCCCATCGCCCCCGTTATTACCCGGCCCCACCATCACGAGGACGTGTTGCTGGTCGATGGCACCGAGTCTGAGCCTGACCTGCTCCGCCACCGCTTTGCCGGCGTTTTCCATGAGAATATCGGAAGGCAGGCCAATCTTGGCGCAGACCTCCTCTATCTGGCCCATCTCCTCAACAGTCACGACTTTCATAGCAGAACTCTTACCCGCACTATGAGCAGACTCATGCTTGAAGTGTAGCAATTAGAAGGGTTGCGGTCAAGATACCAGGGAAAATATGGTTGAATTTAAGACATTGACAGTGATGTACCCTGGATGTACTATTGGTGACATAGCAATTAGAACCGGGATGCCTCACCGCGAGTTGAAATGGAGAAATTCCGACTTAATAATGCTAGGTAGATAGGTATTGCGTTCAGTCACAGAGACATCGAGAGATTCAACCACACAGGAGGAGAACCGTACACTGCCTTTTGTTGAAGGGCGGAACTGGTTCTGGATATTGCTGGGAGTCGGTGGGGTAGCGTTCACTGTAATTTTCCTGGAAATTATCCTCTATCAGGTCTTATCAATCTTTAGTGACTACGTCACTGCCAACTCCATAATCTCGATAGCTTTGTTGGGGGGAGCTATCGGCGGGCTGATTGGATTCTTCACTGCACACAGAGTCCCCTTTCCGACCATGATCGCAACTAGCCTACTACTACCAGTGTCTATCCTCTCGATTCTTGGCTACTTAGTTACGCCAATGGACAACCTCTTTATCACCTCATTACTGATGATGGTCCCTTTTATTTGCGCCGGTGTAGTGATTTCTATCGTACTGGTGAGAATGGATTCTCACGTGGCGTACTTTGTCACATTACTAGGCTCGGGATTAGGGGCACTTCTTGTGAATATAACGTTGGGCAGTTTTCGTGAAGAGAACAGCCTGATATTTCTGGCGTCACTTACTTTTTTAATAGCGTGTTGTTTTATTGCTCCTTATCGAGTTGGCCAAGTACGGCGGGGGTTAATGTATCTGGCTGTTTTTGGCATGTGGAGTGTTTTCATCCTTGGCATTCTAAACATGGGGTATGACTCGTTAAATATTGTAAGAACAAAGCTTATAAGAGGCGATCCTCAGGCAGAGGTCTTATTTTCCAGATCATCATATGTGGGCAGATATGACGTACTCCGAAGTACTCCGGATGCGACATTATTGAAATCATACGAAAACGGATACAGGAGTGATACAATCCGGAAACTGCCTACGGAAAATTATCAGATCGACCCGCGTCTCCCGAATTGCTTAATTGACAATCCCGATATTCTCATCATTGGTCTTGCCGGCGACGGCATCACCAAGTCTGCAAAATTTCTGGGGGAGAACGTTTACGGGGTGGAAATCAACCCAGCCATTGTCAACTTACAGACGAACGAACTGGTGGAATGGAATGGGAACAGCTACGAGGGTATAGACGTGTCCATAATGGATGGACGGAGTTATGTGGAACAAAGTGACCTTCAATTTGACATTATTACTCTATTGAACACGCATATGAATCGGGGATGGACTCGAGGGGGTAAGGGGCGCGAGCCGACCCCCGAATACCTGTTTACTTCCGAAGCGCTGCACAGCTACCTGGACCATCTCACTGGTAATGGAATTGTGGTTGTAGAAGAACCGGTGTACACTCCCACGCGTGAGGTGCCGGTCTGGAAGCTGCTGTTTACGATGCGCCAGGTCTTAATTGAAAGAGGTAACCCTCAACCCGAGCAGCACTTCTTTGTTTTTCAGTGGACAACCGTAAGCGGTGCAGATTACTTCCAGATTATCATGAAGAAGACCCCTTTTACTGATGAAGAAGTCTCCAATTTGGTGCAGTGGCTTGATGATCTAGATAACATACTACAGATTGAAGCGGTCACAGGTTTCCGAATGGGGCCGATAAGAGCAAAAACGACCGTGCTTCATCTTCCGCATGAGCCATGTTATACTACTCTGTCTCAAGTATTACGTGGGGAGTCCAATAAGGATTTCCTAGCGGAACATAACATTCAAGCGATAACGGATGACCGCCCATTTATGTTTGACGTTGACCCGTCTCACTCTAATCTGAAGCAGTCATACGCCAATATTCTGTATATGGTGTTGCCACTAGTGCCACTTCTTCTCTGGTTCTTAAGTCGGCGCAGGGGAGCAATACTTGGTTTGCTCCCGCACATGTTCACGGTAGCTTTGACTGGTCTGGGCTATTTGCTCATAGAGATTGTATTAATCCAGCGTTACGAGCTATTTCTTGGTTCGCCTGTAGCGACTTTCTCAAGCGTTGTCGGAACATTGCTGATATTCTCCGGACTCGGGAGCTTGTGGAGCCGTCGTATTGGTAAAAAAGGCGTGTACTATTCGCTGGGTATCATCCTCCTGTTGCTTGTCCTGTACCAGTACGCGGCCCCATCATTCTTTTCTGTTACGGCACACCTCTCTTTACCGGTCAAGGTTACTCTGGGCGTGATAACAATAGCGCCCCTTGGTTTTTTTGCAGGAATCCCCTTTCCTTATGTGCTGAGGTCAGGCAAAGTTGAGGTCTCTGAATCCGTGGCTGCGATGCTCTATGCCCTGAATGCCGCTTTTATGGCGTTGGCCGTGCCTCTGGCGTTCAATACTTCTACCAACTGGGGATTTGCCATAACGTTCTTGATTGGCATATTCATATATCTCACCGTGTGGTTGCTATTGGTAGCAATACATGGACAGGGCGCGCGCAAGACAATCAGCTTGTCTGCCGCTGTGTTTATTATTCTAGTACTCGCTTCACCATGGTTGCCCGGTGTAATAGGCCAATAGCTCGTTAGCAATAATGTTAGCAACTCAAGGTTAGCCTTGCGAGTTTAGAGATTTACGGATAATCGGAATTTTAGTCACTAAGTGCGAATGGTGGATAAATATCAGTAGTCAACAAGAACGCATACGCCTCAACTCTTAAAGACCATCGATAGACGCCAACTATAAAATCGAACAGGCCCCTTGGGTAACGACCGGTAAACAGTATAGCGAACCAGGCAATAATGACACACACTATGACAGCAACCCATAGGAAGACCAGGACAAGGTAGTGTGGTATAGCCAATAACCATTTTACTAGTGGCAACCCCGGACTCAGCTCATTTTTAGCATCAGGATATGGAATCTCAATGTGCACCGACTGCTCTTCGTCAGTCGATGGATATTCATCAGTAAGCAGACAGAGATATGTTCCAACGCGAGCGCTGAACTTGGTTAGCGCCACATTCCAGTCAAACCACCACCTTGGATATTTATTCCTGAACAGGATCATTAAAACAAGTGGTAGAAATAAGAGTCCAGACGCGGCATATTTGTAGACTTCACCATTTTCCCCTTCCCATTGCAAACTACCACTCGATATTAAACCTATGATGATAGCGATTGGAATAATAGTTAGAATCCTGAAAAAAGTTGTTAGTCTGTTGAGATTTCTATCCGGGTAGTCGATCGACAGCTTAACTGGATACGTATTCGGAGTTTGTGGCACAATAGTACCTCCTGGTTGTAAGTTTAACTCGTGATAGAATAATAGCACAGATCTCAAGAACTAGAGGGCAACTGTTTACGAAGATAAAAAAGATTTAGCCCTGAGCGTAGAAGTTAGATATTGGTAAAGTCCGGCAAAGAGTACCTGAAAAAGTGCCTTCTTTGCCGGACATTGTCGCTCTATTTCGTAGCGTCGGGGTTCTCGAAGATAACGGTCATACCCTCTCCATCGCCACAGCACTGCGTGGCCATTCCATAACGTGTATTACTGCGCTTCAGTTCCTTGCAGACCGTCATCCACAGCCGGTTTCCGGTTGCGCAGATGGGATGGCCAATGCCTATGGAACCGCCGTTGACGTTCACCTTCTCTTCGGGCATTCCAAGCTCTCTCATGCTGGCGACAACCTGGCAGGCAAAGGCCTCGTTGAATTCAATACGGTCAATCTGCTCCATCTCAAGTCCGGCATGCTTTAGGGCCAGCGGTGTCGAAACGACGGGACCGACGCCCATAATCTGCTGTTTGCAGCCGCCATTCCCCCAGCCGATAACCCGTGCCAGGAAGTCAACTCCCAGCTTGAGGGCCATCTCCTCGGACATGATTAGCTGGGCTGTCACGCCACAGTTGGTCGGGCAGGAATTGCCGGCCGTAATCAGCAGGGGCCCGCCTTTATAACTCACGATTCCCCTGACCGGGTTCAGGGCAGCCAACCCTTCCATGGTCGTGTTTGGTCTTAAACCCTCGTCGCGGTCAAGGATAACCATCGGGCCGACCTCATCCGGTACCCAGTTCCCCTCATCGTCAAAGACCGGGTCCTCGACTTCGACAGGCAGGACCTCGTCCTTATAGATGCCGGCATCGTAGGCCTTGGCCAGCTTGTGCTGGCTCCGCATGGAAAAAGCATCGATTTCCTCACGGCTCAGGTCGTACATCTCGCAGACGTTCTGGCCGGTCTGTGTCATCGAGGCCATCGGAGAGTCCAGAATGTAGTCCGGGATGGGTACCGAGAAGTAGTCGAAATGGTTCGCGGGCATGTCACGCTGTTCTTTGGTCCGCTCCCCCATTTTCGGGTTAAAGCCATCTCTGCGGGTCATCTCCATGCGTGGCATACCGCCACCCATTGCCCTCCCCATTCGCTCGACACCGACGGAGATACCGCAATCATACTCGTCAAGCATGATGGCCATGCTGATACGCTGCGCAGTTTCCTGGCTGGTGGCGCAGGCCCGTTCACTTGAGAAGTCGGTCATCTCCTGGGGTAATCCGGCGAGATGAACAACACCGCGCCCCAGATTGCCACCGATACCCACGTCTTCGATCATGGTCGGCTTGACCTTGGGGTTCCGCTCCAGAAGAGCTCTGATGAGGTAGGCACCCAGGTCATCCATCCGCGCCGCTTCGAGTTTGCCGCGTCCGCCCTTGGTAAAAGCCGTCCGAACGCCATCAACAACAACTGCATTTCTTAGTCTCATACTAACTCCTCACTATATGTATTCCGTGTGTGGTATTTGCATATTCTTGTTAAGGACACTTTCTTTAATTTCGTGAATCTCAACTCCTTTCTATCAATCAGCCTACCGCTTGTGAGCCGGACTACGTTAAGCCCGGATACATGTGTTGAGATAATTCTACACCAACTGTCGAGAACAGGGCAAGGTACGGCCCCTGATGAGCTTTGACGTGGCTATTGTTGAAGAGTATTAATTGGACTGGTTGCGGTCAAGATACCGGGGAGAATAAGGTCAGATTGGTGGTACTTTTTAGTACCACCTTGTTTTATTAATGGTGAGGAGCTCGTTTACAAATATGTCTGTAATTGAAAAGCAAGGAAATGTACTATTACTAATTTCTTATAGAACATACTATCTTATTGGGATATTTGACGTTATAGATATAGGGATTAATATAGGAGGGATATAGACATGTAAAAAATAGAGGCCAGCCATAGTATAGACCTAATAAGAAAGGATTTTGGATTGTGAGTAAGGTAGTTAAGGTATTATCCATGGCATTGGTATTAACAGTTATGCTAACATTTTTAGTTACTGGCGCTGTTTTAGCACATAATGGCGATGGGCCCGGGGATGGCACCGGTAACTATGCTGATTGTCCCGATGATTGTGGTGATTGTAATGACTGTGACCACGAACCCCATGATTATGATGGACCGGGTCCTCATCCTCATCTGGACCATTAAATAATCGCCGAAGAATAAGCTGAAAGCTGTTTCATAATCAAGCGATTTATCGAGAATAGGAATCGTAGAAAGGACAAGGGAAATTAAGAAAGCAGTTACAATCGGGTTCCTTACGCTGGTTGTCATACTTAATTTATGTCTGGCGGTGACTCCTGCATTCGCAGACCCTGGTGATGAACACCGTAGCAACCATGCGGGGGAAGAAGGTGAAGGCGCTGTAGAAACACACCAAAACAGGATTAATAACTAGTCCTTCACTTATAGATAATTACATAGAGAACGGAGTGGAAGCCAAGTCCCGGCCTGGCTTCCACTCTATTTTATCCTGTATTCCGCTTTACCGGCGTTTTCCATGAGGATAACGGAGGGCACGGCCCTTTCGGAAGGTAAGAATTGGCTTATGCTATAGCCCATGCTATAGATAGATAGATTAGAATCATAACAATATATCTATCCGGCCTCTGCCAGTGCCATTAGCTTTCCGCCCGGCGCCGCCACCACCATCTTGATTAATTCTTCCGTGACCTTTGGTTCGTAACCCTCGGTGTGCCCCTTATCGAGACGGACCACGTCGGCAATAACCCGGCCGCCACGCGCACCTGGAAAGACATAGAGCTCTGCCGTACCGGGCCGTGCTTCCCTGCCCCAGCTCGGACCCCGCCCCGGTGTTTCGCCTGTCACCTGGCCCTTCTCGGTGTCGACGATATCCGGCAGGCGCACCCGGGGGCCGGCGTTGTACTTTTCGGCCCAGGGCGAAGTTTCAGGAAGTTTTACTATTTCAAGTCCGCCGGTTGAAAAGATAAAGGAAATATCGCAATCGACCGTGATTGCACGACCCGGGCCGGGACTGCCGGGTTCCGGAGTCGGCATCCGGCGTTCGCTCCCTTCAAAAAAGGACGCCGGTAACTCGACCGGTCCGATACGCCCACCCGAAAGGCTGAGCCATCCGTCAACACGGCTCGCAACCAAATCGGTCTGCAGAAGGCGGTTGGATGTCATTCCCCCCTGGCTATGGCCAACGAGCCAGAACGTTTTAATGCGGTCTTTGC
>CP070842.1:2075485-2088220 GCA_020342155.1 Dehalococcoidales bacterium
AAGTTCGTTAGCAAAAATGTTAGCAAAAAAAGAATTGACAATCCCACAGATAGGAATATAATGAAGCCGAAATAGATAGACAAATGAAGCTTAGACAAGACAACTTAAGTAGAAATTTAGTGCAAAGGACGTGAAAGAATGAAGAAACTAATAATGCTGTCTCTGGTGATTATATTAGCTATCAGTATTGCAGCAAATCCAGTGCTAGCAGATTCGAAAGGAGCCGTTAAGCAGCCGATAAGGATAGGTTGGTCTGGGCCAGAGGTGGGTTGGGTGGTTATAAACTCAAGCGCCAATGAGATGCTAGAAGTTGTTGTTCATTTGCAGAAAGCTATTCAGGAAACAGACCTAGCAGCGGGTCTTTGGCGTACCGACGTACCTGGATGGGGCTATCTTGGAGAAGGGAGAATGACTACAAACGTTCAAGGTAATACCAGTGTAAATTTCAAATGCCAAATACCAGAAGATTTGGTCAACTCCAGTTCTGTGAACGTCTGTCTGTGTATATATACACTCAATCCAACGACTCTTATATACTGGAGTCCTTTATTTGATGTGCCGATAAAATGAACGTTAACTATCGTTACAAATAAGAAATCGGACTTTGGAATAAAAGCAAACTAATTAAAAGTAACGTGCACACTGTACCATCTGATACGGTCTAGTGTCGTTTACGCCTGCCCTGTTCAGTACCCCACAACTGTTTCGTGCCTGCAAGAATCATCTAGCGCTTTCTGATAGTATACAGTTTGTCGGCAAAATGTCGGCAGAATCGTTCCTTTTCCACACTAAACATTGTGGCGTTCTATCGTGTTTGGCCACTTTAGGTTCATTGACAGCCAACATTCATTGACTTAAAATTCCCCATACCAGTTGAAATAGGGAATCACAAATAATACGACTGGCAATTAGAGAGGAAACAAAGTCATGGCACTTAGTCTTTCACCCCAATCTCTGGCCCGCCGCTGCGCACGGCGGCCTTGGACCACCATCATCGTGTGGGGCCTTATCCTGCTCGCTGCAATTGTGCTGGTAGTCACCCTGATGGGCGATGCCCTCACTACCAATGTTGGACCGACCGGCAACCCCGAGTCCGAGCAGGCTCGGGACCTGATCAGTGAGCGTTTCCGTTCCGATGTTGTCGAACCGTCTGAAAGGATAGAAATAGTCCTGGTGAGGTCCACAGAACGAACAGTAGAGGACCCGGTTTTCCAGTCATACGTTGAAAACTTGTTCGTAGATTTTTTAGCTCTTGGGCCAGATTTGATTCCTTGGGGAACCCACTTTTACCAGTCTGGTGATGAATCCCTGGTCAGCTTAGACCGACATACCACCGCCCTAATTATTACCATCGTGCCCAGTCAGGAAAACTGGAAGCAGTACTTCGATCTTTATGAGAGTCTTGGCCACGATCAGTGGCCGATTCCAGTTGACCCTCTGAACCCTGACAAGGACAAGGGCGAATTCCTCGTTCACAGTTTCAGTGCTCAGGGAGGTGGCGAGGTAGTTATCATCAGGTCATCCAGCCTTACGGTAGAAAATCCGGTATACAGGCAGTTTGCTGAAGACCTGTTCTATGACATCGTTGCCCTGGGACGCTCCATGATCTGGGGAGGGATGTACTACTACTCCTTCGGCGAAGTATCGATGGTCTCGGAGGACCGGCACGCTACTCTCATATCTTTATCCCTAAACAATCCTGACAAGGTTGGGCTGATCCACACCATTATCGACAATGCCAGGAACAACAGCGATTTCGACATCTCTATTACAGGGAATGCAACGGTGAACAAGGACTTCAATGATCTTGCCGACCATGATCTGAAGAGTGGTGAGTTGCAGATTGGTCTTCCCATCGCAGTGTTCGTTCTCATACTGGTGTTCGGAGCACTGGCTGCGGCAGTCGTCCCTCTGACCGTGGCTATCGTGTCCATCGCCATCGCCCTTGGTTTGGCAATGCTATTCGCCCAGGCCATGAATATCTCAGTTTTTCTGATGAACATGATTTTTATGATGGGTCTTGCCGTCGGAATAGATTACTGCCTCTTCATCATTGCCCGATATAGAGAGGAGAGAGCCCAGGGCTGGGATAAACACGATGCCATCGAGCGGACCGGCGCAACTGCCAGCCGGGCCGTCCTCTTCAGCGGTATCACTGTGTTCCTGGCCCTCATCGCCTTGATGCTGGTACCCCATGATATTTTTATCAGCCTGGGGTTGGGCGCCGTCCTGGTAGTCTTGGTATCTATAGCTGCAACACTGACACTGCTACCCGCGCTGCTGAGCCTGCTGGGTGATCGGGTCAACGCCCTACGCATCCCCTTCATTTATCGAATTCAGGCTCAGTCCGATGCACGGACCAGCGGCGGTATGTGGGACCGTATCTCCCGAACCGTGATGCGGGCCCCCATCATCAGCATCCTGCTAGGTGGTGGACTGCTGGTGGCCGCTGCTGTCCCCCTTTTCAACATGAACGTGGGAACGGCATGGGTCAGCACTTTCCCTGACAGCTTTGAATCAAAAAAGGGGTTGATCGCCCTGGAGCGGGACTTCTCGGCCGGATTGACAGAGCCCGCCGTGATCGTTGTTGACGGCGTTATCAACTCTCCGGAGGTCCAGGGAGGAATCAATAATCTGCTGGCGGCAATGGCACAAGATGATGCCTTTGGAGATGTGAGCCAGGAGGTCAGCCCCCAGGGAAATCTGGTTGTACTGGAGGTGCCGGTGGGTGGAGGTGATGCCTACAGTGAGGTGGCGATGTCTGCCTTGAAGCGTCTTCGGGGCGACTATATCCCGTCGGCATTTTCCGATGTCCCGGCCAGGGTATTGGTAACTGGCCAGACGGCGGAAGCGCTTGACCACGTGGATATCGGCAATAGCAGTATGCGCGTGATCATTCCCTTCATCCTGTTACTGAGCTTCATACTGCTGACCCTGGTATTCCGCTCCCTGGTGGTTCCGGTGAAGGCTGTAATCATGAACCTGCTTTCCGTTGGAGCAGCCTACGGACTCCTGGTCCTCGTCTTCCAGAAGGGAGTGGGGAACGAATTGTTCGGGTTCGACCAGGTGGATACCATCGAATGGTGGGTGCCTGCGTTCCTCTTTGCGGTGCTGTTCGGCCTTTCGATGGACTACCATGTGTTCCTGTTGAGCCGCATCCGGGAGAGATTCTTCCACACCCATGATAACGCGGACTCGGTGGCGTACGGGATCCGCTCCACGGGACGACTCATCACAGGGGCAGCGTTAATTATGGTGGCTGTATTCGCCGGGTTTGCCAGTGGCGACCTGGTAATGTTCCAGCAGATGGGCTTTGGACTGGCGGTGGCCGTCCTACTGGACGCCACCATAATACGCTCGGTGCTGGTGCCGGCAAGTATGAAGCTGCTGGGAGAGCGGAACTGGTACCTACCTAGCTGGCTCGACTGGTTGCCCACGCTCTCCCCAGAAGGAGCGCTGGCCGACGGGCCGACAGGCCCGGGTACTGAGACTGTGGGTGAAGGTGAGGAAATGGAGAGTGGAGAGTCGGCAGAGCTTGAGGATGATAGCATTGAGTCCAGTGCTGGCTATGACGAGGACTCGACAGACAAGACAACCGATGAATAGGATTTTACATAGGTCCTCCCGATTCACTGAGGCTGAAGTGGATTCGTGGTTCGAGGCGACTAATTAGCCACCGTCCATATAGATACCAGTACTTCCGCAGGATTGAACCAACAATCGTTCCTTTTTACGCGTCTACCCTATTGACAACGACCCTCCAAAGGAGTAGAATCTACTCCCCCAGTACAATACTGACACGTAAACCACTAATACCTAACCATACCCTTCCTCAATACAAGGGAAGCTCTTGTTGGAGGTGGGTGGTGGAAGAGGTTAAAGGGCACCAGATACGCCATAAATTTGGCGATGACTGGTGCCCTGCTTATTTGGGTTGACTAAACATTGTGAGTAAATCTGCATCGAACTGTCATATTGACTCAGGAAATGATATAGAGGGGGTGAGTCTAATGGAGGCGTATACGCGTAGAGATCAGATTCCATCTCATATAAGCAGAAGTGGTGCTAGAGGCGTGACAACCACGACCGTTGATGTTGTCATCCCTGCTTTTAATGAAGGAAATTGCATTGAGGGTGTGTTGCACGATGTAATAAATGCGAGACAAGATGCTTGGTTTGTCATTCAGAATATCTATGTGATATCGGATGCATCAACAGACCAAACAGATGGTCTTGTACAAAGATTCAGCAGGGGAGACCAAAGGATAGAGTTGATTAGGAAACCAGAAAGGAAAGGAAAGCAGGACTCGGTAAATTTAGCATTTACAGTCTCCAATGCGGATATCCTCATATTTCTTGATGCTGACATCAGGCTGGCAGATGAGCAAAGCATAGCTAAGCTTGTACGACATTTCCGTGATGGTAAGGCTGCATTAGTACAGGGTGGACTTGTCCGCTTTTTTGTTGATTTTACCCCTAGCCCGGCGAAGCAGGCGGCATATTTTGACTGGATCGTGGTAGACAAAATCAGAAGGAAGAAACCAATCTCTTGGTGGAGCATAGACGGGCGGGTAATGGCCCTGTCAAGAGATTTCTATCGGCAGCTTGTTCTGCCACTCTCTCTCGCCGATGATCAGTTTATCTTCTATTCCTGCATCGCACAGAATCGTAAGTTTACTTTGGCCAATGACGCAATATTTTATTACGGGCCGCCTGAATCGATTGCCGACTTCAGTCACCAGTGGAGTAGATACTTTTTCTACACCAACAAATCGTGCCAATACTTCGGCAAAGGATTCATCAGGAAAGACATGACTGTTCCCGCCCGATGGCGAACGATCATGTTAAGCCTTCTTTGTCACCCCTTCTGCGGATTAATGTGGGTGCTATGCTATGGAATATCTAAAGCTGAATTCATACTCGGATTTGAGTTTCACAGATACGAACGTGGTTTCTTCTGGACGAAATCTAGACCTTTGCAAATCCATATCACGGGAGTTGACGGTATAAAAGCATTTAGGAAGTCTAAGGCAAAGGGAGTGCGCGTAACAAAGGGCGGTTAGTCTTACCTTGCCATCTTTTAGTAGCTATGGGAATTACACAAGAAAATATACTTAAGCTAATTGAGCATAACGTAATCCACGGGAGATTAACCCAGGAGGATATGGGATTGGACGAAGGGATGGTTGGGCAACCCGGAGTGCGTGAACTTGTCGAGAAAGCTGTTGTTGTCCGGCACATGAATGTCGAGAATATAATCAGCAAAGCACTAACCACTGGGATGGAGATCGTGGAACAAAAATTCAAGGCCGGGGAGGTTTTATTACCAGACGTGGTGGCGTCGGCCCAGGTAGTGGCGACAACTATTGAGGAGCTGAAACCTCATTTGGCTAAGAGCGGCATCAAAGCCAAAGGCATGATAGTCGTTGCCACCGTGAAAGGAGACTTTCACGACATTGGTAAGCATGTAGTTTCAATGTTGCTTCGAGCTGCAGGTAATAAAGTAGAGGACTTAGGAAACAATATTGAACCTCGAGCTATTGTGAATGCAGTAAGAGAGGAGCAGCCTCAATTCCTGGGGCTCTCAGGTCAGCTTGACAGCTCGGTGGCACAGATGACAGAGACTATACGTACACTCGAAGAGAGCGGATTCAGGTACAAAGTGAAGGTAATAGTAGGTGGACGTCCAGTTTCAAAGGAATTGGCTCGTAGCATAGGTGCTGACGGTTACGCAAAAGACGGGTTTGATGCAGTGCGGGTAGTGGAATCTATGTCTACTACTGTCCATAAATAAGTCAACGATGCACTTCAGATAAATCTCGTAGTTGGCTTGAAAAACCCTCAGGTGAACCAGGCAAGTAAGGTAGCAGAAAAACCCCAATGAATTCGCACTTATGCCAACAACGAAAATAAGTATCATTAATATAGTGGAATCCCTATCCAAAGAAGCTAGATTGGATAATGAGAATACTTCTAGTTGAAAATAGCCCCAATGTAGCCCGTAGTTTCAGCTATCTAAGCAGGCAAACTGATATTACCGTAGTAAAGCCATATCACTATGAGAAATATCCTGCCCCCAAGGAGTTCGATGCTATCATCATAACTGGTGGCAGAGACAGCATCGGGGATTCTAAGTATTTTCCATACTTAAAGATTGAAGCTCAGTTCTTATTGCGAGCAATGAACCTCAGAGTGCCTATTCTGGGCATTTGCCTAGGTTGCCAGATAATTGCTGATGCCTTGGGCGGAATTGTGGGCGTTAGTTCATTTGAATTAGGGTGGACAAAGATAACGCTGACAACCGCAGGATTCGAAAATCCACTATTTAGAAATGTACCAAGGTCGTTCTATGCTTTTGAGCGGCACAGAGATGAAATAATTCACTTGCCACTAGGAGCAATCCGGTTGGCAAAATCCGATTCGTGCAAGATACAGGCTTTCCAATATAAGGATAAGCCTGTCTGGGGGCTGCAATTTCACCCTGAAAGTAAGAGGGGCAACAATAAGGCAATGGATTCCATTAAGGAGACCAATAGTGTAATATTGAGGAACTTCCTTGAATACACAAGGAAGTGAGAATGGAACCAAGGGAAATTGAGAAGTACGTGAGGTAGCTTACGTCAGTATCCTACGTGGATACGGGCGACGGTAAACATTTCACTCTGGTAATAGGCAACCTGCTGGTCACACCCACCAAAGTAGTTTAACAGATTTAGGGCCTAGCCGACGGCAAAGTCCACAAGGTCAGTCAGCGACCTGTTTAGGGCCATCAAGCCCCAGTTCGTTGGAACCCGCATAGTCTTCTTGATAGCAATGGGTACTCCGGAGATTATACCAATACATATTTAGAATCGGTCGTTTTTTGGCTGAGTCGTAGAGGCGTGAATGTCAGGCGGAGTATCTAGCGGTCCTTTTTATAAAGCGATGAAAACCTTCTTAAAGCTGCGAGAGTAGCGTAACAATCTACTATATGGTGCCTAATTAACAGGTTGTATAATAGTCATTAAGTGTGTATAATATGCGTAGTTTTAGTTTAGGTTATTTAAGACTTTTTAAATCATTACAGATCAACTAAGAATTGGGTGACCGAACTCTAACGAGTATGTAAGAGAGGAGGTCATCCAATGAATTTTCAGGACAAGTCAATCCAGTGTTTCGATTGTGGGACTAACTTCACATTCAGCGTTGAAGAGCAAGAGTTCTTCGAATCCAAAGGCTATACTAATGATCCCAAGCGCTGTCTCGAATGCCGCCAGGCAAAAAAATCACAGCGCTACACGAACAGCAGCTACAGTCCCAGACGCCAAATGTTCCCTGTGGTGTGTGTCGATTGCGGCAAAGAAACCGAAGTACCCTTTGAACCTCGTGGCGATAGGCCCGTTTACTGTAGCGATTGTTACCGTAAAGTCAAACCTGGTGTTTAATACTAGGGTTTGACTTCTTGGCATACATCCGCCGGGCGATACCTACTTCATGTATGTCACGGATACCCCATAATAAATATCATCATTTGATGAGCTAACAGGAGTGTAAAATGGTCGGAATGTACATATTAGGTGGTTTATTGCTATTTGGTCTGGTAGCATTCATATTTTTTAAGATTAAGTGGAATAGGTCAGACAAAGCATTAGCTCTTGGCAGGGCAGAGAGAATCGAAAAAGAGAAGATTGAAGCAACAGCCAAGGCAGAAATTGGCGGAAGTAACTAGGAAAATGAAGAGAAGAATTCCGTAGATATGGGTAACGAATCACTGAGTGTTTCATGACAGATCTTTTTAATATACATCCCGCAATCATCTTCGCAATCGTTACTGTCTGTTCGCTTCTGATATTTATTGCGATTTGGTTTCTACTGAACAAGTTCTATTCCAGGGCATCCAAGAGATGGCCCTTCTTGTATCAATTTATTGAAAAGACAAGAAAAAAGGGCGAGACTCCTCTAGTTAAGAAATACGGACTAGTTGGTCTCGCCTTATTAATAGCAATTCCCCTTCCTACCATTGGTGTATATGGGGGGACTTTGCTCAGCTGGCTAATGGGAATGAAGTGGCGGAGTTCATTAATAGCAGTAGTGTCAGGAGCCACTGTATCCAATAGTTTTGTCCTACTATCCGTGTTAGGGATTATGCAGGTAGTAGGTCCAGGTAGCTAGGAACAATTTGTAGATATGTGAAACATTGCTTGGTTAAGCGGAGTTTCGCAGTAAAGCACGAAGACCGGGTGGTCTGGTTGATAAGGAGTTCTATTATGAGAATCTATGTGGGTAATTTATCCTACGAGGTAACTGAACAAAGCCTGCGGGAAGAATTTGAGGCTTATGGAGGAGTGGACTCAATAAACGTCATAACAGACAAGTATAGCGGGCGCCCCAAGGGATTTGCCTTCATTGAAATGGCATCAAAGTCTGAAAGTGAAGCTGCAATCACAGGTCTTAATGGTAAAGCGCTAAACGAGCGGACCATTGTGGTGAATGAAGCCCGACCTCGCATTGATAATAGAAGCGGGGGCAGTTATAGCGGTGGCTACGGCAGTAGAGGTGATAGACCTGGACGAGGAAGGCAGCAGAGGAGATACTAGTATTTTATACCTGTCTCTGGTGTCTTCCGATTCAATAATTAGTAGTTAGGCTATTAATCTAATACAGATTACATAGCGCTATAATGCTGACAGGATTAAGTTTGTATTGTTTACCTGTCTTAGGAAGTGGAATATGCTACAAAAGAGAGATATGAACTCGGATACGAGGGCAGCTTTCGATCCAAGTCTGGGGAAACATGGTGGTACCAGATACAGAGATGTAGATGGCCGCTTAGTTAGCAATCCCAACAGAGAGGAGCCTTGGTACTGTCAGCAGTCACCCACGGGTGCGCACTACTGGGTCTTTGCCACTTACCAGGGTCGATGTAAATACTGTCATGCTGTACAGGATCTACCTGAACCGATGACGAACGCGCTTCGGAAACGGTCTCAGTAGAAACAGCATCTAAGGACTACTGAGTATTAGAAGAAAGATGACGACAACGGGGGAACAAGGCAATTCCCATTTCCATAATCCCTCGCCTTCCGTAATATGATAGACCAATCCACTACGCGTGGTAAAAAGGAGTCTCAATTTGAATATACTACTCGTTTATCCTCAGTACCCGGACACTTTCTGGAGCTTTAAGCATGCCCTGAAATTCGTCTCTAAGAAAGCCTCCTTCCCCCCTCTAGGCTTGTTGACAGTGGCAGCAATGCTACCGGGAAATTGGGAGAAAAAGCTGGTGAATATGAATGTCGCCAGGCTGAATGATGGTGACATTAAGTGGGCCGACTACGTATTCATCAGTGCCATGGTAGTGCAAAAGACGTCGGTTAAAGAAGTAGTCGCTCGGTGCAAGCATCTCGGCGCAAAAATCGTTGCCGGAGGCCCTTTGTTTACTACGGAGTTTGAAGAATTTAACGATATAGACTACTTTGTCTTGGGTGAAGCCGAAGTTACCCTACCCCCTTTCCTGGAAGACCTGGAGAAAGGGCAAGCACGGCACATCTACGCTTCCAATGAACGTCCTGATATCAGTACTACCCCCATCCCGCTGTGGTCATTGATAGACATGAAGCAATATTCAACAATGAACCTGCAGTATTCAAGGGGGTGTCCCTATGACTGTGAATTCTGCGATATCATCATATTGAACGGGCGTACACCGAGGACCAAAAGCAAAGAACAGCTAATCTCAGAAATGGATTCCCTTTATGAACAGGGCTGGCGCGGCGGTCTCTTCATTGTTGATGACAATTTCATTGGTAACAAGAAAAAATTGAAGACAGAAATACTGCCGGCGCTTATTGAGTGGAGAGAACGAAAGAGGTATCCCTTTGCTCTCCTAACAGAAGTATCCATTAATCTGGCAGACGACGAAGAGTTAATGCGTTTAGTGGTGGCTGCCGGGTTTGATGTGGTATTCGTTGGTATCGAAACTCCAAATGACGAAAGCCTGGTAGAGTGTACCAAGTATCAGAATCAGAATCGTGACCTTGTCGCTTCGGTACAGAAGCTCCAGGAATTTGGACTGGAGGTACAGGGAGGTTTTATTGTGGGTTTCGACAGCGACCCCGAATCCATTTTCCAGGCTCAGATAAACTTCATTCAGAGGAGCGGAATTGTGACCGCGATGGTTGGGCTATTAAACGCTCCTACGGGCACAAGGCTTTACCGGCGTTTAAAGGAAGAAGGTCGTCTTCTGAGCTCATCTAACGGTAACAACACTGATTTCTCGCTCAATTTCATCCCTAAAATGGACCATGACAAACTAATTGCGGGCTATAAGCATATTCTTGCCACGATATATTCACCAAAGGAATATTACGAACGGATTAAGACCTTCTTTAAAGTATATAAACCGCCGAGGGCTAACGCAGGGAAAGTACAGAGCCACCAGATAAAAGCATTCTTCAAGTCTATCTGGTTCCTTGGCATAAGAGGAAATGGTAAAAGGCATTACTGGAGGCTATTTATTTCTTATTTGCTGAAATCTCCACCAAAATTCGCCAGGTTCATCCTTCTTTCCATTTATGGATACCACTTCCGGAAGATCGTTATGACCCAGCCATAGTAGTGTCACTATTCTCACTGGCTACTATATAGGGAATTGGTTCAGACTTAATTAACGGGTGAGGAATCTCTCAAGATTTGCTAAGCCCTGATTAAATCACCAGAATTCTTGGTGAACAGCTCTTATTATCGCGCACTATTACTTCTCGTATAGTATTATGACTCTTTGTTGGGGAACAGGTCGAAAGGAGTAGAGACTAAGGATAAACGGATCTATACGGTATACCGCAAGCATTCTTCCAAGATGGAAGCTATGGATTACCGTGGAAATCACCTCTACCGGAACGAATAGCTCTGAACCTTATGTTGTCTGCTCTCTGGTAATGGCAGCCTTTAAAAAGGAGTCCACCCACCAAAAGACATCACGTCTTGCCACTGCTCTTCGCAGTCTATGCATTCGCCGCTGTCGTTCATTGATACCCATATTATATGCACGGTGGATTGCCTCAGCTACGCCTTCAATGTCATACGGATTGACTAGTAGAGAATCCTTATCCAGTTGAGTTGCTGCGCCGGCAAATTTACTGAGTACTAAGACTCCATTTTCATCTACCTTGGCAGTACAATACTCCTTCGCAATCAGGTTCATTCCGTCCTTTAAGGAGGTTATTAAGGCAATATCAGCAGCCCGGTAGTATGCGAGGAGTTCAGTTCGTTCAAAACTACGAAACATATAGTGGACTGGTGTCCACCCTGATTGACTGAATCTCCCATTAATCTCACCTACCAAGCCCTCAACCTCAGTTCTTAGTGTCTGATACTCAAGAATATCATCCCGGCTTGGTACGGCAATTTCAACCAGTGTTATTTTGCCGCGTAGATCGTCAAAGCGCTCGAGGGCATTTCTGAATGCTCGCAGTTTCTCCGGTATTCCCTTGGAGTAATCCAGGCGATCCACACCGAGGACTATCTGTTGGTTCGGTACAGCCTCACGCAACATAGTGGCGGCCTGTGATACAACCGAGGACGACGCCAGTCCTGCAAAATCTCTAAAGTCTATACTTATTGGAAAACTGCCAATACCAATTTCTCGCTTCGGAGTCTTCATTGTAGATACTTGTTTTCTAGCATCGACTTGAACACCCTTGAGCATAGTTTCAATACAGTATGCGAAATTGTTTCTATCACGTCGAGTCTGAAATCCGACCACATCATACTCCAAAAAGGCTGATAGTATCTGCGTCCACCAGGGAAGTTTGACGAAGATGTCCATTGGGGGGAAAGGAGTATGAAGAAAAAATCCGACTTTGTTCTCTACACCAATGCTGCGTAACTCCTTAGCCACAAGCATAAGCTGGTAGTCATGAACCCAAATGTAATCATCCCTTCTCGCGTTCTCTGCTGTCACCCGAGCGAATTTGTGATTGACTGACTGGTACATCTTCCAATAGGTTGGATCGAAGTTACAGCGTGTCTGTAGATCATGAAAGAGAGGCCATATTATTTCGTTGGAAAATCCGTAGTAATATTGGTCGATCTCCTCCTTGTACAATGAGACAGGCTCAAGAACATAACCCAAATCTTGACCTGCCCCTGCTATAAGCTCATGAAAGTTGACCTTTTCCAGCGTTCCAGGCCAACCAATCCATAAGCCTCCTCTCTCGCTCAAAATCGGAGTGAGGGCAGTGACCAACCCCCCAGGGCTGGGCTGAACCTGCCACTGCCCCATATCCACTCTTGTTAGAGCAATGGGTAGGCGATTCGAGACGATTACTAGTCGATCTATTGCTAGATCATTGTTTTGCTTCTTAGCCTGCCGCATAGGTTGAACTCTCCAGCGTCAAGTATAGTACACTACGGCTTGGTCCTGTCATATTTCCTGCTCTCTTGCCTAGGGCTATCGCCCAAGACATACAGATTCCGCGTTCACCGATGCAAGAAAAAGAATATCACCTAGCTTGTAGGCTTTCAAGCCCGTAGGAAGTCAGCAATACACCGACTTTCGTTTAACACTCTGACTAATTGTTTAATATAGATAAAAAGGTCCGCCAGATTTTATGCCTGACTTCCACGCCTGTACGCCTTGTTAAATAAAGGACCGTTTTTCGGCTGGTGTGAGCTGGTAGACTATTTCAACCAGCTACGCCCCCAGTATCTCCTTATGCCTCAGGGCCCGCTCCAGTGACGGCTGCATCTTCATCT
>CP070842.1:2088320-2098520 GCA_020342155.1 Dehalococcoidales bacterium
AACCCTAGCGCTCCCTTTTCTCAGAAGCTTGTTAAAGCACGTGTGATACTTGGGTTGTTACAGCGTATATATCACTAGAAATAACACCGGGAGGACAGGGAAATGTGGATTCTGAAATATCTAGGCTGCCTGGTTCATGGTCACAGCTTCATTGACATTATCGGACTGGGCCCGGATAACGACTATTACCAACAATACTGCTACCAGCAATACTGCTTACATTGCGGTAAGACACATGGAGGGGTTGCCGGCTAAGGTCAGGGCACAAGGAAGGATATAATGAAAGCGAGACTGACCCTGATAGGTGTCCTGGCTATAGCCTCGATAGCGGTAACACTACTGGCTCTTTCTGCCGGCGGCATCAACCCAGCGGCAGCTGAAGGTGAAGGAGGGCAAATCGGCCTTGATGCTTCATACAATGGACAGGAGATTGAGGCGGCGGCTGGGAAGCGGCTCGTAATCACCCTCGAATCCAATCCTACCACCGGCTTCGGATGGCAGCTATCCGAGCCTATCGATGAAGGTTTATTGGCCTTAATCGAGAGCCGGTACGAACCAGGTGAAAATGCCCAGCAGGGCATGGTCGGTGCTGGCGGTAGCGAAGTCTGGACTTTTGAAACCCTTGCTACCGGTGAGACCACAATATCCATGGAATACAGCCGTCCCTGGGAAGGCGGCGAAGAGGCTGTCGAGACATTCGAGATTACCGTAATCATCAAGTAAGAATAAAAGATAACCAAATGGTCACTGCGAAAAAAGGTCGGGGAGGAATCCTTGACCTTATCTATTGCGAGAACGGGCTGGGGACATCAGCAGCATGGCAATCAGAGCGACTACCGGAACGGCAGACATGAGAAACCACATGTCCTGGTAGCTGCCCCAGTTGTCATACGCCCATCCTGCCAGAGCCGGACCGCCGATACTACCAACCATGCCGGCCCCGATGATAATTCCAAAGATGGTCCCAAAACTGCTTCGGCCAAAGTACTCCTGCACCAGTGCTGGCCGCATCACGTTGATGCCACCATAACCGGGACCGAACAGAATAAGAAACGGTATTAGAATCCAGGTGCCGGTAATCCCGGTGAAGGCAAAACAGAGAAGCCCGAGGGCCATCATGCCAAAACCAACCACCGTCACCAGTTTCCGGCTAGCCCTATCGGCAAACCAGCCAAAACCAAGCCGCCCGGCGATACTGGCCAGTGGGACAGCCATCGCTACTTGGCTGGAAGTTGAGCGAGCGACATCGACGCTACTGAGATAGGGCATCACGTGGGTGATAACGGCTGTCACCAGCATAACGTGACAGGCAGAGGCCAGGGCGATGCTCCAGAAGGCACCACTCTTTAGGGCTTGCCGGGCACTGACATCCTCTCCGGCAGCCATTAATGGGATAGAAGTCAGACCATCATCAACTGCGATCACATCCCCTATCGGTTCACCATCCGGCTGTTGACCATAGTGTTCTGGTCTGTGTCGAAACAGGAGTGACAAAGGTAGTACCAACACCAACATGCCCAAGGCAAGGATGATAACCGCGACACGCCAATCATAAGCCTCGATTAGTCCCACAATGGCCGGTACCATCAGGCCACCTAAGCCGAATCCACTTACCGCTATCCCGGTAGCGATGCCGACTCTTCTCTGAAACCAGTTAGCAACAGCTGTCAGCAGTACCGTCATTGTGCAGGTGCTTATGCCGATTGCTATCAGCGCGAAAGCAGCATAGAACATGCCCAGAGAAGTAGTCCGACCGAGTAGAAACAAACCCAGAGCGGCAAAAATCCCTCCACCGAATATCAGCCGGCGTGGTCCCCAGCGGTCAGTCATTATCCCGACGAATGGTGCAAGCAGGCCCATCTCGACACCACGGAGCGATGCTGCCAGCGATATCTGCGTGTAGCTCCAGCCGATTTCATCGGCTATCGGTTCAAAGACAGCCGTGAAACCATAGAACACCCCACCACCGACATACATCGCAATGAGAAGCGACGCACCGACCAGCCACCAGCCGTAGAAAACAGTCGAGAACCGTGTTTTCATACCCGGCTACTCACTGCATATCGAGTATTCCCGAGATGGTGAAGCGGTATCAATAGAAACAGTAATACCTCACTGCATGGTTTTGAGCTTGGCATTTATTTACTATACTCTGTCTTCTATCTCAGCACAACCACTCTAATATGCTGGCATTGAGAGTACTCCTTTGATATAATGGCGGCAAGAAGATAGTGCAGGGCCTGTGGTTACGGATCAGGTCTGTGCATAGTCTGCTGTCAATCTTGATTTTCACTACAGGCGTGGTAATTCCAGGTACTCCTCAATGTGAGGCAGTCATGAGATTCATCAAAATGCAAGGCGCCGGCAATGATTTTGTCTTGCTGGAAGCCGATAACGGCCAGCAAAATTGGCCTCAGCTGGCAATAGCAATATGCGACCGCCATTATGGTATCGGTGCCGACGGTCTGCTGTTACTGCTACCTTCAGACAAGGCCGACTTCGGCATGCGCATCTTCAATGCTGACGGCTCTGAGTCAAACACGTGTGGTAACGGTTTGAGGTGTATCGTCAAACATTACCTTGATAGGATGCCGGATGATACTGCAGTCGAAGAGATTATGGTAGAGACCCGGGCTGGTATCAGACGGGCCAGAATACATCATACCAACGGCAAGATAGCCCAGATTCAGACTAGTATGGGACAGCCAGGAATCGGTCGTGACACTATTCTGATAACACCAGAGACTAAGGCAGGGGATATATTTGACATAAAGTCTACAATAAGCTACTCTCTCAATATATCTGGTACTAAACTCGACCTGTTTCTGGTGTCGATGGGCAATCCGCACGCCGTCTGTTTCCTGAGAGAGCCAGTGGAAGATTTTCCGCTGCCAAAATTAGGACCACAAGTAGAACGCCATAAGGCATTCCCGGAAGGGGTCAATTTCGAGATTGCCAATGTCAGGGATAGGAGACTCATTGAGGCACGTGTCTGGGAGCGAGGTGTCGGTGAAACCCTGGCCTGCGGAAGTGGTGCCTGTGCCATCGGCGCAGCCGCTCAACTTATGGGATACGTCGATAGCCAGGTCGACGTAATGCTACCAGGAGGAATACTTAATATTGAATGGGACGGGACAGGCGAGATGTTCCTCAGTGGTCGCGCGGAGACAGTCTTTATCGGAGATTGGCCTTAACTATTTTCTGAATGAAGGCACGCGGGAAAAATGCGGAATGAAATGCAAAGGACAATGTTATTATGAAGATGTCGAAAAGGGTTGAGAACCTTCCACCTTACCTTTTCGTGGAAATCAGCAAGAAGATTGCCGAGAAAAAGGCCAGGGGCGAGGATGTCGTTAGTTTTGCCATCGGTGACCCGGATATCCCGACACCATCTCATATAATCGACCGCCTCTGTGAGGCAGCACAGCAACCCGAGAACCACCGTTATCCGGAGTCGGATGGACTGCCAGAGCTCCGCAAGACAATCGCTGACTGGTACCAGCAACGCTTCGGCGTATCGCTCGACCCAGAAACGGAGGTGTTGCCACTATTGGGTTCTAAAGAGGGCATTGGCCACATGGCATTCTGCTTCGTTGACCCGGGCGACACTGTGTTGGTGCCGGATCCCGGCTACCCGGTGTATTCAGTGGGTACACTTCTGGCCGGAGGGCGTCCATACTATATGCCACTCCTTGACAGGAATGATTTCCTGCCCGAGATAGACAAGATACCCACGGATGTACTGCGAAAGACCACCCTGATGTGGCTCAACTACCCGAATAACCCCACCAGCACCGTAGCAGATATCGACTTCTTCGACAGAGCAGTTAACTTCGCCCAAAAGAATAACTTCCTGGTATGCCATGATGGACCATATTCTGAGGTAGCTTACGATGGCTACCGACCGGTCAGTTTCCTGCAAGCAAAGGACGCCAAGGAAGTGGGCGTGGAATTCCATTCGCTCTCTAAAAGCTACAACATGACCGGCTGGCGAATCGGGATGGTGGTAGGAAATCCCACCATGATCGATGCCCTGAAGAGGCTTAAGTCAAACCTGGACTCAGGCATTCCTCAGGCGGTCCAGTACGCTGCGATTGAAGCTCTGACCGGCCCGCAGGACTGTATCGATGAGCATAACGCTCTCTATCAGAGACGTCGTGACCTAGTGGTTGAAGTACTCAACAGTATGGGTCTTGAGGTTAGACCACCACAGGCCAGCCTGTATGTCTGGGCCAAAGTTCCAAATGGCTACACATCCGTAGAGTTCGCCAACGACCTGCTGGAGAAGGTGAGCGTGGTGGTGACACCCGGAGTCGGTTACGGTAAGCATGGCGAAGGCTATGTAAGGCTCTCGTTAACACTTAATGATGCCAGTCTCGTCAAGGGCCTTTCACGCCTGGCAGAGTGGCGCGATAGCAAGAACCGTTTCAAGCCCAAGGTCTAGCCATATATACTATATATATATATACTATATATAATGTAGGCTAAACAATAGGGAGGTAATCGACATAACGCGGAGAACCATTGCTACGAAGACATCCTCAGAACGGGCTATGCTGGTGGCAGTGGCCTCAAAGATGAGTACTGACATCATCTCCCCTGAGGACTCCCTCGACGAGCTGGCCCGGCTCACTAGCAGCGCCGGGGCTGACGTGGTAGGCAGAGTTATTCAATCACTACCGGTACCAACAAAGGCATATTACCTTGGTAAAGGAAAACTCGCCGAACTGCTCGCCCTCAGAGAAAGTACCGGTTATGACGTCGTAATCTTCGATGACGAACTATCGCCGCTACAACAACGCAATCTCGAAGATTCGCTCAAGGTCAAAGTGCTCGACCGCGTCGCCCTCATACTCGATGTCTTTGGCCGGCGGGCCCAGACCCGTGAAGGTCAACTCCAGGTAGAGCTGGCCCAGCACCAGTACCTCTCACCTCGTCTTGCCGGACAGTGGAGTCACCTGGAAAGGCTCGGTGGCGGCATCGGGACACGGGGACCGGGTGAGTCGCAGCTCGAGACCGACAGGCGTCTTATACAGCGTCGTATTCACCGCCTCAACCAGCAAATCAAGAAGGTACACAAGCAGCGGATGCTTTATCGCCAGCAGCGGAGAAGGAGCGGCATTCCGATAGTCTCTCTGGTAGGTTATACCAATGCCGGCAAGAGCACGCTGCTCAATACCCTCAGTCAGGCTAAGGTAGCCAGTGAGGACCGTCTCTTTACCACGCTTGACCCGACCACGAGACGTATCGTCCTGCCCGATAAAAGTACTATCCTGCTCAGTGACACGGTTGGCTTTATCAGGAAGTTGCCACCAGCCATCATTAGCGCCTTCCGGGCAACCCTAGAGGAACTGACCGAAGCCAGTTTACTACTCCATATGGTCGACCTTACTTCACATAATGCTGCTGAGGAATGCCAGACGGTAGAGAGCATCCTCAGTGACCTTAACCTGCTGGACAAGCCAAGACTCATGGCGCTAAACAAGATAGACCTCCTCCTCGACAATAGCCGGCCATGGACCGAAGAGGAAGCCCTGGACTACCTCTCCGACCGTGAAGAAACCACCAATGAGAGCACAGTGCTCGTTTCATCTACTCGGAAGTGGGGCCTTACACGACTCCTGGAAGTTATCAGAAAAACCCTCGGACAACCCACCGCATCAGCCTAACGAAAGCTGCTTATCCCATGATAGGCCTCTATGAAATAAACTGATTGACACAAACAATTTCCATTATCATATGCTATAATTCTGGCCAAGGGAGGTGTTACCGTGATTAATAAACGCGCTAATGAGCTGATGGTCGTTTCAATGTCTGCCAGCACCTTTGCTGACCTGGAGGATGTAGTTAACGACTGGCTAAAGGACCAGCGGGACCATGTCATCGTACATGATATTTCCTTTGAGTATATGGGAGGCAAACCAGCTGAATACACTGCCTGGGTAACAGTCACTCACGAGACTGGATAATTTCGCCTGTTCATATACAGTGGTAGTCGTTAGCCTGCACCAATGCTGAATCTGGCTAACTACATAGTAATTTCTATGTGGCTACACTAATTCCTTGATGTAAGTATCATGAGAGGCGTAAGGAGAAATTGACGTGAAGGAAAGCGAACATGAATCGCACGCTGTTCGAGAGAATATCATTCGTTACCTTTTCGTTGATGTTTATTGTGCAGGATGTCATAGCAGGCTATCTGTGTCATTGGCAGCACTGGGGGCACCGGTGCAAGAAGAATGTCCTTATTGCAAATTAGTAATGACACTATTTGATGGTAGTAACAAGATCCAGAACTTCGCTACCGCATTCGATGAATTATATGGGCACCTAGATGACATCGGTCTACTCCCACTATCATTTGTCTCTCATTGTTAGCCTTCGGTTTTGTTACTATTTTTTTACCGTAGCAAAGCGAGATATTATTCAGAAAGGATTGATTATACTAGGTGCAATCCTGGTTCTAACTGTTCTCATCATAGAGTCATGCTTCACTTGTAAATACATTCCTTCGTTTCTGTTTTTTCCTTAGATCCTGGTGGTCCTTGAAATGCTGTTTTCTTGCCTATTTTTATCTTCTTTAAAAACGACGCTCTGAGAGCCAAATCTAGGCCCTCTAAATGATTTTTTGGTGTCTAAATACCCGTCTGGTCATAATTCTTGTCGATTTGGTAGACTATTGCTGGTGTGGTGACGGTGACATATATGCCATTATATATCATTATATATAAGGTAGACTTTTATCCTCTAACTCCCTGATATCTATCCACTTCGTTGTAACATTTTACATAATTATTATCTTCTTATAATTAATCTACGGTTCTTTTTATTTTCCGAACTTATTGATATCAACGATAGTGTTATTCCACAGTCCATCATGGCGAAACTTGTTTACTTTCAACATGCGACCGTAATCAGAGCATAGCGATTTAGCTACAGTATGGGTCATCATAAATATTATTAAGATATCAAAAACGATCGGCTCTTTTTTTTATCGTGTAAACATCTGCCCGGGGTATCATTAAGAAAAACAAGTAATTACAAACCGATAGGCTGGTGTGTTATGTGAACGAAAGGGTGTTGTGTTATAAGGGGCGCACAATATATGTTATGTCGTTTTTATCTCTAATAAACCTGTTTGCTCGTAATAGTCCCCTGCTCACATTGAATTTTCTTTTAATGGTATTCAGTACGTCGACACAGTGTGACGTTAACTCAACAAACGAATAATGTGGCGCACTGAGAGCGCCATCAGTAAAATTAACAGGTAACAAATCAGGTGATATCTACAATGGTGTCGACGCAATGAGGCTCTAAGAGGCCCGGGGAAATACCAGGGTAAATATCAAATTAACCAGATAAATGCAATGATATTTATGTCAAATCATAAAGCGCTAGAAATCATACTTCAGTTAGCACTAGCTAATCATAGTAAATAGTAACCTCGTGTAGGGTTGGGGTGTTCGTTGGGTCTGAGTTGCTTAGAATAGCCCGCCACTGCATATATTCGCCCGAAGGCAACCCGTTAGTGACTGGCGAGGTACCACCTATTGCTGTCCATGAAGGTGAAGCAGCACCCTTGCCAAATGATGTATCGGACGCCCTTACCTCAAAGGTGATGTCAGTACCCGACTGAAACGTTTCGTTCCAGCTGAGTCCAATCCAGTCTGTCCCGGCTGCTTCAGTATCGAGGACTTGAGAGGTAATGGTACCCGTGTTGTAGTATTGAGGTCCAGTGATAATCGCAAGGTCGTCTACGTATAAGAAATCGTTTGCGGCTGACATATTAGCCTCGAAGGCGAGATAGAACTGACTCAACATAGTGAACCCCGACAAGTCAATGTCATACAAGTGATATGAGTTGTCATCATCACCATCGACCCATGTTTGAACTGTAGTCCAGTCAACACCATCGGGTGAAACCAGACACGTGGCGGTCTCTCCTGATTCGAAGGAGTTGGCCTTTGCCCAGAATTGGAGCCTGACGCCTGTCTGCCCTGACAGGTCAATTACTCGGTCCATATATCCGGTGGATCCTCTCAATCTAACGTGATAGTAACCCCCATTAGGGTTTCCTTGCGTTGTTACATCGATGTCGCCCGAATACGACCAGTTCCCAAGCCAGCCCGAGCCGCCACCCCAACCACCACTTTCCAAATTATCAGACGCTATAGTCACAGGGTTGACCTCTATATCCAGTACCAAATCGCCAGGGCTGACGGTGGTGCTGACATTGTTTGTCAGCCCTGCCTCGAAATCAGCCTGGGTCGTCTGCAACCACACACTACACATCCAACCCCGGAGCACATTATCAAGGGAAGCTTCCTGGTTGGTAAACGAGGTTCCCGTTACACCCGAGGTGCTTGCGAGGAAAAACAATGCCAGGCTCACCAACAGGATAGCTCGTGTCTTACTTTTTATCATCTAACTATCTCATTTAATTAATCGCTACTGGTTAAGGACGAAGGTCATGGTCAGCGTAATGCCATCAGCCTGATAATCATTGCCGATAACGCTACGGAACTGGACCGCTATTATGTAGTCCTTGGTCTCTACGGTAGTTAAACCGGCTTGGCCGCTTAAGTCAGCATTCGACAAGTCCTGGACATCTACATAACTATTAGTATTACCGTCACTCACACTACCAAGAAGGCTGGAACCATCATAACTCAGTGTTGTTACCTCTATCATGGCAGCCATTTCATCAGCAGTCATGTCAACAATGTTTGAGCCACCATCATTCTCCACATAGGAAAAGGCGATATCAAGGGTTGCGCCATTCATTGTCCCGGCGTTACTGAGTACAATAGTAGCCGGACCGACCGGTTCACCCGGCGCCATATCAGTAGCATAGAGGGTCTGGGTTACGCCATCGGCATCATCGGTTCTCAGATCCAGACAACCAGCTATTAGCTGGTTGTCGTTACTCTCTTCAGTATCGGTGAAAAGAGCCCAGGTAGCAATACCCGCGGCACCAACAACAAGCAGAGCTACAAAAACCAGAGAAATAATTGTTCTTTTCATATTATATCTCCTTAACTACTACTTCATTACTCATGGTGCACGTTCTATTCTTCAATTGCACATAACTGCCGTTTTTCTATTCACAGTAAGTTCCAACCTACTAGTGTGCTCTTAGATTCCATTTATGCCGTACCCGTTGCTTCTCTGACAATCCTCCTGACGAGAAAAACAACAAGCAATATTGCTGGAACAATAACTACTACAAGCCATCCGACAGTAGTCCGCATGAAATCACTAAGATACCCTATATAGGGGATTCTGAAGAGATAAACTCCACCAATCTCGGATATCGGTACAGAACTTGAATCAGGGTCTTCAGATGCGTCTCCTTTTGTAATCAGGCTGTCACCTTCGACTGCTATCACCCGGTGAGTTACCGACGAACTGCCATCCTGATAGGTTACAATTATTCCTGGTTTTATCTCCCCTCCCAGTGGACCCTCGACAGGTCCGGTAACTACCATATCTCCCACATTAATAACTGGTGCCATACTCTGCCCTTTAACAAGATAAACGTTATAATCAGGCGAGAAATATACGAACACAAGAGCCACAACAACCAAAACAAGTAATATTGAAATAGACCAGCCAATGATTTTTACCATCTATCACTACCCTATCCAGGGTTCATAACCTCTATTTAGCTCTGTACTACTCTATAAATCATAGGACATGCGATTACGTACCTCCGTCACCGGTACTCATAAGTTATTCATAAGGTATGAAAGTATGCACATGTGATAGTATGCGTTAGCAAAGTCACTATAGTATTTTCAAGTAAACGTATGTCACTTGATAAGTGACAATTTGATAACAATTGTGATGCAGAAAGGTCATGATTATGAGCTAAAAGGTCAATATACGTGAGGCTAGGAGTTTTATAAGTAATAATGGGGATGAGATTGAGATTCGCGGGACAGTATTAACAAAAACCAGCCTTATGACTTATGTTTGCCCTCAGACTAGCTGAGGGCCTCTATATGCCTGTGTTCGTAATAACAAAATACTTGCGTAAAATACTAGCTCCAAAATCATATCATATTAGTATAATACTTCACTTCGAGTAAAATATCGGCAGTTTTTGCGAGGAGTAAGCTTCAAAAGTGGGCTCGGCAGGATTCGAACCTACGACCAATCGGTTATGAGCCGACCGCTCTGCCGCTGAGCTACGAGCCC
>CP070842.1:2098620-2104833 GCA_020342155.1 Dehalococcoidales bacterium
CGGAGTAGGGAAGTCGACATAATCATACCACAGCAGGGAGGACCAACAAGATGAAATACATCCGCCTTTACTCGGGGGATGACGGGGAGGCCCACTTCGAAGACCTCGATATGCCGCTCCAGGACAGGGAGCGGTCAACGCGAACATCCGCCATGGAGAAGGCGGTTGGCATAAGCTTTCGCGAAAGCGGAGGGGACTTCGTGGCCGACTGGCATAATGCGCCCCGAAAGCAGTACATTTTTATCCTCGAAGGGGAGGTGGAGGTCGAGGTGGGGGACGGCACAAAACGCCGTTTCGGTCCCGGCGATATCCAGCTCATCGAAGATACCACCGGGCGGGGCCACATCACCCGCTCGGTCAACAATCGCCCGTGGCAGGCGGCATTCATTCCACTTGAATGAACCGGGCGTATGGCATAGAATTGTGTAACCGTTTTTTTACGCGGGGAAGTGTCGGAATTGGCAGACGAGCATGACTTAGGATCATGTGCCGCAAGGCGTGGGGGTTCAAATCCCCCCTTCCCCACCACTTTTAGTTTGAAAACGGTATTACTGTTAATTGGTGGCTAAAAAGGAATGTCTGTAAAGCGTACAGCTACACATGATACTCGGTTACTCCGTTTGCCTGAGCTAAGGCATATAGTCTCGTCGAACACCCTGGGCAGTCAACTACAACAGTTCCTCATATCACGCAAGATTGCCGAACTCTCTTCCCGGGAGCAACGACCAGAAGGAGGAAAAAGTGGCAGGGAAATCTGATGTAACATTGAAGGTGCTAAATCCTCGCGGTGAAAGGGAAGCCGTGTCTGCCCGGGGAATCTCACCACGCCTTACCGAATTAGAAGGCAAAAGGATAGGATTATACTGGAATGGCAAGCAGGACGGAGACTATTTCTGGGACACCATTGAAGGACTGCTGAAAAAGAAATATCCGACTGCCACAGTCCTGCGGTATAACGGCCCGGGCGATCTCGGTGAGGCGCTGGCCGCTAGGATGGCTAAAGAAGTGGATACTTTCTTATATGGCGTGGGTGACTGAGGTACCTTTACATGTTCCAGCGTGACTGGAGCGGTCAGATTAGAGGAACTTGGCATACCCGGGGTCCTGGCTATCGCCCGTGGATTCGAGGACGATGCCAATACGGCGGCTGACGTTCATGGAATGCCCATACTGCGTCTGGTAGTGATACCGGGTTATTTCTGGGGCCGCCAGCCCAGGGAAGCTAAAAAGCCTCTGGCAGAAGCCCATTGTGACGAACTGGTTGTGGCCCTGCTTCGTCCCGTATCGATAGAGGAAGAGAAGCCTGCGCAAAAGAGAGAAGGGCTTGAATCAGTTGAGATTGCTGCGGAGAATTATGAGGCTGCTTTTGAGCAGTTTAACCAGTCGTTCCTTGATAACCGCTGGGGTGATGGGCTACCTCTGGTGCCACCAACCCCGGAGCGTGTTAAGTGGATGCTCTCAGGAACCAGTCGCTCTCCCGACGAAGTAATCGGTAAGGTGGCCCCGGGAAATGGTATCGCCACTATAGAAAAGATTGCTATCAATGCCGTGATGGCCGGGGCCAGGCCTGAGTACCTGCCGGTGATAATTGCCGCCGTCGAGGGCCTTACCGACCCGGATTTTGATGTCCTCCACCCGCAGGCGTCGATTGGCAATTTCACCCTGGCCATAATCGTGACCGGGCCTATAGCAAACGAAATTAAGATGAATTCCGGTATCGGCTATTTAGGCCATGGGTGGAGAGCCAATAACACCATTGGACGTGCCGTGAGGTTGTGTCTGCTCAACTTCGGCTATGTATGGCCAGGAATAAGCGATATGGCCAATGTGGGACGACCGTCATCGCATACCTACTACACTTTTGCTGAGAATGAGGAATTCAGCCCTTGGGGACCTTATCATGTGGACCGAGGTTTCAAGACAGAAGACAGTTGTGTGACGGTATCAACGGTTGGGGGCTACGGGGGTTATGCGGTGAGTAACCTCATTGGTCGTACTGCACCGGAACTTTTAGATGGTATGGTGAAATCGCTCAGTTCGTACCGTAGAATATTTGCCCTGTTCAAGCGTGGGACAGCCAATCCCGCGGCTCACTGGTCAAAGCATATCATAACGCTTTACCCACAGGTGGCTGCGGACCTGCACAATCTGGGCTTTACCCGTGAAGGCCTCGCGAATCATATCTATGACCGTACCAGTGTGCCGTTCGAGGAATTAGGCCCGGACGAGGTGCGTGGTCTGCACGAAAGGATTAAGGGAAGTATTGAGGGTGGGATGCTCTTTGCTGACATGATTCCGCCAGAGCTTATAGCTTCCTTTGAAGAATCCCTCAAGCCGGGAAGGAAGATTCCTGTTTTAATCTCACCGAAGGACATCCATATCATGGTGGCCGGTTCTGGCAGTGGTGTGCCGGGTAATGTTGTCTGGTTTTCCTATATAAAAGCCGTGTATAGATGGACGTCACATCAGACCAAGCTGGTACATGGAGCCACACTTACCAAGGCGGGGCACTAAAAACGATTTGCTCAGGCTTACGTGTCAGAAGCAATATAAGGAAAACTGGCCGCATGCCTGAGCATTTAGTATTCCCATTCCCCACAACTGACTTATAAAAACCAGGCTATTGAGAGCCTCTCTGCTCTCGTATCGCAATTACTGCATCAGTCCCTAATTTCCGGCAAGCCTCCAGTATCTCCGGCATCTGTCTGACCTTGCCCTTTTGATAGACTGAGGCACACACATCGCCAAGATATGTTCCGTGCAGCACCTCGACCGTGATCTTCATCGGTCGGGTAATCCAGTCACCGTGTTCGCTCTCAGGCCGTCCAAACGCACACACGACAATATGCCCCTTATCCTTGAATCGCTTGACATAATCGGGATGGTTGAAATAGGAAGACATTCGGTCAAGAAAACACTTCATCTGGGCTGACGGACCCTGCCAGTAGACGGGGGTAGACCATACAACTATATCGGCAGACAGGAAACGTTCCAATAAAAGCGGAAAGTCGTCGTCGCGACGCGGATCATCTCTTTGTCGAGAATTATCGGCTACCTCAGCGATAGGGCGGACATGATAATCATCAAGGTAGACCTTAGAGGTATTAGCACCTGCTGTCCTGGCACCTTCCAGAAACTCATCTGCCATGATGTCGGTGTTTCCCTGTTTTCGGGGACTACCAATCAGTGCCAGGACCCCCGTCTTTTTTGTCACCCTCTAGCCATCCATAATCTTTCAAAAATTTCTCTTAGATGGTAGATTGGCAGGGTAGGGTATTACCTAGTGGTACCCTCCTGAGATGTAGGTGTTCAGGAAGCGGACCTCTCCCTTGGATTTCTCCAGTTGTATATCGACCGCATCGCGGATGGAAACCATGCCCTTCAGCGTCGGCCCGTCCATTATAGGGAGGTGCCTTATCCCCTTCTGTGTCATGATGTCCATGACGTAGTCCAGGTCATCGTCCATGATTCCAATGACTACGTCCTTGGTCATGACATCCTTGACCGGGGTCTTGCTAATACGCTTGGCTCGCTGAGAGCACTCCTTAAGCAGGTCTCTTTCGGAAACTATACCGATAAGATTGCCCTGGCGGTCGCAAACAGGCATGGCACCGATTTTGTTGTCAACCAGCTTGCGGATGGCTGTTTCGACAGTATCATCCGGGCCAATAGTGATAAGACGATGCCCTTTCATTTCGAGGCAAATTCTGACCTTGGTAGACGAGTTAACCATTTCCATTCCCTCCTCGCTATCCTGTAGTTGAGTAACAGGTCTTGTGAATGTGTAAAGAAGCAATGATATGCTCATTATGACCTCATGTCAAGTGCTTGAGGACTATTCTTTCGCTCTTTATATTGGCTTACAACACACAGCTATTACTCGAACCATTGGACAACAATCGGTTATACTATAATCGTGAGAGTTCTGTAACATGGTAGGACGATTTGACACTGTTCTGGATTAGAAATGCGACTTGAAGCCAGATGTCAAACGACGGCGATGGGCATCATGCCCCATGAAGACATCGACCGGGCATTAGAACTCGCTCTTGCCTTGGATATCCCTTTCTGGCCACAACTTCCCCATGTCAGCCTCTACGAGGATATGTATGTCCAGGCTTCGGAGAAATTCCCCGGTATCTCCGTAGACATGGAGACTGGCAAGATTACCCTCGATAGTACTCGGTTCACCGAGGAGTTAGTCCACTACAGCGAGCGGATGATGGAGCCGAATACCTTTCGTCTCACAGAGGTATATTCAGTCGTCTACCACCACTTCCTTAAGCAGCCCCTCTCCGACTACACAGCCATTCGGGGACAGCAAATCGGACCGGTGAGCTTCGGTTTCAAAGTCGTTGACGAAGACAATCGACCGATTATCTATAACGAAGAGATAAGGACAATCCTCTACGACTTCATGCAGCGGAAGGCCAATATCCAATATATCGAGCTAAGCGAGAAGAACCCGAATGCCTTTGTCTGGCTGGACGAACCCGGTCTGGGCTGGGTGTTCAGCGGTCTCACCGGCTACGATGATGTCCGTGCCAGGCAGGACTACGGCCAATTCCTAAGCGGCCTGGAAGGCCCGCCGGCTTTACATCTCTGCGCTAATGTTAACCTGCCTTACCTACTCAGCCTGGGTATTGAAATCCTCTCGTTTGATGCCTATCAGATAGAGTTCATGCCCCGCGAATATTCACGGTCAATAGCCGGGTTCCTCGCCTCAGACGGAATTATCTCCTGGGGAATCGTGCCGGTCGATTCTCAAAGCTTCTCTATGGAGACACCTGTAACTCTGGCCGACCGCCTGTCTGGCTACTGGGGGGTGGTGTCTGATAACAGTTCTGTGTCGTCGAAACAGGTTGCTGAGCGGGCGCTGGTTGCCCCGGCGAGGTGCTGCCTTAAGGATATCGGGGCTGTGGGCGCTCCGGGAGAGCAAGGGAAATCGACCGCGACCTCTGGCGGTGAAGAGCAACTGGTCGAGAAGGCATTCGACTATCTCTCGGAAATATCACGACTATTGCAGAGCAGGTACAACCTGTAAGCTTCCTGACTACCGGTGCCCTTGTTTACCGGTAGGTCTTTACATTGGCATCGCTCGCAGGTTACAATCCGATAAAATAGCTGGTTCTCTGCTGGGACTGGTGAGGACAGTCTGCTGGAGGAAGAAACACGATGAGTTCCCGGCACCGCTTGTTGACAATAGTATATGCCCTCATCATCATTGTGTGTGCTGGCGTCATCGGGTACTCGTTAATCGAAAAATGGTCATTTCTTGATGCCCTCTACATGACGGTTATCACCCTGAGCACAGTCGGCTATCAGGAAGTACAGGAACTCTCCGATGCGGGGAGGATTTTCAGTACTGTTCTCATTATCTTCGGTGTTGGCGCCATGTATTATACGCTTATCACCGTTGTGCAATATATCCTCGAGGGTAATCTCGCTAATATATGGGGGAGACGTCGGATGAAAGATAAAATCGCAAAGTTGAAAGACCATGTTATCCTGTGTGGCTATGGACTGGTTGGCAGGGAAGTAGCCCGGGTTTTTCAGAGTGAGGGGATACCTTTCGTGGTAATTGAGCAGGACTTGGACGTGCTGAAATTAGCCGTTGAGAACCAGTGTCTGTGTCTTCAGGGTAATGCTACCAGTGATGAGACGCTGACGGAAGCTAGAATCGAGAGGGCACGTGCTCTGGTGACGGCCTTGAGCACAGATGCCGAAAATGTGTATGTGACCCTTACGGCGAGGGAATTACGCTCCGGTCTATTTATAGTTGCCCGTGCTTCGACGATTGAGTCAGAGCCGAAACTAAGGCGGGCCGGTGCCGACCGGACAATGTCACCGTACAGTATCGGTGGGCGGCGCCTGGCGATGCTTACCCTACGACCGGTGGTGGTCGACTTCGTCGACACAACTCTATCGAGTGGTCTTGGCGAGCTTGTACTGGAGAACGTCAAGGTCTCATCGGGTTCGCCGGTATGTGGTAAGAGCATTACGGAAGGGCAAAAGCTCTCTGGTGGGGCAACAATCCTGGCGGTACAAAAGCAGGATGGTAGTCTCCTGGCTAATCCGTCCGCAGAGGCGTCTCTGGAAGTCGATGATGTATTGGTGGTTATCGGCACCCGGGAGCAATTACGCAGCCTTGAAGGTGCCGTCGAGGCGTAGCCGTGCCATCTGTTTGCCGCCTATCATAATACCATACAAACC
>CP070842.1:2104933-2127690 GCA_020342155.1 Dehalococcoidales bacterium
ATACTATATTATTATCAGACAGATGGAATCGAACTCCCAAAGAGAGGAGCAATCCGGAAGTCGTCTACAATGAACATCGGATTCCTAGCTTCCCACACTGGCAGCAATATGCAGGCAATCATTGATGCTTGCAAGTCAGGGGCACTTCAGGCCAACCCGGCTGTGGTTATCAGCAACAACAGCAATTCCGGAGCCATCACCCAAGCGAAACGCGAAGGAATTCCATTCTACCACCTGAGCCAGACCACACATCCAGAGCAAGAGAAACTCGACCAAGCCATTCTGGATACGCTGCTCAAACACGACGTAGATGTTGTCGTCCTGGCTGGATACATGAAGAAACTCGGCCCAAAGACCTTATCCCACTTTAAAGGAGCCATTCTCAACATTCATCCGGCGCTTCTTCCCAAGTTTGGCGGCAAGGGGATGTATGGTATTCACACTCACGAAGCTGTTATTGAAGCAAAAGAGAAAGAATCCGGGGTTACTATTCATGTGGTTGATGCAGAATACGACACCGGTCCTGTCATTGCCCAAGTCAAGATTCCAGTATTACCGAATGATACCCCCGAAACACTCCAAGCCAGAGTGCTTGAACTAGAGCATTTCTTTTTCCCGGAGACACTACAGAGAATCGTGCTAGGGGAGATCCGTCTTCCACGTAACCAAAGACTGAGAGTCTGGTTTTTGTAAAGATAAAGCAATATACTATTTTGTTTTCTTCCCTACGTAAAGACAATGGATAGAGCTCGAAATCCATTCGGAATCGTATAGAACATGTTGATTCTTATCTAACCAGGCGTGAAGCTCACCTATCTCTTTTTCTTGTCCGTAGGCAAGTTCGTTTAGCTCCCCAAATACGACGCCATCTGTCGGAACATGGCAGATACGGCTAAGGTCGAATTCACTGAGTAGCTGCTCGATTTCTGCAGGGCTATGGAAAATGATCATATCTGCGTGTATATCACGTTCGTGGCCTTCATAAGCATTGACATAGGAGACGGCCAGTATCCCATCCTTCTTCAGAAAATGTAAACAGGTATCCAAACAATGTCCGATATCATGTGGCGGTACATGGTAGACTGGCCCCATAAACAGGATGACATCGAAATTAGTTGTCACGGGAAAGGACAAATCTCTTACATCAGCCACGAAAGCTTCGATATGAAGATGAGGTTGTGATTTTAGCCTGGAGCGCAGTATTTCGATGTATTTAGGCACTGCGTCGATAGCGACTACGGGACAACCCTTTTCGGCGTAGTATAAGGAATATGGTCCGGTTCCCGCTCCCACATCAAGGATATGACATCCGGGATGGATGAACTTATCAAGGACATAGGTTGTGGACGCAAACTCGGTCCTGTGCCTCTGCAGGCGTCCGTCCTCGTCGTATTCGGTGTAATACTGTACAAAATCCTTCATATGAAACTATCCTACTCTACCAGTTTAGAGCGCGGATAATCGACATTTTCAGTCCCTCTTACTCAGGAAAAGTCATTATTCCTCTTTCTATGCAATCAACCATGGAAAATCATTCCGCTCGATCTCGACCGTCGTTTCATCGATACGCCTAACGTCTGGGTTGCTCATAGCATTGTCGGCAAGTTTAGCCTCTGTAAACTGCGTTCTGAGCGTGTAAGGCGGCTCTATCCGGTGTGGTTCAACCGAAGAACCGATCTTCCCCATCGCCCTCCTCGCTGTTTCTCTGATTACGGCGCGGGCCTTCTCCGGTGCCAGAGAAATTGCAGGAGCAACAGATAGACCTGCTGACTCAGAGGACAGTCCCTCTTTGACAACGGCGACCTCTATCTCTGGCACCAGTTTCTCAGCCTCCTCGGCTGCAGCTCGGTCTCCGCTGAGAAAAACGAAAGGTACTCCCTTTGAACCAGCGACATAAGCGTTCATCCATATTTCACCAACCGGTATTTCATTAACCCAGCACCCAACAATGCCACCCCAAAAACTGTGGGCCATGACTGCCTTCTTGGTGCCGGCCATCGCATGCAGACCACACTGAAACAGAGCATCGAAAGATTCATCTAATCCCTGCGGGCCTCCATCTCCGGATCCCATCTCCAGTCTGCACTCGGAGTGTAGCAGTTCCACATCCAGACCACCGGGGAAATTGCCATGACCATCCCACGCAACAATCTCTCTAGCACCTCCCTCGAGCACACCTTCAACCAATGCATTGAGTTCCAGGGTCGCTAAACGCCGCGCTTGTTCAAAGTATTTACCGTCGAACCGACACTGCTGCCGATGATCTATAACACCAGCCACCCCCTCAAGGTCACAGACTACATAGATTTTCAACCGCATACCCCCCTGTGGATTGAAATATTAACAGGTCATACCGATATTGAAATCACACTACCTCAACAGATAGGAATCATGGAATCTTTCAATGAACTCGGTGAGCGCCAATATCTGTTCATCGGTGTACTCCACCCCTTCCGGAACGACCACCAGTTTGTCGTCACTGTCAACCCCCCTCTTGATAACACCTATGCATACACCATCATATTCGGTCACCGGCGTAAACACACCGAGAAGGTAGGCATCCAGCTCCTCACCATCTCTACCCAACACCCCGGGCACATATCCGTAGTTAAGACAAAACCACACATTATCATGCTCAGGGTGAACCGAACCCAGAGGCCTATCTATTTCTATGTGAACTTTTTGCCCTATGAATTCTTCAGGCTCCATAATCTGATAGAACGCTTACGCCCACCTGTCTTTTCTCTTCCTTTACCCAATCTTCGGCTTCTCAATCTTGTCTGTCCAACTCATCCCTGAGGTAACTCATGGCCTCCAGTTTACTCTCGGGTCCATCATGTCCCAACACAAAGATATCAACATCAATCTTTTCCAGCACTCTTATCATTTCTTTTAATCGTGCTTTATCATACTCTCCCTGGTTCTGATAATCGTCTGTGCCTTCCGCGTCACCTATGAAAACGACTCTTTCTTCCGGAACATGGACTAGTACCGAGTCATCGGAATGTGTCGCAGTGAATTCCTTGATTTCGCAATGGACTCCTCCCAGGTCGATGTTGATTACTCCGGTAAATTCGAGCTCGGCTCTAACGATTTTTATCTTGTTCCTGTCGGGATATTCCAGCCTGATACACTGATCGCATATCTCTATATCTTCACCCGACTGAAGCCGCTTTTCCATAGCCTCATCAGTCCATTCCCATTCTTGCACTTCACCCAGTTGTCTATTGGTCAGATGACCGGCCACAGTCTTACCTGATACAGAATGCATCCCAAAGGTGTGGTCCCAGTGCCAGTGGGTGATAACAGTAAAATCAGGCAGCCTTAGGTCCAGCTCTCTTAGCTCCCTGTAGAACTTTTCCACGTGGTCTGAAGAGTTCCCGGCATCTACGGCCAGCGAATATTTATCCCCCTTGATATAGCCGAGTACCGGCCTGTCCGTCCTCTCCTCCGAAGGAAGGTAATACACCCTGTCTGATATTTTATTGAGTTCCATGATTTAATAGAACTTTTATTCCCGCCTGGCCCTTCGTTTCCGCAGACCGACAGCAATTGTATTACGCAGCACCTCGTTGGAGCCTTCGTATATCTGGGTAATCTTGGCGTCGCGCATCATCTTCTCCAGCGGGTAGTCACGCATATAGCCGGCACCCCCACAGACCTGAACGGCATCAACCGTTACCCTCATGGCAACATCCGAAGCAAAGACCTTAGCCATCGAAGCCTCTTCGGTGAAGTTCTTTTCGCCACTGTCAATCGTGCGGGCGACTCCGTAAACGAGCAGTCGGGCAGCTTCTATCTGGGTAGCCATGTCTGCCAGCTTATCCTGCACGACCGGCAATGAAATGATGGGGTGGCCGAACTGGATACGCTGTGAGGTGTAATCTACCGCCGCCTCCAGAGCACCCTGGGCAATCCCCACCGCCTGGGCACCGATACCGGGACGTGACTTATCCAGGATACGCATCGTCATGACAAACCCCATCCCCTCCTTACCAAGCAGGTTTACCTCTGGAATGAAGCAATCCCGAAAGATAAGCTCACGGGTGGAAGAGGTGCGGATGCCCATCTTCTTCTCTTTCTTACCAAAGGTGAAACCGGGCGTGTCCTTCTCCACGACAAAGGCACTGGCTCCACGGGCTCCCCTTGATTTATCGGTAAGAGCGATGATGGTGTATATCTCGGCCTCACCACCGTTGGTGATGAACTGCTTGGTGCCGTTAAGCACATAGCCGCCGGACACCTTTTCCGCAGTAGTCCTGATGCCACCGGCGTCACTGCCGGCGGTCGGTTCCGTCAGACCGAAGGCTGCCAGTTTACTACCGGCGGCAATATCAGGCAGGTATTTCTGCTTCTGCTCTTCACTGCCAAACTGGAGGATAGCCGAAGCCCCGAGGGCACTACCGGCATAGCTGACAGCCACACCGGCACAGGTACGGCTCAACTCCTCAACGACGAGGCACAGGTCGAGAACACCGCCGCCAAGACCATCGTACTCCTCCGGCACAAAAACCCTGAACATATCGCTATCGGCCAGGTCTTTAATTATCGCCCAAGGAAATTCCTCAGTCTCATCAAGCTCAGCCCGAACCGGGAGTACCCTTTCCTCAGCAATCCTTCTCGCCAAGTCTTTCAGCGTAATTTGTTCTTCACTAAGACCGTAGTCCAAAATATCCCTCCCAACACCCGTAATCTGTGAACGATGAAGCGGGGGAAACGTACGCCCCCGGGTTAGGGTAAAACCCTGCGGATTGCATATTATAGGCTGACTCGACTGCCTACTGCAAGGTGACCAGCACAAGACTGCTTCTCTTTACTTACAACGAACATATCGGATTAAGCCTCGAACTGACAGATGAAATGCCTCAATACTTTGGAGTATAATGGGGCCGGAGTCAGTGGCTGTCCTTAAAGAAAGCAATAGTCTTCAGGAGGTGAGTTCTATTATGCCAAAGGCCTTTATACTGATTGAGACGATGGTTGGCAGGACTAGAGAGATTGCTGATGCAATGAACAAGATTGAAGGAGTGAAATCGGTTGACCTGGTTACCGGTCCCTATGACATCATTGCTGTGGTAGAGGCGGAAACATTAAACAAGATTGGTGATATTGTCACCCAAATCATTCACCCCATCGGCGGCATCTCGCGGACGGTAACCTGCCTGGCAATTTAGGCAGACACAATTCATTGCTACACTAAGGAGCCAAAGGGTATGGACTTTCATTTTACCCCAAAGCAGGAGGCGTTTCGCCAGGAAGTACGCGATTTCCTCGAAGAGGAGATTAAAAATGGAACGTTCCAGCCGATGTGTGATGGCTGGATACAGGGCTACTCTCGCGACTTCACAAAGAAGGTTGCTGCTCGTGGCTGGATTGGCCTGGCATGGCCGAAGGAGTACGGTGGTCAGGGACGAAGTCACATCGACCGCCTTATCCTCACTGAGGAGATGCTACGCTATGGAGCACCCGCTGCCTGTCACTGGTTTGCTGACCGCCAGATAGGTAATGCCGTCATGGCCTACGGCACCGAAGAGCTACAGCAGGAGTTTCTCCCGAAGATTTTAAAGGGAGAGGCCTACGTCGGGCTGGGGATGAGCGAACCGGAGGCTGGTTCCGACCTAGCATCCCTCCAGACCAAGGCTGTCGAGGATGGTGACGACTATATCATTACCGGCCAGAAGATGTGGACCAGCTGCGCCGGGTTCATGACTCATGTCTACCTGGTGGCCCGGACAGACCAGGAGGCCCCGAAGCACCGCGGTATTAGTGAGTTTATTATTGATGCCACCCTGCCGGGAATTACCATTCAGCCGACAATTGATATCACCGGCAGTGAAGCCTGGGGCGAGGTCTTCTATGATAATGTTCGTATCCCCAAGAAGTACCTGATTGGCGAGAAGAACCGCGGTTTCTATCAGATACTCAACCAGCTTGATTACGAAAGGGCCGGGCTGGAACGTCTTATGGGTAATTATCCCCTTTTTAATGCCCTTATCCAGTTCACCAAAGAAACAGAGCGCAATGGAGTACCGCTATGCAAAGACCCGTCGATTCGCCAGAAGCTGGCACAATTGCAAATAGAGTTTGAAGCAGGCCGCCTACTCACCTACCGCGTGGTGCTGGTAATAGAGAAGGGGCGCGCTCCGAATGTAGAAGCCGCCATGGCCAAGGCCTACTGTACTACCTTTGAGCAGCGTCTTGCCAGCGTAGCTACCGAAATATTGGGGCTCTACGGCCAATTACTCTCCGAGTCGAAATGGGCCCCCATCTTAGGCATGGCACCGCACTCCTACCTGGGCTCGAAAGGCTACAGCCTCCAGGCAGGTACAACCGAAGTGTTGAAAAACATCGTGGCGACCCGTGGACTTGGTCTACCAACAGAATAGCAGGAGAACGAATGAACAACTTAAAGCTACCACAACTGGCCTGGTATGGCATGAAGGAGTTAGAACTGCCCCTACCCGAAGGCTGGCAGGCCGAGACCTATAACATGGCCGGTTATAATCTGCCCGCACTAACACCCGACCAGATAGAGGCAGCGGTCGCTGATACCATGGGTACACCATCTATCAAAGAACTGGCCAGAGGCAAGCAGCAGGTTGTCATCATATTTGATGATATGACCCGTGCCACACGGACATACGACATCCTGCCCGCTGTACTCTCAGAACTCAACGCCGCCGGCATCGCTGACGACCAAATTCGCCTAATCTGCGCCCTCGGCTGTCACGGAACATATACGCGGGAACATTTCGCCAAGAAGCTGGGCGAGGAAACAATGGCCCGGTTCCCGGTCTACAACCATAACGCCTTCGGTAACTGCACCTACGTCGGTAAGACCAAGACGTATGGTACTGAAGTCTATGTCAATGAAGAGGTTATGAAGTGCGACCTCAAGATTGCTATTGGTTCGGTAGTCCCCCACCCGATGAACGGTTTCGGCGGCGGTGGAAAGATAATTCTGCCCGGTGTGACCTCCTTCGAGACTACCCAGCAGAACCATCAGTCGTTCTATGAAACAGCGATGCAACCCCGCGAGCACAGAATTGTCGGCATGGGGACGTTCGATGACAACCCGATGCGAATGGACGTGGAAGAAGCCTCCCAACTGGCTGGACTGGACATTATGATAAACTGCCTTATTAACACCCGGGGGGAGACGACGGCCGTCTTCTCCGGCGCGCTGGAGCCATCGTATGCGGTGGCAGTTCAGGCAGCCAAGAGCCACTACCTGACACCCAATGCTGAGAGCAAGGATATTGTCATCGCTAACACCTTTGCCAAGGCCAACGAGGGATTCATCGGGGCCAACATCGCCTACCGTTCCGTAGCTCAGGGTGGTGATATTGTCCTCATCGCTAATGCACCGGATGGGCAGGTCACCCATTACCTGCTGGGGCCATTCGGCAACACCAGCTTCGCCCCGCTACGGCGAGGGGCCAGGGTGCCACCACACGTCAACCGTCTGATTGTCTTCTCGGAATACCCTGACCTGGCTAGCCAAAGCTGGTTCGGTGAATCCGACAAAGCCATCTTCCTGCACAGGTGGGATGATGTCCTTAAAGCCCTTTCTTCCCACGAGGCGAACACGAAGGTCGCTGTCTACCCCAATGCAGAAATCCAGTATTGCACCTGATTAATAAAAATGATAGATAGCAAGTTCAACGAATTCCTCGCCAGTGATGACACCCTGCGAGTATATAAGGATGACCTGTTATTGTTCACGTCCAGTAGAGAGCGACTGCTGCCACTGGTCGACTACATCGATAGCTGTACTCCCTATGAGAGTGAAGTGACCGTTTTCGACCGGGTAGTCGGTAATGCCGCGGCTCTGCTCCTCTCGATAATATCCTGCCATGAAATTCATGGAGAGCTGGGTAGCGAACTGGCAGCAGGGACACTGAAGCGGTTTGGCATCCAATACCAGTTTACCGAGACGGTACCCTATATTGAGAACAACCGCCGTGATGGTATGTGCCCGATGGAAGAACTTTCACTGAACAAGACACCGGCCGAGTTCTACGAGGCACTCCGTGAGCGAATTTCAGGTAGTCCAAGCGGAGGAGGTAATGATGGCCTTGAGGACTGCTGAGCAGTATTACGATAGCCTCCGTCAGATGAGCCCTGCCGCCTATGTCCTCGGGGAGAAAGTGGCCGATATAACCACACACCCGTTAACAAAGGGACAGGTCGCTGCCGTAGCCCAGACCTATGCCCTCAGCCATAACCCGGAAGGCCGGCAGTTGCTGGTGGCATACTCTGACCTCGTCGGTGAGGAAGTCAGCCGCTTTACCAAACTCTACGAGAGCACCGATGACCTCCTGACCAAGGTCAAGATGCTCAAATTCCTCTCCCAGCGGACAGGTACCTGCTACATGCGGTGTACCGGGATGGATGCGCTGAACGCAGCCGGTGTGACCACCTACGAGGTAGATGCCAAGCATGGTACCAAATATCGCCAGCGTTTCCTGGAGTACCTGAAATACGTCCAGCAGAATGACCTCGTCGTCTGGAGCGGTGTCACCGATGTCAAGGGAGACCGTTCGCTGCGTCCCTCGGCACAGCCCGACCCGGATATGTACCTGCGAATCGTTGATCGTAACAACGATGGTATCATTGTCCGGGGGGCCAAGGCCCACCAGAGCGGCTCACTTTGCGCCAATGAAGGGCTTATCATACCATCGCGGGAGATGCGGGAGGATGATAAAGACTACGCTGTCTGTTTCGCCTTGCCAGCCGATACAGAAGGTATTATCCATGTCTACGGTCGGGGCACACTCGAATTGAGAGAGATAGAAGGGATTGACCTCGGCAACGTGGATTTCGGCAAGTTCTGCCCGATGGTCATCTTCAACGATGTTTTTGTTCCGTGGGAAAGAGTATTCCTCTGCGGTGAGTACGAATTTGCCGGTCCGATGGTGCGTACCTTTGGGAGCTACCACCGCCACTCCCACGGCGGCTGTAAGTGCGGTGTGGGTGATGTAATCATCGGCGCGGCGGCGACTATCGCCGAGTACAACGGGGTACCCAATGTTTCACACATCAATGCCAAACTGGTTGAGATGATAAAGACAATCGAGACAATGTACGGCTGCTGCCTGGCCGCCTCTATAGAAGCCAGGCCGAGCGATTCTGGCATCTACCTGGTTGATAGTGTTCTAGCCAACACATCAAAGCTATATGAAGGCCAGGAGTATCATGAAGTACTCCGTCTGCTGGTGGATATCGCCGGTGGTTTTGTCGCCGACCTCCCATCGGAAAAGGACTTGCAAAACCCGGAAATCGGGCACTTTATTGAGAAATACCTTAAGGGGGCCGCGGATGTGCCCATCGAGGACAGGATGCGCATGTTCCGCCTCATTGAAAAGCTGGCCTTCGAAACGAGAGACATCGTCTCCAATATTCACGGTGGCGGCTCTCCGGAAGCGCACCGGATGACGCTGCTACGCGATACCGACCTTGAACCTAAAAAGAAAATGGCTAGAAGACTGGCAGGCATCAAGGAAAAGAAATAGAGGTTAATAAATATGGACTTCACCCTTTCTGAAGAACAGGAAATGCTGAAAAAATCGGCCCGGGACTTCCTCGAAGATAAATGCCCCAAAACGCTCGTCCGCGAGATGGAAACGGACGAGAAGGGTTATCCGCCGGAGCTGTGGCAAGAGATGGCCGGTCTCGGCTGGATGGGGCTGGCTTTCCCCGAAAGCTACGGCGGCAGTGGTATGGGATTCATCGACCTGGCAATACTACTCGAAGAGATGGGAAGGGCCTGCCTGCCCGGTCCTTTCCTTTCGAGTGTAGTCCTCGGTGGCTTCACCATCCTTGACGCCGGGAGTGACGCCCAGAAACAGAAGTACCTGCCTGATATCGCCAGTGGCAAGACCGTCCTGACCCTTGCCCTGACCGAGAGCAGTGCCTGGTATGACGCCGCCTCAATCACTGTCACGGCCACTACCGATGGGGATACCTATTTACTTGATGGCACCAAGCTCTTTGTTCCTGATGCCCACGTGGCCGACTACCTGCTGTGTGTCGCCCGTACAGAGCAGTCAGCCAGTCCTGAAGAGGGAATCACCATCTTCATCGTGGATACCACCAATCCCAGCCTGAACTACTCTGCCCTGAAAACAATATCCGGCGACAAGCTATTCGAGGTAGTCTTCGACCGGGTCAGAATTCCTGCAGAGAACATCCTGGGGCAGCCGGGTAAAGGGTGGGAAATAGTCCAGAGGATAATCGAGCGAGGTGCCGTTGCCAAGTGCTGTGACCTTGTAGGAGGCCTCCAGAGTGTGCTGGAGATAACATTAGACTATGCCAAGGAGAGAAAGCAATTCGACCGCCCGATTGGCAGCTTTCAGGTTATCCAGCACTACTGCACTGATATGGCAACTGACGTCGACAGCACCAGATTCTGCACCTACCAAGCAGCCTGGATGATGAGTGAAGGACTACCCTGCCGCAAAGAAATAGCTATTGCCAAGGCATGGGCAGGCGAGGCCTATGAACGGGTTGTTACCTTAGCACACCAGATTCACGGTGCTATCGGTTGTACCATCGACCACGACTTACAGTTCTACACCAAACGGGGTAAGGCAGCACAGTTGAGCTTCGGTGACGGCGATTATCACCGGGAAACGGTCGCCCGGCAGATGGGTTTATGACCTTCCAGTCATAATCTCCAGCCTGGCTAGCACCTCATTGATAGTCTGCTCCGGCGTAGATGCGCCTGCTGTGACACCTATATGAGAGTGCCCCTCCAGCCATGACATCTGAATTTCGTCAGCAATCTCAATCAGGTAGGTTTTGGTTGCCGTCGAACATAATTCAGCCAGACGATTGGTGTTGGCACTGGTGTGGTCACCAATAACCAGCATTAGCTCTACCTTATTGGCCAATTCGAGTGCTGCCGTTTGCCTTTTTCTAATATCATGACATATCGTGTCAATGATACGTAGCTCAGAATCCCTGGTAAGGGCAGAGTCAATAAGCTTCTTGGCAAACTCGGTAAAGTTGGCCGGTATCTGAGTCGTCTGGGCAAGGATACCTATACGGCGGGGTAGCGGATCGAGTTTAGCTATGGAATCCTCGTCCAGGGTGGCCATTCCCTTACCACCAGCCCAACCAAGTATGCCTTTCACTTCAGGATGGTCAGCATCACCATATACAATGACAAAAAAGCCAGACTTAGCCAACCTGGCAGCCACAAGCTGGGCTCGTCGTACAAATGGACAATATGTAGTGTTGATAATCTGGATATTGCGTTCACTAATCTCTTCTTCTAACTGGGGACTGATGCCATGGGCGCCAGTAGCTACCGTGTCACCCCTGATATCATCGACATCCCTGGTTACTGTAACACCAATGCCAGCCAGCCTTTGCACCACCTGCTTGTTATGGACAACCGGACCCAGCGTCTCAACGGTACCTCGCTCACTGGCAACCTTCTCCAGAATGTCGATAGCTCGTTTCACTCCGAAGCAGAATCCCATTCCGGAGGCTTTTTCAATCCTTACTGTCATAGTTGTTCTCCACCCCTACACCGGTATAGACGCCCCGATAACCTGCTGGAAGAAGCTCGGCGATGCGTTCCATGATGTACTCGGCACACTCACCCCGGCCAGTTTTACCATTAGTCGGCAGCAGGCAGAAAGGTTGCCCAAAAGTGACTGTCAGCCGCGGGCGGCGCAGCCAATTAATACCCTTAACAGCCTCCGTGCCGGTAATCGCTACTGGCAGGACAGGAACCCCAGTCTGCAGCGCGATTAGTGCTGCACCGGGGAAGGCACGTCGCAGCTTATGGGTCCGACTTCTCATGCCTTCGGGGAATACGGCCAGAGCGTAGCCATCAGCCAGTACCTGCTGGGCAGTCCGCAGTGCTTCTCGCTGTACCCCGTTCCTTCGTACCGGAAACGTCCCGAGGCCACGCATAAAATAACCGCCCAGTCTGGAGCGAAATAGTCCCTCCTTAGCCATAAATACCACATACCGACCCAGGCTCACGCTGAGTAAAGGAGGGTCATGGTTTGTCATATGGTTGGCCACAACTAGCAAGGGGCCTTCCTTCGGTACATTCTCCTTGCCCTTTATCTGCCAGCGGCATAATATGAAATAGAATGCGTAGACTGCCGGATAGCTAACCCGGTAAACCCAATGCATAGCCCATCTCCACTACTTACAGGAGAATAGTTACGTGGATTATATATCACAGTTGGGAGGAAGACAAACGGGACGAAAAATCGATAGTGTATCATTCTGAAATGATTGAGCGTTGACAATGATTGGCAGGTGCAAACAGATCTTCCGGACCGATATTCTTCTACTCGACAATTACCCTTGCTTCAGTCGTCTGCTTGACCACTTCACCAACGACTTTTGCTTCGGGCAGGGCTTGTGTTATCTGGCTGACGTGCTCGGATGAGCATATCACCACCATGCCGATACCCATATTGAAAACGCTGTACATCTCATCACGGTCGACGTGACCCCATCGCTGTATAAGGTTAAATATAGGAAGGACTTCCCAGATACTACTGTCAAGGCGTGCTGACGTCTCATCAGGAAGAACACGGGGAACGTTATTGGTAATACCACCTCCGGTGATATGCGCCATCCCCTTGATAAATGGTAACAATGGCTTCAACTGGTTGTAGTAGCAGCGGTGCGGTTCCAGAAGCTCCTCTCCCAGTGTTCGCCCTAACTCGGGGTAATCGATATCCAATGCTGCTCTGGTTTCACCGAAAATTTTACGTGCCAAAGAATAACCATTCGTATGCAATCCGCTGGAAGGCAGCCCGATAATGGCATCACCGATGGTTATATCCTTACCTATGATGATAGCATCTTTCTCGACAACCCCAATGACGAAGCCAACCAGGTCGTAGTCCTCACCATGGTAGACGCCTGATAACTCAGCGGTTTCGCCACCGATGAGGGCACAACCGACCTCTCGGCAAGCTTGAACCAGCCCCCGAGCAACAGCCTCGACCTTCTCCAAATCCAGCTTACCGATACCGATGTAATCCAAGAAAAACAGCGGCTCGGCACCGCAGGTAAGGATATCATTGACGCAGTGGTTGACGATGTCAATGCCAACAGTATCATGCTTGTCCAGAGCGTTGGCGATCTTCAGCTTGGTGCCCACGGAGTCAGTACTGGACACCAAGACAGGATTTGTGTAGCCTTTAAATTCATAGAGTCCACCGAAAAACCCAACCCCACTCAACACCTCAGGCCCAAGGGTAGTCCGGGCATGCTTGCCAATCAGTCTGGCAACCTTGTCACCCAGCGCGATATCGACACCAGCCTTAGCATAGGTCTCTTTCATCGCTCCCGCTCCTTTGACTCAGTATTATCCTGATTGCCGAATATTTTCCTCAACCACCCCTGACCTTTCTCATTAGCCTCGACTATTTCACCACCACAACGGACATAATTCTTGCAAGGCAGGACTCCCCTTGGTTCGATGCCACGTGCCTTTGCAGATGCATGCCACGCCGCCATGCCTTCATAGGCCAGGTCAAGGTCGTCCTTTTCGGTGAGTTCCAAACCACACCTGTCACAGCGTAGTTTTTTAGCCATTTCTTATCCTGATTACCGACTTAGCTGTCTGCCAGAACATCCGACCCCGCACCACGACTTGACATCAGAACTCTAAAGCACTTACCGTAACGCTAAGACCTCTGATGCTTGCTAACAAACCGCTTCATCCTGGCTAAGGCCTCTTCAATATCTGCCATCGAGGTAGCATAGCAGCAACGAACGTACCCTTCACCACAATCTCCGAAGGCGGAACCGGGTACCACGGCCACTTTCTCTTCCTTAAGCAATGCCTCAGCAAATTCCTCTGAGGTCATTCCGGTCTTCTTGATTGACGGAAAGGCGTAAAATGCTCCTTTCGGCTCAAAACATGATAGGCCGATATCACACAGACCCTTGACCATAACGAGACGCCGTCGGCCATAGTCCTCCACCATCTCAGCGGCACTCTCTTCACCCGACCGGAGTGCTTCAATCGCTGCCACCTGTGCCATTGTCGAGGCACACATCATGGTGTACTGGTGAATCTTGGTCATGGCAGCGATTATTTCCTTCGGGGCTGCCGCGTAGCCGATGCGCCAGCCGGTCATGGCATACGCCTTGGAAAAACCACCGAACAGGATAGTGTGTTCTCTCATATCGGGCAAGGCGGCAACACAAGTGTGCTCTACTCCGTAGACCAGTTTCGCATAAATCTCGTCGGAAACGACCAGCAATCCGTAGTGTTTGGCTACTTCAGCAATCTCCCCCATTTTCTCACGGCTCATCACAGCACCAGTAGGATTTGCCGGATAGCCGATAAAGATTGCCCTGGTCTTATCAGTTATGCGTGCCTCAACATCGGCAGCACTCAATTCAAACCCGTCTTCCTCATATGTCGGCACAGTAACTGCCTTACCCCCGGCGAGAATGACACAGGCATCATAAGCAACATAATGGGGATCGGGCATGATTACCTCTTCTCCGGGGTCGAGAATGGCCCTCATTGCCAAGTCCATGGCTTCACTGACACCGACCGTAATCAGGAGTTCTGTATTAGGGTCATACTGCAGGTCGTAATGGTGGTGCAGGTATCGGGCCAGTTCCTGACGCAATTCAGGCATACCCAGGTTAGAGGTATACATCGTCTGGCCCTTCTCCAGCGACTCGATAGCAGACTCAACGATGTGCCATGGAGTCGCGTAGTCAGGCTCGCCGACCCCAAGTGAAATCACGCCTTCGATAGAGGCCAGCAGGTCAAAGAACTTGCGTATCCCCGAAGGCGAAAGCTGGTTTGTCCGCTTCGATATGTGGTACTTCTTGCTATATACCCCTGGCTTGGACTTCGATACCATAACAGTCTCCTGACAGGTCAGTGAAAAACATACGTGTCGCTAGAGTATTACAGGCTGACGCTTGACCTCCTCATGGCCTTCAACAATTTCACCATCTTCCTTGTATCTCTTGAGGACAAACTGAGTGACCGTCTCATTTACTCCCTCAATATGGGACAGTTTTTGAGAAACGAAATCAGCAATCTCATGGTTACTCTTACCCACCACCAGCACAAACAGATCATAGGTGCCGGAAACGAGATATACCGTGCGTGTCTGCGGGAAACGGTAGATACGCTCGGCCACGGAGTCGAACCCAACGTCCTTCTGGGGGGTAAGTTTGACCTCAATCAATGCCCAGACATGCTCGTCTTCGACCTGGTCCCAGTTGACTATCGCCTTGTACTTGAGGATAGTGCGGTCTTTCAGTGCCTGCTTGATAAGCTTGGAAACCTCGGCCTGGGACATACCCGTCATCTCGGCAATCTGCCTGGGAGTGGTCTGAGCATCGTGTTCCAGTATCTTGAGAATGTCGTTCAACATCTGTCAGCTCCTGACAAGCTCAGTCAAGGACCACCGTCCTTCTGCTTCATTATAGCAGAGCTTGAACCGTTTGTTATCCCCCGCCCTCACCCGAAAACACCTTTTCGCCGGTTCCTGCCAGGTCTCTTCTATCTCCTCAACAAGGTATTCCAAACCCTGCCAACGGAAGGACTCCGGCCTCTCTGCATAGGTATGACCAGAATAGCATCTTACCTCAAGATTATTCAATACCCCACCTCGTCCTTTTTATGACCCTGTCCGGAAGTGTCGGCCCCATCCCCTTAATCCCCTTCCCCAGAAGGGAAGGGGAAACTTTATTAGAAGAGGGGCTTCGCCCCTCTTAAACTCCCCCTTTGCGTCTCCTTAGATATCGTGCGGTCTTCGCTCTGTGAAGATAAATTGTTTATTGGCATCAACGGCCTGAAAACCGTGCCTTTTATACAACGATGCTACCGGATTATTTTTCAGATACGCCAGCTTTACTGCACGACCCGACTGGTCCGCCCTGTCTGTTACCTGCCTGAGCACATACGTCCCGATACCCTTGTTCTGGTACTCTGGCAATACAAAGAACTGTCCAACTTCAATGAAGTCATCGTTATCGCCAATGTAAATCGTACCAATCGGTTCTCCGTTGTAAGATATTATCATGGGTTTCTTCTCTTCCCAGTCGCGAGCATGAAAAGCCCTCTGTTCGGCCTCGTCCCAGCCGAATGCCTCGGCTACGTAGTCGCCTTCAGCCGCTTCTTTAACTCGGTAGCTAAACTCACGAAGAGATTCTACAGCAGGAGTAACTTCAATTAACGAAAGGGCGAGCTTCACCTTTGGGTAACCTTCCCCATTGATTCTCCCTCCCCTCAATAAGGTAAAGGAAGGAAAATTAGAATTAGGTCTCTCTAAGATTCTCCTCTTATCAGGACTTACGCCACAGGATGTGTAGTCGGTCTTGGCTGGTAAGACGATTCCCCTCTTTACCCTCGGCGATAGCCTTGAATATTAAGGCCATCTCCCCAATTACAGCCTCCCACAGCTTTTCCCCCAGTTCAGTACTGGCCTCAGTGGGGTCGCCGATAACACCCGTCTCTGAGTAACGACTGAAGTCGAGGTTGGGGTCGGCCCAGTCGACTTCCTTACTGTGAGGATTGGCTATTTTCTCGGTGCGGACAGCCTCTGGTCGGCGGTACAATGCGATGGAGGTGCCGAAACTATCAGCGTGACCTCCGGGGTTGTCCGGATTACCTATCCGGCACCAGATGTCGTGAAATGGGTGACCGGGTAAGTAGGCCTTAGCCTTCCTTCGATACTGCCTGTTGAATCTCTTGACCGTTTCCCGCAGGTCATGCCCACCACAGCCCCGCCATACAATAATCTTCTTAAATCCCTGTTCGACCAGCGACTCTAAAACTGCGAATATCAACGCTTCGTGCAGGTCTCTGGGGATATCGATATAGCCACTGCCATAGTTCCGGTGCTCCGGTGTCGGGCCGAATGGCATGACGGGCAGCACCAGCGAGTGAATCCCGAAATCACGGGCCACCTTCTCCGCAGCAGCCAGACAGTAATGCTCAGCCTGCCAGGTGTCCCAGTCTACCGGAAGGTGTGGCCCCATCTGCTCGGTACAGCCGGTAGGAACTATAGCCAGCCAACCCTCCTTTGCCCGGCCACGAATTTCCTCGTAGGTTAAATCACCATAACGCATAAGCGTACCTCTTTTTTATGATATATTAAGGAATTCTCTACTATGTTGCCACGTTGTGTCAGAAACTCGTTTATTATTCCTGATACATTTTATTATTCCTGCTGCATAATTAGTCGATAATATTCCAGCCTTCAGGCAATACAGGTATCTGCCATGATGGGTCGGGACGCCATTTCTCCCATCCGTTGAAAGGAGACGTGCCGGATTGAAGCCATGTAACAACCTGTTCTCCTTTACTGTATAGCCCTGCAGCTTTTAGTGGCGATATTAGTCCGGCTTTCACTGCTTTTTCAAGTTCATCCTCATCCTCCCAGTACCAACTGGTGAGGTCGGGAGTAGCGATAATGTCAAGTAGCAGGTCTTCATAATCAAAGCCCAGTGTGGTTCGACATAGAGGGTCTTCCAGATTAATGTACCATCGTTGTTGGGAACCATCCTCAGTGTTCCAGAAGATTAACACTGAATAGTTAGCACCAGGAATTGTCAGCCTGAGCATATCAAAGCCAAGCCACTCTACATCTTCCAGCAGCCACTCTAACTGGAGACGGTTCTCTATAGTAACAGGAGTATCATCTAATGCTCTAGCCCGCTTCCACGTAATGCCGATGCCGACAGGTATATAAAAGGCCATCAACTCTGGTGCGTCCTGGACCACGATAGCCGGTCTAGCTGACCAGACCCGATTTTGCCACATCTCTCTAAGAACTATGATCTGACCGTATTGGAAATGAGGCTCCTCTTTTTTGAACTCCTTCATAATGCTGGCTTCCTCATATGCCAGTCGGTCGCCTGCTGGTAGGCGTGGGCAATCTTGAGAATGGTCTCCTCGGCGAAGGGTTTTGAGATTATCTGCATACCGATAGGTAAGTTGTCGGCGAAACCGGCCGGTATCGAAATCCCCGGCAGCCCGGCGATATTTACCGGCAGGGTGCAGACATCGGCGAGGTACATCTGTACCGGGTCGTCCACCTTCTCCCCTATCTCGAAGGGAACAGTGGGGGAGGTGGGTGCTACCAGCACATCATACTTCTCGAAGGCTTCATCGAACTCACGTCGTATTAAAGTACGCACCTTTTGGGCTTTCAGGTAATATGCATCGTAGTAACCGGCAGAGAGGGCATAGGTACCGAGCATGATACGCCGCTTCACCTCAGCGCCGAAGCCATGCTGCCGTGTCTTGTCCATCGTATCCCACATAGTATCGGCACCCTGATAGCGAAAGCCGTACTTGGTACCATCATAGCGGGCCAGGTTAGCCGAGGCCTCGGACGGAGCGATGATATAGTAGACCGCCAGGGCGTGGCGGGTGTGGGGTAGCGATACCTCGCCGACTTTTGCCCCCATATCCTGTAACTGCTCGATGACCACACGTATCGCAGTCTCTACCTCAGGCTGCATGCCCTCGACGAAATACTCTTTAGGAATACCGATTTTCATCCCCTTGATGTCGCCTGTCAGACACTGTGTGTAGTCGGGGACAGGTTGAGGAGCCGAGGTAGAGTCACGGCTATCATGACCGGCGATGACGTTCATCACCAAAGCACAATCGGTCACATCCTGTGTCAGCGGCCCAATCTGGTCAAGCGAACTGGCAAAGGCCACCAGGCCGTAGCGACTCACCCGACCGTAGGTAGGTTTCAGTCCGGTAACACTGCAAAAACCAGCCGGCTGGCGAATGCTACCACCGGTATCCGAGCCGAGAGTATAAATGGCCTCACCAGCCGCTACAGCCGCCGCCGAGCCACCACTGCTACCACCGGGCACACGCGACAGGTTCCAGGGATTGTGGGTAGGGTGGAAAGCCGAGTGCTCTGTCGAGGAACCCATGGCAAACTCGTCCATGTTGGCCTTGCCGACCATAACCATACCAGCCTCATTCAGCTTCTCGACAACCGCAGCATCGTACGGTGGCACGAAGTTCTCCAGCATCTTCGAGGAGCAGGTGGTACGTACCCCTCGGGTGCACATGACATCCTTAATCAACGCCGGTACGCCAGTGAGGGGGTTGATATCACCGGTGCCGATAAGCTCATCGGCCTTCCGGGCTTGCTCCAAGGCAAGCTCTTCAGTTACCGTAACTATGGCACCAACCTTCGACTCGACCTGTTGGATACGTTCCAGGCAGGCCTTTGTCAGCTCGACCGAGGAGACCTGCCTGTCCTTGAGCAGCTTATTCGCCTCGTGTATCGTCAACTGATTGTAGTCAGTCGTCAATTTTAATCTCCTCTTCGTTACTCTCTTTCCAACCCTGCCACCCCTCCCGGAACAGGAAGGCTGTGATTACCAAGCCCGCTATCGGGTCTGCCTGCCAGAAACCGAACAGGTAGTTCGCCCCCAGGCCCACGAGCAGTGCCACCGATAGAAAAGCACAGGCCATCGTCTCCTTGGAGTCTGCCACCAAGGCTCGACTTTTAATTTGCTTGCCCGTCTGGTATTTCTGCCATGATAACAGCGGCATAGCAATAAGAGAGACCAGAGCAATTATTATTCCCGGTAGCGAAGCCTCCGCGACCTCACCGAGTACCAGCTTTCTTACCGACTCGACCAGCACATACAGACCAAGTATGAAGAAAGTGATGGCGACAAATCGGGCTGCCCTCCTTTCCAGTCTCTCCTCGGCAGCTTCTGACAGTTTACCGTGCTGTCTCAACCGCCATATCAATACCAGCCCCGACAGCGACTCAATGATGCTGTCAAGCCCGAAGCCAATCAGTGCAATACTGCTGGCAATTCCGCCGAGCACAATCGAGGCTACAGCCTCAAGGATATTATAGGCAACCGTCAGGTATTCAAGTACTAGTCCCTTCCGGTATAACCTGTCAATAATCATTACTCCAGGACAGCCCGCACCCTGAAGGAGTCCTCATCTTCCTGCGGAGCGTTAGCTAGAATATCCTTACGAGGGAATGAATCACAGGACTCGTCCTCCCTGAGGACATTCTGTAGCACCAGAGACTGAGCGGTTGGTGGTATATCGTCGGTATCGACCGATTGCAAGATTTCGAAGTTCTCAAGAATATTGGAAAGTTGCTCTCTGGCCCTCTCTACGTCTTCATCACTCACGCCTAATCGCGCTAACTGGGCGATATGCAATACTTCTTCACGGGAAAGTTTCATCGTCTACCTCATATCCGTATGCTGGCCAATTATAGCACCCGCTCTCAGGTGACAGCAACGCAGCTACATTATGCAGACGTACCCCCACCCACCCTGCTATAATTAATAGCGGAGCCAGGTAAACAGGTCAGTAACGATGCGTGGCAAAGTCAATACACTTCTTGTTTGGAAAATATTTACGTCACTATTAGAGCAGGTAGCCCTGGTGGCCGTGGTGCTCTGGGGATTTCCGCAGATAGACATACACATCCCGGTATGGGTACTTGCTCCAGCTTCAGTAGTTCTGCAGGCCTACAATGTATTTAGCTACCGTAAGAGCATCCAGACCTTAAGAGCACAACCAATACCCGGTATGGCCAACATGGTCGGCACCCAGGGTGAAGCAGTCAATATCCTGACCCCGGACGGCCTCGTCAAGATAAGGGGAGAACTCTGGGCAGCTACAGCCGTCGACGGTAAGATATTAACCGGCCAGAACGTGACCGTGGTGGGGCAAAACGGATTGAAGCTGATTGTCCGTGAGAGCGTCTAGACTGAACTGGCAATACTGGAGAAAATTGACACCTCCCAGATAGGCCCCCTACAATAACAATAGTTCTAGCGTTGTAATAGCATTAAGGTATGTTGATACCCACACAGCGAGGAGGGAGTTTCTATGGATACCAAACAGATGGTGACAGCTTCCCTGAACCAGAGTTACGGTTACCTCAACAGGTCACTTGAGGGACTAACTCAAGAAGATTTTGCCTGGAGACCGAACGACCAGTGCAATAGCATCGCTTTTATCCTGTGGCACGCTGTCCGGGTAGAGGACTACTTTTTTACCCGGGTACTCCAGAGAAAAACCGCAATCTATGAGGCAGACGGCTGGGTGGAGAAGCTGGGCACTCCACCGGACTCAGGCTATGGCTACACGGTAGAGCAATTGGAGAGCTGGCCTGTGCCGAAACTGGAGGACCTCCGGGGCTACACTGACGCCGTCCGGCGGAGCACACTGGCATACCTTGAGCAGATAACACCCGAAAAAATGCTGGAACTCGTGCGACCGGACCGACCACCCGATACAATCGGGGGAATACTGATTCGTATCAGCACCGAAATAGCCCTGCACATGGGGCAGATAGACTACATACACGGACTTCGCTGTGGTTTCGTCGCTACCGAAGCACCGCAATACTGATAAGACCTCCGGCTCCAGTACAGTCGTTAATCAACAAGGAGCCTTACCGACCTATGTATGAGCCAAGGTTCTATCGCCACTGGTCGATTGACAAAGACCTAGTTTCTTTTAATGTTACGTTGAAGGAAACCGACCTTTACATACGGGCGAAACGTGACCTGCAGCAGGAGGCCCGCGATGTAGTAATCAGAGAGCGGGCTACTCTCGAGAGTTATATCCAGCACCACCCCGGATTCGCCGTTTCCATGGAGCCATATCCCATAGAGGATGAAGCCCCCGGCATAGTCAGGGAGATGACAGAGGCAGCCGAAAAGGTGGGTGTCGGCCCGATGGCAGCTGTTGCCGGGGTTATTGCTGAGCGTGTCGGTAAGGAGCTCCTAGCGTTCTCCCCGGAGGTGATTGTGGAAAACGGCGGGGACATCTTCCTGAAGAGCCGGAAGAAGAGACTGGTAGGAGTTTTTGCAGGAAAAAGTCCCTTCGCCGACCAATTGGCTCTGGAAGTCCGGGCTTCGGAGACACCTCTCGGTATTTGTACCTCCTCCGGGACTGTCGGGCACTCGCTCAGTCTCGGCAAAGCCGATGCCGTTATTGTGCTGGCCCCCCGTACAGCCCTGGCCGATGCCGCCGCAACCGCTATCGGTAACATAATCAAGCAAGCTGACGATATTCCCCGTGGGATTGAGTTCGCCCAGGAAGTAGACGGACTGAGGGGTGTTGCCATCATAAAGGATAATAAGATGGCCGTCTGGGGCAAGATAAAGATTGCACGAAGGTGATGATGAGGGTAGTAGTTGCTATGAGTGGCGGCGTCGACTCATCGGTAGCGGCCGCTCTCCTCAAAGAACAGGGCTACGAGGTTATCGGCATAACGACACAGCTTCAGCCGCTGAACCAGCAGGCAGGGGAAATCGAACGATTCGGTGGTTGCTGTGGTCTCCGTGATATTGCCGATGCGAAAAAGGTCTCCCGTAGGCTGGATATCCCCCACTATGTGGTCAACTTCCGTGATATCTTTGCGCGGTACGTGATTGCCGACTTCTGCCACGAGTACCGCCTCGGGCGGACCCCTAATCCATGTATCCGTTGTAATCAGCACATTAAGTTCGATGCCCTGCTCAAGCGAGCACAGGAACTGGGCGCTGATATGATTGCCACCGGGCATTACGCAAGAATAGGTAATCACCACGAACGGTACTTTCTCCAGAAGAGCACCGATCATCATAAGGACCAGACCTATTTTCTCTATACGATGACTCAGGAGCAGTTACAGCACAGCCTGTTTCCGGTGGGAAACCTGACCAAGGAAGAAGTGCGGCGCATCGCTGAAAAGCTTGAGTTATCAATTGCCGACAAGCCGGAAAGCCAGGAG
>CP070842.1:2127790-2156674 GCA_020342155.1 Dehalococcoidales bacterium
CAGTGGATGGGCATAGAGCTCATCACTGTCCGTTATTTCTACAATCTTACCCAGGTACATTACGGCTACTCGGTCGCTGATATTTCGGACGACCGAAAGGTCATGAGCGATGAACAGGTAGGTGAGAGAAAGCTCCTCACGGAGCCTTGCTAGGAGTATGATAATCTGCGCCTGGATGGAAACATCAAGCGCTGATACAGGCTCGTCACAGACGATAAAGCTGGGTCTCACTGCCAGAGCCCGGGCAATCCCGATACGCTGCCGTTGGCCGCCACTGAACTCATGTGGGAAGCGGTCTGCCATAAACGGTTCCAGTTCGACCATTCGGAGCAGTTCAGCGACCTGGTCCCGGTATTCCTGCCCTTTGGCGAGGTTGTGGACCTTGATAGGTTCGCCGATTATATCCCCGGCCGACATACGCGGGTCGAGTGAAGCGAACGGGTCCTGGAATATCAACTGCATGTTCCTCCGCATCCGCCTCATCTGCTCGTGTTTCAGCTGTGTGAGGTCCACACCGTCGAAATCTATCCTTCCCCGTATGCCATCGTAGAGCTGCAGGATGCAGCGCCCGGTGGTGGTCTTACCACAGCCACTTTCGCCCACCAAGCCAAGGGTCTCGCCTCGCTTTATATAGAAGCTGATACCATCGACCGCCTTGACGTCGGCTATTTTCTTCTGCAAGACGCCAGCCGTTACCGGGAAATGCATGTAAAGGTCTTCTACTTCAATCAGGTGCTCGCCGTTGCTCATTATTGGAAAGCCCTCTCTTGTCCTATTTCTTCAGTTTATCCATGTCGTAGAAGCAAGCGCGCATATGGCCCGGGCTTACTTCTTCGAGTATCGGCATTTCTACCTGGCATCTATCAAAGGCATAATCACAACGTGGATGGAATGAACAGCCACCGGGGAGTCGGGAGAGGTTGGGCGGAAGGCCCTTGATTAGTCGCAGACTCTCTTTGCGTTCACTGTCCAGCCGTGGGACCGATGCCAGCAGGCCGATGGTGTAGGGATGTTTTGGGTTACCGTAGATCTCATCAGTTGACGCTGTTTCCACCAGATTACCGGCATACATCACATTAACGCGGTCTACATAGCGGGCGACGACTCCCAAGTTGTGTGTGATAAGAAGGACAGCCGTACCGAGGCGGTTTCGCAAATCGGCGATTATCTCTAGGAGTTGGGCCTGAACGGTCACATCAAGTGACGTTGTCGGTTCGTCGGCAATCAGGAGTTGGGGGTCGCAGCTTAAAGCCATGGCAACCATGATACGCTGCTGCATGCCGCCGCTGAAATGGAAGGGATAGCCGTCGGCCCGACGTTCCGCATCCGATATGCCTACGAGCTTAAGCAATCTGATTGTCTCCTGGAGTGATTGTTCCTTGTCTAGACCACGGTGCAGTTCCAGCGACTCTGATACCTGGCGTTTTACAGTGAGAACCGGGTTCAGAGAGGTTGTCGGCTCCTGGAAGATCATGGCGATACGGTTACCTCTGATATGACGCATTTCTTCTTCGGAGACCTTAAGCAGGTCCTGTCCCTGAAAGATAATCTCACCGCCAACGATAATACCGGGGGGATACGGAATAAGTCGTAAAACAGAAAGAGCACTTACGCTCTTACCGCAAGCGCTCTCACCAACCAGACCGACACTCTCCCCCTTCCTGATAAAGTAATTAAGACCATCGACTGCCCTGACCTCTCCTTCCGAAGTGTAGAAAAAGGTCTGTAGGTTCTTGACTTCGAGAACTACCTCATCAGTTGTTGTCATCTTTCTTAAGAATAACCCAGGAATCGTGCTGGTGTGAAACTCAATCCCTGCGTTCATACCCCCTTTATACTATAGAAACACTCTGTGGCTGGAACAGACTGGCGTGATTCTAACACGGAGGCTTACCTTTGTCAAGCCTAGTAGTGAGTAGTTAGTGTATTCTGTGCTGGCTGCTATTTGAATGGAATAAGTATCTGGTGTTTTAGTGTTTTCGTTTGACGTATCAGGGTGTGTCTGCTAGAATCATTGGCCAGACAGGTCTTTGCTGCTTGGGCCAAGATAGTCAAATTAAAGGAGGTCATCATGGCTGTTGTTAACTACGAGAAGGAAGGCCGGATTGCTCTTATGACAATTAATCGACCCGAGGCACTAAATGCTCTTAGTGCCGAGGTATCAGGAGAATTACGTGAGGCAATGATAGACTTCCGGGATAACCCCGAGCTGTGGGTTGCCATCCTGACCGGTGCCGGAGACCGGGCGTTTTCTGCTGGTGCCGATATAAAGGGTTTTCGCCCTGGTCCTAGAGAAGGGCCGGCTGGAGGGACGGGAGAAGTGGTGAGGGCGGATAAAATATGGAAACCCTTTATCGCTGCCATCCACGGCTATTGCCTTGGTGGTGGTCTGGAACTGGCAATGACCTGCGATATCAGGATAGCGGCTGATAATGCCCAGTTTGGTCAACCGGAGATTAATATCGGTTTCTTGCCTGGAGCTGGCGGCACCCAGAGGCTACCACGTTTTGTACCGCGGGCAGTGGCTGCCGAGATATTACTCACCGGCGACCGAATAGATGCTCAGGAGGCACTTCGCGTTGGGCTTGTGAGCCGGGTAGTACCGCGTGACCAGTTAATGTCCACCGCTATGGAAATCGCCAACACTATCTGCACTCGAGCGCCGTTGGGCGTCAGGGCGTGTAAGGAAGCCATGATTCGCGGTTACGAGTTGCCCCTGGAAGAAGGTCTAGCGCTTGAGCGTGAAAAGGTTGCTGAATGCCGGGCGACTGAGGATTTCATGGAGGGTGCCCGTGCCTTCGTGGAGAAGAGGCCGCCCAATTACCAAGCGAAGTAGTCCGTAGCTAGCCTAAGAATTAGCTGATATCGACAAGCGTTATCTCGAAAGTAAGATCCTTACCGGCGAGCGGGGGGTTGGTATCTAGGATAACGGTAGTCTCTGTAACCTCGACTATCGGGACGTTCAGACTCATACCATTCGAGTAGGATATGGTAATGATTGTACCAACCTCCGGTATTACCTCCTCTGGTAAGTCCTCATGGTCAACTTCTATTAATAGGTCATCGCGGTAAGGACCGTAGGCCTCTTCTTCTGGAATGGTAACTGTCTTGGTCTGCCCTTCTTTCATCCCGTAAACGGCGTTCTCAAATCCAGTTATCACCTGACCGGCACCCAGGGTGAACTCCAAGGGTTCCCTATCCCGGGAAGAGTCAAATTCAGTACCGTCTTCTAGTGTACCGGTGTAGTGGACAAGGACGGTATCACCTTCAGCGGCGAGGCGGTTATTGCTGCATCCATTCATCATGATAGCGATGATGAGCAGGATTCCTAGGGACACTACAAGGCTTCTTTTTATAATAAACATGTTTGTTAGTCTCTCTCCTGTCTACCGGACAGTTATTATTTGTTTTAAGAGTGCTAGCTATTATTTCTGTGCAGTTAGTGCCAGTAAACCTTTCTGAGATTCATCTTCTTTTCCAGTTAACGATGGGTAAAGGTGTATGTCCTTGAAGCCAATTTCGGTAACTAGAGAGCGATATTCCTCATTGGTATAGGCCTGGGCGCTTTGCGCGTATTTCAACATATCGCTGGTGGCGGTATCGATGATGAAATAGCGTGTGGTGCTTGTCCGACGGTCGGCATCCCAGAATTTCTCCTTGAGATATATATGGGGTCTGTTCGAGAAGAGACCTTTTCGTGTCCAATACCACGTTGAATCTCCTGGCTTGCCTGTGTCTCGTACACCGTCGAAGGTGTGTGGCTCGAGTAGAAGAATACCACTTTCATGTAGAGCCCGATAGGCTTTCTTGAGTATAGTCTTTGCATTCGTGGAACTGAAGCTATTGAATTCACCGAAGATCATCATAACGAGCCCAAAATCAGTACCATAGTCGACGCTTCTTACATCATCGAGCAGATATTTACAGGGCAACTTTTCTTCTTGAGCCTGATTTCTCGCGTAGGCTATCGAAGCGGGCGAGTAATCGATACCGACACATTCATGTCCTAGTTTGGACAGGCGACTAGTATATAACCCAGGTCCGCAGCCTATGTCTAGGATTCTAGTCGGATGTTTAAGCAGTAACCCTTGATGAATCCAACTTACGTGCTCTTCAATCTTGATTGACCTTCGACTGGCTGCGTCGTGACTCTGGTTTAAATGCTCCCGAAGCATCCTCTCGCTGAATTCAGGTTCGTGCCAGGGAATATTGTCGCCTTCCTCCCATGGAACAGGAGGTCTTGGTTGATTGGCTAAATCCGCTAGCTTCATCTCACTGGTCATTTAACAGCTAAGAATCGTCGCTGCTTTTCTGCCCCCCATTCTGGTTTTCCTCACCCTTAGAGAAGTCGCGGAGCTTTTCTGCCAAGCTTATCAGGCGTTTCTGCACCAGGTCATTGATTGAGCCCGGCTCAAAATTACCATCTTCTAGAAGCTGTCCTGCCTTCTGCTCTGTCAGTACCTCCATCCCCTCGTCGATGGTGTTTACCGGGTAGATATGGAACTGGCCTTCCTTGATAGCATCGGCGACGGCGTCTTTTAGCATCAGGTTGCGGATATTACTGGCCGGAATCAGGACCCCCTGATGGCCGTTCAGTCCCTTGGTACGGCATATTTCAAAGAAGCCCTCAATCTTCTCGTTGATTCCCCCGATTGCCTGCACCTCTCCCTTTTGATTGACGGAGCCGGTAACAGCAATGCCTCGCTTTATAGGCACTCCAGACAGGCAGGACAGGAGGGAGTAGAGCTCTGTACTTGAAGCACTATCTCCATCGACTTCCTCGTAACTCTGCTCGAAGACGAGGCGGGCGGACAGAGACAGGGGGATATCGCGGGCATACCTGTCATGGATGTAGCCATTGAGTATCATAACCCCTTTAGTGTGGAGAGGTCCTCCCAGCTTGGCTTCTCGTTCGATGTCAATCAGCCCTTCTCTGCCGACGCTGACACTGGCCGTTATCCGGCTAGGACGGCCGAAAGCGAAGTCCCCGAGGTCAATTACTGCCAGCCCGTTTACCTCTCCTATACCCTCACCTTCGCTCTCAATCTTAATCATGCTAGTCTCTATCATCTCGTTGATGCGTTGCTGGATAAGGTTAGAGCGGTACACCCGTTGCTCTACCGCCTTCTCGATATGCTCGGCCTCTATTAGCCCCGTGTCATCTTCTCCTGCCCAAAAGTTGGCCTCACGGATAATATCGGCGATATTAGCAAAAAGGGTGGAGAGCTTATTACGGTCGCCAGCCAGGCGGGAGCTATGCTCTATAATCCTGGCCAGGGCATCACTTTTCAGGTGTTTCATGTCTTCTTCCTGACAGAGGCGGCAGATAACGGAAGCATACTGCTTGAGGCAGGCTTCGTTCTTGTCCATCTGACTATCAAAATCTGCCTTGACCTTAAAAAGTTCCTGAAACTGCAGGTCAGCCCGCAGTAACAGGTAATAGAACATTGGCTCGCCGATAATGACGACCTTGATGTCCAGTGGAATCGGTTCGGGGCGTAAGGTCTTGGTGGCCGCGAAGCCGAGACGTTCCGCGACTTCTTCGATGGCGAGCTTTTCGTCACGCAGAGTTCTTTTCAGTCCTTCCCAGGACTGAAAATTGGTGAGCAGGTCTTCAATTCTAAGAGCGAGGTAGCCACCATTGGCATTGTGCAGAGAACCACCTCTTATCATGGTGAAATCGGTATAAAGAGCGCCGAACTGTGCCTCCTTCTCGATAAGGCCAAAGAGGTTATTGAACGTAGGGTTCAGTTCTAGGACTGCCGGTGCGCCCTTGAGTGCGGAATTGTCAACCACGACATTGACTTCATAGTTCTGTAGGGACCTCTTTCTCGCCTGCTCCTGTACGGCACCGAGTAACAGGTCAGGACCCTGTGGTGCTGGCTCTGATTTAAACTGCTCGTAATTCTCAATGATATTCCGCTCGACCTCGTCCAGATAAGCGACCACCTGAGGGAGGTCTTCGTATTTTTTATTGAGCTCCTGGAATGTGTGGCCGATGGCATAGTTAGCGACCTCGTGGTCGCTGTCCTCAAGCTTTTGCTGAATGGTACGTTCATCAGCCTGCAATTCGGTAATTATGTCCTTGAGTTCTTTGCCAAGCTCGTCTCTGGCATTAGCCAGCTCCTCTTTGGCACTGGCACTCAGGTTCTGGTACTCCTCCTCGCTCATTGTTTCGCCCTGTGAAGCCGGCATAAGGATCAGTCCTACCTGCGTTGTTTTCAGTAGTAGTCCTTTTTCCTTGGCCTTTTCACTGATGGCGTTAAACGCCGTTTCCCTTTTCCTGCTTTGCTCCTCGGCTATCTCGGAGCGTTGCTCTTCATACTCCTTGCTACCGAAGGCCTGAACCAGGCTCTTACGGGCGTTTTCGATAGCGTGCTTCATGTCCTTTTGCAGGACCAGTCCCATGCCGGCTGGTATTTTCAGTGCCCTGGGGCAATACGGGTCATGAAAGTTGTGCACGTAGCACAAGTCGGGGGGAGTCTCTTTCTCGGCAGCCAGTGCTTCCAGAAAGGACTTTATCACGGTGGCCTTGCCTGTCCCGGCAGGTCCGGCAACGTAGATATTAAAACCCGGTTTCTGGATATTCAAACCAAATTTGAGAGCGCTGAGTGCCCTTTCCTGACCAATGATACTATCCGCTGGTGTTAGTTCCGCGGTAGAGTCGCATTCGAATAGATTCGGGTCACATCTCTCTCTTACCTGCTCGGCGGTAAGTTCCACAGGCATTTGTTACCTCCTCATTACGGTCTTGGTGCGTACTTTCACCATAGTATCATAGCAAATTCCTGGTACATATTATACTGGACGGTTAATGTTATTATTCCCAGCGGAAGAACCGGGCTGATAGCAGGACTGCCACGACCATTATACCGAAAACAACCAGAGATGCCTCTACGTTCCAGCCGAAACCGAGCCATGGGTCCTGCAATGTCAAGATGACATAACGGAGAGGTGTGGCGTCGGAAATCCAATGCATGGCTGGGGTCATTACTTCACGGGGCGGTCCGGCGCCCGAAAGTATCATCATTACGAAGAAGAGTATCAGGCCCAGGCCCTGTGCGGCACGTGTCGTCGGTAATATTGCTCCAAGAAGGACGCCGAGGGCGGAGAAGCTGAGAACGCTCAGGATAAAGGCGACCACAACCAGACCGGGTGACTTGGGGAAGGCCGCGTCGTAGGCTGGTATTGCAGTGGCCACGAGTAGGATAGCGCCCAGCATTGCGATAGCGAAGCTGACGACTACCTGTGAGCCAAAGACCGTCCAGATAGACATGGAAGACGCACGAAAGCGGCGTAGCACGCCCCGTTCACGATAACCTGTTAGGTGAACTGGTAGAGCTACCACGCCAATAGATGCGATGACCAGGCCAATGTACGCCGGTACATAATAATCCGTGGGATTAACGCCACGGAAGACTTCTCTATTTTCCGGTTCGTTGCCAAAGACTCCAGCCATTACGAAGAGGAAAATGAGTGGCAGAACCAGAGTGAAAACCACGGTGATCGGTTCACGTATGAATAGCTTGATTTCCACCCAGGTTAGCTTGGCCAGTGTACGCATCAGCCCTCTCTAATCATGGACACCGTGGCCGGTCAGTCTGAGGAAAACGTCCTCCAGTGTCGGTTGTTCGATACGGAGGTCGGTGGGTGTGATACCGTGCTCGACCAAGGCGACAGCAACCAGTGCCAGTACTGGTCCATTGCCTTCCACTTCCACTCGCGGCCCAAGCCGGTTTATCTGGTGTACCTGTGGAATCTCCTCCAACCAGGACAGGTCACTGCGGTCGGTGCTGAAGATAACACGAATCTCGCTCGTGTGGGTAGCAATCAGGCTCTGGGGTGAGTCGAGCGCCACGATTTCGCCCCTGTCCACCACCGCTACGCGGTCACAGAGCTGCTCGGCTTCATCCATAAAATGGGTCACCAGTAATACCGTGGTACCACGCTCACGAATAGCTCGTACCAGTTCCCAGGCCACCCGGCGGGCTGCCGGGTCTAGGCCGGTAGTCATCTCATCGAGGAAGACAACCTCGGGATTATTTACCAGTGCCAGGGCAACGAAAAGTCGCTGCCGTTGGCCCCCGGAGAGACTGGAGAATGACGCCTTGCGTTTATCAGTCAAGCCCCACTGCTCCATCAATACTTGCCAGTCCGATGAGTCGGGCACAACCGAAGCAAACAGGTCAAGCGCTTCCCACACCCTGATACGGTCGGGCAGTGCTGATTCCTGGAGTTGGGAACCGATTCGCCGTCGTAGTGTCGTTGCTTCTGCTTGTGGGTCGAGACCGAGCACGCGGAGATTTCCCGAATCGGGTCGACGTAGACCTTGAAGACACTCAACCGCGGTGGTTTTTCCGGCACCATTGGGGCCAAGTAGGCCAAATATCTCCCCTTCGTTGACCTGAAAAGAAATATCGGCTACGGCAACTGTAGTACCGTATGTTTTTCTGAGATGCTCGACCTCGATAACTGCCATCATTTCGCTAATGGTATCACCGCCGTATTTGAACCGTCAATGAATAATACCATCTCTATGGACAGTTGACATCATCGGTTTGATTGGGCTATCCTCATGGACAGAAATCGCAATCTGAGGGTAATGGTGTGGACGGTGTCTTTATTGCTCTGGCAATCATAATTGCCTACCTGCTCGGCTCTATCCCTTCCGCTTACCTGATAGGGCGGCTGCGGAAGGGTACCGACATCCGGGAAATGGGTACCCGGAATATGGGGGCGATGAATGTCGTCTATACTGTCGGTTTCTGGTGGGGATTCCTAGTCTTGGTAATAGATGTAGGTAAGGGGGCGGCGGCGGTGGGTATTGCTATAGGCCTAGGGGTAGGAGAGGTAGCACAGTTCGTTGCCGGGGCAACGGCAGTGCTCGGACATGCCTTTCCGGTGTTTCTCAGGTTTCGTGGTGGCAGGGGTGGTGCAACCTGTATTGGTGTTCTTTGTGTCCTGATGCCGTGGGGTCTTCCAATTGCGTTTGGTATTTTCTGTGTTATATTGCTTATTACCCGATTTCCTACCCTGAGCTACAGTGTTTCCCTGATAACCTTTCCTTTTATAGGCTGGTTAATCTACGAAAGGTGGGAACTGGTTGTTTATTCGGTAGGACTGTTGCTGATTCCTCTTGTCAGATATATTCCCCGCATTAAAGAGATGCGGGATAGAGCGGGTAACTGGGGTCGCTTTTTCCGCCGTAGAGGTCTGGGCGATAGGTTCTAATCAGCAGAAAAGAGAAGTCGGAGACGAAAGTCTCCGACTTGGTGTCGTAAGTTGCTGCCCCGGGTTTGTTGGTTTGGGGCTGCTTTACTAAAATAGGTCTTATCTACCGCAGCTATTACCCCTTGGTGGGGAGGGCCACTACGGCTGTACCCGGTGTTGTTTTCTCACCCTGGGAGTTCTCCAGCCAGATATCACAGTCTACCAGATGCTCATCACCCTCGGTGTATTTCTTAGTAACAGTGCCCTTGCATGTGAGGGTATCGCCGGGAACATCCATACCTCGGTAGCTACAACCGTAGGTCTTTACATTACCTTTCTCACCAACCCAATCGCTCAGCAATTGTCCCAGCCAGGCACTCTTCAGAGCCCCGTGAACGATGATACCGGGTAACTGGTTCCCTAGTGCAAAGTCCTTATCGTAGTGTATCTGATAGAAGTCCCCAGAGGCTCCAGCCCAGCGTACCAACTGCTGGGGGGTGGGCTGCTTCTCCAGTGGTGTAATCTCGGTGCCTACATCTACGTCTTCCCAGTATATTTGATCTGCCATTTCTTCACTCCTTTCCGTTCTATAGGTACTAGTAGCTAATGCCGGTACCGCGAGCCTTGGCAACAATTTCACCATCCTGGTTTTTAAAGGTAGTTTCATTGATGATGAAAAGCATCTTGCCGAGTCGGCCGTCACGTTCCCGGAGATCGGCCAGTTTGCTGGTGGATGTTATGGTGTCGCCGGCCTGGACAGGCTTGAAGAAATCGAACTCGTTGCCGCCATTGAGCATCCGTGTAAAAGGGCTACTGAACCCACGCCGTGGACCTGCACCGGCCTTCACAGGGAAAGCGTAATTACCAAGAAAGCCTGGGGGAGCGATGATGCTCCGATAACCCCTGCTCTTGGCGTACTCTTCATCGCGGTAAAGGGGATTAAGGTCACCGATGGACTCTGCCCACCTTCGGATTGGCTCTTTCTCAATCTCGTACACGGAGGGCTCCGACTCCACACCGATTGCGGCTTTCATCTCATCCGTGATTATTGAGTCTTCAGCCATAGATAAGCCTCCTTTTTTCATTCATATTGCCGATGTTCGCCTGACATTATAGCACAAAAGAGTCCTGCGTAGTAGTTAACCCATCACCCTGTGCTATGTCTGGGGTGCCTCTTGTTTGAGTTTATTGACCAACCAGTCCTTAATGAGGTCGTGAAGCTCGTAGTGGCATTCACGGAGGAAGTGGCCGTTATTCTGGTAAATCACCAGCTCTTTCGGTTCCCTGGCCCACTGGTATATCTGGCGCGAGCAGTCGGCAGGCAGGTTCTGGTCGCGCTCGCCGTGGATCAGTAGAAGTGGTTTTGGGGATAGCTTGTCTACCGGATGTGCTCCGTAGGTCTGGCTGGAGAGCCCCACCACTGTCTTTACCTGAGGACTCATTACCCCGGCTTGAATGACCACGGCCCCTCCAAATGAATGCCCCACAAGACCAATATCCTCCACTCCTTCCTGCCCGAGGAAATGTATTCCCACCAACACGTCGAGGACACACTGAGGGACGTCTCCGGGAACACGGTAATCAAGTCGTAGAGAGGTTATTCCTTCAGCAGTAAGCTCCTGGCTCAGGTCTTTGAAGATACCGAAAGACGGACCGTCGAGCCCACCGAGGGCGCCACAGACCCAGATTATGCCAGCACTGCCACGAGCGTGATGAAGAATGCCCCGGATATCGCCGTGTGAGGTACTGAGGACGACATCAGTCTGGGTGGTATCCAGGGGTTTCGTCTTTACTCCGATGAGTCTCAGGCTTGCTTCGTTGGTCATTTCAGTCGTATTAGCTTATTGCGGAAATGATTATTAGAAATCAGCATAGCTTAAACCTAGGTATTTGGCTTCCCAATTGTCTTCGAAAAACTTTTGCCAATCAATATCCATGATAACTGAGGGATAAACAATTTCAGACTCAAGGTCTTCTTTGTGTTACCAGCCGGCTTCAATGATTCCCTCATCAATTGCGCCTTGAGTTTTCAATAATTGTCCGCCGATAGGTTCACATAGGAACCAAATCTTCACAAACCTATATCTTCTGGAAACTAGATCTTCAATAAAGAGTACTTTACCGTGATTAACCTCAAGCCCTGTTTCTTCTTTCACCTCCCTAACCAAAGCCTTGATAATACTTTCATCACCCTTTACGCCGCCACCGGGACCAACCAAAAAACTCTGTCCTTGTAGGTTATTATATCTGACAAGTAGAATTCTGTTTTCTTGTATTATGATGGCTCCAGCATCAATTCTGTGTTCTTTACTCATTTCTTATATTACCGTCGCCCTTACCAAAAAACTCTTACTTAGCATCTTCCGGAAATAGACTTAGTTGCCGGTTCTGGTAGTCCATGATAAGTATAGCTGTCTTACTTCGGTCAATGAATAGTTGCTTTATGACTGTAGTCCTCCTCGGACGCATTACCGTAAATTTTGGCTTGCTCGATTATAATCCAAGCATCCAATTATGCCTGTGAGTTCGAACGGTGTCAACCGATTGACGGTATGGTCTCCAAGGCTTCAGGTGTTCTGCGACCACGAGCCCAGGAAGCGATGATAGCGACACTGCAAATGATGGACGCAATCAGAAGGCTATCCTGAAAGGCATTGACGATAGAGGGGGCAGGGAGTATTTTGATGGGTACATCCCCGGTAAGCCAGGTGAAGATTGCCCCGGCAATAGCGATACCACATGACATTCCCACCTGTCGTACTGTTGCAATCATTGCCGACCCGGTGCTGAGACTCTCCCTGGGCACCGATCCCATGATTGAGCTGTTGTTTGGAGAGGAGAACATTCCCAGTCCGAAGCCGAGGAGGGCGAAACGTAGCAATATCTCCGGTGTGGATGATTCGATACCCAGTCTACTAAGCAGGAAGAGAGCGAGAGAGACGAAGGTCATACCAATAGTACACAATATCCTCGAGCCTATCCTGTCCGAGAGCCAACCACTAACTGGTCCTACAATAAGAGTGGTCGAGGAGATGACTGCAAAAAACGGTCCGGACTGTGCATAGGAACGGCCGAGTCCATGAATGAGATAAAAAGGTGTGAGAAATGTGTTGGCAGATATGCAAAGGAACATGATGCCCATGCTGACGATGCCACTGGTAAAAATGCGGCTGCGGAAGAGCCCTAGATTGAGGATTGGTTGTGAAGCTCTCCTTTCGATTATTATAAATAAGCCGAGTAATACTACCGCGCCAGCACACATTCCGAGTATTGGGATATCGGTGAAACCTTGCTTACTTCCCAGGTTCAAGAATAACAGCAGGCAAGCAAGACCGCCGAATAGTGTACCGGCACCACCCCAGTCGAATTTCAGACTTGTGTCAGTACTCCTTTGTTCTTTTAGCAATACAAAGGCCATAATCACGCTGATAATGCCAACAGGTACCCGGACATAGAAGATTGAAGGCCAGTCGAGTGCATCAAGCAGGGGGCCGCCCAGTATTGGACCACTCAGCAGACCCGCAGAAACTACTGCTCCCAGGATACCCAGTGCTTTACCTCGTTCCTGGTCAGGGAAGACGTCAGTAACGATGGCATTACTCAAAGCAACGGTCATGGCGGCACCTACTCCCTGGACAATTCGGGATAGGATAAGCTGGACAACACTCTGCGAGATCCAGCAGAGGACCAGACCCACGGTGAATATCGCCAGGCCAGTTACATAGATCCGTTTCCTGCCGAACAGGTCACCCACCTTACCCAGAGTAAGCACCAGACCGACACTTACCAGGAGATAGGCAACCGTTACCCAGAGCACGACTGACAGTTCGGTATCGAAGACTACGCCCAGTCTCGGCAGAGAGATGTTAACAATGCTGGCATCCAGGGTAGCCATGAAGGTACCGATAGATACGGTAAGTAATGCCAGCCATTTATAAGAGCTTCTGGTATTCTGCATCGGCCTCGGTGAAATGTCCGCTCGCTATCTCTGCGGTATTAGTATTGTGATAACTATAACGTAAAACGGCAGGACATTAATAGTGGATGATCGTTTTGTGGTTGGCATTAAGCCGTGATAATGATTGTCCTGTGGAAGGACAGTAGCATTGATAATGGTGCCTCACGGGTGGGAGAGGCAGGAAGATATCCTGTGATTTGTTCACTGCCCTTTGGGCTCAGTCTACCAGATCCATTTCCCTGAGCCTGAGCCACATAGTTGACTTGGGTACCTCAAAAGTATCGGCCATCTTCTTTAGGTCTTTAGCCTCCACCCACTTCTCTCTCACCTGCTCCCTGGGCATCAGGACACAGATAGCAAAGTAATCCGCCAGCAACTCATTGAAGGAGCCCTGATTCGCCCCTCTTTTACTGAATACTGGGGACTGACAACGGCTATGGGCAATAATGTGGAAAGCCTCGTGGAATAAAGCAAATCGATTGTGGGACGGGGAGGCCGTATCGGGTATCTGTATTACCCACCCGTCTTGAAGACGCCATGTCGCTGCATAGCAAGCCCTAAGGTCGAGTGGGCGCACTTCAACAGGATGTCCTTCACCTGCCAGTTGAACGAGGTCAGTTGGCACCGGTATGGCTGCTACCTTACCACGTCTGAGTTGCTGTTCTGCCAGCCTCTCGACGTACGGCATTACTCCCTCGCCGCAGGGCCTTATTCGATCAAAGCTATCGGGGTCAAACTGACCGTCACTGGCAATCAGCAGATTGAGCTTCGTAAGGTTGGTATCAGCGCACCATTCACTTCTCAACATACTGGTGCAGCAGTTAAGTAGGGGGCAGCGCATGCCATTACCGGTAGTAAGGTAAGACCAGAGTTGCTCCTCCCACTTAGGGAGTTTTCTTGCCAAGCCTTTTCTCCCGCCGGCGCTCAATGAGGTCTTCAATCATGACAATAATGTCTTCATCAAGCAGGTCGCCATACTTGACGTTGGCGTACTCTCTGAATTCTGGCCATTCTGCGGTTGGTACAGGTTTAATCTCTGGTAGGTGACCGGACATGGCTAGAATCTCCTCTACAGGCACGCCAGTGTAGACCGCCAGCTTACGGCAGGAGGTTGTACTGGGAGCGTCCTCACCGGTCAGCCAACGGCCAACCGTGGGATGGCTGACACCGACGTCTTTAGCCAGCTGGCTGGGTAGACGCCGTCGGCGCCTCATCAGGTCTTGCAGGAATGATACGATCTTGGGCTCTTTTTTGTTGTTCATATAAGTATTATAGCTAACTACCCTAGGGTTTTGTCAAGGATGCTTTCCAAGAACGCTCCCTTTTTTACTAATCAAGCTGAAAATTATTCTCTATCTTCCTCGTCTTCTTCCGCAGTAAATACTGTTAGAGGCTTCTTGCGATAATTCAGCTCCTTCAATTCGAGCCGATAAGCACACATGAGACATTGCTGGTACCATCCGTCGATATCTCTATCTATGTAGGTGTCTCCCCCACAGCGGGGACAGTCCTTCAGTCTCCAGGTTACCATCTGCCTCACCCCCTTCACCCTAGCGTCCCATATTCCCAGGAACTCTTCTATTCTAGGCATGCTTGGGAGTGTTGTATGTGATATAAGTCTCGTTGGGAAGGATAGCATTGCGTTTGCGAAAAAGCACTGGTTAGCCGGGGGAAGATAGCATCGAAAACGTGTATGATGACTAAAGGTCCTCTAGGCTCTGTTGTCAAACACTATTTCATATTCACATATGATAGCGTTGTTAGGGCAGACCAGCTCGCAAAGGCCGCACCAGCCGCAATCTTCGGTTTCGACAATGGTTATCCTGTGCTGTGTCATTACGATAGCCCCACATTCGCATGCACTTAAACACAGACCACAACAATCGCACTTTTCCGCGTCAAGTTTTGGCATTTCAGGCAATTTACTCTCTCCAATTCAACTATAGCCTCTATGTTTGCCATCTGTCTGTAACAAATGTCTCACCGAAGGCAATCCGATTCAGGCGGATGCTTACACTATAGCCTCCAAAGCTTCTTTGTCCATAATCCGGATTCGATGTCGCTCCAGCCTGATAGCCCCCTCTGCTTCGAGGGCTTTCAGTGAGCGGGCAACTACCTCCCGGACAGAGCCCACCATAGCAGCCATCTCCTGTTGGGTAAGTCGTGCTCCGGGAGCGGTGCCGTTACCGGCATTCTCCAGCAGAACTCTAGCCACCCGGCTGATGACATTTCGGAAAGACAAGTCCTCGACGAGTGCCATCAGTTGTCTTGTCCGCTTGGCAAGAACACTGGTAGTGTTCAATGACAGTCTGGGATATTCACGGAGAAGGGTGTGCAGTTCACTTTGGCCTATCCCGTATAGTGTCACCGGTGTCATTGCCTGGGCACTGACCGGAGACGGTTCACCATCGAAGATAGCGATATCATTAAACGCTTCGCCCGGGCGGATGATACTCAGAATCTGCTCCTTACCTTCGGCGGATGTTTTGAATACCTTAATAGCACCGGACGCCACGAAATACAGCTCTCTGGCAGACTCTCCCTCGAGCTGAATAATCTCACCACGCTCGACTTTCCTCTCGGAGAAGAACTGACCGACAGAGCTGAGTTCGGCACTGTCCAGTCCGATGAAGTAAGGTATAGACTCTAAGAATTCTCGATTGACTGCCATCTCTTGATTATTACGCCTTAATTCATTTCTGGATTTCGTAAGATTACACTAGCTGAAAACGAAAATCAACCCTTGGTAGGTAATGATATATATACAGCACAATGTAACATAGGTCACATACGAAGTAAGTCTATTGGTTTTAAAATAGTCTTTGAGTCCGGGAAGTGGGACTGAGTCGAAGAAGTGTAAGAGGAGGAATTTATATGGTACTGGATAGATGGCGGCCGACAAGAGGATTGCCTTGGAGAGTATTCCGGGAACTTGAGGAAACGGGGCGGCAGTTTGACAGTCTGTTTGAGACACCGTTGTGGCCTGCGATTTGGCGCCGACTGCCAGCCCAGGAGCGCGAGTGGTCACCGGCACTAGAAGTTTTCGAGAAAGAGGATAAATATGTTGTTAAGGCGGAGCTCCCCGGGTTGAAGGAAGAGGATGTAGATATTTCGGTCAGTGACGATACGCTGAGCATCAAGGGTGAGAAGAAGACCGTGCACGAAGTCAAGGAGGAGGAATATCACTGGAGTGAACGGACCTACGGCAGCTTCCTCCGCACAATAAGATTGCCTTCAAACGTGGATGCCGAAAAGATTGAGGCCGACTACGAGAATGGGATGCTCGAGATTACCCTGCCGAAGATGGCTGAAGTCAAACCGAAGAAGATAACGGTTAAGCCTACGAAGGGCGAGAAGACCGGCAAGTAGTCTGTTGAACACCGTCCCACTTCCCGTATCATGTCGGTTTTACTCGATGCGCAGCCTCAAAGCTGCGCATTTTCATTGCTGGAGGTACTAAGACGGGGATTATTACCCCACCAAAGGATTCCCAGCGTGGCGATTAAGGCTACTGTCGCGATTGTTCCCCAGACGAACCAGGGGTCTTGCGGGAAAGTATCGAGCAGAACACCACCTACCAGCGGGGCCAATGACATACTCATACTCTGGCTTAACCCGAAGAACCCCATGTAGCGCCCGCGGTAATCCGGCGGCGAAAGTCGCGCCACAACGGAGAGGGTCAGCGGGGTGAAGACTATCTCACCGGCAGTGATAATGACCATGGCGGCTATAGCCCAGTTAAAGCTGTGAACCCCACCTAGTGATAGGTAGCCTAAGGCATAGAGAAGGCTCCCTAGGGCCAGCCCTCTGGTTATCGGCATCTTGCCTGCCCAGCGCGCTACCGGGTACTGAAAGAGGACTACCATAATTCCGTTAGCGGTTAGTAGCAGGCCATATTGTGCTGTGGAGAAGCCGATACAGGTTACTGTGAACACAGAAAGCGTGCTGCCCATTTGTCCCATGGTAACGAACACCAGAAGGCACAGACCGGTGAATACCAGGAACAAGTGGTCCCTGGTCACGTTGAACATGCTGCTGAGAGGTACACGCTCTCCGGTCGCGTGGAAGGATTCGCTGAGGAAGAAGAATATAAAAACAAAGGTAAAGACGCTGGAAAAGGCGGCTATTGCGAAGAGCCATGAGTAAGGCATAAATGTTATCAGGTAGCCGCCCAGTGCCGGCCCGGCTGCCCATCCCACGTTCTGTCCCACTCGCAGGACGCCGTACGTCTCAGTAAGGCGGTCGGGTGGCGAAAGGTCGGTAATCATGGCTGCGATAGCAGGACGCATTGCCATACCTACTGCCTGTCCACTGACATAGGTGATTATTATCGCCCAGACAGGCGCGGAGGTGGCAACCAAAACTGATAGTCCCGAGTATATAAACAATCGGATTACCGAAGACCCGAGGATAAGACGTCGTCGCCCAAAACGGTCGGCGAGTACTCCGCCTATCATTTGTGTTGTAGAGGAGCAGATACCGCTGATAAGGTACAGCGACCCGACCAGTGTCATTAGCAGGCCGCGTTCCTCGTGCAGGTACAGGGCGAAAAAGGGTAGGCAGATGGAGAAACCGGCTGAGGCGAAGAGTTGAGTTCCGGCGATGACCCATACCCCGCGCGGGAACCGCCCGAAGACATCGCTGTGTAGTCGTTGCTTTATCTCTGAGTATGTACCCGGTACGGGTGGCAAGAAGCTAGTTCTCCTTACTGTGGCGGTGTCGAATACCCGTTCACCAGTATACACCCTCACGGTGCTTCCTGACGATTAACGGTCAGGCAGTTTCATGTAGCCACTATTATTTCATTGTCTCATGCGGGGACGTACGGGGTATTGGTTGCACAGTACCGAATAGCGGGGTATCATATCGCTACTAAGTAGTCGTTGAGGAGGTATACGATGGTACCTTTTAAGGGAATAGTGGTTCTCGATTTCGCTCGTGGCTATCCGGGGGCATACACAACTATGTTCTTGGGTGACTTCGGTGCTGATGTTATTCGGGTTGACCCGCCAGTATCCCAGATTCTCGGGCAAGACAATGACCGGGACGAATGGGCTGCTTATCAGACTGTTTATCGAAACAAACGGAGTATCGTTATTGACCTGAAAAGTAAGGGAGGGCAGGTCATACTTAGGAAGTTAGTCGAGAAAGCAGACGTCCTGCTCGAAGGATTCCGACCGGGGGTGATGGCCCGCCTTAACGCTGATTATGAAACCCTCAAGACAGAAAACCCACGACTTATCTATTGCTCGTTAAGCGGGTTTGGGCCTGATGGTCCTTACGCATCAATACCAGCACATGATATGAATTACATCGCTCTTGGTGGTATTCTGAGTCTTATCGGACAACGTGATGGCCCCCCTTATCTGCCGAGTAATTTCATCGCTGATATCGGCGGTGCTGCTTTGCACGGTCTGGTCGGTATCCTGATTGCCCTCTTTGCCCGGGAGAAAACGGGTAAGGGGCAGCTGGTTGATATTGCCTATCTCGACAGTGTGATTTCCATGCTGGCATTGGAAGCACCCAACTATTTCCGCACGGGTAAAGTCCCGCGAAGAGGAGAGACAGGCTTCACCGGGCGTGACCCCTGGACGAATGTCTACAAGTGCCGGGATGGGGAGTACATCACGGTGTCCTGTATTGAACCGCATTTCTGGGATAACCTGTGTCGGGCAATCGGTCGCGAAGACCTGATACAATACCAGAGGCAGCCTCATCCGATTGAAGAGCTGGACAGGGTGACCGCTGAGATTGCCGATATCTTCATCACGAAGACTAGGGATGAGTGGTGGCAGTTCTTTAGAGACAAAGAGACCTGCTTCGGGCCAGTTCAATACCTCAATGAGGCTTTCTCAGATCCCCAGGTGCTGCACCGCAGGATGGTGGTGGAGGTGGATCATCCAAAGGTGGGCAGGGTAAAGCAAATAGGACTGCCGATTAAGCTCTCCGATACCCCTGGAGAGATAAGGAGCCTGGGAGTTTCCAATGGTGCTCACACCAAGGGGATTCTTCAGGAATTGGGATACGATGACGGAGAGATAGAGGGGTTTCTCAATTCAGGGGAGGTCAGTACCTAGTCATGCCGGCTCTGTTAGTCAGGATTAATGGATGGGGGTTTTTCTTCAGGGTGGTCAGGGGAGATCGTACGCGATAGGCTCTGAGAGAGCTTGTCCTTGAGCCTTTTGATGGAGGTTTTCAGATGATCCGGGTTGTTGAAAATTCCGCTCCAGACAATCGAAGAAATAGGTTCACTTGCCAGGGTACATTCGAATTTTTCTACCATGAAATGGAGTAGTCTGGCTTCGGCATAAGTGAGTTTGACTATCCTATCTTCGAGTCCTGTTTCAGCGTTACCAGGGTTGAGAGATAACCCACTAAGAACAGTATGTGTCTGTACGTCTCCTGCTTGAGGTGCGTAAGTTCGGCGGAATACGGCATTAACTCTGGCTACTAGGTCCTTAGGCCTGAAGGGCTTGACAATGTAGTCATCAGCACCCAGTTCCAGGCCTTTAGCCTGGTCATCTTCCCTCCCCCTCACGGTGAGGATAATGGTGGGTACATCTGAGGATGCTCGAATCTGTTTGAGGACTTCAAAGCCGTCTATGTCCGGCAGATTGATGTCCAGTATGACCATGTCAAAGGACTCTCGTGTGAGTAGGCCTAGTCCCTGGTTTCCCTCGACGGCGGCAGTTATTATTGCCTCGGGCCATCGTAACTGGATGCAGAGAGAAACGGCCTCTGCTATCTGGGCACTGTCTTCAATAATCAATACCTTCAATTTTCTCTCCTGTTGTCAGTTGAAACAGCAGGAGAGACCAGCCTACCCTGGTCTTTCTCCCAGATGCATAGCGAGAAGATGAAGGTATTTCCCTTTCCTACCTCATTTTCGACCCAGATTCTTCCTCCGTGCTGTTCGATTATTCTCCGTGAGATGGCCAGCCCCAGTCCCAGGCCGGGGACGCGTTGTCTTTCGACATCATCGCCACCACGGTAATAAGGATCAAATAGACGGACCTTGTCCTCTTCGGTGATGGCGTTAGCGCGGTCCTGCAACGAGACCAGTAGCCTGCCTTCGCTTTCTCTTACCTGTACCGTTATCTCACTACCGGCGGGCGAGAACTTGTTAGCGTTTGACATAAGATTGAGTAATACCTGCTCAATCCTTTCTTTGTCCAGCAGTACCATCGGTAATGGTTCGGGTATATCCAGGATAAGCGTTTGTTCCTTGTTAGAGAAAAGGGATTGAAGCTGTGAGGCTACCTCTTCCACTAAGATACCAATAATATGAGGTTCGAGCTGGAGGTTCAGGTCTCCAATCTGTATTTTCGCCAGGTCCAGCAGCTCGCCAACCCTCCTGTCCATCAGCCAGGCGCTACGGTTGATGTTATTGACAAGCCTTAGTTTCTGGTCTGGGGTAGCTGATTGTTCCGTAACCATCATGTCCGAGGAAGAGATGATGGCCGTAAGAGGCGTCTTGAGCTCGTGAGCGACCGTGTGCAAGAACTCTGTCTTTTGCTCATCCTGTCGTTGCAGTTCTCTCCGCATACTTCTCTCCAATGCGTAGAGCCGAGCATTCTCCAGTTCGATTGCCATACGGCTGGCTACGGTCAGGACGAGGCGCTCATCTTCTGCAGAATAACGCCGTCGAGAAAGGCTTTCCTGCAGGATAAACAGACCTACCAGTCCGTCTTCTTTGCTCTTCAGGGGAATGAATAGTTCTGCTCGTATTGCTGCCAGCTGGCTGGCCTCTCTGGCGGACATCATCTGGAAATGAGGGACCTTCTCTATATCCCGCCGGTGCAATGACGTCTTGTGGGACTGCAACCATTGCACGATAGGGGTCTGACTTCTCAAGCTTAGCTGGAGCGACTCTTGTTCGGTGGAGGCGACAACAGTGAAATCCCCGGACTCTGAGAGGAGCAGGAGGTAGACCCCCGAGGTCTGTAGTGCTCGACTTATCAGTTTAACCGTTGACGAACCCAGCTCCTTGAGGTCGCGTATGTCATGGGCTTCCTGGCTGAATTCCTCCAGCTCTTTAAGGAATCTGTATCTCTCGCGAAAAAACAAACGGTCGACGATTCTCTGGAAGATAGGTAATATCGGCTGGAACAGGGTTATCGCGATGATGATAATGAGGACAGAGACGATTGTAATTGTCAGGGAGACGGGAGGGCTCAGGGCTGGTTCAAAGACGTTGCTGAGCAAGTATATCAGACCACCGAAGATGGTGACGAGCAGCAGGCCGACCAGTGAATGAGCGATACCCTTACGAAGCATGACCTTCATTTCCAGCAGGTCGTACCTTAACATGGCGACGGTAGCCAGGATACAGAAGATAATACTACCAACAATGCCAAGGGGGTACATACTGATGCCCAGTGCTGGCAGGTAGTCGGTAGTACCGCCGATAAACGTCACTACCATACCGGCGATGATATACTGCCCGCGAATCTTCTCGTCCATATCGCTGGAGTGTTTACGGTGCTTCAACAGGATAATGAGGCCCAGCACCAGTGGCACATAGGCGCTGGCGACGTAGGCGACGAAGAGTGGCCCGACCTCGGGGGCCTTGCCGTACCACATTGGCTGCATGCCACTGACGATGAGGTTGGTTGGTATGAGGGCGATGCAGGCGATGTAGAGAGCATGAATCAGGTAGAAGGTGATTCTTCGTGGCTTGATGCTGGTGAGACTGACGGTGAAGCGATAGAAGAAGAGGGTACCACTCAATATAGCAGCGAAGACAAATCGCTCCCAGAACAGGGCAGTGTCCAGGCTTGAGGAGCTGCGCATCAGGAAAATGAATGTACCCCAGAGGCCCATACTGACTAGAAAGAGGAAGAAGGGCCTTCTGGCGGCATGCTGCTTACCTCTAACTGCCAGGGCCACCAGCAGCACCACGGCTAAAACGACTTCTACCAGTGGTATTATCAGGTAAACATTCATCTTCAGCTACTGTCTACCATCCTGTAGACTGCGTTACATATTGGTCTACTTCAAGGCCAGGCTACGCCCCTATTATTATCTCACCCGCTGATGACCCAAGTAAGGCCTGACCAGTTAGCAAAAGGAGGCCGAAAGGACCAACTTGACGAACTCAACGGAGCAATTCCCTGGTACCGATGGTGCATGGTTGTGACCGAGATGGGGCACGAATTGTGGTAAGTTGTCATTGCGTACCTACTGGTTGCGCAGAAACCTTTGCCTATACTTCTCTTTTCTGATACTATCTGATACGTTGGATAGTGCCGTACGTTATTTGGTAATATCGACTAGGGGTGAAAGTGTGCAAATCAAGATATCCTTCCTGGGTGGAACTCAAAGCGTAACCGGGTCGCGGTTTCTGGTAGAGGCCAACAACGTTCGTTTCCTGGTGGACTGCGGCTTCTACCAGGAAAGACAATTTCAGTCGCGGAACTGGGAGCCTTTCTCCGTACCACCGCAAAGTCAAGATGCCGTGTTGCTGACCCATGCCCATCTCGACCATTGCGGGCTGTTGCCCAAGCTGGTGCGGGAGGGGTTCGGTAGCCCTATCTACTGCACAGCGGCCACTGCTGATATTGCCGAGATTATCCTGCTCGATTCAGCGAAGTTACAGGAGCAGGATGCTGAATACAAAAAACGGCGCCACCAAAAAGAGGGTCGAAAAGGTCCACATCCCGAAATACCCCTGTATACAGTGTCCGATGCCGAGGCTGTTCTGCCCTTGTTTTCACCAGTTAAATACGAAGAGACAGTAGAAATCGGTGAAGGTATTGAAGTCTCCTTTCACGATGCCGGTCATGTTCTAGGCTCAGCGATGATAAAGGTCAGGATTCGTCAGGGCGGTGAGGAGAGAACAATCCTGTTCTCAGGAGACGTGGGACGGTGGGACAAGCCGATACTCCGAAACCCGTCAACCTTCGAGGATGCCGACTATGTCCTGGTGGAGTCGACCTATGGCAGCCGGTGTCTGGAGCCTGTAGATGACACGGCGGACGAGCTCGCTGAGGTCATCGAAAATACAGTCAAAGCAGGGGGAAATATTGTCATTCCCAGCTTTGCCTTAGAGCGCGCTCAGGAACTCCTATATTATCTTAGTGAGGCCCTGCACCAGAAACAAATACCTGACCTGCCGGTCTTTGTTGACAGTCCCATGGCGGTTAATATTACCGATGTCTTCGAAGACCATCCTTACCTGTTTGATAAAGAGATGGTTCAATTGATTCGTGAGAGGAAATCGCCGTTTGACTTTCCCGGTCTGACACTGGTGAGGACAATCGAGCAATCAAAGGCGATTAACTATATTAAGGACAGCGTTATCATTATTGCCGGTTCCGGCATGTGTACTGGCGGCAGGATAAAGTATCACCTTGTAACTAACATCTCCCGCCCGGAGAGCACGCTACTTTTTGTCGGTTACCAGGCGGTGGGAACACTGGGGCGGCGGATTGTTGATGGTGAAAGCAAGGTTAGAATACTGGGGCAAAATTATCCGGTGAAGGCTAATGTTGTGCAACTGAACGGTTTCTCGGGACACGCTGATAGGGACCAGCTCTTTAGGTGGTTGTCCGCTTTAGAGAAGCCTCCGCGGCAGGTGTTTGTTGTTCACGGTGAGGAGGATTCTGCCCAGAGTTTTGCCGACTTTGTAACAGAACGGACCGGCTGGGAGACCTCTGTACCTGGTTATGGTGACGAAGTCATACTTGACTAGAGGCCAGGTACTACCTGTCCAGTGCTCGTTTGCCAATAACCTGTTGCTTAACGTACCACTCACAGACAGCTTCTATTACTTCGTCAGGTTCGTCACATATCCTAAGCAGGTTAAAGTCCTCCTCAGAAACATATCCGCGTGGCAGTACCACGCTCCGCAGCCACTCGAGAAATCCATTCCAGTACTGGCTGTCATACATTATAACCGGGAAGGGCTTTATCTTGAAGGTCTGCATTAAGGTTAGCACTTCGGTCACTTCATCGAGTGTTCCCATGCCGCCGGGCATGATGACGAAGGCAGTAGCGTATTTGACCAGCATAACCTTACGCACGAAAAAGTGGTGGAAGGTTATTGATTTGGTCGTGTAGATATTAGGGGCCTGCTCCTCCGGCAGTTCGATGTTTAACCCTACTGAGGTTACGCCAGCTTCCATGGCACCCTGATTAGCTGCCTCCATTACGCCGGGACCGCCGCCGGTTATAATAGAGAAGCCACTCTCACCGAGACGGCGGGCTATTTCTTGCGTCTGTGCGTAGAGCTCATCGTCGGGGGTGATTCGAGCCGAACCGTAGATACTTACTGCCGGCTCGATTCCACTCAACGTATCAAACCCCTCGACCAGCTCTCCCATGATGCGGAACATTCGCCATGACTCTTCCTTGGCCATCTCATTGATTTCATATTCGTATGCCATAGTATCCTCCCTGAATGTTGGAACACAATTCTATATGAGTACCGCAGCGAGATTATACCAGAAGTATCCCGTTTGAACTAGCTCAACTTTAAGCAAGCCGTAGAAAAGGGTGTGGATGCCATTAAGTAGAAATACCCTGATTCTCTATAGGAGGTCTGTATAAATTGTTATCATCTTCTAACCCTCGTATCACCCAACTCTAACCAGGCCTTGTTAATATGTTCTTAGCGTAGGAGAGAAATTATGTGGGTAACTGACGAAGATTACAACGCTGCAGTCCAGAAAGCCTTCGAGCAGGGTCTTGAGCAAGGTTATTGGGTAGGTAGGTTGATAGATGGGGCCATTGAAAGGGAGAAGAGTGAGGATACTACTCCCCAGACCGCAATCTCCCAGAAATATTTACAGCAGATTATTGATATCACTAAAGACAAAGGAATTGAATACGAGTAATGCTACAAGGTACATGCCCTGACTGTGGGACCAGATATTACGGCTGGGCACTGAGGGAACCGGAGCATCAGACCTGCGGTAAGTGCGGGGCCAGGCTGGTGATTGCTGAAGGCTCGGTGCCTCATAAGGTTCCGTCCAATGGGAACTCAGAGAGAGACCCCTGGGCGTTCCTGAAAGATACCGTATAAATACTATCGCTTGGAATACCAATCCCTCGCCTCTTTGCCCCCGTTTCGCACGGGGGCTTTTCGTATCACAATCACAAAGAACAAGTATCGAAGAGCGTCGGTAACGGCTACTACCGGTTTACTTGACGCCTCAGAAGGCAATGTCATATACTGATTTTAGAGAACTTCTATTCGTGTCGTTCTCTTAATCAGGTACCAGTTTCACATTGCGGAGGTTGAAATGGAGAGTGTACAGGTTGCAGAGTCCGGTGTGCTGAGTGCAATTGGTAACACGCCGATTGTGGAGCTGGTACATCTCTGTAGCAACCCTGCGGTCAAGGTTTTTGGAAAGCTCGAAGGTAACAACCCGGCCGGTTCTGTCAAGGACCGTCCGGCTTATTACATGATAAAGAAGGCGGAAGAGTCTGGGGAGCTTACCCACGACAAGACAATAGTTGAGCCGACATCGGGGAATATGGGGATTGCCTTGGCCATGATTGGGGTCACCAAGGGTTATCGGGTCAAGCTCTTTATGCCCGAATGTGTCAGTATGGAGAGGCGGAGCATTCTTGAGGCCTTTGATGCCGAAGTCGTGCTTACACCTGACAAAGAGGGTACCGATGGTGCCATCAAGCGGGCTGACCAGTTTGTCCGGGAGCAACCGGAGAAGTATTATCGTCCCAACCAGTTCGAAAATCCCAATAACGCCCTGGCGCATTATGAGACAACCGGCCCCGAAATCTTCAACCAGACCGGAGGCGAAGTCGATATATTTGTGGCTGGTATGGGGACAACGGGAACACTTATGGGGGTTAGTCGCTACCTGAAAGAAGCCAAGCCGGAAGTTAAAATCGTGGGCATAGAGCCTGAGGTAGGACACGCCATACAGGGGCTCAAAAACATGAATGAGGCGATTGTCCCCGGTGTCTATCATCATGAAGCTCTTGATGAGAAGCTTGTGGTCAGCGATGATGAGGCCTTTGAAATGGCCAGGTTACTCGCTGTCAAGGAAGGGCTGTTTGTCGGCATGTCCTCCGGGGCGGTTGTTGCCGGGGCATTACGTATTGCCAAGGATATGAAACAGGGTACTATTGTCGTAATACTGCCGGACCGGGGCGACCGTTATTTAAGTACGGTGTTGTTCCGGTCGATATGTGCCAATTGCCCGCCGTAATCCCTTTAATACTGCACTCAAAGCTTGAAAGCCGTGTTCCAACACGGTATCCTCTCTAAAGCACAATTGTGTATCATTTCGTCTCTACGAGTCGACGGCGGATTTTAATCGTGTTCCGTCATGTGTGTCAGGGGTCTGGTATTTCTCTGCTTCCCTGCAGATTAATTTCCTGGCGTACTCAGGATCGAGGCTGCCTTTTCTAACTGAGTCTACCCACGAGGCAGTTGCTTCGGTGAGTTCAGGGGCATCCCTTGCCAGTGGCGGACTTTCAAACAACCTTACTTTAGCACTACTGGCCTGGTCAGCAGCTTGAAGACACTCGAAGAAGATGTCGCCGAGCTCCACAACCACTGAACGGCCGGCTGTATTAAATCTGTGGCAGAAATGAAGCCTGCAAAGGACAGGTCGAAGGTTGTAGATAGGGCACCGACCGAACTCGGGAGCATAGAGCTCACAGCCACATACCGGACAGCACCTGTTCTGGCAGCGCAGGCAAATCTGCTCTTTCTGGTTGAAACGGTCTATCTCTGCCAGTGCCGTGTTGACTTCCTCTCCAAAGAGTTTACACATATCAGAATCGGTAATTAGAGGTAGATGTGGAAGCTGCTCTACATACTCCAGAAAGCTGGTTATTGCCTTTTGCTTATTCATTGGGCTAGCTATTTATAACACTCAGACTGCATGTACGTCAATTGCACAGGCTTGAGTGAAAGGGGGGTTGTTGATAGTCATAAGAAGGGACTACAATAGAACCGCTTATAATGACTGTATAGAGGCAGGGGAATATGGAGAGCTTTCACGGCAAAGTGCTGTGTGTCGATGTCGGTCAGAGGTCAGTTCAAGAAGAGCGTATTGATGATACGGTATTCCTGGAATTCCTGGGGGGTAAAGGGCTTGGCTCGCGTCTCCTGGTCAAGAATACGCTGGCTGGTTTTGAGCCCTACTCGCAGGATAGCGTGATTGTCTTCGCCACCGGACCGGTAACCGGCACCAGAGTCTTAGGCTCTTCTCGATATGGTGTATTCTGCAAATCACCCCTGACTGGTGTGTACTGTGAGTCTTACGCCGGGGGTAGTGTGGCCGAGCCTCTAAGCCGGACAGGTTATGATGCTGTCGTTATCAAGGGTATTTCATCAAGTCCGGTGTACCTCGAGATCTCCAGTGGAGGTGTCGAATTCCATGATGCCAGTCATCTCTGGGGCAAGGAGACCTATGAGACAGAAGACATCGTCCGAAAAGAGGTCAGCCGGAAAGATGTCGGAATCGTTGTTATTGGTCCAGCTGGCGAAAACCTGGTAAGGTTCGCCGTGATTGAGAACGATTACTGGCGGTCTGCCGGTCGTACCGGTGCCGGGGCGGTATTGGGTTCGAAGAAGATCAAGGCTCTGGTTTTCCATGGTGAAAAACAGAGGAAGGTGGCCAAGCCCTCAGTTCTTAAGCGTGTGTGGAAGGAGACAGGACAGAAGACTAAGACTGACCCGGCCATTATGAATTACCGGAGACTCGGTACGCCGATGCTGGTAGCTACCACGAACGAGAACGGGGCGTTCCCGACGAAATACTGGTCCCGGGGCACTTTCGAAAGCTGGCGAAATATCAGTGCTCCGGCTCTGCTCGAACAGTGTCGTGTCAAGCCCAAAGCGTGCCCGAAATGTCCCCTGGCCTGCGGTAACCTGACGGAGGTTATCGATGGGAGACACAGGGGGCTCAGGATTGAGGGACCGGAGTACGAGACAATCTATGCATTCGGTGGACTGTGCCTGATAGATAACATCAGGGAGATTGCCTATCTCAACGACCTGTGTGACAGGCTGGGCATTGATACGATAACGGCCGGCAATCTGGCTGCCTTTGCTATCGAGGCCTCCCATCGCAAGGTGATAAATGAGAGGATTGACTATGGTGACGTTGATGGGATTGCAGAACTACTCCACCGGATAGTGCATAGAAGGGGTATCGGGGCTATTCTGGCGGAGGGAATCATTCATGCCAGCCGGGAGTGGGGGCTGGAAGACCTGGCAATTCATGTCAAAGGGCTGGAGCCGGGAGGGTATGACCCCAGGGTGCTCAAGGGGATGGGGCTTGCCTACGCCACCTCGGACAGAGGAGCCTGCCATCTGAGAGCGACCGTCTACAAAGCAGAGCTATCGGGGATGATAGCTCCCGACCAGATTGAGGGCAAGGCAGAGGTGCTGATAGATTTCGAGGACAGGCACACGCTCTTTGACTCTCTCATACTCTGTCGCTTCTTCAGAGACCTGTATCCCTGGGAACTGCTATCGTTAATTATTGAAGGTACCACTGGCAGGCAGCTGGATAAATCACAACTGAGCAGGATAGCTGCCAATATTACCAGCGAGGTCAGGCAGTTCAACCTTCGTGAAGGCATGTCAGCCGCAGATGATACCCTGCCAAAGAGGTTTTTCGAGGAACCCCTGGAGGACAGTGGCAAGATACTACCGAAATCCGAGTTCGACCGGATGCTGTCGGACTACTACCGATTGAGGGAGTGGGCCCAGGCTGGTTGATACGGGATCA
>CP070842.1:2156774-2170941 GCA_020342155.1 Dehalococcoidales bacterium
AGAAGCGAAATCAATCTCACGACTTACTAACGAAACCAGCTAAACAGACGCCCAAATATACCCTCAGGTTTCGCCGACCTATCTGCAAGCAGGGCACCTGTGAAATTATGTATTTCATTGGCTAGTTGATACATCTTATGTTTATTTTTACCGTGGTCAACCTCAATCACATGACCACCAATATTTAGTGTAACCTTCCAGGCATCAGTAGAACTGTGTTCACCTCTTATTTCTTGGTATGTAATATCCACGTTGTCTATGTCAGCAAACGACAGAGTATATCCTTCACGAACGAGAAATACATTAGGCTTCGAAACAACAACCGTGTTCCGTAGTTTATCGAAGGTAAATCGTTTGCCTATGAGTATCCGAATCCCACGATAAATAGGCACCAGAGGAACTAGGATAAAAGGAATTACCATGAAGTCCATGTTTTCAAAAACTGAAGATGAGAAGACCGAGAAGAAGAGAGATATCAAGGAGACACCAACAACTACCCAGAATAGAGCGACGATACGTTCCCACCATGTATTCGAAATTATTAAGTGTTCTGAGTCTTGTTCTTTAATTCTCATTACTTACTCCTAACAAAGAGGCACCAATCACCGTCATTCATCTGACGATTCTGGTGCCCTCATAATCTTTTACCACCCACATCCCGCCTTTTTCCACAAGAGGTCAGGTATGGTTGAGTGTTAGTATTGTACTGGGGAGTTGATTGTAGTCCTTTGGGGTGTTGTTGTCAATGGGTAACGTGGGAAGTCAAAGGGGGGAGAAGGCTAGCAGACCATTAAAGACCTGCTAGCTCGATTGTTTGGGAAATTAATCTACTTGATATCTGGAAAAGCTGTTCGAGGTATTGGTGGATCATATCTCTCCAGAATCTTTCGGGTAACACGAAAGAGAATATGACGCTCAAGAAGTATCGCGCTTATCGGAGAACCTTCCTGCTCCTGATGTCTACGTTGCTCTTTATTAGTTACGTCAGTATATCCCCTATAGCAAGTATAACCTAGTTGGAGTACGATTTTCCGCATCGGTGAAGCAGAAGCCAAACGAACACCCTTACGTCTGTATCTTTCAAAGGTATACAGATTCTCGTCCATAACCTCGTCTTCATCAAGAGGAAACCTGTCTTCCCACCCTAACTTTCTTATATGTCCAGGTGTGATCAGCCACCGCACGGCGCAGATTTCCTTGGTATCGTCAGCTATGGTTATGTAACAGTCACCAAACCCCTGCTCATGGTACCACTTGCGTACAAGTAGCTGGTATCTTCCTTCAGGGCTCTCGGTGCGTAATCCATTGAATAGTTCTTTTACCTCATCAGGTGAAGCTAACTTGACAATACACTTAAAATCAGATTGATGTTGGTGACTATCAACATCTCGCGCTGTCACCAGAAAAATCGTTCGTCCGTACAGTTGATGTACCATTTTACGCAGGAACAAACGCGGACCACACCACCGTAAGATAAGCAGTCCAAAATGCACTACAGTAAATGCACGTTTAATCCTTCTATCTACAGTACGAAACATATATTGCCTCAATACTAGCATAGATAAGTAAAGTATAATTCGACATTGGGACACGGTGTGAACATGGTTAGAAAAGAACCTTACTATACAACCTGATAAAGGTACGCAATACCACCGCAAGTGTGAGAAGTCAAAGGGGAATGTGAAAAATGGGACCGTAGTTCATTCTGCTATTTCAATCGACTCTAGGTAACTAATGTATTCACTTGGGAAGTCATAATTTCTGGCTGCATTTATTATTAAGTTAAGGTAATACTCTGTTGGTGGTTGATGTACTGCTTTTTCACGTTCCTCGACAACCTTATACGTTATTACATCACTAATCAGATTCCCATCAAAGGTAATCACATCAATAGTTATTTCATCGTAGTATCGTGGATATCCTTCCTTTACACGAATAATTTCAAGTTCACTTTCTTCGAGCTCGACTAACAATCCATAAGTGCGTTTCTCAGGGGATTGCATTATGTTCGCAGCACCCCCATTCCTACCTGTTGAGAAGTAATTAAATACAAGTTCATAACCATTCAACATTACAGGTGTAACATTAGAAAAACTAATCAAGGGATGTCCACGGTCTGTACACCAGTCGTCCAAGTCATCCTTATCCATGTTTGAACCGTAGGTGAAGTATTTAATCACTGTCATCTCTTGTAGAGATGTAACACCACTGCAAGCTACAAGAGTACTACTCATTAAGAGAAGGTTTAATGAAGCGATAATAATTCGACATATCACATTATCCATCTCTCTTGACATCATATGGAGTGCACAAACCATACCACCACAAGCGTGGGAAGTCAAAGGGAGTATGGGGCTTCCTCATCCCGAAGAAAAGAAAATGGAACGTTATTGCCTACACAGAAAGTATTAGAAACTCCACCTCTGGTGGGCATCATTGAGCTACTTAACGACAAATACGTCAGAGCTGGAACTACCCCAAACATCACGAAGCCGCCCCATGCCATCATGCTTCATTTCGCTCCATAAACTGCCATCATAGTGCAGGATGGTACCTTGCTCTCCTACGGTAAAAACATCGGAAGCAGAGCTGCCCCATATGCCGTATAGGCTACTTTGGGTGCCACTATTCATCTCACTCCAATAAAGACCATCATAGTGGAGGATAGTACCATTGTCACCAACAGCATAAATGTCAGAGGTAGAGGTGCCCCAGATGTCACTCAAATTTATATTAGTACCGTTGGTCATCGTGTTCCAATCTATGCCATTATAGTGGAGGATAGTACCATTAGCGCCAACAGCATAAACATCGGAAGCAGAGGTACCCCAGATACCTTCCAAGTAGTATGCATTTGTGGTACTAACGACTTCGCTCCACCCACTGCCATCGTAATGTACGATGACACCTTCACGTCCATCTCTGCTCCCTGTGACAAAGATATCGGAGGAAGAGCTACCCCAAATGCCATAGTAGCTAATGTATTCTACGGTCACTCTACTCCATTTCAGTCCGTTATAATGTAGGATAGTGCCAATTCCCACTGCATAGACGTTTGAGATGGAGCTACCCCAGACATCGTTAAGTTCATCAGTGTAGGGACCCTCCATAGCCTTCCAGGTTTGGCCGTTGTAGTGCAATATATGGGCTTTGTCATAATTACTAAACAGAAAGCCTACCGAAAAGACATCCGACGAAGATAAACCCCAGATACTGTTTGGAAAATGCCTTGAAAGCGAATCAGTAATACGCATGGTATTCCAAGTATTGCCATCGTAATGCCGAAGCCATGGTGACGGCTGATAATTTGATTGCCAGCTCACAATTGATATCACAACAATGAGAAGTGAAACAACAATAACCGATCCCACTCTGCGTAACTTCGTAGCCCAGAGGTACTTTAGGGCTTTCTGTAAGACCGCTAGAGCGGCCGTAGCTATTAACTTCAATCGACGAAGACCCAACGATGCAGCAACGAACATAGCTGCACCAGTTAATGCGACTGCAAGATAGCCTTCGCCTCCGCCTCCACCATACGTTTGTTCACAAGACCATAAACCCCAGCCACCTATTCCCAAAAATAACCCAGCGGCAGCTATAATAATACGCATTATCAAGACTAACCATGTGTGCTTCTTGACTTTTAATACTTTACCAGTATCAAAATCATATCCACAGTCACACATTGTAGCCGCTGAAGGATTCAGTCGACCGCATTCTGGGCAGATCTTCCCGATGTCGAGACTAGGTTCTGTCATTTCATTAAAACTCTTTATAGAAGTAGCATAGTGGAACTCGAGTCTATCTCTCCACTGGAAGTTTGTCAATATAGTAAGCGTGGGAAGTCAAAGTGGGTAGCTACCTCGCACAGAATTACTATTAGATAGTTGAAATCCCCCTCACACAAATTGAATTTTTAGACGTATTTAGCTTCGATTCATACGTGAAAAAACCACAAATAATGGCACTTTTTGCTGATATTTGGGTATAAAAAGGGGTGTTTTTGACCGCTTATTAACCTCTTTGAAGGCGTCGATTAAGCTATTTTCACGCTTGAGTGACGATGTTTCGAGCGTGAATCAACCTAGTCCCACATAATTCCAATCATAGTTGATTCGAGACATAAGAATAATATCACTTACTGTCTAACCTTCACCGAACGCCCTCCCTTAAAATCTTCTCTTAGTATTATTCGTATTCTATATGAGGCGTAAAATAAACATTATGTGAGACTAGCCTCAATTCTGCCCTAAATCCTCAGATACGAAGGCTTGAATTACTGAATGCAATTATGTGGAGTACCTTTAAACTCACGCTCAACGCTGTGTTCTGAATATTGAGACACATATTTGGAGTTTTTAGAGTCTATAAAAAAGAGTCGGGGTAATAAATCAACTTCTTCAACACATAAAAAAGAGACTTGCATAAAACCGAGGGGGGGGTATAACAGCCACTAATCGAATGAATAGAGAACAAAAGGATTACCCTCCAAAAATTTGAAGAGGTAAAAAGGGGGTTCCTGAACAAATCACAGTGCTCTCGGCTTACTCGATGATTTCCATGTTGAATAGCTACGAAATTCAACGGACACGGCCTATTTTTGTCCTATATTCAAAGTAGCGAAAATAGGTTATTGTGCAATTATCCACTGTTATTTTCACGTTATTTACTCTCAGAAAAAACGGTGAGAAAGTACAAAAAACGTAAAAAATTCTCTACTTCATCGGTACCATTTAAGTCTACCCTTCCCTGACCCAACCACTTCCCGCACAGACTTATCTTCTTCAAACACGTAAGACCCCCCTATGGGCACAGACCTTTATATTTTACATTGTACCTACCACAGCAAGGTGACTAATCGACTATCTCGATAAGTACTATTGAGTCATATTATCTGTCATTGTTGTACTCTATACTGAACTTATTTATCGAACATGAAGGCTTTCTCCAGACAGGGGGAATTATGAGAAAACTTAATCCCGTGAGCAGGGGAAGGAGAGCGAAAACACTCCAGAAATTATATGACCATTGGGTTGATGATGACTCATTTACTGGAGACATTCCAGATGATTCTCGTTTGAATATGCAGGAAGTGTCAGATGGTAAGATTCCAGATGAATATGGTGTCTCAGACACAAAATCCCTCCTCATACAACGTTCCAAGAGTATAGATCAAGATACCGATAGTGTTTGGTTCAGCCTGCCCACACGATACGTCTTGCAGGGAGTGGCCATAGTCTCTTTGCTCTTAATCACACTATCAGTCGTCTCAACTATTCTGATTGCGCGGTCCTGCCAATAACGGCTCGTCTCTATCAGAATTAAGAAAGCCCTCCAATGAATACGGTGTCGTAGACATGAAGCTTTTCTACATTCGTAATTCAAAAGCTACAAGGCTTAAAGATAATGACAATGTATTATCCGAACCACCTATTTTGTTTTATATATTACTGGGAGTGTTCCTGGTCTCTTTACTTATTTTTACCACATTATTGATAGTCTCAAGTATTCGGATTATGGGACCCTAACCACTTATCCTGGTAAAGACTCTTTACCTTTAGACCTCTCACTAATAATCGCCACCGTATTAGCATATTATTGACAATACACCCTCTAGCGGTTATAATACTCACATGTATTCAACTAAAGAAGCAGCAGAAAAGCTAGGGTTATCTCAAGAGCATGTTAAGTTACTTGCTAGAACAGGCGTCATCAAAGCAAAGAAAATAGGTCGTGATTGGGTTGTCCTGGACCTGAGTTATAAGAGAAGAAGAAAGCCTAAAAAGAGGTCCAAACAATGAAAAAAGTTAAGCAAAGGGGGTGGGAAATATAAGACTAGGAGAACGGTCTTTCAAACTGCCGAAAGGAGGAGAATGAACGATGGTTGTTAAGCAAAAAGTTAAGCAATCAACGAAAATGCCCCAAAATAGCCTCAAAAAGTGGCGCCCCCAAGGGAATTCGAATCCCTGTCGGCAGCTTGAAAGGCTGCTGTCCTAGGCCTCTAGACGATGGGGGCACACTGATAAAGTATACCAGAGTAAACGTCGGGCAACAATGGTATGTCCCATTCCGCCTCTTTCAGCAGCTCAATCCGAACTCACCTCCATTATGCTACAATACACAGCAGACGAAGATGAGATACATATTTGGCCATGATGAATCTGGCGGAGTTGAAGCCGGAGGCTGGCTCAAAAGGTGGCTGATTCCTCTAGTAATGATACTGCTGGTGGTCACCATTACCGTCGTTCTGTTTATTTACCGGGATAACGTCGCTCAGCTCGAAGAATATGGTTATCTCGGCGCTTTCCTTATCAGCCTGGTAGCCAATGCTACCATTGTTCTGCCAATGCCGGGCCAGCTGTTGATATTTGCCCTTGGGGCGAGTTTTAATCCGTTGCTGGTCGGGCTAGCCGGTGGCTTCGGTGGGGCACTCGGGGAAATGACGGGCTATGTCGCTGGCGCCAGCGGCCGCGGTGTCTTGCAGAATAACCGGACCTATCTCAATGCTGTGAGATGGCTAAAGAGATGGGGGGTGGTGGTTATTTTCCTCTTTACGGCGACCCCTCTGCCAGTTGATTTGATCGGCATCGCTGCCGGGGCACTTCGCTACCCGGTGTGGAAGTTCTTATTGGTGTGCATTCTGGGGAAAGTAATATTGTACACCGGCATGGCCTATATGGGGGCGTGGGGTTGGGATACTGTCGTCAGCCAGCACTGGGATACAGGGACGATGTGGACAGTCGCAGCGGCAGGAGTTTCAGTACTGGTCTTGTTAGGGTTGGCGCTGTTTCTTGAAAGTTGGACGTGGCGCCGGGGACGATAGTGTCTGCCCGTTACCTGACCCCCCTGACCTTGAGTACCAGGAGTGACCCGACGATGAAGCAGAGGAAGCAGGCGAGTAGCATCACGGAATAGCCCGTGTAGGTGTTGGTCTCCGGGTTATTGAAGAAATCAATCACCGGCCCGATGAGGCGCGCTAACGCTGAACCAGCGGCCATTGCCAGGTTAGTCAGTCCCAGGTACTTTGCCTCTTCACCCTCAGCGGCTAGGTCAGTTGCCATAGCCCAGCTCGTGCTCAAAAAAGCGCCGCTCGCCAACCCGATGAAGGCACCTGAGAGCAGTACCTGCGCGTAGCTATCTGATAAATAGAGCAGTACGATTCCTACAGCACCGACAAGGCCGGAGGTGACCATTATCGGCTTCCGCCCGATGCGGTCTGACAGTCGCCCGGCGAAGTAGACGATGGCAATCAGCGCGGCACCAACGACTATCAGCAGGTTGCCGGCCGCAGAGGCGGGATTTTCGACGCCGATAACGTATGTGAGATAGTACAAGGCGAACGTTTGCAAGATTACGCCCGGCATACCCAGCAGCCCACGGGATACCAGAAACCAGAAAAAACTCCGGTGCTGCTTGATATTTGCCAGAAGTCTCTTAAATGGGTTCACCAGTAAGATTGCTATTGAATGAATAGGTTCATCAGTTAATTGGTTCATTAACATGGTGGCTACCGAGCCACCATGTTCGGGTCGTTCTCTGGCATTTGGCGGAACGGCTACCCGTCTACCGGTTCCGGGCTGTTCTCTGACTGTTATCAGAGTGACCAGTGACGTAATCAGAAAGGCAGTACCGAGCGTTCCCAGCGTCAGCCATAGCCAGTAGCCCCCTTCCCCTGGGGTGTATTGGTCCATAAAGTAGGCGGCCAGTCGTGCCAGGCTTACGCCCCCGACCATCTCCAGCAAGCTTTTTACCCCGGAAGCCAGTCCTCGCTTCTCCGCCGGCACCAGGTCGGGAATCAGGCCCTGGTAAGGGCCCTGGGCGGTGTTGCTGGCGACCTGCATCAGGCAATAGCAAATAAATACGGCGGCGTAGTTCTCCCAGAGACCTATCCCGGGGAGAAATAGCAATAGTGCGAGGCTGCCGACCAGGATATAGGGACGGCGACGGCCCCAGGAGAAGCGGGAACGGTCACTGATGGCACCGACGACTGGTTGTACCAGCATTGCCACGACCAGGCCAGCAAAGGTAAGGTACCCCAGGTAGCTGTTTTCCTGGCCTTGGGGGGCGAAGTCGAGTACTCGCAGCGGCAGGATAATGCTATGCATGCTGGCCCACAGCGCGCTCAACCCGAAGCCGAGGATGGTGACCTTAACGTAGTCAATTGAGGTAAAACCCGGGGAGTCGGGCGGGGTCTGGTTGTTTTCTGCTTGATTTTTCATACCGTTGCGTCAAGCATAGCAGAGGCAACCATAACGGGCAATCTTCGCACAACTTGATTGTGCTCTGTTGATGGGGTATACTGCCGAAATGCTCAATATCGGACGCCGTGTCGTGGTCTATGGCACCACCGGTTCAGGCAAGACCACCGTGGCGGCACGTATCGCCCGATGCCTCGGGGTCCCTCATGTCGAGTTGGATGCTATCTTCTGGCTGCCGGACTGGACTGAAAAACCTCGGGAGGAGTTTCGGGCTGAGGTTAGTGCCTTGCTGAAGCGTTACCCCGAAGGCTGGGTGTGCGACGGCAACTACAGTGCGTTGAGGGAACTCACCCTACCCCAGGCCGATGCGGTCGTCTGGCTGCGGCTGCCTTTCCGGGTGACCTTCTGGCGTCTGTTGAAGCGTACCGTCAGCCGGGGCTGGACAAAAGAACCTCTCTGGGGAACGAATCGCGAGTCGTTGCTCCAAGCCTTTTTCAGCCGGGATTCACTTCTGCTGTACGCGATAACCGGTCAGCGTCGACATCGCAGGGGTATCAGTCAAAGCCTGAAGGCAGTTTTGCACCAGGCAAAGGTCTACGAGCTGCGTTCTGCGAGGGAAGTAGAGGCGTTTCTGGCCAGCCTGTCTCCTTCAGGATAGCTAGGGTTCGCTCCTCTAGCCACCGACAATATCATCGCGCGACTGGTTGAGATACCAGTTAGAGACCTCCTTTAAATCGAGTGTGCAACGCATCATATCGGGCTTTACAGAAAGAACTTCCCATATCACCTGTCCACCGGGGGTAATTATCATACTGGGGCACTTCTGTTCCGGATGAGCATTATTTGCACTTACAATGAACCGTTGATTCTCAGCAGCACGACTGGTCAGGTGACTTCGCCATACCAGAGCTTGCGTCTCATCTCCAATAGCGTTGTTCAAGTGCACGAATATCTCGGCACCTGCCCGTGCAAGGTACTGCCATTGCTTGGGAAACCTGATTTCCCGGCATAGTTGTATTCCGAGCTTTACAGCACCACACTGAAAAAGCACTTCAAGGATGGGTAGCTGCGCACCAGCGCTAAAATGTTCACGTTCACTGGTAGCCAGATTCACTTTACGATATACGAATGTCTCTCCCTGCGGTCTGTAGTAGATACCGGTGTTGTACCAATTGCGGTTCTCCTGCAAACAAGACCCGAATATCAAATGGAGTCGTCGCTGCATCACCTCGGCTTGAAGCATACCCAGGGATTCTGTTAAGAGCGTAGTGTCGATTTCGTATAAGAAGGATGGGTCTTCTGCGTAACCCGACAGGGCACCTTCAGAAAGGACTGTCAAATCACCTGGCTCATCGCATGAGATGATAGACAGGATAGCTTCCAGGTTTTGCCGAATGTCTAGGGTTATCGGGAACTGTGCAACCAGTACGGAAATCTATCTGGGATTAGCTTCTATCTGTTAATCAGACCTCAGAGTATGGGAGAGTATGATGACCGGTGACTAAGCTGCTATTTTACTGCATAATACCCCATATTGGGATATTTATTACAAGCGTGATTTGAACTAGCGGAACTCCACGCGGGTGACGGCTTCATGTTCCCGGATGAGGTGCTCGATTTCCTTGCGTGTTTTCAGGTCGGTAATCGTCTCTATCTTTGAGAGGAGCAGATTTTCATTATTCTTCCGATACTGCCACTTCAGGATGTAGCCAGGTACCATGGCGTACCAGTCACCGCCTGGGGTGCAGGTAATCTCCTGGCAGGCCGTCTCGACGACAACCTGTCCGATAATGTAGAGGATTTCACGCTCATGGAAGGGTATTCTCACCTCTTTTTCCGGTATATAGTAACCGGCAAAGGCGGGTACGTCTTTACCGAGCGGTAGGTGCGTATATTCCAGTAGGTTAGTTTTGGATTTCGACGGTGGTGTGGCTTTCTCTCTTACCTTCATGATTCCATCTTAGCAGAAGGAGGCAAAGACCTCAATCGAGTATCATCTCACCGCCAGCTTTTGTCCCGCCTCATAGGCCTGTTTGAGGGCATCGGGGTGCTCTTTTATTGCTCCCTTTTCGTCAATGCCTTTGAATAACAACTCCCCAGCATACTCGACATTCAGGATGTGAAACCAGGTCTTTATCACTGCTAATGAAGGCTCGAACATATCTTTCAGCTTAGTACCACCGACCGAGATAAAGAAACCCTTCCGAGCCCGCTCATCACCCAGCGGTGGGATTTTAAGCACGTATTTACGTGCCCAGATGCACTGGCAGCGGTCAATCATCGCCTTCAGTTGGGCAGTGGGCCCCACGAACTGCACCGGCGATGCAATAACAATAATGTCAGCCTGCTCCAGCTCCTCGTAGATATCGTGCATATCGTCCTTCACCACACAGTTACCCGTCTTGAGGCAACCGTCGCAATGACGGCAGGTCTCGAACTTGAGACCTCTCAGCTCGATTGTCTTTATCACCGCCCCCTGACCGGCGGCACCCTTCATCAACTCCTCCAGCAGCAGGTCGGTGTTACCACCACGTCTTGGGCTGCCGGCGATACCGAGTACCCTCACCAGCCCTTCTCCTCAATTAGCTCCAGGATTCGTGCCTCTCTGGCTCTCATACGTTGCTCCGGTTCCGGCGTATCATGGTCATAGCCTAGTAGATGCAGCACTCCGTGGACGATGAGGAGGGCTACCTCCTTTTTTACCGGGTGCCCGTGCTCTTCCGCCTGAAGAAAGGCCTGGGGAAAAGAGACAATCACCTCGCCGAGGTGGACAGACCCGTCGGGGGGTGTCACGAAGGCGGGTATATCTGAGTCCTCATCGGGAGTCATGGGGAAGGCGAGGACATCGGTCGGTGCATCGATATCAAGATGGACCAGGTTCAACTCCTGTATCCTCGCCTGGCTAGTAATTACCAGGCCAAGCTCCGCTTTTGGCTCGGTACCCTCGGCAAGAAGCACCTGCTCGGTGATACCCCGCAACCAGCCAGCCTCGAGCTCGCCTTCGAATTCCTCGTCGATAAGAACGTTTACTTCCATCCCCGAAATGATAGCACATGACGGTTGATATTGTCGTCAAGGCGATGGTAGCGTATTGGTAAATGGCATCTTTCAGCGTAAAGTAGTAAAATATGTTAAGTAATCAAGTGCTGGAGGGATCGCATAGTTGGTCTAGTGCGGGCGCCTGCTAAGCGCTTAGCCTGGGAAACCGGGCTCGTGGGTTCGAATCCCACTCCCTCCGCCACGAAAATGAGCATGAAAGCCATGCCCCTAATAAAGGGGCATATTAACTTGCAGGATAGGAGAAAGTGCCCCGGTATTATATCTGGACAATCGGCTGTCAGATGAACAAGGCCGAATCGGAGAGGCTTAGTAGCCTCTTCGAGCAGCAGGGCTATGAGGTAACGGCGACCACCGACGAGGCGGACATAGTCGTGCTCAATAGCTGCGTGGTACGCCAGAGCGCCGAGAGCCGCGTTGTCAATAAACTCCACGCCCTGAAGTCACTCAAGAGGCAACGTCCTAAACTCACCCTGGCTGTCACCGGCTGCTGGGTTGACTCTAATATCGACCAACTCAAGAAGGGCTTCCCGCACGTTGACCACTTCTTCGGGCCGGGCGAACTCCCTGGCTGGATGGAGGAGGGTGAAAGGGGGCATCTGACTCCCACTAACGCTGGACCCACCGCCTACGTCCCGATAATTCAGGGCTGCGACAATTTCTGCAGCTACTGTATCGTCCCTTACCGTCGGGGCAGGGAGAAGAGCCGGTCGATAGAGGACATATTGTGTGAGGTACAGGGGCGGGTTCGGCGTGGTACCAGAGAGGTCACCTTGTTGGGGCAAAATGTCGACTCATACGGGCATGACCTGCCCGATAGGCCAGACCTGGCCGACCTGCTGGCTGAGCTGAATACTATTGATGGGCTGGCGCGGATACGTTTCCTGACCAACCACCCCAAAGATATGAGTCAACGACTTATTACCGCCATGGCCAACCTCGATAAAGTCTGCGAGCAGCTCAGTCTCCCGGTACAGTCCGGCAATAACGTTATCTTGAAAGCGATGAGACGAGGCTACACCGTTGAGGACTACCGTCGGCTTGTCAGGGAAATACGACGGCAGATACCGGAGATCACTCTAGGCACCGACGTCATCGTCGGATTCTCCTCCGAAACAGAGCCGCAGTTCCAGGATACTTATAACCTGCTGGCCGAGTTAAGGTTTGATACCATACATGTCGCTGCCTACTCTCCGAGGTCGGGCACGGTGGCTGCCCGCGAGCTTGAGGATAACATCCCCACCACCGAGAAGAAGCAACGGCTTGATAAAATAGAGCAGCTCCAGGAGGGTATCTCCACCGAAATCAACGACAGACTCCTCGGCGAGACAGTAGAGGTGCTGGTCGAGGGAAGGAAAGGTAATAAGTGGCAAGGGCGGACAAGGAGTGATAAACTGGTATTCTTTAGTAGCGACGATGATTGCCAGGGTCAGCTGTTACATATCAGAGTCGAGTGGGCTGGTCCCTGGTCGCTGCAGGGTAAACTTAACAGAGAGTGATCCAAAGCAAGGAGGCATGATTTAGTGAGAAAAAAACAGTGGTATCTGGTCGTGATGGTGGGACTAGTCACCGTCATGACTCTTATTGGCGGGTGTATTCCGGTAGATACCGGAACGGACGGCGAAGAGTCTGATACCGGTAGTTTTATCACCAGCATCTGGCCGATGCTTATTTTTATTGTGTTGCTATTCGCCATGATGTACTTTGTCATGATAAGGCCCCAACGCCGGAGACAAAGGGAACACCGGGACTTCGTCGAACAACTGCATAGAGGCGATAAGGTAGTTACTGCCGGCGGTATCTATGGTGAGGTCGAGTCCGTCAGTGAAGAAAACGTCGTCCTGAAGATTGAGTCAGGAACAACGATAAGAATCGCCAAGAGCAGCATAGTTACAAAACAGTACGAAGAAGAGCCGAGAATCGGCTGAAGAGGGTCTATCAGCACAGAACAGTGCTAGTATAGGAGTTTAACAACGGTGAGTTATTACGACTATATTTTAGTCGGCAGCGGGATTGCCGGGCTTTATACCTCACTACTTGCCCGGGAGCAGGGGAGTGTCCTCATCATCACCAAGGGCAACATTGATGACTGTAACACGAAACATGCGCAGGGGGGTATTGCTGCCCCAATCGGTCAGAACGATTCCCCGGAACTACATTACCAGGACACCATTGCTGCTGGTGACGGACTATGTGACGAAGAAGCGGTGCGCCTCCTCGCAACTGAGGCCCCAAACCGCATTTCTGACCTGGTAGACCTGGGTGTCCCCTTTGACACCGTTGACGGGCAGATTGCCCTTACTACGGAGGCAGCCCACAGCAGAGCGCGCATCCTCCACGCCGGTGGAGATGCTACCGGTGAGTATATCGAGGTTACACTGAGCAACCGGGTTCGCTCCTCAGGAATACGCGTACTGGAGAACTGCCTCGCCACCGAGATACTAGTGAAAAATGGGAAGACCAAGGGGGTACGGACCTTCGATTGCAATACCGGTAAAGTCGAAGAGTTTGAAAGCGGTTCGCTAATTTTGGCCACCGGTGGGGCCGGGCAACTGTTCCGGTTCAACACTAACTCTGATATCGCCACTGGTGACGGTATAGCCCTGGCTTTCAAGGCCGGCGCCGAGATTACCGACATGGAGTTTTTCCAGTTTCACCCCACCGCCCTACGCCTACCTGGGGTTGCTCCTTTCCTCATTTCGGAAGCCGTAAGGGGGGAAGGTGGGATACTGCGTAACACGGAGGGACGGCGCTTCATGCAGGAGTATACCCCTGAAGGCGAGCTGGCACCGAGGGATGTAGTCGCCCGGAGCATATCAAGAGAGATGGAAAAGACAGGTTCGGACCACGTCTTTATCGACGTCACCCATCTGCCAAGACATCTGATCCTGACCCGGTTTCCCCATATATAT
>CP070842.1:2171041-2174461 GCA_020342155.1 Dehalococcoidales bacterium
ATCGATAATATCGGCAGTAAACATCAGTTCCAGTGCTTTGGACATCCCCACAACGACAGGTAGATAATAGGTCATTCCATAATCGGGGACCAGTGCACGAGCTACCTGTGCGACTACGAATCGGGCATTCTCTGAAGCTATCCTAATGTCACAGCTTAATGCCAGCGACAGACCGGCCCCAGCACAGGCTCCATTTATGGCGGCAATAACCGGCTTGTCCAGCTTCGGGAAGGCGTCGCAAACCGATTCTCCAGTTACCTGAAGTCTCTGGTGCCGGGGCGGTCTTTCTGCACCACTACCAGCAGTTGCTACTGGCATCATGGAAACATCCGCACCGGAGCAAAAGCCTCGTCCGGCCCCGGTGACAATTACAACTCGCACATTGTCATCCTTGCCCAACTCATCAGCAGCCAAGGGAAGATTTAGTGACATATTTCGGGAAAGAGCATTGAGCTTCTCCGGTACATTTAAGGTAAGGATGGCAACACCATCCTCTCTCTTATCTAACAGCAAGTCCTCATAGGCCATAACTTCACCCCCTGTAATTGTAACCAAACGGCAACACCCTCCTTATTGGGAGGGTGTTTATTAGCTTAGTCCGATGGTTTTGTGATTGTCAACCTCACAACCGCACCAGCTTAACAGTATTTATGTCGGGCATGGCCAGCATCTGCTGTCTTTGCTCCTCAGGTAGCGGTTCGTCGAGGGCGAGTATCATCAATGCCTGTCCTCTTGGTTTGAGTCGCGAGACGTACATAGAGCTGATATTAATATCGGTATCACCAGTTAGCTTCCCAACCGAACCGATGATACCAGGACGGTCGATATGGTCGCTGAAGAGGAAGTAGCTGTCGCTGGGCACAATATCTATCCAGTAGTTATCCACACGGATAACGTGGGGCTCATCTCTTATCACTGTCACGGTGACAGTAGTAGTGCCGGCACTGGTAGTGGCTTCCAGGGTAATCAGGCTGGCATAGTTCTCGCATTTCTCTCTCTTCTGTTCCACTACCGATATACCACGACGAGTAGCCAACAAGCTGGCATTGACGAGATTGACCCGCTCTTCGGTAACTCCCTCGAGCAAGCCTCCCAGTGCCGATGCCTTCAGGGCATTACTGTCATATACCGTAATCTCACCCTCGTACTTTATCTGTATGGAATTCACCTGCCCCTCCACTAACTGGCGTACCAGCCTGCCACTAGCCGCCGCTGCAGCCATGTAGGGCCCCAATACAGACATCGCCTCTGCCGAGACAAAGGGAACATTAACAGCATACCTGGGTGTTTGCCCTTTAAACACGGCAACTATCTGCGCGGCAACATCCTTGGCCGCCATTTTCTGGGCTTCGGCAGTGGAAGCCCCCAGGTGAGGGGTTACAATAACCTCATCACTAGCAAAGAGGACGCTCTCCGTAGCCGGTTCCTTGGGGAAGACATCAACGGCAGCCCCGGCTATTTTTTTCTCCTCAATTGCTTTAACAAGTAGTTCCTCATCAATCAACCCGCCGCGGGCACAATTAATAATGCGGACTGTTGGCTTGACCATTGCCAACTCTTTCGGACCGATAAGACCCTTGGTCTGCGGCGTCAGCGGCAGGTGCAGGGTGATGAAGTCCGATTCCTTGAGCAACTGCTCTATAGTAACCAACTCCACCTGCAGACTGGCCGCCATTTCTTCAGAAACGAAGGGGTCCTGGCCAATAACCCTCATCTCAAACCCACGGGCACGTCGGGCTACCTCGGAGCCGACATTACCGAGCCCGATAATCCCCAGCGTCTTGTCCCTGAGTTCGGTGCCCATGAATTTGCTACGCTGCCAGGCTCCACTCTTGAGAGCAGCATTGGCCTGAGGAATGTGACGTGCCAGAGACAGCATCAGGGCAATGGTATGCTCAGCAGCAGAAACGGTATTACCAGTAGGAGCATTAACGACCACGATACCCCGGCGGGTCGCCTCATCTACATCAACGTTGTCAATGCCAGTACCAGCCCGGCCAATAATCTGAAGTTTGACACCGGCAGTGATTACCTCAGCCGTAACCTGGGTCTGACTGCGCACCACCAGGCCTTCGTAGTCACCGATGACCTTTACCAATTCCTCTGGTTCCAGACCGGTCCTGACATCCACCTCAGCAACGGAACGCAGAAGCTCTATGCCCTCATCAGCGACAGGGTCGGCGACTAAAACCTTCATTACCGTTTCCCCCCGGTCTCCTTTTTATGCCTCAGGCGGCCCCTAGCTGGCCTTATCATACCCAATCTTTGGTAAGGCCACCTTCAAGGCTGCCATTACCTCACTAATGTCTACATCGTACACCATACCCAGGTGCCCGATACGGAATATCTTACCATCCAGGCTCTGCTGTCCCCCACCGAGCACTATATCGTGCTCGGTCAGCATAACCCTGCGCAGGTCATTGGCATTCAGCCCGTCCGGGGCATTTACGGCAGTCACCGTATTAGAGGCAAACTTTTCATCGGCGAAGAGGGATAGCCCCATTGACCTGACACCCTGACGGGTAATCTCACCCAACCTGGTATGCCGGGCGATGATGTTAGACAGACCCTCCTTAATCATCATTTGTAATGCCTTATCCATGGCGAACACGGTAGAAACGGCCGGCGTCCACGGTGTCTGCCCCCGCTCGAGGTAGCTCTTTGCCCGGGTGAAGTCCCAATAAAAACGTGGCATCTTGGCGTTGGCATGTGCCTGCCACGCCTCCTGGCTGACACTTACCATTGCCAGACCCGGCGGTACCATCCAGCCCTTCTGGGAACCGCTGACAGCCACATCGCAGCCCCACTCATCCACCGGCAGATTAATCGAGCCAAGGCTGCTGATAGCGTCGACCAGCAGCAGCTTACCAGCCCCTTTGATTACCTTACTCAATGCTTCCAAATCATTAGTAACACCGGTGGAGGTTTCGTTGTGAGTAACCAGCACAGCTTTGATTTTCGGGTCCGCTTGTAAAGCCCGGCGTACCTCATCAGGGTCAGCCGCTTTACCCCACTCGAAGCTGAGACGGGTCACCTTAGCACCAAACTGCTCGGCGATTGAGGCAAAACGGTCACCAAAGACACCGGTAGAAACCGAGAGCACGGTGTCACCCGGTGACAGGGTATTGACAATGGCCGCTTCCATACCACCTGTTCCCGAGCCGGTCAGCAGGAAGACATCGTTCTTGGTCTGGAACAACACCTTGAGGCTCTCAGTTATCCGGTTCAGGATATCCCTGAACTCGGGACCCCGATGGTTTATCATCTGCTTCGTCATTGCCTGAAGCACTTCATCAGGGCAGGGGGTCGGTCCGGGAATGCGCAGGTTTTCCATTGGCTCTCCTTCTCTATGTTGTTTTATCGGCATCCACCACTTTGAAATAGCGGCGTTTCCCTACTTTTATTATACTGCCATCGGTG
>CP070842.1:2174561-2197039 GCA_020342155.1 Dehalococcoidales bacterium
AACCCGGAAGAAGAAACCACCGAAGGCGTGATTTTCAATATACAGACTTATTCCATTCATGACGGCCCTGGAATTCGGACTACCGTTTTTCTTAAGGGGTGCCCGTTACGTTGTCTCTGGTGTCAGAACCCTGAGTCGCAGTTATTGCAGCCGGAAATTTTCTTTGATAGCGAGAAATGTACTGGCTGCGGGAAATGTGTCCAGGCTTGTCCAGAGGGAGCCATCGAAATCCACGAGGGGCGTTCGAGGACGGACCGGGGACTCTGCCAGGGTATCGGTAAGTGTGCCGAGGTATGTCCTAATGAAGCAAGAAGTCTCATGGGGAAACACGTTACTGCAGGGGAGGTCTTCAAAGAAGTGGCCGCCGACTCGATATTCTACCAGAGGTCGGGGGGTGGCGTTACTCTTGGCGGTGGTGAACCGTTAGCCCAGCCTAAGTTCGCCATTAGCCTGCTTAAGCTCTGTAAGGATGCCGGTATACATACAGCCCTTGATACCTGTGGATATGCCAGGTGGGAAACCGTGAAGCAGGTGCTGGAATTTGTTGACCTGGTGCTGTACGACTTTAAACATATGGATCCGGTAGAGCATGAGAAATATACCGGGGTATCAAACGATTTGATATTGGAAAACGTGAAACGAATACATCATGACCTGTCCGTCCCCAGTATTGCCCGGATACCCGTGATACCAGGTTATAACGACTCCGTTGAAAACATTGAGGCAACAGCTAAATTCATAATAACTGAACTGGGGAATGAAACAAACGTCCATCTCCTGCCTTACCATAGACTCGGCGAGTCCAAATATGACAGTCTGGAAAAGTCGGGGGACACGGTATACATTACACCCTCCAGTGAGGAACACATGGCAGAACTAAAACAGATTGTCGAGTCTTTCGAGCTGGCGGTATATATCGGAGGATAGAAATTGACATTTCCGTCCTTATTGATGACAGAGTGTTTTTATCGTAGAATCAGACAGGATTAACAGGGGGAGCATATAAGAGGTGGCTGAAAAGGCACTGACAATGCTGGCGGTAGGAGATTTAATCCTTGACCAGCCAGAGGCAGAAACATATTTCGAGTCTGTAGCGCCGGTATTAAGGTCGGCGGATGTCGTGGTTGGGCAGGGAGAAGTTGTCTTTACCGACCGCGGTGTCTGTTCGACGACCGAAGTGCCTGCTCCACCCTGCGACCCGAAAAACATGAGCGCTCTACCCTTTGCCGGCTTTAACGTGATTACCCTGGCCGGCAACCACGTCTGGGACTCTGGCGCACCGGGAATAGAGGACACGATAGCCGGGCTCCGTAGTTATGGTATCGCCTATACTGGTGCCGGAATGAATATCGACGAGGCCAGGCAACCAGCCATCATCGAACGCAACGGCACGACCTTCGGTTTTCTATCCTACAATTTCGTCGGTCCCAAGGAGTCCTGGGCAACCAATAGAAAGGCAGGGTGTGCCTACGTACAGATTATCACGCATTACGAGCTGGACCATCCCACCCCCGGAGGGCCTCCGACTGTATACTCCTTTGCCGAGCCGAAAAGCCTGGAATTAATGGTACAGGATATCGAGAAGCTGAGACCCTTTTGTGATGTACTGGTGGTGGCTCTACACAAGGGCATCGGGCATGTGCCAAGTAAGCTGGCCATGTATGAGCAACAGGTCTCTTACGCCGCTATCGATGCCGGGGCCGACCTGATTCTGGGACACCATGCCCACATACTCAGGGGAATAGAGCGATACAAAGGCAAAGCAATATTTCACGGTCTGTGTAATTTCGTTACCGTTACCATGGCCCTATCGGCTGAAAATGCCCGGAGTTCAGAGGAGTGGGCAATAAGAAGAAAGGAATTATTCGGTTTCGCTCCGGACCCTGAGTACCCGACGTATCCCTTTCATCCCGAAGCAAAGCAGACGATTATCGCCAAGTGCATTATAAGTGATGGTAAAATATCTAGGATCAGTTACCTCCCCTGTTTCATAAACAAACGGGGACAACCGGAGATACTTAAGCATGATGAAACGGGACAGCAGGTCTTTGATTATATGGACAAGATAACTCGAGCCGCCGGTCTCAACGCTCAATATGAATGGGACGGCCACGAAGTCTTAGTCCAGTGATAAGGAGTCAGGCTAAAGAGGATAGAGGTGGGTATCAGCATCAATATTCATCCCAACTTGCGTCATCTGACCAACGAACAGGATGTAGTACAGGTCAACGGTAACACCGTTGGCCAGTGCCTTGAGCAACTGGTTGACCAATTTCCCGGCGTGAAAAGCGGGTTATTTGCCAAAGACGGTACTTTGCTCGATTATGTTACTGTATATGTGAATGATGAGAGTGCTTATCCGGAAGAACTGGCCAGGTCGGTTCACGACAGTGATGAGCTTTATATTGTGATGATGATTGCTGGAGGATAGGAAAGGAGACCGTATTTTGAACGAAGAAACAACGGCAGAGAGCGTAGCCAAAGGCAGGACCTACGGAGCGTTTAGATGTCTAAACTGCTTTGAAAGGGTCAGCGTACCAACAGGTGCAAAAACACATAAGTGCCCTCATTGCAGTTTTGAATGGCGTCTGTCATGGTTGTCTCCTGATTTCCCCAGGATAAGAGGTCCGGTCTGGGAGGCAAACCGGCAATTAGCTGAAGAGAATTTATCTAAGAAACAAAAAGGGGTGAATTGAATATGGCGCTAAACAGAAAGATAGCCTATATTGAACTGACCACGGGTGATATTGAGACGAAGCCAATCCCTGTTAAAGTTAGAAACATGTTTCTTGGTGGCAGAGGGCTTGATATGTACCTGATGTATAACCATATCAAGCCCGGTGTAGATCCCTTGGGGTCGGACAATGTGGCCTTTGTCAGTGCTGGGGTTCTGGGCGGCACTCTGGCCTCAGCCTCAGCCAGGACCCATATCGGTGGTAAGTCCCCGCTTACCGGATTCGTTGGTAGTGCCAACATGGGTGGTTTCTTTGCTCCGGAGCTTAGGTGGGCCGGCTTTGACCATCTGGTAATAAAGGGTAAAGCCGAAAACCCGGTATACCTCTGGATACAGAATAACGAGATTGAAATAAGGGACGCCAAACATATCTGGGGTAAGACAGTCCACGAAACTCAGGAAATTATCCGAGAAGAACTCGGTGATAGAGATATTAAGATACTGACTATTGGCCCGGCTGGAGAAAATCTGGTCAGGTTTGCCAATGTCATGACCGGGATTAAAGACGCCGCTGGCAGGTCGGGTATGGGTGCCCTCCTCGGTTCCAAGAACCTGAAGGCGATAGCCGTCAGGGGCACCATGGACATCAAGCTAGAGCGCCCTGAAGAAGCTCTGCAGTATAATAAAAAGGTAATTGAGCAAATTACCTCTGCCAAGGTCTCCCAGACACAGGGAAAACTGGGTACACCATTTATCTGGGGGGCAACCAATACTCAGGGCCTGGTCAGAGTTAACAATTTCCAGCTTAACCAGCTTGAGGATGCTGATGAAGTTGAGGCCGAAGCGATTGATAAAGTGGCTGTCGGCATGGCTGGTTGTTTTGGTTGCCAGGTCCACTGTCGGTCAAAATACGTCATACCCGAGGGTGACTACGCCGGGGTCTATGATGAAGGCCCCGAGTATACCTCGCAGGGTGCCTGGGCTGCTGAGCCCGGATGCAGGAGCCTGAATAACATTCTGGTGTGTAACCACCTGGTAAATATCTACGGTCTGGACACGCTGGAAACAGGTAGTCTGATTTCCTGGGTAATGGAGCTCTATGAGAAGGGAATCCTTACTGACGAGGATACTGGCGGTCTTGACCTAAGATTCGGCAACGAAGAAGCCGTCATCGAGATGATACACCGTATTGCTAAAAGGGAGGGGTTGGGCGACATCCTGGCTGAAGGACCCCTGAGGGCAGCGGAGAAGATAGGTAAAGACTCTATAAAATATCTTGTCCATGTCAAGGGGATGAGCAACCTCCACTCAGACGAAAGGCCTACTCCAGGTCTGGCACTGGGTATTGCTACTGCCTCCCGGGGCTCAGATCACCTGAGAAGCCGTCCCGCCATTGACCTGTATCACCTTCCCAAACAGGTATTAAGAAATATATATAGCCAGCCAGTCCCTTACGATGGTCCCGTCACCTCAGACTACCGAGACTACGAAGGGAAAGCCTGGCAGGTCTTCTGGCAGGAGACGTGTTACGAGGCAGTGGACTGCCTTGGCATATGCAAATTCCACACTGTTTTCCTCGGTGCGAGCCTGCCCAGTTTTGAGGAATGGTCCAAACTACTCTACTACAATACCGGCTTAGAGTTATCACCGCTTGATATCTGGACCATCGCCGAAAGAGCTTACAATATGGAAAGACTATTTAACATCAGGGAAGGACTGACCAGAGAGGACGACTGGCTGGTTGACCGCTACTTTGATGAACCGACCAGTGTTGGTATCCCCGGTGTGCGGGGTAAAACAATAGATAGAGACAAATTGAAGAATATGATAGATGAATACTACGAGCATCATGGCTGGGACGAGCAGGGTGTTCCGCGACTTGAGACCCTGCAAAGGTTGGGTATAGAGAATGAGCCATCTCATATACTCTAGCGTCGATGATTCACTCTAAGGAGGACTATTTAATGGCAAAGGTTCTGATATTAGATTATGAGAAGTGCACCGGCTGCCGACTATGTGAGTTGGTCTGTTCGGTAAAACATGAAGGTGTCAGCAACCCGGCACGAAGTCGAGTAAAGATAGTCAAATGGGAGTCGGAAGGACGCTACGTCCCGATGAGCTGCCAGCAGTGTGAATCTGCCCCATGTCAGGCAGTGTGCCCAGTTAAGGCCCTCTCCAGAGACGAGACATTGAATAGAGTCCTGGTTGATTATGACGCATGTATTGGCTGCCGGATGTGTATCGCTATCTGCCCCTTCGGGGCCATGTCGTTCGACGTTCTGGCCAAAAGGATAATCAAGTGTGACCTGTGCGATGGCGTTCCTCTCTGCGCCGACTTCTGTGAGGTAGGCGCAATACAATATGTGGATGCCGGTCAACAAAGCACTATTAAGCAGGTAACCGCGGCGGACAAGTTATCAGAAATTATGCAAAAAGTCGCCCAGGCAATATCCGCTGTATAATATCATACTCGATTAAGAATGCCACAACCTGGTTATAGAACACCTCCCACTAATGGTTTGAAAGGTATGGATAAAGATTTACCGATCCTAATACTCGAGCCGGAACTGACCGAAAAGAGGGACTCATCGGCACGAAAGTTACTTGAGGGGGGTCAGAAGACAGCCCATACCCCGGAAACCGTCAGTATAGATGACACCAAGCGGCAAATAAGAACGGTAAGGGAGTATGCTCGTAACAATCTGGACTTGTTTGTCGCAAAGCTTAAGACCAATCTAAAACAGAAATACCCGCACGTAAAAGTAAAATCAGCCCGGGATAATACCGAAGCAATTGAATATATCAGCGGAATCTCGGATGGATTGAATTTTGTTTCCATCAACAATTCCGGTATAGTTGCCCAGGAATTAAGGCCGGAACTGACAGCCGCTGGTTTTACAGTCGTCAATTCGTACCTTAACGAATTTGACGCCAGAGAGAGAAGCATTCTTGATTACTGGGACCTTCCACGTTTATCGGACAGAAACCTCGTAGGTACCTTTAAAGTATCGATAAAAACAGCTGGCCTCGACCCTGCCCGGGACACAAAGAAGTATCTGGCCGTGCTAGGAGTCAATGCCATATCAGCCGAGGACGGTACAGTATTCTTCCTCGAGCATTTCTCCAATATACACAATGACCTGAGACAGGCCGAAAAGGTTATTCTAGCCGTGGGCTTGGACAAGATAGTCAGAGATAGACAGGATGCTACTTTCCAGACGAAGTGTATGGGTATCTTCGGTATGGAAAGCGCTTTGCTTGGTATCGGACCGAAGTCAGGGGAAACATTATCTCTCTATGAGCTAGGACTCCCGCCATCCGATAGGACTAGAGAGCTACACGTAATTATCCTGGATAACGGTAGAAGTAATCTGCTGCAAGGTAAATATGAGGACCTGTTCTTATGTATTGGCTGCCGGGCATGCAACCAGCACTGCCCTATCCAGCACTCCTTTACCAACGTTGATTACATCTGGACCCCGCGGAACTACTTAAACCAGTTCTTGTATGGGAGAAGCCACTCGATCGACGTGTGCCTGCACTGTGAAGCCTGCCGCCTGGAGTGCCCATTAGATATTGACCTCCCCCACTTGATGTGGCAGTTGAAGATGGATTATGTATACAAACGAGGCCCGTCATTTTACCACCGGATACTTGGAAGACCAGAGCTACTGGCCAGGCTCGGTACACCTTTTGCTCCCCTAGCCAACCGCCTCATGGGCAATGGCCTGATAAGAGGTTTCATGGAGATAATCACCGGTATCGACAGGAAAAGCACCCTACCTAAATTCCATTACCAGACATTCAGAAAATGGTTTAGACAAAATGCCTGAGAACCTGATTGGTGATAAAAAAGTAGCCATCTATACCGGGTGTTTTAACAACTACTATTACCCTGAGGCAGGACAGGCTGCGGTAAAGGTATTACGTAAAAATAGGGTACAGGTTATCGTTCCTGACCAGGTATGCTGTGGTCTGCCAATGATAGCCAAGGGGAATACCAAAGGGGCCTATAAAAATCTGGAATACAACGTCAATATGCTCGGTCAGGCAGTTGCCGATGGGTATGCCGTGATAACCACCTGCTCCAGTTGCGGCTTGATGATAAAACGAAACTACCCCTTGCTGCTGCACAGCGAACAGTCAAGTCTTGTGGCAGAAAATCATTATCATATCACCGAGTACCTGATGAAACTGAACGAAATAGGTCAACTAGATACGAATTTGCAGTCAATCTCCCAGACCGTCTTCTATCATACGCCATGCCATCTTACGGCCCAGCAAACAGGCGATGTAAGTGTTGAGATGTTAAAGCTGGTCCCAGGTATAACCATAAACCAAATTGGACGCGAGTGCTGTGGCATGGCCGGCGCTTACGGCTACGAAAAGGCAAACTACACCTTGTCTCGAGAAATAGCCGGTAAACTATATAGTGAAATAGAAGAAAACCCTGCCGACCGGATAGTGACCGACTGTGGAGGTTGTAAGTTACAGATAGAGTCTGGCACAGGGCAAAAGGCAGTCCACCCCATCATCCTGCTCAAGGAGTCTTACGGAGTATAAGTGCTGGGGTTGTTAATGTTTTCTTGTCCATCTCGTAGGCACCAAAGATACAAAAAAGACCCAATTAGTATTTACTAAAGACAATGGAAGTGTTTTGAATAGAGGTGATAGACTGATGAATACGGTAATAAACCCGAGAGGCCAACTACCTGCGACGCAGCAAACACCTATGGCATCTCGTATCGATTCTCTGGCTGGGAAAACGATATACATTTTAGATGTACGTTGGCCATACACGCACCAGTTTATCGAAGAGATGCGTAACGTACTTTCTGAGAGATATCCCGATACCCAGTTCGCAATCAGGGATAAAGCCGGGTCCTACGGGGAGGATGACCCGAAGCTGTGGGCTGAGATACAGGAGCATGGTGATGCCGCGGTAGTAGCGGTCGGACACTGAAGTACCTGTGCGCCGGCGGTCGTCGCGCATTGTACAACACTGGAAAAGCGAGGGATTCCTACTGCACCCGTCGTGACCGAAGTGTTTGCCCCTCTCGCAAAAATGCATGCCAAGCTGGTGGGAAAACCACGTCTCCGAATTACCTGCGTACCCCACCCCATTTCGCGAGTGCCCTCTCCGGTATGCCGGGAATATATAGAGGGTACCGACCCAATAAGCGGTCAGCCAGTTGTAGATAAAATTATTGAAGCGCTGACAGGAAAATTATCGGAGGAGGATAAGCGTACCGGTCTTGAAGAAAGGCCAGTACCGAGGCTGATAGGGCCGGACTCCGACGAAAACTTGCAACGTTTCTTCATTGAAAATGGGATGACTGACTATCTCCCAATAGTGCTTCCTACCGAAGAAAGAGTGGCCGAGATGCTCAAGGGAACCAGCCACAAAGCTGATGAGTTGGTTGGCGAATTGCGCGCCGGGTATGAAGCGGGGAGTTTTACCGTAGAGCAGGTTGCCGCTAATGCGGTAATGGCAGGAGCCAAACCCGAATATATGCCGGTAATTCTATCAATGGCATCATCCGGGGTGGCGGCCATCTCCACCTCCACGCAGTCTTTCGCCAGGATGATAGTCGTCAACGGCCCAATCAGGAACGAGATTGGGATGAATTCGGGATGCGGCGCCCTGAGCCCTTTCAATCAGGCCAATGCCGTCATTGGCCGGGTGGCTACATTGATGTCCATTAATTTGGGCAGGGGAGGAGTGCCGAACCTGACATACTGGGGTTCTCAAGGGAATACCCTCAACTACAACCATGCTACCTTTGCCGAGAATGAGGAGGCTCTGCCCACCGGTTGGCAACCTTTCCATGCGCAAAAAGGCTTTAAGCCAGAGGAGAGCGTGGTCAGTTTCTTCCACGGGTACAGTCTCTGGCACTGGAAAAATACCTATGAGAAAGAGAAGCACGAGGCAATTCTCCATATGGCGAACTGGGTCTTGCCCTCCGGTGGTTACCGGAGTGGATTTGGACTGCTGCTGGACCCGATAGTGGCCGATGACCTTGTAAGCGAAGGTTACCCCACCAAGGAATCACTTAGCCAGTACTGCTACGATAATACCCTGCTGACCCTCGGAGAGTTCTGGCAATATCATCTCGTGGAAGGCTTCAGTCTTCCAGCGGCCCAGAAGGACATTGAACCGTATGCCTCGTGGTTAAAACAACCGGAGGACACCCTGATAAACAGGTACCGAAGTCCCGATGAAATTAGCGTATTAGTAGTAGGTGGAAAAACGAACGACTTCTGGCAGGCTGGCGATTGGCGCTACATAGGCAGTTTCTCTATAGATGATTGGAGGTAAAAAGGCGGATAACACGAAGGAGAATGGAGACGAGAGAGAGCATGCCCGACACCCCTGTTAATAACCAGAATCTGGTACCAGGCAGTTCTCACCTCAGCGCAGTCCCGTTTGGGGTGAGTATTAAGACCACTATCGAACGTGGCGATGCCTATTCGGCACCGGAAATCTATGATGTAGAAATCGCTATCCTGGAAATCGTGCGTGGGACGGATGCCTGGGAACGTATCAAAGTGCAAAGCATATCCAATGAACTGCCGAAGGCTGGTTTCGAATACCTCTTGGTCCGTATTAAATTAGCGTATTCCCGTCGGGGGAGAGGATTGGAGGATGAGGCTTATAAACTGATAGAAGGCCAGTTTGCTGCTGTCGCTGCAGATGGTCAGACAGAATACATGATTCCCGCCGTCCTGCAACAGCCACAGCCACAACTGGTTAACACTCTCTTCCAATCAGGCGAATCCCGTGAGGGCTGGATTTTCTTGCAGGTGCCAGAAGATGAGAAGAAACCCCTGTTAGTCTATAAACGCGAACATGTTGAGGGTGTATACGGGATATGGAGGTATGTGTGGTTTCAACTCTACCAGCGGGTATGATACGAGTTTGGGTATTCGTAGCTGACAGAATTCTCATTTTGACTTAACATGCAGAGGGAGGGCCGCGATATGAATAACAAGACACTGACCATGTTGGCTGTCGGCGATATAATTCTGGGTCCAGATGCTGAATCATTTTTCACTCTGGTAATACCATCACTCAAGGAAGGCGATGTAGTAGTCGGGCAACTTGAGGTCCCCTATACCACAAGGGACGCTAACGCTATGGCCCTGGGTCGCGACCCGATTACTCTGAACGCATTAGTATCTGCCGGCTTCGATTTAGTCACACTCGCCGGCAATCACATCTATGACGCGGGTGATGCCGGGGTAGAGGATACCATTAGCTGGCTTCGAGAGCATAATATTGCCTTTGTAGGGGCTGGTATGGACTGGGCCGAAGCTACAAGCCCCACTATTCTTGAGCAGAACGGTACCCGATTTGGTTTCCTGTCTTACAATTCCGTCGGGCCGAGGTCGACGTGGGTTGCCAGACGAGAAGCTGTCGATAAGCCGGGCTGTGCCTATGTAGATGTCGCCACCTATTATGAACTGTCACACGCTAATCCCGGAGGCCCACCGTCGGTCTACACCTTCGCCAAGCCCCAAAGCATAAGAGCTATGCGCGATGATATAAGCAGGCTCAGGGAACTCTGCGATGTCCTCGTAGTCTCTTTCCACAAGGGCATCGTCCACACGCCGATAAAGCTGGTAGATTATGAGCAGGAGATATCCTATGCTGCTATCGACGCCGGGGCTGACCTTATATTAGGACACCATCATCACATACTGAAAGGTATTGAGCTATACAAAGGCAAAGCAATCTTCCACGGACTGTGCAATTTTGTCTGCTGGCTGCCAAGCCTGGCCCCCAGACCTGACCAGGACCCTCAGTCCTGGGCGAGGAGGAGGCGAGAACTATTTGGTTTCGAACCTGACCCCGAGTATCCGACCTACCCCTTCCATCCTGAGGCCAAGCACACTATCATCGCCAAGTGCACTGTAGAGAACGGTAAAATTTCCCGGGTCGGTTATCTACCCTGCTTGGTCAATAAACAGGGCCAACCCGAGGTAGTGAAGAATGACGAAAGAGGACAGCAGGTATTCGACTACATGGATGAAATCACACGAGGTGCAGGTCTAAATGCACGGTTCCGTTGGGAGGGAAACGAAGTAGTTATCGAAGCTCCATGACTCTCGCGATCCTGGCTTAGCGAAATATTATCCAAGGTATTGATTTGGTAGCGGTGAAAAGAGTAAAATCACACAAGATTACGTAGTAAAACTGGTTATTGATACACCCGCCCCTGTTGCCTGAATGTGGCAGTTTCAACCTTAAAAATACGGATACATAAACATGGGCAGGTTATTGTATGCGTGGGGGTGAAAGATTGACTAGCGAGACAGCGTTTGAGGAAATACAAAGACATTACCAGCAGCGTGACCTGGCTGCCAGGGAATGGAGGGGGAACGGAGGGAAGGTAGTAGGTTATTTCTGTGACGCCGTCCCGGAGGAAATGATACTGGCGGCTGGTCTCTTCGCCATCAGGCTCAGCGGTGACCCGCATGGCAAGACAGACGTAGCCAGGCAAAACGTTATACCAAGATTCACTAACCGCGAGGACTTCGTACATTCCATACTCAACATGTTACTGACCGGCGAATATGATTTCCTGGACTACCTGGTTATTCCACATACCAGGGACTCCATTCATCGCCTCTACCAGCTTATAGCCATGATGAAGGACTCTGACCCCTCCCTGAATCTCCCGGAACTCTTCTTCCTTGATAGTGTTCATACCACCTTCTTTTCGGGTGGGCTTTACAATCGTGACCGAATGCTAGAACTCAAGGAGAGTCTGGAGGAGTGGTCAGGTAAAGAGATTACCAGTGAAGCATTGTCCCGGGCAATAAACATCACCAACGAAAACAAGGCACTGCTGAAAAGAGTTGCCTCTCTGAGAGCCGCCGAGCCACCCTGCATCTCGGGTGTGGAGGCACTCCAGATAATCAGTTCATCCATGTTTATGCTTAAAGAGGAGCACAACAAACTGCTCAGGGGATTTCTGGATGGCGCTGACAAATTTCCGGTCAGGAATGGCATCAGACTATTTGTCTCGGGGAGTCCATTAGACAGTCTTCAGCTATTTGAAATCATCGAGTCCTGTGGGGCCACGATTGTAGCCGATGATAACTGCTGGGGCAACCGGTATTCCAATGTCCCGATTGATACATCCCTCGACCCATTTGAGGCCATTGCCGACAGGTACCATAATAGATCACCCTGCTCCCGTATGTATCCCATGAGCCGGAGACTAGAACATTGCCTGCAGAATATTATGGAGGCGAAAGCACAGGGGGTGGTTTTCAATGTCTTCAGGCATGATGCCGCTGAAATCTGGGAAATCCCTGACAAGACAAAGGCACTGGAAGAGAAACGTATACCTTCCGTATATTTCAGGAATCAGCCATACCTGATAACCGAGCCAGAGCCGTTAAAGACCAGCATCGGGGAATTAATTGAAACCATCCAGCGTAGCCAGTGAGGCTACCCGAGATATCGAAGATATGAGGTAATGCTATGACCAGTGAAAGAGGCGCAGCCCAGCTGGAATCCGCTAATGCGATAAGGGCTTACCAGAGAGAATGGCTCGAGGATACGAGACAGAGAGTAAAGCAGGGTGAACCTTTCGCAATCTGCAATGGCGACGAGTTCGAGGAAGTATTCAATATCATGGATATTCCGGTTATAGTCATTAACTACTGGAACTCGATTATTGCCACCAAGCGGATGACTGAATACTACGGTGATGTGCTCATCAATAGAGGTTACCCGGCGAATTACTTTGCGATGGGACTGGCTTCCACCATAGACAATAACCCGGAGACTGCACCGTGGGGAGGACTGCCCAAACCGGCCCTCATAATAGGGGGTACCAAGAGTGACACCGAGATGAAAGTGCTGGAAATCTGGGCCCGTGAGTATGGTTGCCCTTTCTTCCCTTTGGATTTCGGCCTGGATGCTGTCCCCGAGCTGCCGAAGTATCCACCTCCACCTCGATGGTGGGAAATGATGGCGGACCACTGGGATGAATTAATCGACCCCCGCCGACTGGATTTACGGGTCGAAGAGGAAAAAGCGCTGATAAACTTCATCGAGGTCACGACCGGTAGAAAACTCAGTATGGCCAAGCTGGAACAGGGCCTGGAGTTGTTGAACGAACAGGAAATATTATGGGGCAAGGCGCGTGACCTGATAGCTGAGACAATCCCCTGCCCCGTAAGCTTGCGTGACCAGCTTGCCGTGTACCAGGCACAGTGGCACCGTGGTACGATTAGGGGACGCGATTTCATCAAAGCATATTATGAAGAAGTGAAAGAGAGGGTCGAAAAAGGGGTAGCGGCCTGCCCGAATGAAAAGCTCAGGCTGATGTGGATGGCAGGGACGCCACCCAGTTGGGCCAAGTGGGCCGAGGAAGAATACGGCGCTGTTTGTGTCGCTTCCCTGTTTAGTTCCATTCCGATAGACTCCTATTATCGGGCTACTATCAATGGTGACGTGATGAGGGCCTTAGCCAGTCGTCATATGGTACTGTTCTTGGAAACCCCCGATTGGCGACTGAAGGATGCTGAAATACACCAGTGCAACGGGGTTGTTGAAACGGCCAATCCCTCTATACCATCATTCAACAAGCAATTATTCGAAGAAGCTGGCATGCCATTATGTCAAATTCCCAGGGATCGGGACGATGAAGAGGTAAGGGCCATACTGTCCGACTTTATCGAAACGCGTTTGCTATCCTGATGTACTTATTTCAATTGTAAGCAGAGTGAAATCTGGTTTGAGAGGTCTTAGATGAGTGAATCGAATACTAAAGATAACCCCGGACCCCTGAACGGAGTCAAGGTTGTAGACCTGACCCGTGCTCTGGCAGGTCCTATCTGCACGATGATTCTGGCAGATATGGGTGCTGAAGTAATTAAAGTCGAAGAACCCCCTCGAGGTGGTGACGAGGGCATTAGTCGGCTATCGGTAGGCGCTGGACCCCAACCATTTATCAGGAATAAAAAAAGTGCCACCCTCAACCTGCGAACAGATAAAGCGAAGGATATTTTACGTCGCTTTGTCCTGTGGGGGGATGTGCTGGTGGAGAACTACCGTCCTGGTTTTATGGAGCGGATAGGGTTCGACTACCCGGCATTGCAGAAACTCAATCCCCGCATAATTATGACCTCTATTTCCGGTTATGGCCAGACCGGCCCTTACTCCCAGCGAGCAGCCTTCGAGCCGGTAGGCCAGGCAATGGGTGGACTTATGAGCGTCACCGGACCCGCTGACATGCCCCCGATGGATGCAGGGGCGGCCGTAGCCGATATTGGCACGGGTGTATTCGGGGCACTGGGTACGCTACTGGCCCTCTACCACCAGCAGGCTACCGGACTGGGACAGCATGTTGACGCTTCCCTGGTGGAGAGTATCGTGTTTTTAATGGGACTAAACCTGTCGTTCTATGCTTCAGGACAGCCCATCGAGAAGGGAGCCCTGTTTGGTGGGGCACGGACTCCCGGGGGTGGCATTTTTCTGACCAAGGACGGTTACTACATTGTTATTATGGCCCAGGCTGACCAACACTGGGCTTTAATGGCCCGTATTATGGGCCAGGAGGACCTGGCAACCCACCCCGACTACATCGCCCGTGCCGACAGGGCTAAACATGGGGTGGAAATAAATGACATGATGGCCGAATGGGTTCGCCCTCGTACCATAGATGAGGTTGAGGAAACCATGGACAAGGCAGGTATTCCCTTCGGCAGAGTGCAGACGATAGAAGACATGCTGAAAGACCCGCACCTAAAAGCCCGAGACCGATTTTACTACTTCGATTTTCAGGGGAAGATGGTGCCTATGATTGCTCCCTATCCTGTCTTGTCAGGCACGCCTGGCTCGGTTCGTACCCTCTGGCCAGCGACAGGCCAGCATAACGAAGAGATATATCATAATCTCCTGGGATTCTCTCCTGAGGAATTAACCGTCTTCAAAAGCGAAGGCGTGATTTAGCTGACAGCACAGATAGAGGTCCGACATGTCAAATTCGATTCTCATTGATAGAAATGTACCTATGGAAATGAGGGACGGCATGGTGCTCCGGGCTGATATATATCGCCCGGACGATAATGAAAAACACCCCGCTATATTTATGCGCGCTTATCGTAAGGTATTCGGCCGTGTTGGTCATCTGGACATCTTCGCGGCTACCCGTGCCGGTTATGCTCTAGTTACCCAGGTTATTAGAGGGAGAGGTAGCTCAGAAGGTGAGTGGTACCCAGAAGAGGCAAGCACTGTTGAAAGCCAGGACGGCTACGACTCTGTTGAATGGATAGCCGAGCAAGGCTGGTGCGATGGCAATGTTGGTATGATGGGTTTTTCTCATGCTGGTGGTATGGCAGCACAAACTGCCATGATGAATCCACCTCACCTTAAGGCCATAGCTCCCTGGTCGTCCGGTGTTGGACAACGACAGGGCGGGCCTGGAGGTTTTAGACCACCTAATACAGGCGGAGCGATATCATTTATTACGGCACTGCTCTGGTTACCAAACGAGGCAGCCGATGTCGTGAACAGACTGGAGCGACAGGGCCAGGACGTCACCGAGATGCGTCGAAGTCTCGAGTGGGCACGAACCAACCCTGAGGAGTACTACAACTTCTTGCCACTCAAAGACGTACCTTTTGCCCAGTTCGAACGTATTGGCCAGTTATGGAACTTCCGTCTACGTGGTGTGCCTCAGATTGAAGAAGTAAAAGAAGTTAAATCATACGAAAGAGTAATGGTGCCATGTTCCCATCTTACCGGGTGGTACGATGGTGTTGCCTCTGCTTCGTTCGAGAGCTTTATGAATATGCAGACACGGGGCGGGTCACAGTTTGCCCGCGAGGGCCAGCATATCATCTCGGGTCCGTGGGCACACCTCCTCGAACTGGGAAATCACCTGGGTGCTATTAACTATGGTGCCGGAGTGGGCAGACCACCGAGTAGTCATCTTATTGACTTCTTTGATCGTTATCTAAGAGGCGAAGAAGTCAGGATACCACCAATCATGTACTTCCTGATGGGCATAAACGAGTGGCGCGAATCTGACAGCTGGCCTCTCCCCCAGACCCAATGGCAGAGGTTCTACTTCCACAGCCAGGGCAGTGCTAATACCGCTTCGGGTGACGGCTTGCTGAGCCGTGACGAACCGGGGTCAGAGCCACTTGATATATTTACCTATGACCCTCATAATCCTGTTCCAACCGTTGGCGGGGGTCTGGTAGGTTCTCCAGCCGGGCTTGGTTTTACACCGGGTCCCCTGGAGCAGTCCGCTATTGAAAGGCGTAATGATGTCCTGTGCTACACGACGCCGGAACTCAAGGAGGATATGGAGTTAACCGGCCCGATAGAGGTGCATGTCTTTGCGGCTACATCGGCCCGGGATACCGACTTTACCGCCAAGCTGGTTGATGTGTATCCCGATGGCCGGTCAATTAACCTGGTTGATGGTATTAAACGTGCCCGCGGTCTGAAATCGGAATACCAGCCAGAACTGATTAGCCCCGGTGAAGTCAATGAATACGTTATCACCCTGGGCCCTACCAGCCAACTATTCCGCAGAGAACACCGTATCCGTGTCGATATCTCAAGCAGCAACTTTCCACTCTATGACCGTAATATGAATACAGGTAATCCAATCGGCGAGGATAGCGTCGGTATTCCAGCAGAGCAAAAAGTCTATCACGAAGCGGATTACGCCTCTTACATAGACCTGCCAGTTATACCTGAAAAGTGAGACGGCCTTACTGTCCAGTAAACTTCGGTGGGCGACGCTCCCTAAATGATGCCCCTGATTCCTGCACGTCATGCGGTGCTCTACGGGCTTGATCAAGGCCCCAGTGCTCATTCACCAGTTGTTGTTCAAAGGCAGATTCCATACTCTGTTGCAGGACACGCCGTGTTGATTGCATGGCTACCGGTGGCCAGAATGCGATTTGATTAGCTAGCTCTAACGCCTCATCCATAAGTTTATCAGCCGGCACCAGGCGGTCAAGCAGTCCGATTCGGTAGGCTTCATCGGCCTCTACAAAACGGCTGGTATAGATTAAATCACAGGCACGGCTGTAACCCACAATACGGGGCAGAAAATATGACAGGCCGGTGTCAGGACTCAGACTACGCTCAATGAACACTACTTTAAAACGCGAGTTCTCGGTACCTACCCGAATATCACAGGCAAGCGCCACCGACATACCAGCACCGGCAGCTACACCATTCACAGCAGCGATGATTGGTTTATCAAGTGTGCGGTAAATTGCTGTGGACAGTCTACCCACCCAACCGTAGACATCCAGACGTTCCTGTCGTGGGCGTTGTTCACCACTAGCAGGAAGACGACCACCGCTCAAATCAGCCCCGGAGCTAAATCCACGCCCGGCACCGGTTAATATTACCGCCCAGATATCGTCGTCGTTACGTATCTCCTGACAGGCCTCTATAATGCAATCCTGCAGCTCCTTGTTTAGGGCATTTAGCCTTTCCGGCCTGTTCATGGTCAATATCGCCACGCGCTCTCGTCGTTCTATTAACAAAGGACTCTCAGACATTTTCCGCTCCTCTACTTTGTTTTGTTATTACACTTCACTCTACTGTAGCAACTATCTGCTATTACGACAACATGGAAGGGGTGAGCACATAAGTAATTCCCACCCCTTCTCATAATGTGAATATTACGATTAGCGACGTATTTCGATACCCTGCCAGGCATCTAGTTCTTCACGTAACGGGTCAACTTCTGCTTTACACGGGACATCAAAAAGCATCGTGGCACGGTTATCAGTGGTATAAGGCTCCCATTTCGGCATACCCGGATGATTGGGGTCGCCACTGCGTGCGAAGGCTGCCCAGGCATCTCTCATTTGTGCCGCCAATTCATATTTATCAGGACGGTCACCGGCCATGCCCACATCGTCGGTAATATCAAATACGAACGGAATCTCAAGACCATGACCTGCTTTAAAAAGACCCCCGAGGAAATCGGACTGCCAGTTAAACAGGTACATATAGACCGGGGCCGGGCCACCGGCTGCCTTACGTTCGGCCAGTTGGATAGAGCGTATTCGTGCCCCCTCACTCTGAATCGCTATTAACAGGTCCCAGGGGGTAGCATCCGGCCGTGTCTTCTTGTAGACGCCAATTACACTGTCCACTTTGTCACCGAGCATAGTTGTCAGGCGCTGGCGTAGCTCTTCGTCGGTAAGCCGGCGACGTCTGGGGTCTGCAGCCAAAAAAGTCGCACTCTCGTCACGGTTAGTGCCGATTATTAGTGGTACCTCTGCTGCCGACGGGGCCGCTACTGGATCGAATGGGTGGGCAGGATAATAATTACCCTCTACCACAGGCGAAAACCGCATGATGCCTCCCCTTGGTGTCCCCATCATACCTGTATCGGGCCGCTGTGGTAACTGGTCTAAGGCTTCCAGCAGTTGTTGTGCCGGTATTTCTTGTAGTTTTTCGATTTCGTTTTTCTTAATATTCAGCACCGCTAGCAGACGCTCAGCCAGGTCCGAGGCTTCCTTTGCATCGACACCTCGAATTCCCGCGCCGCTTTGAATAGAGGCCCTGTTAAACAGGCCTTTTGCCGCGGGCAGGGCCAGCATCGTGCTGACCTTGGCACCACCGCCGGACTCACCGAATATCATCACCCTGCTCGGGTCGCCACCAAACGTCTCAATGTTATTTTTGACCCATTCAAGGGACAGTACCATGTCCAGCGCTCCAGCCACGCCTGAGCCGGCATACTCTTCTCCGGAGATATCCGCCAGGTGAAGGTGGCCGAAGACATTCAGTCGGTGGTTGATGGTAACCACTACCACATCGCCACGTTTGGCCAGATTGGCACCGTTATACTGCGTTTCCGAACCGGCGCCCTGGGCAAAACCTCGACCATGCAGCCACACCATCACCGGGCGCTTGCCGCCATCTTTTACCGCCGGCGTCCACACATTCAGTACCAGGCAGTTCTCACTCTGAGGGAGTAATATGGTATGCCCTTCGGTGCGGGTAATTGACCAAAGCCGGGCTTCATCGACCAGCGAACTTGTCTGCGGACAGATCGGACCGAATGAGCCAGCGTAACGCACACCCGCCCACGGCTCCACCGGCATTGGTGGCAGAAATCGTCGTTTACCGCCTGTCGGAGCTCCATAGGGGACACCCTTGAAGGTGTGAACATCGCGCTCCATTATGCCGGCAATATTTCCCCCTGTTGTTTCAACAATTGTTACATCCATTCCTTATTCCTTTCCACTTTTCCACAGCAATTTTTCATATCATGACCATTGTCCGTCTTTTACTAAATCCTTGTCAAGGTACTTTCCGGGAAGTTAAATGATTTGGACTAGGGTATCACCTCCATACCTTTCCAGGCATCAAGCTCCTCGCGAGCCGGGTCTATCTCTATTCTACACGGCACATCCAGAAGCATGGTAGCGCGATTTTCAATAGTATAAGGTTCCCACTTCGGTATCCCCGGATGGCTGGGGTCTCCGTTACGTGCGAAGGCAGCCCAGGCCTCACTCACAGCTGCCGCGAACTCCTGTTTATCAGGACGCTCACCGGTCATGCCCACAGTATCGGCATTATCGAATGCAAACGGAATCTCCATAGCGTGAGCTGCCTTAAAAAGACCACCAAGGAAATCGGATTGCCAGGTGAAAAGGTACATATAGACCGGGGCCGGGCCACCGGCCAGCTTACGCTCTACCATATTGATACAACCTATCCGCCTGTCTTCACTGGTGATACCGATTAGCAGATCCCAGGGCGTGTCATTCGGTCGTGTCTTCCGGTAAACACTGAGAATACTCTCTGCCTTATCACCAAGCAGTTTCCCCAGACGTTCGTGCAGCTCTTCCTCGGTCAGACGACGACGACGGGGGTCGCGAGCCAGAAAGAGCGCCGCCTCGTCACGGTTAGTGCCAATCATGAGCGTCACGTCTGCAGCAGATGGCGCTGCTACAGGGTCAAAGGGGTTGGCGGGAAGGTAATGACCATCCACTACCGGAGCCAGACCCATAACGGCTCGACTGACCATAACACTTCCAGGTGCATCTGGTGCAATATTACCCATGGCATCCAGTAGCTGTTGTGCCGGTATTTCCTGTAGCTTTTCTATTTCATTTTTCTTGATGTTTAACTTCGCCAGCAGACGTTCGGCCACGTCCGTGGCTGCTTTAGGATCTCTGCCCCGCAACCCCGGGCTACTCTGGACAATGCCTTTATGAAACAGGCCTTTTGCCGATGGCATAGCCATCATAACGCTGACCTTCCGGCCACCACCGGACTCGCCGAAAATAGTCACGTTGCCAGGGTCACCACCGAATGTCTCAATGTTGCCCCGAACCCACTCAAGGGCCAGCACTGCGTCCAGCATTCCGTTGATGCCCGAGCTAGCATACTCCTCCCCAGCAATTTCTTTCAGGTACAGATAACCAAATAAATTCAGTCGGTGGTTAATCGTGATAACAACGACATCACCGCGTTTGGCAAGGTTGGCACCGTTATACATCGTCTCCGAACCCGCCCCCTGGGCGAAGCCGCGGCCGTGCAGCCATACCATTACCGGACGCTTGCCGCCATCATTCACACCTGGCGTCCACACATTCAAAACCAGACAGTTTTCACTCTGCGGCAGGTATTTCATGTGACCATCGGAGCGGATAATTGCATAAGGTCGGGTCTCTTCTACCAGAATCCCCGTCTGCGGGCAGATAGGACCGAACTCACCGGCATAGCGTACACCCGTCCATGGCTCAACCGGCAATGGCGGCAGGAAACGCCGTTTACCACCGGTGGGCGTACCGTAGGGGACGCCTTTGAAGGCATAAACATCCTTCTCCATGAAACCAGCAATATTCCCCGCACTTGTCTCGATAATTGTCGCATCCATTATCTATTACTCCTTTAATGCATTCTTTAATTTGGTCATCTATCGACGCAGTCCGATACCTTCCCAGGCGTCAAGCTCCTCGCGGTATGGGTCAATCTCTACTCGATTAGGCACATCGAAGAGAATCGTGGCACGGTTGGCTGCAGTATAGGGCTCCCATTTGGGAATCCCTGGATTGTTGGGGTCTCCACTGCGTGCAAAGGCGGCCCATGTCTCACTCATCTGCGCTGCCAAATCATGTTTGTCAGGACGGTCACCGACCCAGCCTACATCGTCAGTATTATCGAACACGAAAGCGATTTCAATACCATGACCTGCCTTGAAAAGGCCACCCAGGAAATCAGACTCATAATTAAACAGGTACACATATACTGGAGCCGGACCGCCAACTGCCTTGCGTTCTGCAAGCTGGATGACCGTCCGCCGTTCGCGTTCACTCATAATCCCGATTAGCAGGTCCCAGGGTGTGGCATCAGGCCGTGTCTTCTTATAGACGCTGAGTATTTTATCCATCTTGTCACCGAGCACGGGCTCCAGACGCTGACGCAGCTCTTCTTCGGTCAAACGACGGCGACGGGGGTCAGCGGCCAGGAAGGTCGCCGATTCATCCCGGTTTGACCCTACTATAAGCGGGATATCGGCAGCGGTTGGTGCCGCTACAGGTTCAAATGGGTGGACGGGGAGGTAGTGCCCATCGACTGATGGCGATAACTGCATCACTTCTCCGGCAGGAGCACCTATCATACCCGTCCGGGCTCGTGCCGGCATTAATGCGTCCACGGCATCCAGTAGCTGCGGTGCCGGTACTGCCTGGAGTTTCTCAATCTCATCTGCCTTGATATTCAGACCCGCCAGTAGACGTTCCGCCAAGTCGGTAGCCGCCTTGGTCTCTACCGCCCATGTCCCCATGGAACCGCTCTGGATAACCGCGCGGTGGAACAGACCCTTGGCCACAGGCATAGCCAGGAGTGTGCAGACTTTTACTCCGCCACCGGACTCACCAAATATCGTTACGTTACCGGGGTCACCACCGAATGCCTCGGCATTGTCTCGGACCCATTCAAGGGCTAGTAGCATATCGAGCGCTCCGGCTACTCCCGAAGCGTCATACTCTTTACCAAATATATCTGCCAGGTAAAGATAGCCGAAGACGTTCAGTCGGTGGTTAATGGTAACCACAACAACATCACCACGTTTAGCTAGGTTGGCACCATGGTACATTGTCTCTGAACCGGCGCCGGAGGTAAAACCACGACCATGCAGCCACACCATTACCGGGCGCTTGCCGCCATCCTTTATCCCCGGTGTCCAAACATTCAGCACCAGACAGTTTTCACTCTGAGGCAAGAGTCTGGTATGCCCCTCGGCACGTGTTATCGCGTAGGGTCGGGCCTCATCCACCAGTGAACCCCGTTGTGGACTGATTGGTCCGAAGCCACCGGCGTACCGTATACCTGCCCACGGCTCAACCGGTAATGGTGGCAGAAAACGGTGTTTGCCACCGGTGGGAGCACCATAAGGGACGCCCTTAAAAGCAAAGACGTCCCGTTCCATTATGCCAGCAATATTTCCTGCGGTTGTTTCGACAACTGTTACATCCATCCTCTATCGCTCCTTTAGCGTATCTGTTACTTCCAGCGTAACGATATCATTCCCAGGCATCAAGCTCCTCACGGTACGGGTCAACTTCAATTCGACAGGGGACATCCAGTATCATCGTTGAACGATTCTCGGCGCTGTAGGGTTCCCATTTAGGAATACCGGGGTGATCTGGATTTCCGCTGCGGGCGAAGGCAATCCACGCCTCACTCACTGATTCGACCAGCTCGTACTTATCGAAACGCCCACCTGTTATTGCTACATCATCTATATTATCGAAAACGAACGGAATCTCGAGAACATGACATGCC
>CP070842.1:2197139-2215166 GCA_020342155.1 Dehalococcoidales bacterium
GTCATAGCGGTAACTTGAGTTTGGAACGATAAAACAGGGGAAGCCAAATATGGCTTCCCCTTGCTTTCTAAGGTGGTCGGGGTGGGTGGATTTGAACCGCCGACCACCTGAACCCAATGTAGCACATAGAAAAGGCGGAACGGGCTTTAGCCCGCCACCGCCTTGCCTCCTTTCTGGCACATATTACTTTTTTTATCTGAAGAAATCAATATACAGAAGAGGTTGAAGAATAATGAACTTTCAACCTCTTCCATTCTCCGTAATTTTTAACTACCTAATAGTATAAAAATGCTTCTAAACGTAATCTTTACTGTTTGTCATCATGCTCTATAGTTATAACTACTTTTCCTTGGGCGTGCCCTTTTTCAAGATACCCAATAGCTTCAGCAACCTCACTTAACGGATAACGTCTGTCTATAACGGGTACTACTTTGCCGGCTTCAAGGAGTTCTTGTATGAAAATCAAATCCTCTTTATTTGGTTTCGCCGACAGAACAACCATTTTCTTACTCCCGGTCATTGACATCCATGGTCCTAGAAGCAAACTTTGGAACATTTGAGCATTAGAACCTCCGACCATAACATAAATTCCCCTGGGACTCAATGCCCGTTTATAAGCTGAAATCGGATGATATCCCGCAAGAGCAAGGATCAGGTCATAGTTTTGCCCACTTTTAGTGAAATCTTCTTCGGTGTAATCAATGACATGGTCTGCACCAATTGAGCGCACCATATCCAAATTCCTCGTGCTGCACACACCAGTCACTTCACCCCCGAAGTACTTGGCAATCTGTACCGCAAACGTACCCACACCACCGGACGCACCGTTAATTAAAACCTTTTGCCCTGACTTAATCTGTCCCTTGTCGCGAAGCCCTTGCAAGGCGGAGATTGCCGCTGCGGGTACGGCTGCTGCTTCCTCGAATTTCATGCTGGTCGGTTTTAGCACTAAGTTATCTTCAGTAACACACGCATACTCGGCAAAACCACCAAAATCGATTCCGCCAAATACTTCATCACCTGGTTGAAACTGCTTTACGTTTCTGCCAACCGCTTCAACCTGCCCCGCTATATCAACTCCGAGTATCTTGTGTTTTGGTTTTAGAAAACCTCCACCCATTAGGCGAACCAGAACCGGGTCAGCTCTCATTGAACGCCAGTCATGTGGATTTACGGATGACGCATAAATTTTTACCAATATTTCATTGTCGTTGGGAGTAGGTTTCTCAACTTCTGTTAGCCGAAGAACCTCGGGGGGGCCATATTTTGTGCATATAATCGCTTTCATAAGTGTTCCTCCTTTTTCATGTCTGCTTGTATCGAAAGAACAAACAGGCGCTTACAAATCCTTTCTTTTGCGCCATAATAGTATATAGAGGACGGTGACGCAAGAGATGAAGGGAAACAAGACGAACGACGCCAGGCTGGAGTCGGCAATCAACCAGCTGCGCCGCCTGCAGTCTGAGGCGATAATTTCAGGACAGAGGGGCAGCGAATTCGTTGGCGGTCGATAACTCACAAGAATATAGCCCCAATAAAAGCAGGCTGTTATAATGCTTGGGAATGCAACTTTTCACCGTCTCAATGCGTTATGGAATAAATGACCGTCGACCTAAAGCAGGAACGGGAGCTGGTTGTAAAAGCCCGTAAAGACACTGAAGTCTTCGGGCAGCTTTACGACCAGAACTTCGGGCGCATCTTTGGGTATGTGCTACGTCGCACCGCCAGTGTGCCTGTCGCCCAGGACGTGACCTCGGAAGTGTTCTTTAAGGCACTAAAGAACCTAGAGAAATTCCACTGGCAGGGCATACCGTTCTCAGCCTGGCTCTATCGTATAGCTTCCCATGAAATTGCCAACTACTATCGGAAGAAAAGGCGCGAGGCAGCCCACGCCATATTAGTCCGGGACGGGGATCCGGCGGTCAATCCCTTGTCGGTTGAAATCGCTCAGGCCGAGGACATACTCATGCGCCACGAGGAGTATCTTTCCCTGCATATGGCAATCGCCCAGCTACCGCCTAGGTATCAGGAAGTAATCACCCTCCGCTACTTTGAAGACAAACAGATAAAGGAGATTGCACAGATAATAGGCAAGCGTGAGGGAACGGTAAAGTCATTGTTACATCGTGGACTGGAACGAATGCGAAACCTGATGGGCTGAAATGCAACCTTTTGTGCTGTTGCAGCGTTATGCCTGATGAGGTAATGATGGAAGAGCAAGAACTCATAGAGCAACTTGAGAACGTTAAACTCCCACAGATTGAGATGGCAGACTATCAGAGCCGGCTCAAGATGGCACTGCTCGAAAGCGATTACCTCGGAAAGAGACGGGAGGTTGTATTCATGGAAGTCATAAAAGTGAGAGCAGTCGGAGCACTAGACAGCATTGCAGGCGGGCTGATTACACAACAGCCGGTTTGGAAGGTGATTTTGGCGACGGTACTTACTGCGGCGGTGATTGGGGCAGCTGTCTTTGCCGGATATTCTATAGGACCGCAGAAGGCATCGCCATTCCCTGAGGGGAGTATGGAAGTAGGTGGGCCTCAACTTACAGCTGAACAAAAAGAATTGGCGTTAACTATCCTGATGGCTGATGCCGGGGTTCAGGAGCTACTTCGTCAGGGGGCGATAATCGAACCTGATTTAGTCCTGCCACTTGAGGTCGTAATGACAAAGACGAATGACCAGACCGGCGAGATTGAAGAGATAAGGGAGACCTGGGCACAGGCGTGGATACAGGTAGGCGACTCCGTATGGGGAGCGAAGGTAGATCTGGTGAGGAGTATAGTCGTTTCACTTTCCGAATAGCTAGTAAAAGCAATCTGGTTCAAGTCCGCTAGACGAGAATCCGGGGCCTTTCCACTATAAAACCCTATACGGTCCCAAACAACCACATATTCAGCCCGTGGAATTTAGGTCTTGACCTGGTTTGGTTAGTTCACGGAGAAGTTGCCAGTCTCTATTTTAGCTTGTGGTACCAATCGGTTGCCACTGCCAAGTATCCTCTTTCTGAACAACATACCCCAGACCTGGGAACGGGAAGTGAAAGGCAAGCACCAGAGCCTTTTCAGTTGCAGCCCTCTTTAGAAGCCGACGCCTGGTGGCTATGACCTGCTCGGGAGCAAAATCGACCGCTGCATGCCACTCTGGTTGCTCCAGATGAATGGGATGGAGCACCATATCGGAGATGCATAGCAACTGATTGCCTTTTGAGGTAATGGAGAGTGCCATGTGCCCCGGTGTATGGCCAGGTGCTGCCAGGGTGCTTATACCAGGCATGATTTCAGTTTCAAGGTCAATATGTTCTAACTGGCCTTGAATCGGCGGCAGGTTCCTGGAAGCGAAGTCCAGCAGGACCTCCCTGACATGCTCATCGAGTTTAGCTTCTGCCTGTCCTGAAGTCCAGAAGTCCCACTCGTCTTTCCACATGACATACCGAGCGTTAGGAAAAGTAAGCCTACCTTCACTATCGACATTCCCACCGATGTGGTCTGGATGCCCGTGCGTGATGATGACGGTGTCAATATCCTCAGGTGCAATTCCGGAGGCCTGCAAGTTCCGGAGGAGTTTTCCTGTACTGGGAGCGAGATCACCCGCACCGGTATCCACCAGCACCTTATGCTCACCTGTATTGACCAGCAGACAGATATACGGACTAGTCCATTCCGACCATTGCTCAGGCTGTAGGTCGTGTTCACGAAGTACTTGCTCAAGGCGTCTTCTTGGCGCATTGGCGAAAAGGAACGTAGCAGGCAGTGGGAAGGTGGGTGGCGCATATATATGGGTACCATCGCTAACAGCTATGCACTGAAAATCACCAAGCTTGAACTGATAAATGTCAGTGTTCATGGTTATCCTCCCGCCGTATTCTCTAGAAACTTGGTTTAAGCATACTAACACAAATAATACCTGTAAATAATACGACTTAACAATATGGCTGAATGTGACAGAGCGACAAAATACGTATTCATCCCGCAGAAAAGTTGCCCCGCGCGGTGCAGGGGCCCCATTGGGGGGATGATTTCGGGAAGGGACGACGGCGAATTCGCCGGTGGTCGTTGATTCCTAAGTTGTCGGGCGTATCCCAGGCGATTTCTGGCCTTCTGACCTAGTTATAATAAACCTCTCAGTACCGCTGGGTTATGAGTCCTTACGAAATCGAAAACCCAACCACACGATGTGCAGTATACCGAACACCGCACAAACCGATGCCGGTAACGCCGCGCGCTCTCCGAACAAGGTAAGCAAAATACCACTTGCCAATCCGTAGTTTTTTGTCGTCCCCATAAGTATCATACTTATGCTTGTCTCTCGACTTACCCGCAGGAATGTTGCGATGTTGTACAGCGCCAAGCCCAGGATAAATGATGTGACAACGGCGATGACGATGATAAGAGCCAGAATATCGAACTCACGAAAGAAAGCCTGACGATTAAGGCCAATGATGGTATATATAACAACGAAAAAACTCCAGTTGGTAATAGTTCCCTGCCACGGCTTGATACGTGCTGCAAGGCGGGTGGCTATCAGAATACGGGATAATACAATCGGGATCAGAATCAACTCACCAAGTATCGTGAGCAGGTTTAGTGTGTTAAGATACCCCGTCCCCAAGAATAGTGCCATGATTCCGGGCGTGATAAAGAGGGCCGCCAGGTATGCCGCAGTCATGCCTATAAGGGAAAATACTAAATTGCCGCCGAGGCTGTAACTAAAAGAGACCACACCCGCCGCCGGTGGCACCGCGGCGAAAACAACAAAACCTGTCCTGAGATGGATATCATCTATCAGCCACCACGCCAGCAGCAATATTACGCCACCCATGACTAAATAATTAAGGAGCAGGGAAAGTCCCACAGGCCAAGGCATCTCTTTGATGGTAATCAGTTCACGGGATGTCACGTTTAAGGCCGAAAGGGTCATCACCACTGCCAGGAGAGGGAGAACGGAAGGCTCGGTCCAGCCGGCCAGTGGTCTACCTACAGACAGTCCTAGCACTATAGCCAGCAAGAGAATGGAGTTACGATTCCGGACTAATCGACCGATAACTTTCATGCGGTCACCTACCGGCAATGGCTGTGTTATTCCTCAATTCTTTGTAGCAGTCAGTATAGCATATGGAATGCTAAACAATGTTTCGGAGTGTTACAGGTTATGCGTTAACTCTGCACGGAGCGCCACGTCGCGAAACGGGGCTTGCCTTTGGCGAAAAGAGTGTCAGAGGTAAGGCCCCCCAGGCACGGCGCAACATGCCAATTCGACTGAGCCACCAGGTGAGAATCCGGGGCTTCCAGCGATAAAACGCGTATTCGGCCCCAAAAAACCACGCATTCAGTCCGCAGAAAAGTTGCCCCGCGCGCCGCAGGGGCCCCACAGGGGGGATGATTTCGGGAGGGGCGGCGAATTCGCCGGTGGCTGTTAACCACAGGGTTATTGGTTACCTTTCAGCCAATTTCCCATTGCATTTGCGCTGGTGGTGCAGGGGGAGGGAGAGTTTAGCCCCCAGAATCTCCTTGCGCCTCAGAGCCCTCTCTGGAGAGGGCTGCATCTTGATAAACTCACCCTCGCCTCTATGAGAGCTTCAGGTGTCAGCGCGGTAACTTGAGTGTAATATGCTCATATTCTTTCGGTAAGCTGTTGAAATGCAGTACCAGGTGGTCCATTTGCTAACCGCTCTCTGATTCTTTCAACGCATTCCTCTGGGCTTAGTATAGATGTATCGACCTCTAAATCATAGATACCAGGTTTGTGTACTTCTTCTTGCCAAAGGACAACCGGTGGTGGTATTGGCTCGTTATCAGGTCCTACAACATACCCACGTTTTCGCCCAGCTTGATTACGCCGCTTCATAATCTCCTCGATTGGACAGCGAACACCTACAAATAGTACGGGTAGACCGTTAAGCCGTCGAGCACAGTTCGGGAGGATATCTGGATTGATGGCGCCATGGTGACCACATTCTGAGACAACATTGAGTCCCAGTCTGCTATGTGCTGCAATTGACTCGTACATAGCTGCATAGAGTATTGGCAACAGCGGTTCTAAGTCTGGACGGCCACCTCCGAATCCTGAGCCAGATCCTGGACGAAGCCCTACGCCTGGTTGGTATCTCTTTGGTGTGACTCCTCTCGCAAAAACGTCTACACCTAGATTCATCCATACACCCTCGAATGTGTCTTGGATGACTCTGACGATACTTGACTTCCCGGATCGGGGTGCACCGTTTAAGATGACGACTTGGCCAGAGTCCATATCGTTAAGGAATGAGTCATCTTCTTTACTAAAGATGAATACCCTCGTGCTGACTCGGTACCCACAGTCTAGAAGCAAATGGTGGCGATGTCAAGCGGCAGACGTGACTGTTTTCCCAGAGCATTTACGCTGGCGACGCAAAGGGAGGGGCAGTAAGTACTACTCATTGACATCACTTCGGTCAACACTTAGACTGTGGAAACTGAGTCATCATAGGGAAGACCTGCTATCGACCATTAACTCAAGAGATATGAATATAGTTCTAATTGAAGTGAGTGTCTAGGCATAAGAATGTGCACAACGAGTAATATTTCGCCAATGTGACATAGTCGCGAAAGGAAGGAATACAGTCATGGCTAAACTGACTCGCATCCTGTCTATTGACGGTGGGGGAATCCGTGGTCTTATTCCGGCCATGGTTCTTGTCTCTCTCGAGCAAAAACTAAAGGAAAAGACAGGGAATCCCGACATGAGAATTGCCGATGCCTTCGATCTGATAGCAGGAACAAGCACTGGTGCAATCCTGACATGTGGTTGTCTTTGTCCAGACCTCGAGGGTGATCCCATGAAACCCAGGTTTTCAGCTGAACAGATTAAAGAGTTATTCGTCACAAGGGGAGGTGAGATATTTGAGGCGTCGCTCTGGCAGAAAATTTGCTCAGTTGGCGGTCTGAATAAGGAGAGGTACGGGGCTAAGGCACTTGAGACAGTGATGGACGAATATTTTAAAGACCTTACACTTTCCAATCTCTTAAGACCTTGCCTGATCACGGCCTACGACATTGAACGCAGACATGCGAAATTTTTCACCCAGCATACAGCGAGCGAGCAGACGAAGAACGACTACCTCGTCAGAGACGTGATAAGGGCTGCCACCGCTGTGCCGACATACTTCCCAGTGGCCAGGGTGGAATCCGTCACTGGAATCCGAAGTCCGTTGATTGATGGTAGCGTATTTGCTGGTAATCCGGCGCTTTGCGCATTTGCTGAAGCCAGGAAGAAGCTCGCGGGGAGTCCATCCACAGAGCAGATGGCTATCCTCTCCCTCGGTACGGGGCACATTGCGAGACCCTATGAATATAGAAGAGTCAGGGATTGGGGCGGCTTGCGTTGGGTTGCACCTCTTATCGACATCATGCTGTCCAGTGTCGCTGAGACTGTTAATCACCAGCTGACAAATATCTTCGATGCAGCCGGAGTCCTAGGACAGTACCTGCGAGTTGACCGTGAATTGCGTGAGGCCAATTCTGCTCTGGATGACGCTTCACCCGAGAACCTGGATGCCCTCCAGCAAGATGGAATGCAGAATGCCATAGAGTTCGGAGATAAATTGGACGAGTTCGTTCATTTGCTCGTAGGCTGAGAAGCCGGACTTCAGAAGTGGTGCTGTTTCGTGAGATAAGGAGTCATCTTTCACTAGTGAGGGCGCTACCTGCGGTCCAGGGCACCACCAAATTCGACGGCGGCCGTTAACTAGTAAGTTAACACACTATCATTTTATATCTTTATAGGCTCTCCACATAAACCAATGATTGAATGAAAATATTCGTTCCTCATCGATCACTTCATAGCCAAACCGCTTGTAAAGGCGGACATTTGCTTCTACATCAGTTTCATGATAGGCAGGCATCCCTAGTTTGTCGACATGTTCGCAAAAATATGTTAATAGTAACGATCCAATACCTTGGCCTTGTCTTTCTGGTAATACTCCTAAAGGATCAATATGCCAATGAGGTTTTTGGGGATCGTGTTTCCGCCATATTGACCTAAACTTCAATACTCTAAGTATTACTTTTCTAGCAAATATCATTGGGAATAACAATTCTAAACCTCTAGGTATTGAATTCTGACATTGCGGCCATTGAACCATCCTCATAACACCGACTATTTGTTTACCATCTTTCGCCACGACGACCCGACCAGGTTTGTTTTTTATCATACCCATAAAGCCCGTTTCTAAATTACGACGAGCTTTTTCATCAGCACCTCCGGCGACATAAGCAGAAAATGGTGTGCCAATAAAAGCTTTACTCAATAGGATTGCAGCTTCTTTATATTCATCTGGTTTGATATCTTCAATGTTAATATTATTATTATTTTCCAAACCTACCCCTGTGATTATTTTTTCTTATTTTATCGCAATTAACCCACTAGTTTATAAGACTTAAGTCACACAAACACACATTCAGCCCGCAGAAAAGTGGCCGCGCACACCACGGGGGCCCCACAGGGGGGATGATCTCGGGACCAACCAGTGTTGAATTCAACAGTGGCCGTTAACCACAGAGCTATTGGTCAGGTCTGGACTATTTTCCTAGAGCATTTGCGCTGGTAGGGCAGGGGGAGGGGGAGTTAGGCCCCCAGTATCTCCTTGCGCCTCAGCGCCCTCTCCAGAGAGGGCTGCATCTTCATCTCTCGGAATTCGTTGATGGCGAATTCCAGGTGCTCCAGTGCATCCTTCTTCTCGTCCGGGTAGTGCTCCAGAAGTAGCTCGGCAAGCTGGAGGCTGGTGAGGGCCAGCTCGGGGCGGAATCTTATATCTGTGCAAACCTTGATGGCTTCCTGATAGTGTTTACGGGCTTCCTCTGGTCTGCCGAGTGAAGCAGCGGCGGCTCCTAGATGGCGGGCCACGCATGTTGGAAACATAAACCCGGTCGTCTTGAACGGTGTATCGCAAAGAAATGCATAGAATGTCTCCGTTGCCGGTAGATGTTTAGTAACCAGCGCCGTTTCCAGATAGAGCATCATAATGGGGAAATAGTCTTTCACCCTCTCCGGTAAGGCGGCATACTCCTCGACGAGCGAATCAAGCATGGTCAAGGCCCTAGCATGATCACCTGCATGAGCACGCCCGACAACCCTGTAAAAACGATACACGCCTGTTATAGGCTGGACAATTTCGCCGAGGTATATACGGAGCATCAGGTTTGAGAAATTGGCCACTTCGTTGGCACGAGGCCTGGCATTCATCTCCTCTCCTGTTCGGAAGATACTTTGCACAGTTTCCAGCGCATCTTCAAACCGGCCGTCCATGGTATGAAAACAGGCTTCCCCTACCAGCGATGTGAGTCGTGTGTATTGCGTCCCGGTTCTCTTGGACAATTCAGCCAGCTCACGCATCAGGTCTTCGGCGTGAGTTCGCTCTCCCAGGCCGAGGAAGAAAGAACTCAAATAGTACTTCGCAAATGCAGCGTAGTGACCGCGGCCTGACTGGTCCCATAGCTGGGTAATCTGGTCAGCCAGTCGGCGGGCTTCCTCGATATATTCCGGGAACGGCGGGCAGGCCCACACGTACGCCCCTGCGCTTGCGAGGTATGCGTCAGTATCCCCCAACTCAAGTGCTATCTCTGAGCAGCGATGGTACAGTCGCAATCCATCTGCCAACTCCCTTGCCCCGGTTTTCCTTGCCGCCAGATAAATATCTGCCCAAACACGCTCTATTGTACCGGGTGCAGCGTAACGGTCAACGATGTCAGTCCATCTTATTCCCTCAGGTGTTTGAGCAGCTGGACCTGCTCCGTAATGCGTCAGACTGGTCATGGCGAGACGGCCAACACGTACCGCGCGTTGATGGTCTCCAACCGCTTCCGCAAGCAACAGGGCCTGTGGCGCCTCCTCGTCCAGGACATGTCGGTACTCCCCCGCGTAGTCGCGTGCGTCTCCCAACGCTAGCAGCAGGTCACACCGCTTTGCCTTATCATCAGGGGCAATTGTCTTCTGAACCTTGAGCGCCTGCTCAAGTAGTCGTATCGCTTCCCAGTAGGCATATATGTCGATTGCCTGTTGTGCCGCAATCTCACCATATCTAATAGCCCTGGCCAGGTCAACCGGGTCGGAGGAGTAGGACAGGTGCTCGGCCAACTCGGCAGCGTACTCTTCAGGGTGTCCGACATAGACCTCATCCAGTGCCTGGGCAATCTGCCGGTGCAGACGTATCCGTCTCGGGACGATAATCTCTTCATAGAGAGTCTGACGGAAAAATGCGTGGGCAAAGCTATAGTCGACGGTAGCTAACGCACCCGTTTTTTCTTCTATTATTACGGCGGCCTTTAGTGCCTCCTCAAGGGCCTTGAAAAGCTCCTCGTCTGTCATGCCGGATACCCTCTGCAATACCTCCAGCCTGAAATCCCGGCCGATGACCGATGCCGTTGCCAGCACGTTGTTGCATGGCTCGCTCAATCTCGAAAGACGTCTACCTATGACGTCTTTCAGACTGTCCGGTATTCTCATTTCAATAGATATATCTTTGGATGGTTGTCCGATATCACCCTGTGGACTGATGAGTCCTTCCTCAACCAGATCGCGTATTACTTCCTGCACAAAGAGAGGGTTCCCTTCCGTCTGCTTATGAATTGCCTCGGCAAGACTCACAGACATTTCCTTCCCGGTGATAGCGGAAAGCATCCTCTTGACTACGTCAGCATCCAGACCTTTCAACGGGACACGCTCGAACACCGGAAGTCGTCTCAACTCGGCCAGAGTTTCAGAGAGGGGATGACTTCTATCCACCTCAACATCGCGATAGGTACCAACGATTAAGAGTCTTGTACTGGCAAGACTACGCGAAACGTGAGTCAGCATTTCCAGGGTGTCTTTGTCGGCATTGTGCAGGTCCTCCAGGACAACCAGTAAAGGCTGGACAGCAGCAATATTACCCAGGAAATGGGTAACGGCCTCCATGAGGCGGTACCTTTCTTCTTCTGGGTCTCGTTTTGGCCTGGGACGGACTTTCAACTTCTCCGTGATTTCAGGAACAATCCGACATAGATTAGCGGCACCGCTGCCAAGTTCTTTCCTCAACTGGCTGACACCCCGTGCCTGGACATGAGAGCGCAGGACCTCTATAAAAGCAAGGTACGGGCGAGATAGAGACCTTTCCGAATAGCAGTGCCCTACCAGGCTCTTTCCACCGAGCGAGCTAACGTAGGCAACAAGCTGCTCGCAGAGGACGGTCTTGCCGATGCCCGGTTCCCCCACCACCATCACCAGGCTGCCCTGACCCGATACAGCACTGTCAAATGCGGAACGTAGTTGGCCCAGTTCTATTTTACGGCCAACGAAGACACGACGGTAAATTGGACTATAGGTAATTCGTGGTGGGACTACTGTTCTAATAATCGTGTCATGGCGGTCTTTAGATTCGAGCACCTGTCTGATTGACTCAGCGAGCTTTTGCTCAGGAATGTCGGGGAATAGCTCCTGGCACTCGACAATAGACAAAGGCTTGTTGCGATGGCGAAGGGAGAGCTGATGGCTGTCAGCCAGATCAATGACCTTCAGTTGAACAAATGGTTTCAAGAGGTTTGGGTATAACTTCCCTGGTTGTCTTGTCGATACTGTCCGCAGCTGATTTACATACTTGTAATTAACATTGGCTTGGTCAGCGTATTCACGGATACTAAGTTTCCCTGCCTGTTCAAGCAAGGCAACGAGGTCCTTGCCGAAGGCTGTTAGGGTCTTGGGCGGCTTCGCCATTTCGGCCTCCTCAACCACTTCAGGAGGCTTGGAAATATATGGATAATAATCGTTAGGTTGAAACAAGTATATAACGGTCTAGACAGCTTTTCAATATATCCGACCACCTGCTGTGCTGGTCTCCCTGCTACCCTCTAGGCCATCCTTTGCTATCCTCCGTGCGTGTTGAAGAAAATCCTGAAGGTGCTAGATTTGAATCAGGCAATGGCAAGTCAATAAGAAAGGAGGGAAAAAGATGAAAAAAACTCTGGCTGTTATTTTTACCGCTATTCTTGTCGCCTTACTTGTCATCCCGGCGGGGGTTGCTCTGGCTGACCAGGACTATCACACTAAAATGCTACCCATAAGCCTTACTCAGGACGGGATAGATGCCGGCCACACCCTGAGGACTGGTCATTTGACGACTATTCATGCCGAAGGCCCAGTCAATGGTCTAATAAGGGTATACCAGCTGAACGGCGCCTTGCCTGACACGACATACCAAATCTGTTACGTGTTTCCTGACGAATGGTATAACTATGTAGCGTTTTACTATTGGGAGGATATTCATACAGACGAGAATGGCAACGGCAGCTTCCATCAGAGAGTGCCTCCAGGGGGAGGTACCAGCGTCCCACAAAACATGAAGATTGTGTTTATAGAAGGTGGGACCCCAACATACCTCCCGGCTTGGGGAGTCTGGGTCTTTTATTTACCGCCACATCCAAATGCGGGGGAAGAGGTCATTGCTTTCGAGACTGAGGTGTTTGAAATCTGCTTTGACCAAGACTGGTAGTGATTTGCAGACTTGCCATGAGTGCCAAGGGGCTTGTTTGATTACCGAGTAATATCATAAAGCCCCTGCAACTGAGGGAGCCTTTATAAAGGCTCCCTTTCTGTTTTATTCAGGTCATTCCTTTTGCCCTGTGAAGGGTTAAGCACCGTGTAGCTGGCTCCCCGGGTAGGACTCGAACCTACAACCTAGCGGCTGCGGGTTGCCCGGTGCATAGGCCGGAGGTTGCAGTAAATAAGGAATACATCTTATCTTTGCGTGCATGGGGATGTTTCAATCGTGCCCTACAAATTGGGATGCCGCCATTCTTCTTTTTTGAGAAGTCGCGTAACGAATCTTCCCGAACCTTTGTATAATCTCGGTTATAAACCGTGTGTAATGAGAAATTGGAAGGAACCAGCGGCCACTGGGGATCTTGATGCCCACGGCATCAGCCGCAGATTTGGTTTCCACAATCGCAACGGCGGCTCCAGGACTACCATTGATCTCAGAAAGCATGGTACCGTTGTTATCCACGATGGAAGTCCGGTCAATGAACCTTGTGTTGTACTGCATGCCGAACCCCATTGGCATCGGAGACAGAAAATCACCTGTCTTGTTGCAGGAAATAACGGGTGTATGCAGGTTTTTTGCGAAAATGGCTGGTGCGTCGTGGTAGGTATCAAGCCAGTTTTGCCGGTATCTTCGGGGGAAGAAGCCGGGCATGGCTGGGCACGAGTATAGGATGAGCAGGACATCTGGCCGTTTTACCGACAGGCTCTTGATGCTGTACGTCTTGCTTGTATCGAAGCAGATCACGACCCCGACTTTGCCTATCGGTGTGTCGAAGACGCATTCATTGGGTCCCGCGCCCCGGAAAAAAAACGCCTCGTGGGCGGCCGGCTCGACCTTCCGATGTGACCAAAGTTTTCCGCCGGGTCCACAAAGGATAAGCGTATCATAAAAATCTTCGCCATCGCGCTCTAGAATGCAAGTGGTAATGTAAGCCTCGTGCTGGTCGCAGAACTCACTTAGCCACCGGTAGGTCCGCCCCATGAGCGGCTCAGCCTCCTTCCATATCTCATCGTCATAGATATACCCTGCCAGAGCAAACTCGGGAAGCGCGATAAGCCGCGCCCCTTTCTTCGCGGCATCGTTGATAAGCTCCCCGGCCCTTTTCCGATTGCCCTCATAATCGCCGTTCAGGGATTCCATCTGTATGGCCGCCACGGTTATTTTCATGAATCCTCTCGCTTGTATACAGTATGATCCTTGAGATGTATAAAGGGTAATCCTAGAATGTACCTAAGTTAATCTAAGTAGGAACTTGAGTGTAGTCCTAGCATGCGATATTGTCAAGAGAGGTGACAAAGTACGTCCAATTAGATATACACCGCTTACAAATCCCCTCTTTTGCGCCATAATAGTATATGGAGGAGTGTGATGCAAGGAGAAAAGGCAGCCGGTATCAGCTTCAACAATCGAACTAAGTTGAGTAGCTCTTATAGTCTGGTGTAGATACCTAGCGGCTGCGGGGCGCTGGCAGGTGAACCGCCATCACGGGGTGCTGGTTACAAACTTCTTCTTGTCCTTCTTGCAGATAATTTGGATGACATTTCGGCCGGACGGAGCAACACCCGGTAAGCCACCTCCTGGTTCAACCCATTGGCCCACCATGTAAAAACCATCCAGCCCTGGTAATGTCTTCTTCATTCTCATTCCAAAAGATGTCATTATCCAGCCTTCATAGCTACCCTTCCAATTACCGGTATAACGTACCCACGTCATTGGCGTTGCCACATCGGTCATCTCAACCTGTTCCGTAATCCCAGGGAAACGTTCTTCCAGTACGGTGAGTAACTCTCCCGCTAATCGTTCTTTCTCAGCTTTATATGCCTCGGTATCTTTATATAACTCTTCCCATGGCTCATACCGGGTGGTTATTATGAATTTGAGCACTGTTTTACCATCAGGGGCAAGGCTAGGATCGAAGTTGTAGATGTAGAGTGGGAGTCTATTATGTTCTTTCCCCGCAATGATTATTGGCTTATCAATCATTAAGTTGAACCCACCTACCGATTTCGGAGCTTCATTAAAGGTGCGACTAACACCATATGCCACGTGTAATAAGGGAGGAAATATAAGATTATTGTCATAATAACCTTTAATTTTATTGTTTATATACTTGCCTTCCAGCATATCGAATATCGTTGTATGTCCATCTGCTGCAGATATGATTATATCGGCGTGATGTTCACTACCATCAGCAAGCCTGATACCAACGGCTTTATCATTTTTCACCAATACCTTTTTCACAGGTGATTTATAGGATACTTTTCCCCCTAGATCGAGATAACGCTTTTCAATAGTCTTTGACAAAGCCAGCGATCCACCTAATGGGTAACCTGCGATCTTTTGATTTACCCATACCAAACTCATCATCAATCCAAGTATCGTGAAATCTTTCATATCACCAGCACCGCCCAGGAAAGCTTCGCGTAAATGTGCACTTTTTAATCGCTCCGCAAACTGTTTGACGCTCATTCTGCCCCATTTTCTCATGAACCACAAGTATGGCAATAATTTAAACATCATTCTGATCGTATCAAAGATGTTGGCCAATTCAGGAGCTTTATCAACTGACATATCAAATCCAATCAGTTTTTTTAAACCCTTAATCCAGTCCTCGATAACTTCGGTATCTTCCGGGGCGACCTCTTTCATATTCTGCTTTGTCTTGTCCAGATCAGCACAAAGAACCAGTGACTTACCGTCTCCCACTTCGACACTAATGTATTCATCATGATCAATAAAAGTATGGTTTTTTATAACACCGAGTTCTTCCCATATTTTGTAGAAACTGCTCGCAGGACCGGAGCCCAGCAACCAGTGTAGGCACCCGTCTATTGTATACCCCTTGCGTTTCCACGATGTGCACAGCCCTCCTGGTCTGGTATCCATCTCAAAAATCTGTGTATTGTAGCCATTCATTTGCCCGTAACACCCAGCAGACAATCCAGCTATGCCAGCACCGATAATGATTATTGACTTTTCCATATTTCTTCCTTTTTCGCCTAGATTATGTCCTTGATTACCCGCTTACAAATCCCCTCTTTTGCGCCATAATAGTATACAGAGGACGGTGACGCAAGAGATGAAGGGAAAAGAGACTAACGACGCTCGACTGGAATCGACCATCAACCGGCTGCGCCGCCTGCCGCCTGAGGTAAGGGAACTGGCTGTCTCCATGATAGACAGGCTGGCCCAGGCGGAGGGTGTGTCGGCCGTTACAGACTGCAGGCCCCCCGCCGAGAACCTGGAGGCTTGGGTGACGAAGATGCGCTCCGAGCGCAAGGCGGAGAGGACGATCAGGCTCTACTCCTACCAGGCACAGCGGTTCCTCGAGCACACGCCAACACCCACCAGGGCTGACGTGCGCGGGTACCTGGCCAGGCGGATAGAGGAGACCTCGCCGTCGGCCGCGGAGACTGAGAGGAAGGCGCTGGCCAGCCTCTTCTCCTTCCTGCACGCCGAGGGCCTCTGGCACGAGAACCCTCTAGAGGGCGTCAGGGCCGTCGGCATCAGGTGGGGGAAGCCCCACAACGCGAAACGGGGCTTGCCTTCAGTGAAAAGAGTGTCAGAGGTAAGGCTGCTCAGGCGAGACGCTCCTACCGAATTCAATGGGACCACCAGGCGAGAATCCGGTTGTTTGACACAGAAACGGGTGAAGCCTACACTTACGCTTGCAGAGTCACCATTGAGGAAGGAGTTTGAAGCGTCATGAAAGAGTATATTTGCGTCCAGACCAACCAACACAAGAAGATTGCAGAGGTCATACAGGAATACTTAGTAAATGGTTGGCACCTGCATACGTATCAAGCTACTGGTTTTGGAACAGCCTTTAGACACTTCTTACTATTCGAAAGAGGGTAATCTACGGGCATCAACTGAAATCTCGTTAGGACGCCCGACAACAATTACAGTCATCCGTTCTGCTCAAGCCTCACACGGAGCGCCACAACGCGAAACGGGGCTTGCCTTCAGCGAAAAGAGTGCCTGGACATAGGCCTGTGCCAGATACCGCCTATGATGAATTCGGCGGAGTCACCAGGCGAGAATCCGGGGCTTTCAGCGAGAAAACGCCTATTCAGCCCCAAACAAACCCGTGTTCAGTCCGCAGAAAAGTCGCCCCGCGCGTCGCAAGGGGCCCCACAGGGGGGATGATTTCGGGGGAAAGTGGCGGCGAATTCGGTGGCGGCCGTTAACTATGAAGTTATTGGTCGCATCAGGGCCAATTTCCCAGAGCATTTGTTCTGGTGGCGCAGGGGGAGGGGAAGTAAAGTCTTTCTATCCGACCGGACACTTCTTGATTCAAAATTACTTCTGTTGAACGAACGGCGGGATGTTATTCAAGATGTTATTCAACCAGTATGTATGATTTATCCTATCTGCGAGACGATAATAGAGAATTAAACGTTGGGCAATAGATTTGTGGTATATAGTTTAAGCTCAATTTACCTCTGTTTATTACCATTCATTGGTGATATAATCTGGTTTACCTTCACGATTGGGAGGTTGTGAAATGCCAAAGGCAAAAGTCGGTGATATTAATATGTACTACGAAGTTCACGGCCAAGGCGAACCGCTGGTCTTTATCGACGGCCGTAATATGTGCCATGATTTCCTCTACAAACACGTTCCGGTTTTCGCGAAGGAATATAAAGTTATATCCTTTGATAACCGTGGGGTGGGGAAAAGCGATAAGCCGGATGTTCCCTACTCTCTAGAGATGATGGCTATCGACCTCGTGGGGCTGCTGGATGTAATCGGCATTGAAAAAGCCCATTTTATGGGATATTCCATGGGGGGACGTATAGCGGAAGAGATGGCCTTAAGTTACCCTGAACGGGTTATCAGCCTGGTGCTCGTATGTCCCATCACCTGGAGTGCTGAACTACACAATCAGCCCGAAATGCCCACGGAGGAGGAGAGAGCGAGCTGGGTCCCTTGGTCCGACGAAGAAAAGGCCAGGGATCTTGTTACCGGGCGGTTGGGCGAAGAATTTATCAAGAATAGCCCGAAGCTTATAGAAAAATTGGTAAAAATAGTCAGAAAAGGTTATGGCCCGCAGCATGCTCAAGACTGGCATGCCCATGCATCCGATACATATGATAACTACGGACTACTGCCGCAAATTAAAGCTCCGACCATCATCATAGCCGGTAGTGCCGATAGAACGGTATCACTGGATAATATACTTATCTTGAAAGAAAGGCTGCCTAGTGCAGAACTCGCCATTATGGACAATATGCCACATTTCATGATGTGGGAAGGTTTTGATGAGTTCAACCGGATAATGCTTGACTTCCTTAAACGGTATAGTAAAACGGAAAAGAGATAGAATAAAAATCTGGCAGCGGCAGGATTCGAATATAAGCTCATTTTATGAAATTTAAATATTTGTTCTATCTTTATTATATAGCATAAATTAAATAGAGGAGTTATTTTATGTTCTTTATAAAGGGAGGTTACCGAGGTGTCTTCCATTA
>CP070842.1:2215266-2235676 GCA_020342155.1 Dehalococcoidales bacterium
AGCCCCCAGGCCGGAGATGGCGAACCTGGCTACTCAGGTTATAGTGTTCGCCATAATGTTATTCTCGCCCGTTATGTACCCGATAGAGCAGCTACCAGACTGGATGGCGGCGATACATCGGGTGTTGCCTGTGAAGTATATGGCAGACCTCTCACGGGGTACACTCACAGACATGGATGTAAATCTCGGGCTGGCTTTTGGTGTTGTTGGGGCCTGGTGCCTGGCAGGATTCGTTATTACGTATGCCCTGGTGAGACGACGGCGCTAGCTGATATCAAGATTAGTTCTTTGGATAAAAGGGCTTTACTGTTACTCTGCCAGTTTATCGGTGATGGCCCTATCCCCCTGTGTCCCCTTCAGGGTGAACCCCTTCCCCATTGGGGAAAAGGAATTCTATTAAGAAGAGGGGCTTTGCCCCTCTTTAACGTCGCTTGTTCAACAGATTCTTTTTTAAGCCCCAGCCTTGATAATACGGTACTCTCTAAGGTACGAACAACCCCTGCCGGAGGTCTGCCCCCTCACTGTTTTGGGGAGTCCAGAGGGGTTGCACCCCTCTGGAACGGGGGTTCAAGGGGGTGTCGCCCTTGAGTTATGTTTCAAGATTTAATTCATGCTGAAATTGCTCACTGAAGGACACCAGGAACCTGTATCGCTCGGTTCCCATCTTCTTGGCTGTTTCGGTGTGGAGTGCGTTCGGGAGTATCTCCTTTCCACTTAGAAATCTCTCTGGCACCGATTCAATGCCCAGACGTCTATCGAACGCGCTCGTCCGTTGAAAGGCTCTGGCAATCCACGTGGCACCAAGGAGCTCAAGCTTATCAGCATCACTGACGATTCGTGATTCAAGTGTCGTCTGTTCCGCCCCTTTGGTATGTTCGCTGATAATCTGTTTCACGTGTTGTGTCTGTGCGTCAGGCCAGCTAAGACGTTCCAGAAATCGCTCTGCGATGAGCGCACCTAACTCTCCGTGGTCGGTTGAAGGGAGCACATATAACTCAAGGAAATCAATGAAATCGTTCTCATCTTTCCCTAAGGCGAGTTTACTCCATCCAAGCGGCACGTTGCCGATGTCATGGAGAAGGGCGGCAATTTCGATGAGCTGACAGTCAGCATTTTCCACTGCACCAATCTTCATGGCTAGTCTCGCCACGCGTCGAGCATGATCGGCACCGTGACAGTAACTCAAATCCGCCTGGTATGTCTCTAGAAAGGCATTGATTCTCTCAATAAGTTGAGAATATTCCATTATCATTCCCTCCTGATACCAAGTAACTGCCTATTGCAGCCTCTCCACCTCAGCCATCAGCGTTTGGATAAAATCCCTTTCCTCAACCGTCCCAATCTGCTTACCCTTCCTGAAGAGTACCCCGCGGCCTTTACCGCAGGCAATGCCGATATCGGCGTCTTTGGCTTCGCCGGGGCCGTTGACCACACAGCCCATTACGGCTACCTTTATCGGTTTCTTTATCTTCTCCAGTCGCCTGCCGACTTCTTCGGCCAGGCTGATGATGTCGACCTCAGTGCGACCACAGGAAGGACAACTCACCAGCACCGGGCCGTGCTGGCGTAGGTCCAGGCTCTTCAGTATCTCGTAGCCAGCGATGACCTCCTCCCTGGGGTGGGCGGTCAGTGATACACGGATGGTGTCGCCGATGCCCATGTAGAGCAACGTGCCGATACCAACGGCGCTGCGGATGACGCCGGTGCGGGGTAACCCTGCCTCGGTGATACCGATATGCAGGGGGTAAGGGGTATTTTCAGCGATACTCCGGTAGGCCTCGATAGTGGTCGGGACATCGAAGGCCTTGAGGGATACTTTAATAAGGTCGAAATCAAGGCTTTCTAGTAGCCTTATCTGCTCCAGAGCAGCCTCGACCATTTGTTCGGGAGTAGATAATTCGGGGTCGGCTGTCTTTGGCAGGCTACCCGCGTTCACCCCGATGCGGATTGGGATGCCTCTCTCTTTAGCTGCTTGGACTATAGCACCGACCTTGTCCGGCTCGCTGATATTACCCGGATTGAGGCGAAGGCCGTCACAGCCTGCTTCCAGGGCTGCCAGTGCCAGGCGGTAATCGAAATGTATATCGGCAACGAGGGGAATAGAGATGGCCCGCTTTATTTCTTTTATTGCTTCGGCTGCCTCCATGTCCGGCACGGCTACACGCACCAGCTCGCAGTCGACCTCCTCAAGCTCCTGTATCTGGTTGATAGTTGATGTAACATCTCGTGTATCGGTGCTGGTCATCGACTGTACCACGACAGGAGTGCCGCCCCCGATGGTGACATTGCCAATCTGAATAGCTTTACTCATTCTGCGTTGATTCACCTCCATCTACCTCACCTCCTCTAAACGCTCAGATAAGTCTTCCCTGATGTTATTCCATCATCCTTCGTCTGAACAGGAAAATACCCAAAGCAACGAACACCACGGTATAACCAAGGACCCAGTAGAAATCTGTGGCAATGTCACTGAAACCTACTCCCTGCACCATAACATCTCTCGCCGCACCAATAGCATGGGCAAAAGGAAGAGCATTCATTATGCTTTGGATCCCGCCTCCTATTATTTCTAGAGAAAACCAGGCTCCTGAAAATATTGTTAGGAGGTTAACTGCTTGCCAGGCAATGGGTACCGCTTTATAAGTAAATACTGATCCCAGGATCATTCCCAATCCTATGTAGCCTATAGACATGACAAAAAGGATGAGAAGAACGAGTCCAGCATTCCCGGATATCTCAAGCCCAAGCAAACCCCCTGTGCCAAAGAGCACGACAATATGCATGATCACTACCGGAACATATGGCAGGGAATAGGCTAATATGAAGTCGTTTGCACTGAGGGGGGCAGTCAACAGCCTTGACAAGAGTGCGCTGTCTCTATCTCTAGCAAGGGTCATACATGAGCTTAGTGATATCATAGCGAAGCCGAAGACAACTATACCGGGTGTCAAATTGGTAGGATTGAAGAAGCTTTCCACCCTCCCAAAGGTCTGGAGTATCAGCAGCATAACTATTGGGAGAGCTATAGCGAATACGAGAGATATATAGTCAAGGAATATTTCCTTGAAGTTCTTTTTGGCTAATATCATAAATCTCATTCTCTTAGCTCCTTCCCTGTAAGTTGGAGAAACACATCGTCCAGGGTAACTTCTTTCAGGGAAGTAGATTCGATGATAACTCCCTTTGGTCGTAGATAATCTACCACATCAAAGAAACCAATCTCTTTAGCCTTAATCTCAATCCCATCTTCTATTTCTCTAACTTCCGGGAATATCTCCCTCAGCCCCTCAATGGCATCAAAAGTCAGGTTCTTTGCCTTTACAACCATAACCTGCATATCAGAGACGCTATCTTTCAACTCACGGGGGGTTCCAAGGGCTATAATCTTACCCTCGTCTATGATGGCTACTCTATCTGCCAGAGCGTCAGCTTCCTCAAGGTAGTGGGTTGTAAGCACTATCGTCTTTTGCCCTTTAAGCTCTGCAATATATTCCCAGACGCTCCTCCTCGACTGCGGGTCCAGGCCAAGGGTAGGCTCGTCCAAGAATAACACCTGAGGATCGGAAACAAGGGCCATGGCAATGCTTAGCCGTCTTTTCATACCCCCTGAATACTTTTTTACCCGTTCTTTTGAACGGTTAGTCAGGCCCATCATCTCCAGGAGTTCCTCTGACCTCTTTTTCACCAGTTCTTTCTCGATTCCGTGTATCCCCCCCATCAAGCTGAGATTCTCACGGGCATTAAGATACTCGGCGATTGCTGTCTCCTGTGGAGAGACGTCTATCACTTTTTTCACGGCTACAGGATCCTTCTGTATATCATGGCCCATAATCGTGGCTGTACCACTACTCGGTCTGAGCAGACAGCATAGCATCCTAATAGCGGTTGTTTTGCCAGCGCCATTTGGACCCAGCAATGAGAACAGCTCTCCTTCTTTAACGGATAGGTCTATACCATCTACTGCAACAAAGTTTCTGAATTTCCTAGAAATGCTGAATGTTTGAATGGCGAAACCATTGCCTTGTATACTTTCCGTCATATGCATTACCCTTTTATATTTTCACAAGGAAGCCTTCTTGGCTACGGCGATTATACACTTATGTTCCATGTGTGAACAAGATATGATCATTCTGGTGATAGTACATGGAAAAGAGTTTGATTTTCGCGGGGACTCTCTTAGCCCCTCTCCTTTGAAGGAGAGGGGGAAGGATTAGGTAAGAGAGGTGAAGCCTCTCCTGGGCCCTCTTTTCAAGCTGTTTACCTTTTACTCACCACTGATGATTCTCAGGATATCGCGATATGTAACTGCCAGGATGGCGGCTATCAACAGGAAGAAACCAGTGGTGTGTATTATCCACTCCTTTCGGGGGGATATTCGTTTGCCACGCCGAACGAACTCCAGCAGGACAAAAGCGAGACGGCCACCGTCGAGGGCAGGGAGGGGGAATAGGTTGATAATACCCAGATTAATGCTTATCATGGAGGCGAATTCAAGAAAAGGACTTACCCCGGCACGGGCGAACTCCCCGCTCATCTCGGCAATACCCACTGGCCCACGCAGGTCGACCGGCAGGGCACCGGTAAACATGCCAATGATACCGTTCTTGAACAGCACCATCAACTGGACGCACTGGTTGGCCCCACGCGGTATCGCCTCCCAGAATGGAAGGTTCTCCCGCATAATTGGGCCAGAGGTAACTAAGACCTCAATATCGTTGGTATTAGCCTGTCCATTGGACAGGTTCTGGTAAGGTGTCAGTTGCAGCTCTTCAATAGTTAAGTCAGCGTGCTGCACTGTAATAACAGAAGCGTCACTAATACGGGAGTAGACATAAAGCTGAAATTCCTCATCAGTACTTATTTCTTCCCAATCAATACTTTCCATTAAGTCTTCCCCGTCTATGATCAGGATGGCATCTCCCCGCTTGAGTCCGGCACTAGCTGCCGGAGAGTCGGGAGAGATACTATCTACTACTACCCAGCTAACTACCGAGATACCGACGGGCCCCTGTCCTTCTGGATACTCCCAGCGGGGAGCTAACGTTACCTCTTCTACAGATGAATCGGCGTGCCGGACTACTACAGGGATATCACTACCCAGGTAGAGGGAGAAGTACATTCTGATGTCATTGATATTCTGCACTTCACGCTCGTTAACGCTGATAATGATGTCTCCGGGTATGATTCCGGCTGAAGCTGCCGGCGAATCTGGCGCCACGCCATCGACTTTCACCTCTCCGGTTACAACATCATGGGGGACCATAAAGGCAATTGACAGGAGCAGGAAGGGCAACAACAGGTTCATCAGTGACCCGGAACCGAGGACGAGCAATCTGACAAGGATGCTCTTGGCCGCCAGGCTTCCAGGTGCATCAGGGTCTTCTTCCCCGGCCATCTTGACGAACCCACCGAGTGGCAGGGCGTTTATCGAATAGATGGTGTCACCGCGTTTGATCGAAAAAAGCCGTGGTGGATAGAAAAGACCGAACTCTTCTACTTTCACTCCAGTGAGCTTGGCAGTGGTGAAATGCCCGATTTCATGGGCAAGGATAACGACAATAATGACACCGAGGAAGGAGAGTATCGTAATCACCATGAAGCAACCCCTCCAGTCAGTTCATTGACCCGCTGTCTGGCCCAGGCATCGGTGGCGAGGATATCTTCCAGGGTCAGGCGGGAAACTGTTTGATGCTCTTCCAGCACCTGCTCTACAAGACGGGCGATATCTGTAAACCCGATAGCTCCGGACAAGAAAAGGTCAACCGCAACCTCGTCGGCGGCGCAGAGGACAGATGGATAGGTTCCGCCTTTTCTACCGGCTTCCATGGCGAGCTTGAGACAGGGGAATTTATCAAGGTCCGGTTGCTCGAAGGTCAGCTCCGTGATGTTGTCCCAGTCGATTCGTGGCAGCTCGGGATTGGGCAGGCGTTCCGGGTAGGTTAGGGCGTACTGAATCGGCAGGCGCATATCGGGATAACTAAGCTGGGCCTTGACCGAGCCATCAGCAAACTCGACCATTGAGTGGATGATGCTCTGCGGGTGGATGATAACCCGGATGTTTTCAAAAGGCACATCAAACAACCAGTGGGCTTCTATTATCTCCAGGCCCTTGTTCATCAGGGTAGCCGAGTCGATGGTGACCTTCGGTCCCATCTGCCAGGAAGGGTGTTTTAAGGCTTGTGCGGCGGTGACCTGCTCAAGCTGCTCTAGCGAGTAGCTACGGAACGGCCCACCGGAGGCGGTCAGGATGACACTGGTGGCCGATTGTACTTCGCTCTGGAGACACTGCCAGATAGCACTGTGCTCGCTGTCTATCGGCAGGATGCTGGCACCGCTCGCTTCTGCCTCGCAGGTAATAATTTCACCGGCCATCACCAGGGATTCCTTATTGGCCAGGGCGACATTTTTCCCAGCCCGTACCGCCGCCAGTGTCGCCGATAGCCCTGATTTTCCCGAGGTAGCGATAACGACAGTGCCTACCTGCTCGTGGCTGGCGATTTCCTCCAGTGAGAGGGTCTCGTAGCCGGTGCTGGCGTCATTCAGCGCCTTTTCGCCTTCGCAGTAGACGTACCCTGGTCTAAACTCTTCGATTTGTTGCCTCAGCAGGTCAAGATTCTGCCCGGCCGCCAGCGCAGCCACACTGAAACGGGGTGATAGGCTGCGAATGACGTCAAGGGTTTGTCTTCCAATGGAGCCGGTAGAGCCAAGAATAGCGAGTCGTGTTACTGTATTGTCCATACTACCTACTATCATACAACAAACGTGAGGGTGAGGCTATTGGTTTGAGGGAGTCATAGATAGATATCAGTGCGTATACAGGTAGAAAAGCACCTGCCCCGTGGTAGAGCATATAATAGCTTACGTGTCAATGTTTACTATGATTCCGATTCCATTTTGTGCCTGAGCCAGGCAGCCACGGCTGCCAGTACAAGGTTGGCTGTGCCAATGCTGCATGATATCGCGGCCAGTTCAGTGAGCTGCCAGCCTTCGGTGAAATGCAACATGTCGAGGCCGCCCCAGGCAATGGCGACCAGTCCGTGGATAAATAGAATCCAGGCACTGATTGTGGTCATGATTCTGAGTGCGCTCATCTTATACCCTCCGTTGTCTCGGATTCAGGTCGGGTGCAGTCATAGTATATCCCTATACCTGAGTCTGTCAATAGCACGACGTTTGCGGAGGTTGGCCTTAATAAGCACCTTTTTAAAGAACTGCGAAGTAGTAGACGACGACACCAGCAAAGATGATGCTGTCGAGCCGGTCGAGGACACCACCGTGTCCCGGGAACAGCATGCCTGAGTCTTTGACCTTGGCGTTACGCTTGAGCAGGGACTCTGCCAGGTCACCAAGTTGACCAAAGATGCTGACAAGTACCCCGAGGAGTATCGCCTCGCCGTAGCTGAACCCATGGATATGAATGGCATTGTTCAGCCCGAATAGCTTTGTCGGGACGAACAGCAGGCTGAAAAGAGCTGCTCCGACAACCCCGGCGACTGCTCCTTCACAGGTCTTGTTTGGGCTGATTTGGGGGGCTAGCTTGTGCCTGCCGATGGCGCTGCCGATGAAGAAGGCCATTGTGTCTGAGGCGACGGTAGCCAGCAGGACGAAGAACACCCAGTTTCGGCCATCGGCTAGACCTCGAAGTGCCACCGCATGCCCGAAGAGCCAGCCCACGTAGAGAATACCGGCCATAGTCCACGCCCAGTCGGCAATCGCACCATCTTTATTACGGCGCAACAATGCACCGGCAAGGGTGAGTACTATCGCTGTGGCCAGGAGGAGTGGGGTGACCAGAACAGGGTCGAAATTGGTTTCAATACGTGACAGCAGGTTCGGATTGCGGCTGATGATGAAGAGTAGGGTGAAAACAAGCCCTAGATAAGTGACCGGGGAGACCCTGACCGTGCTGCCGAGGCGGTAGAACTCGAAGGCGGCCAGTACTCCAAAAATGACCACCAGACTAGTAAACCAGGGCTCACCGAACCAGACAGCGGCTACCGGAAGCGGGATAAGAAGCAGTGCCGTAATGATTCTTTGCTTGAGCATGCCGGTTTATACTACAGGCCGCCAAAGCGTCTCTTTCTTCGACTATACGAGAGCAATGCCCGGTCCAGGTCTTTCTTACGAAAATCGGGCCAGAGGACCTTGGTAAAATGGTACTCACTGTAAGCAGTCTGCCACAGCAGGAAGTTGCTCAGACGGGTCTCGTCACCGGTACGAATCAGGAGGTCGACATCGGGCAGACCAGCGGTATATAGGTATTTGCTAAAGGTCTTTTCGGTGATATCTTTGGGTTTGATACCATCAGTTATCAGTCGTCGCACCGCATCTACAATCTCGGGGCGACCCCCGTAATTTAGGGCGATGTTAAGGGTCAACTGGGTGTTGTTTTTAGTGAGTGTTACCGCCTGGGTAATTGCCTTCTGTAACTCTTCCGGGAGCGATTCGAGGCGACCGATATGGCACATTCTAATGTTTTTCTCATGTATCTCCTGAAGGTAGGAATCAATGACTTCCAGCAGTAGCTCGAATAATCCGGAAACCTCAGACTCTGGTCGTCCCCAGTTCTCCGAGGAGAAACTGTAAAGGGTAAGGTATTTTATGGGGTACTCATTGAGGTATTGCACCATGCGGTGCATATTTTCTACGCCTGCCCGGTGGCCTTGAAGCCTGGGCCAACCCCGTCTCTCTGCCCAGCGACCATTGCCATCCGGCACGATGGCCACATGATTCGGAAGATGATTAAACTTCTTAGACGATACTTTCTCAGCCATCCTTGCCACCCCCTCTCCCATACCCGTGAGTCGGTTAGACCTCCATTACTTCCTTTTCTTTGTCTTGCCCGACTAGTTCAATCTCAGCGATGAAGCTATCGGTTACCTTCTGTAGTTGGCCCTGGGTACGCTTGTGCTCGTCCTGTGAGATTTCCTTGTTCTTCTCCTGGACTTTCAGTTCGTCCATGACCTCACGCCTCAGGTTGCGTATGGCTACCTTGCCTTCTTCGACTCTCCGACGGACCACTTTAATGAGTTCCTGCCGGCGTTCCTCTGTAAGGGGCGGGATATTCACCCGGATGACACGTCCGTCGTTCGTCGGGTTCAAACCGAGGTCCGATGTCAGAATCGCTTTCTCTATGCTCATGATGCCTCCTCTGTCCCAGGGTTGGATGACGAGGAGGTTTGGGCCAGGTACAGAGATGCCAGCGAGCTGGTTGAGTGGCAGGGTACTACCGGCGTATTCTACCTTGAGGTGCTCTATCAGGCCGGGTGAGGCACGCCCGGTACGGATGGTGGACAGCTCTTTCTGCAGCACCTCCACCGACTTGCGCATCTTCTGCTCGATGTTGTGGAGAGGCTGTTCACTCATCGTGTCTTCTCGTCGGATACCAGGGTTCCAATGGGTTCGTTCATAACGGCCCGCTCGATGCTGTTTTGCTCCATGAGGTTAAAGACAATTATGGGTAGTTTGTTTTCCAGGCAGAGGGATAGCGCGGTGGCATCCATTACCTCGAGACGCATGTTCAGGGCATCAAGGTAGGTGAGCGAGTCGAACTTCTTGGCATTCGAATCCTTGCGGGGGTCAGCATTATACACACCATCGACATTGTTCAACGCCATCAGGAACACTTCTGCTTCAATCTCTATCGCCCGCAGGGCGGCGGCGGTATCGGTGGTCATGTAGGGATTGCCGGTACCACCGGCGAAGATAACCACCCTGCCTTTCTCTAGGTGACGGATAGCCCGTCGTCTGATGTACGGTTCGGCTACCTGTTGTACATTTATGGCTGACTGGGTTCGAGTGACTACGCCTTCTCTTTCCAGTGCATCCTGGAGAGAGAGGGCATTTATTATTGTAGCCAGCATCCCAGCGTAATCGGCGGTAGCTCTGTCCATTCCCGAGCGGGCTGCTTCAGCACCACGCAAGATGTTGCCGCCACCAACAACCACAGCAACACCAATTCCCATATCGGCGACTCGTTTGATTTGGTTGGCTATCTTGGTCAGGATCGAGGGGTCAATACCGAAGCTGGCGCCGCCGCTGAGAGCCTCACCACTTAGCTTGAGTAGAATGCGTTTATACTTATGAGCAGTCATGTGCCCTCTTCATAACTTGCTCTAGGCACGGCTAGGCGTCTGTGTGAGCCGTGCTCTCTTTCTCCAGTTCAGCTACTCTGGCCGCCGCCTGTCCCAGTTCGAATCTGGCAAATCGGCTTACTCGGATGTTCTCCCTGACCTTGGCCGCAGTTTCGGTAATGAGGTCCTGAATTGTTTGTTGCGGGTCTTTGATGAAGGGCTGAAGCAGCAGGCAGGCTAGCTCCGGGTCGGTATCGGTGTCCTTGGGGATTTGGTCCTCGCTGATACATATCGGTTCCTGAGCGGCTATCTGCATTGCTAGATTGTGTGCCAGTTCCTGGAATTCTGTAGTACGGGCGACGAAATCAGTCTCGCAGTTGAGCTCAACCATCGCCCCGATGCGGCCTCCCGTGTGGACATAGGTCTCAACCAGTCCCTGGGAAGCGGCACGGGTGCTCTTCTTTTCTACACGAACAAGATTCTGCTCTTTCAGAATTTGCAGGGCTTTCTCCTTATCGCCCTTAGTCTGCAAAAGGGCATTCCGGCAGTCCATGATACCGGCACCAGACAACTCTCTAAGTTCCTTGACTCGCTCCGTTGAAATGTCCATCTTGCTAGTTATCGTCCGGAGTGAAGACCAAAGGCTCAGAGGTTATATCAATTTCCTCTTCCTCAGAGCTCTCCTCTCCCTCTCCTTCCTCAGTGATGGCCATTGCTGCCTCGGCCTTGCCCTCGAGCACTGAGTCAGCGATTTTACTGCATATCAGCCTGATTGCCCGGATGGCGTCATCATTGGCCGGAATCGGATAGTCGATATCGATGGGGTCGGAATTGGAGTCTACTATAGCGACAATCGGTATTCCCACCCGCTTCGCCTCGGCAATGGCAATGTTTTCTTTGGTGGTATCAACAATGAACAGTGCGGCCGGTGGGCTGGTCATTTCCTTGAACCCACCCATCTGCTGATTGAGGCGGACAATCTCCTCCTCAATTTTCAGGGCTTCCTTCTTTGGAAGGTTGCTGAAGCCTCCCCGTGCCTGCTGGTCTTCGAGGTGTACCAGATAGTCAATACGCGCCTGGATGGTCTCGAAATTGGTCAGAGTACCACCGATCCAGCGTTGATTGACATAATACATCCCGCACCGCTCAGCTTCTTCCTGTATGGCATCATGGGCCTGTTTCTTGGTGCCTACAAACAGGACATTACCGCCATCGGCTGCTAGCTGCCGGATAAATTCGCAAGTCTTCTCAAGCATGGCGGCTGTCTGCTGGAGGTCAATAATATGTATGCCATCTCTTTTGGCGAAAATATAGGATTTCATGCGAGGATGCCAGCGGCTTGTCTGGTGCCCGAAGTGCGCCCCGGATTCCAAGAGCTCTTTAATTGAAACAGGTTCTGTCAAAGTACCTCCCTTGTTAAGCTAATACCAAGTATATCATACGATTTCAAGCACGAGCAATACTACAGGTGAGTACTGGCTTTTCCCTTTGCGGTTTGTAGTCATGCGAAAGGGGATTGACAAAGCCGCTGGTGGGGATTAAACTCAAGTCCACTTGATGTCTCAGGGCGTCCCGAAATCACTGCGGAAGGACAGGCATAATGGAAGTATTTGTTGATGAATGGCTGGGGCTGATATTCGTGGGAGTGGGTCTATTACTGGCGCTTCTGGAACTGCTTGGGGGTGTTGAGACCGAGCTGGACCTGGTGGCGGTAGGTTCTGCTTTCATCATCGGTGGTCTGGCTGGATGGTTGTTTGAGTGGTGGCTGATAGCTGTGCTGGTCACCAGCCTGCTCTGCATTGCCTATGTGGCTGTTGGCAGGCGGTACATCAAACGATGGGTCCAGCCCACGGAGGCCAAGACCAATGTTGATGCTCTCATTGGCAGAGAGGGCGTCGTCATTAAGGGCATCGCTAAGAATAATCCTGGCCGGATCAGGGTGGGCAATGAGGAGTGGCTCGGCAGTGCCGAGGAGGATTTCGATGAAGGTGCCGAGGTTGTTGTTACCGCCGTTCGCGGCGCTACTCTGATTGTTACTAAAGCTAATGGAGGTGATCCAAAATGAATCCAGGTCTTATCGTATTAATAGTCATCCTTGCCCTCGCAGTCGTTATACTCATCAGATCTCTGACAACTGTTCGTCAGCATGAGAGGGGTGTTGTCGAACGGCTGGGCCGGTATAAGGAGACGTTGGAACCAGGGCTCCATTTCCTTTTCCCGTTTATCGACCGCCTGGCGGCCAGGATTGATATGCGGGAGAGGGTACTTGACATCGAACCCCAGCCGGTTATCACCATGGACAACGTTACTGTGACCGTAGACGCTGTCATCTACTCCTATGTCACGGATGCTAAGGCCGTCAGCTACGAGGTCCAGAACTTCAATATTGCTATCAGTAAGCTGGCGCAGACCAACATCAGGAACGTCATTGGTGAAATGAGCCTCGATGAAACACTGACCTCAAGGGAGCGCATCAATGCCGCCCTGCAGGAGACCCTGGATGAAGCCACCGATAAGTGGGGGGTCAAGGTGACCAGGGTGGAGGTCAAGGAAATCGAACCGCCTCGGGACATCGCCGATGCCATGAGCAAGCAGATGAAGGCGGAGCGAGAGAAGCGGGCCGTCATCCTTGAGGCGGAAGCCTATCGGCAGAAGCAGATTCTTGAAGCTGAGGGTGATAAGCAGAATGCTATTCTGGTGGCTGAAGGCAACCGCCAGCGGGAGATACTCACTGCTGAAGGTGAGAGACAGGGTGCGATACTCCGGGCTGAGGGCGAGGCCAAGGCGATTGAGGAGGTCTCGACGGCGGCTAATACCTTCTTCATTGGTAATGCCCAGCTATTGAAGCAGCTTGAGGTCACCCAGGCATCGTTACAGGACAATACCAAGCTTGTCGTCTCCGACCAGTCGAGGCTGATTAATGTGCTGGGACTTGGTGAGAGTCTGAGGGGCGGCGATAACGAGAAGAAGGCCTGAGACTAAATCAGGTCTTAAAGAGTTCCTTTTTTGTACTGCCATACCACGCATGATTCTCAGGAATGATTTTCATGGGCCCTTTCTATCAATGATGGTGGTTCAGGCGCAGTTTTTAAGTAAAATCAAATGAACGTGTGCATGCTATTGCAGATTTTGCATAATATCTGCGACGTTTACCAAATAATATATGTGAAAAAGCTTGACATCATTGTAAAAAAATTGTATTATTGTTGTAGTTTTATATTTATACATATATAAAGTGATATAAATGCCAAAAATAAGCGAGGTAATAAATAAATCTCAATTGTCACCATTACAACAGAAGGTACTTGATTACTTACAGGAACATGATGATGAAGTCTTTGGCTACGGTGATGTAATGGAGTTAAGTGAGAAGATAAACCACAAGGGGAGTAAGCGAGGTGTATCATTCACCCTCTGGGCATTGCTAAAAAAGAAATTGATCGATAAGGAAAGGGTTGGAAAGTATATATACTTCGGCAGTAAATCTGCTATCAGCTCTCTAAGGGAACAAAAGAGGAAACAAATTTAGAATGGTTAAAGGATAAAAAAAGAGAGGTAACAAAATGGTAATCGCATTATCTGTTATAGGAGGTTTTATCGTTGTTCTTGCTATATTTTCTATCTATACAGTTAAACAACAGACATTTGCTGTGATAGAGAGATTCGGACGATTCAGCAGGGTGACTGCTCCCGGGCTGCATTTCAGAATACCGATTGTTGAAATCATTTCCGGTAGAGTTTCCATCCGAGTCAACGAACTTAATGTGAATATTAGAACCAAGACAAATGACAATGTTTTCGTTGATTTACTTATTGCGGTACAGTATTTTGTCGATGGAAAGGACAAAGTGTGGGACGCCTTCTACAAGCTGACTAATCCTCAACAGCAAATGGAGTCCTGGGTATTCGATACCGTTCGTGCCAAAGTTCCTACTATGATCCTTGACGATGTGTTCGAGAAAAAGGAAGAAATAGCCACAGACGTGGAGGAAAGTCTTACCGATAGACTACAGCAGTATGGTTATTCATTAGTCAGGGCACTTGTTAATGATATTCAACCGGATACGGGTGTTGCCGATGCTATGAATCAAATAAACAGACAACAGCGTCTCAGAGTCGCTGCCGAACATGAGGGTGAGGCTAAAAAGATTATCGTTGTTAAAGAAGCCGAAGCTGACGCTGATAGTAAAAGACTTTCAGGAGAGGGTATTGCAGACCAGAGAACCGCTATAGTTGAGGGACTGAGAGAGTCGGTTAGTAAGACCAGCAAAGCATTAGGAGTTGATCCTGCCGCTGTTATGACTCTCGTTCTTATGACTCAATATTACGACATGCTAACAGAGGTTGGTAAAAACTCCAAAACCAATACGATAATGCTTCCTCATACACCGGGTGCGGTAGGCAGTATCCAGGAGCAAATCATATCATCTCTGGAAGCAAGTAAAAAGGTGGGTACAGAAGAATAAACGTATCATTAAGTCTATGTGAAAAATTATCCGCCAATTTCAACGAAACTGATAGTACCCCGAAGTGAAATGTTGAACTTAAGCCAGAGAGGTGATCACCAACATTGATAATAACAATGATAACTAATTCTTCCTGTAACTAAGATCTCTCTCCCTCCCTTTGACTTCACACGATTACGGTAGTATTGTTTGTGTCTTTATCTTTGGGGGGTGGTTTGATTTTCCAAGTTTACGGTATTGACAACAACCCGACAGAGAAATACAATCAACTCCCCAATACAATAAATATACCCAACCATACTCAACCTCTTGTGGAATAAGTCTGGAGGTGGGTAATGGAAGAAATTGAAGGCACCAGAATCGTCTAGTGAGTGGCGGTGACTGGTGCTCTTTTCTATTGAAGTAACGAAGAGAGAGGTAAACAGACAATGAAGAGGAAAATAATCTCGGTATTGATTGTACTGGCTATACTTGCCTCTGGACTTACAGCATGTACGACTAAAAACATTTACCTTATACAGGCAATAAAGATTGCACCCGAAGATACCATCGCGATTTCGTGTTTGGATGTTGAAGCGGCTGCGGAAGACCCCGATTTTGAGCCCATGTATGATGTCTTTTTAGAGAGGACCATGGGAAGAATGATTAGTGGTGTGGATGTCGCAGATGTCTCCGCTAGTTCCGTCGCGAGAACAATTGACAATGACATCGTATATATACTGATTGGAAATTTCAACCTGGAAGACATCCGTGATGCTCTGACGGACGAGGGTTGGATTGAAGATGAATACGAGGGAATAGAAATCTGGACGGGTGGCATTGTATTCGCTGTAGCAGTCATAGACGATATGATTGTTACTGGATATATAGACTCCGTTGAAGAGTGCGTCCGCATCCACAAGGACGAGGAGCCCTCAATGTACGACAATGAGGATACGAGGGCAGTAGCGGATAAACTACCAGTTGTTCCTTCTTGTGTGGTGGCTACGGCAGATTACACTCCGCCGGAGTTAGAAGATATGTTATCTGAAATAGAATATCTAGCCTACAGCATGGGTATAAGTAACGAAAACCGTGACGATGAGGTGCTGGATGTGTCAGCCTGGTTCAAGTTTGATAGTGAAGCCAGAGCCGAAGCAGCAATGGAATACGTCGAGGATTTCGTGGAAAATGGGGTTGAGGTATATACCAGTATTAGTGCTCGTCTGAACGGCCAGTTCATAGAAATAACTGCTGAGATGGAAATACAATAATATTCATTAATCAAGGCTAGCAGGTCTTCAATGGTCTGCTAGCTTTTTTCTGTTAAGTTGTTGAAGTACTTCTAGTTGTTCTAACAAGTCTCGAGTACTCAGGTTGTATTAACAGTGTATCCTTTACCCTTAATGTAGTTATAGCTGCCAATTGAAAGACATGCCGATGTTTGTTTAAACGTTCTTATTCATCTTTAACTTCTCATGTTTACGGTGGTATTCTTGGCGAACAATATATTCACTCTATTCGAAATCAATAAAAGAGGGGGACAAATGAAGAGAACACTCCTATGGCTATTCTTATGCTGTGTCATAGCAGTGATTCTGATGGCCTGGTCCTGCGGTGGAACGACACCTACGGGTGGGGAACAGGAGGAGGAGGAAGAAGAGGAGCTGCTCGAACCCACTCCAACCCAGGATATCGTCTTCATAAATGGTAAGGTGGTAACGATGGAATCAGCCATGCCGTATGCCGAGGCCCTGGCTGTTCGGGGAGAGTACATCCTGGCCGTGGGTTCTGACGAGGAGGTATCGGCCTTCATCGGCCCTGAGACCGACGTGATTGATCTGGAAGGTAAGGCGCTGTTGCCGGGTTTTGTTGACGCTCACAATCACCACTTTGACAACGCGCTATTCAACCGGGGTATGACACTTAAAGAGGCTCAGCAGGTTGCTTTGGAGTCGGGGACTACAACAATGGCGAATATGTACACCGATCCACACGTACTGGAGGTGATGCAGGCGTTTGAGCAGCAGGGAGCATTGCGTGTCCGGATCAGTCTATACCTGAACTACAACGACAACTGTGGAGGAGGCCGAAGGAATCTGGGTGACTGGTACAAAAACCACTCGCCGGTTCTGGACCCTTCGGCGATGCTGAGAATCATTGGTGTCAAAATCTTCTCCGACGGTGGATCGTGCCTGCGGCCGGCCTTCAGCCTGGACCTCCCCGAGTGGGCGGTACTCGATGGTCCACAGGGGGATCTATTCGTGACTGAAGAGGAACTGGCGGCAGTTATCAACGAGGTGCAGGCCGCCGGCTTTCAGGCGGCAATCCATGCCATGGGAGATCGTGCCATCGAGACTGTACTGAACGCAATCGATGTTGCCCTTGATGGACAGCCTAATACCTACCGGCACCGCATCGAGCATAACTACAACATCAGGCCGGAGCTGCTGACACGCTATGGGGACCTTGGCATCGTAGCCGTAGTGTGGCGCCCCCGTACCTATGCAGTGACGATACCCGAGTACTACATGAGAGGCTTCATAGATATGCATGGCGAGACGGTGCGTTCTTGGTTCAACCCGTGGCGCTCACTTCTGGACGCCAACCCCGGGCTGCACGTCGCCTGGCACAGTGACTACCCTGCGGTCGGTGATGGCCCGATACCCGACTTATTCGGTCTAGTCACCGGTAATCAACGCGCCCCTGATGGCGTCGGTGTCTGTGAGGCCCCGGCCTGGGTGGCTGCTGAGGCGGTCACCGTCGACGAAGCGCTCCCGATGATGACGATTGAAGCAGCCTACGCTCTCTTCATGGAGGACTGGATTGGCAGCCTGAAGCCGGGCAAGTTCGCTGACCTAGTCGTGCTCTCGGACAACCCGCTCACAGTGCAGCCGGACTCTCTCATCGACCTCAAGGTGTTGCTCACCATGGTCGGCGGGCAGGTGGAATACAGTGTGGCAGGACTTGATCCCAGCAATATCGGTGGTTCCATCTCTGGGTGTGTTTACCAATCGGACGGGAGCACGCCCATCGGGGGAGCTACGGTGGTTGCGTACGATAATACGCTGCTGGTGATAGGTACTCGGGTCCTACGCGGCAGGGCGGTGACGGATGACCAAGGCTACTATATGATCGACGGGCTTCCGACGGGAAAATACTCAGTGCGGGCAAGGGCTTCAGAAGGAGGCTATGCCGGTGAGTGGTACTGGAATACCGATGACGAAGGCGAGCGCATGCGCGTTTCGGTGACGGCCCCGACAGATACTCCAGACGTCGATTTCACCCTGGATGTTGGCGGTACAATATCGGGTCAGGTAGTCTATTTTGACAACGGTACACCAACTCCTATCGCCAACCTCGACGTGTACGCAGTAGACACTCAGACCGGGCAGTTGATGGCCGTGTACTACACCGATGCCAGGGGACACTACGTCCTGGGTCTACCTGCCGGCACCTATTGGGTGAGGGCCTTTGGGCCTTTCACCGGTCTGAACTTCACACCAGAGTGGTATGATGATACCCGGTACAAGGGTGAAGCGACGCCTATCACCGTTACCGTCGGTGAAGATACCCCGAGCATTGATTTCATTCTGTCTGCTCCTGTGGTAGGAATACCTTAGATATTACCAAGGTAGAGAGGCTTATTGTTGGGCCGTGATAGAATAGCTACGGCTAGATTTCTGGGTGGTTTCAGTGAATCCTGAGCAGGTAACGTTGATTGCTACGCCATAGGCCGTGGAATGGGAATAACACCTGACCAACTGCACGTTGAGGCTCAGTTATCTATATCGGGTGATACTATCAGTCTTGAGTGGAGCGATTCAAGTGGAGGTGAAACAGTAACCTTCTCCGCAACTGGAAGCATTGCGCGCTGAAGAGGCGGCTCTATGTACGGTGACTGAAAAATCTTCAGCGAAGCTCACTTGCTATCCGGGCAACGTATCGGGCGATGACGGGTGAGGCAGTCAGACCAGGAGACTCAATCCCGATAAGATTTATCAGTCCGGGGAGTCCTCTGGCCGTCTCCTCGGTAATGATAAAGTCCCGGAAATCCTCCTCTGGACCCTGGAGCTTGGGCCGGATACCGGCAAAGTCGGGCTCAAGGTCTTCGAGACGGAGCCGGGGGAGGAACTTTTTAACGGATTGGTAGAAGGCTTCTTTCTGGGTTTCATCCACCTTGTAGTCCAGCTCGTCAACGTAGCGGACATTGGGGCCGAGTCTCACCTGGTCATCTAGGTTCAGGGTAACGTGGATTCCTTTTCCCCCCAGTTCGGGAAGGGGGTAGACCAGCCGGCTCACCGGTGCCCCGTGCGGTGAATTCAGGCTGAAGTATTCACCCTTGCAGTAATGCAGCTTGTACCCGGCTTGATCGATGTCGATGCCGACGAGGCTGGCGATTTTGTCGGAGCTCAAGCCCGCCGAATTTATCAGGACATTAGTGGTGAAGGATGAGGTGCCCTCTCGGTCCTGTATCTCCACACGATATTTGCCCTCGGTTTTTTCGATACCGATAACCTCGGTGTTGAAGATGAAGTTCACCCCCTGTTCCCTGGCCAGCCCATGGAAGACCCTCATCAGGGAATGACCATCAATAATCCCGGTAGAAGGAGACATCATCCCGGCGTTCGCCTCGACATTCGGTTCGAGTTCCTTTACTTCCTTGTGCGAGAGAAGTCTCAGGTCACCGACGCCGTTTCTTAAGCCCTGCTGGTACAGCTCTTCAAGCTTGCTAACCTCGTCTTCGTCGGTGGCAACGATGATTTTTCCCTGTCGCCGGTGGGGGATGTCATATTTCTGGCAGAAATCGTAGAGCAGCCGGTTCGCTTCGACGCAAAGCCTAGCCTTAAGGGAGCCCTCGGGATAATAGATGCCGGCATGGATGACCTCGCTGTTTCGACTGCTTGTCTCCAGCCCGAAGGTATGGTTCTTTTCGAGAACAATGGTGCCCTTCTGTCGCCGTGACAGCTCGGCGGCAATCGCCAGACCAACAACACCGGCCCCGATAATAGCTACGTCAACTTCAACAGGCATGATTAGTCTTACCTACCAATACTAGAATCGGTGGCGCCTCCTGTCAACACCTGCATTATGTAGTAGCTATGTAAAGTGTGATATCATTGGTCTGGGTAGTGCTTACTCCAACTTGACAAGGGAGCCCAAACCCTTATGATTAACCTAATGGCTGAGAAAGGAAAGGCGTGGGACGTAAGATGCAAATCAAGAAAGTGTATAAAGAGGTAAATCCTGGGCTGCTCTATGATGAGATAAGAGATTTTGTCCAGAAGCAGGGCGTATCCATCGGTGATGCCAAGCTGGAGACCTACTCCCTACCCAGTGACTCTTCGTCATTTATATACCGGGGTACGATTACCTTCAATAGCGGCAAGGATGACAAGGAGTGCCTGTGGGCGCACCTGGTAGGCTCTGGCAAGGGTGAAACACAGCTAATACTGGATGTCGATGAGAAGCTCTTTCCTCAGGATAAAATCACTGCTCTGCTGGAAGACCTGGACTTGATCTTTAGCTCCTACGAAGTGAAACCTGGTTGAGGTGGTGAGGGGAGGTAGGCGGCTAACTGGCTTCCGGCGGACGTAACCTCGGGTAGATGATGGCGGCAGCAATAAGTATAATACCAACGACGATGAGGCCGATATTCAGCGCCGCCAGTGGCCCGGTTACATCGTTAAGGACTTGCCGTGCTTGGTCTTGCAATGGCCCCATCGGTATATCCAAATCCCACGTCAGTCTGCCGATAAAGTGCCTGCCTACCAGAATACCGGCATACTCGATAATCCCGAACACCAGGAGCATTATTCCCAGATGTAACGAAGCACCCTTTACCTCACGGTAAATACCGATAATGGCGAGGATGAGCACTACTATCAGGGC
>CP070842.1:2235776-2246665 GCA_020342155.1 Dehalococcoidales bacterium
CTATGCCAGGGATGTTCACTCATACCCTGACCTTTACAAGGAAGAGGGTCTGGAGCCACACAGGGTACGGGAGATTCTGTTGTGGGGGTCTCCCGACACCAATTATAGCCTTGACATCACCGATACCTGGGAGATAAAGATGGCAGCTTTGGCCTGCCATAAAAGCCAGATTCCTCCGGAGCGTTTCGCCGAGATGAAAGAGCGAATGAGGGAGCGTTACCAGCAAATGGCGGTCGACCAGAAATTCGAGTTGGCTGAGAATTTCCACCGCGAAGAGTTCTTACGGTAATACACCCGTTGTTTCAAATCAGGACGAGAGCCAGAGAACATCACCACACAGATTTGGGTCATGACTTCGTGACTTGAAAACGGCTATCTCTTCCTTCTCTTTTTTCAACACTGTAGGATCACCGTGGCCGGAAAATATCTGGGTGTCATCAGGTAGTGGCAGTATTTTTTCAGTTATCGAATTAATTATCTGCTTTAGTGCGTCCGGCGAGCCGGTTTTTCCTGGTCCACTGGGAAAAAGCGTGTCCCCGGATATCAGATAGTTGTCGGTGTAGAAGCAGAGGCTGCCAGGGGTATGCCCCGGCGTATGCAGAACCTTGAGTACAACATTGCCGAAGGAGATGGTATCGCCATCATTAAGCAAGATATTGGGTGGTGAAGGTAAGGCATCCAGGGGATGGGCTGCTACCGGTACCTGCAGTTGTGACCGTACTCCAGCGAAGGCTGTAAGGTGGTCGAAATGGTTGTGGGTTATCAGGATATACCTGGGATTGGTACCCTGCAGTTGTTCTAGGAGTTTGCCTGCATCTCCCGGCGTATCTACAAGGACGCTATCGTTACTTTTCTGACATACTAACAAGTAGGCATTGGAGACGATACCACCAATTACGTCCATCTGTATAATTCTGACATTGCCGTCTTCTGCTACTACCGGCATTTTTATAAACCTCCTTACAGGGCATCCCTACCCGCTGCTAGACAGCATACTATCGTGTCTAGATTGTCGTCAAGTTGCAGTATAGTCCGTATAAGAGCGAGTTGTCGGACATTCTAGAAGCAAATGGAAAAGGTGAGACGAAGATGCTGTGAGGAATCTTAATATGTACTCAGTACGCTATTGGGAATGGCTAGTAGCCAAGGACTTTTCGAGGATTTTCATAATATAGTTTTCTAAGGACTTCTTCGTCCAGATAAAAACCCGGTTTTGGGTTCTCCTCTTCTCCAAAGGAGCAGTCGTAGTATTCCTGTTGGTGAAGGTCGATATCACACTTCATTCTTCGATAGAGCCAATCGAAGTCCTTGTGCTTTGCTGTGTTCAAAATAATATCCGAACCGAACAGGATTCTGTTCTGGTAGGCCACAAGGAAGTCTACGAAGATGGATATTTTCAGCTTATAATATCCGTGATACCTCTTTATACCTCCACCCATAGAAAGGTCAATATACAAATTGGGGTATTTATCCAAAAGTTCTGCACATTCGTCAAGGTGTATCCCATTCATTATTGTCGAACTATAGTGGGCATGTATAAAGGTTACTTCCGGGAAATCTGAGTATACCTTCTCCAGTTGTTCTTTCAGCCCCCTTATAGTTAGGATGCTTCCGTGTAGTAAAATCGGCACTCCATATTCGGATGCTTTTTGGTAAACCTTGTACATGTTTTCTGAATTAAGGGGTTCATCATAAAAGCTGGTATGACCTCCAATAAGTTTTAGACCATCTGCGCCATCCTTAAGGCATTGTTCGAAGATTTCAGCCGCTCTGGGGTCAGCTTCATCAATCGTACAAAAAGCAATAATCTTTTCGGGAAACTCTTCTTTAATGTGTTTAATTAGTGACTCTTGATGTTGTTCGTAACCTTCATTGTCAGGCCCTAGGCCGGTAGGCACAAAAAGGACTTTCGAAATTCCCAGACAACCGGCAGCACTCAAAAACTCTTCGACATCGCCATCATCTCGGTAGTGTTCGTGCATATCAATCTTCCCATAAAGTCCGTCAAGGAGTATATAGTCTTTGATGGAAAGAAACTGCTCAGAAATTTGCTCGGCTATTTCGTCGGTTATTTCCTTATCACCTTGCTCTGAAGAAGGTATCAGGTTTAACATTTTAGCAAAGGCAAGATAAGGCTCTTCCACTGGCCCCAGGAAGTCACTACTATCCAGGGTAATGTCATGACTCTCGAATAGGTCCTTCAGATATGCACCTAGAGCTTGGGTATGCACAAGGTTATTTGCAGGAGTGCTACAGGCAGATAACAAAACTATGCTAACTACCACAAATATGGTTAACAATTTCGTAGTAAATATGGTCATATTACTCCGTCGAATATGTTGTTTCAATTTAAAAGGTTAAACTAGTGGCGTGGAGCGGGTGACGGGATTCGAACCCGTGACGTCCTGCTTGGGAAGCAGACACTCTGCCGCTGAGTTACACCCGCAAAGCTGATTTATGTGTAAATTCTACGCTATGCGGTGGGGAAAAATCAAGCTACAGGACGTTTCTTCAGCAAGAGTAAACCTCGCCGGTCTGACTGAACGTTTGCCCTACAAGCTTGGCTGCGGTAAGATGTAGACATTGGGGCAAAGACCGGGTAATCAGAGCAGGTGTAATTATGGATGGACAGAGTCTCGTTATTCCCGAGGTCAGCATATATAACCCTCGCCGTGTTGAAAATATCATCCTGAAGGACATACACATCGATACTGGCTACGTCTGTGATGACCAGGGTAGAGTCATCTATTTCACTATCGACGAGGCGAAAACATACCTTGGTGAGAGGGGTAAATCCCTGGCATCACTACCCCTGCTGGTCAATATATACCTCGCACTCGATACTCTGGCCGGGGGAAACGAGGTAGCGGAGCGAGTCTTGAAACAACTGAACACTGCCTGGGACCGGACCAGCACAACCATCAGTCCTTCTGGCAGTGTTATTCACTCCGACTCGGTCATAGGAGAAGTTGCTCATGATAACTTGAACGTGCCACTGGAAGGTAATGTAATCACCGAACTTTACGATAAGCATAAAGACTTCTTCCAAGCCCTGCTGGGAGTTAAAGATATTGATAGACTTACAGAGGTGGCTACCAGACATGACCTCGTCCTGTTTTACTGGTATCCTCGGGGAGAACGTCTGGCGATGTTCGGCGGTGGCGATTTCTACTACATGCATCAGCATATCCCTGGTCTGCTGATGTTATTCTGCGATGATGAGCCGCATCCGCGTCGAATATTACGTGGGGTATGGACTGAAGAGTAGCCCCTGTATAGTAACCTTTCCTACTACTGGCTACGGATACTGTAGACACACCCGCAATAGTCCTGCCGGTAGAGTTGCCACTGCTTGCTAAGCTCCATTGCCCGCTGGAAGCCTGCTTTTTTCTTGAAGTCCCTTGAAAGAAAAAGGTCACCACCAATCTCTTGGCCAATTCGGTTGATAATATCCGCCGATTTCCGAGGGCCTATCGTCAGGGTGGTGGTGAAGACATCTATCTGTTGCCCCATCATGTAGTCATAGGCCTTCCGCAGCCTGAGTCGAAAGCATACTTCACACCGTTTACCCCCCTCAGGCTCACTTGCCAGCATTTCAGCCTCCCGGAACCACTCATCTGGGTTGTAAGGTGGTACTGTTAAAGGAAAGCCGAACGCAGCAGCAACCCGGTCAGCGACCTCAAGTCTCCGGGTATACTCTTCGGTGGGGTGGATGTTGGGGTTGTAGAACAGGCCGATAACCTCGTGCCCTTCTGCCACCAGCTGCTCAGTAACCCCGGCCGCGCAGACACCGCAGCAGACGTGAAGCAGGACTTTCATGGCGTTCTCACAGCGTTTCCATTACACTGACAATATCGTGGAAACTGATATAGGGCTGACATTCAACGTTCTCCCGGTGGCAATATGACAGCAGGTTGCCTCCGTCAGCCGCGGCAAACACCATATGGCAACGTCGGGCTGGTTCGAAGTCCGACCGGCCGTCACCGATATATACTACCCGGTAACCATCGGCCAAAAACAAGTTGGCAAATGCATCCTTAGGACCACTGTCCACGACAGTGCCATCAGGTCCGATATACCGCACACGTAGTCCATCCGGGTGAAAATGCGTATCCGCTGCATGTATTTCCAAATCAGGCACACCGATATCTTTAATGATTTGTTCAATATAGAATTCGAGACCATTACTGACAATCACTAACCGGAAGTCTTGCTGGCGGCACAGGGTTACGAACTCGCTAAAGCCAGGCCTTATCACTACCCGTCCCTTGATGTAATCGAGCAGCGTCTGCTTATCGGCATTGACCATGGAAAAAACTTCTGTATTGAAGCGGCCCACAGATATTTCGCCGGCCGCATATTTATCTTCCCATTGTCGCCAGTCACCACTGGCAAATGCATCCAGGAGCATGAAACCCACATCCCCGATAGTAACGGTGCCATCGAAATCGCACTGTACCAGGGTCTTCTGCGCTTTCTCCAAACTTCATGCCTCTTCAGGCTATTCTTCGTCGATGAGCTCCATCAGCTGGTCCAGAGTATTCTCGAATGCCTCCATTTCTTGGCCGTAACTCACCCAATCCCCTGCCCTGTAAAATTCCTGCGCCTGGTTGTAATGCTGCCATGCTTCGTCGATTAGGGCGACTATTTCAGCAGACACTGGCTCTGTTGGTGTGGGCGGTTCTTCTCCATCAGGTTCTCCTGTTGGTGGCTCCTCCGGTGTAAGCATACCGTAAATAGCAGCGATACTCTCTTCAAGGGTGTTCTCCATAGCTATCTGATCGCCGGCAGCAACGATAACCCTTTTCAACTCAGGAAGACCCACACCTTCCGCTTCGAGGAAAACGGGCTCAACGTACAGGTGCGAATTACCCAGTGGTATCAGTAACAGATTGCCGCGGATAACCTTAGAACCACCCTGACCCCATAGGGCAAGCTCTTTGGTAATTTCGGTGTCTTGCTGGATACGGTTCTCTATCTGACTAGGCCCATAGATCTGGCGTGTCTTGGGGAAGTTATAGGCAAATAATTTGCCGTAGTTGTTGCCGTCACAACGAGCGGCCAACCAGCCGATAGTGAATTCCTTGGTCGTCGGCGTAAACGGTAACATCAACAGGAACTCATCTTCGTCTTCGCCGGGCAAGCGCATGGTAACGTAGTAGGGCTCCATGAGTTGTTCGCGGTCATCGTAGTATTCCCTGGGTACTGCCCACAGGTCTTCTTTATTATAGAAAATGGCGGCGTTCTGCATGTGGTATGTTTGGTAAACCTCAGCTTGAACGTCAAACATATACTCAGGATAGCGGCGGTGGGCTTTCAGGTCTTCGGGCATTTCCTCGGCATCGACAAACAGCTCCGGGAAGATAGCCTGGTAGGTGCGAATCAGGGCATCCTCGGTATCAGCGATGTAGAAGATGGTGCTGCCGTCGTAGGCGTCAATTACAACCTTAACACTGTTACGGATATAGTTCAGGCCGTTGCTCAGTGGTTCGGAGTATGGGTAACGGTCGGTCACAGTATAAGCATCTTGAATCCAAACCAATCTGCCATCCTCCATTACCACCAGATAAGGGTCGCTGTCGAGCTTCAGGAACGGAGCAATGTGATTAACCCTGTCCTGGATGTTTCGGTGGTAGAGGATACGGCTCTCCGGTGTTAGCTCACTGCTGATAAGGATATTAAAATCACCCATCTCCCAGGCATAGACCAGCCGTCGGATAAACCCGCTCAGGCTTACACCTGTCTCACCCTGATAGCGACTGTAGATAGTATCGTCACCTGCCCGGTAATCAATTTCATCTGTCTTTGCGTTTACTATCACGTAATCGTTTGTCTTCTCTCCGAAGTATATCCCCGGTCGCGTAATATCAACCACGCCGACAGGCGGCAGGTCCTTGACAAAAAAGTTGGGCAGGCCTTCGGTACTGACCTCGTTTACGGGGCTCATGGCGATACCGTAGCCGTGAGTATACTGGAGTCGCCGGTTGACCCAGGTCTGAGCTTCAGAGGCCAGGTTCTCGGCGGATATTTCTCGGGCTGAGAGCATGACCTGGCGGTATTCGCCATCAATGGGATAGCGGTCAACGTCAACGTCATTGAAGTCATAATATAGCCGAATTGATTGTAGTTGTTGGTAGGTTTCCAGAAGCGGACGGTGATCCCAGAGACGGATATTGTTGATTGTCGCCTGGTTCTCATCTATCTCTTCGATGCTAGGCATCTCTTCCGCCGGGAAAGACTGCTCATCTATCCGGTTCAGGGCAAAGGCTTCACGGGTAAACTCGATATTATACTCGATGTAAGGTGCTTCTCGTACCAGTTCGTTGGGCTCTACCTGAAAGCGTTGTACTATAAATGGAAATATGATGCCGATAATGATGGCGGCTCCTACCCAACCAGCGATACCATATACTGCCCAGCGAAGTCTGCGACGGATGATGGTAACACCGAAGAGCCCGGCACAGATAATGACAACTGCCAGCATAATCCACTGGGCTGGAAGCTTGGCATGCATATCTGCGTAGCCGGCACCGAAGACGACTCCCTGTTTTGAATAGACTAGTTCCGAGATACTAAGTCGGTATCCCCAGGCAAAAAGACCGAGAATGGCAATGGCCAGTCCACCGATATGCGTTAGTACCAGACGTGAGAAATCGAAACGGGCTCGTTGCACAATGTAACCAGTCGCATATATACCGGCGCTACTGAGTATAGTCAATATCAATGCCCACAAAAACCAACCATGCAAGAATCGGAGGAATGGCAGCGAGAAGACGTAGAAACTGACCTCCTTATTAAAGACCGGGTCATTGATACCGAACGGCTGTCCGTTGAAATACTGTAGTACTTCCAGCCAGTTGTTCTGGGCCACATAACCGAATATCAGACTAAGAAATATGGTGCCACCGATAACACTCCACCAGGAGAAACGGCGTAACCTGGCGACTATAGATACCGGCAGAGTGTCGGACAAACCCTTTGGAGACAGACGCATTGCCAGTATCAGGTTACCCAGAAACAAGGATGCAAAAGTGGCAACCGCCACGAAAAAGACAGCCACCCTCGTTCCCAGTATGGTAGTATAGACACTGCTATAGCCGAGGTCTTTGAACCAGAGCCAGTCTGTATAGAATCCCTTGGCGATATTCAACAGGATAAACAGGACGAAAATTGCCCCTGCGATTATAAGGACATAGAAGCCCCAACCGCGTCGAGACAGGCGTGGCCGTTTTGGCCCAGGCTCCCGGGGTGCAGAACGTTCCCATAGTCTTTCGAGTGAGTCCAACTCGTTAACTCCTTTACCTACAGCCTCACGATTGAGGCATCGACCCCTGTGTCTGTTATATCCAAGATCGCGACCGTGCCCAGACCCCGTCGGTAGTTGAGAAAAGTAGGGCTGCCGGAGCCGATAAATAGAGTACCGTTATCATCCGAAATTTTGGCAGTGTGACTGTGGCCATGCACAACGACATCCGGCATCTCTTCGGCTTGCTGTGGGGTCAACCTGTATAACAGGGGCTTTTCGTGGACAAGCCATACTGTGTGGCCTTCAAACGTCAGGACATGCTTCATCTCAACGCGCTTGTCTTGTAGCAGGCGAAACGCATCATCATCGCCCAGGGCTGCCAGCACGGGTGCAATCTGTTCAAGCTCGTTAAGAACGTGTAAGTCGTAAATATCGCCAGCATGAAGAATAAGCTCGACCCCTTGAAAAGTCTGAGCAACCTCGGCTGGTACTGCCTCAGCTATATCCGGAATGTGTGTGTCTGTTATTAACCCAATACGCATTATTTATCTCCATATACAGATAAGTATTTAAAAAGATGTTTACGATGCATAATAGATGTGGACGAACTCCCTATAGTCTTACTGATACCCCGGCTTCCTTCAAGTATCTTTTCGCATCGGGGATGGATATCTCACCAAAGTGGAAGATGGATGCTGCCAGTACAGCTGAAGCCTTGCCGACTGTGACCGCTTCCAGGAGGTGCTGAAGAGTACCGGCACCCCCGGACGCTACTACTGGTATTGAGACAGCTTCAGCGACTGCTTTAGTCATCTCCAGGTCATAGCCGGCTTTGGTGCCGTCCGCGTCCTTGCTGGTAAGTAGAATAGTCCCGGCACCGAGTTCTTCTACCTGTCGAGACCATTCCACTATGTCTTTTCCAGTAGGTTCATCCCCACTCCTCACGACCACCTCCAGTCGGGGAAGACCGCTTTCTGGAGGGTTCTTCCTGCCGTCAACTGCAACTACTATCCGGTCACTACGAAAACGCTTAGCGGCCTCCGAGACAAGTGTCGGCTCTTTTACCGCCGCTGTATTTATCGACACTTTATCGACCCCGATGTTAAATAATGACTGCATGTCCTCAAGACTGCTAATACCGCCTCCAACGGCGAAGGGCACAGTGACCACACCGCGAACCTTTCTAACCCATTCCAACCGAGTCTTGCGAGCCTGTACTGTGGCAAAAATATCAAGGAAAACTAGTTCATCGGCACCTTCTCGACAATACACCTGGGCGGCTTCCACCGGGTCTCGGGCATCCCGCAGGTTTACAAAGTTCACTCCCTTGACAACTCGGCCATCTTTAATATCGAGACAGGGTATTATTTTGACTTCGCTCATCGTGTTCCCCTCGGTTCTAGATATGCTCAGCTAACAGACACCTTATCAAGTTAGCGCTTATTCGTCAAACACGAGGAACAAAATAAGTACATGAACTCAGGCAATAGTTCTTACATACCCTCTTTATGGGTCCAGTTAAATTGACTGTATAAGCAAGGTATAATATGCTTAGCAAGGTGAAACTCGGTAGGAGGGAAAACCATGAAAATTCAAGCTAACGGGATATCCATGAATTATGAGGTAACTGGAAGTGGTAAATGGCTGACGCTGGTGCATGGAGCCGGAGATAATCTGGAGGCATGGTGGAATCAGGTACCTGTTTTCTCTCGTAGTTATAAGGTGCTTACTTACGATGTTCGGGGGTACGGGCAGACAGAGACTCCATCAGGAGACTATTCAACGGACATATTAGTCGAAGACCTGTGCGCACTGCTAAAAGCGTTGGGTATAGAAGAGACGTATCTTCTTGGCTATTCCATGGGGGGTAGAGTAGTTGTCGGGCTTACTCTGTGGCACCCTGAGATGGTGAAAGCCCTAATAATTGCCAACAGCGGTTTTGCACCCATGCAACGAAGCGAGGAGGAGATACAGGAGATGATGAAGCTTCGTGAGCAACGGATGAAGGTCGTTGAAGAGCAGGGTCTGGAGCCTATCATGGACGAAACAACAGCCATGGTATTTTCTGCTGGCTGGTCGGATAAGAACCCTGAAGTAGCTGAGCAATATAAACAAATACGGCTCAAGAATGACCCCAAAGCTTACCTGGTGGCAATGAAGGCCATGGTCTGGGGGGCACAACCTCCTGATGTGAGCAGTATCAAGTGTCCGACATTAGTCATCGGTGGTGAGAGCGATGGTCTCATGGGTGCCGAAGGTGCCAAGGCTACTCACGAATTAATCCCCGGTTCACAGTTTGTAGTTATGCCGACAGGACATGCATCGGCTATAGAGAAACCCGAGGAGTTTAACTCGGCTGTACTGAATTTTCTGTTGAGTCTAGGTGAGTAAAAACGACAGCGTTTTTTATTTGATTTGTATGAAATATTACTTACAGGTATATTGGTAAACTATTAGTGGAAGTTAGAAACGGAGGTACACATGGCTGGTGACAAGCTTTCTACGGTTCTCAGGATTCTTGATAATGAGAATCGCCTGCTCGAGCGTGCTGACCAGAAGGCAATAGCACTGCTCTCTACTCTCGGGGTATTTATGGTTTTCTTTGTCGTATACTTCCGAGTCATCCCGATAAATGCAGTTACTATTACACTGAGCTCAGTCTATTTCTTTTTCGCTCTACTGTCTATAGTATACCTAATCATGACGGTACGTCCCAGGATTCGACCAATTGATGAAAATTCAGGAGATGAAGACAGCGTACCTGCCAGTGAACCGGCTTTTTTCATGGGAATCCGCCGGTTCCGGAATCTGTCCAACTATAAGGAAGCCCTGAATATTATGGCAGGAGATGAAGAGACCACTGTTGATGTATATATACGTCAGATATATAGTCTGGCCCAGATTAACGCAGCCAAGTACAAATATATACAACGCGCTGTCTTGCTGGTTATTATTTCTTTATCCGTGGAACTCGTCATAATAGCATACTTGTTTGCCTATCATTTAGGAGAAGGACTGGTCCCGCCGATTTCGGGAATGTAAGTACCCCCGAATTTGTCTGCTGGCAGGTCTGGAGTATTCTCTCATAGAATCAGCATAGCATCGCCGAAGCTGTAGAAACGGTATTTCAAGTCTGCGGCATCACGATAGGCACGCAGGATGAATTCTTTACCAGCAAAGGCAGAGACCATCATCAACAGCGTCGACCGGGGCAGATGGAAGTTGGTGATGAGTGCATCCATCACCCGGAAACGGTACCCCGGCAAAATAAACAGTTCTACCCAATTGGAAAACGGGCAGACGCCGTCCGTCTCACTTATGTGCGCGGCTGCTTCTACCAGGCGTGCCGAAGTAGTCCCGACACAAACTACCCTTCGGTCTTCTGACTTAGCCAGATTCAACTCTCGGACCACCTCCGGACTGACCACTCCATATTCCTGGTGTATCGTGTGTTCCCTGGGGTCACTTTCTTCAACAGGCCGAAATGTGTCCAGCCCCACGTGCAAAGTAACGAAGTGGCAGCGGACTCCTTTGCTATTGATTTTTTCGAGCAGCTCCGGGGTGAAGTGCAATCCAGCAGTCGGTGCGGCAACACTCCCCTCCTCGCGAGCATAGACCGTCTGGTATCGTCCCGGTTCGTGTA
>CP070842.1:2246765-2251691 GCA_020342155.1 Dehalococcoidales bacterium
ATACCGCTTTTAACGGATTAATGCCAGAGTTTGCCCTCAAACTGGCCTCCAAAGTCCTTTACCGGCACCTGGGTTAGAGGGAGCCCGGGCTTGCTTTTCAGGACAGACAGTTGCATTCTGTATAATAGCCGCTATTAGAGCATTAAAATCCCATCTCGTCCTTAAGCTCCTGGTCAATCCAGATATACTTGGCGGAACCAAAGTAGTTGTAGTAGCCGACAGCATATTCACCATGGTAATTCATTACCCACGGCCACCAGAAAACGTAGTATTCCGGGAGCACGTTGGGGATACAGTAGGCCTGCTCGAGTAGCCATGGCATCAACTCTTTGTGAGCTGCCATCATGGCTGCTTCATCAGTACCGGCGTACTGTGATATCTCGGCGTAGGCCGCTTCGATCTCAGGTACACTGTAGTCGTCGTTGATGTGGCTGGGATTGTAGGCGCCCGGACCCCTGAAGTCTAACATCTTCAGGTAGGTACCGTTACCCGAGTCAGTAGTGTACAGGATTTCATAGGCGGTGTGGTTCGTACTACGGGTATGATAGTTGTAGTCGGTATAATCATGAATATCGAGCTCCATGTTGATGTTGACTTCAGCCAGCATCTCCTGGTATTCAGAGAGAATATCTATCATTTCGGGCGTGTTCCAGCAGATGACACTGCAGTCGAAGCCATCGGGGTAGGCGGTCTGGTCCAGAAGCGCCTGGGCTGCTGCTATGTTCGCTGGTCCATAGAGTGCCTGGACATTTGCAGGGAGTTCGTCCAGGGGGCAATAGGCATCTATGTATGCCGGTGTAGGTGTCAATGGCCAGGTCAATATCTCGCCCGAACCTTGCCATAACCGATCCCTTATCTCTGGTTGGTCTATGGCCAGCATCATCGCCTGCCTGACCTCTTTTAAACTGAAGGGTGACTCCGGCAAGTCCGTCCTGAAGAATAGACCGGTAGTCCCGTCAGGAAGGTAAGACACGTATTCTACTTGACTCATATCTGAGTCAGTGACGATAGGTCGGGCATCGTTGTATTTGATCGCGGTCATCCCATCAATCTGACCGGAGCGAAAGGCCGCTTCCTGCACGGATGGGTCTGGGATGAACAGTTGCTTGTATGTGTCCACATAAGGGAGCTGATTCCCCTGCCCCGGGCCGATGGGGTCAGTTTCCCAGTAGTCCGGGTTCCCGGTGAAGGTGACCTGGCTGTTAGCGACGAAGTCGGTAAGCATGAAAGGTCCGGTGCCCACGACATTCCGCCAGTCTGTCTCGCCTCCGTATAAATCAGCTACCTCGGGTGCTGTTATCGAGGTATAGTCGGGTATCAGGGTTAGCATGTTGACCCACTCGGATATGGGAACTGTAACGGTTACCGTCCGCGCAGTACTGTCGGATGTTATCTCGATGGACTCGGCCATGGTGCGATAGAAATAGGCGAAATACCCGGCGGTCATTGCCCGTTTCAGTGATAACTCGACGTCCTCGGGTGTCAGCAGACGGCCGTTAACCGGCGACTTGTTCTGCCATTTGACCCCCTCGCGGATGTGGAAGACGATTGTCCCGAGCTCAGGTATACTCCAGCTATCGGCCAGACAACCCGTCTTCATGTCCATGCGGTTATCACCGCCATTGATGAAGTCGGTCTCGTTAGTGCCGGCCGGTCCCTTAGTCCAGTCACCCTGTAATAGCTCATTATGGGTGAGCTTGGTGGTAGGAGTATAAACGTGACCGCCGTAGTTACCACCGATGACTTCATCAAAGTACGTAATATCCGCGTTCCTGGAGACAATGTATTCGCCTCCATAACTCAGTGTAACGCCGGGTACTTCCTCTTCCTCCTCTTCTTCCTCCTCCTCTTCTTCTTCTCCAAATCCTCCTCTACCATCACCTATCCCAAAGACCACAACTAATACTATTGCTACCGCGACCAACCCACCCCCGCCTGTCGAAACAGCCCATAAGGGGAAGGGTGGCGTGTATTTAAAACGTCCGTCTACACTTTTACTCGGTCCAGCCTCACTGGCGTGGGGGGTAACCATTACCGTAAAGTCGTAGATTTTGGAACGACCGATAGAGCGTTTTTCTTTAGGATCAACGACGAGATGTACGTCAGTACTGGCGCCCGGCTCTACCTTGACCGCCCCAGGTTTAAAGTCGAAGTCACAACCGTCTTCTGTATCCTTCCCGTTGAGAGTATAGTTGGTGGGCACGTTACCGAGGTTAGCGATGACAACTCGATAGGAACCCTTCTTGCCTTTGGCTTTCTCGGGAACTAGATTAAGTTCAAAGTCAAGGAAACGTTCTACCTCCAGAGAGAGACTGGTAGTCATCTCTACGCCGGGGTCTCTGCTCGAACGTACCTTTACGATGACGGAGTATGTTCCTGTCTTGCTGTCACTGGTTCGGGGTGGTACGAAGGTCAGTTGTACCGTAGATTGACCTCTTGGCTGCAACGAAACGCTGGTTTCAGGGATTCTGTACCATTGTGGGTCTATCCCCTCGACGACAACAGAGCAATCATCAGCGACATTGCTTTCGTTCTTGATTGTTACCGTGGTCTCGACTGTGTTCCCGGGAGAAACCTGAAGCCTGGCATGGGACAAAGTGACGCTTAGCTTACCACCAGGCACTTCTCCATCTATTCCCATTGCCCTGAGGATATCTGCATAATCCTCGATTTTCAGTATTCCTGCCAAGAGGTTCTCGGTGTGTTCTGCAATCAGTTTGTCTGTTTCGGTAGCAGGTTTAAAATCACTTCCTAATACACTGATAGCTTTGGCGAATTGCCTTGCAGTCAATTTACGTTCTGCATACCACGTGTTAATTTGTTGCCTTTTACCCTCTAGTATGATCTCACTGAGTTTATCGACATCAAGAGCCAGGACAATGTCCTGTATTAGTTTGGAATTCATTTCAGGATTCTGCGGAGCGCCTGCCAATTTATTAGCACTCGAATAAACCTGGGATGCTACATATTTGTAAACATCCATTACGGTTATCCTGCCATCGTCGTCTGTATCTGCCTTGCCTCTTAAGGCCTCGAGCAAGTGATAAGTAAAAATACCATGGCCCAGTGTGTCATCCTCATAAGATTGCTCGTTCGCCCTAGAGGCGGCTATGGTAGCCGTACCAGAGCCAAACGTGAGGTCTGAATATAGGTTCACTGCTATAAGGTCTTTGGTCCCTTCACGGGAAATAACTCCACCGGAATGGCAGGCATCCAGAACGATTACCCGTCTGCCTGACTTTATCCTTTCGACCAACCCTTCAAAATCCCTGTTCGAGATAGCTGTGGAAAAAAGGTCGTTCCGCTTTGCATCCCAGGGTAAGAAATACTGTGTACAAGAACCTGATTCTTCAGGGTCTGCCCCGCCGTGGCCGGAGAAGAAGACAATGACTGTAGAGTCCTCACCTGCATTATTTCTGAGCCAAGTACCTACGCTGCTCATGATTTTCTCTCGCGTAGCGTTTTCGTTGAGCAGTAACTGTATGTTTTCTTCTGGCATGCCCATTATTTCAGGGTTGATGAGTAAATCGTGTAAACCATTCGCATCGGCGCAGGTATACTTCAAAGGAGGTATTGATGAGTCTTGATATGTGCCAATGCCTATGATAACAGCGTAGGCATTGGTCATCTGGAGTCGGAAAGCTTCTATTATTTTCCCTATATCTTCCATATTTGCTACCTCACATCAAACTCACATGTAGCCGTCGCCCAGCCAGTCAGCGGTATATCTTTTATACGTTTCTCCACTACATCGACATCTCTAGCGGCAGCAGTACGCTCTGTTGAATAGAAAATCTGCTCTTTACCGGAGAATTCCAGGTCGACCAAATCCACCTTGGTGGTGGTGGCTATTGCTTTTATTCTCTCGGTTCCTTCGGGACCACTGAGTTTATATTCAAACGGGTTTCCCTCTCCAGGAATTGAATGGATTCTATTAGCCCTGATAAAACTGTCCTGAAAATACAGATTAGGGAATAACACGGTGACCTTACCGCTGGTTCCTAAGTTGATCAGGTGCAAATAGCAGTCCTGGCTGGAGCGGAATAATATCGTAATCTTGTCCCCGATTCTGTGCATACCTAGCGATGCTTTCGGGATAATATCAATATCACGTGGAGTGGCTATAGTACCCTCTTCGATCCAAATATTAATCTCAAAGGTCTGAGCGGGTTGCCTGATTTGTACCAATCCATCGAACCTGCTTGAGAGCCATTCCCGATATGCTTCCTCTGTAATGAATTTCAGGCCATGTTGTTCTTGCATCTTGAGGATTTTCTCGATTTCGACCTTCACTTGTCCGAAGTCACTCGTTTCCAGTTGTTCTTTACGGTCTAATCTCTTTTTTAGATCCTGTACTTCTCCTCTAAGCGATTCGAGTTCTTTATGACGTTTCCCTTGTTTAGTTGCTGATATCTTTCGTAGTCGATTGAATAGGAAATCAACTACAACAGATGCTGTTTTTACAGTGACAACACCGATAACTGGTAATACGATTGACTCTAAAGTCATTCTCTCTCCCCCTTTTTATCAAAGGACTTAGCTATCGAGTTATGGAAAGGTGTGAGCGAGTGAGAATGGTGTGCGGAGGCGTTGATTATAGTCTTTCGGATGGCCGTTGTCAATACCCCGAAATCCGTTTGTGTTTACTGGAATCCGGGCATACTTTGACTAATACAGGCCTCTGAAAATCAGGCTATTGAACAGTAAGATGAATGTGGAGCCAGCGAGAGGATTCGAACCCCCGACCCGCGCTTTACGAAAGCGCTGCTCTACCAACTGAGCTACGCTGGCATAACCCCTTCACTGTAGACATCACTGATTATATCAGACGTTTTTAATTATATCTATCGCTGGATATACTGTTCGGTTGATGCTAAAATGGGCTTGTGATAGTATTGAAAAGCGCTCTGGTTATCAGATAACTGC
>CP070842.1:2251791-2255060 GCA_020342155.1 Dehalococcoidales bacterium
ACACGCTGGATATCCACTTGAACCATTTCTTTGATCATTTCATCAAATGTAATATCGCAGGTCCAGCCAAGCTCACGCTCAGCCTTACTTGCGTCACCCCAGAGGTATTTAACATCTGCTGGGCGATCATTACCGCTCAATACGAGGTAATCCTGCCAATTCTCGATTCCTACTTCAGCAAATGCTGTTTGTACTAGGTCGGTAAGAGTCTTTACTACACCAGTGGCCAGAACATAGTCCCCAGGCTTATCCTGCTGTAGCATTAGCCACATTCCACGCACAAAGTCACGGGAATCACCCCAGTCTCGGGCGGAGTCTAGGTTTAGGAGCTCTAGCTTGTCTTGAGCCCCCTCGCTGATGCGTGCTACTGCGTCTGTCACCTTGCGTGTAACAAATTCGATTCCACGATGTGGTCCCTCGTGATTGAACAAGATCCCGTTGGATACGAACATCCCGAAGCTCTCACGATAGTTCACGGCGATATTAAATCCAAATACCTTCGCACAACCATATGGGCTTCGTGGCTGAAAATCGCTATCTTCGTTAAGCTGCTCAATTCGGCGGGCTCCGCCAAACATCTCTGAAGATCCTGCCTGATAGAACTTAGCGTCCTTGCAGAAGTTCCTGACGGCCTCTAGGAGGCGTAGAACACCTACCCCGGTGATATCGGTCGTCATTACTGGCTGATCCCAGGAGGCCCCAACAAAGGACTGTGCGGCTAGATTATAAACCTCGTCCGGTTGGTAGCTAGATACGATACGGTCAAGTGATCCCTGATCCGTTAGATCGCCAGCCTCGATAATGAGATTCTCGTGATCCTTGATTCCAAGCTCTTCGAGTCTCCAATGATTTGGAGTTGAGATTCTGCGTTCCATTCCAACTACTCGGTATCCCTTGTCGAGAAGGAATAAAGCCAAGTTGGCTCCGTCCATTCCGGTGATACCTGTAATCAAAGCAGTCTTCATTTGTTAAACCTTTCTATCGGTTGACTAAATCATAATAGCATCGTGCGACGGAAATATCTTGTCTTTTTTGGTTTTTTGCCCGGTTGGGCGTTGTTTGGGGTATAACATAGAATATGCGTGATATTACCGGACCCTACCACCTGGTTCACTCCCACGTTCTTGTTCAGGGGGAAATCACTGGCGTGTAAGCAGTAACGAGTGATTCGCTCAGAATTTTATAGTATGGGGGGTTAGGGGGATGACCCGGTTCACATTTAGGGGAGTACCCCTAAGACCCCTATGAACGTTTAGGCTTGTCCGCTGCTCGTTGACCGTCCAGGGATGTTAGACTAAACGCCGCTTCTTCTGTTTCTCCAAAGTATAAGAGGCAGGCAGTATGACCACCGTCATGAAGATCCTTTATAAAGACCGGATCAATCCATGGGTAATTTGCCATAGGACCGGTGGGGACTGGTAGCATTGCTAGTGCAGAGAAAGTGGGACCTTCAAGATCTGTAACGTCGAAGCCCAGCTGATGAATCTCTTCAATATAGCCATTCAGTTTGTCTACCGTTGCTTCTAGTTCCAGTGTCAATACTTCAATCTCAGAGAGGTAACGCCAGTCACCGATGTTATCATTAATAACCCCGAGCTTAACATTGTAGCGATCCAGGATATCATTCATGATGGCATAATCAGTGGCGAAACTGTCTCGAACACTGTGGAGTAGTGGAGCTCTGACTGCATAGTCAGTAAGTTCCAATGCGTCAAAGTGTGGGCTGGTGCCACCAGTGTTAACCTTCTTGATAAGTTCTGTGACATTTGTATCGTGGATGAACATGGAGGCCATGCTGTCAGCTAGTGCATCGATCTCTGCCTTCAAATCAGCAGGAAGTTCCTCTTTCTTAGCGTCCCACTGGATATTATCCTTGTGACTTTCAAGCTCAGCTTCCTCAGCACTGATTTGTGGCAGACCGTTCAGCATGTCAAGCATACGCTGCTCTTCAAGCATGATCTGCTCATTGAGCTCTTCTTCAAAGCGAGCAGCCTCGACTTCTGCAACTTCACTGCATAGCGTGCAGCCATTCGTGGTCAAGCGACCATAATGGATGCTGAGAGTGTTGCAAATCTTACATTGTGTCACGAAGACCTTTAGGTCTTTGGGATTTTTGTTCATGTTTAGCTTTCAGCAGCCGTGAGGCGGTTGATGATGGGGTATAATAGCACAAATGGCATAGTTAAGGTAGCGGAAAATTGGTCTGGACGAAGAGAGCGGCAGCTCAGAGGGCGAAAAGTCCTAGGCTTGCCTAGTAATTCGTCTTTAACAAACGTGAAAAAGTGGCTCGACGAATTTTTGGAATTGAATATCAAGCTTTGAATAAAGCGTTTGAAATCATTTAGAACCCTCCCCCCCCTGGTAGTACATTGGTTGGACAAAGAAAGCCGGCAGACGGGCGGAAAAAGGCGATTAAAGACCTTATATTCAGTTTAACATATTATCCTGTGGCTGAGCTAAGTTTAGACCACCCGGGCATTTTTACCGGACATTATTACCGACTATGATTCTATCAACCCCCGGGGGGTTCTCGGCATTTATTGCCGGGTTTTATTCCTCGCCGGCCTCGTTGGGATTCAGGAAATTTTTGCCGGGTGTTATTACCTAGGCATGATACTTGCGTGTGGGGGTTGGCCGTGGTGGCTCTTCTTATCCCACCCGGTTTGGCCGCCGAGTTGGAGGCCGCCAATAGCGTGCCCCAGCTCCAGGTGATCATTGACGGCTCCAATACGCTTGCTTCCGGAACAGTTCGGCGGGCCATAGAAGGAGCCGTCGCCAAATGGGGACAGAAGCTGGCTGTCCGGTGGGGCGGAGCTGGGGACGCAGGCACACCTATTGATCTGCGCATGAGGGCCCGTTTCAACGAGGAATTGGAGTATGGCCTCTACGCCATCCCTGCCGAACTGGGCTTCGTCGTCTATATGGTGACCCTGTTGGTAGCGGCGGTAGGCATCGCCCGGGAACGGGAGCTGGGCACCCTGGAGCAACTGCTGGTCACGCCGGTGACTAGTCTGGAGTTGATCATCGGTAAGGCTATTCCGGCGATGGTCATCACCTGTGTGGACTTTCTCTTACTCTTACCACTGACCGTCTGGGGGTTCGACGTACCTTTACGGGGCTCAGTGTGGTTGCTGTGCTCCCTGACCCTGCTATTCATCACAGTGGAGTTGGGGTGGGGCATCATGATCTCGGCCATAGCTCGCGACCAGCAACAGGCATTGCTTTTCGTCTTCTTGTTGGCGATGACGGAGATGGTCTTCTCCGGCTAC
>CP070842.1:2255160-2259023 GCA_020342155.1 Dehalococcoidales bacterium
CAGGGTACCGCTATCATGGAGTCCGTTAACAACTTCATTTATAGTACCATCGCCACCAACGGAGACCACCGTCTCGTAACCCTTCTGAACAGCCGATTTAGCCAGCTCGATCGCGTGGCTCGGGGCCTCGGTGAAATCATGCTCGAAGTTCAGCCCGATACTCTTCAGCAAGTCTCTTATCTGCGGCCACTTCTTACGTGTTCGCCCCGCCCCGGCCACCGGATTGACGATTAATCTTGCCTGTAACAAAAAATAGCGCCTCCCATGAGATGTTCAGTGAGGTATGGTTATCTTTTAGTGGGGCTATTATAGCATATCTTGCTCTATTATTCGGTAAAAACCGGTGCCCAGGAAGGGAACGCATCCGATGTAGTATTGTTGGTTAATCTTGTCAGCCCACTCCCATCAGAGTTCATAACATATAGTTCGTAATTTCCATCTCTTTTTGAGGCGAATATTATCTTTTTCCCATCAGGAGACCAAGAAGGCGTTGCATCCCACGCAGTATTGTTGGTTAATCTTGTCGGCTCACTCCCATCGGAGTTCATAACATAGATTTCCCCATTTCCGTCCCTATGTGACTCAAATGCTATCCGTTCGCCATCAGGAGACCAAGAAGGACAGAAATCCTCATAATGATTGTTTGACAAACGTGTCTGCCCACTCCCATCTGCATTCATAACATAGAACTCGGAATTTCCATCTCTATCTGACACAAATGCAATCTTTTTCCCATCAGGAGACCAGGAAGGCATTGTATCCGATGCAGTATTGTTTGTTAGTCTTGTCTGCTTACTCCCATCAGCATTCATAACATAGATTTCCAAATCTCCATCCCTCTTTGACGCAAAAACAATCTTTTCGCTATCAGGAGACCAAGAAGGAGCTTCATCCGATGCAGTACTGTTTGTTAATCTTGTCAGCCCACTCCCATCGGAGTTTATAACATATAGTTCGTAATTTCCATCCATACTTGACACAAATGCTATCCGCTCCCCATCAGGAGACCAAGAAGGAGCAAAATCCCTATAAGGACTATTTAACAAACGGGTCCGACCACTCCCATCTGCATTCATAACATATATGTCCACACTTCCATCCATAGCCACTGTATATGCTATCTTGCCTTCCAATTCCTCTTCTTCCTCTTGCTCACTGGATGGTGTCCCGTCGCAGGACCAAGCCACCATGGCTAATACCACGAGACAGCTGAGAAATTGGCACAGGATTTTCCTCTTCATTGTCCAACCCCCCTCGCTACTTCCCATTAAAAAGGAGAATATATCGTTTTGAAGCTTGGCCCGGAGACTGCGACTATCGCCCCTAATACCTCCATTATGGTTTCAAGAACGGACCGCTATAGTCTGGTTTATCTTCTTTCGTTATCTCTATGTTCTTGGATTCCCGACGTTTCCTGATGTAATTACTTATATACACACCAGCAAAGTTGCCCAAAAGAATACCGCCCAGGGTAAGAAATATAACAGCCAGCCAACCAATAAACCAGCCACCAACACCTCCCAATACGCCTCCTACAATCAAGCCAACCACGGCATATGTATTCTTAGGTGACGGTCTTGGCGGTTCTCTCTTATCGCGCTTAGGTCCATATTGTTTTTCCACTTCCTTCTCTATCCGCATCCGTCGGGCCTCCGATTCAGCCCACCCGCCCAAGACACCCCCTGGGCGGCCCCACAAAAGCATAGGCGGATTACCCCTATAGCCACTATTACTGCTGTCGTAATTGATATTCATTTACCGTACCTCCATTCCTCTTAAGAAGGGTCCTGTAAGTATAGGTCTTCGTATGTTTAGGTTGCTTTATCTCATTGAAAGGAGAAGACATTGCTAACAGCTGTGAGTCTCATTCCTCAACCCGTACCGGGGTAAGTGGAGCACCACATTCAATGCAGGCATAGTTTTCTTTCGAGTTCGTGGCTCCATAGGTTGGGCACTTATTACCTAACCGCCGTTTCCTAACAAGAGCCATTATCGCACCGATAATTCCGCCAGACTTCCGTCTTGTTAGTCCTTTTCTACGAAACTCTTCTTGTGTAATTCGTTGCTGTGCCTCCCACTCTCTCATCCGGTCGTCCATCCGGTCCTTGAAGCTGCTATATACTATTGTATTCATTTCTTGTCCTCAATTCCCTTTCATTGTAGAGATTCAAAAGGGCACCTGTCACCGCCAGTCATCTGACGATTCCGATGCCCTACATCTTCCACCACCTACCTCCCGACTCAATCACTCTCCAGAGGTCGGGTATGGTTAGGTATTAGTGTTGTACTGGAGAGTTGATTGTAGTCCTTTGGACGGTCGTTGTCAATAGCACAGATTTGACATTTATTAGGTACTAATACTGTAAAAATGTGCCTTATTTTCATAAAAAGGCAGGGGAGCACGTTACTAACTTGCAACATCAGGCTACTTTAGGCATAATTCGTGTGATACTTTCAGGGTTACAGCGTACATAATATATGCAGGGCAACCTTGGGGGGCTTTAGGAGCAAGGATAGACCAGGGTGAGTACTGCCAGCGAAGAAAGAGGCGCCAGGGAGATTTTTGTCGAGCTTTATGAGGAGTTTCTCCCCAAGGTGTTTCGCTACATAAGATATAGGGTAAATAGTGAACAGGAGACCGAGGATCTGACATCGGTAGTGTTTGAAAAGGCGCTGGTCAATTTCGAGAAATACTCTAAAGAGAGAGCCTCGTTCTCTACCTGGATATTCTCGATAGCACGCAATACGGTGATTGACCATTATCGGATACAGGCAAGAAGACCAGCCATGTCGTTGGAGAAAGCAGAAATAGAAACGTCATCAAACGAGTTACTACCAGACGATGTAATAGTCAAAATGGAGGAAAGGGAGAAACTGCAGACCTGTATATCACGGTTGTCCCATGAAGAGCAGGAAATTATCGCCCTGAAATTCGGGTCGGAGATGAATAACCGCCAGATTGCGAGGGCAATGGGACTGTCTGAATCGAACGTAGGCACCAAGCTCTATCGGGCTGTCAGGAAGCTGAGAGACAGCTTCGAGGAGACGGAGAATGGATAAGGAACGCAACGAAGAACAAGAATTCCTGAAAGATGTGGACCGGTTCCTCAATGGAGAAGAGGTCGTTCCAGACGAAGGTACCCGTGAGGATACCCGGTCGGCGATAGAGTTCGCACGCAAGCTGACCGATCTCCGTGCCGAGCCTTCTCCCGAATTTCAGGAAAGCCTGAAATCGAAGCTGCTCAGGAAGCTGACCGAGCAGGAAGTAGCCGCACGCGAAAAGGCAGGAGCGAACTGGCTACGTGATTTCGTGGACCGGTTCATACCACAGAGTCCGGTATGGCGTACGGCTGTCGTTACCGTGGCTATCGTCATGGTGGCTACCGGTGTGATGTGGCGAACAGGGATGTTCACTCCGACTACGGGCCCTGAAGGAGAGGTATTAAACGGCCGTGCTTCAGAGGAGATGGCCGACGACGCATCAAAGTGGAACGGAATGGCAGTGGCCGGGGAGCAAGAAGAAGAGGAGGAAGAAGAAGAACCAGTTACTATCGTTGTCGAACCACCGCCTGTGATAGAGTGGCCCGATATTATTATTTCGGTAGCGCCACCAGAGGGAGAGGAAGAAGACGGTGCCGGCACCTTTGGCGGAGAACTACAGGTAGAGATAGAGATATCGTCCTCTGAGGTTGTAACCAGGCTGGCTGGAGCTGGTTTCACGGCTCCGTATGGTGAGGAGGTTACTCTAACGTTGACCCTTACAAATACTGGCTCCGAACCGGTTACAATAGACGTACCACAGATAATTGTTACAGGTGATCCTGAACTCGGGACAATATACACATTTCCAGCAGTCGGCGAAC
>CP070842.1:2259123-2265386 GCA_020342155.1 Dehalococcoidales bacterium
CAACTTCCAAAGATCCCAAAGCCAAGAGACACGGTACAGTTGCGCCTGCCAATACGGTATGTATTTATGGGAGCGGCATTAATCGCATTACTTCTGGTCGCGCTGGCGATAGTCTCAACCGTCCTGAGTATGACGGTAATTAGCAGGACCGCATAATCAGGACGGTTGAGACTATCGCCAGCGCGACCAGAAGTAATGCGATTAATGCCGCTCCCATAAATACATACCGTATTGGCAGGCGCAACTGTACCGTGTCTCTTGGCTTTGGGATCTTTGGAAGTTGTCTTTGCAGGGCCTCTCTAAGGGTGAGGTCTCCATTTATGGACTGGTCTTCCAGTCTTTCGTGCTCATCAATACGTCGTGAGGCAGTGTTTTCGACAGATGGGATATCCTTCTCCAGCCAGTATTCATAAAGTCTCTGGAATGTTCTTCTTGCCCCTCTTTTCCGCAGGTTATCGAGTATCTTCATGTGGCATTTCCCCCCGGTAACGGAACTGTAGTTTCACTCAGTGTATCTAAGCCGACTGTTCCTGTCAATGCTTTATTGCGCTGGCAAAGACTATGTATGAGGCTGGTTAACCGTGACTTCAATACTGGCTCACTAGTACTTTCGGGCTAATTTCTAGTATAAAGTATTGACACCAGGTGTAGTTATGTATAGAATACGCATATATAGTAAGTAAAGTGGAGCTGGTAAGATAAAGCCGGTAATGGAGTGACGTTTGAAATTACTGGTAATTGGTTGTGGGCAGTGCGGTGGTCGACTTGCTGATGAGTTCGCACGACGTGACAAAAGAGCACGCACAGATCGCGGCACTGAGATAGTTACAGAAGCCCTGGCTATCAACACGGATGTTGCGGATCTAAGCGGGCTGACCTTTATCAAACCCGACCACCGTCACCGGGTTCTCATCGGAGGTCGAAAGTCGGGTGGTCACGGTGTTGGCAAGATAAACGAACTGGGCGCTGAGATAGCCAGGGAAGAAGGTGACCGGGTTTTAGATGGTGTAGCGCGGGCACAACAGCGCTCGGATACCGATGCCTTTTTAATGATTGCTGGTGCTGCCGGTGGCACTGGCTCCGGGGCGATTGACGAGCAGGCGCAGCAGGTAAAGGAACGTTACGTAGACAAGCCGGTATATGCGCTTGTTGTTCTTCCTTTCCGCTACGAGGAGTTGACAGAGGATAGGTCTATCTACAATGTAGGGACATGCCTCAAGTCAATCTATCTGGTAGCGGATGCCGTATTTCTGGTGGATAATCAGAGGTACGTCACGGACAAGGATTCCATCAGAAATAACCTGGCCCGGATTAATGCTCACGTGGTTGATCCGTTTTATAACTTGCTCTGTGCTGGCGAAGAAACGGACTCCAAGTTCATCGGCTCAAAGGTTCTGGATGCCGGCGATATAATTCAGACCCTATCAGGGTGGTCTGTTATCGGGCATGGTAGAGCATCGGTCTCACGAAGCAAACTCCCCTTCGGAGGGAAGTTGGATTTCAGGAATGCGGTTGCTGAAACCGACAAAGGAATTCATGCTATGAATCAGGCCAAGTCGGCTTTATCGCTGAAATGCCGACCTGACGATGCACGGCGAGCACTCTACCTCCTGACGGCACCTCATGAGCAAATGAGTATGGACCTGATAAGAGACCTGTCCTCATCCCTGAGAAGCATTGCCACCGATGCTACAATACGTAGTGGTGATTATCCCAGGGGGAAGGATTTTCTTGATGTTACCCTGGTACTATCTGAGCTGACCAACTCGACGAAAATCTCGGATTACTTTAGCAGGACTCTCAGGTATATTTATCTTAAGAAGCGCAGGCGAGGAGAGATTGGAGAGCAGCAGGTCGGATTTGACGAAGCCCTCCGTGATATCCCTCTGCTACTGTAAGTTGCGTCTCCCCATCTGCCGGTGAACATTACCTCAGCCGAGCTGAGCGTTACTTGGCTACCTTCTCTCCCTGAAAGATACCCCAGGCTTCTTCTCGTGCATCAAGACATTTCGTCCAGGCCTGTTCTACGGTTGTCTTGTGGGCTTTCATGGCTTCTGCGGTACTCTTTTGATAGGCTACCTCAGCCCTCGCCAGCGCATCTCTGAATTCCTCTTCTGCTTGCTGTTCGGCCTGCTCCCGAGCTTTACGAGCCCTGTCCAGCGCCCTATCAAGAGCTTCGCTTGCCCGCTTCTCGGCCTCTCTATAGTCCTTCTCTAGCTGCTGTTCTTGCGTTTTATACCCGTTGGCTACCTCCTTCTGAGCCTGCCGGTACATTGTGTAGGCATTTTCTGCCTGGCTCAGAAGTTCTGCTAAATAGTTGCCGGCTTGCTCGGGAGAGCCTGCTTGTGGTTCGGCAGCCGTTTCTACAGCTTTTTCCTCAGCCTGTTTGGCAGCCTTCTCGGCTTGCCCCTTTTTGTTCATCAAGAATACCCCCTCTATTTGTTGGTTTCCTTGTTATCCGTTTTTGCCAATAATACGCTTTTGTGAGTGACTGTTAAAGTGGTGCTAGTCTGTTTCGTCTTCCTCTTCTTCGGTTTCGTCGTCAGTCTGTCGTGTCTGGCCTGCTGCATACATTCTCGTAAGGGACTCCAGGCGGTCCTCGATATTAGCCTGCCTTCTACTCTTTTTCGATGTGGTTTTAGCAGCTTTACGTTCTGTCTTCTTGCTGGTGGCCTCAGAGACGTCGCCGACGTCTTCGAGGGCATCGCTAATCTCGTCGGCCTGGCTGTCAGAGGGTTGTTTTACCATCTCCAATTCTTCGGCGATATGGCTGACCTCCTGCCCAAGACTGACTGACTGTCCACCACGCCCCAGCAGCTTCTCGAATGCTCCTAACCATGCCTGGGCGGCTTCTTCGGCTCCCCTCTTGGATGCTTCGGTAGCTTCTCTGGCGGCTTGCAGAGATGCCTCGGCGGCTTTTTTAGCCGATTGACTTACTTCTTGTGCCCGACTGATAGCTTCCTGCGACGCTTGTGCCGATGTCTCAGCGGCCTCTCTAGCCGTTTCACTAGCTCTCCGGGCCATCTCCACGGACTCTTTCGACGCTGCCACCCACGAAGCAACTGTTTCAATGGCTGATTTGCTTATTTCCTCAACCTGTTTTATCGCGTCCTGTGATGCTCTTTTTGATTCCTCAACTGCTTCCCAGACTGATTTGCCCATCTCCTCAGCCTTGCTTATCGCCTCCTGTGATACTCTTCGCGCCTCCTCGGCCGCTGTTTCGGCAACCTTGGAGGTTTCCGTAGCCTTGTCTATCGCTTCCTGCGAGGCTTGTCTGGACTCCTCAATGGCTGTTTCAGCAGTCCTGGTCATCTCTTCCGCCTTGCCCATCACTTCTTGGGACATCTTCTTTGATTCCTCAACGGTTGTCTCGGCAGCCCTGGTCATATCTTCCACCTTACTCATCACCTCCTGGGATGCCTTTGCCGATTCCTCAATGGCCGTCTCGACTGTTCTTGTCAGCTCTTCTGCCTTGTCTGTTGCCTGTTGAGACACCCTCTTTGATTCCTCGATTGCTTCCTCGGATGACCTGGTAGCACTTATTGCCTTCTCGAAGGCCCCGGTGTATGTCCTGGTCGCCTCCTCGGCTGATCTGGCGATGCTCTCAGCCTTACGCACCGCTTCCTGTGATGCCTGTACCGACGTCTCGACAGCCATCCGGGTTGTTCTACCTATGTCCTCGGCTCGGCCTACTGCTTCCTGAGAAGTAGCTACTGCCTGCTCGGCGGTCTCCAGGGCCATCTGAGCTGTTTTCTCTGCTTTTTCGCTAGCTTCTTGTGAAGTTTTTGTAGCTACCTCGGCGGCTTCTTTGGCCAGCCTGATTGCATCCTCTGCCCGGCTTATCGTCTTCTGTGACGTGTCTTTTGCCTCCTCAGCCGCATTTAGTGCTTTGCCAAAAGCCCTATTAGATGCGTCTAGCTCCTCTTTAGCTGCTTGGCTTGCTTCTTCTGCCTTGCTTATTGCCTCCTGCGAGGCAAGCGATGCTACCTCAGCGGCTTCTTTGGCCTGCTGGCTGATCTCTTCAGCCCTGGCAATCATCTGCTGGGATATTTTTACTGACTCCGCTGCAGCTTCCTTGGCCATTCGACCCAGCTTGTCGGCCTTGGCCACCACCTCCTCAAAGTCCCAGGTATCAGCAGGTGTGGGCGAGGGTTCGTCTAGTCGCTCGATTTCCGATGGCTCCATTTTCTTGCCTGTCATCCTTTGCCTATTCTAAAACAGGCGGATTACTTTATCAATAGTTTTTTACAGGGTGTTTTATCTGTGATAATGGTGCATTATATCACTCTTGCCCAGCGGAAGCCAGTTTATACAAACAAGCATTACGGTTCGGGATAATACTCACCGAACCCGCGTCTAGAGGGCATACTGCTGCCGATGTTTCACATTCGTAGGATTTACGCCTTACAGTATCTAAGTATCACTTAATAATATTGTATTTCACCAGTATGCGGAGTCACATCCACCAAAAGTACTAGTCTCTCTAGCCGATTAGTAACCTTTTTCGTTTGCACGCGCTGAAGGCAGTGGTTACAATTGTCTGTGGGAAATCTGTAATGTCAGATATAAGCAAGTACCGGTTGATTTTAATGGCAGTCCTGGTGCCCATGACGGCAGTAGTCAGCGGGTTATACTGGGGTAGCTGGTGGAAAGAAGCATCAGCGCAGACAGATGGGACTTTGCAGTCGGATATTAGTAGTTTCATCTCCGAAAGAATGGCGGTTGAGAATATTCCCGGTGTGGCGGTGGTCGTTGTTCAGGACGCTAAGGTTATCTATCTGGAGGGCTTCGGCACAGCCAGTCTCAAGGATCCGTCCCCGGTGACTCCCCAAACTGTGTTTGACTTGGCTTCGTGTAGTAAGTCATTCACCGCACTGGCGGTGCTTCTTCTTAGAGATGATGGACTGGTGGACCTGGACTTGCCTGTCAGCCACTATCTACCAGACTTCAAAACGGCTGACCCTGAAACTGCTGAAGAGATTACGGTACGTTACCTGTTACATCATACGAGTGGTTTACCGGGAACGTTTGCCGAGCCTCTGGCCTTTCATTCGGGTGATGATGCTATGGATAAGCTGGTGGCATCGCTGGACAGGGTACACCTGAATCGTGCTCCCGGGTTATTATTTGAATACAGTAATCTGAATTACAGCTTGCTTGGTGCTGTCATCGATGAAGTGTCCGGGGTCAGCTTTGAAGAATATCTGGAGCAGCGGGTCTTTGTCCCTCTGGGTATGATGCGTACTACTATGATTCCTAGCGAAGCTGATGTGATGGACAGGGCAGATGGTCACCAGCTCCTGTTCGGGCATGTTGTCACCAGAAATATTCCCGTCTATCGCAGTGTTGTCCCGGCAGGCTGGGTCATGTCTACCGCGGAGGATATGGGGAAGTGGCTCATCGTGCAACTGAGTGGTGGACGTATTGATGGTCGGCAGGTGGTACCATCGGAAACCATTATGGAACTGCACACTCCAGGTGTGAGTTACGAGCAGAAGGGTGAGGAAGTTGGCTATGGTATGGGCTGGTTCATCGGTCTTTCTGATGCCGACTTGTCGCTCGTCTGGCACGGCGGGGATACGTCAAATTTCGCTGCCGACATGGTCATGGTACCTGAACATCAACTGGGAGTGGCTGTACTGGTGAACAGTCAGAATAGCTCTAGGGTGCATAGTCTTGCGCCTGATGTTGCCAGCCTGATTCTGGGGCAGGAATTGGTGCTGCCGACAGCTCCGTGGTGGGGCTCCTGGCGGAGTGCGGACACTATGGCGATAGCTGCGGCAGCAACTTCCGTGGCGGCTTTCATTGCTTTGGTAGTTTACTTCTGGTGGCGTTGGCGGCGATTTCGCCTTTGGCGGACTGCCTATCTGAGGACCATGCGCAGGAGAACGCTGAGGATATGGCGGATGGCACTGCCACTGACACCTCTGGTACTACTGGCAACCGCGGTGACCGCTATATGGGTAGTTGTATGGTTGTTGTTTGGCTTTAACCTGTTCCGGGTGTTGATGCGGTTTGGCAGCTTTGCCCCTCCCGGTGTCTGGATTGCGGGGTGGATGACTTTTGGCGTTATCAGTATATGGGCGCTCGCTCTGGCTGGTCAGACGCTCTTTCGGTACTGGATAAGACACAGGGTCCGAAGGTTGCGTTCTCAGAGCTGAACTACGCAGTTTGATATGGTAGAAGATATGGGCGGTAGAGGACTTGAACCTCTGACCCCCTGCGTGTAAAGCAGGTGCTCTAACCAACTGAGCTAACCGCCC
>CP070842.1:2265486-2272581 GCA_020342155.1 Dehalococcoidales bacterium
CCGGATATCAGCCCTCCGGGCACCTAATCCAATGGCTTTCTCCAGAGCAGCAATCAGGGCCTGGTACTCTGCCTGATTGTTGGTCGCCCGCCCGATACGCCGGGATATCGAGGCAAGCAGATGCCCCTGCTCATCTTTTATGGTGGCACCGATAGCCGCCGGACCCGGGTTTTGACGGGAAGCGCCATCGGCATTTATGATAACCCTATCTGCTGTCATGACATTTTATCAGGCAAGAAAAAGGATACGCCCGCAACTACCACAGCGTACCAGACCACCACCTCTGACCTGTTGCAGCTCAGTAGTCGGCAGCGTTATCTGGCAACCACGACACGCTCCCTGCTCCACCCTGGCCACGGCAGTCCCTCTTCGCAATCTCAACTGCTCATAGACCGCAACCGTCCCGGGTACAATTCCTGCCGCCAGCTGTTGTCGGTCATTAGAAAGCTTGGCATGTGCCGCCTCGAGCTCTATCAGCTCAGCCAATAGCTTCTCCTGAAAGTCATGCCATTCAGCCTCCAGTCTGCTTAACTCACCAGTCAATTCGGTGATACTCTTGGTAGTAGCCTCAGCCTGGTCCATCACCTCCAGCACCCTGTCTTCCATCTGAGCACTCCTTGCCTTCAGTTCGTCAGCCTCACGCTGGAGGTTGGTCAGCTCCTTGGGATTTCGTATCTTGCCGCCGAACAGCTTTTCCTCAGTGGCCTTCAGCTTGACCGTCAGGTCCTCAATTTCCCACTCCACGGCATGTTGCTGCCGCTCCAACTCTTCCAGTCGCTGCTGCCCGGTCTCCAGTTTAGCCTTGACCCGGGCTATTTCCTGACTCGCTCCAAGCTGACTGCTGACCCGGGCCTGGTGCTGCTGGTTGGCAGCAAGCTCCAGATCAACCTCCTGTAACTGGTAAAGCTGCTGGGCAATACTCATCCTCTTTCTTCCCTGGGTATTGTACAACGGCCAACTGGCAATATCAATTTCACCAAGGTGCTTACATGATTGATAACATTCTTAGATTCTCATCTATTCAGTAGTGATGGCCCCATCCCTTGTATCCCCTTCCCCTCTGGGGAAGGGGGGTAACATATGAAAGAGGGGCTACGTCCCTCTTTAACTCTCCCTTGTTTGCAACTGCTCACTCCTCCCACGTTCGATATGGGTGACAAAAAGCTATAGCCGTATTAGTACTCTTGTTCTATTATATTACTATACGTCGATGGGAGCATACCGATGAGATTATTGAGGTTAGCCGTAGAGACACAGCGATGGGACCTGGCCGCTCACACTATTGTCCTGGTCACCGCCAGACTCCTCCGCAACGGAGACAAGCCTAATGCCAGCAAAAGCAAAGAAAAAACGAGGCGCACAAGAAGGTAACCAGAACGCCAGAAAACACGGATTCTATTCCAGAATTCTTGATGAGGCGGGGCAGCTTGACTTCGAACTGGCTACCGGTGTCGAAGGCATCGACGACGAGATTGCCCTGCTGCGGGTCAAGATAAAGTCGCTCCTGGCGCACGACCCGGAGAATATCAGACTTATTATGCAGGCCACCAGCACTCTGGCACGGTTGGTCAGGACACGCTACAACATCAGCCAGGAAGACAGGAAGGGGCTGAAGGAGGCAATCGGCAATGTCCTCAAGGAGGTCGCTCTCCCGCTCGGTATCGGCATCGGCACGAGCCTTGGAAAATGAACCGTCCAGCCCGCTCTCATTGCGTCGTCTACGCTCCTACCAGCGTGAGATAGCCCTGGCGATACTTGATAGCGTCTTCGGCAGAAAGGGACTCACTTTCTCCGTGGAAATTGCCCGGCAGGGTGGCAAGAACGAGCTTTCCGCACAGCTCGAGCTACTGCTGCTGACCCTCTACATGGCCGAGGCCCAGAATCTGGTAAAGTGCTCTCCTACCTTCAAACCACAGACTGTTATCTCGATGAAACGACTCAAGGACCGGTTGAACGATGCCGGATTCGGCGGTATCTGGAGGTCGGAACTGGGCTATGTAATACGACTGGCGAACGCCAGCGCGATATTCCTCTCGGCAGACGAATCGGCCAACGTGGTGGGCAACACCGCCCACATCCTCCTCGAAATCGACGAGTCGCAGGACGTCAGCCAGGAGAAGTACACCAAGAAGTTCAAGCCGATGGGGGCCACCACCAACGTTACCACCGTCCATTACGGTACCACCTGGGACGATTCCACCCTGCTGGAGGAGGTCAAGCAGAGCAACCAGGAACTGGAGAAGCGGGACAGTATCAGGCGCCACTTCCGCTATGACTGGCAGGAGGTGGCCCGGTACAATCCGGACTACCTGGCCTACGTCGAAGCCGAGAGGGAGCGGTTGGGGGAGAACCACCCCCTCTTTCTGACACAGTACTGCCTGAGGCCAATCCGGGGCGGCGGGGGTTTTTTGTCCACTCAGCAGCGTGCTCAGTTGAGTGGCAATCACCCCCGGAAACACGCCCCGGACAGCGGCAGGGTCTACGTGGCCGGTATCGACCTTGCCGGTGAAGCTGAAGAGGGTGAGGACGCTATATTAAGGTCTATTAAGCCACGACAGGACTCGACGGTGGTCACCATCGGGGAGCTGGACTTTGAACACGTTAATGAGATAAATAAACAGCCCGGCATTCGGGTCGTCGAGCACTACCGGTGGACCGGCCACAAGCACCCTGAGCTTTACCCCCAGCTTATTGACATCCTCAAGAACGTCTGGCACTGCCGCCGGGTGGTCGTTGACGCCACCGGGGTAGGACAGCCGGTGGCCTCATTCCTGAAAAAGGCGCTGGGCTCACGGGTTATCCCCTTTACCTTTACCGCATCGTCGAAATCGCGACTCGGCTTTGACCTGCTGGCAGTGGTCAACTCTGGCCGACTCAAGATGTATGCTGGTGACGGCTCCCTCGAATATCAGGAGTTCTGGTTGGAGATGGAGCTTGCCAGGAGCCACTACCGCCCCAACCAGACGATGAATTTCTATGTCGAACCCACCCAGGGCCATGACGACTTCCTCATGAGCCTGGCACTGCTTGCCGAGGCAGCAAACACGTACTCTCCGAAGGGGGCAAGGGGGAGGGATACATAACACCCTTCTTGCTCTACATTCAGGCATGGCATCTTGACAAAGCGGGTATTCTGGTGTAGCTTCTGGTTCGTAGAGACAACGTATTAAGAACACGAGGAGGAGCAAATGAAGGTGAGAATACTGTCCATACTGATAGTGCTGGCTGTACTGGTCTCTTGCGTTTCAGCTTGCACCACCACAGCCAGCTTCTTGGTAAAGGTAATGAAGCTGGCGCCTGGAGATACCTATATGATTACCTGCATGGATGCTGAAAAAGCGGTGGGAGACCCTGATTTCGATTACATTTACGACTACATGATTGACGAATTGACCTACACAATGGGAGATATAGATGTTTCGGATGTCTCCGATATGGCCATCATCGAAACTGACTGGGACTACATATATGTATTGACGGGTAGCTTTGACCTCAGAGAAGTCCGCGATTTCCTGACCGAGTGGGATTTCGTTGACGGTGAATACAGGGAGATAGAAATCTGGACAGATGACTACGACTACGCTGCAGCCTTTATAGGTAACACAATTATCGTTGGTGACAAAGATGAAGTTGAGGCCTGTATCCGCCGCCATAAGAACGAGCAGTCCTCAATGTATGATAATGAAGACATGAAGGCAGTAGCGGATAAGCTGCCAGCCGCTGTCGTTCACTCAGTATTCGGACCAGACGTATTGTACGACATTGAAGTCCTGTCCGGTGGCATCTGCTTGAGGAATTCGACCAGTGGTGATGATGTGCTGGATATGTCAGGCTGGTTAAATTTCGACAGTGAGGCAAGTGCCGAAGACGCCATGACAGAAGATATCGAAGATGATTTGGGCTGGGAGTTTGACATCTACAATGTTGATGCTCATCTGAGCGGTCAGTTTATTGAATTTTCCGGTGATTATTGAAGTACCTGAATATTGACTTCTCAGCACATTTTTCAAAAGCCAGGTAATTGGAGATGAAGGTTAGAATCCTCACCGTACTGGTAGTGCTGGCGGTACTGGTCTCTTCTATTACAGCCTGCACCGGTACAGACAGCTTCCTGATAAAGGTAATGAAGCTGGCGCCTGAAGGTGTTGGTTACATCACCTGTGCAGATATTGAAGCGATGGCAGAAGATCCCGATTTAGAAGATTGGCATAACGATTGGATTGTGGAGTTGAGTTACTACGCAATATCCTGCATAGAAACTACAGACGTCTCGGCCTTTGCCGGCTTTGAAATCGACTGGGCTTACGTTTTTGTATTCATGGGAAGCTTTGACCTGGAAGATATTCGTGATGCCCTGGAAGAGGAGTATTTTGTCGAAGGTGAATGTAGCGGGGTGGAAATCTGGACAGGTGGCTTTGACGAGGCTATAGCCTTTATAGACAACATGGTTGTCTATGGTGATGCATACGCAGTTGAAGCCTGCATCCGCACGCATAAGAACGAGGAGCCCTCATTATATGATAATGAAGATATGAAGGCAGTGGCAGACAAGCTGCCCTCTGGCGTTTTCAGCGGGATATTTGGACCAGATTACATATATAGCGACGAAGGTCTTGCTGGCGGTATGTGCCTGATAAATCTGACTCGCGGTGATGAAGTCTGCGATATGAATAGTTGGTACAAATTTGACAGTAAGGCAAGTGCCGAAGACGCCATAGAAGACGTCGAAGAGGATTTAAGTTGGACCTGGGGCGCCACTAACATTGAAACTCGGCTCAGCGGTCAATTCATAGAAATTACCGCTGAGGTGGAGATATCTGAATATTAATGCTATCCCCAGTTGACACCCCCCTGTCTTCCGCTATAACATTGGCTATCCCTGTCCCACTTCATAAGTGAGTCAGCGTGTTATGGCAGACAGTAAGAAGATAGCCGTCATCGGTTTTGGTAACATCGGCAGTGGCGTCGTTGAGGCGCTCTACCAGAAAGAGTTCGCCGGTCTGGAACTGACAAAGGTAGTCGACATCGACCTCGAAAGGCCCCGCCCTATCACCCTGCCGACACAATACCTCTCTAATGACTGGCAACCGGTCGTCAACGACCCCGAAATCGATATCGTCGTCGAGCTAATCGGCGGCATTGAGCCAGCCCGGAGTATTCAGTTACAGGCCCTCAAGAACGGTAAGGACGTGGTCACCGCCAACAAGATGCTGCTTGCACAAAAGGGGCAGGAGATTTTTTCCCTGGCAACGGACCTGAAGCGCCGTGTCGGCTTCCGGGCAAGCTTCGTCGGCTGTCATGCCCTCATCCACGAGTTTCAACAGGCCGGAGTTTCCGCCAAGAAGTACCGCCGCATCTATGCCATCCTTAACGGTACCTCCAACTATATCCTGTCGACCATGACCCATGAGGGAACGGAGTTCGAGGTAGTCCTCAAAGAGGCACAGGAAAAGGGGCTGGCTGAAAGTGACCCGTCCGATGATGTCGACGGCATGGATACAGCCAGCAAGATTCGTATCCTCCTCAACCTGATTACTAATTCTTATCAGACGGTAGCACCCTTCCCCATCGAGGGTATCAGGAATGTCACCCCCCAGGATATACAGTATGCTGATGAACTGGGGTATTCCATCAAACTGGTCGGCGTCATCGAGCAGAGCAATGGCGTTTTCAACATCGCTGTGCACCCGGCACTGGTACCGAAGGCGTCTCTCCTCGGCTCCCTCCAGGGGGCCTACAACGGCACCGAGCTTGAGGACGAATACGGCGTTGTCTCCGGCCTGGTCGCACCGGGCGCCGGGGTACGCCCGACCACCGATGCCATTGTCAAGGACCTGCTTGATATCACCGAAGGGAAAGACCTGCCCATGCCCAGTTCCGCTGAAGAACTGGCCCTGGGTAATACCGATGACGCCCAGAGACGCTACTACCTCAGGTTCAGCGCACTCGACCAGGCGGGTGTTCTTGCTCAGATATCCGGCCTCTTTGGGAAGCATGGTATCAGCATTGCCGCCGTCATTCAGAAAGAGGCGGTCTCCAAGGACTTTGTCCCGCTGGTGATGACCACCCATCTCGCCCGCGAGGGTGACGTGCAATCGGCATTGCGGGAAGTGGACCAGTTGCAGGTAGTCCGGGCAAAGACCAGGATTATTCGCATCCTCAACGCCGACACATAGTAGTTCGTCCCCCCATCGATTATCATTGACGGCCTACACTGATTCGTGTAAAATCTAGCCATGAGCAGTCGTTCCAAAATAAAAAAGCGTCCGCAATGGGACGGGACTCATATCCGCGCCCTGAGAACACACCTGGGACTGACCCAGCAGGAAATGGCCGACAGGCTGGGCACACGTCAGCAGACAATAAGCGAATGGGAGAAGGGCCTGTACCGCCCGCGTGGCGCTTCCTCAACCCTGCTTACCATCGTTGCTGAAAGCGCCCGGTTCAAATACAAACCGGAATCCAGGACCAGGAAAGAATAAACGCCTGGCCTCAAAGTCAGGCATAGTCTCTCCGGTACAGCTAGTTACTCTCTTCTAGTTGAGATAAGGTGACATGAATGTAGGAGTATGCAAGCTCAGTCTCCGTATGCCGGAAAATGCATCTCTCAAGGACAAGAGACGAGTGCTGAAGTCACTCACCAGTCGGGTGTCAAACAAATTCAATGTTGCCGTGGCCGAGGTTGACAACGGAGACAAGTGGCAACTGGCTACCATCGGCATCTGCTGTGTCAGCAATGACCATCGTCACGCCAACGAGATTATGTCAAAAGTGGTCGCCTTCATTATGAGCAACCACCTCGACGCCGAGATTCTTGACTACGATATAGAGATTATCCCGGTCTCCTGATGCCCGGTGACAGTAAGGAGTTAGCGAGAGCCGCCATGGATGCCTCGGCGTTCCTTGAATATCTTACCACCCTGCCCGGTTATAGCGACCAGATTGTCCATGTCGAGCACATCCTACCCCGCAAAGCCACTGCCGGAAAGCTAGATAAGGAGCTGCCGGACAGCCTGCATGACCGCCTTTCCGAGCGGGGCTTCCTGCCCCTCTACCGCCACCAGGCGGAGGCAATAAACCACGCCCGCCGCGGAC
>CP070842.1:2272681-2275420 GCA_020342155.1 Dehalococcoidales bacterium
ATCAGTCTGTTTATAGCCAGAGTGGTCGAGTAGCGGATCATCTCCGTCGATTCCAGTAAATCTTCCAGAGACATGTCCAGAGATGTGACCGTCTCTCGCAGGGCCTGCATGAAACCCTTTGAGAGGTCATAGGTAGTGGTCGGGGCTTTGCCGAAAACCATCTGGCCGTCATAGATAATCAGACAGTCGGTGAAAGTACCACCGATGTCGACATTGATACTGGCTTTATGGTTTGAACTGCTCGGATTCTTTGTATCTGGCTGGAGTGCACACATATTCTCCCTCTCCTTATTCAGCCGTGCTTTCAGCGTATTTTTGCTTGAGTTTATCTATATCGAGTTCTATATCGTGGGTAATAGGATGTCCGGGAGGTAGCACCTCGTTTTCAACCATAACCGCGCAACTCGGGCAATAGAACTCTACAATCCGGCAGATCTCGGGGTCAGGGGCGAAGCTGCCGTCTTCGAGAACCGGGTCATAAATGGTTCTGGGATCGCGTTCATAGACTACACAGCCCTTTTTATAATTATCCCTGGCGGATATTAATTCCCTGCCGCACCGATTGCAGCACCATTTCTCTTCATCCAGATCAATATCGAGGTACTCGGTAATCCGTACTTTTTGTCCCATGGCTTACTTCTCCTCCATCAGTCCGTTAAGATACTGGTCGACCATATACTGACTGCCGGGAGGTATTAGTATAGTGGTATCGGCGCTTTCTATGATTGCCAGACCGCTGACCATATTCCCGCTCTTAAGCAGGCTCTGCTCGTAAACCTGGACGTCCTGAAATTTTCCGTCCCAGTAGGCAGACCTGGACCCCTTAAAAGCTTCCTGCGGGCTCTCTCCGACCGGTGAATGGCTGGGAAACTGGGGATTTGGCAGGTGTGAGGATGCCTGGAGTCTCAGTTCCCGTATGAGTACTCTGTCATCCCCGGTAGCCGATGTTGCCTCAGTTCGATACTGGTCAGGGAGCGCCCTGATATCCTTTTTAATATCCGGAGAGATTGGCGACCATCGAATTACTGTCGGAGAAGGCGAGTGCTCAGAGGTCATAACAATCTCCAGCGTTAATGAGACATTCTCTTTATTGAAGCCTTCTCCTTCCATATCGAAATAGGCATCGCCTGTCATCTCCTGCACGGCTTCGTTGATTTTTTGAACGGTGCTGTCATCGGAGACAGACTCCAGGGGTAGATTCTGTGCCATGCTATAATTATGAAGCACATCGGTACATGATGAACCGAAAGCACAGAATTGAGCACCGAAGGGGAAGAAATATGTTTTAGGTACGCCGGCAGCTTTAGCTACACTGTAGCAGGCAAGCCCTCCGGCACCGCCGAAAGCAAACATTGTAACATCTTTTGCCTCCAGTCCTTTGGCACTGATGAAGTCCCTGATCGATTTGGCGGACTGGGTGCTCATCTCTTTAACTATGGCGTCAGCCGCCTCTTCTACCGATATATTCAGAGGGTCTGCCACGTGTTCTTTTATGACCGCCCTTGCCTGGTCAGCATCGAGTTTTCTTCTGCCTCCCAGGAAATAGTCGGGGTCAATATAGCCGAGTATTACCCAGGCATCGGCGACGGTGGCATTGTAGCCGCCGAGGCCATAACAGGCTGGTCCCGGTATAGCGCCTGCGCTTTCGGGCCCTACCTTCAATTTTCCCGTATTTTCATCTAACCGGGCTATAGAACTGCCGCCCCCGCCGATGGAAATAGATTCGATAACCGGCTCCCTGATAGGAACATCGCTTATCATCTTCTCTGCGGTGTAGGGAAGCTCGCCGTGAGCAATAAGTCCTATGTCAGTACTGGTACCACCGACGTCAACGGTTACCACATTCTCTATCCCGTACAATCGGGCAAGGAAAGCGGCACCGAACAGACCGGCTGCCGGACCGGAGTCACAGGTATCAATTGCCTTTGTCTTGGCTACCCGGGCTACGCCGCCGGTAGCGTGCACAATTAACAGAGGCCATTTATAGCGCTGGTTTCTGACATCTTCGTCAGCCTTATATAGGTAATGTAGCATCTCCTGATGGATATAGGCGTCAATGAGGGCTGCGTTGGTGCGATACCTGTCGTCTACTTCACTGCTAATCTCTGTAGAGAGTAACAGAGGAACCGAACCCAGGTAATGGGCCGGATAGTCTTCAAGTATTATTTCGCGGCATCTTCTTTCATGAGCCGGGTTTAAGGGAGACCGGGCCAGGCTCACTACGATTCTTCGGGCCCCTCTCTCGAGCAAATCTTTAACACTGCTCAGCACCTGGCTCCTCTCCGGAGCGGTAATCGAATCCCCGGATTCACTGATTTCCTCGTCAATGCCGATAATCATCTCTTCAGGTATAAGGAAGTTTACTGACGGATTGGTAGTACCCGCTGGCGCATAGGCATTTTCTCCGAGCCCGCGTGTTACGAGGAGACCTAATTTGGGTCCCGAGCCCTGAATTAAAGTATTGGTTCCGATTGTGGTGGACAGGCGAAGTGTTTTCATTTGAACAAGCATCTGGCTGACTGATTCGTAGTCGAACCTCCTGGCTGCTTCTTCAATACACTCCATAAAACAGACCGTCAGGTCGTGGGGTGTGGTGTCAACCTTTATCAGCTCGGTTCTGCCGTTGCCGCGCACGAAGCCATCCGTGAACGTTCCTCCAGTGTCAATATCCATGTTGAATTCCATATTGCCTCCTCAAGAACCTTTATTGTCCCGGATGATGCGCATGACTTCATGCAT
>CP070842.1:2275520-2295886 GCA_020342155.1 Dehalococcoidales bacterium
GTTCGTCGTCGACCCTGGTTAAAGAGAGAAGCACCACAACAGGAACTGGAGGTATAGTAATGGAGTGGAGCATTTTTACTATTACGACAATCGTCATCTGGGCAGGTAGCTTCGTGGTGGTCGCAGTCGACTCCGTGATGCAGGGAATCAGTCCCTGGTTCTGGCGTTTTGCCGGACTTTTCGGCGGTCCTTTTACGCTGCTCGCCTATGGCCTCATCCGTGAACAGTCGCTGGAGGAAGACCAGGAAGAGTAACCGCCGTTTACGCCTCGGTCAGCCATCACAGCCGCTATCCTGAGCGCAGCCGTAGCGAAAAAGGAGGCTTCTATGAGCCGACAGATAAAGATTACGGTTGGTGAAATAGAGGTGGACGCCTGGCTCAACGATACCGGTACCGCTACCGGTGTCTTTGAGGTCCTCCCCATCACCACCACAATTAATATGTGGGGCGATGAAATCTACTTTCCGATACCCGTTCAGAGAGATGAGGAAAACGCCACCGAAAACGTCGCCGTCGGAGACATCGCCTACTGGCCACAGGGGAGTGCCATGTGCATATTCCTAGGTAAAACTCCGGTCAGCCGTGTGGATGAGCCCCGACCAATCAGCCCGGTCAACGTAATTGGCCACATTGATTCAGCGGCGGAGCTACTTGGCAAGGTCAGGCAGGGCGACACTATCACGGTACGGAAGTAGCTCTCTCAGCCACAGCAAAGTCCAGAAGATTGAGTCGTAGCATTAGCTGCCCGCTCCAGTGGTCAATCTCCACGTTGTAGACAATATCCAGCAGAGCGGTAATCTCCGGCTGGTCAGCACCCATGCCAAAACCGACCGCATCCCACGTAATACCACCCTGCTTCAACTTGAACCTGAGGTGGTCTCCGTTGTTACCCATCGTACGGCAGTCGACCACCTCAACACCACGACTGAGAAAGGCAGGCAACGGATTACCCTGCCCGAAGGGGGCCAGTTGCTGTATCGATTGGTAGGTATCTCCGGCAAGGTCTGAAAGAGTAACCTCGGCATCAATATCCAGTCGTGGCCGCAGGTCAACCCCGGCTAGCTCAGTTACCGCCATTTCCAGTAGCCTTTCCTGTAAGACAGGCAGGTTTCGTGTCGGCAGAACGAAGCCGGCCGCCCGGGCATGTCCGCCAAACCGGGTGAACAGGTCGCTGCACCGCGTTAGAGCCTCAATGATATCAAACTCAGAGATACTACGGCAGCTTCCAGTGCTCGTCCGCTGGCCAATCCCAACAACAATAGTTGGTCGGTAAAACTCCTCCGACAGCCGACCGGCCACCAGTCCGGCAATACCGGCGGGATAGCTTTCGTCACCTACCATCAGCAGAGGCGAAATACCCCGCTCCAGCACTTGCTCCCTGGCCCTGGCAGTAGCCCCACTCGTTAATTCCTGGCGCTCCACATTCTTCTTCTCCAGCCAGGCCGCCAGTTGCTGTGCCCTCTCCGGTGAGTCGGTCATCAGCAATTCATAGCTCGGTAACGCATGGTCCATACGGCTGGCTGTGTTCAACCGGGGAGCGATGACCCAGGAGATATTCTCCGAAGCGACCTTGCCGATGGTCAACCCCGACTGGTCTATCATTGCCCTGAGGCCAAGACGGGGGTTAGTATTCATCAGATCCAGACCCCGCTTCACCAAATAACGGTTCTCGCTGAGGAGTGGCGTCATATCGGCCACCGTTCCCAGAGCTACCAGGTCCAACAGTCCGTTGAGGTACCTCTCCTGCCCGATGCTACACAGGAGTGCCTCAAGCAACTTGTAGGCAACACCCACGCCGGCTAGCTCTGAGAAGGGGTACTTCGAACCCGGCAACTTCGGGTCCACCACCGCCACCGCCGGAGGTACCTCATCCAGCGGGGTATGGTGGTCGGTAATTACGATATCAAGTCCCAGCCGGTGGGCCTTCTGAACCTCGTCCAAGCCCGTAACCCCACAGTCAACGGTAATGACCAGACTCACTCCTTCTTCATGGAGCTGCCGGAGGACATTGGTCCTTAACCCGTGACCCTCACCAAGGCGACTCGGTATGTAGGGAATGGTCCTCCCCTCGAGAAGGCTCAGACCCTGAATGAGAAGCGCTGTTGCCGTAATACCATCAGCATCAAAATCGCCGTAGACAGCGATGCTTTCTCCGGAGAGCAGTGCACGATAGACACGAGCCACCGCCTGGTGCATGTCTGGGAGTAGAAAGGGGTCGGCAGCCAACCTCTCATCAGCAGCCAGGAACGGTTCCAGTTGAGATGGATCGGCAAGACCACGGTTAAAGGCCAGTTGCGCCATTAGGGGAGACAATTCTGAGACCCTGGGCAGGAGTTGATCTGGAATACGCGGCAGCAGATTCCAGCGCTTACGGTTCAAACCTACGCCCCACGGAATTCCTGGAAGACGAGCACGGAATTGTGCCCGCCGAAACCGAAGGAGTTGGAAAGGGCAGCAGTGACCTTCACCTGGCGAGCCTGATTCGGTACGTAATCAAGGTCACAATCCGAGTCCGGCGTAGTATAGTTGATTGTCGGTGGAATCACGCCTGTCTCAATTGCCTTGATACAGACCAGCCCTTCAATTGCACCGGCCGCCCCCAGGAGATGCCCGGTCATTGACTTAGTGGAGCTTATCGGAACGTGGTAGGCATAGTCCCCGAAGACACTCTTGATTGCCATTGTCTCTATTTTGTCGTTCAGCGGGGTTGAGGTGCCATGTGCGTTAATATAGCCAATGTCGGTCGGCTCCAATCGTGCTTTGCGTATTGCCATCTTCATCGCCCTGGCAGCACCCTCTCCATCTTCGGCTGGCGCCGTGATGTGGACGGCATCACTACTGGCACCATAACCGGTAACCTCAGCCAGAATACGGGCTCCCCTCTTCTGGGCATAGGCAAGGTCTTCCATGACAAAGACAACCGCTCCCTCACCGATAACGAAGCCATCGCGTTCAGCATCGAAGGGGCGCGACGCCTTCTGCGGTGGGTCATTATGATTAGAAAGAGCACGGTTAGCAATAAAACCAGCCACTCCTATCGGGGTGATTATCGACTCAGCGCCACCGGCAAGCATCACCTGAGCATCACCACGCTTGATAATCTCATAAGCCGTGCCAATGGCATCAGAGCCGCTGGAACAGGCAGAGGTGGGACAGAAATTCGGCCCTCTGGCTCCAAAGGTTATCGACACCTGGGCCGAGGCCATGTCGGCAATCATCATCGGCACCATGAAGGGGCTTACCCTGTCCGGCCCGCGTTCCAGGAGGATACTAAGCTGCTCGGACAATGTCATCAGACCACCAATACCACTACCTACCAGGACACCGACATTATCCCGGATATCATCGTCAATCTCGACCTTGGCACCCTGTACTGCCTGCATGGCAGCAACCACCGCCAGCTGAGAGAAGCGGTCCATACGGCGGGCTTCCTTACGCCCAATATAGTCAGCTGGCTCAAACCCCTTGACCTCACCGGCAATCCTGGTTTCAAAACCTTCCGCATCAAACTGTGTGATGTAATCAATTCCAGACTTGCCGGCAATCAGCCCTTCCCAGGTAGTCTCTACATCCAGACCCAGCGGCGTAATAGCACCTAAACCAGTAATGACAACCCTATTTACGGAAACATCCACCAACGTTGACCTCCTTTGCAAACTTCATAGCTTGCTGTTAGTGAATTAGGGCAAGTATAATGGATTATCCGGCAAATAGTCAATGTTAACTACACACTTATTTTTACTGTTGAACGGGCAGAATTATCACCCTTCAGATAGCGATAGATAACGATGAAAGTTGTTCTCGAAACTCTGGGTTGTAAGTTAAACCAGGCAGAGACAGAGCTCCTGGCGAGGGAGCTTATTGAGGCTGGATATCAACTGGTCTCCCGTATCGGTGAGGCTGATATCTATATCCTCAACACCTGCACCGTAACCCACATCGCCGACAGCAAGTCACGCCACCGACTGAGACAAGCCCATCGTCGCAATCCGAACGCCCTGATATTAGCCACAGGCTGTTATGCCCAGCGGGCACGCCAGGAGCTGGCCTGTATCGGCGGGGTCAATTTGGTTGTCGACAATAATGAGAAAGGACGCCTGCTCCGAATAATTGAGGGAGCGTGGGGGCGCGGCCGGCCAATCCCTTTGGGGAAAGGAACCAGAAAACCTCGGCCATTGGTCTTACGGACCCGCACTTTTATCAAGATCCAGGATGGCTGCAACACCCCGTGCTCTTACTGCATTGTACCCCGGGTGCGTGGAAGGGAGACCAGCCTACCGACTAATGAGATTATTACCGAGGTCAGCCGTCGCGTTGATGACGGCTATCAGGAAGTGGTACTAACCGCGACTAAAACAGGTACCTACCAGCATAACGGAATCGACCTTAAAGGGCTGCTGGAGCGTATCCTGGTAGAGACAGGCGTTCCACGATTGAGGCTGTCCTCCCTACAGCCTCAGGAGATTTCCAGCGGACTGCTCGGCCTCTGGGCTGATGACCGGCTCTGCCCGCACTTTCACCTCTCCCTTCAGAGCGGTAGCGACCCGGTTTTAGCCCGCATGAGGCGGCGCTATGACACTGCGGAGTATGAACAAGCGGTATCGCTGATACGTGAGAGCGTACCCGACGCTGCGATAACCACCGATGTCATCGTCGGTTTTCCCGGCGAGACCGACGAGGAGTTCAAGGAGAGCTACCGCTTCTGCAAGCAGATGGAATTTGCCCGTATCCATGTATTTCCCTTTTCTCCACGCTCGGGCACGGAGGCAGCGCAAATGCCTGCCCAGGTAGACCCCAAAACGAAGAAGCAGCACAGTGATAGCATGCTTACCCTGGCAGAAGAGAGCGCCCGGAACTTCCGGGAACGCTTCTCCGGCAGAACGATGACGGTCCTCTGGGAGCAGCGCACCGGTGAGGGCATCTGGTCTGGCGTAACCGGTAATTACATCCGGGTGTTTACTAAAAGCGAAGAGGACTTGAGCAACCAGTTAATGACAACAAAGCTGGCCTAGCTCAAAGGCAGTCAGGAGAGGATAAATGGGTCAAAACAGCCACTTTCTCGACCTCTTCTTCAATCCGAGAAGCGTCGCCATCATTGGCGCCAGCCGCAATAAAGAGACAGTTAACTACTACCTCGTTTCAAACCTGGTCAATCTGGGCTTCCCCGGCAAGGTCTACCCGGTCAATCCAAACGCCACCGAGATAATGGGCCTAAAAGCCTACCCCAAAGTTACGAGCATCGAGGGCGATGTCGATCTGGCTGTGATATCGGTTCCAGCAAGGATAACCCTGGATATCGTACGAGACTGCGTTGCCAAGAAGGTAAAGGGTATCACCATCATCGCCGGTGGCTTCTCCGAAACCGGCACCGAAGGTCAGAAGGTGCAGGACGAGATACACCGCCTGCTACGGGAAAACGGTATCCGTGCCATCGGTCCGAACGCGTTGAGCCCGATAAATTCAGCCAACAACTTCGTCGTTGGTTTTCGTCCTAACAGTAAGCTTCCCCAGGGCGGACTCTCCTTCATCTTTCAGTCAGGTCTCTACCAGCCCCGGCTCGAATGGCTCCTCAATCATTTTCACCTGAATATGACCAAGCTAATTGACCTTGGCAACAAGATGGACATTACCGAGGTAGATGCCCTTGAGTACCTGGCACAGGATGAAGACACCACCGTGATTGCCATGCATCTGGAGAGTGTCGCTGGTGATGCCCAGAAATTCATACGCATCCTCCGGGAAACAACTCCCAAGAAACCTGTCCTAGTCCTGAAATCAGGCCGGACTACTGCCGGGGCGAAAGCCGCCTCCTCGCACACCGCCGCCATTATCAGGTCGAGTGATGCCGTCGTCGATGCTGCTCTGAAGCAGAGCGGGGCGATTCGTGTATCCGGTCTCGATGAATTCTTTGATCTGGCAAAGGCCTTCGAGTACCTGCCGCTGCCACGCGGTAACCGGGTAGCCATCACCAGCTACTCCGGTGGCGAGGGTGTGTTCACTACCGACTGTGCCCAGCTTCAGGGCCTAGAACTGGCTGAGTTGGGCACGGAGACTCATAAAAAGCTCAGCGAGGTCTTCCCACCGTGGGAGATTCCGATAAACCCGTTCGACACCGGCGTCGCCGGCCAGTTTCACACTTTTGACGTCGTTAACCGTTTCGTTGAGGCCGTAGTTGATGACCCCAATGTTGACTGTGTTGCCGTGCAGGTCGGGATACCGCCACAACTGGCTGCTTCCACCACCGGCCACCAACTACTCAAGCCCTACACGGACCTGATTGCGCGAGGCAAGCCGGTGACCGTCTGGGGAATGGACCCGGACATCAGTGCAGGCATGACCAAAGACATGGAAGCCCACCGGATACCCTTCTACCCTTCCGCGGAACGGGCGGTGCGAGCGCTGGGGGCGTTATGGAGGTACGCTAATCTAAAGGGGCGTTAGAAAACCCCGCGCGTCTATGCCTCCACTTCCATATCCAAACCCAGCACCACCGAGGTCTCAACTTGGCGCGGTGATATGTCCCAGTAGGTCCCAAGCAGCCTGTCCTTGTCCGGTAGAAAGCGAAAACCCCGCCTCTGGTAGAAATCGAGTGCCCAGGACGCATCTGCCCACGTCCCAACCAGTAATTGTGGAGTCACTGTCAGGTCCTTTAGGTACTCCAGCAACCGGCTGGCTATCCCCTGCTTCTGCCACTGGGGCAGCACGTAGGCATGCCGGATAAGAGTAGTATCCTTGATTGCTTCAAGTCCCATCACCCCCACCAACTCACCATCCGCTTCCCACCCGTAAAAAGTAACCCGCGCCATCTCCTGCTCCAGCTCGTCGGCGGGCATATAAGGTTTGTGATAGCAATCGTCAGGGATAGCACCTTCGTAGGCTTTAGCAGCCTCGTTGATTATCTGATATAATTTGTCGGCGTCTTTGGGACGGCATTCTCTGAGCATATCGTTTACCCCTTCGACCCTGCACCCGCCGCTCTATCAGCTACCCTTCCCCGTTTTCTCAATCTTGGCAGGGATACGGTACTCGCAGGGAACTTTCGTCTGACACAATCCACAGCCTGCCACACTGGTCTCATCGTCGTACACATCCGGCAGCGGCAGGTAGCCAATACCGCGCAGGTGATGCATGCACTTCATCTTGTCATGTCCCTGCTCGGTGATAGCTCCGGCAGGACAGCGGTCAATACAGGCCCGACAGCTACCATCCACGTAGAACAGGCAGTTTGAGAACGGGCTATCATAGACCCTCGGACTTGCGGCGAGAGGCAGGTCGGTGACAACGCTACCGCAGCGGTGGGCGATACCGCGCTCGGTGATAAAACCGTCAGACAGACTAAATGTGCCGTGACCAGCAGCATAGGCACTGTGCCGTTCTGACCAGTTGGAAAAGAGACCGACTCTTTCATTGGCCGATGTCCGAAAATAGGGCTGAAACATCGGTACTACTGCCAGCGCGCCTATCTCGTTAAGGACCTCGACGACGTACCTCCGCACCTCGTTATTAAACTCCTCACCGTAGTACCGGGTATGCGACCAGCGTCGCGAAGGCACCCTTCTCTCACTGCGATTGGAAATACGGGTCTCCTCCATAATCGGCAGCACCCAACTTACTACGGAAAGACGCGACGGCAGGGCACGTGGGCTCTTACCCAGGGACTGGGCCAGTGCTTCGTGGGGAGTAAGGTGGCTGGGGTCGATAATCGTTTTATACTCCGTGTATAGAGGGTCATTACCATCGGCAAACCTTACCAGCGGCTCGTCAAAGATGGTTAGCTCACGGGTAGCGGGCATCCGGTTCAAGGGACTGTTTTTAGCAAACGCCTTGATTTCTTGTTCGAGCGCCATCGCTGGGTCTGTGCGAAACCGTTCCTTTTTCTCCGGTGACAGCATTACCCACCCTCCAAAAAACGATAATTCTGCCAAAATAGACCAGGCTGGCAATACCAGCCTGAGGTCTACACATGACCAACCGCCGCTCATTAATTCCGGCTAACTGAATTCTACATTAGAATTCGCTGGTGTTTCAACTAAGTCTTCACTTTAGCACCTTAATCAAGGCGGCAAGTTAAGTCTTCTGGCCAATATGATATAATTATCTATCGACAGGGGAAGGGGGGTTATTAGTGCCAAAATTCGATCTGCAACAGTTTACACACACTATTGAGCGAATCAGGGCAAAAGCTCTAGAAGAAGGTAGGCTGCGACATAACCCCAGCGACGAGGAGCTTGAACAGCTTGCCGAGAGCGAGCCCGACGTCTGTCGGACCAAATATGGCAATCTCGTAGTAGAGAGTGAACCTACCTCACGGGCAGCGATGTTCACCCGCAACAGTGTCGACCATCCTTTCGGTAAAGTGGAGCGCGAACTGCTGATCCAGGCCGAGGAGGTCCTCAGCCAGAAAAAGCTCATCTCGATAGACAGGACTGTCGGTAACAAAGATAGCAATACCGTGGTCAGGCTAACAGTCCCCGAGGAATTTGCCCACGTGGCCTTCGGGGGTAAGAACCTGTTTGTGCCGGTAAGAGGAAAGGTCAAACAGCCTGACTACGAAATCGTCATGTTCTATGACCAATCCTTTGAGAGAAACAAGTCCAGACCACTCCCGGAGAAAGACATCACGATAAGACTGGCTATGCTCGAAGATGGTCGGGTTATCAAGATTGTGCGTAACAGCAACTATATCGGCGAGTACAAGAAAGGAGTGTTCGCCTCTGAAGACTGGGTTGCCAAAACGAGGCGTGGCGGCATTTTCCTGCACGCCGGCTGTCGTGAGGACTTCTTACAGTCATCCCACGGTGATTACCGGACGACGTGTTCCCTGCTGGCTGCCCTCAGCGCCAACGGCAAGACCACCACCACCGGCCGCGCCCTGGCAAGGAAGGGAAGGGAGAAGTCCTGGCTGGTGCAGGATGACGGCGGTACACTGATGCCGGACGGCTCCTTCTACGGCTTTGAACTGGGCGGGCTGTTTGTGAAAACGGAGAATGTCAATCCCGGAGAGCAGGAAGAAATATATTACGGACTGCTCCGACCAGAAACATTCGGTGAGAATATCCACGTGACGGAGGACGGCGACTTCGATTTTTACAATCTGGAATCAACGTCCAACGGCCGGGCTGTTATCCAGAGAAGGGACTTCATGCACGCCAGCCCGTTCATAGACGTCGAGAAAGTCGATAACCTGATACTCATTACCCGGCAACCCGCTATGCCAGCGCTGGCCAAGCTAACCATACAGCAGGCAGCCGCCTTTATGGTACTGGGGCAGGCTATGGAATCATCGGCCGGCGACCCGACAAGAGCCGGCAGGATACGAGCTGAGTTCTTCTATGACCCATTCATCGCCGGCAGTCGGGCTGAGCACGCCAACCGGTTTTATGAGATACTAAAAGGCTTGCCGGATATGCGTTATTACATACTGAACACCGGTGGTATCATTCAGGGAAATAGTTATATCGATATCAAGCTGGAACACACCCTGGGTATCCTTGACTCACTGCTGAGGGGAGGGCTGGAGGACTGGGTTGATTCTCCTACCGGATTCCAGGTCCCGGCAGCGGTCAGAGCGGTAGATGATATTTACTTTCATCCTGAGCGGCTTTGTTCAGCCGCCGAGTTCGAGGACGATATGGTAGAAATAAACAAGTTCCGCCGGAGTACCGTCGAGAAGATCGGTGATGCCCTGCACCCTGATATCCGAAGGGTTTTCGAATAAGCCCGCTAGGATAATTGATATTAGTTAACTTTGTCCCTGCAGCTTGCCCCCCTTGAGTGGAAATGCTAGCATATACACGCATAGAAGCGGCGAAGATGTATCCTGAAATTTAGCGGTATCGGATGTCGTTATATTGCCTGCAGCGAAAGGGGCATAAATAACGGTTGGGAGAAATAGACGTGAGCCAAGTCGACCCTATTTATCATGAACTAGCCATCAAGATAACCAGTGAGGATAATAAAACACTCCCCATAGTGTTGGAAAAGATTGCCAATCTGGAGCAAGCCAGGATTATGCATGAACTACCCAACACCGCTGAAGTAATCGCCAATACGCTGGCACTAGATATCGCGACTGTAAATATAGATTTACAGTACCTATTTGAGCGGGGTCTGGTTGCATCCGGCCGGAGGGGCTGGAACCTGGTAAATAATACTGTTCTGGTGAAAGACCGCGTCGCTTCAGCCAATCACAAGTATGATGACGATGAACTTTTCGATTTGTTACGAAAGATGAGTCTTGAAGATTCAGACAATCTGGAAGAACACCTGAAAAACGGTGAAGAGATTCCACACGTAATTGAGGAAATGAGGGTCGTACCTAAATGGAGGACTATCAAAGATATCCCCGGCATCTTACCTATTGAAGACATGCGCGAGATATTTAAGAACCCTCCTATAGTCATACATGACTGCCCCTGTCGGGTGGTGTACAGGGCTAGACCCTGTAAGAGTACCGTGCCAATCGACGTATGCCTGGCTGCCGGCAGGAACGGTCAGTATTTTCTGGATCGCAACGCCGGAAGAGAAATGACCTACGACGAATTGATAGATTTTCTTGACAAGCTGGACGAGTTTCCGCTCGTCAGTACTACCGGAAATTCAAACCGCATGCCCAGCATACTGTGCTCCTGCTGTAACGATTGCTGTGGCCTGTTTGTTAAAGCTGCCCGAACCGTACCAGCACTGGGGAAAACCACTTATGCCAAGAGCCGTTTCATAATCGAGGATAATCCCGAGGAGTGTACTGCCTGCGGTATCTGCACCGAAAACAGGTGTCCAGTCAGTGCCATCACCATGAAGGACTTACCTGAATTGGGTAGTGAACGATCATATACCGATATTGATGAATGTATCGGCTGTGGCCTCTGCGTACTCACTTGCCCCAATGAGGCTCGTAAAATGAAGCTTGTACGACCACCCGAGCATATTCCGGACCCTGCGTCTCTTTTCGACAATGTGACGTAACAACTAACCAATAGGTATTTCCATTACTAAATCCGTTCGGACGACATTTGGCACAACTGTCTTCGATTCACCATCCTACAAACAAGTCACAATAAAAACAGCAGGCCGGTGATCCGGCCTACTGTCCTGCGTTGTTATGTCTGGGCAGATTAGCGCTCGAACTACTTCTTTTTCCCTTTCCGTTCGCTCTTCTCTGCCTTAGCCAGCATCTCAACCAGCTTAAACACTGTCTTGGCTTTGCCCTTTATCACGAAACTCTCCATAAGTTGCCTCCCTTACCCCCCTGCTAAATGTACTCTCAATCTAGCACGCAAACATAAAGACAAGCGTAAAAAATCTAAATATTTCATAAAGGTTTCATTAACGTTTGATAAAGATTGGCTGTCGTTCTCTCGTTGATACTCTACCTAACAGGTGCTACAATTTGCCCATCACCAACTGAAAACGGGAATTCATCGGATAACTCAGTAAGACAGGAGCAACTAATGACAGATCAAAGAATCGAGAAACTGGCCGACCTGCTGGTCAACTACTCTGTGGAGGTGAAGCCCGGAGATAAAGTGTTGATAGATGGCGACACCACTGCCGGAACGCTAGTGAGTGAGGTCTATACCAGGGTGCTCCAGGCCGGAGGAAACCCCCTGGTAATACCACGACTCGCCGGGATAGATGAGATGCTTTTCCGCCACGCCTCCGATGAGCAGTTGCAGCATATACCCGAACCCCTGAAGCTGATTATGGAGACCTACGACGTCCGCATCGCTATTGCTGCCGAAGAGAATACGAAGGCACTCTCCAGCGTCGACCCGGCCAAAATGGTATTACGTAGCCAGGCACGTACCGAGCTGATGCAGACCTTCATGCGACGCTCGGCGACCGGTGAACTGCGCTGGACGGTGACCATGTTCCCGACCAATGCCTGTGCCCAGGACGCCGAGATGAGCCTGAGCGAGTACGAGGACTTTGTCTACGGCGCCTGCCTGCCGGATATGGACGATCCGATTGGATACTGGCGGCGTTTCTCCGCCTGGCAGCAGAAAATAGTCGAATGGCTCAAGGAGAAAGACCGGATACACATCGTCAGCCCCGAGACTGACCTCCATCTCAGCATCGCCGGACGCACTTTTATAAACTGCGATGGCACCAAGAATATGCCCGACGGTGAGGTTTTCACCGGACCGGTGGAGGATAGTATGGAGGGGCACGTCTCCTTCTCCTACCCGGCGATTTACGGCGGCCGGGAGGTCACCGGCGCCCGACTCTGGTTTGAGGGCGGGCGTGTCGTTAAGGCCACCGCCGACAAGAACGAGGACTTTCTCCAGAAAACTCTCGACACCGATGAGGGTTCGCGGCGCGTCGGGGAGTTTGCCATCGGCACCAACGAGGGCATCACCCGCTTCACCAAACAGATATTGTTCGACGAGAAAATCAACGGCAGCTTCCACATGGCGCTCGGTGCCGGTTATCCCGAGACTGGCAGCCAGAACCAGTCGGCCATCCACTGGGACCTTATTTGCGACCTGCGCCAGGGCGGTGAAATCCTCGTGGACGACGAGTTGCTTTATAAGGATGGCAGATTTGTTATTAATTTTAAGTAATCACAGATAGCTTGTTATAGGTTCTAAAAACCGGGAAAAGGAGGATGGGACCATGTCTTGGGACGCAGGGAGCAGTATGGACCCCCGGTTTGAGAGATACCGAGTATCCCAGACGGCCTGGTTGAACCGCTGGCTGTTAAGACATCCTGTCCGGGGGCCAGTCATTGGTTTTGTTATTGGTGGGATAATCATCGGACTGTCCTTTATTCCCGGTATGGGTAAACTCGCCTTCCTGGCCATACCCCCGTTCCTGCTAGCAACCTTACTACTTATCTACGCTCTTATCCGGAGGCTCTTAGGTATCACCTTCGTTGAAGACGAGGACTTCGAGGAAGAACCACCTCCAGAAACATATGTCGAGGTAGACGAGCAAGTGCGACAACAGGCGGTGGCCAGCTGGCGACAGCGGGCAAGACAGGATAGACACTAGCGACGAAATCCGGACGGGTGATGCACTGCTCTTTGTTGTGAAAGGATGTTTTAAATGGAAGTGAAGGAAGTCCTTGTAAGGTCTCTTAACGAGAGCTGGAAGTATCTGACCGAGGCAACCGATGGCCTGACCCAGGAGGAGATTGCCTGGTCACCGGCTCCGCATTGCAACAGCATCGCCTTTATTATGTGGCATGTTGCCCGGGTGGAGGACGTCTGGATTAACTCTGTTATCCGGAACACCACCTGGGTCTACACAACCCAGGGCTGGAGGGAGAAATTAGGTATCCCGGCCAGAGAGATGGGCTTCGGCTATACAGAAGAACAGCTGAAGGCCTGGCCGGTACCAAAGCTGGAAGACCTCCTGGGATATGCCAGTGCAGTACATGAGAATACACTGGCCTTTCTGGAGTCTCTTACCCCGGAAAAGCTGCTTGAGGTCCCCCGCCCCGACAATCCCGAACAGACAACGGGCAAGATTCTGGCCCACCTCATCACCGAGATAGCCCTGCACGCGGGGCAGATAGACTATTTACGCGGGGTGCACCGTGGTCTGGAGACTTCAAAAGGCGGTGGCTGGGCATAGGATGCAATTCTACTATCGAGATTAACGCCCAACGGCTTCAGCTCCACCCCTCCGGAAAGCCAAGAATATCCCCGCCAAGATGAGTACGCCGCCGACTATTTCACTCCAGGTCGGTGCCTCGTCCAGTATCACAAACGCCAGGGCGGTCGCCCCGACCGGCTCGCCGAGGACGGCGATGGTCACCAAAGTCGCCGAGACAAACCGCAGCGCCCAGACGAGTGACATATGCCCCAGCAACTGCGGTACCAACGCCAGCATGACCATCCACAGGTAGGTCTCCCCTGAATAGTCGAAGAGAGGATAGCCCCTGACGAGAGCGGCTACCAGTAGTATTACGGCCGCCGAACTGTAGACCACAAATGAATAGCTGAGCAGGCTTACTTCCTGCCGAAGCCTCCGCCCGATAAGCAGGTACCCCGCCACTGCCAGGGCACCGAGTAAGGCCAGTACACCCCCGAGGAGCTGCTCAGAGCCGAGTTGCCAGTTCCCATAGCCAATGAGGACAGCTCCGGTAAGGCAAACGACAATACCTGCAATAACCTGCCAGGTCAACCTCTCCCGAAATAGCAGATAAGAGGCGACAGCCACGAATATAGGAGTGATGGTCACCAGCACCACCGAAGTGGCCACCGAAGTATAGCTCAAGGAGGCAATCCACAGGGCGAAGTGGAGTGCCAGGAAAGCACCCGATGCCACCGCCAGAAGAATGTCCTTCCGTGCCAGGCGGCGTAGCTCCTGCCTCGAACGCATCAGGGCTGCCGGGGCCAGAATGAGAGAAGCTATACAAAGGCGGTAGGCGGCTATTACCAGCGATGGAGTGCCAGCATCTACATCTGCCAGACGGATAAAGATAGCAGCAAACGAGACGGATATCACTCCCAGTGCCAGGACTGAATATTGACGTGTCATCGTGGCTACTATACTAGCCGAAGACCTGCCGAAAATCCACCCGCCTCCGGGACTGGGCTGGCCCAAATAGATTAGTTAAACTGATTTAATAATCTTCCGTCTCTTTCTATGAAGGCAAATCAAGGGAGACACCCCCTTGCACCCCCGCTCCAGAAGGACTACACCCCTCTGGACTCCCCCAAACAGTGTGGGGACAGTTCCTGAGTTGCAGGTCTTTTTCACCTTAAGTAAAAGAATATACGTCGAGCTGATACATTCCCTATTTATCGGGGGTAACTACTACCTCAAAACCCAATTCTTTGCCTTAGAATAATTGGAGGGGAGTTAAAGAGGGGCGTAGCCCCTCTTATAATATCTTCCCCTTCCCCAGAGGGGAAGGGGGACACAGGGGATGGGGCCACTACGTACCAAACAGGGGGTGAGGCAGATAAGAGAATGTCAAAGTTCCACAAATCGTACGAATGGAACACAGGGACTTGCACCCCTTTAAGGCATACAGTAAACTAGGCTGGTACGAACGCCTGGGGGATTGGTAAGAAAGCGTGGCTGAAATTCACCCCTTCCGGGGCGGGCATTATAACCAGTCACTGGTCAGCGACCTCTCGAAAGTCATCTGTCCCCCCTATGATGTCATCTCCCCGCAGCTCCAGCAAGAGCTTTATAACCGCAGCGAACACAATTTTGTCCGGCTGGAGTTCGGTCGGGAGCTACCGCAGGATACCGTTGGTGACAACAAGTACACCCGTGCGGCAACTCTCCTGGAGCAGTGGTTGAACCGGGGTATCCTTCAGGTGGACGAAAAACCGACCATCTATCTCCACGACCACTATTTCCGGTTCCAGGAGAGAAGACACCGACGCCGGGGTATCATTGCCTGTGTCCGACTGGAAGAGTGGGAAGCGATGGTAGTCCGCCCTCATGAGGGCACGCTTCCCGGACCCCGTCGCGACCGTCTCGACTTACTCTGGGCGCTTCAGGCCAATACCAGCCCGATACTGGCGATGTTCGAGGACCGTGAGCAACAAATTGTCCCAATGCTGGAACGGGAAACAGCCAAACAGCCAACGATACGTGCTAGCGGCCTCGACAGTGAGAGGCACGACGTCTGGGCAATAACCGATGACAATATTATCCGCCAGCTAGCCAATAGCCTGGCCAACCAGCCATTCTACATCGCTGACGGACACCACCGTTACACCAGCGCCCTCACCTACCGCCGCGAGCGGCGCTCTTATTCTCCACCAGCTCAGTCCGACAACGAGCCGTACGATTTCGCAATGATGACACTGGTAGACCTTGCCGACCCCGGTCTCGTCATCCTGGCTCCTCACCGGCTGGTGCGTGGTATCTCAAGACCATTATTAGACGGACTCATGAGCAAGCTGGCAGCCTTCTTCGAGATAGACCGGTTGTCACTGACCAAGCCCGGTGTCTGGCACCAGCTCGATGAGCTCCTGGTAAAGACGGACGAGGTCTGGCTAGCCTGTTTCGGACCGGAGAAAGACAATATCCTGGTACTCCACATGCGTGATACCGCTGATATTAGTGTTATGATGCCATCATTCCATACCGAACTCTTTCAGCGGCTGGACGTCAGCATTGTTGACCACATCATACTGGAGAAGCTGCTCGAGATTGATGCCGCCGGTGACGAGACGAAGATACATTACAGCCACGACCGGCAGAACGCGGTGAACCGAGTGCTAGACCAGGAGTATCAGCTTGCTTTCTTTCTGAGGCCGGTAAAACCACAGCTCGTCAGAGCTATCGCCGATGTAGGGGAGACAATGCCCCATAAGTCTACTTACTTCTACCCGAAGACACCCGTTGGTCTTGTTTTTTACCCTCTTGCGTGAACCAGCTAGTAGCCCTTGTACTTGGGAGGCGGCTGCTTGTTTATAAAAGCCTCTACACTAGCACGGACATCCTCGGTTCCGAAGCATAGTTGTATAATCCGGCTCTCCATATCAACCTGACGTGCGATATCATCAAACCGGCTCTGCCATACCATCCGCTTAGCCATCTCTACAGAGATTGGAGGCTGCGCCGCAATCTTTAAGGCCAGTTCATCAGCAACGCTCATCAGCTCATCCAGAGGAACCACCTTGCTTACCAGACCAATCCGTTCTGCTTCGGCAGCACCGATAATATCGGCAGTAAACATCAGTTCCAGAGCTTTGGACATCCCCACAACGACAGGTAGATAATAGGTCATTCCATAATCGGGGACCAGTGCACGAGCTACCTGAGCTACAACGAATCGGGCATTCTCCGAAGCTATCCTAATGTCACAGCTTAATGCCAGCGACAGACCGGCCCCAGCACAGGCTCCATTTATGGCGGCAATAACCGGCTTGTCCAGTTTCGGGAAGGCGTCGCAAACCGATTCCCCAGTTACCTGAAGTCTCTGGTGCCGGGGCGGTCTTTCCGCACCACCACCAGCAGCTGCTCCTGGCATCATGGAAACATCGGCACCGGAGCAAAAGCCTCGTCCGGCCCCGGTGACAATTACGACTCGTACATTGTCGTCCTTAGCCAGCTCATCAGTAGCTAGAGGAAGATTTAGCGACATGTCTCGTGAAAGCGCATTGAGCTTCTCCGGCACGTTCAGGGTAAGGATGGCAACCCCATCCTCTCTCTTCTCTAACAGCAAGTCCTCATAGGTCATAACTTCACCCCCTGTCATTGTAACCAAACGGCAACACCCTCCCAATAAGGAGGGTGTTTATTAGCTTAGTCCGATGATTTCGCGATTGTCAACCGTCACAACCGTACCAGCTTAACAGTATTGATGTCGGGCAGGGCCAGCATCTGCTGTATTTGCTCCTCGGGTAGCGGTTCGTCCAAGGCAAGCATCATCAATGCCTGTCCCCTTGGCTTAAGTCGGGAGAGGTACATATAGCTGATATTTATATCGGCATCACCGGTTATCTTCCCAACCGAGCCGATAAGGCCAGGACGGTCGATATGGTCACTGAAGAGGAAGTAGCTGTCGCTGGGCACAATGTCTATCCAGTAGTTATCGACACGGATAACGTGAGGCTCGTCTCTTATCACAGTCACGGTGACAGTGGTGGTGCCGGCACTAGTAGTGGCTTCCAGGGTAATCAGGCTGGCATAGTTCTCGCATTTCTCCCTCTTCTGCTCCACTACCGATATGCCACGACGGGTAGCCAGCAGGCTGGCATTAACAAGATTGACCCGCTCTTCGGTAACACCCTCCAATAAACCCCCCAGCGCCGATGCCTTCAGGGCATTGGTGTCATATGCCGTAATCTCACCCTCGTACTTTATCTGTATGGAGTTAACCTGCCCCTCCACTAACTGGCGCACCAGCCTGCCACTAGCAGCCGCAGCCGCCATGTAGGGCCCCAACACAGACATAGCTTCCACCGATACAAAGGGAACATTAACAGCGTACCTGGGTGTTTGCCCTCTAAACACGGCAACTATTTGCCCGGCAACATCCTTAGCCGCCATTGTCTGGGCTTCGGAAGTGGAGGCCCCTAGGTGAGGGGTTACAATAATCTCATCATTGCCAAAGAGGACGCTCTCCGTAGCTGGTTCCTTGGGGAAGACATCAACGGCAGCCCCGGCTATCTTTTTCTCCTCAATTGCTTTAACAAGTAGCTCTTCATCAATCAGTCCGCCCCGGGCACAATTGATAATGTGGACTGTTGGCTTGACCATTGCCAACTCCTTCAGACCAATAAGACCCTTGGTCTGCGGCGTTAGCGGCAGGTGCAGGGTGATGAAGTCCGATTCCTTGAGCAACCGCTCCATAGTAACCAGCTCTACCTGCAGACTGGCAGCCATTTCTTCAGAAACGAAGGGGTCTTGGCCAATAACCCTCATCTCAAACGCACGAGCACGTCGGGCTACCTCGGAGCCGACATTACCCAGCCCGATAATCCCCAGCGTCTTGTCCCTGAGTTCCGTACCCATAAACTTGCTACGCTGCCAGGCTCCCCTCTTGAGGGCGGCATTGGCCTGTGGGATATGACGTGCCAGAGACAGCATCAGGGCGATGGCATGCTCGGCGGCAGAAACGGTATTGCCAGTAGGCGCATTGACAACCACAATACCCCGGCGGGTCGCCTCATCTACATCGACGTTGTCAATGCCAGTACCAGCCCGGCCGATAACCTGAAGTTTGACACCGGCGGCGATAACCTCAGCCGTAACCTGGGTCTGACTGCGCACTACCAGGCCCTCGTAGTTGCCGATGACATTTATCAGCTCCTCTGACTTTAGACCAGTCCTGACATCCACCTCAGCGACGGAACGCAGGAGCTCGATGCCCTCATCAGCGACAGGGTCGGCGATTAAAACCTTCATTACCGTTTCCTCTGGTCTCTTTTTATGCCTCAAACGGCCCCTAGCCGGCTTTATTATACCTGAACTTTGGTAAGGCTACCTTCAAGGCTGCCATTACCTCGCTAATGTCCACCTCGTACACCCAACCCAGGTGCCCGATACGGAATATCTTGCCATCCAGTTTCTGCTGTCCCCCACCGAGTACTATCTCATGCTCGCTCAGCATAATCCTGCGCAGGTCGTTGGCGTTTAATCCATCCGGGGCATTGACAGCGGTGACAGTATCGGAGGCATACTTCTCATCAGCGAAGAGAGAAAGCCCCAGTGACCTGACACCCTGACGGGTAATCTCACCCAACCTGGCATGCCGGGTGATAATGTTAGGCAGGCCCTCCTCAAGCATCATTTTTAGTGCGATGTCCATGGCGAACACGGTAGAAACGGCCGGTGTCCATGGTGTCTGCCCCCTCTCCAGGTAGCTCTTAGCACGGGAAAAGTCCCAGTAGAAACGCGGCATCCTGGCGCTGTTGTGTGCCTGCCACGCCTCCTGACTGACGCTGACCATAGCCAAGCCCGGCGGGGTCATCCAGCCCTTCTGGGAACTGCTAACGGCAACATCGCAGCGCCACTCATCTACCGGTAGATTAATCGAGCCAAGACTGCTGATGGCGTCGACCAGCAGCAGTTTACCAGCATCTTTAATTACCTTACTCAGCGCCTCTAAATCATTGGTGACGCCGGTGGAGGTCTCGTTGTGAGTGACCAGCACCGCCTTAATCTTCGGGTCGGCCTGCAAAGCCCGGCGTACCTCATCAGGGTCAGCCGCCTTCCCCCACTCGAAGCTGAGACGGGTCACATTAGCACCAAACTGCTCGGCGATTGAGGCAAAACGGTCACCAAAGACACCGACAGATACCGAGAGCACGGTGTCACCCGGCGACAGAGTATTGACAATGGCCGCTTCCATACCACCCGTTCCCGAACCGGTAAGCAGGAAGACATCATTCTTGGTCTGGAACAACACCTTGAGGCTCTCGGTTACCCGGTTCAGTATATCCCTGAACTCGGGACCCCGGTGGTTTATCATCTGCTTCGTCATTGCCTGAAGCACCTCATCAGGGCAGGGGGTCGGTCCGGGAATGCGCAGGTTTTCCATTGGCTCTCCTTCTCTATGTTGTTTTATCGGCATCCACCACTTTGAAATAGCGGCGTTTCCCTACTTTTATTATACTGCCATCGGTGTATGCAGGGCTATTATCAGTTATCTTCTTTCCGTCGATGGTAACCCCACCCTGCATGACAAGGCGGAACGCTTCGCTGCTACTTGATGCAAAACCTACCTGAAAAATCAGGGAGCTGTTGGTGGGTAACTGGTTAGACTTAAATGATATACGGATTTCAGGGATATCATCCGGAACTTCTTTTTTTTGCACAACCCGGGCGAAGTTTTCCTCCGCCTTAGTCGCCGCCTTAGCATCATAGAGCTGGGTGACCAGCTCCCGGGCCAGCCGCTTCTTGAGGTCCATCGGGTTAACTGTATTGCCCTCAAGCTGTTTGCGGAA